>NZ_JBNWEN010000002.1:0-6064 GCF_050496725.1 Bacillus sp. MM09(2025)
GGGCGATTTTGACGGAGTCAGAATCGTGTCTTTTCTTATCTTGATACATATAGAAACATTGTCATTTTGAAAAAGTGCGATAAATTCAATGGTGTCAAGGCTTTAAAGGCATTTTGACAGCACAAAACTCCATCTGCTATTATTAAGGTGTCGAATCTTAAATAATAGAATGCTAGAGAACTAGCGCAGAAGGAGTTTTTTGCTTTGTTATATTCATCTGAATCGAATTATAGCATCCTTGAGGACAAAACCGCAACAGGTAAAAAGCGGGATTGGCGAGGGAAGAAAGTGAGATCGTCATTGATGGCGGCTCATTATGAAGGACTTGAAAAGCGTACCGGTGCGCCTTACTACGGGAAAAAGGCAGAGAAAGTATGTGATTGTGCGGAATGTCTTGCGTTTAGAAGAGATAAAGAAACGGGCAGACTACGATTATATCAAGCCTATTTTTGTAAAGTGAGGTTATGCCCTATGTGTGCGTGGCGAAGGTCATTGAAAATTGCTTATCACAATAAATTGATCGTTGAAGAAGCGAATCGACAATATAAGCCTGCATGGATATTTCTCACGTTGACAGTGAAAAATGTTGAGGGCGACCATTTAAAACAAACAATTACTGATATGATGCAAGGTTTTAGAAAGCTGTTTCAATATAAAAAAGTGAAATCTGGAACACTTGGTTTTTTCAGAGCTTTAGAGATTACGAAAAATCATGAAGAGAATACATATCATCCACATTTTCATGTCTTAATTCCAGTGAAGCGAAGTTATTTCACAGGGAAAAGCTATATCAAGCAAGCAGAATGGACAAGCCTTTGGAAGCGTGCCATGAAATTGGATTACACACCGATTGTGCATGTGCAGCGGGTCAAAGGAAAAAAGGGAATCGATGCGGAAGCGATTGAAAAAGAAGTCCGCGAAGCGATGGAAGAACAAAAGGCGATTCTTGAAATCTCGAAGTATCCTATCAAGGATACGGATGTGATACGTGGGAATGAGGTGACCGAGGAAAATTTGGATACGGTCTATTACTTGGATGGTGCTTTAGCTTCCAGAAGGCTGATCGGTTACGGTGGGATCTTGAAGGAAATCCATCAGGAACTCAATTTGACGGATGCCGAGGACGGCGATCTTGTTCGGATTGAGGAAGATGATGATGAGGTAGCCAATGAGACGTTTGAGGTCATGGCACGTTGGCATGTTGGTATTAAGAATTACATAATTACATAAAAAAGCAGGCTTTTAGTTAGCCTGCTTTTTTTGATATGGTTATTGATTTATTGAAAAAAATAGATTGTAGCATAAACTTATTTATACAAATCATGGGAATGGAAGAGCTATGTGAAGTATTGTGGATATGCTTATAAAAAAATATGAATAAAATCTCCCTGTGATGGGAGATTTTTAGATTGTGGTGATAAAAAGATAAAAACAAATAATTAAAATAAGACTAAGCGCTGTATAGAATATTATCTTTCCTATTTTGCCAATGAAGTATATATTGGATAACGTGAAAAATAATATTGATATGACTGTTAGAAATATATAAAATTCTTTTGTTTTTTTTGTATTCATAAATGTTCCTAGTGACTGATTTGACGAATATGATTGAGTAATAGGAGATAAAGCTAGTCCTATAAAAATGAATATGCCTATTATGTTAATTAATGTTCTAGAACTTATTGTTTTTGTATGTTCTTTCATTTTAAATCCTCCTATTTTCTTTTAAAGCTTCTTTTAGTTGTTTGTCGTTAATTTCAAAAAGTTCTTTCTCTAATGATTTGATAGAGTGCCATGTTTTTTGGTTATCCATATAATTTCACCACCGTCTCGTTCACTATACAATCATACCTTGATTGTTCTTTTTGTATCAATTTGTTGAAAAATACGATGTATTAAGAAAAAAGGAACAATAGGAGAGGTTTAATAATTTTACACAAAGTGTATTAAATAATTATGGTGTTGGGGCTCTAATTGTTTTGATAATTTTATAAATAAAAACGAAAAATCCTAGATTTGTTAATCTAGGATTTTTCGTTTTTATTTATAATGCCATAATTGGAGAGTGTATGAAGTTAGTGGTTCACGTGTTGGTAAAACTATAAATTCAGCACTTTTGTTAGATCCGTCGATGTAAGGTTTTGCATTGAAATTAACACATTTATTGTTGCCGATGAAAACAGCGTTAAGAATCAGTTTCGATTGTTGAACTCCTTTGCCATCGTTATCGTATACATCAACTCGTAAGCCGCCGAATTGATCTTTCAAACAGATTCTTGCTTTTCCTGTTTTGACTCCATATAGTTTTATACCATTAGGGCCCACTCTACTTGACACTTTTTTTGAGTCTACTAATTTCCATGAAGCTGCCTCAGCATAACTGTTACCCATAGTAAAAACTGAGATACATAATAATAATGCTACAAAATATTTAATAATTTTGTTCATATAGATTCTCCTTATCTTTCTTTTATAGATTCCAATTTTAAAGTTATATCATCTCTATTACCAATACAATGCATTTAAGATAAATTTAAGCAGAAATGTTTTTTGTTTGCGGTGTCCGCAATCATTTTTTTTATTTTTTAGAGCTTCGTTTTGAGGAATATTTTTGTGGTAGAATCCGTTCACTGTGGAGGTGAATGTGATGACGATTGTAATTAATGTGATGGATTTAGGAGCATTCATTATTTGTACTTTGCTGTTCATTGCATTGTGGTTTGAAGAATCAGAAGAAGCCAGCTATTAAGTCGGCTTCTTCTTTACACGCTTGACGGAAATCGAGAGATTTTAGCACTCACACAGGCGTGTGTATAAGTGCGCCATTTTCATGGGTGTCCTATTTCCAAAATTGCCACCACTTTTTTTGTTGAGCAGCAGCAATCATTTTTTTTGTTTCAATGGATTCTTTCAAAGCGAGCATGAGATTTTCATCTCGCTTTTTTTGCTGTTCTTCAAATTGTTCGAGTCGTTTTAGGATGGCACGATTGAATTCTTCTTGTCTTTGAATGAGATCGGCGACATTGACATCTTGTAGCGGTGTAGCGGTATCCGATATGGACAAGTTTGACCGATACAAGGTCGCTACAAGTTTGGCTACTTCTTCTAGTGATTTACCACTCAATTTAGAGTGTGTGTATATATACTCCATAGCGGATAAATCGGACTCATTATACTGACGCCATCCCTTAGTGTCTCTGGCGAAATTATAGCCATTTTTCTCAAGCATGGCGGCGTATTTGCGTATCGTGACGCTGGAGACATTGAGCTTGTTTGCAATGTCTTGTGAAGAAAGATAGGTTTCGGGTTTCATAGCGGGTTCACCTCTTTATGATTCATTCGCTACGGTATACGCTACGCCCTCCTAGATCAAAAGGCAAAATGTTTTTGTTTTGCGTAGCGGGTTGAAAGAGAAAAAATTTGATAAGTGTCGCCGGAGACATTTAGGAAAAGGTGAAAAGAGCATAAGGGAAAACTGCAACCACTTTATGTTTGAAATCCCAGTGTGATTTGTTTCGTGGCGGTTGCGATTTTTGAAAGGAATGTGCCTAAAAATGAAATTCTGACACACCTTTTTTTAGGAGAAAAATGCGGTAATGTGGCAGAAACGGCAAAACTGCCACACCATAAAAAGGAAAAGTGAGAAGAATTGAGTAACGTTTTGTGTTTGAAAAGGAGCGCACCTGCACACAAAGAAAGGGAGCGTTTTGCAAAAAAATCAGTAGCAACAAGGGTTCAAAAGCTTTGAATTAAGTTTCGTGTTTGTTTTGTGTTGTTTCGGAAAAGTGTGCACTCAAAAGGAGCGTTACTGTTTAAAAAATGGAGTGAAAAACATTCGGCATGAGTCAACGGTAAGCGGAACGAAAGTGAGCATTAAGGAGTTGACTCATTCACCACACCCAAAGCCTATTGATTCAAACAAACCCCGTTTGTTTGCGCCCGCCGAAGGGGCATCCCCCGAAGATCGGGGGTAGGGGGTTTGAATATTTGCGATCCAACGGGCTTACCGTTGGCGGGTTTGGGCAGAGCCCGAAAAGAGTCACTGGAGAACCAGTGCCCACTTATGCACCTAAATAGGTGCTGTGGGTTTTCTCTCCGTTCAAAGCAGAATGCGAGGCATTGTACCGTTGGCATGAAAGAGTCAAAAATGATAAGATTAAAGAAATATTTGTGCGTTTGTTTTGTTTGGCGAAGGTGCGCAGCGGAAGACGACGACAGTCGTCGAGTGGCAACGAAAAGCGAAGCACCGAGAGCCAAACGTGAACCCCCCCCACTCTAACAGGGGGGTACTACGGAAGAAAAAAACAAATTGAAGCTAGTCATAGCAATGGATTGACTCGTTTTGAGTTTGTGACAAAGATTGATTTGAATGATTAAACCTATAAAAATATCAAGGCTGTATTTCAAAAATGCCGTTGAGAGCGTTCAGATTCGATTCTGAGCGCTTTTATTTTTGTTCAGGTAATTCAAATAGGGGGATGAGTTAAAAACGCTTATAAGGGCTTTAAATGCGTTTTTTCGTTTTGTCTGCTGAATTCATTTTAAAAAACGTTTGCGAGATACCGAAAATTTTCAAAAATGGAAACGCAAGCAAGTTATAGCCGTATTTCATGTGCTAGGATTTAACATAAAAAAGCGATGTATCGGGGGATTGATGGTATGGGAACTATTGCAGCGCCTGTGGTTGGTCAGAAGATTAATGAGTGGTATCGACATATCAAAAGGTTGAATGTGACAGATGCAGAGATTCTCCGTAACGAAGTTAAGAATGAACTGGATTTGATGGAGGAAGACGAACAGGTTGTTCTTTATTTTCAGCTAATGGAATTTCGCCATGAACAGATGCTTGAATACGTAAATCCATCAAAAAATACTGTCAACAAAGCTGATTATTTGAGAGCTGTCGAAGGTGAAGGGAAAAGGCTTACTGGTATTATGGAGTACTACTTCAATTTTTTCAGAGGGATGTATGAGTTTTCTAAAGGGGAGTACATAAAAGCTATTACATTTTATCGCTATGCTGAAAGAAAACTTGATAAAGTAGCTGATGAATTGGAGCGTGCGGAGTTCTTTTTCAAAATGGCAGAAATCTTTTATCACATGAAGCAAACACATCTATCTATGTATTATGTTGAACAGGCGTATCATGCTTATAAGGCAAACAGTATATATCAAGTTAGGTTAATCCAGTGTAGATTCGTGATTGCGGGAAATTATGACGATCTGGTCAGTTATGAGAAGGCACTTCCCCATTTGAAATTAGCTTTACAGGAATCTATTGCACTTGGCCATGATTACATTACGACTAAGGGTTTGTTGAATTTAGGAAACTGTTTTAATAAACAAGATGATGTTGCGAAAGCAACAGTATATTACCAACGTGCATTAGAGTTAGGCGAGAAGATCGGTGCTAAAGAGGTTGTACAAGCTTGTTATGATTTAGCCATCATTTTCTTTAAGCAGGGACTAAAGGAAGAAGCTCTTGACTATTGTGTGAAGGGAAAAAGCTATGCTGAAAAGTATGATGATTATATGTTTGTCGATCTTTTTAATGTGCTTCATGAGTTATATGTGACGGTTTCACCTAGTGTTGAAGTCAATCAAAAATTCGATCAACTTTTATATAGTCGTGGTTATCCTTATTTAGAAGACCTAGCTTTAGAGGCTGGAAGATTTTATAATGACATAGAACGACTGGATGATTCTGTATTTTTTTACAAGAAGATGATCCAAGTTCAGAAACTGATTCAAAGGGGCGATTTTGAATATGACGTTTAAAAAAATTATGGCTGCCGTTTTGATTTTAGCTGTGGCTGTTGCGCCAGTTTATGGTTTAGCGACGCAAGATAACAGCGTTTCTGTTGCTTCAAGGAATGCAACATGATGTATTGAATTTAATTTGTAACATGAAAATGACAGACCTTTAGGGTCTGTTTTTTTGTTGTGCAGCATGGTTCAAAAATCAAAAAAAAATCTCCCCCTGCGGGGAAATTTGGTTTAGTCTTTGGTCTTTTAGGTTTTGAGGTTTTGGTTTTTAAAAAGATGGCGGTTTCGCCAGCTTTTT
>NZ_JBNWEN010000001.1:0-790248 GCF_050496725.1 Bacillus sp. MM09(2025)
ACGTAAGCCAATATTAAAATAAGGATGAGATATTTCTACTTGTTAAAATGGTATAAACCGATTTATTTTATTAATTTAAATGAGAAGCAGTTGCCCTAGGTCTTTCAGTATTTAGAGCAGAAACAGCGTTTCGCTTATGCTGAAGCATGCTAAATAGTATATGCAGATGAGTATGGGAAACAAGGTCGATTTGAAGACTACGGCTGCTGATCAAAAGATATTAGAAACACAACTCAAAACGTATAGGCAAAATTAAAACAGACCTGTAGGGTCTGTTTTTTGGGGCTATTGGGGACGAACCCTTTCGGTTTTATTCGGAAATGCACATTTTTTATCGGAAGGGCTCATCATAGAATCTTATTAAATCAGTCTTTTTAAGAGAACATCTGTTTGTTTCGGAGAGGTCATTCACCTTGACGGGTAGAGATCGCTGGTTCGAACCCAGTGGGAATCATCGTTCAAACCTTTGCCTAGCAAGGGTTTTTTTGTTTTGTTAATTAGTCACATCGAAGAAGTAAAATTGCTAACATATTATTAAATAGCACCTTAAAAACATACATAACAAGGATTTATGTAGACACCATTTTGGGCTTTAAATTTGGAGGATGTTATCAACTCTGGCCATGCCGAAGTGTTTGTATTATGTCTGAGTCTAATGGAGTTACTTATGGAGGACAAAAAAACTATAAATAATAAATACCTCGCTAAAAAACACCCTTACTTTTTGTTAGGGTGTTTTTACACTTATTATATCTGAAAAACGTATCAAATTTGTACGCAACGCCTTTTGAGTCACTTAATAAATGGACCAGTACCGTTTAAATCCTATATGATTTGATTTCCTTTATCTTTCCAGATTTTGCAGCACTACTAAAAATATAGACATCGCAGAAATCAATTTTTAAACCATTCGCTAATAACATTACACCATTTATTGAAGCGAATTTTCCGTGTGTGATTACTTGGTAAATTTCAAGGGCGCTAACGATTTCTCTGTCCTCTTTGTACAAAGTGGAGATTAAGGTATTTCGTCCTTCAAGCTTTGTATTATCCTTTAACTGAAACCATATAATAGATTCATCCGCATATTCATTAATTACTTCATTCTGCCGTGTTAATATAGCTACTGTAAAATCAATGATTATTTGCTTCCTGGGAGCATTGTCACATCCTGTTGGAATGGTAAGTTTCAATTCATTGGGGGAGCTGTTCACTAATGTTAACCTCCTAAAAATACATTTTATAAAAGCTTCTTGTGACGTAATCCGGATCGTTTGTTAAAGTTCAACAAAGGCTTTTTTAAACTGATATTGAATTATATCATAAAGAATTTATATTTCATTCCCTAAGATGGGAGAGATTAGTTTAGAAAAACAATTAAATTCTTCCTTTAAAATTGGTTGTTCAATTTTTTGTTTTGCAACTTTCAGTTTTCTTCAGAAGTGCACATTTTTTATTAGAAAGGCTTAGCATAGAATCTTATTAAATTTTTAAGAGAACATCTGGAAGTTTCGGATAAGGTCATTCACCTTGACGGGGAGAGATCGCTGGTTCGAACCCAGTCGGAATCGTATGAAAAGATGTTGATACAGAGCCATTCTTGAGATAGTCAAGAGTGGCTTTTGTTGTATTTCTAAAACAAAAGAAAACATTAGTGAAATGAAAAACCACACTGTATTTTTTCAGTGTGGTCAATTTAAGATACGACAGGTGAGCCATTTAACAATACAATAGTTTCATAGTGTGGTTAAGATCATAAAACCGTATTTTGGTAACCTTATTTCTGCTATTGAAGGACTCATTATCCTGTTTTTCATAGCTACACCTTCGAAAGTCATCAATTTTTCTTTTTTTTGTAGTCTTTTATTAAGCTTGAAACAGTTAAACCAATTACACCAAAAGCTACTACATAAAATAAAATGTTTGTTACAGGTGTATCAATTTTCCCTAAAATCAATACAATTGCGATAATAGCGGCGGGTAAAGTAATTAACAAACTTTTTGATGCCTTATTTTCCTGTGTCACTAACCAAGAACCTCCTCGTTACTTCACCATTTAGATGTGTTTTAGTTCATTATAATTGTTCGCCGCCATCTGAAATAGGGACCATCGGAATCCTCCTTTTTTAAAAATTAAAGAAGCAAGAAGTAAAATTAGACTAATCTATTTCCTTATCCATCACTTTCTTATATTCTTCAAATTCAGAATCTTTCATTTCCCCATTCATTTGTAATAAGAAGTTCCCTTTTGAATATGTGTGAGAGAAAAACATAGATCCAGCATTGCCCAACTCATCATAATAAGATTTTGCTTGCTTAAGATCAGTTTCATTTCCAAATTTAAAAATCCTTCCACCAGCATTTTCACCTAAAGAAGGAATGAGAATCCTTTTTCCTTCTTCTCTTATATTTCCAAACTCTTTTTGTTCAAGATCAGTTGGTTTTTCTGCTTCAAGCCCAGCACTTTTGAAAGCTTTAATCACGTTGTCTGTGGTAAGCTGTTTTTTAGTAGATGCTGCACTGTTACAAGCTGTTAACAATAATAAACATATAAAAAATAATACAAAACATTTTTTCATAGTAGATCCTCCTGATTGATAGATGCATAAGGATATTACACTAAGTAATTCCTATTTACTATCCTTTCGACAAAAGTAGACAAATATGAAAAACAAAGGAAGGGTGAAATGATAACGTTCAGGTAAATATATATTTGATAAAATATTTAGAGGGGGAAAGGTATGAAATCATTTTTACTAATTGGACAATCTAATATGGCGGGTCGAGGCTTCAAGCATGAAGTGCCTCCGATTTATAATGAAAGAATCATGATGCTGCGAAATGGAAGATGGCAAATGATGACTGAACCTATTCATTTTGATAGGCCGGTCGCTGGTGTAGGACTGGCGGCTTCCTTCGCGGAGACTTGGTGCAAGGATCATGAGGGAGAAAAGATTGGTCTTATTCCATGTGCCGAAGGTGGCAGTTCCATTGATGAGTGGTCACGAGATGGGGCATTATTTCGTCATGCAATAAATGAAGCTAAATTTGCAAAGGAAGATAGCGAATTGGACGGGATATTATGGCATCAAGGAGAAAGTGACAGCCAAGATGGGAAATACAAAGAATACGATGAAAAAATACGAAGATTATTTCATGAACTAAGAACTGAATTATCTGTCCCTAACATTCCGCTTTTGATAGGAGGTTTGGGCGATTTCTTGGGAAAGGCAGCATTTGGCGCAGGGTGTGTGGAATATCAACGTATTAATGAGGAACTACAAAAATATGCACAACATCATGAAAATTGTTATTATGTTACTGCGAAAGGCCTTATATCTAATCCGGACGGAATTCACATCAATGCGATGTCCCAAAGAATATTTGGTATAAGATACTATGAAGCATTTCGAAGAACACAACATATACATGAACCATTACCAAATGAACATGAGCTAGTGAATGAATGTCATAATAGAATGAATACCTCAGCGGAGAAAACATATATAGCACTAGAAAAATTCACGTTGGGCAAGATGACTTACGAAGAGTTGCTGAAGGCTTTATCGTAAGCAAAGCTCATGGTAGACTTTGAATAGACAGAAACATGACATATCTTTTGAAAGGATGATTGTGGTGGTGAAAACAGATAAAGTTTCCTCCTGAATACAGTAAATCAAATTCAGGAGGAGATAAAAAATGTTTAAACAAATAGACGAAAATTACCCGCGAAAAGAGCACTTTCATCATTATATGACATTAACCCGATGCTCATATAGCTTGGTGGTCAATCTAGACATCACGAAATTACATGCAATATTAAAAGAAAAAAAGCTAAAAGTATATCCTGTGCAAATTTATTTGTTAGCAAGAGCTGTGCAAAAAATTCCTGAGTTTCGGATGGATCAAGTGAACGATGAGCTTGGTTACTGGGAGATTCTCCATCCTAGTTATACAATTCTAAATAAAGAAACAAAGACGTTTTCAAGTATTTGGACGCCTTATGATGAAAACTTTGCTCAGTTTTATAAAAGCTGTGTAGCCGACATTGAAACATATAGCAAAAGCAGCAGCCTATTTCCGAAACCTCATATGCCAGAAAACATGTTCAATATTTCAAGTCTACCGTGGATTGATTTTACTTCTTTTAACCTTAATGTATCTACAGATGAAGCTTATTTACTGCCAATATTTACGATAGGCAAATTTAAGGTGGAAGAAGGAAAAATCATTTTGCCCGTTGCCATTCAAGTACATCATGCTGTTTGTGATGGCTATCATGTGGGTCAATATGTGGAATATTTGAGATGGCTTCTTGAACATTGTGAAGAGTGGTTAAATGATTCATTGCATATTACCTGAAGACAAAAGGTGTTCTCATGGAAATCTAGAAGATGAAGGCAGACTGAAATGAGTCTGCCTTTTTGTTTTGTGATGATCATGAATTGTGTCAAAGGTTTATTGATGTAACAATCGTTCTTTTTGCGGTTTCTTTTCGGTGCTTTGTAAATTACTGTATGTGATAATAAATGTCATATAAGGGATTTTGGTGGAAGGGGAATAAGGGATGGAGAAAGTTCTTTCTTCACATGTAGGTGTGAAAATAAATGAATGGTATAAAATGATTCGGCAATTCAGCGTTCCAGATGCAGAGATTTTGAAAGCTGAGGTAGAACAAGAAATTGAACGGATGGAAGAAGATCAAGATTTACTCATTTATTATCAATTGATGTGCTTTCGACATCAGCTTATGCTTGATTATATCAAGCCTTCAGAAAAAAGATCACCTTCTGTTTCTGATTTGGTTGATAAAATTGAGAATTCTAATCATCAACTTTCCGGTATGTTGCAATATTACAATGCCTTTTTTAGAGGAATGCATGAATTTAGTAAGAAAGAATACATACAGGCTATTCAATATTACAAGATCGCTGAGAGGCAGCTCGCATTGGTTGTCGATGATATTGAGCAAGCGGAGTTTCACTTCAAGGTGGCTGAGGCCTACTATATTATGAAGCAAACGCATGTGTCTATGCATCACATCATAAAGGCACTAGATATTTATAAAGAACATGAACAGTATAGAGTTCGTCAAATTCAAAGCCTAATTGTCATAGCAGGAAATTATGATGATTTCATGAGATATGAAAAGTCGCTGCAACATTTAAAGACTGCTTATTCAATTGCTGTGGGCGCAAACGATCAACGTTTAGTAGCAAAAACATTATTAAATATTGGTAATACATATGATAGGCAATCAAAGTATACAGAGGCAATAAAGCATTATAAAGAAGTGTTAGATGTCATTTCTTCAGAAAAAAGTGACATAACGCCAATCACTCTATTTAGTTTGTGTTGGTCGCTGTACAAGTCTAATCAAACTGATGAAGCGGATCTGCTCGTTGAAGATGGACTTATATATTCCTCAAAGGTAAATGATTCGCTAAGTGTCTTGTTATTTAAAGCATTAAAAGCTATTTATATGGATACTGATGAACAAGCTTTGAAAGAAGTGTTTGATATTTTTGAAGAAAAGAAACTACATGTCTATGTGGAAGCATTTGCTCAAAGTGTCGGGTTATTTTATGAAAAAAAAGGGGCCTTTGAAAAAGCTGCCGAATATTACAAAAAGGCTCTTAAGGCTCAAAATGATATTCAAAAAGGAGAGTGTCTGTATGATTATTAAAAAATTACTAATCATTTTATCCATTGTATTGTTAAGTGTTTCAACAGCAGAAACTTTAAAAATCATTGAAACAAAATCAATTCGGAATACAACAATGGAGGAACAAAAATCAAATCGAAACACGACTATGATTGATCGAAATACAACCTCTGAAAACGTATAGACAAGATTAAAACAGACTTTAAGAGTCTGTTTTTTTTATGAAGTAGAATGAGCAAATGAACATTTGGTCAATGTTATACTTATCTCAATAGATACGAGGAGGCACCCAATTTGAAATCATTCTGGGAGAAAGAAGAAGAGAGTCCTTTTACGTTAAAAAAGATAGATGAGGAACAAATTCATGAAGCAGAGGGCACACTTGGAGTCATTTTACCTGATACATACAAAAAGCTCATTTTAGAATGGAATGGCGGGTTTACAGTTCGTAATGCTTTTCCAACCGAACAGCCGAATTCATGGGCTGAGGATCATGTTCAATTTGACCATTTAAGAGGAATCGCCAAAGATGATGGCATCATGAATAGTCTTCGGTTAAGTAATGAATTGGATCTGCCTGAGGGACTTGTGATCATCAGCGGAGAAGAAGATACATGGATCGCCATGGATTATCGAGAAACGAAGGAACATCCTTCTATTCACTATTTTGATTTAGAGCTGGAAGTAGATTTTAAGCTGGCAGAAACTTTCGATGATTTTATTGAGAAGTTATATACAGCTGAAGATGCGATGGTAGAAGTAGTAGAAGTTGAGGAGGAAGCTTCGGATTTGTATGTCAGTAAAGAAGAGCTTGAACACATATTTGAGAGGCAGGACCTTCGTCAGCAGAATCTATTCAAAATGGCACATTATCCGATGGAAGAAACAGAAGAGATCGAATGGTTTTTCAATCGTATGAAACAATGCATCCAACAGATAAACGATCAACATGTTTTGTATGAAGCAGCAACAACGATTCACTCCATGCTTCTATTAAACCCAGATATGCCAAGAAATAACCGTATCAATCAAGAGCTGCAAGAAATGGCTGAGTTTTTAGAAAAGAGTGGGGATCCTAATACCGCTTTTTTGGGAGAAGACATTCATCCAGTGGAAAAACAATAGTGAAAGAAGAAAAGCCCCTGTAAAGGGCTTTTTAATCTAAATCATGAAAAAACTGTTTGAGTTGATCAATGAAAACGGATTTGGATTTCCCTTTTTTATAAATGAACTCGATATTGATGTTGAAATTGATGGATGGATCGATTGAAATTTGTTTTAATGTTCCCTGTTCTACCTCATTTCTAACGCAATGATGAGGAAGAAACGATAGGCCCATTCCTTGTAGCACGGTTTCCATGTGATCAACCTCAATGGAAATGTTCGGTGTGATGTTGTTTTTTTGAAATAATCGGTGAAGCATCAACCAATCAAATGACCCATAGTCAAAGAAAATAAAAGGCTGTTCTTCTAGTTCTTTCATATTGATATTGTCAAGGCTGGCAAGCGGATGATGAGTTGGGACGAACAGCCCAATTGGATCGCTGAAAATAGGGATTGATTCAATTTGAGGATGTGTTTCAGTTCTGACAATGCCAAAGTCTACTTGGTTGTTAATCACTTTTTGGACAACATCCTTTGAATGTCCTGTTACAATTTTCACTTTCAGGTTTTCGTATTTTTCTTTTAGGGCGGGCAATATGTTAGGCAATAGATTATTGGAAATAGAGGATGCGCATCCAATTGTCAATTCATAAGGGATCATCGTTTGTTTGAGACTATGCTTTGCTTCTTGATAAGAATGGAGAATCTTTTTGGCATGCGGGTAAAACTGTTCACCTTTTTCCGTCAGAGATAATTTATTTCTCTGTCTATCAAATAATTTCAGGTCTAATTCCTTTTCTAACGATTGAATACGTGCCGAAACAGAAGGCTGGGTTAAATAGAGTGCTTCTGCAGCTTTATTGATACTGCCTAGCTGGCATACATAAATAAACGCTTCTATATTCTCAAAATTCATGTTATCCCCTTATATGACGTTCTTTAAATGTTTAGCTTTTCAAGCTCATACACCAATTTTACAGCTTCTTTCGCCAAAATGACAGTAGGGTCAATCACTTTCACAGCTTTGGTTGGCCTTAGAACTAAAGGGATTTCTGTGCAGCCGGCAATGATGGCTTCGGCTCCTTGATTGATTAAAATTTCTGAAGTTAATGCCAGTTCACTTTCGCCTTTACTCAATTTTCCTACTTTCACTGCATATATCCCATTCATGACATTTTTCTGAAGCTCTTCACTTGGGGTCATGACATCAATCTTGTGATGAGCACAAGCTTTTTGGTAGAGCTTGGTTTTTAATGTGCCATCAGTACATAGTAAGCCCACAGACGTATAGTGATGTTTGATTAGGTAATTTGCGGTTTCTAATGGCATATTCATGATAGGGATATGAGTGGATTGTTGTACGTTTTCTAAAAAGAAGTGAGCGGTATTGCATGCAATCAGAATAAAGTCCGCTCCTGCGCGTTCTAATCTTTTAGCTGATGCAATCATATATTCTGTAGGATCTTCGCCTTTCCCAAATATGGCATTGGTTCTATCAGGAATTTGGGGATAATTATCAGCAATCACATGAAGATGATCCTGATCTTTTATCGCTGGAGTATGTGAAATGATTTTTTTCATCAGATCAACCGTTGCTAAAGGACCCATCCCGCCCATGATTCCGATCGTTGTAGACATATACGCCACCACATTTCTTTTTTTCTATTATAAAAAAAGAAAGCATGGTGAGCGTTATAGAAAAGTTCTATATGTATATAGAAGGTTTATCAAGAGCGTCTTTTAATGCCGCTTAAGCGGCCCACTCTGATTGAAGAATCGCATATTGATATTCATCAACCCAATGTCCTTTTGACATATCATTTTGAAGCAAATGTCCTTCGCGTCTCATGTCTAAACGTTCCAGCACTCGAATGGATTTTTCATTGCGCACATCAGTATAGGCAATGATTTTATGCTTGTTCAGTGTAGTGAAAATATATTCGATCATTGAACTCAAGGCTTCTTGAATATAGCCTTTTCCTTGAAATTCAGGTGCGAGTGTAAATCCGATTTCGACGATTCTAGGCTCACTGTCAAGTGTATGAATGGCGCAATCTCCTATCAGTTGATTGGATTCAGAAAATGCAATGGCGTATTGAAACCATGTCCCTGGTTGATTAGGTGTTTGCGTCATTTGTTGCTAAACAAATGATTCAGCTTGTTCATACGAATAGTTTTCCCAGGATTGATAGATTGCAATAGAGGGGGTTGCTCGATACTGATAAAATGCCTCAATATCTTGTAGATCAAATTGACGAATTACTATCCGGTTTGTTCTTGTAAATACGCTGTTTACCTTCTTCATGTTTTACCCTCATTTTTCGTTTGTTTTTGATTTGAAAAAGTCAATCAGCCATTCAGATAGCTGCTGCTGTGCTTTACTGACAAATCGATCTGCATAATAAGTTAATTCTAAGTGACGAACAGGTGCCGGATCAGCAATAGGAATCGACACAATATTTGACCATGTCGCATGTTGTTGCAGCAATCCTCGCGGCTGAATGGTTGCACCGATGCCGGCTTCAACCAGCTGCAATAATGAAGATGCGGAACCAACTTCCATGACAGTGTCTAGTTCAACACCCTGTTCTTTACATACGTCATCTACTAAATCTCTTCCTAGATATCCCTTCGGATACATGACCAAAGCATGCTGCGTCAGCTCTTCCAATGTCACTTCACATTTTTGGGCTAGTTCACTTTCTGAATGAGCAAATAATTCGTAGGGCTCACTTCCAAGTGGAATTTGAATAAGCCGCTTATCCGCAGGCCCTCGCAGCCCGATGCCGAGATCCACTTTATGCGACAGTACTTCTTCACGAACGAAGATCGTTGAATATGCTTTCAAATTGGTTTCGGGATAAAGTGTTTTAAATTCTACAAAAAGCGGAACAAGCTGAAAGTCAAGATCGGAGGGGAGAACGGCAAGTCGAACGTTTCCCCGTTTTTCAGATAATAGTTCTTTCATCGCATTTTTTGCATCTCTTTCAGCTTGAAGCATTTTCATCCCATATTGATAAAGCAGAGAACCCGCTTCGGTTGCAACGACTTTTTTGCCGATTCGATCAAAGAGCGGCATCCCAACTTCTGCTTCAAGCAGCCGAATCTGCTGGCTTAATGTAGGCTGTGATATCCCTAATTGCTCAGCAGCTTTTGTGAAATGTAAATGATCAAATACTGCCATGAAATATGTAATATGCCGAGTATCCATTTGTCATCCCTTCATTAATCATAGTTTTTTACTATCATCATAATACGAATTATTGTATTGATCAATGAATGCGGCGGATTTATACTCAAAGTAACTTCAACAAGTTGAGAGAGGAAGAAGTGCATTGATGAAAAAAATATTTTATTTAGCCGCTTTATTTTTAGCAGCATTAAACTTGCGCCCAATCATTACGTCCGTCGCTTCTATGATGAGTATGATCCAATCAGAGCTTGGTGTGAACGCACTGACAGCAAGTCTTTTAACCACTTTACCTGTCCTTTGTATGGGGGTATTTGCTCCCGTTGCGACGACACTCAGCAGGCGATTTGGTTTAGAGAGAACGCTTTTTTTCTCGATTCTTCTCATCACGATCGCTACAGCGCTGCGGGGTACAAGCCAATCAGTCGCTATCCTGCTTATGACTGCATTTGCAGGAGGGGTAGGGATTAGCTTCGCGGGTCCTTTATTGTCTAGTTTTATTAAAAAGTATTTCCCGAGAAATCCTGGTATCGTCAGTGTGTATTCCATTTCGATGACAATAGGTGCAGCACTTGCTTCCGGCTTCACCATTCCGATTTACCTGCGCAGTCACCATCTTCCGTTTGCATTGTCTTGCTGGGCTATTCTAGGGGTGATCGCGCTTATTCTCTGGGTAGGTATTGCTCGCAAAAATGAGCAGAGTGATTTTGTTGCCTTGCCGCTAAAATTGCCGCTGCGAAACAAAAAGGCGATTCAATTTACCTTGTTTTTTGGCTTTATGTCCAGCATGTTTTATTCTTTGACGGCATGGATTTCACCGATTGCTCTTAGTTTCGGAAACAGTCCGCAATATGCTGCCATGCTGCTGACCATATTTACACTCATTCAGATTCCGGTGGCACTACTCGTTCCAGCGGTCGTTACTCGATTAGGAAAACCGAAATTATTTCTCATCTTATGCAGTCTGTCTGAGCTGATTGGTCTCATCTTTCTTCTTCTGCCGATGCCAATCTTGCCAGCTGTCATTTTCCTAGGTATGGGTGCAGGTGGATTATTTCCTTTAGCGCTCATGCTACCGATTATAGAGACGCGTACTCCAGAGGAAGCCGGAACTTGGTCCGCCATGTCGCAGATGGGCGGGTATATCATGGGAGGATTCGGTCCGTTTTTCATTGGCTTAGTTTTCGATCTAAGCGGACATTTTTATGCTTCTATTGTGGCAATGCTTGTCATCGTCATGCTGATGATTGGCGTTCAGTTATCTATGAAGCTTGGTAAAAAGCGCGAAGTAGAATCCAATTAATGATCAATTGACCGACGTTTTAATATTAATACTCATTTGACATCGCCATAGCCTATTCCTAAATAAATAGGCTATGGCGATTATTTTGCTCAATTGTAGAAACTACACATTAAACAATTATCGTGATAGATATTTTTCAACTTTACGGGTGGCCATTTCTGCAGCTTCCATGATTATTTCACCTAATGTTGGGTGAGGATGAATCGTCATTGCTAAATCTTCTACTGTAGCACCAACTTCAATTGAGAGAGAAAGTTCTGATATAAGAGTAGATGCTTCTGTACCTACGATTTGTGCTCCTAAAATAAGTCCAGATTCAGCATGGGCTACAATCTTCACAAATCCTTCTGGTTCTTTTAGTGCCAGTGCTCGACCATTAATGGAGAACATTGATTTTCCAATGACAGTCGGAATGGATTGTTGCTTGCAATCTGTTTCGCTCATTCCGACACTCGCCAATTCTGGGCTGGAAAACACAACAAGTGGGATCGCTTTATAATCTATTATCGAAGGTTTCCCAGCGATTGCTTCAGCTGCCACCTTCGCTTCATAGGAAGCTTTATGAGCCAGAGCAGGACCCTTGGTGATATCACCAATGGCATATATGTGCGGAATGGATGTTTTGCATTGTTCATCAATTTCAATCAGTCCGTGTTGGGTAATAGACAACCCGATAGATTCAAGACCTAATGTTCCATCTGTATTTGGTTTTCTTCCGACAGTAATCAGAGCATATTCCGCTTTCACCGTGTAGCTTTCTTTCTGTTTCTCATAATGAAGATCAATTCCGTTTATATGCTGCTTGGCATCTGTGACATTTGCTCCTGTAATCAGGGTGATGTTATCTTCTTTCAATTGTCGAACGACAGGTGAGACAAGTTCACTTTCAAAGCCAGGCAATACTTGATTGCCGCCTTCCAAAATGGTGACGTTTGCCCCGAACCTTGCAAACATCTGTCCAAGTTCAACCCCAATATAACCACCCCCAACTACGACAAGGCTTTTCGGAATATTAGGAAGGGATAGTGCTTCAGTTGAAGACAATATACGATCCCCGAAAGGGAGTGATCTCATTTCAATTGGACGGGAACCAGTTGCAAGTATTAGGTGTTTGAAGTTGATTCGCTTTTTACCTTTTTCGGCAAGTTGAATCACCGCTGTATGCTGATCGATTAAGCTTGCCTCGCCTTCCAGAATGGTAACTCCCGCTGACTTTAGCAAAAATTGGACGCCTCCAGCTTGTTTTTCCACAACAGCTTTTTTGAACGCTTGAGCTTCATTGAAAGAGCCGCCTTCTTGAAAACCACTCCATTGTGTGCGGAGTTTGAAACGCTCTGCTTCTGCTATCAGTGCTTTAGATGGGATACAGCCTACATGGGTACACACTCCACCTAATTGATCACGCTCTACAATCGCTGTTTTCATGCCGAGGTGAGCTGAACGTAATGCCGCCACGTAGCCTCCCGGACCTGATCCGATCACTAATGTATCTACTGTTTCTAAATGAATCATTTCTTGCACCTCCATCTTCAAAATATGATGATCATAATATATTATATCCATCATATTTTAATGAAGTCAATCCCATCTAAGTGAGGGAAGTTGGATTTCAGTCAATTGACACTCGAAAATATGATGATTATAATATTTTGATAAACACACTTAGCAAGAGTTAAAGTGAAGGAGGGGAGAAAGAAGATGCCTTATCCGAAAGGTCATAAGTCAAAAGTGAGAGAGCAAATCATTGCAAGTGCTGCACGAGCATTTCGAACAAATGGCGTTCGTAATATCAGTTTGCCATTCATTATGAAAGGGGCAGGCCTAACTCATGGAGGGTTTTACGCTCACTTTAAGAACAAGGATCAGTTGGTGATAGAGGCTTTTCATTTTGCTATTACTGATACGATAAAGCTGCTGCAAAGTGTTGCAAACAAGAAAGCAGATCAGCCTCGAATTCAGACGATCATTGAATTCTATTTAAGTTCCGTTCACCGTGATCAGACGGAGGTCGGCTGTATACTGCCTGCGCTTGCAGGGGAGATTTCTCAATTATCGCAAGAGGTACGGAAAGTTTATACTGATGAACTGAAACGATTTATGGCGTTTATAGCTGATGCTGGAAACATAGATCTCTCTAAGAGTTACGCACTAGTAAGCAGCATGATTGGTACAATTGCTCTTGCACGAGCTGTCAATGATTCGCAGTTCAGTGATCAATTGTTATTGGCAGGCAGAACACAGGCAAAACACATTCTAGAGGCGACATAACATTCAAATAAAAAACATAGGGGATGATGCGATGTTGATTAGAGAAGCAAGCATAGAAGATTATCCACAATTAAGACAAATCTATTTAGCATCCCGCCGTCAGAGCTTTCACTGGCTTAATACAGAAGAAATCAATCTGCAAGACTTTGATCAAGATACGCAGGAAGAGCAAATTTTCTTAGCTGAGAAAAACAACAAAATCCTTGGATTCATCTCGCTCTATGTACCAGATCGTTTTATTCATCTCTTGTTTGTGCATCCAAAAGCTGCTGGTCAAGGGGCTGGTGATTTGCTGCTCAAACATGCTATCAAAGTGCTCGGAACACCGGTCACCCTCAAATGTGTCTCTGACAATCACAAGGCTTTATCTTTTTATCAAAAAAGAGGCTGGAAGGCTGTTGTAGAAGAAGGGGAGCCTGGGGAGAGATACTGGGTGTTTGTTTATGATGGAACGTAAAGAGTGTCTTCTTTTTTCGCAGCCGCTCTTATAGCTTTACTTTATTGAGCTATTGCTTTTTCGCTCGATTAAGAATAATTTCAGTATCATGAGCTACAGTTACTTTTTTGTACTTTTGCAAGATATGTTCCGAGAAAAATTTGCACAAAAAAACTAGAGGTGAGTCATATGACAAGCTATGAGTCAAAAGATGTTTTAAAGCAAGCAATCATGAAATCGTACAATCAATACGATGAAGAATTCGATATGATCCCAGAAGAAATGAAAGATGATCAAATAGAGGATGTAAGCCGAACTCCTGCAGAAAATTTGGCCTATCAAGTTGGCTGGACTACCCTGCTACTTCAATGGGAGCAAGACGAAACTGAAGGAAGGGTTGTCCATACGCCAGCAGAAGGTTATAAATGGAATCAGCTTGGCGCATTATATTCTCTTTTTAATGAGAAGTATGCTTGTCAATCACTTGTCGCATTAAGAGCTCAGCTCAAACAGAATGTTTTAACTATTTGTAATATGTTAGATCGTATGAGTGAAGATGAAGTGTTTGAACCTCATCAACGAAAATGGGCGGATGACGCTACAGCAAAGGCTGTCTGGCCAGTTTATAAATTTATTCATGTGAATACCGTTGCCCCTTTTAAAAATTTCCGTACTCAAATTCGTAAATGGAAACGATTAAAACAAGTATGACGTGAAGGATATACTAGATGTAGACCTGAATGTATCATTAGAGAGTACAGGAGGAGAGGTCGAGGGCACTGATTCAAGCTCAGTTATTCTTCCTTATCAAAATTACGATCACACACATGGCTTCTTTAAAGAAGCTTTTTTTGTTCTTTTGCGGTTTCTTTTCGGTGCCGGACGATTTATGAAATGATAATATATGTCATTATAGGGAAAATAGAGGGAGGGGGAAGGGCTGATGGAGAAAGTGCTTTCTTCTCACGTCGGTTTGAAAATCAATGAATGGTATTATCACATTCAACGATTTAACGTACCGGACGCCGAAGCATATAAAGAGGAAATCAAATCAATGCTTGATCATATGGAAGAAAATCAAGATTTATTATTGTATTTCTCACTTATGGAGTTCAGACATAAATTATTGCTTGATTACTTGAATCCTTTAGAAAATGGGAAAGAGCGGGCGAACTTTAGGGAACTCGCACTGAAGATCAAAAGGGATCAAGAGAAATTAACAGGATTGCTCGAGTATTATTTCAATTTTTTCTACGGCATGTATGAATTTGAAAACTATGAATACCTAAATGCGATTACCTTCTATAAGCGGGCAGAAAAAAAGCTGTCTCTTGTCAGCGACGATATTGAACGTGCCGAGTTCAATTACAAGATGGCAGAAATTTATTACCACATGAAACAAACCCACATGTCGATGCACCATATTGCACAGGCGATAGACTGTTACAGAGAAAAAGATACATACACAGTGAGAGAAATTCAATGTTCTTTTGTGATTGGATTAAACTATATCGATATGGGCTGCCCCGAAAAAGCGATACCCCATTTTCAACACGCACTAGAAAAAGCCGCCGACAACTCAACAAAACGATTAAAAGGATCAGCACTTTATAATTTAGGGTTGAGTTATTTTCATAACAAAGAATTAGCACAAGCGATTACTCATTTTAATGATTCAATTCGAGCATTTAAAGAGCAGGGATACGAGCATTTAAATAGAATCTTAGATCCGCTCATTATGTTGTCAAAAGCTTACTTCAAAAAGAAAGAACAGGACTTAGGTACATATGCATTAAATAACGGTATAGAACTATCTGAAAAGCTGAAAGACCATGTTCTATTATTGATATTCAAGTTTTTAAGATCTCTATACATTGACAACAATTTTGAGCAGTTGGAAAAAATAATGGAATTGTTAGAAGTAAAGTCAATGTATCCTGACCTCGAAGATTTAGCAAAAGATGCTGCAAAATATTATAATGAAATGGGAGATAAAGACAACGCGATGCATTTCTATGAAAAGATTCTTTATTTCCAAACTCAAGTAAAGCGGGGGGACTGTTAGTATGAAATTTAAAACGTTATCAGTGGTATTCGTGATGATTAGTGTCATAAGTGTTGTTGGTTATTTTACGTCTGAAGTGACAGCCAGTCATGATGAAGCTAGGAGAGGTCACACTGCAAGTATTGGTTATACTGCTTAAGTAAAAAGCCCTTTAAGGGCTTTTTACTATAAAACGGAATATACGCTATGAACAAAGAATATTTTCTCCATAGAAAACATACTGAGGAGGAAGTGAAATGACAATGTTAAAATCAACAGTATTTCGAAAGATTTTCATTATATTTTTTGCTTTAACCTTTATGATTAGTCTGTTCAATATGGCTGTGTTTCCAGGGGCGCCAGTGTCTTATTATGTTGGCCTGGTTTGTAAGATGTTGTTTATCAGCTTGTTAAATGGTCTGTTTTTCGGAACAATTATCTATTTGATTGTTACCCTTCTCTTTGCTAAATCTTCAAAGGAAAATCAATAAACCAGTGAGCGGCTAAAGACCGTTCTTTTTTATTTTTAAAAATGGGATATGCTATTTAAAGAGATGATGAGATGACTTAATTTATGATCTAAATCGCAATTCCAGTGAATATTTTTCCAACATAATTCAATTATTTTTAATAACCTGCTGTATTATATTTTAAAGGGTGTTACCGTTGGATGTAAGGAATGATTGGCCAATCTTCCACTAAGAGTTGGAGGGAAATCATGAATTACAAAATTGAAATGTTAACGAATATGAAAATGGTGTATATGAGAAATATAGGACCATATGGCAGCAGAGAAAATGTAGAGATGATGAAGAGATTTAAAAAATGGATCAATCAACATCAATTAATTGATGAATTAAAGGAATTTGGTATATATGGTGTTCCTCAAGATGATCCTGGAAAAATTTCACCAGAAAAATGCAGATACGACCTCATGTTGATGACAAATAGAGATTTCTCAAAAGATCAAATGGTTCAGACTGGACATTTTGAAGGGGGAAAGTATGCTGTGTTTACAGTGACACATACAACCGAAAAATTGAATTTATTTTGGAGCCAATTGCCTCAAATGATCCAAAACAATCAATTGAACATGCGTCAGGCATCTATTATGGAGAGATATAGAGAAGAAGAAGGCGTGTGTGAATTCTTACTGCCTATCTTTTAAATACTTGAATGAAGTTCAATGGGAAAGCAGATCTTTATGGTCTGTTTTCTTCATATAAATATTCTTAAATCGCCTTACTTCAAATGCTATACTATGGCTAAACCATTCATGAAGGGTCATGATAGGAGGAGCATTGTGTGATATTCATCATAGGCATTATCATTGCTTTTATGATTGCTGTTTTAGGTTTTACTGTTTTCGTAGATGTAGGGAATGGATTGGGAACGGCTCTCAGCATCATCGGAGGAATGGTCATTTTATTCATTGCCGGTAGATTACAAAGGCGAAAAGAACAGAATGATCCAAACATATTAATGGATAAAATGATGATGCTTTTTCACGAAGATGGGTTTCAAGCATCTACCTATTTCTTCTCAGAGCAAGTTGATAAGGGATTTGCGATTGATGATAAGTTAAAGAAAATGCGCTTTATTGAACATCAGCCTGATGGGTCAACTAGTAAAAATAGATTTGCAGTCACTGAGCTATACTTGAAAGATTTGAAACAAGTTGTGATGTTAGAAGATGGGGTGCCGATTGCTTCAGCTGAGAGAGATGATAAAGAAGAGGTCTCAACGCTTGAATTAAGATTAATAATGAATGACCGAGAGTCATCAACGATCACGATCAACTTCTTGCAATTTGATGTGCCTGTTCATAAAAGCAATGCTCAATACTTAGCTGAACGGGAAAATTTACAGGAGATTTATCATGATATTGATGCAATGATGAAATCGGCGGATGAAATTGAATATCATCGCACATAGAGAAGAAATCACAGTTGATGTGGTTTCTTTTTTTGTGAGACAAGACAAAGCAGGTTCAGTCATTGTAGCTGAATGTTTTTCTCAAAAATGAATAAAGATAGACTAGACACAAAAGTGAACATGGAGATAGAAAGAACACTCATGTGATGAGGAGGAAAAATAAATGAAAAAGCTATGCAGGGAAGTCTGGATCGAAGTCAATCTTGATGCGATTAAAAGAAATATCGAAGCCATTCAAGCGCATATTCCAAGGAAAAGTAAGATCATGGCTGTTGTGAAGGCGAATGCTTATGGACATGGCTCGGTGGAGGTAGCTCGGCAGGCACTGGAAAGCGGTGCGACGGAGCTTGCAGTTGCTAGCTTGGAGGAAGGCATTGTGCTGCGAAGAGCAAAAATTGAAGCGCCGATTTTGGTTCTTGGGTTTACTCCGCTCGATTGTGTGAAAAGGGCTGCGGCCTGGAGAATTGATCTATCTGGCCTTCGTGAAGACTGGATTGTTGAAGCAAATGAGATCTTAGCAGAAGAAGAAAGTCAGCGCCGGCTTGGGATACATGTCAATGTCGATACAGGGATGGGGCGACTAGGTGTACGGACGAAGGAAGAGCTGTTAGGAGTAGTGGAAGCCCTTGAAAAGAGTGAAAACCTTAGCTGGGACGGAATTTTTACGCATTTCTCCACTGCGGATGAGCCTGACCCTGATTTCACGCTGCTGCAGCACAGTATTTTTATTGATTTTCTTCGCTTTTTGAAAAAACAAGGAATTAAGCTGCCGACCGTACATATGAACAATACAGCGGCTGCCATCGCGTTTCCTGAATTTAGCGCCGATATGATTCGGCTGGGCATCGGACTTTATGGACTGTATCCCTCGCAATACATTGAAAGCTTAGACGCTGTTCAGCTAGAGCCGGCTCTCAGTTTAAAAGCGAGAATTGCGTTCGTGAAGGAAATGGTAACAAAGCCAAGGACCGTCAGCTATGGGGCAACGTATGTAGCAAAGCCTGATGAAGTCATTGCCACCATACCAATCGGTTACGCAGATGGGTACTCACGTGCTTTATCAAATCGGGGATTTATGCTTTTCCGTGGAGAACGAATGCCGATTGCTGGCCGAGTCACAATGGATATGACGATGATCAGTTTAGGAGAAATGAAAGCAAAGCAAGGCGAGGAAGTCGTCATTTACGGACGTCAAAAGGGCGGAGAAATTTCTGTCGATGAAATCGCTGAAATGCTCAATACAATCAACTACGAAGTTATCGCCACCCTAAGCCGCCGCGTCCCAAGATTTTATCGTCGAGGCGGGAAGATTATTAAAATATCGACGCCGGTGATGTATGTGTGAAGGTAAATAACAGGAAATGCTGATTCTAGTATACAATGATAAAAATTAAATTTTATTACAAATATGTCGATAAGAGGAGGGATATTTAAGATATGGAGGAAAAAAATGATGAAAAAAGGATTATTTCTAGTGCTTTTGACCATTTTTATGATGGTCACAATTCATCCGTTAAAAGCTGATGCAGCTGAGGCAAATGGCTGGACGAAGCGAGCGGATTTACCGGAAGAGAGACTTCATTCAAGTTCCGTAGTAGTAGATGGGAAGATTTTTGTTTTTGGGGGAAGTAGTGAAAAATCACATAGTAATAAAAATACCTACATGTATGATCCTGACAAAAATGAGTGGAGTTCAAAAGCTGAAATGCCAAGAGAAAGAACAGATAGTGCGGCAGTGGCGATAGGGAAAAAAATATATGTCATTGGAGGAGCATATCAAGATAGCACAAAAACAATTGATATTTATGATGTAGAATCCGATACATGGTCAGAAACACCAATTAATATACCAAACCTAGCTGTGACAAAAGGTGATATAAGCGCGAGTGTTGTAAATGATAAGATTTATATTCTTGCAACGAATAAAAGTCCTTATCAAGAACATAATTTTTATAGTTATGATACAAAAACGGATACATGGCAACAATTGAAAATGTTTCCTCAGCAATTTACTGGTATGTCTATGTCAGAAGTTATTAACAACAAAATTTATGTCACAGGTGGAGAAAGAACAGTTAGTAATCTCCATAATGCCCAAGTATATGAATATAACATTGAAACAAATCAATGGGTACAAACGAAATCAAAGTTGAATTTTTATCAACTAGGGGCTGCATTTACGACATATCAGGGGAAATTGTTTATGGCTGGAGGTCAGTATGACGACAGATCCAGTCTATTATCACCATACACACAGTTTTATGATGCTAAAACGAATTCTGTGAAAAGAAGCTCGATCAATTTACCTGAAGCTAGAGTAGGTTCAAGTGCTGTAACGATTGAGGATACCATATATATCATAGGTGGACGAAATTTCAAGCAAGATTATCATTCAAAATCGATTAAAAGT
Organism: Bacillus sp. MM09(2025); assembly: GCF_050496725.1. NCBI lineage: Bacteria > Bacillati > Bacillota > Bacilli > Caryophanales > Bacillaceae > Bacillus > Bacillus sp. MM09(2025). The sequence continues at coordinate 20,356 of NZ_JBNWEN010000001.1, forward strand.
GATTACAAATCAGTAATCTCTATCTCATTAAAAGACCTGCAAATTGCTGAAGGTGAAACAAAGCCAGACGATGGTTCAGCAGAAGAACCAAAAGATCAGGACGGGACAAAGCCAGGTGATGGCACAGAAGAAGAACCAAAAGATCAGGACGGGACAAAGCCAGGTGATGGCACAGAAGAAGAACCAAAAGATCAGGACGGAACAAAGCCAGGTGATGGCACAACCGAAGAACCGAAAGATCAGGATGGAACAAAGCCAGGCGATGGCACAACCGAAGAACCAAAGGATCAAGATGGAACAAAGCCAGGTGAAGAAGTAACAAAAGGTATACTTTCAATTACCATGATAAACGGGTTGCAAAAGGATTATTTGCTTTCAATGAAAGAAATTAACGATTTTCTAAACTGGTATAAAGAGAGAAGTTTTGGAATTGGGATGAACTTCTATGAAATCAATGATGAGCATAATAAAGGGCCTTTTACAAGTAAGAAGGATTATGTGGTGTACCAAAATATCTTAATGTTTGATATCAAGCAATACTGATATTCATAAAACGATAAAGCTAACTGATGATAGATCAGCAGCTTTTGTTTTTATAGAATTGTTCAAATTAGGATCAACGTCATGAAAAAATACGATATTTTTTTAAAAATCTGCTAAACATCCTATAACTATGTCCGATAATAGAATTGTCAGGGTTGATAAGCCCTAGAACAAAGGACTTTTTTCAGACAAGGACGTCTGTCAGGTCCCACATACATGGAGGTAATAGGAAATGAGAATTAACCACAATATCGCAGCACTTAACACATTGAACCGTTTATCTGCAAACAACAGTGCTAGCCAAAAGAACATGGAGAAACTTTCTTCTGGTCTTAAAATCAACCGTGCAGGAGATGACGCAGCAGGTCTAGCAATCTCTGAAAAAATGCGTGGACAAATCCGCGGCTTAGAAATGGCTTCTAAAAACTCACAAGATGGTATCTCTCTTATCCAAACAGCTGAGGGTGCATTGACTGAAACTCACTCAATCCTTCAACGTGTTCGTGAATTAACAGTTCAAGCGGGTAACACTGGTACTCAAGATGCAACAACAGATCTTAAAGCTATCCAAGATGAAATTGATAACCTTCTTGATGAGGTAGATGGAATTTCTGAACGTACAGCATTCAACGGTAAAAACCTTCTTGATGGTACTCAAACTGATGGATTTACTTTCCAAATTGGTGCTAACAAAACACAACAGCTGACAGTTCAAATTAGTGACATGAGTACTGCTGCTACTGGTCTTGATATGTTGAAAGCTGATTATGTTGTAACAACTGCTACAACAGCTAATACAGATGCTCTATTAGACAAAGTAGATGCTGCAATCAATAAAGTATCTTCTGAGCGTGGTAAACTTGGTGCGGTTCAAAACCGTCTAGAGCACACAATCAACAACCTTGGTGCATCTTCTGAAAACTTAACAGCTGCTGAGTCTCGTATCCGTGACGTTGACATGGCGAAAGAAATGAGTGAGTTCACAAAGAACAACATTCTTTCTCAAGCGTCTCAAGCAATGCTTGCACAAGCGAACCAACAGCCACAAAACGTACTTCAATTACTACGTTAATGAAGAGCCCCTTTTATGGGGCTTTTTTTATGCTGTTTTTTCTTCGCATTTTCTCCAGTCTTATGATTCTTAAATCCCTCTGACAAATCATGAAAAATGACCTTTAAATTTGGCATACTCTAGCGAAACGATCATAACGAATGAGACTTTCACCTCATTTATCCCTTTTTTGTTAAACAAATTCCATTAAAGTTCGATAAATGGATTGTAAGGCTTACAAAAAAATTCTAATTTAGAACTTTTGGACAAGGATGTTCAATTGGTTCAAACACATGGAGGTCATGAAACATGAGAATTAACCACAATATCGCAGCACTTAACACACTGAACCGTTTGTCTGCAAACAATGGAGCAGGGCAAAAGAACATGGAGAAGCTTTCTTCTGGTCTTCGTATCAACCGTGCAGGAGATGACGCAGCAGGTCTAGCCATTTCTGAAAAAATGCGTGGACAAATCCGCGGATTAGAAATGGCATCTAAAAACGCACAAGATGGTATCTCTCTTATCCAAACGGCTGAAGGTGCATTAACTGAAACACATGCGATCCTTCAACGTATGCGTGAACTAACTGTTCAAGCGGGTAACGTTGGGACTCAACAAACAGAAGATTTAACAGCTATTCAAGAAGAGCTCACGGCTTTGGTAGATGAAATTGATGGGATTTCTCAGCGTACAGCATTTAACGGAAAAAATCTGTTGGATGGTAGCGTTGAAGATGGATTCCAATTTCAAATTGGCGCTAACATTGAGCAAAATATCAACGTTCAGATCGGCAAAATGGACGCTGAAACCTTGACTGTCAAAGATATTAAAGTAAATGAAGATGGTTTTGACTTTGACGTTGAAGTAGCAAAAATTGATGAAGCCATCGGCGCAGTATCTAAACAGCGTTCAGCACTTGGAGCCGTCCAAAACCGCCTAGAGCACACAATCAACAACCTTGGTGCTTCTGCTGAAAACTTAACGGCTGCTGAGTCTCGTATTCGTGACGTTGACATGGCGAAAGAAATGAGTGAGTTCACAAAGAACAACATTCTTTCTCAAGCGTCTCAAGCGATGCTAGCACAAGCCAACCAACAGCCACAAAACGTACTTCAATTATTACGTTAATCAAAAAGCCCCATAAAGGGGCTTTTTTTGTTTCAATTGAATGACAGTAGTTGCTGTAAACGAAAGTCAGGAACCGCTTCATGGAAAAAAGCCCGATTGCGTTCATCGTCCTCTTGATTCCACTGACTCCACCATTCAGCCGTTTCGCCAGAAGTGTCGGCTTGAATCATGTCATGCAGCTGTTCTAAGTTGATGATGTCTCTTGGTTCTGTTAAGAAAGAATGCATTCGGTGATACTCCTCAAGACGTTCAGGCTGTTTTGTTACTATGGCGTATTGTACGTAGCGATTTAAAAATCCTTGTACGAACGTCAAATGGGGAATGGTTGTTTCTCCTTTTAATTCAACGCCTTCCCACGCCATATCAGCAATCGCACAAAGCCACCAGCCAAGTTCATTGGCATGCTGCATTTGTTGTAATGTGTCCTTTTCAAAAGATAGCCGCTTATTTTTTTGTGCTTGTTTGAGCATACGCTCAAGAACTTGTGCTTCGAGTGCGGCCTTTGTCATTCCTTGCCCGTGAATAGGGTCTAATGTACACAAGGCATCGCCCATCACCAATAATCCAGTTGGCCATTCGTGCATTTGTTCATAGTGATGTCTTACGCAAGAAGGGACTCTAAACCCTTTTGGTTTAGTATAGGGCGTTAAATGAGTGATGGCATCTGCTATTGCGGGATGCGCGAGTGCAGCTGTTTCTGAATCAAATTGATCAGCATCCGTTGTTGGATAATGTGATCCGCCAGCTGCAGAGAGAAGAACAGCTACTAAATCATGATCTACGCGTTCAAACAGTCCTGTTGGAATTTGCCTGTCTGGCTGACCCACGACGACCATTGATTGCTGGTATGGCGCTTCTGGTGGTATTTTGTAATATCTAGTGCTGTAACCGAGTGACACACTTAATTCATCTGTCTGCGGTAAGGTTAGTCCAGCATCTTTCAGCCATTTTGGCAATTTAGACATTCTTCCAGATGTATCGATCACTAAGTCTGCTTTCATTTCAAAAATGCGTCCTGGCTTTTGATGCCGATCTTTTACGACCAGTCCGATAACTTGATTCGTTCCCTCTTTCAACTGAAGTGAGAGGGCTTCATGTTTTTCTAAACATTGCACCCGTCCCTCATTTAACATTCTTTGCATTAGCACCCACTCTAGCATGGCACGTCTTGTAACGGCTGTTTCTTCTGTATCAGTAAGCGTTAATTCACCATCTTTTGTGATAAATCGAGAGGTTTGTTGCCATGTATTAAATCCGCCCATTGTCAGTAACTCTTTTGTATAGCCAGGGAATAGACGTTCAATGATTTGCTTGCCTAGTGGCAGCATTCTATGTGGATGAAAAGCTTGAGGAGTGCCGAGACGATTCTTAGGAGAGTCTGGCGTTTCGTCCTTTTCGATAATAAAAACTTGATGATAAAACGTTGATAAAACTTTTGCAGCGAGTATTCCCGTCATACCGCCGCCAATGACGATCGCCCGCTCATATGTCATAGGTTGTCTCACAACATGCGCCTCCAATGAATATATATATAATGATTACATGACCATTTCATCATATGTTGATGCTTAAATTATAGCAAATTTACGTTTTGTTGAATATAGAGAGGGAATTTCCCTCTTTTTACTCATACATATGAGAAATAACTTTCATCATCATTATTTTTAAAAAATAACTATTATTTTAAGAAAAGCGGCCGATAAATAATATAAGGGGGTAGAGAAATTGGATATACTACAGAGTATAGTGACAGCAGCACCTTATATGATGCAGATTTTAAAAAATGAAGTGACGATGGGTGTCATTGACCGAGAGAAATTTTTGCTGTATTTGCCATCGAAAGATGTTGATTTTCAAATTCGAGCTGGTGAACGTATTAAACCAGATGATCTGAATATGAAAAAAGCGCTGAGAGGTGAGACATCGAGTATGTTTGTGCCTGAATCAGTATATGGAGTACCTTTAAATGCAATGGGATTGCCCATTTTTGATGAAAACGGGCAAGTGATTGGTGCCCTCGCTTTAGGATTTCCGCTCAAAAATCAAATAGAGCTTGAAGCGTATATGGATTCATTGAATGACATTATTCAAAGTATTCAAGAAAAGGTGCACGTGGTGGCGGCGCATTCAGAGGAGCTTTCTGCTACAAGTGAGGAGATGACCTTACAAACGCAGCAAACTCTTGAAAGCTCGAAACAAACAGCTGATATTACAAAAATGATTAAAGGCATCTCGAAACAAACGAGTTTGCTAGGATTGAATGCGTCAATTGAAGCGGCCAGGGCAGGAAAAGAAGGAGCAGGTTTTAGTGTTGTAGCAAGTGAGGTTCAAAAGCTTTCAAGTGAAACTTCACGTGCAACAGAAAACATCGAAAGCTCATTACAAGGAATTTCCTCCAATATACATACATTACTTGAAAGTATGGACCATATGAAAGGTTCTTCATCAGAACAGGCTTCACTTGTGACGGAATTTAGCGAAATTGTTGATCGATTGACAACGGTTAGTACAGATATGAAGAAATTTATGCAAACCGTCATGGCAACGTAAAAAACGAATCCAAGAGGATTCGTTTTTTGTATGTCGTTATTTTCTCTTGTTCTGATCAAAGCGATAATCGTAGGTGTCGCCTTTCACCACATTTAAAAACTCATGTCCAATTTGAACAAGCTGTCCGTTTTTCCATTTGATGAGAGGGTCCTTATCAGGGTATTTCCAGTAAATCGTTTTCTTGCGATGGGTCAGTTTGTTTTCAATTTCTGCTCTGACTGCGTTTTCCTTTAGCTTTCCTCCGCTATGCTGATAGGTGTTGATGATATACATTCCGTCAGGTGAGGACATCGAGCGGATGAATGTTCCGTGAGACACGCCTTGAAGAGAGAAGCATTTCCAATAAATAATGCCAGCGAAGCTAAGGAGTAAGATGATAAGAGTGAGGGTGGTTTTCTTTTTTAACATGAATTCCTCCAGATGTAGATCACAATATTTCTAATTTATGAGAGAGAATACAAAAAGATTCATATAGTCCAAAAGTTCTATTCGTTTCAATTATCGGTCATTTTTTCTCAAAATTCAACAGAATGCCGTAAAAGTAAGGAAAATTTAAGGAAGAATTCAAGTGGTATATTTGATTCGAAACCTCTTTACAAAAGAATGAGGGATCAGTAGACTTATGCTCATATAAAGAAATGGAGCAGATGACATGAGGCAAATTATCGATACGTATCAAAATTATGAAGAGCTCTCCGCTCATGAAAGAAAAGGGATTGATTATCAAATTCTTCACGAGCGAAAAGGTGACCAGCTGCTAGTTTTGTCTCCTCATGCTGGAGGAATTGAATCAGGCGTGAGTGAGCTTGTTCATGAAATTTCTAGTGACTATTCTATGTATTTATTTGAAGGCCTTAAAGTAAAAGGCAATCATGTGCTTCATATTACAAGTACACGCTTTGATGAGCCGCTTTGCCTTTCAGAGGTGCATACCCATCATTATACGTTTGCACTTCATGGCTACGGAGAAACAGAGGTGCTTCAAACGTTAGTGGGAGGTACGGACAGAGAAAGAGCGGCAGAAACTGTGAAGCGTTTAACGCAAAATGGCTTTCAAGCATTGCTGCTAGCCGAATCTGATCGTTTTTCTGGAACGCATCCTGATAATATCAATAACAAATGTCTGACAGGAAAAAGTGTACAACTTGAAATTAGTCAGGCGCAAAGAAGAGCATTCTTTCAAGACTTTAGGCGTCAATACCGGCGAGATACACAAACTGAACAATTTTATCGGTACACAAATGTACTCAAACAAGTATTAGCCCTTTATGAATAAACTTTTATGCGATGATTTACGTTTGATAAACAGCTTCTTTTTCAGCGACTCTTTCTGCTTTCATTAAATAAGACGTAAACTCCTGCTGAAAGCGAATACCTGCTTTTCGCTGTTCGAATAAGGCAAGCCGCTTTTCAGCAAAAGTCCAAGTGACATGAAACGTTTGAGCAATATGAAAAATGGCTTGCTGCCGAAGGGGTGGAAGCTTCATTTTCATCAGCATAAAGGTTGGAACACAAAAGTGATACATGAATTGTTTTGCCTGAAACTCCTGCAATTCTCGAAAGAGTTTGTTCATTTTAAAATGATTTCCTGTATGCTTTAGCACATGACAAAGCTCGTGGGCAAAATCCTGCCACTGTTCTTCAGGTGATAGGGATCTGTTTAAGATAATACTGTAAAGACCTTGATGCTGGATCATCATGCTGCCAGTCTCCTCGTAATGGACCCATACGCGAAATTCAGAAGCGATCCTTTGCATCTCTCTATAAGCAGGACCGCTTATTTGTAATTGAGCATATAAACGCTTAATATCTTCTTCTAAATGGGTTAAAAAACCAGTCATTTGAAAACCTCCATACAAACGTATGTTCTATTCTTAACGTAAAAGAAAAGTCCATATAGGACTAAATAGCTAAATGAGCTATTACTTACTTTTATTATCGGTTTATTTTTAACAATTTTAACATAAAATCAAGGAAAAATGGAATTAATTCCTGTTTTTTTCTGTATTTTTGCACGTTTCACGACTAAAAAGAGTGAATTGAATTCAAATTTTACCATAGTCGTCTCATGAAAACAAACAAGTATTGTCTTACGAATGCCACCGATTGATGAGAAAGATCAATTCAATCTAGCAAAAGGGAGTGCAGTACATGGTACAAATTTATCAAGATTTTATTCCAGTTGGAAACGGAAACCGCCCAGGGTATGCGATGACACCGGAGTATGTAACGGTGCATAACACAGCAAACACGTCAAAGGGAGCGGATGCGAAAAGTCATGCGGCCTATGTAAAAAGCCCAACGACAGAGGTGAGCTGGCACTTTACAGTGGATGATCATGAAATCTTTCAGCATCTGCCGGTAAATGAAAATGGTTGGCATGCAGGGGATGGTCATGGGAATGGTAACCGGAAGTCGATCGGAATTGAAATTTGTGAGAATGTAGATGGGAATTTTCAGCAAGCGGTCAAACATGCACAATGGCTCATTCAAAAGCTGTTAAAAGAACATCACATTCCGCTAGCAAATGTGGTCACACATCAGTACTGGTCAGGAAAAGCATGTCCACGCCAGCTTCTATCTACTTGGAATGAATTTAAAAAAGGGATTGAAACAGCAGAAGATCCTGAGGCGGTCATCACATATGTCGTGAAAAGCGGGGATACGTTAACGAGTATTGCGAAAGCTCATGGGGTCACAGTTCAAGATTTACAGAAGTGGAATGACATTAGTGATCCGAATAAGATTCAAATTGGACAAGTTCTCAAAATTTATCGTAACGATGCAAAGAGCTTGTATGAGCTGCCAGATGGGGTTTTAAAGGTGACTTCTCCATTGACAAAGGGAGAGCACGTACGCCTCGTCCAGCAGGCGCTTGCTGCTGTTTATTTTTATCCTGATAAAGCAGCTGCAAATAAAGGAATAGACGGAGTTTACGGAGAAAAAACGGCGAACGCCGTAGCGCGTTTTCAGCTGGTAAATGGTCTGACAAGTGATGGGGTATACGGACCTAAAACGAAGGAAAAGCTTCTGAAGCTGTTAAATCAGTGAGTGTTTCTGTTTGGATGATTGGATGACTGCTTCACTTTGCTCATTTAATCGACGCATATAAGGCGACGACTTAAATTCAGCAAACTGAACATATCTCAATTGTTTGATTTTCTTTTTCATTTATTGGCACCTCAATCGTTGCAGCGTATAGATTATTGTATGCAAGTCTATGTAAAAATGGAAGCAGGACGCGGATTTTGTTCCGCGTCCTTTAGTGTAATCAAGCCCTTTTATTTTTATACTCATCCAATAGCTGTTCATTCTTTTTAAAAATACGCTCTGTATGGGGGCTTACCTTGTAATCCGCCATACTGATATGTTGCTTTTTCTTTAAAATCTTAAAAGGGTTTTTCTTGCGATTGTTGTTATCCCCTTGAAGTGCGTGGTCCATCTTCATCACCTTCCTCTTCGTCAGGCAAGATTAGGTCATAAATTGTTGTAAGTGACGTCATTAATAAATAGTCGAACTCAGTGACAATATCATCAGAGGTGAGCTTAATGACGAAGTGATCATCTGCTACAGAAAACGGGATGAGCACCAATTTGCCGAAATCATCGTAATAGACTTCCTGCCTGTCAAGCTTCGCCTGAATAAGAGCTCGCTGGTCAAGTGTCCGGAGCAGGTCATCTTTTTGTTCCTGCGTATCGTAAGGACAAAGAACCGCTTGAATATTCATCTTGTCGGCAAAAGAATAAATGAGCCGTTCAATTCCCTCTATATATGCCTCTACACTTCCATAATATACATGAATCGGTTCGTTTTTCAATAGGTATTGGTACGTTTTTAGTTTATTGAGGTAAGAATGAAGTAGATCGTTATTTTGTTCTAGGAGTTGGTGGGTGTCGGTTTCTAGTTCGTGATTTCCGAGTTTTTTAATATAGGAGCTGAGAAAGATGAATGCATCGGTTAATGCGAAAAAAACGGCAATAATCAAGTAGTGCATCCAATCGGTGAAGATTGAAGAAGGATCATTTGTCCAGTACACAACAGCACCAGCTACATAAATCCAATACCACGTTTTACGAATGGCAAACATCTTTTCTTTTACTTTTTGTTCAAAACGCCATACGGCAAATACATATACAGCAAGGGCACCCAGCAATAACCACACGGTCAATTGAAAAAATAATAGCATGATTTTCTCTCCCATAGACAGATGGATACTTACTTTATTTCTATGGATATGATTGGAAACCCTGCTTCATGAAAAAATGGCTTGTAGGAAAAGGGTGCAGACAAATAAAAAAAGACCTGTCAGACAGGTCTTTGATATTAGATAATCGCATTTAACACAAAGTATATAAGAGCCCCGAGAGTTCCTGAAATCGGTAATGTAATTACCCAAGTGACAAGCATACGTTTTGCCGTACCCCAGTTTACCCCTTTTACTCTGTGTGCAGAACCTACACCTAGAATAGAAGATGAGATCACGTGAGTGGTACTAACAGGTAAGTGAATAAATGTCGCACCGAAGATAATAGCTGCACCCGTTAAATCGGCAGATACTCCGTTTACTGGACGAATTTTCATAATTTTACCGCCGACTGTTTTAATAATCTTCCAGCCGCCAATAGACGTACCTAGTCCCATTGCAAGCGCACAAGAGAATTGTACCCAGAAAGGAATATCGTCTGTTGTATGCAAATTCCCTGCAATTAAAGCCATCGTAATAATTCCCATCGCTTTTTGCGCATCGTTTGTTCCGTGGGTATACGATTGTAGTGCTGCAGTTAAAATTTGAACACGACGGAATTGTTTATTTGTTTTTGCGAGATTGTGGTTTCTAAATATAAATTTGACAATGGTGTACACGATATATCCTAATACGAAAGCTAGGATAGGTGAAAGCAACAGTGCTTGAATGATTTTAATGAACCCCGAATAGTTTAAAGCGCCAAAACCAGCAGAGGCAATAACAGCTCCTGCAATTGATCCGATCAGTGCATGCGAAGAACTACTCGGAATCCCGTAATACCAAGTAAGCAAGTTCCAAGTAATGGCCGCAATTAAAGCAGCCAAAATGACGACAGAACCGTTTTGAAGTGTAAAAGGATCTGCGATGTCTTTTGTAATGGACTTTGCCACACCTGTAAATGTCATTGCTCCTAAGAAGTTCATAAACGCTGCCATAATAATAGCATGTCTAGGCTTTAACGCCTTTGTTGAAACCGAAGTGGCAATGGCATTTGCTGTATCGTGGAATCCGTTGATGAAATCAAAAGCAAGTGCACAAATGACAATAAATATGGTAAGGATGAGTAATGTGTCCATGTTTAACTAACCCCGTTACGCATTCTTCATTATGATTGTTTCTAGATTGTTGGCAACACTTTGACAGGAATCGGCAATTTCTTCAAGTGTTTCGTAAATTTCTTTGTATTGAATGACCTTGATTGGATCCGTTTCTTTTCCAAACAAGTTCTTGAGTGATTTACGATAAAGATTGTCACAATTGTGCTCGATCTCTTTGATTTTGATTGCGTGTGGTTGAATATCTTTTAAGCGATTTTCAGCCAGTAAATCGATTGTAATTAAGATTTCCTTCGCACATTCTCTGATGTAGTGGCTGAATTTGTCGATATGTTCGTCAGAGCTTGTCATTGAATAAATTTCCATTGTGGCTGAAAAATGCTCAATTCCATCTAAAACATCGTCGAGGCTATTCGTCAATTGAAGAATGTCTTCACGTTCAATCGGTGTAATAAAGGCTTTGTTCAGCTCTTTAATCATAGTATGAACATGATTATCACCTTTTGTCTCATATTCCTTCAATGTGTCAGAAAATTCTTTCAGAGTGGTTTGATTTGTTACTTTATAGCTAACAAAATACTCAGCAGTTTCATCTAAATTTTTAGCAATTTCCGTTAACAAGACGGAAAACTTGTCTTTTTTCCTTTTTAACATGTAAAAACCCTCCATTGTATAAATGAGACAATGCACACATCAAATAATTATATATTCTTTTGTCGAAAAAAAACAGGTGTAGTCGAAAATTTCTTCACTTTTTCTATTTGATCTTATTCTGACCTAAAGATGTGTTCTCATCACACCTTTTTCAGAAAGGAGAAAAGAAATGAAAAAAGCGGTCCTTTTTTGGCGCCGCTTAAAGCTTAAGAAGCTGAATAAACAAGTTTAAATCGCTCGCAAACGAGGAGCATGTCTTCTTTAAATTCTAATCCGTACGGTTTGAGTGATTCTGTGAAAAATGCTTCATGGGCTCTGTACCAATAGTGATAAGAAAGATCGCCTTCACCTTCTGCTTGGGCAAATGATTCTGGAACTTCATTCATTGGCATGACATCTACATGCGTGATCTCTATGATGGCTTTTGGTTCGTCATGGCTGTCCAAAATGACCGCATATTGCCCTGCCTTTGGAAGCGGCTCCTGTTCCTTTTCGTAAAAAAGATGTCCAGAACATGTCGCTGTTTTTTTCCCTTGCAGAACAAGGTCAAGTAAATGATCTGGGTCTGCTCCAAATGCCCAAGCGGAAACAGATGCGTCAATTGGTGCGCTTTCTGATTTTTCTTTCCAATATGTTTCCCAAAATAAAGTGCTTTTTTGATTCATCATTCTTCCCCCTTTGCGATGCGTTTATTATACCGCGAAATCAAAAACATGAAAGGATAGTGTCTTTATCCCTACTTAGTACGTGTGTCATATGTTTTGAAAATCCGCTTTACATTTGATGAATATAGGATGATAGAATGAAAATTTTAGAAATTTTAGAATAATCTATTGTATTCTGGTCAAGAAGTCGGTATGGTCAAAGTAAGAATATGGAAGGGGTGTTGTGTATGAAACGCATTTCTCTGACTATTTTGTCCATATGTCTGTTGGTTTTCTCGTTTTTTCTGCCTGTCGGTCAGGTCACTGCAAACGAAACTCATGGGAATAAAGTAGCTGTTGGGAAAGATGGCATGGTGGCTACTGCCCATCCGCTCGCATCAGAAGTGGGTGCAGATGTATTAAAGAAAGGTGGAAACGCTGTTGACGCTGCTGTTGCCATCCAGTACGCACTGAATGTGACAGAGCCAATGATGTCTGGAATTGGTGGCGGAGGATTTATGATGGTTTATGATGGGAAGACAAAAGAAACATCCATCATCAATAGTCGAGAAAGAGCACCACAAGGCGCAACACCTGACATGTTTTTAACAGATGAGGGGAAAGCCATCCCGTTTGCTGAGCGATCCACACATGGTAATGCTGTTGGTGTTCCAGGGACTGTGAAAGGTCTTGAGGCGGCATTAGATAAGTGGGGAACCCGCTCGATGAAGGAATTGATTAAGCCTTCCATCCAGCTTGCAGAGGATGGATTTGAAATCGATTCTGTCTTGGCAAAAGCCATTGATGATCATCAAGGAAAATTGAAAAAAACGGCTGCAGCGCCCATCTTTCTTCCAAATGATCAGCCGCTCAAAGAAGGAGACCTCCTAGTTCAGCCAGGCCTTGCAAAAACATTTAAGCTCATTGCGAAAAAAGGAAGCAAAGCATTTTATGAAGGAAAAGTAGCAAAGGCACTTGCAAATACAGTCCAAGATTTTGGCGGGACAATGACAACTGATGACATTGGTCGTTATGAGGTCGAGACTGACAAGCCTATCTGGGGAGACTATAAAGGATACCAGCTTGCAAGTATGCCTCCACCAAGCTCAGGCGGGGTGTTTATGCTGCAAATGCTCAAAATACTTGACCACTTTAACCTATCTCAATATGACCCCAAATCATTCGAAAAATATCAACTACTTGCTGAAACGATGCATCTCTCCTATGCAGACCGTGCTGCATATGCCGGTGACCCCGAGTTCGTAGATGTTCCACTAAAAGGACTATTAGACGATGATTACATTTCAGAAAGAGCCTCTCTTATTCAATTAGACAAAAAGAATCTTAACCCGAAAGAAGGAGATCCGTGGGCGTATGAGGATGAAAAAAATCCATCTCCTATTGTACCGCAGCCTGAAGATAAAACCATTGGTGAGACCACACATTTTACTGTTGCTGATCAGTGGGGAAATGTTGTGTCGTTCACGACAACCATTGAACAGTTATTTGGTACAGGGATTCTCGTCCCGGAATATGGTTTCTTCTTAAACAATGAACTAACAGATTTTGATGCAATACCAGGCGGAGCAAATGAAGTTCAGCCGAATAAACGACCGTTGTCCAGTATGACACCGACCATCATTTTTAAAGATAATGAGCCTGTCATGACAGTAGGTTCACCGGGAGGAACAACCATCATTGCTTCTGTTTCACAAACTATTTTGAATTTGCTTGAATATGAGATGGAGCTTGAGGATGCAGTTGAAGAACCAAGAATTTATACAAACAGTCCAACTTCTTATCGTTATGAAGTAGGTGTCCCTCTCGATGTGAGAACAAAGCTTAATGATATGGGGCATCGTTTCGGCAATTCGCCTATTGATATAGGAAATGTTCAAGCGCTACTCATTGATCGAAAAGCAGGAACCTTTACTGGTGTGGCTGATTCCTCGAGAAACGGAACTGCCGTTGGCGTCAATTTAAAGCTCTCTGCCCAATAAGAACATTTCCCGGGAAAAGAAGCGCCTCTTGAGGATGGCGTTTCTTTTTTTATTTATATAAAAAAAACATCGGATCAGAGAGCCGAAGACGCCTTGGCCATTTGAAGTACAGGACTGTAATGTATTTCAATGGCTAAGGGTCTTTTTGCGTATGAATGACAAAGTTGTTGCTCACAACAAAGATCAAGTACTGAGTGATTAGAAGAAGTCACATTTAATAAGAAGTAGAGCAGAGTTGATGAAAGATGCAGAAAAGATTGCATCTCAGCGTGTAGACAAACCCTCGCATTGGTGTCAGTCCTGCGCGTCGGTACTCACGAATGTCAATTCGCTCCATTCCGGTGCTCGTCCTTCCTAGACTGCAAAGGTTTTCTATCACGCTGAAAAGAAGACAAAGGGCTAAAATAAAAATCATTTTAGCCCTTTGTCAACAATCTGAGAGGCAGAAAAGACTGCATCTTTTTTTATAAAATTTTTCCTAGGAACATTGACTTATAATTTAGAATATTATAATATCTTCACAAAGGTAACAACATTGAACATTTTCAATGATGTATATTTGTAAGCGCTTTATAAAAGGTTCTATTCTAAAATGTTCTTTCTTTTTGTTACATGTGTTCACATTTATACCAAATGAAAGGGGTGGTTGTTTGAACAACTTGTTTGAGTTAGATGAACAACTGATCAAGCTGCAGTACGATGCATCTTCGAGAGAGGAGGTGACCACATATTTAGCAGAGCAATTAGAAGCAGGAGGATATATTAAGTCGAGCTTTTTACCAGCGGTGCTTGAAAGAGAAAAAACATATCCTACAGGCCTTCCACTTGCGACCTTTGGGGTAGCAATTCCACATACAGATCCTGAGCATGTGAACAAACCGGCGATTAGTGTAGCCACTCTAAAGGAACCTGTTATGTTTCACAAGATGGGGAGCCCTGATGAAACTGTGCTGGCCAAAATTGTGTTCGTCCTAGCAATCTCTGAACCTAGTAAGCAGCTTGTGATGTTAGAGAAGCTCATGACACTTTTTAGAAAAGAAGAGGTGATGACGAAGCTGTCTGACATGACGTCGTATGAAGAAGCGGTTGCTTTGCTTCAGAAAGAATTAAACCAATAGCCTTTCTCAAAAGAATGTAAGCGCTTTATTTAAAAAATCCAGGAGGTGGATGTATGATCAAGCAAGCTGTCGATTTTATATTAGACCTTGGACCAACTATTATGCTCCCGATTATTATGACGCTTTTCGGTATGATTTTAAGGCAAGGCTTTAAGAAATCCTTCCGAGCCGGTATTACGATCGGAATTGGGTTTGTCGGTGTCAACCTTGTCATTAATTTGCTTGTGAGCGGCCTTGGGCCAGCAGCAAAAGCCATGGTTACTTCCCTTGGGCTAAAGCTCGATATTTTGGATGTTGGATGGCCGATTGGAGCTGCTATATCCTTTGGAACACCCGTTGCCCCTTTGATGATTCCTCTTGTGCTTTTGTTAAATGTCATCTTATTGTCCGTTAATTTTACGAAAACACTGAATGTGGATATTTGGAACTTCTGGCATTTGATTTTCGCAGCCTCTGTGACTTACTACGCTTATCATAATATGTTCTTGGCACTTGCTGTTGGTTTGATCGTCTCTGCTATCACACTTAAATTAGCCGATTGGACGGCACCGACAATCGAACACCACTTTGGATTGAAAGGCGTATCGATGGCTCATGCTGAAACGGTCAACTTTGCGCCGCTTATGTATGCGTCTAACCGCATCATTGACAAGATCCCTGGTTTAAACAAAATTCATGCTGATCCAGAAACATTGAAGAAACGTTTTGGCATTTTTGGCGAACCACTTGTGATGGGTCTCATACTTGGTATCATTATTGGTCTTTTAGGTGGATATGATGCGAAAGGCGTCATGACGCTTGGTATTCAAATGGCAGCAGTTCTTGTGCTAATGCCAAGAATGGTTGCGTTATTAATGGAAGGTCTTATTCCAATCTCTGAGGGCGCTCGTTCTTATATTCAAAAGCGCTTCCCTGGAAAAAATGTCTATATTGGTTTAGATACAGCGATTGTGATTGGTCATCCGGCAAATATGGCGGTAGCCCTTCTTATGGTGCCGATTACGATTCTACTTGCGGTCGTTCTGCCTTACAATGGCATGCTGCCGTTTGCTGACTTATCAGTTCTGCCGTTTACAGTTGTATGGGCAGTAGCAGCCGCTCGTGGAAATATTATTCGCGGTCTTATTAACAGTATTTTTACATTAATGATTGTCTTCTTTATCGCAACGAATCTCGCACCGCTTGCGACAACAATGGGGAAAGCAGTCGGATTTGACTTCCCAGAAGGAGCCAATATGATTTCAGGTATTGACCTTGGTTCCCACGTCATTCCTTGGATCATGGTGAGACTTCTTGATCCGAGCAATCCATACTTTATTGCAGCCATCATCTGTGCTTTGGCTTATGCGCTTCTATGGTACTGGGTGCGAAATGATATTAGAAAGCAGTATGCGAAAGAAATGGGCTTAGATCAGAAAGATCAATAAACGAGCTGGAGGGATTCTTATGGCAAAGAAAATATTGGTTTCATGCGGAACAGCGGTTGCAACATCAACGGTTGTTGCTAAAAAGGTCGAAGAGACGTTAAAGGAAAAAGGATACGATGTTGTGGTGGAACAGTGCAAGGCATCTGAAGTCCCGCAAAAAGCGGAGGGCGCCGATTTAATCGTAACGACAACACCAGTGAGTGATACGAAAGGAACGCCTGTGATTCAAACATTATCCTTTTTAACCGGATTTGGCATTGAAGATGATATTGAAAAAATCATCGATCATATTAAGTAAACAATCATTCCATGGAGGAGCTTTCCCGGCTCCTTCTAAGTATCTGAAAGGAGGACGTCTCATGCAGCATCATGCTTACAGCCGAACGTCTGCAGTGTTGTCTATTTTTCTTCCAGCCGTACTCATCTGTCTGTTTTTCCTTTGGTCTCTTTATACGTTAATGTCAGCAGGGCCTGAACCGTTAGCTGTGTTAGGCGTTTATACGCTGCCTATCCTCATGCTTTCTAGTATCACTGGACTGAACCAGCCGACAAACGTCATCATTAGTGAAGATAAACTCAAAATCGGAGCGTTTGGCAGATGGCACACATATGCGGTCTCTGATATTAAAGGAAAGCTTTTTATTAAGCCATACCCTCATATCGGAAAAGTCTATGTCAGGGTGGGCCCATCTCGTATATTCGGAGGACGTTACTGGATATCCAGTGAGATGAGTGAGTACAAGCAGCTTGTGCAAACGTTGCAGGGTTTTGCGAAAGGTGATGAAAAGGAGGATGCAGCTACATGAAATCAGCTGTCTTTTATTCTTCAGAGGACATTCGGTATGAGAAGCGGAACCGGCCTGCGATAAGTGAGGATGAAGTTCTATTAAGGATGCGTGCCTGCGGCTTATGCGGCACAGATATTTACAAAGCAACACATGAGACGGTACCTCCAGGAACGGTACTAGGGCACGAAATCGCTGGTGATATTGTTGAAACCGGAAAGCATGTGACAAATATAAAAACGGGAGACAGGGTTTATGTTGCGCACCATGTGCCTTGCTTTACCTGTGACTTTTGTCAAAGGGGATTTTATACAATGTGTTCGCAGTTTGCAGCCACTAATGTAGAGCCAGGCGGGTTTTCAGAGTATATCCGCGTACCTGCATTACATGTCAAGCACACAATGGGCAAGCTCCCAAATGACGTCTCATATGAGCAAGGGGCGATGGTGGAGCCAGTCGCCTGCTGCCTGCACGGTTTTGAACGTGCACCTGTTCATCCAGGAGATTCTGTACTGATCCTTGGAGCGGGGCAAATTGGCTGCATTCAACTACAGCTTGCCAAACATTACTTGGCTGGGAAAGTGATGATAACGGATGTGAATGAGAACCGGCTGCTGCAAGCGAGAAATTTAGGGGCAGACGTCGCTTTTCATCCAGCCTCTGAGCCGGTGGAAGACCGGGTCATGAGAGAAACAAATGGAAAGGGAGCAGACCTCGTCATTATTTCTGTTGGGAGTAGTGCGCTTTTAAAAGAAGCGTTTCAAGCAGTAGCGAGAGGCGGAACGATTTTAGTATTTGCTCATTTCCCAAAGGGAGACGTCTCCATTCAGGCTGATCGATTTTTCCATGATGAAGTGAAAGTAGTAGGAGCCTATTCCTCGCATCCTTATCACTACCTCGAAGCCCTTGAACTTCTAAGAGCTAAAGTGGTCAACACAGAAAAGATGGTGACGCATCGTTATCCGTTAAGTCAGCTGCTTCAGGCGATAGAATGCGCAAGGCACCCTGAAGGTGAGAGTGTCAAAATCATGATGTATCCAGATGAATGAGAACGTAAGGGATTGGAAGAGAAAGAGAAGTTCTTTAGAAAAGGGCTTTGCCTTTCTCTTTTTTTCTGATAAAAGGTGAAAACGCTTAAAAATGAAAGAGAAATGCTTGACTTCAATGATACTTAAACGTATGATAATTACAAATGTAACACATAAGAACAAATGTAAAGGGGAGAGAAGAAATGCAAAAACAAATCACTTTGCCTGAACAGATTAGTCATGAGAGATTAGCAGATTTATATAAACAAATGTGGTTAGTGAGATATTTTGATGAAAAGGTCGATCAATTCTTTGCGAAAGGACTTATCCATGGAACCACTCATTTATGTGTCGGACAGGAAGCGTCAGCTGTTGGATCAATTGCCGTATTAAAGGACGAAGATAAGATCGTCAGTACGCACCGTGGACATGGTCACTGTATTGCAAAAGGTGCAGAGGTCAATAAGATGATGGCGGAACTATTCGGGCGTGAGACTGGTTATTGCAAAGGAAAAGGCGGCTCGATGCATATCGCTGATTTAGAAAAAGGGAACCTTGGCGCAAATGGAATCGTTGGCGGCGGTATCCCGCTGGCAACAGGTGCAGCGCTCACATCTAAAATGAAACAGGAAGGCTTTGTCGTTCTTTGTTTCTTCGGAGATGGAGCGACAAATGAAGGAAGCTTTCACGAAGCACTAAATCTTGCATCCATTTGGGATTTGCCTGTTGTATTCATTTGTGAAAATAACCAGTACGGTATGTCTGGCCCTGTAAAAGAAATGATTAACATTGAAGACATTTCAACAAGAGCAGAAAGCTATGGAATCCCAGGAAAATCAATTGATGGAAATGACATGGTTGAGATTATGAACACAGTAGATGAAGCGGTCAGCCGTGCAAGAGCTGGAGAAGGTCCATCACTTGTTGAAATGAAAACGTATCGCTGGAAGGGTCACTCTAAGAGTGATGCGAAAAAATACCGTACACGTGAAGAAGAAACAGAGTGGAGACAAAAAGACGGGATCAAGCGCTTTAAATCTCTCTTGATTGAACTAAATGTTTTGACAGAAGAGCAGGCAGCGGTCTTACAGGAAGAAGCGAAGAAAGAAATTGAAGCGTCTGTAGAATTCGCTAAAAATAGTAAAGAACCGTCAATCGATACACTATTAGAGGATGTATACGCCTAATTAGGAGGGGAATCACGTGACAAAAACAACAGTGAGAGAGATTTCATATTTAGAAGCCGTTCGAGAGGCTATGAGTCAGGAAATGAGAGAGAACCAAGATGTATTTATTTTAGGTGAGGATATCGGCGTATATGGCGGTGCTTTTGGGGTCACGCGCGGCATGATTGAAGAGTTCGGTCCAGAGCGCGTACGCAATACACCAATCTCTGAGGCTGCCATCGCAGGAGGTGCAGTCGGAGCGGCTTTGACAGGTATGCGTCCGATTTTAGAGCTTCAATTCTCTGACTTTATTACAATCGCAATGGATCAGCTTGTAAACCAAGCAGCTAAAACACGATACATGTTTGGCGGAAAAGGAAAAGTACCACTTGTTGTGAGAACACCAGCAGGATCAGGAACGGGTGCCGCAGCGCAGCATTCACAAAGCTTAGAAGCGTGGATGGCTCATATTCCAGGATTAAAGGTGGTTCAGCCTTCAACAGCTTATGATGCCAAAGGACTTTTAAAAGCAGCAATGGATGATGACAACCCTGTCATTTTCTACGAGCACAAGCTTTTATATAAAACAATCGGCGAAGTGCCTGAAGAGCCTTATTCGATTCCTTTAGGGAAAGCTGATGTGAAAAGAAGCGGGAAGGACGTCACAATTGTAGCAACAGCGATTATGGTACACAAAGCATTAGAAGCGGCGAAGGAACTAGAAGCAGAGGGAATCGATGTTGAAATCATTGACCCAAGAACACTCGTCCCATTAGATGAAGAAACCATTATCGAATCTGTGAAGAAAACGGGTAAATGTATCGTGGTTCATGAGGCGGTCAAACGAGGCGGCTACGGCGGAGAGATTGCAAGTATGATAGCGGAAAGTGAAGCGTTTGACTACTTAGATGCGCCGATTAAACGACTTGGCGGCCTTGCAGTTCCAATACCATACAACCCGACACTGGAAAAAGCGGTCATTCCACAAGTGCCAGATATTATTGAAGCAGCAAAAGAGCTTGCACGCTCTTAAATAAAGGGGAGAAGATCATGCCAAAAGAGATATTTATGCCGAAGCTAAGCAGTACGATGGAGATCGGAACCTTGCTTCAATGGTTTAAAGAAGAAGGAGATTCGGTTGAAATCGGTGAGCCTCTTTTTGAAATTATGACAGACAAGATCAACATCGAGGTGGAAGCCTATGATGACGGCATTTTTCTAAAAAAATACTACGAAGCTGATGATCAAATTCCAGTCAATGCTGTTATTGGATATATTGGAGAGGCAAATGAACAGGTGCCAAGCGAGCCGCCAGCACAGGCAGATGAGGATTCCTCAGAAAGCAGCGAATCATCTTCACCAGACTCGTCTTCATCCAGTTCTACTGAAGCTCCAAAAACATCTGATGAAAAAGTACGTGCCACGCCCGCAGCGAGAAAAACGGCAAAGGATCATCATGTGGCGATTCAAGAGGTATCTGGCACAGGACCAAAAGGCAGAGTCCAAAAGCGGGACGTCGAGGCAGTCGTTCATTCTAGTGAGAAAGACCGACGCGTCTCACCACTTGCAGAAAAAGTCGCTGCTCGTGAAGGAATCGATTTAGCAGCAGTTTCTGGATCTGGCGCTCACGGCAAGATCATGAAGAGTGACGTACAAGCAGCAGCAACGCAAACAGCAGAGGCTTCGCCTGTGAAAACACAAAAATTAGCTGGCATGAGAAAAGTGATTGCTGATCGCATGTCACAAAGTGCTTTTACAGCACCGCACGTCACATTAACAAGTGAAATTGATATGACGAAAGCAAAAGAAGTGCGTCAGCAGCTACTCCCGGCGATTGAAAAAGAGACAGGCTACCGGTTGTCGTTCACAGAAATCATCATTCATGCGGTCAGCCATGTACTCACGCGCCACCCGCAGATCAATATGACATTTGAACAAAATGAGCTCCATTCCCATGAGGATGTACACATTGGTCTTGCTGTTGCAGTGAAAGACGGCTTGATGGTACCAGTCATTTCTCATGCGAATCAAAAAGGATTAAAACAACTAACAAAAGAAGCGAAAGAAATTGGCCGAAACGCACGCGATCAAAAGCTGCTTCCGGACCAGCTGAAAGGGTCCACTTTTACGATTAGTAACTTAGGCATGTATGCCATTGATACCTTTACCCCGATCATTAATCAGCCGGAAGTGGCGATTTTAGGAGTAGGACGGATTCAAGATAAGCCTGTTGCAGTGGATGGAGAAATTCAGGTGCGGCCAATGATGGGTGTCAGTTTATCGTTTGATCACCGAGTGGTAGATGGCGCACCAGCAGCTGCCTTTTTAACAGACCTTAAAAAAGTGCTTGAACAACCATTTGAATTGCTAATGTAGGAGATGAATCGGATGACGAAAACGTATGATCTGACAGTCATTGGCGGAGGGCCTGGCGGGTATACTGCCGCCCTTCAAGCGGCTGAGCGCGGACGGAAGGTTGCTTTGATTGAGGAGGATTTTCTAGGCGGTACTTGTTTAAATCGAGGCTGTATCCCTTCAAAGACCCTGCTGAAACATGCAGAAGTCATTGAATCAATCGAGAAGGCGAAAAGCTGGGGAATCGAAACAGGTGACATGATCCTTTCCTTCGATAAAATGAGAAAGCGCAAAGATGACGTCATTGAAAAGCTCAGAGGCGGAATCGCCTTTTTATTAAAGCAAGGAAAGATTGATGTATATAACGGCAGAGGCACAGCGGTGACTAAGCATCGGATTGAAATAGAAAAACAAGATGGATCAGAATCGATTGAAACGAAAGAGTTAATCATTGCTACTGGATCTTCACCGGCCATTCCGCCAATACCGGGGCTTAAGGATATTTCATTTGATACAAGTGATACAATCTTTGACATCCCAGATATCCCTGCTTCTGTCGTCATTATTGGCGGAGGTGTCATTGGTCTTGAACTTGCTTGTATCTTCCAAAGTCTTCAATCAAAAGTGACCATTATTGAAGCGGCACCGTCCATTATCCCGCAAGAGGATGAAGAAGCATCTAAGCTGCTAGAAAGAGAACTCAAGAAAAAGGGCATCCATATTGCGAAGAAGACCACTGTGACAGAGTTGACGGAAAGCGAAGGAGTCAAAGCGGTTCATGCAACAGATGATAAAGGGGAGACGCACATCTTTACAGCGGAAAGACTGCTTGTCTGCGTTGGAAGAAAACCGAATGTATCAGCTGTCAGCCAGCTTGATCTTCAGCTCGATGGTCCGTTTATCAAGGTGAATGATCAGATGCAGACAAGTGCTGATGGTGTATACGCAGTTGGGGATGTCGCCGGCGGCTATCAGCTGGCTCATGCGGCGATGGCAGAGGCTGCTGTTGCGGTCAGCAATATTTGCGGAGTGCCTGAAAAAATGAATGCAGATATTATGCCTAGATGTATTTATACATTACCAGAGGTGGCAAGTGTCGGCCTAACGGAGAAAGAGGCAATAGCCAAAGGGCTCAGCGTACAAACAGAACGATTTGATTTAGCGGCAAGTGGTAAAGCGTTAGCGGCAGGTGTTCAAACAGGCTTTATTAAATTGGTGTACGATACAGCATATGGTGAAGTAATCGGCGCAACGATGGTTGGTCCGCATGTCACAGAGATGATTTCAGAAGCTTCTTCCTTTATGTATTTAGAAGGAACAGCAGAAGAGATGGCGAAAATGATTCATCCACATCCGACCATCTCAGAAGGTTTTTATGAAGCAGCTCTTGAGATCGTGAGTAAGCTGAGAAAATAAATGCTAAACAAGGGATAGGGAGGAGATGCATGTGCACGTCCAGCTTCATCAGAAAGCGGCACTTGTGACAGGTAGCACAGATGGGTTTGGAGAAGCCATCTGCCTGGCTTTAGCCCGGGCAGGTGCACATGTTTTTTTACACACATTTCATGATGAATCAAAGGCTAGAACCATTTGTGAAGACATTCAAAAAATGGGCGGTCAGGCGAGTATCATCATGAACCCGCTGGAGACGCCGCGTGATGCCACGCGTATGCTGAGGCAAGTGATCGATACGTGCGGGAAACTGGATATTTTGGTCAATCAAGCAGCGCAAGGAGCGGAAGCGGAGCTTGATGCCACTCACCCTAATGAGTGGATGGACGAAGTGGAAACAGCTGTGAATACTGTCTTTCTTTCCAGTCAAGCTGCCGTATGGCACATGGTTGACCAGAAGAAAGGCTGTATTATTAATATATCGTCATCAGGCAGTATCACAGGTGATGGCGGGATTTCACATGCGACATCGAATTCCATGCTGAATGCCATGACAAAAGGGCTGGCGCGAGAATTTAAAGACAAAGGCATTCGGGTGCTCGCCTTATTACCGCCGCCTCTCCATTTGATTCCTAACACAGAGCAAATCAAGGAGACTGTGGCCCATATGACGGTCTTTTTAAGTACATCATATGGTGCATTTACAGATGGTGCAGCGATTATGCTTGATGGGGGTGAGAGTGCTGGCTAATGATCAAAAACCAGTTCTCATCGTTGGCGGTGCCCAAGGGATAGGAAAGGAAATTGCCGAGCGTTTTTTAAAAGAAGGACACCGAGTGGCTGTGTCTGATATAGATAAACAAGGACTTTCACTTTTAAAAAAACAGCACTCTGAGCTGCTGACATTTCAAGCTGACGTTTCATCGTGGGAAAGTGTTCAGCAGATGATCTCAGCAGCTGAAAGGGAGCTAGGCGGCATTGCTCATCTTGTGTATTCAGCTGGGA
Organism: Bacillus sp. MM09(2025); assembly: GCF_050496725.1. NCBI lineage: Bacteria > Bacillati > Bacillota > Bacilli > Caryophanales > Bacillaceae > Bacillus > Bacillus sp. MM09(2025). The sequence continues at coordinate 44,507 of NZ_JBNWEN010000001.1, forward strand.
TGACAAAATCACTTCCTTTTTTAGAAGTCGATTTTTCACTTTGGAAAAAGACACTGGCTGTGAACTTGTATGGTCTTTATTATTGCATCAAAGCGTCAGCACCTTATATATGTGAGCGGCAAGAAGGAAGCATTGTTATTATTGGCTCAGGATCTGCTATAACTGGCTCAGGCGGCGGAATTCAGTATTACGCCTCAAAAGCAGGTGCTTTTGGTCTGATGCGTTCGCTCGTAAAGGAATTAGGGGCGCACCATGTGCGTATCAATGTGATTGCCCCCCGCGTAATTGAATCTCAAATGCTTGATACGCTCTATCCTACTGAGGTGGAGAAAAGGCAGCTGCAATCGCTCATTCCTGTCGGGAGATTAGGAAGACCAGACGATATTGCAGGACTCACTTTATTTCTTACAAGTGAGGAGGGAAGCTATCTGCACGGACAAATTATCCTGTTAGACGGCGGGAGAACGTATCAGCCAAAATATACGGAGGGAAAAAGAGCGGAGAGGTAATCGCTCTTTTTGTCATTTTCGTAACAATTGTTCCAATTAGAAACGAATGTTTGGTATACTGGGAATCATAGTATATTAAAAGGATGATGTCACATGCTGAATTGGGAAGAAAGACGACAGCTCGTCAAAGTTGCTCATCTTTATTATACAGACGGGTGGACGCAGCAGGAAATCGCAAAAAAGCTCAATGTCTCGAGACCAGTCATTTCAAAGCTCTTACAAAAAGCAAAAGATGTGGGAATCGTTGAGGTGTACATTAAAGACGAAAGTATTCACACGGTGGAACTGGAAAAGCAGCTAGAAACAACTTTTCAATTAACAGATGCTGTCGTTGTCCCAAGTGTCGGGACAATGTCTGAGATGGTGAAACGTGCCGTCGGTCAAGCTGGTGCCTATTATTTATCTAAAAACATGAAAGATGCGGAGAAAATCGGCATTTCATGGGGAACTACGCTAGCTGAGCTTGTAAAGGAATACCCGTTCGAGCGAAGAAACGATGTGAAGGTCATTCCATTAGAGGGTGGAATGGGCAGGCAGGCAGTCGACATTCATGCCAATCAGCTGGCATATGAGCTGGCAAAGAAAATGAATGGCACGTGTTCCTATTTATATGCCCCGGCGATTTTAGAAACAGAAGAATTAAAAGAGCGGCTTATGGCAATGCAGGATATAGAAGCTGTGCTTGAAGAAGGTAAAAATGTCGACATTGCCCTCATCGGTATTGGCAACCCGCATAAAGGTTCAACGTTAAAAACAGTTGGTTACTTAAAAGAAGAGGATTTATCTGGTTTAAGGCAATCAGGGGCTGTAGGTGATATTGGCTTTCGTTTCTTTGACGGTCAAGGCAAACCTGTCCAAGATGAACTGAATCAAAAGGTCATTGGTTTATCACTGGAGCAGTTAAAGAGCGTCAAAACGGTCATTGCTGTTGTAGAAGGAACCCATAAAGCTGAAAGTATTTTAGGGGCTTTAAATGGCGGATTCATTCAAGTGCTGGTGACAGACGAACTAACGGCGGCAGCCATTTTAAAGGAAGCTTCCGTCCAATAAACGGCTCATAGCCATCGAATTGTATAAAAAGAGCAACATCAAACGAGAAAGGAGCTGTGTATCTTGAAGAAAACCGAAATGGAAGCGAACCTACATTGTACTCGGTGCCAAGAAGAGACCCTCCACAGCATCGTTTATGTGAATGATCAGATGAAAAGCGTTGAGTGTACAGAGTGTCATCAGAAGATCAGTGTGCAAGTCGACATCATGAAGGAATTTTACAAAGAAGTATACGAAAAAATTGCGACAAAGCCAAAACGGATGACGCAAGAATATAAGGCGAATTTGAATGGATTTATCTCAAGACTCCCAATCCGCGTGCTTAGTAAGCCATACCGGCTCATGAGATATTTAAACGAATCATACAAAGTGATTAAGCAATATAAAAAATAGCAGAGCACTAGCGCGTTTAGACAAAACCTCGCATTCTTTGACAGGTCTGCGCTCAGATGCTCGTTCTTTCTAGAAAGCAAAGGTTTTCTATCACGCTGTGAAGAAAGAAAAAAAGCAGAGCTGATTAGCGCTCTGCTTTTTTGTGTGCTTTTTTCATATAATAATAAATAGGCAGTCCAGCAATTCCGATCAGCATGGAGATGAGACAGCTTTTCCAGTCGGTGATCATGGTGCTGATTAAGACGAATAAAGAACCGATAATTGCAACGATTGGAGTGAGCGGGTAAAGTGGTACGCTATAAGCACGCTCCATTCCTTTGTTTTGTTTTCTCAATTTAAAGACTGCGAAAAAGGCCATGACATAAAAGATGTAGATCATGAAAATCGAAACCTCTGACAGTTTTTCTGGATTGCTGACGATCATAAATACAATGGCGATCAAAATTTGTACAAATACCGCAATCCACGGTGTTTTAAATGTAGGGTGAATACGCGAAATCGCGTTTGCGAAAGGAATTTGCTTTCGCTCTGCCATCGCGAAAATCACACGTGGGAATGAAAGAACCTTTCCGTTCAAACAGCCAAAGATACTAATGATGATGCCGATACTAATGACCTTACCGCCGATTGGGCCAAAGAGCATTGTCGCAGCAGTACTTGTCGCATTTTCTCCAAGCTGTACGATTTGATCTGCTGGTAACACGTGTAAAAGAGCAACATTAATAAAGAGATAACAAGCCGTGACGATTAAAATCCCGCCTGCCATTGCACGAGGCAGCAGCTTCTCTGGGTTTTTCATTTCACCGCCAAGTGCTGCAAGCAATATCCAGCCATCATAAGCAAACAACGTAGCCAAAATCGCTGCACCAAAGTTCATTTGAGCGATACTATCGTTGACTGCCATCAAAATATTTTCGTTTCCTTTCCATAAGCCAAACACAATAATAGCGGCAATCGGGACAAGCTTTCCGATGGTGGTCAGTCCTTGTACAAAACCGCCGTATTTTGTTCCCATAATGTTAATTAAACATAAAAATAAAACAGTGATAATGCCGATTGTTGTCGACCATAAAGAAGAAAGAGAAAATAAATTGGCTAACAATGAACCAAAATAAAGACCGAGCGCACCGATGATGGCAGGCCCGTAAATGATAATCTGCACCCATCCGCATAAATAGCCCCAAAACTCACCATACACTTCTTCAAGGTAGGCATACAATCCGCCAGTCCGAGGGATTTGTGTGCCAATTTCAGCAACAGTGAGTCCGCCTGCAAGGGTTAAAATGCCACCTAGCAGCCAAGCGAATAATGCGATATCTGAGCTTCCTGAATAGGAAAGGACGTTGCCTGGCTTCATAAAGACGCCGGACCCGATAATCGTCCCGATGACAAGAGATAGGGCGAAAAATAAGCCGATGTCCTGTTTTAACGCTGGTTGTTCTTTGTTCATTACACACGACCTCCTGCATCACTTTCGTACGTTACTGTGACATGTATTTTGTTCATTGTAATACGATTTTAGGAAAACAAGAATTAAAAAAATTTTCTGATTTTCGTATTTGTATTTAAAAGTGTTCGTTTATTGGAGAAATTAGGGTAAATGTTTCGTTAAAAACGAACGATAAAAGATTATTTTTGATTTAATGTTAATTTTATCGTTAGAAACCGAACATCTAGCCAAATGGTTGACTTTTCTTGAAAAATGACCTATTTTATTCATAAGGATATTATCTTGAATTCGAGATGTTTTGAAATAGGAGTGAATATAATGAAAATCAATGGGATTCACCACGTATCTGCATTAACAGCCAATGCTCAAAAGAATGTTGATTTCTATCGCCAGATTCTTGGCTTAAAACTTGTAAAGAAAACGGTCAATCAGGATGACCCATCTATGTATCACTTATTTTATGGAGATGAGGTCGCTTCACCGGGAACGGAGCTCACCTTCTTTGAAATACCAATGCTCGCCCGTCGTTTGAAAGGAACAAATGCCATCACAAGCACAGGCCTTCTCGTTTCTTCTGAAGAAGCACTTTCATTTTGGGAAAAGCGTTTTGAAAAAAAAGGCGTGCAGCAAGAAACGGCTTCCTTAAGAGGGGGTAGACCTGCCTTGCGCTTTCAAGATCCAGAAGGGCAGCAGCTATTTTTAACAGTAGAACCGAACGCACAAGAAGCAGGCTCACCGCCAGTGCATGATGATATTCCGGCAGAGTTTGCCATTAGAGGTTTGGGGCCAGTGGAATTAACCGTTGCAGAAGCGGACAAAACGATCCGTGTTTTAACAGACATCCTTGGCTTTACCGAAAGAGCGCGTGAACAATCAAATGATGGTGAGATCGTGACCATTTTTGAGTCAGGAAATGGCGGTGCTGGAACAGAAATTCATGTGATCGAAAAAACGGAAGGACCTTCTGAGCGTTCAGGCAGAGGAAGTGTGCATCACGTAGCCTTTCGCGTGGAAGATGCTGAGGAATTGGAAAAATGGTATGACAAAATATCAAAAGCAGGCTTCACAAACTCTGGTGTTGTGGAACGTTTCTACTTTAAAGCCCTTTACTTTAGAGAACCGAATGGTATCTTATTTGAAATCTCAACAGATGGTCCTGGGTTTACAGTGGACGAAGGAGTAGATGAGCTTGGCGATCAATTAGCCCTTCCTCCATTTCTAGAGCACAAACGAGCAGAAATAGAGCAGAGATTAACGCCAATTCAGTCATCATAAAAAGCAGTTCATTCATGAGCTGCTTAGCGTATAGACAAACCCTTGCGTTTTTTGTCAGGTCTGCAAATGTTTTCTATCACGCTGAAAAGAAAAAAGGGTAAAATCATCTTGATTTTAGCCCTTTTTCTTTTGCATTAGGAACTTACCTGCTTAGATTCAGTTTGTGTTAATGTCACCTTCTTCGTTTCTTCTTTTCCGTTTCGAATGAGTGTGATGTTTACGGTGTCTCCAACTTTCGTATTCGTGTATAGTTCATGACGTAATTCACTTCCGGTTTTGATTTGTTTCCCATTGATGGCGGTAATGACATCCTCAGACTTTAAGCCGGCTTTGGCGGCAGGTGAGCCTGCGGCGATTTCTTTGATGTATACGCCCTGATCAAGCTGACTGTTTTTGAGACCGAGTGTTTCTTTCTGATATATGTCTGGGACTTGTTCGAGATCCAGCATGCTGATGCCGATATATGGACGCTCAATCTTTCCTTTTGCGAGAAGCTGATCGGCGATTGGTTTGACATCATTGATTGGAAGCGCGAATCCAATACCTTCAACACCTGTTTCAGAAATTTTCATACTCGTGATCCCCACAACCTTTCCATCTGTCGTAAGAAGTGGTCCGCCGCTGTTTCCTGGGTTAATAGCTGCATCTGTTTGAATCACATTAATGCTGCTTTCGCCTGCTGATGTGTTCATTGAGACTGTTCGGTCGACACCGCTGACAATTCCTTGGGTAACGGTTCTTGATAGATCTTCACCAAGCGGGTTTCCGATCGCGATGACAGTTTCCCCAGCACGCAGCGAGGAGGAATCGCCTAATGCCGCGACCTTCGTTACATGACTGCTGCTAATTTCTACAACTGCTAGGTCAGTCAGCGGGTCAGCTCCGACCAATTTACCTTTGGTGGTTTTGCCATCGTGCAAGGATACTGTGAGTTTATTTGCCCCTTCAATGACGTGGTTGTTTGTTAAGATATAGGCTTTGCTGCCGGATTTTTTGAAAATCACCCCTGAGCCTGTACCGGTTTTTTCCTCTTGACTGCTTTTATTTTGCTGTGATTCATCAAAAGGCGTATTGAAATCGCCAAAGCCCATGTCTGTTTGACTTTGCGCTTGATAGTTTGTAATGCCGACAATGGCTGGCGATACATCTTCGACCATGCTTGAGATACTGCTTGATGAATGTGATGTTTGGACAGCAGTTGTTTTTGACGAACTGGCACTTGTATCATTTGTTGATACAGCTTCTGTTTTTGCAGCAGAATCGCTTGCTGTGTTGTTTGATGCGTGCTGGGCATATGGCGTAAGGACATACACACCTAACGCTAGTATGCCGCCTACAATGCCGCTAACAAATGGCTTAAACCAGCTGTTTGGCTTCTTCTTTTGTTTTTGTGGCTGCTTCATTGTTTGAATCTCATGAGAAGGTTGGTTTTCATGTTTGTGATGTGTCATTCGAATCACTCTCTTTCTTCAATTTTTCATGTATGGTTCGAGGTGGGATGACCTTATGTGTGGCGATTGGCTTTATCGTAAGAAAAAAGTGTGGGATAAAAATGAAAACATTGTGGGAAATTGTTAAAATAAGTAGTGAATCTAAGCCAAATAGAGGAGATTAAACTGTGGAGAAAATTGGAATCATTGGATATGGAAGCATGGCTGATATGATGGTGCAAAAATGGCTGGAAAAAGAAGTGCTCAATGCCCATCAAATCATGATCCATACAAGAAGTGAAACGGACCGCCTGCTTCAACTCAAAGACAAGCATCAAGAAATAAACATCTGCTCATTAGACGAACTTTCTGCGTCATGTGATGTACTTTTTATCTGCGTGCCGCCGCTTGCTGTACTTGATGTACTCGATCAACTGCCTTCAGCAGCCAAATCGGTTCATATTGTGTCAGTAGCCGCGGCTGTGACGTTAGACAAGTTATCAAAGTATACGACTCAACCAATTTCCAGATACATCCCAACGCTCACGTCAGCTGTTGGAACGGGCGTATCCCTCATTGCGCATGGTGAAACTGCTGGAGAGGAAGAAAAGGCACGTTTGCACCGTCTCCTTTCAGCTTTTAGCATCGTACGTGAAATAGGGGAAGACCAGTTTGATGCGGCGAGTAACTTGACGAGCTCATCTCCTGGTTTTATCGCTGCTCTTTTTGAAGAAATGGCGAGAGCCGCTGTGAGAAATAGTGAGCTTTCCTTAGAGGAAGCGTATGAATTTTTAACGTATGCCCTTTTAGGCACAGGTCAAGTTCTTGTAGAACGAGGCCTCACCTTTGCTGAAACCGTCGATAGAGTGGCGACAAAAGGGGGCATTACAGGAGAAGGCGCCGATGTTATTCAAAAGCAGGCACCTCAGATGTTTGATGATCTATTTACACAAACCATGAAGAAATATGAACAGCTGAAATCACAGATTAACGAAGCAGACAAACACCACTAAAGACATAGTTAGTGGTGTTTTATTTGTTAAAAAAATCCTTTCGTATTCAGCTTATTGACCTGTATTATCTGAGTCTAATTTCCTTATTTTCAGACATTGTATTGAAAAATCAATCAAGTAATCATATAATTTTTTAGAAAATTTAGAAAAATATACACAAATTTTAAGTTTAATTAAAGGGGGATGGGGATGAAGCTCTATGTATCTGTCGATATGGAGGGGATTACTGGTCTAGCTGATCATACATTTGTCGATGCCCGTCAGCACAATTATGAACGGGGCAGAAAGATCATGACAGGTGAAGTGAATGCCTGTGTGGAGGCTCTTCTTCAGCATGGCGCAACCGACATTTTGGTCAATGACAGTCATTCCAAAATGAATAATTTGTTGATTGAAGAATTGCATGAAGAGGCATCTCTTATATCTGGTGACGTCAAGCCTTATTCAATGGTTCAAGGGCTAGATCAATCCTATGACGCTGCTGTTTTTTTAGGCTATCATGCGAGGGCGTCTATGAAAGGTGTGATGTCCCACAGTATGATTTTTGGTGTCAGACATTTTTACATAAATGATCATCCAATTGGTGAAATGGGCTTTAATGCGTATGTTGCAGGCTACTACGGTGTGCCGGTGATTCTTGTTTGCGGAGATGATCAAGCAGCACTTGAAGCAGAAAAGCTGATGCCTGGTGTGAAAACAGTGGCAGTAAAAGAGACCATATCAAGATCTGCTGTGAAATGTCTCACTCCTGCCAAAGTCAACCAACAAATCTCGCAGCAAGTGGAAGCCGCAATGAAACAGATTCATCACATCAAGCCGCTGACGCCTCCTGATCAGCCGCTGCTGAAGATTGAATTTGCCAATTATGGACAAGCTGAATGGGCGAATTTAATGCCAGGTACTGCCATCATAGAAGGAACAACAACGGTGACGTATCAAGCAGAGAATATATTAGAAGCCTACCAAGCGATGCTTGTCATGACAGAGCTTGCCGCACGTACAACATTTTGTTAAACGAGGGGGAGACGGCAGATGACCAGCTTTTTGCTCAAGCGTTTTATTGCGATGATTGCCACGATCTTAACAATTACAACGTTAACGTTTATTTTAATGAAGGTCATCCCAGGATCGCCTTTCAATGAAGAACGAAATACAAACGAAACGGTCCAGCGAAACCTCGAAAGCTACTATCACTTAGATGAACCACTGTATGTTCAATATGTCATCTATTTAAAATCCATCGTTACCTTTGATTTTGGTCCTTCCATTAAAAAGCCTTCTGAAAGTGTCAATGATCTATTGGCGAGAGGCTTCCCAGTCTCATTAGAACTTGGTCTTATCTCAATATTGATTGCTGTCATCTCCGGCATCCTGCTTGGGGTCATGGCTGCCCTCCGGCACAATGGCTTGATTGATTATATCGCCATGACCATTGCTGTTTTCGGTATATCCATTCCAAACTTTATCTTTGCTACTTTATTAATTCAGCAGCTTGCTGTGAATTTGAAGCTCTTTCCTACAGCGATGTGGACAAGTCCGATGCATATGGTGCTGCCAACCATTGCTCTTGCCGTTAGTCCGATGGCCATTATTGCCCGGTTAACAAGATCGAGCATGATTGAAGTGCTGTCTCAGGACTATATTCGCACTGCTAAAGCAAAAGGGCTTTCTCCCTTTAAAATTGTGTTCAAACATGCGCTTCGAAATGCGCTTTTGCCTGTTGTGACCATTCTTGGCACACTTGTCGCAAGTATTTTAACAGGAAGTTTTGTCATTGAAAAAATCTTTGCGATTCCTGGCATGGGAAAATACTTTGTCGAGAGTATTAACAACCGTGATTATCCTGTCATCATGGGAACCACTGTTTTTTACAGCATTATTTTAATCACACTTCTTTTCATTGTTGATGTGGCGTATCGCCTGCTTGATCCGAGGATTCAGCTGCATCAGAAAGGAGGAAAGGCATGAGTATACACCTGCAGCAGGATCAACCGAATCCGCATCATGAAGTGCCGGACGAATGGTTTTCTCCGAGAGAGCAAAAGAAAACGGAGGCCCATGCCATTAAAAGACCCTCTCTTTCGTATTGGGCAGACACATGGAGACGACTGAAGCAAAATAAGCTTGCGATGTTTAGTCTATCGGTATTGATTTTTCTTTTTATCATGGCACTATTAGGCCCATTGCTTGCACCTAATAGCGTGACAGAGCAGCGTCTTTCGATGCAAAATCTGCCGCCATCCGCTGCTCACTGGTTCGGAACGGATGAGCTTGGACGAGATGTGTTCACGCGTACATGGTACGGGGCACGTATTTCGTTATTTGTAGGCGTCATGGCAGCCCTGATTGATTTTGCTATCGGCGTGATCTATGGAGGGATTGCCGGTTATAAGGGCGGGAGATATGACCATGTCATGATGCGAATCGTCGAGGTGCTCTATGGTCTTCCTTATTTACTTGTTGTCATTTTATTGATGGTTCTGATGGGGCCAGGGCTTGTCACCATTATTGTAGCGCTCACTGTCACCGGATGGATTGGCATGGCAAGAATCGTGAGAGGTCAAGTTCTTCAGCTGAAAAGCCAGGAATATGTCCTTGCCTCAAAAACCTTTGGTGCAAAGAGTCTGCGTATCATTCGCCGCAACCTGCTGCCGAATACGATGGGGCCGATTATCGTTCAGATGACCTTAACTGTACCGACCGCGATATTTGCAGAAGCGTTCCTAAGCTTTCTTGGTTTAGGCATTCAAGCACCGTTTGCAAGCTGGGGCGTGATGGCCAATGATGCGCTGCCAACAGTGCTGTCAAATAACGGGCATTGGTGGCGTTTATTTTTCCCTGCGTTTTTTATTTCACTCACGATGTTTTGCTTTAACAATTTAGGTGATGGCTTGCAAGATGCGCTTGATCCGAAGATGAAGAGGTGATGGCGCTTTGAAAAAAGTTCTACAAATCATCGATCTGCACGTCAGCTTTCGGACATATGGCGGCTCAGTTCGAGCGGTACGCGGAGTGAATGTGGATGTATATGAAAAAGAAACCCTTGCCATTGTAGGAGAATCAGGCTGCGGGAAAAGTGTGACTTCACAAAGTATCATGAGGCTGCTGCCAGCATACAGCGCTCATGTTGATCAGGGAGAAATCTGGTTTGAAGACCGAAATTTGCTGTCATTATCTGAAAAAGAAATGCGCGCCATACGAGGTGTCGATATTTCGATGATCTTCCAAGATCCCATGACCGCACTGAACCCAACCTTGACAATCGGCGATCAGCTCATGGAGGCGGCAAAGGAGCATCAAAAGCTGACGAATAAAGAAGTGAAAGAAGCCGCCATTCGGATGCTTGATTTGGTCGGCATTCCGCAGCCGAAGGAAAGGCTAAAGCAATACCCTCATCAGTTCAGCGGGGGAATGAGGCAGCGGCTCATGATTGCCATGGCACTGATTTGCGAGCCGAAAGTGCTGATTGCTGATGAACCAACGACCGCACTGGATGTGACCATACAGGCACAAATATTAGAGCTGTTTAAAGAGATTCAGAGAAAAACAGGGGTCACCATTATTTTAATCACACATGATTTAGGGGTCGTAGCCCAAGTCGCAGACCGAGTGGCGGTCATGTACGGAGGGAAAATGGTGGAGGTCGGAACGAGGCGAGATATTTTTTACAGTCCGCAGCATCCTTATACAAAAGGACTTCTGCAATCCGTTCCAAGACTTGATATGAAAGATGAACTCATTCCAATTGAAGGAAGCCCGCCTGATTTATTTGCTCCGCCAAAGGGCTGTCCGTATACAGATCGCTGCCCTGCCGCCATGAAGGTATGTGATCATATCATGCCGCATGAAACGCAGCGGTCACCTACCCATACAGTGCATTGCTGGCTCCAAGATGAGCGTGCGAATCAAACCGTTTTATCTTCAACACAAAGGGGGAGTTTTTGATGAGAAAAAAGGGATGGATCATCAGTATATGTTTGTTCGCGATCATGCTGCTCGCAGGGTGTACAGCCAATGAGCAAGCAGGGAAAGGATCATCAAGCAAAGAGGGTGAAAAGAAAGTATTAACCTTAAATAACGAAAACGAACCGACGTCGTTTGATCCGCCGATTGGTTTTAATAATGTATCGTGGCAAGGACTCAATAATTTAATGGAGGGATTAACAAGACTGAATGAAAAGCACGAACCATCTCCTGCAATGGCGGAAAAATGGGAGATTTCAAAGGATGGAAAAACGTATACGTTCCATTTAAGAGATGGCATCAAGTGGTCAAATGGTGATCCAGTGAAAGCGAGTGACTTTGAATATGCGTGGAAGCGGCTTCTTGATCCGAAAACAGGCTCTTCTGCATCGTTCCTAGCATACATGATTGAAGGCGGAGAGGCATTTAACAGCGGCAAAGGAAAGAAAGAAGACGTGAAAGTCAGTGCTGTAAATGACAAAACGCTTAAGGTCACACTAGCATATCCGCAGAAATCGTTCTTAAATATGACCGCAAACCCTGCCTTTTTTCCTGTCAATGAACTGGTCGCAAAGAAGGACCCAAACTGGGCAAAAGACGCCAAAACCTTTGTCGGAAATGGACCGTTCAAGCTGACAGAGTGGAAACATGATGAGAGCTTCACAATGGAAAAAAGTGAGACGTATTGGGATGAAAAATCAGTTAAGCTGGATCAAGTGAAGTGGCTGATGATCAGTGATCGAAACACAGACTATCAAATGTATCAATCAGGAGATTTAGATACTGCCTTTGTCCCAGCAGAGCAAAGTGAAAATCTGCTGAAAAATAAAGATGTACAAATTGAAGACCAGGCTGGATTGTTCTTTTATCGTCTGAATGTAAACATGGAACCTTTTCAAAATAAGAACATCCGCAAAGCTTTTCAAATGGCGATCAACCCGCAAGATATCGTGGATTATGTGACAAAAAATGAAGAGAAGCCAGCACGTGCTTTCGTCTCGCCAGGCATTCTAGATTCAAAGGGCGAGGATTTCAGAGAAGCTGGCGGTGATCTTGTGAAGAATGATAAGAGTGAAGCTGCGAAGCTATTAGAAAAAGGGCTGAAAGAAGAGAACTATTCAAAACTGCCAGCCGTCACATTGACATATAGTACAAAGCCTGAGAACAAGAAAAAAGCTGAAGCCATCCAACAGCAGCTGAAAGAAGCGTTAGGTGTAGATGTAAAGCTTGCAAACATGGAAGCCAATGTATTTGCAGAAGATCAAAAGGCGCTGAAATTCCAATTCTCACAAAGTTCATTTTTAGCAGACTATGCAGATCCGATCAATTTCCTAGAGAGCTTTCAAACAGGGAATGCGATGAACCGGACAGGATGGTCCAACGATACCTATGATCAGTTGATCAAAAAGGCAAGCCAAGAAGCAGATGAGCAAAAGAGAAACAACATTCTTCATGATGCAGAGGCACTTCTCATTGAAGAAGCACCGATCATCCCGATTCATTTTTATAATCAAGTCCATTTACAAAAAGAAGGCGTGAAAGGGATTGTCCGTCACCCTGTTGGGTATATCGATTTGAAATGGGCACAAGTAGATGGAGAGTGATATGAGGATCAAAAGACGCTTTGAAATAAAAGCGTCTGTTCCTTTATTCGTTCATGTTATGAAGCAGAAACCCATAGATTGAAAGAAACGAAGAGAAAGAGGGGATATGGCATGAGCCAGCTGCCAGTGGCACTTCAAACAGGGGATACGGTGGGGATTATTGCACCAGCAAGCCCGCCTGATGAGCTGAAATTAGCAAAAGGAATTGCCTTTTTAGAAAGCCTCGGGCTAAAGGTGAAAAAAGGGAAGTATTTGGGCCGCCGGTACGGGTATTTAGCAGGTCATGATCATGAAAGAGTGGAGGATCTCCACCGCATGTTTCAAGATCCAGAAGTGAAAGCGGTTATTTGTGCTTGCGGAGGATATGGGACTGGCAGACTTGCGGAAGCCATTGACTATGACCTGATTCGCCGGAATCCAAAAATTTTTTGGGGCTATAGTGATATTACGTTTTTACATACGGCCATCCAGCAGCAGACGGGTCTTGTGACGTTTCATGGTCCAATGCTCTCCTCTGATGTGGGACTTGAGGAGGTCCATCCTTATACGAAAGATACCTTTTTACAGTTGTTCGCACCGAAAGCCTTTACGTATGCGCACCACTTGTCACCCCTTCATACTTTCTATCCGGGCACCGCTTCAGGTGAAATTGTTGGAGGAAATCTTGCCCTCATCGTGACAACACTTGGTACACCTTTTGAAATCGATACGAAGGGAAAGCTTTTGTTCATTGAAGATATTGATGAAGAGCCCTATAAAATTGATCGAATGATGCAGCACCTCACATCTGCGGGAAAATTGGATGATGCGGCTGGATTCATCATTGGAGATTTTCATCAATGTGAACCAAAAAAGAAAGATCAGTCCCTCACATTGAATCAAGTATGGGACACCTACATTGTGCCGCAAAAAAAGCCTGCACTTGGGGGCTTTCGGATTGGCCATTCTTCGCCGAACTTTGCCATTCCAATGGGCACGCAGGCTACATTAGATGCGACAGGGAAAAAACTGCACATTTCTCCCGGTGTTGCAGCGAAAGAGGCGATCAAATGAAAATCGTCGATGTTCGTACATGCAGAATGAGCGTACCGCTAAAAAAACCGTTCAAAACCGCTTTGCGAACGGTGTATGACGCAGCATCTCTGATTGTTATCATCACATATGATCAAGGTGACGTCAGCTACGGAGAGGCAGTCCCGACAGCGGTGATTACAGGTGAAACGCTGGAAAGCATCGACTATGCCATCTGTGAAGTGATCAGACCGATATTGCTTGGGGCTTCCTTGTCCGAGTATGAACAAATTTTTTCTCGTTTGAACCGTGTGCTCGCTTGCAACACAAGCGCAAAGGCAGCGGTTGACATGGCCATTTATGATGGCTTAGCGAAGCAGGCAGGACTTCCGCTTTATCAATACCTTGGCGGATATCGCAGTCAGCTTGAAACAGATTATACGGTCAGTGTGAACCGGCCGCTTGAGATGGCGGAAGATGCGAAGCAATACGCAGCAGAAGGCTTTCAGACATTAAAGATCAAGGTAGGAAAAGATGATATAGACACGGATATTCAGCGTATCAAGCGAATTCGAGAAAAGGTCGGACCGGATATTCAGATCAGGCTCGATGCGAATCAGGGCTGGACGTGGAAGGAAGCGGTCGTAGCCATTCGAAAAATGGAGGCGCTGAATATCGAACTAGTCGAGCAGCCAGTGCCAAAAGAAGATATCGAAGGTCTGCGCCGTGTGACGGAGGCAACAGATACATTCATTATGGCAGATGAAAGCATTTTCAGTTTTCATGATGCGATCAAGGTGCTTGAAACGAGAAGCTGTGATTTGATCAATTTAAAATTAATGAAATCAGGCGGCATAAAAGAAGCCTTAAAAATCAACGCTTTAGCAGAAGCATACGGCGTAAAGTGCATGGTTGGCAGTATGATTGAGTCAAAACTCGGCATTACAGCAGCCGCTCATCTCGCCGCAAGCCAGCCGAATATCAACCGCTATGATTTTGATGCCCCGCTGATGCTAAAAGAGGACATGGTAGACGGAGGAATCGTGTACAAAGGAAAAGATATCTTTTTCCCGCCGCATCATGGATTAGGCATTCAAGGGGTGAAAGGAGTCTCATGATGATATTTGAATCAAAGGTTCCAGTTGCGAATGTATGGACAGCGCCGCAGTCTCCGAGAGAAATCGATCAAAAGGTACTTCAGAGCTCCTTCAAAATCAAAGAGTGGATTGACAAGCAAACATATGAAGAAAAACTGGCTTTATGTGAAGAAAATCTGATCCAGTCGCAAGTACTGCTCGGTGAACGAGTCATTGGATTAGAAGAGACAGACGGCTGGATGAAAGTCGTTATTCCGCAGCAGGCCAGCCGGAAACATCCACAAGGCTATCCTGGCTATATACCTGCGAACCAACTAAAGCAAGTGACAGAAGGAAGTGCGCCAGCTATATCTCATATCGTTTGTCAGAAAAAAGCCACGCTCTATCAAAACGGGCAAGCGGACATGGAAATTAGTTTTTTAACAGAGCTCGCAGCTTTAGAAGAAACGAGTGATTGCTTTCGTGTTGTCACACCAGCAGGGACGAGAGAAATCAATAAAGAAGATGTGCAGCCAGTTTCCTCCACTTCCTCTATGACCGGAAAAGATGTTGTAGACAAGGGAAAACAATTTATTGGTCTTTCGTATTTATGGGGCGGCATGAGCAGCTTTGGCTATGACTGTTCGGGGTTTGCTTACAGCATGTATAAAGCGAGCGGATATCTTTTGCCGAGGGACGCAAGTGACCAAGCAGTGCAAGGAACACCGGTCGCATCAAGCCATTTAGAACAAGGCGACTTATTGTTTTTCGCCAATGACAATGGAAAGGGAGCTGTCCGCCATGTAGGGATCTACGCAGGTGACGGTATGATGCTTCACTCGCCTAAAACCGGCAGAGAAATTGAACTTCTTTCCCTTGCTGGCACTTCATATGAAAAAGAATGGGCAGGTGCAAGACGGTATTTGCCAAGCGAGAGGAGCAAAGGTCATGGCAGTTGAACCACTTTTACAAGTAAACAATCTCAAAAAACATTTTCATCTATCGAAAGGAAAAACGTTAAAAGCGCTAGACGGTGTCTCCTTTCAGCTGAAACAAGGTGAAACGTTTGGTCTTGTTGGCGAGTCTGGCTGCGGGAAATCCACACTTGGAAAAGTGCTTATGCGTCTTTATGAACCGACAGATGGGGAAGCCTTATATGAAGGGAAAAGCCTTCATCACCTTTCACAAAAGGAATCCTTTGATTTTAATCGGCAAATTCAAATGGTGTTTCAAGACCCGTATTCCTCCTTAAATCCGCGGCTGTCTGTAAAAGATATTATGCTGGAGCCAATGGAGATTCATAACCTTTATGGGAGTCAAAAGAGAAGGGTTGCCAGGGTGAAAGAACTACTGGAAGCTGTTGGACTTAGCTATGACTTTGCCACTCGCTATCCTCATGAATTCAGCGGAGGGCAGAGGCAGAGAATCGGTATTGCAAGAGCACTCGCCTTAGCACCGAAATTTATTGTGGCAGATGAGCCAATTTCTGCACTGGATGTCTCTGTTCAAGCGCAGGTCGTGAATCTGCTGAAGAAACTGCAAAAGGAGGAAGGGCTGACATTTCTCTTTATTGCACATGACCTGTCGATGGTCAAATATATTAGCGACCGAATCGGTGTCATGTATTTAGGTCATCTCGTCGAATTGACCAGCAGTGATGCGTTATATCAAACACCGCTTCACCCCTATACACAAGCATTGCTGTCTGCGATCCCCATTCCAGATCCTGACGTGGAGGACAAGCGCAAAAGGTTCATTTTAAAAGGAGAAATTCCAAGTCCAGTGAACCCGCCAAGCGGCTGTGTATTTCGAACAAGATGTCCTGCAGCGATGGATGTGTGTGCTGAAAAAAAGCCAACATTACAAGCAGTAGAAGAAGGGCATGATGTCGCCTGTCATTTATACGATCAGAAATAAAATAGGCAGATAAAAAGCCAGCAAGTAGACAAGCTGTTCTACACGCTGGCTTTTTTAGTGGATGAACGCCGAATCGGCAATGTGCAGCATCTAAAAGAGCCGCCAGATTTAATGATTTCTGAAAAATTCACTTCAATGACAGTGTAGCCGTGAGCGGTTAAAGCAGCATTTGTTTCTTGATTGATAGGCAAACTAATCACTTTTTTCTGTCCAATGGATAAAACGTTTGGTCCGAGTGTGAATTGCTCTTGTTCGCTTATTTCAATGAGATGATAATGCATGTTGAGCAGGTGAAGATCCTCTTTTTTGAACGCTTCAGGATAAATCAATATCTCATCATGAGACAGAATATTCATCACACAATCGAGATGCAAAATGTGAGGAGGAAGATGAATGGGAATGATGTCATGATCCGGTAGTTCTTTTTTTAGCTCATGAATAGCGGCTGTGTTTGTTCTTTTGCTCGTTCCAACAAATACACGTGTTTGATCCACAAGGACATCGCCGCCTTCAATTGTTCCGTTTGTCAGGGGAACAGTATTCAATCCAGTTCCCTGTGCCCACTCTTTTAACAATTGTTCTTCTCCTTGCCGAACCGGAGCGGCCATGCTTGAAACAAAGAGTGTATGTCCAATCGTAAACCCAATATCCCGAGTAAAGACCTGTTCAGGAAAGCGGTCATTTGCAGGAAGCATAATGGGGCGTACTTGATGGTCTTTTAGGATTTGGATCAATTGCTTATGCTGAGCAATGGCTTTCATTTGAGAAATATTTTCTCTTGCAAAATGCTTTTGGGTTTCGTTGATGATCTGTTTGATTTCCATATAGATGGGACTGCATAAAAGGACTTCTTGTAAATCGTCATATTCACTCATGCATTGCGGCATTTTGTGTATTTGTTCTGCTCTCATAGAATCCATCAAATGGCCTCCTTGTTTGTTCATAGTTCTATTATTCCTCGTTCTAGTCATAGTTGAAACATTTCCGAAAGAAAATCTCTCACAAGAGACTAAAGCAAAAAGTTTAGACAAACCTAAAAGAATAGTGTTTAATAAAAGTCGTTCCGCATTCACGAAAACAGCAAGAAGGAGCTATGATGATGAGAGAAGAAAATTTCAAATACTGCAAGGAATCGAAAGTTGTAAAAACCAGCAGGGTATTCCCTCTCGATACGAATAATCACCAAACCTTGTTTGGCGGAAAATTAATGAGTTATATAGATGACATTGCTTCCATCTCGGCAGCAAGGCACAGCCGCAGTGAAACGGTCACGGCTTCTATGGATTCTGTTGACTTTTTAGAGCCAATTGGACAAAAAGAGTCAGTATGCTTGGAATCCTATGTGACATGGGTTGGCACGTCTTCCATGGAAGTGTTCGTTAAAGTTATGAAAGAAAACTTGATGTCTGGAGAGCGAAGACTTGCAGCGACTTCATTTCTAACATTTGTCTCGTTAGATGAAAATGGGAAGCCAAAACGAGTCCCGCAAGTCATGCCGGAAACAGAGGAAGAAATCATGCTGCATCAAACAGCGAAGCAGCGGGCAGAGGAAAGAAAGAGCCGCCGAAAGCATAGTAAAGCTTTGGCTGACGCACTTGGGACAGATAAGCCTTGGGCGTAAAAATCACCCTTTAAGCGGTGATTTTTTTCTAGGGTAGTATCTTGCATGGCAAGATAGTGTGTGGTAAGATGATGCTATCTTGTGATGCAAGGTACTGGAATCGGAGGAACAAAGATGACAACATCCACACAAATGCTAAAAGGAATTTTAGAAGGCTGCCTGCTGTCGATTATTTCAGAGGGTGAGATTTATGGATATGAAATGACGAAGAAGCTCGCGCATTACGGGTTTGATCAAATTAGTGAAGGAAGTATCTATCCGATCCTGCTGCGTATGCAAAAGGAACAGCTCGTGACCACTGTCACAAAAGCATCAGCAAGCGGGCCGAAAAGGAAATACTATACGCTCACACAAGCTGGAGAAAAAGCGCTCATAGAGTTTATTACCCGCTGGAGTGAGCTTTCAAAAAATGTAAACTGTTTACTACAAAAAGGGAAGTGAGATTATGGTATCAAAAGAAACAAGACACGTTCTACTAGAGCTGAAACTCTATCTCATCTCAAAGGGAAAAAATCAGGACGAAATTGATGAGCTGATGGATGAACTGACGACACATGCGGTTGAGGCTGAAAAAGACGGTAAAACAGGGGAGGCTTTGTTTGGCGGAGATCCGCGGGGCTATGCTGATGAACTTGCAAAAGAGCTGTCAGGAAACCATAAAGACTGGATTCCTTTTGTCAGTGCCTTCTTAATTGGTTCACTCTTTTATATGATTTTATCAGATGCGATCAGTCAAAGCTTATCCTATTCTTGGTATGCATTGATTGGTTATCCGCTCGTTTTAGTAGCCAATGTCATCATGATCATTGTCATGTTTAGAGTGTCTTCCTTTCAAACAGGAGGCCGGGCATTTCTTTATTTCTGGATCTTAGGAATCTTTCAGTTGACTTCAATGGTCACAATCAAACTATTGGATCAAAAACTCGGTACACCATTACTTGTACTGACTTCAGGTCAAAGATGGGGCGTCATCCTGCTTATGCTGTTATGTATCATTGTCTTTAATGCAATCATGAAAGCGAATCTCATTTCACTGATTCCAATCATCTTTTTCGGACCGCAGCTCATATTCGAATGGATTGGCTGGACATCACCAAGCGTGCTTCTCTTGCAAAGTCTACTATCTATTGTGATCTTAATCGGGCTTGTGCTCATTGTTTTACGCCGAACGAATAAGAAAAATGAAAATACGATGTAAAAAAACAGGGCACATCCCATCCGATGTGCTTTTCTTTTTCTAAAAAAATGTAGAAATGGTAACGTGTTTTTCATTACAATGGGAAGAGGACAAAAATGAAAAGGGGTTCTGTGTTTGGATATTTTATGGGGATATGTACTTGTTTTTGTATTGGCTGCTTTGCCTTTTTTTGAGGTGGTAGGGGTCGTTCCGCTGGCCATTTTAAGTGGCATGCATCCTGTACCGGCAGCGGTTATTGGGTTCATCGGCAATTTTTTTACCGTTTTCCTGCTCATTGTTTTCGTAGACCGCTTTAAAGCATGGCGGTTAAAGAGAAAAGAGGACAAAAGCAATGAAAAAGGAGAAAAAAAGCAGCAGCGGGCGAGAAAAATTTGGGAACGTTATGGTCTCCCGGGATTAGCGATAGTCGGTCCTTTTATCATTGGCAGTCATTTAGCAGCGTTTATGTGTATGAGTTTCGGGACGAAGAGAAAGCAAGTTGCGGTGTGGATGACAGTCAGTTTAATGATGTGGACGGCGCTGGCAGCTAGTTTAACCGGTGCGGGAATCCATTACTTTGCCCCAGATTCAAATGGACTGTTCGGTGATCTTTTTAATCAGTAAGTGAGGGGGGATCATAAATGAAACTTCAAACACGCACAGTGCTTGAAACAGAGCGACTTAGACTGAGAACGATGAATGAACATGATGCCTCGTTTTTATATGAGATGTTGTTCCAAGATGAAGAAGTAATGAAGTATTATCCATCTTTGAAGGATGAGCAGCAGACGAAAGAGTGGATTGCATGGAATCAAAAGAATGACCGCATCTATCATACTTCTCTCTGGATCATTGAAGACAAAGAAACGAATGAACCACTTGGACAAAGCGGAATTGTTCTGCAAAACATTGAAGGACAAACAGAACTTGAAATCGGCTATATGCTTAAGAAAGCAGCGTGGGGGAATGGCTATGCTGCTGAAGCCGCAAAAGGTTGCCTCACCTATGGCTTTGAAGAAATGAAAGTCAGACGAATGGTAAGCTTAATCCGCCCGGACAATGAAGCATCGGTAAAGGTCGCTTTAAAAATGGGCATGAAAAAAGAAAAAACCATTTCAAAATGGGACCAAATCATTGATGTTTACAGCATCACCCGCAACGAAGAAAACGGCTCGCTTACAAAATAAGCAGAGCCGTTTTTTTATATCCGCTGTTCTAGTTGAAGTAAATATTTCTTACGTTCTATCCCGCCGCCGTAGCCGCCGAGCTCACCACTTGTTTGAATGACGCGGTGGCAAGGAATGATGATCGCCAACTGATTGGCACCATTTGCATTCCCTACCGCCCGGACCAAATGCGGATCGCCCAGCATCACAGCAAGATCTCGGTAAGAACTAGTTTCGCCTGAAGGAATACGTGTGAGCAGGTCCCACACCTTCATTTGAAAAGGGGTGCCATGCATGGAAAGTGGTACTGTAAACTGCGTCAGTTTTTTCTCGAAATATAAGGTCAATTCCTTTGTTAATTGCTGGTGGACGTTTGTTTCCCCAACTAAAATACGCGCATGATGCTTTTTTCTCATCTTCTCAATTTCCTTTTCTAGTCCCCGCCTGTCCATAAATTCCAGTAAATACACATGCGTCGCATCTGTCACGCT
Source organism: Bacillus sp. MM09(2025) (assembly GCF_050496725.1). Classification (NCBI taxonomy): domain Bacteria; kingdom Bacillati; phylum Bacillota; class Bacilli; order Caryophanales; family Bacillaceae; genus Bacillus; species Bacillus sp. MM09(2025). The sequence continues at coordinate 65,653 of NZ_JBNWEN010000001.1, forward strand.
GATCATCCGTCCAATCGGTGTAGAAATAAAATTAGCGTGAAGAATCTTGGTTTGCGTCTTTTTAGGGGGATTCCCCATGATTTTCGTAAAGGCATCATTGAAGGCACTTGAAGAATCATAGCCCAATGCGACCTGCTGATCAATCACTTTTTTTCCATTCATAATTTCTTTAAAGGCAAGCCCCATTCGGCGTGATCTCGCATATTGAACAAAGGTCATGCCATAGATTTCTTTGAATTTCCGCCTGGCCGTTGCAGAGTGTATCCCTAACTCGCGAAAGTCCTCTTCTTTCCAGCGTTTTTCAGGATGTGTTTCAACTGCTGAAACGAGTGTTTTGACTTCTTCTGGAATGCTGTTCGGATATGTTAATGGAGTGCAGCGCTTGCACGGACGATATCCTGCTAGCAGTGCTTCCTCTGCTGTAAAGAAAAACTCACAGTTCTCATATTTTGGTTTTCTAGCGGTACATGTGGCATGGCAGAAGATACCGGTGGTCTTAATGCCGGCGAAAAATGTGCCGTCATATTGCGGATTCTTGTCAACCAGTGCTTGATAAAATTCATGTTTCTGTTCGTCGGTTATCATCATATGATCCACCTCTTGGTTTTCTAATAGAATGTGATTCGGCGTGCTTTTGGCTGGTAAACAAAGCGTCATTATGGATCGTTCATCACATCAATCTTTTTTCATTATATCAGCGATGTGATCGTTCCTCTGTCTATCCTTTAGTATACGCTTGCCTCAAATCATTTCTTTCGAAAAATGAACAAGTATATTTGAAGAGGGAGAGCAAACTGGTAGACCGGCATATTGGGGTGTGATAAGATTTTTAATACAGAATCTGCTCTAAGTCAGATCTGTTTATCATGAATTGGTTTTCTAGGGTTCCGTGCGCTGGTGCAGTCTGGTCCGAGAGAAAACACATAGGGTCTTTAGAAGAGGCCGTATGGACACGGAGGGATAAAAGCCCGGGAGATTTGATCAAACGATCGATTTCCAGGCTTTTTTTGTTGGTTGGAATCGTTCAGAAAGGAGAAGATCAGATGAAATGGGGAAATGTCTTTATCGCGGCCATCTTTGAAGTCGGCTGGGTGATGGGGCTGAAATATGCCCACTCGCTCATAGAATGGGGCGCAACCATCATTTGTATTATCGTGAGCTTTTATTTACTCATGAAAGCAACAAATGTACTGCCAGTTGGCACACTTTATGCTGTTTTTACCGGGCTTGGTACAGCAGGTACCGTCGTCATAGGCATGGTGCTTGGTGAGCCGGTTCAGCTTGTCAAACTGCTTTTGATTGTCATGCTTTTGTGCGGTGTATTAGGACTGAAGCTGACAACAGGTGAAAAGAAGGGAGAGGCTGAATCATGAGCTGGCTTTTACTTATTGGAGCAGGCATCTTAGAAATGCTTTGTGTGACCATGATGAACCAATTCCAAAAAGACAAGCATGTCAAATGGATTTTATTCATTGCGGCTGGCTTTTCGATGTCCTTTCTGATGCTGTCTCTTGCGATGAACACGATTCCGATGGGAACGGCGTATGCCATTTGGACTGGAATCGGAGCTGCTGGAGGCGCGATGGTCGGTATGCTCTTTTACGGAGAGTCGAAAGATGCAAAACGTATTTTCTTCATCGCATTGATTTTATCTGCGGCAGTAGGATTGAAAATGATTGAATAAGAAAAGGCTGGCAGATAGATGCCAGCCTTTTGTTACATCGAATGATGATTGGAATCGTTTTCATTTTTGCGGTAAAGCTGGCTCACAAGTAGAAAACACACACCAAATGTGAGAAAAGGAACGAGTCTTTCACCGGCTATAAAAAGGGAAATACCTGTGATCAGACAAACGATGCCGAGCCAAAAGCTCACTTTTCCAAACAAAGTCATACTTTTCATATCCATCACTCCTTTTATGATAAAAGGTCTATTCACATTATATCACGCTAGAGGCAGAATTGAATGAATATTCAATAAAAAATGGGGCTCTACATTGCTTTTTCTCTTTCCAGTCCAGTATAATATTTCATTAGAATGAAAACGTAAATGAGGTTATGATACATGAGAACTTTGATAACAGAGAAACTTGAATTACACAGACAAAAGCATGAGCAAAAAGGAAGATTGCTTGTCAGCTGCCCGGATCAGCCTGGAATTGTATCAGCTGTTTCTTCCTTTTTATTTGAGAACGGAGCAAATATCATTGAATCCAGCCAATACACAACAGACCATGAAAGCGGCCGGTTCTTTTTAAGAATTGAATTTGATTGGAAAGATATCTCGGCAAATATGGATCAGCTGAAGCAGCAGTTTGAGCCAATTGCAGCATCTTTTCAAATGACGTGGAGCATGTCGCGTGCAAGTGAGCTTAAAAAGCTGGCAATCTTTGTGTCAAAAGAGCTTCATTGTTTACATGAGCTGCTATGGGAATGGCAAAGCGGCAATTTGATGGCTGAAATTGCGGTCGTGATCAGCAATCATGAAACGGCAAAAGATACAGTAGAAGCGCTTGGAATCCCGTTCCATTTTGTGAAGGCGAACAAAGACATTCGCAAAGAAGCGGAAAAACAGCAGCTCGCATTATTAGAAGAGTATGATATTGATGCCATTGTGCTTGCTAGATACATGCAAATTTTAACACCTGCTTTTATAGAGCAGCACCCGAACAAAATCATTAATATTCATCATTCCTTCCTGCCAGCGTTTATCGGTGCGAATCCATATAAGCGGGCATATGAGCGAGGTGTCAAATTAATTGGCGCAACTTCTCATTATGTGACCAATGATTTAGACGAAGGACCGATCATTGAACAGGATATAGAGCGTGTAGATCACCGGGATGATGCGGAAGCTCTAAAAAATATTGGTCGAACAATTGAGCGGAGTGTGCTAGCACGTGCCGTCAAATGGCATCTAGAAGATCGAATTATTGTGCATGAGAATAAAACGATTGTATTTAATTGACCGCTTGACTTTTCCTTTGCAATTGGTGATAATATAAAAAAATTAACGAGCGTTGAAAAGGAATAGTAAGCAGGAACTGATGCGTAAAGAGAGCAAATGACATGCTGAAACATTTGCCGCAGACAGCTGCTGAACCTGCCCTTTGAGCCTTAGAGGAAAAATCTAAGCGCGTGCCTGGCGTTACAGGAGTTGAGTGGAATAAGCTGGAAGTATGCTTATTCAATGAAGGTGGTACCACGGAAAATCCCTTTTCGTCCTTTACATAAGGAGAAAAAGGGATTTTTTTGTGCCTAAAGGTATAGCGGAGGGAATCAATAATGAAAAAGCAAAGGATCGTCATCAAAATTGGCAGCAGTTCATTAACAGAGCAAAAAGGAGCCATTGATGAACAAAAAATGCAGGATCATGTGAAAGCGATAGCAAAGCTGAAAGAGGCTGGGCATGAAATTATTTTAATTTCATCAGGAGCCGTGGCAGCAGGGTTTGGCAGCTTAGGGTATCCATCAAGACCTGTGACCTTAAAGGGAAAACAGGCAGCAGCAGCCGTTGGTCAGGGCTTGTTAATGCAGAAATATACAGAACTATTTTCACAGTTTCACATGACACCTGCACAAATGCTTTTAACCCGTAATGACTTTTCAGATCGAACAAGATATCGAAATGCTTACGCAACGATGATGGAGCTGCTGGAAAGAAAAATTTTACCGATCATTAATGAAAATGATTCTGTCTCCATTGAGGAGCTTACTTTTGGGGATAATGACATGCTGTCAGCTCTTGTCAGCGGTTTAATTCATGCAGACCAATTGATCATCTTAACAGACATTAACGGAATTTATAATGCAAATCCAAATGAGCATCCTGATGCGAAGCGTTTTGATGTACTAACACACATTTCAGAAGAATTGTTTTCATATGCGAAGAGTACAGGCTCAAAAGTGGGAACAGGCGGGATGAAATCAAAGCTGTCTGCTGCACAAACGGCACTTTCACTAGGCGTGAAAGTCTTCATTGGTACAGGTACTGGTGAAGATAAGCTGCTTCATATTCTTGCGGGTCAAGGAGACGGAACGTATATCGGAGAACAGGACTTATCAGCGATCAACAACCGCCGTCAGTGGATTCAATTCCATTCACCCGTTTCTGGGAAAATCATGATAGATGCAGGAGCAGAAGCGGCGATTTTGCATCATGGGAGAAGTCTTCTTCCAGCTGGAGTTATTGATGTCGCTGGTGACTTTTCTAAAGGAGAGGTCGTTGAAGTCGTCGGTCCGAATGGGCTAGTAGGTAAAGGACAAACCTTGTACGCATCCGATGAGCTTCTCGGTATTAAAGGACTGCGAAGTGATGAGCTTTCAAATGAGAAGCCTGAAGTTATACACAGAGATCACTGGGTACAGCATGTACAAAACTGAGGAGGGAATATGATGAATGAAGTTCTTGAAAAAGCAAAAAAAGCAAGTGTAGCCAAAGATCAGCTGCTCCTAAAAACGACGGAGCAAAAAAATACAGCTTTACATGCCATCGCAACTGCACTTAAAGCATCTTCCGCTTATTTACTCGATGAGAATAAAAAAGATGTGCAGGCTGCTGAGGAAAAGCAGTTCACGCCTTCTGTTATTGACCGGATTACACTCACAGAAGAGAGAATTGAAGCCATCGCAGACGCGACCCTTCAACTCATTCACCTAAAAGACCCAATTGGTGAAACATTAGAAACCATTCGAAAAGAAAACGGTTTGTTCATTGAAAAGGTGCGTGTACCTCTTGGAACGGTTGGAATGATTTATGAAGCAAGACCAAACGTGACTGTAGATGCTGCCGCCCTTTGTTTGAAAACTGGGAATGCTGTTATTCTTCGCGGGAGCTCCTCTGCCATTCATAGTAATAAAGCGATTGTGAAGGTGATCCATGAAGCGCTTCACACAACGGAAATTCCAGTAGACAGTGTGCAATTGATTGAAGATACAGGCCGTGAAACGGCGAAAACGCTGTTCACTTTAAATGAATATTTGGATGTCCTTATTCCGCGCGGCGGGAAAAATTTAATTGATCTTGTCGTGAGAGAGTCTACCGTGCCAGTGCTTGAGACAGGGGCAGGGAACTGTCATATCTACATTGATGAAACAGCGAAAAACGAAATGGCTGAGCAGATTGTGCTGAATGCTAAAACCCAAAGGCCATCTGTTTGCAACGCGATCGAGAGCATTGTCATTCATGAAACATGGGCAAAAACATATGGTGCTTCGTTATTTGAAGCCCTTCATGCAAATGGGGTAGAAATACGGGGCGATGAAGCTGTATGTGCCCTTGCGCCAAGTGCTTCATTAGCGAGCACAGAGGACTATGAAACAGAGTTTTTAGCGCCGATTGCCAGTATTAAAACCGTAGCCAACATAGAAGAAGCGATTCAGCATATACAAACGTATAGTTCCAAGCACTCTGAAGCGATCATTACAGAAAATGATCAAAATGCGTCACTTTTCTTAACAGCTGTCGACGCTGCCGCTGTCTATCATAATGCTTCTACTCGGTTCACAGATGGCTTTGAATTTGGCTACGGAGCAGAAATAGGGATTAGCACACAAAAACTGCATGCAAGAGGACCTATGGGTCTGCCTGCCTTAACCTCTGAAAAGTTTGTCATTCGCGGTCAAGGACAAATAAGAGAATAACGAATTCAAAAGAGAGTCTTGTGACAATAGGCTCTCTTTTTCCTTTCATTTTTGTATTTCTTCGGTCAAGTATGATAAAATATGGTAATGTTTTATATTTTGAAAAGATTGGAGAAGGCAACGTATGGCGAAAATCATTCCCTCTTCGGATATTGGAGTGAAAATCAACAAGTGGTATGAATTAATCCGCAGATTTGATTCAGAACAAGCAGAACAACTAAAGCAGGAAATTCGCACCTCTCTTGATTCAATGGAAGAAGATCAGAATTTGCTTCTCTATTTTTCTTTAATGGAATTCAGACATGAGGTCATGCTCGATTATTTAAAGCCATTAAAGGAAGGAAAGCTTCGCGCCAACTTTTCCGAGCTTTCGAAAGAAATAGATGAGCATCAAACACATGTCACAGGCATGCTTGAATACTACTATCATTTTTTCAGAGGCATGTATGAATTTGGCCGTAGGCAGTATATTGCTGCCATCTCGTCTTATCAAAAGGCAGAGCACAAGCTTTCTTTTGTGTCAGATGATATTGAACGTGCGGAATTTCATTTTAAAATGTCAGAAATATATTATCACATGAAACAAACACATATCTCGATGCATCATGCCAAACTGGCGCTGGATGTCTATATTCAGCACGAGCTATATGCGCTTCGCACGATCCAATGCGAATTTATTGTGGCAGGTAATTATGATGATATGAGAAGACATGAAAAGGCATTACCACATCTCGAGAGAGCGCTTGCGAGATCAAGAGACTTTCAAAATGTGCGTTTTATTGCTTCCTCTTTGTTTAATATGGGCAACAGTTATTACCGAATGGGAGATCTTGACCGCGCACTCGAACTAATGAAAGAATCCATCTCGTTATTTGACCAAAATCAATCTGATCACCTTCGTCGATCCATAGACCCTCTTTATACAGCCGCTCAGATATTATACAAACAAGGTAAACACGAAGAAGCCTTACACTACAGAGAAGAATGTATGAAGCGAGCAGAAGCACTTCAGGATGACATTCATATTCAAAAGACGATATTTTTAGAAGCATTGTATTTAAAGCAAGACGCGGAGCATATTAAACGAATTTTTCATTTTTTAGAGTCTGCCTATGCATATCCAGATATAGAGGAGCTGGCATTAGACACCGCAAAGTATTATAATGAAATGGAAGATTATGAAAAATCTTCCACGTTCTACGGAGAAGCAGAACATGCTCGAATCTATATTCAGAGAGGGGATTGTTTATATGAATTTTAAAAAATGGGCAGTCGTCTGTACAAGCATCACCATCTTGGCGTTATGGCTGGCAGCAGCAAATGCCGACCCGGATAACAGAAACCATACGTTAGAAAAACCGAATCCGAAGCATATCACGATCTAAAAGTCCTTTTCACAGGGATAAAGCTGTCGAGAAAATCTCGACAGCTTTATTTTTTATAAAATGTACATACCCTCATTTTATGGAAAAAGACGTTTATCGGATACCTATTTATAGTTATGGTGTTGCATTAATTAAGAATCTTGCAACAGCATCTTTTAGATGGTATCATGAATAACGAATTCAAAAAATGTTTAATTTTTCCATAAAAATATCTTTTAACAATTAAAGAGTGGGGGTTTTATTTTGAAACAAGCGATTACGATTACCAATATTAATAACAATTTAAATCAGATCGGAGAATACTATTATAAAAACAACTTAGCAGATACAACAATGGATCGTATGTACAAATTAGATAAAAAACCTCAATCCGTATCCTCTAGAGCCGATTTAGACTTTGATCCTAATAGTGATAATTTAAATTTAAAACAATCTGTTCCTAATTTAATATACGTTGGAGAGAATCTATTTGATAATACTACTAGTACTGATCAAAGTTATGTGACAACCAATTATACTAAAGCCGTGACACAAACTGTATCTACGTCTACTACAAAAGGATTTAAGCTAGATGGGCAAGGATTAGAATTTAAATTACCACTATTTATTGGAGGAAATAAAATTACTGCATCCTTTAATTCCGGTACAACAACAACGAACACTGATACTACTACCGAAACGATTACCTCAGGTGCACAGCCAGTTAAAGTTCCCGCACACAAAAAATATAAGGTTACTGTCTATTTAGAGGAGTTTACTTTTAATGGAACATTCGACTATAAAGCAAAAGGCACAAATATGTATAATAACATCACCGCAAAGGGCTTGTGGATAGACCGTAATGGAACCCCATATAGAAAAATATATAATTTTCATGAATCAGTCGGTGACGAATGGAACAGTTTAAATTCATCTCAGAAAGCAAGTATCAACGAAATAAAAATTAATTCTAGTGATAATAGTATGACTGTTGACGGTTCTGCTGAAGTAAAAGGTGTTATAGGTACTAGAATGTTAATAAAAACTTATGATATTACTGATGGGGAGAATAATCTTATGAGAACCCAAGTTATTGAGTGATAATCTTTGAAAGTTTTTTAAACCTAGTGACATTCTAGAAAAAGAAGCGAAGAGAACAACAAATGCGAAGAATGTTAGTTAACTAGAATTCGGGCTGTCGAGAAAATCTCGACAGCTTTATTTTTTCCTTAAAATTTGCATATTTTCATGTTCTACACTAGAAATTTTTTCAGCATGAAACTGAATTTGTATTGCTGGATCAATGCATTTGTCATAGTAATACTGAATCTGAAAATCGCTTTTATTGCGTACTCATCTCAAATCATCCTGCATTGACCACTCATAAAAATGAAATTCGGAGGAAAGATGAAAGTGAGTGTTTTTCATTGACTCTTAAATTTAAATTGTGTACAATTCAATTGTAGAAAATATTATTGGAGAGAAAGAGGGTTATATACATGTCAGAAGTTTTATTTACTGCAACGGTATCAGCTGTCGGAGGAAGAGAAGGAAAGGTCGTTTCAACTGATGGAGTGCTTGAGCATGATGTAGCAATGCCTGGAACACCAAGAGCGAAAAAAATAGAAAAAGCAACAAATCCAGAGCAATTATTTGCAGCAGGCTACTCTGCATGTTTTGATTCAGCCCTTCAAATGGTCGCAAGACAAGAGCGTATCCGTTTTGAAAGCGAAGTAACAGCACATGTCAGTTTAGTAAAAGACAGTTCAGATGGCGGCTTCAAACTAGGCGTTAAGTTAGAAGTAAAAGGAACTGGAATCGAGCAATCAGCATTAGATGAGCTTGTTCATAAAGCACATGGCGTATGCCCATATTCAAAAGCAACTCAAGGAAATATCGAAGTAGAATTAGTAGCTGTCGCACAATAATTGATATCATAAAAGGCTGAGGGAATATTCCCTCAGCCTTTTGATTGTGTTAATTTTTGCAAAAGCTCATGTAAAGAGGCGCGCAGTGTTTTTAACTCTTCTTCCGATCTGCCTGTCCCAGACAGCATCTGAAATGGAATTGCAGTAGCCTTCTCTTTTAGTTGCCCTCCATATTCCGTTAAACGAATTTGCACAGAACGTTCATCCTCTTTCGAGCGCTCGCGGATGATGAGTCCGTTTTGCTCCATCCGTTTCAGCATAGGTGTGAGTGTACCGGAGTCTAAATATAAAAGCTCTCCCATCGTTTTCACATTTAATGTCCCATGCTCCCACAATAAAAGCAGTGCCAAATATTGCGGATACGTAATGTCTAACTCTTCTAATAACGGTTTATACTGCTTCGTCATCTCTCTTGAACTTGCATATAACAAGAAACAAAGCTGATTTTCCAGCTTCATGTGCTCGAATTCATTTGTCATGTCAGTCACCAACTATTTTTTGTCATACTTATTATTGTATAAGATTTTCTTCTTTTTTAAAATAAATACAGCCCAAAAACGAAAAATTCTTTAATGTGCGATAAATGTTTGAGAAATGGATAGAACGTGAAAGGAATAAATAGATAAAGGAGGAGATAAAGATGAAACCATTATTCACAGCAAAAGTAAAGGCACAACACGGAAGAGCTGGACACGTTCGCTCAGAAGATGGTGTGCTCGATCATAACATTGTCATGCCTAATGCAAAGAAAGACGGAGAAACTGGTACGAATCCAGAGCAATTATTTGCAGCGGGCTATGCAGCTTGTTTCGGAGGGGCGCTTGAACAAGTAGCGAAAAAGCAAGGGGTCGACATTGAATCAGAAGTCGAGGGACATGTCAGTCTTTTAAAAGATGAAAGTGATGGCGGATTTAAGCTTGGTGTCAAGCTGATTGTATCTGCAAAAGGCCTTGACCATGACAAAGCGAAAGAGCTAGTCGAGGCTGCGCATGAATTTTGTCCATATTCAAAAGCAACAAGAGGGAACATCGAAGTAGAGCTTGAAGTGGCTGAATAAAAAGGTTCTCTATCACGCTGAAAAAAAGAAACACCTGCTCATGAGCAGGTGTCTTTTTTTAATATTCTTTCTTTTGTTCGTATGTTGCCCATGCTTCAAATGGTGCAAGGGTTTTTTGAAGTGTCAGCTGATAAAATGGAATATTTCTTGATTCGTAATCTTTATTGATTTCTTCATAAATAAATGAGTCATCAAAACCAGAAACTGCCGCATCCTGATGTCCAGCAGCAAAATAGACCGCTTTTGGTCTAGCCCAGTAAATAGCGCCAAGGCACATCGGACAAGGCTCACAGCTTGTATATAAAATACAATCTTCTAATTGGTATGTATTCAGCGTTTGGCACGCCTTTCGAATGGCTGTGACCTCAGCATGTGCGGTTGGATCATTCGTTGTTGTCACATTGTTGCTTCCCTCGGCAATAATCTGTCCATCCTTGACAATGACTGCTCCAAAAGGACCGCCAGTACCACTATTGACTCCTTCTACTGCAAGATCAATTGCGCGTTGTAAAAAATCTTCGTGATTCATTGTCTTCCTCCCTATGTTCGTCTGACTTCTCTAGTATAAACGAATCATGCTAGAAAAGGAAACCTCCTAGTAGATGGTCAATCAGGACAATTTACGCATTAAAAATCCCCCGCCATGATAGCAGGGGAGAGGAAATCAATTATGCATGCTGCGTCAGCTTTTTACGAGCGACTTCAGCCGCCGTCACCATGTTTTTCAAAGCAGCAATGGTTTCAGGCTCTTGTCTCGTTTTTAGTCCGCAGTCAGGATTCACCCAGAAGCGATCTGTTGGGCATACGTTCAATGCATCATCAATGATTTGACTCATTTCTTCGACAGATGGAACGCGCGGGCTATGGATGTCATATACACCAAGTCCGAGACCTTTCAAATACGGATGTTTCTCTAAATAATCGAGGAATCCGCCATGACTGCGTGAATGTTCAATTGTGATCACATCGGCATCAAGGTCTTCGATCGTATCGACAATATCCTCGAAGTTACTGTAGCACATATGTGTATGAATTTGCGTTTCATTTTGAACAGATGATGTTGATAGACGGAATGACTCTGCTGCCCAGTTTAAATAGTCTGCCCAATCACTTTCTTTGAGCGGAAGACCTTCTCTTAGTGCAGGTTCATCCACTTGAATGACTTGAATTCCTGCTTCTTCTAACGCTTCTACCTCTTTACGTAATGCGAAAGCGATTTGGAAGGCAATGTCCTTTCGGGAGATATCTGTTCTTGGGAAAGACCAGTTTAAGATCGTGACAGGACCTGTCAGCATTCCTTTGACCTTTTTCTTCGTTAAGCTTTGTGCGTAAACCGTCTCTTTCACAGTCATTGGTGCTGTAAACTCAACATCTCCATAAATAATTGGCGGCTTCACGCAGCGTGATCCGTAGGATTGTACCCAAGCAAATTTCGTAAAGGCAAATCCGGCTAGTTTTTCACCAAAGTATTCAACCATGTCTGTACGTTCAAATTCTCCATGTACGAGAACGTCCAGACCGATTTCCTCCTGAATATCAATCCATCTTTTTGTTTCTTCCTTAATAAATTCATCATATTCTGCATCTGTCCATTCATTTTTACGCCATTTTTGACGAGCACTTCGCACTTCCGCAGATTGCGGGAAGCTGCCAATGGTTGTTGTTGGCAAGAGCGGCAGTTCAAGAGATTCGTTTTGGATACGAAGGCGCTCTTCAAAGGCAACTGGACGTTTAAAGTCTTTCGATGAAAGATTGTTGCGTTCTTTTGTGAAATCCGCATTGGTTCCTTTTGCAAATTCTTTTAAAGTAAGAAGTGCTTGCTTGGCTTCATTGATGGCGGCTTCAATCGCTGCGGCGCCTTTTGTTAAGCCTTCTTTTAATGTTGTTAATTCAGCCAGCTTTTCAGTAGCATAAGACAGTCCGTTTAATAGTTTTTCTTCAAGCTGTTCGCTTGGGTGTTTTGCAACGGGTACATGCAGCAAACTGCTTGATGGCTGCAGCCATACTTCCTTTGGCTGAGCGTCAGCAATAACCTCAGAAACGAATGACAATCTTTCGCCAAGATCTGATCTCCAAATATTTCTTCCATCAATGACGCCTGCTGCTAAAACTTTGTCTTTCGGGAAGCCGTGCTTTTTCACTTGATCAAGATTGCGCCCTTGATCATGGACAAAATCAAGACCGATGGCTTCAACAGGATATGTGACAAGCTCTTCATACGCATCTACTGAATCAAAGTATGTTTGAAGAAGAATATTTAAGGCAGGTACGGCTTCTTTGATCGTTTGATAGATTTCTTTGACGGCTTTCACGTCTTCATATGAAGCTGTGACAAGTGCTGGTTCATCAATTTGTACCCATTTGACGCCGGCTTCTTCAAGTTCTTTTAAAAGCTGAGTGTAAAGTGGGATGAGACGCTGCTGAATCTCTTTTACTTCATTTGGTTCATAGCCTTTAGAAAGTGAGACAAATGTATAAAGACCAAGTACAACAGGTTTTGTTTCAACACCAAACGCCTTTTTCACCTTTTCGTAAGCTTCAAGCGGTTTGTTATGTGTGAGTTTGAATTCGGTGCTTTTTTCGTATTCTGGAACGATGTAGTGATAGTTTGTATTAAACCATTTTGTCATTTCACTTGAGACAGCATCTTTTGTTCCTCTTGCCATCGCAAAGTATGTATCTAGCGGGTCTGTTAAGCTGCGGAAGCGCTCTGGAATCCAATTGAACATAACAGCAGTATCGAGCACGTGATCGTAGAAGGTAAAGTCTCCAGAAGGAACAACATCAATTTGTTGATCAATTTGCGTTTTAATGGCAGCTGAAAATTGTTCATCAAGTGTGCTTAAGAGGGTTTCACGGTCTGTTTGACCTTTCCAATAAGACTCAAGTGCTTTTTTCCATTCTCTGTTTAAACCAATTCGCGGAAAACCTAGATTACTTGTTTTAACAATTGTCAATTCCAATTCCTCCTCTAAATATAAAAAGACACTTACACTCATGGTGAAGATTGATGAGGGCAAATGTCTGGTTTAAAAAGACAAAATGTGTGTGCGAAATAAAGCGTGAGCAGAACTGACGCTTTTTTCCGACATCTCCTATCAACCGTAGGGGGTTTGATGTGATAGAGCGGCTGGTATCCTGGCTGGTGAATCTGCAAGCTTTTCATCCTTCCCGTCCTTATGACAGTGGATTCATAAGAAAAGCTCTCCTCACTCACAGTGGCGGGACCGCGCCGGATTTTCACCGGTCTTCCCAATTAAAATTCGATGTGTGATTCGAATTACCGACTCTCAAACTATGAATTTATTGTGTTCGATTATATAACGTCCACTTCATTTCGTCAAAGTAAATTTTGAATAATTTTAATTAAAAAAATCCTGAGAAAATTCGATCTATTCTCAGGACCTCTATTCAAGTTATAGCGATAAAAGATCTGCTTCCAATGTCTTTTCTAAAAGCACATCAGGTGCAGTTAAATATAAAAATCCATTCCCAACGAGGGCTTTCGACTGCTTCAGTGGCAGGGTTCTTCTGACAAGCTGAGCATAGACCTCAGGCTCTGACAGCTTGCGCTGGAACGCTTCTTCCTCGGCATTTTTTATAATGGCTAGTGCACCGCTTACGTGTGGGGCGGCCATTGAGGTGCCTGTCAGTCTGCCGTATTTATGGTTAGGGAGAGTGGATAAAATGTCTTCTCCTGGAGCGACGAGGTCGATTTCTTTATTGGCGTTGGAGAATTCAGAGGATTCTCTTGCAAGGGAGACAGAGCCGACGGCAATGACTTCATTGTATGCTGCTGGGTAGGAGAACTCTTCCGTACGCTCGTCTCCGTCCCCTTCATTTCCTGCTGCGCACACAACAAGTACTCCGCTTTTTACCGCGTTTTGAATGGCTTCCTGTAAGGCGGGCTCATTGCTTGGACCACCGAGAGACATAGAAATAATATCCACCTTCTGCTCAGCGGCATAGTTAATCCCGTTAATGATCCATTCATATTTCCCGCTGCCATTTTCGCCGCCAAGAACTTTCACGATCAGCAGCTTTGCTTCAGGGGCAACCCCTAAAATCCCACCATTTTGATCTGTAGCAGCAATCGTTCCTGCTACATGGGTACCATGTCCGTTATAGTCTTTCACATTTTCAGCATCTCCGTTGTCATCATCGGTAAAGTTTTTGCCTCCGATAATCTGATCTTTTAAGTCGGGATGCTCCGTGTCGCAACCTGTATCAAGGACAGCAATGGTTATGCCTTTTCCTTTGAAGCCACTTGACCAAAGTTCGGGTGCTTTAATCTCCTGAATACTTTCCGGCGTCTCTTTCGCTTCCATCACATTGGCTTTTACTTCATACGGAATTAAGCGAATTTCACCTTTCATAAGAAAGCCCTCCTTATTTTGTTTTCAAAGTAGATTCAGGCTGCGTAATGTTATTGTATAAAAGAAACTTTTGATCGGAAAGGGTCAATTGTAATAATTTTTCAAATAATCAATCTATTATCAAAAGTGCAGTTCTTCTCACATCTTGACGAAAGAACTCATCTTTTGAGGAAAACTCTTGATATCATATGAAAAAGAAGGAAATGCTGCATAGTGAGCTTGCACCTGTTTAGAGGAAAATGGGTGAAAAGGACTAAAAGAGGCAAACTACATAACAATGAGATCAAGCAATAAATGCGATGTGAAAAGGATGTGTAATGTTTTTGTTGAAAAATAAATGTTTCCTTCATAAAAAAATAGACGTGAAGATTGTGTCTGTTCCAAATGCAAAAGGCAACATATAATAATGGAAAGACAAGCTTGCCTTTTAGATAGGAGAGATAGAGATGAACAAAGGGAAGATACTCGTAGTCGAAGATGAAAAGAAAATTGCAAGGGTGCTGTCACTAGAGCTTGAGTATGAAGGGTATGAGGTGACGGTCAAAGAGACAGGAATGGATGGACTACAGGCTCTTGAAGAAGAAAGCTTCGATCTGGTGCTGCTTGACGTCATGCTGCCGGAATTAAGCGGTCTTGAAGTGCTGAGAAGAGTTAGAAAGACTAATACAGCGACACCTATTATGTTGATTACAGCAAGAGATAGTGTGCCTGATAAGGTAAGCGGACTTGATCTTGGAGCGAATGATTATATTACAAAGCCTTTTGACATAGAAGAATTATTAGCGCGAATTCGTGCGCAACTCAGATTGAATATAAACGAGCAAGAAGAGAAGGAGACAGAGCTCAGCATAGCAGATTTGACTGTCAACGAGAAAACAAGAGACATACAAAGAGCAGGCCAAATGCTTGAACTCACGCCGAGAGAATATGACCTGCTTGTCCACCTGCTGAAGCATCAACAGCAAGTGCTCACAAGAGATCAGCTTTTAACAGCTGTTTGGGGTTTTGATTATTTCGGTGATACGAACGTGGTGGATGTCTATATTCGTTATTTGAGGAAAAAAGTCGATTACCCATTTGAAAAACAGCTGATTCACACAGTGAGAGGTGTGGGTTATGTGATGAAAGGATAAAGAATGAGATTAAAAAATAAGATCCAGCTTTATACGTCGTTGTCATTGTTTTTAATGGTGCTCTTATTCCATACAGCCATTTATTTTATTTTTTCTATCACCTTGACGCAAAAAGATATGTCCAGGCTGTCTGAAGTGGCTGAAAATATCGCCATCGCTTTAAAAAAATCAGAAGAAGAAGGTCTTCCATCATCAGAGCTGCTGAAAGCCTACCTGCCCCAAAATGGCATGATCCGTGTCGTGACAGAAACGGGTGAATCAAAGCTGACTGTCACAAAGGAGTCAACGTTTAGTTCACTGCCTTTTACATATGAATCTGGGCAGACAGCAGAGATCAAAGAATACAACAAGCATATGGTTGCGTTCGCTGCGATTCCGGTTATTTGGACAAATGGCGAGATTGTGTCGCTCCAAGTATATGAAGAAATTGAAAATACGGAAGAGAACTTAGCGTTATTAAAAATGATTTTAGTTGCTGCGGGTGTTTTAATTATTGTGCTTTCTTACTTTGCAGGCCATATTTTAACAAAACAAATCGTCCGGCCGATTAGTCGAATGACGAGTACCATGAAGGCGAGTATGAGGGAGAAGGCGTTTAAACGAATCGAACTAACAGGCGATTCTAAGGATGAATTGTATCAAATGGGCCAAACCTTTAATGAAATGTCAGAAATCCTCGAGAAGCATTATGAAAAAGAGCAGCAATTTCTGCATGATGCCTCACACGAGTTGAAGACGCCGATTACGGTCATTATGAGCTACAGCAATTTACTCAAGCGCTGGGGGCAAACACGTCCAGAGGTTGTAGAAGAATCCTCCCAAGCGATACATGATGAAGCGAAAAAAATGAAAAGACTGACAGATCAATTGCTGACACTGGCGAAAAATGGTCAGCCGCTATATGTGGATATGAAGCCAGTTGATCTTGGTCATTTGTGCAAGCAGCTTTGCCATACACTTGAAGTGGCCACTAATCGAACGATTCAATCTCGTGTGCAAACAGATCAGCCGCTTATTGCGGAAGGAGACGAAGAGAAAATCAAACAGCTTTTGACCATCTTGATTGATAATGCCGTCAAATATAGTACAGAGCCAGTTGATGTGACCTGCGGATGGAGAGGAGAGAAGCCGTTTATTTCAGTCATTGACCATGGGATTGGCATAAAAGAAGAGGATCTCCCAAAAATCTTTGACCGCTTTTTCCGTGTAGATGAAGCAAGAAACAGTGAGACCGGCGGAACAGGTCTTGGTCTTTCAATTGCGAAGCAAATTGCAGAAGAGCATGGAGCTGAGCTGAAGGTAGACAGCCGAATCGGCAAAGGGACAACCATGACCATTCTTTTCCCGAAATAAATGGGTCTTTTCTCATCAATTTCTCATTTCCTCCTTATAAAATAGGAAATAGGAAGGAGGCGCTGCATGTCTAGAAAAACGAAAATGGTGCTTGCGCTCGCAGGATGTCTCGTCGTTCTTGCGGCCTTTGCAATGCTCATGATTCAAACCATTGATCAAAAAATATTAAGTGAAGCAGAAATCAAAAAAATGATTGCAAAAGACTACAATGGAAACATTACACAGATTGATTTAATCAATCATAAACAGGACTATACATTGACGCTGGAAAATGCAAATGGCATTTATCAAATCATTGCATCTTCCGCAAGCGGTCAAATGAAAGAGATTAGACAAATAAAGAGCTATCAAAAACCAAATGAAAAAAATGCTGAGCTTCAAGCAGAAGAAGCGGCTGTTAAAAAGGTGAGCGGTACGGTCATTCAAAAGAAAGAAAAGTCCGATCGTTATACCTTTACAATCCAATCAAAAAAAGAATTATATCAAGTCGATGTTGACAAGCAAACGTTTAAAGTGCTTGAAGCAGAAAAGAAAAACCCGACCTCTAAAGAAAAGAAAATGACAAAAATCACGGTCGAAGAAGCCATCCGAATTGCAGTAAAAGAAGTCGGAGGGACAGTGGATGATGCTGATCTTGAAACATTTAGCGGTATGCTCGTATTTGAGGTGGAGCTGGATTTGCCTGACGGGCGCGAGGCAGAGGTGCTTGTAAACGCATATACAGGAGATATTGAAGGGATTACGTACGAAAACTAATCCTTTTCTCATGATTTTCTCATGTTTCTTTCCTTCCTTTATCATCTTGTTTCTTTAAGATAAAGGAGAAATCAAATAGAGGAGGATATGAATATGATGAAAAAAGTACTAGTAGCTACAGCATTAACAGGAACTCTTGTCGCAGGTGGTTTCACACTTCAAGCGCAAAATACAAATCAAACAGCACACGCGGAGCAAGTGGTGCAAAAGAAATCTTCGTTTGTCTCTAAGAAACAAGCAGAAAAAGCTGCCCTAAAAGTGGTGAAAGGGTATGTGGACGATGTGGATCTTGAGCGTAAAAAAGGAAAATGGGTGTATGAGGTTGAGATTAAAAAAGGCGGTTTTGAATATAAAGTATATGTCGATGCCAAAACAGGAAAAGCGCTGAACGATCCAGTCAAAGAAAAGAAACAGAATGTGAAAATTACTAAAAAGCAGGCTGAACAAATTGCCCTTGCAAAAGTAAAAGGAACAGTCACAGATTCTGATTTAGATAAAGAAAATGGTGTGTACTTATATGAAGTCGAAATCACCACACCAAAAGGCGAGGAAGTTGATTTTGAGATTTCCGCTAAAACAGGCAAAATCCTAAAGCAAGAATGGGATGATTAAGCCATCACGAAACCTTACACTTTCATGTGTAAGGTTTTTGCATTGGGACAAACTACGGGAAAGGAGGCGAGAGAATATGAAGAAAAAAGAAGAAGAGCAAACAATGGACCATGCGGAATATGTTCCGCATCCTGACGGAGAAGGATATGCTTTGTTTTTGCATGATTCCTTTCATCTCCTCTCCCAAGAGGATATGAATCAGCCAGAAGAGGAATAAAGACATGAAAGGGCGATGGTCTACTTTGTCTATCGCTCTTTTTTTTGAATGTAAGCGAATACATAAGGGAACTTGGCATCTTGCTTATTGACATCACTGCGCTTTTTCTGTAATCTCAGTGTGTCAACAATATGAGACTTCGTTAGGTGAGGCTCCTGTATGGAGATACGCTGCTGCCCAAAAATGTCCAAAGACGCCAATGGGTCAACAGAAATCATCGACATAAGGTGATTTTTAATGCAGCTGGATTTTTCCTATGCCATACAGTGCTAAAGCTCTACGATTGAAGGAGCAAGTGTTTATTTGTCATGCTTACAAAGCGCCTTCATTCGGTTGAAGGTGTTTTTTTATGGGAAAAGGAGGTGTGGGGATGGATCATCCCGATTCGAGACACATAGAGAATATGTCAAAAGATCAGATTGAGACATCAGATAGAGGAGATCCTGACCCCCGCACATTCTAAGGGATTCGGGTATCTCCTGACTTTGGGGAGGTAACAGCGATGATACAAAATATAACGTACGATGAACTCATTTTACGCATCATTATTTTACTAAGAGATGGAAAACGAAAAGAATTTAAAAACATTATGGAAGAACTTCAGCCATATGATATGGCCTACTTATTTAAAGAACTTCCAGAGAAACACCGCAGCCGCTTCCTCAGCTTTTTACCAGTCGATGACGTGACAGAAATGATGGGTGAGCTGGAGCGGGAATATCAAGAAATCGTTCTTGAAAAAGTAGGGAAAGACAAAGCGACCTTCGTCACAAACAAAATGGATAACGATGATCTAGCCAACTTGTTTGATGAGATGGAGGATGAGCTAAAGGATCAGCTTTTATCTAACATGGAAGCAGAGGAATCCAAGGCTGTCCAGCTTCTTATGAATTACCCTGCTGAGACAGCGGGACGGATCATGACCAACCGTTACGTTTGGATTCCTCAGCATTATACAGTACAGGATGCAGTTGTGAAGCTGAAAAGCTTTGCTGAAATCGCGGAATCAATCAACTATTTATATGTGATTAATGATCAAAAACAGCTTGTAGGCGTTCTCTCATACCGGGATCTCATTTTAGGTGAACCGGATGAAAAGGTACAGGATCTCATGTTTACAAGAGTCATTGCCGTTGGAGCCTTTCAGGATCAGGAGGAAATCGCAAAGCTGATTGAACGATATGATTTCCTTGCGATTCCTGTTGTGGAAGAGAACAATGTCCTAGTCGGAATTGTTACAGTTGATGATATCATTGATGTTGTGATTCAAGAGGCAGGCGAAGACTATGAAAAGTTTGCTGCCTCTGGTAAAGATATCACGTTCGACACACCGGCATTTGTGGCGGCATACCGCCGTCTTCCGTGGCTCATTTTGCTCTTGTTCATTGGGCTGATTTCAGGCAGTATTTTAAATTATTTTGAAGATACCCTTCAGCAAGTTGTTGCTTTAGCGTTCTTCATGCCGATGATTGCTGGGATGACAGGTAATACAGGGACACAGTCTCTTGCCGTCGTCATTAGAGGGCTCTCAAAAGAAGAATTAACGAAAAAAACCATTATGCGTCTTATTTTTAGAGAGCTGAGAACGAGTATTTACATTGGGATTGTTTGTTCCATAATTATTACAGTTGTCGCAATGGTGTGGCAGGGCAATATGATTTTAGGTTTTGTTGTCGGTTCCTCGCTGCTTGCAACACTGATTATTGGGACAATGGCAGGTACGGTCGTGCCGATTATTTTACACAGATTAAATGTGGACCCGGCCATTGCATCTGGGCCGCTGATCACAACATTGAATGATATTTTATCCTTACTGATCTATTTTGGAATTGCAACAGCATTCCTTCATACACTGATGTAGCATGAAGACTGTAAAACGTGACGTTTTACAGTCTTTTTTGAATAAAGATTGCATATAGCGCTTCCATCCTTTACATTTTAAGGAGAAGGTGGGAGAGAAAAATGAAGAAGTTTTTATTCATTTTAATGTGCATTGTTTTGCTAGGTGCATGTTCAAAAGAAGACGAGGGGAAAGACAGAAGACTGGTGGCAGCAGAGCATATGATTGAAGCTATTAGCGAAGGAAATAAACGAAAAATAGAAAATATCTATGTTGAACGCGCTGTCCCAAGTCCGAATGACATTCTAAAAATGAAAAAAGAATGGGGCATAGAGACACTTTCTTATGATGATTTTCAATTGGAAGAAGCCAGCATTCATGTCTTTCATGCGAATTACGAAGATGAAAAAACAGGGGAGAAAAAGGCGCTGGCCATGCGGGTCATAGAAGATCCTGAAAAAGGCGGTGTACGGATTGACTTTGTAGGGCTCGTTGAAGGAACTGACGCTTCCTCTCAATGAAAGCTAAAATGATTTTATTGAAAAGGATAGAAGAGCTGAAAGAATGTCGCTCTATCTATCCTCTTTTTTACCATAAATGACCCGATCATATATGAGTTATGCCCAATAATTCCATAAACCGTGAGAGGGCACTAGTCATGTACGAATCGCGGCGCCTTATAAACACAGTGGGCACGATTCTATGTGGTTCCGGTAAAGGATGACAGGTAAATCTGCCTTGCATCCGAGATTCAACCATAGATTTTGGTAATACGGTAACCCCTAGCCCGTTTTCAACGCATTTAAGCACGCCCTCTAAAGTGCCATATTCCATTACCTTCATCGGAGCAAAGCCATTGCTCTCTAACCATCGTTGCCAACGCCCCAAATAGATGCAATGCGCAAATGACGAAAGCAATGGTTCATGTAAAATTGATTCTACCTGGAATTCCTCCTCAGAGTAGCTTGTAATGAGAACAAGGGATTCTTCTAATACCGGATATTCAATAATGTCGGGATGAAGAATGGGCCCATCAACCAATGCACCGTCTACCTTGTAGTTGAGAATAGCATGAACCTGATCTACAGTAGGTGCCATATACATGCTTAATTCTACTTGTGAAAATGTCTTGTGATATGCTGCGAAAATGCTGGGCAATCTTGTCGAAGCAGTAGACTCTATAGATCCAATGTGCAAAGTCCCTCGCGGAGTAGAGGAAAGCTTTACGGCCTCTATCGCTTCTTCAAAATCGTAGAGTAATTTGTTTGCATATGGCAGCAGTTCTCGCCCTGCAGGCGTTAAGGATATCTTTTTGTGATATCGATAGAAAAGAGGAACACCTAATTCTTGTTCAAGACGCTGGATTCGTGCAGTGACATTCGACTGCACATAATTTAATTTCTCGGCAGCTTTTGTAATGCTTTGTTCAATAGCTACTGCTTTAAATATCTCCAAAGATGTAATATCCAAAATAATGCTCCTTTTTGCATCACAAATTGTGATGAACTATACACTATTTTTTGATTTTACGTGATCCAATAGAATAAGTAAACTTAATAATATAAGAGGTTGATGCTCATTGTGTCCCTTGATGTTTATCATGAGGAGGAGAATTTGCAAGGTAGGGAGTTTTAGCTTAAGAAAGATAAAAAAAGACGTTTCCAAGTAAATGAGGAGGGAATTTATTGATTTCAAAGGTTAATATCCAAGAGAAATTTTCGCAAATAAATGATTATTGGAATCCTAGAATAAGTGGAGAGTTGAACGACTCATACATGAAAATGGTAAAAATTAAGGGTGAATTCATTTGGCATCATCATGATGACGAGGATGAAATGTTTTTTGTATGGAAAGGAAATCTAGTCATCCGTTTTAGGGATAGAGAAATAGCGCTTCATGAAGGGGAGTTTCTTGTGATTCCAAAAGGGGTTGAACATCAGCCATTTGCTGAAGAAGAAGTTCATTTGCTCTTGATTGAACCAAAAACGACGCTAAACACGGGGAATGTGGTCAATGAACGAACTGTTTCGATTCCTGAACGAATGGATGAACGCTAGATCGACTGCACTTAACAATATACTAAACGTTATTTGATAGAGTGTTGGCTCTTAGAAATGAAATGTTATTGAACGCCGCCTGAAAAAAGTAAATTTAAACTGATGTCCTTGCTTATATAGCTTATTTCACTTAATAGGATTTGGCATTGTGTTCAAATTAAGATAATGTTGAAAGTTTGTTGGAATAAGTAATAAATAAGGGGATAAAGCAGTGAATGAATTTTATAACGCGTTAACATATGTCAATAAAATGTTTTATGAACCTAATCGTCTGTCTTTGAAAGCTGTCCGAGAAGAAGTCCAAAATTCGGATTATGGAGCTTGTGTGTTTCAGCTAAATTCAAAGTCGATTCGATTTAGAGTGGCAAAAAAAACGCCTATTAAGATAGGACAGTTTGTTGCTTTTTGGGAAAAGGATGAGGAAAATAAAAACCAGCCTTTTTCATATGAAAAAGCTACGGATTTATTGGTGATTAATACCTTTACTAGTGAAAATGATTTTGGTCAATTCGTTTTTCCAAAAGAAGTTCTTGTAAAACAACATATTCTTAAAACAGATACGACAAAAGGAAAAATGGCGATGAGAGTTTACCCTAGCTGGGATAAGCCTGCTAACAAACAAGCTATCGAAATGCAGAAATGGCAATTAGAATATTTTGTTGGCATGAACAATACAAATAGTTTGCCAGCACAAGAACTATTAAAGCTATACTCTAACTAAAAATAGCTCTAAGCCGTAAATGGGACGGAGACAGCAAAAAAGCTGTCTCTTTTTCATGAAGTCATGACCAAAAAGCCTAAAAGAGTCAGCGATACTTTATTTGTTTATCGATTTTTGTACCGGAAGTGTGCGTTAATTTGACCTTCCAGCATTTTTTTCTTATATTGTCCGCTTTTTAATGCCTGTTCTTTTTTCTTCATGTCTTTCAAAATCTCCGCTGTTTGCACACCGTCTTCTCGTTTGTTGGCGATATCCATTAAACGTTCTACATCAGAAAAAGAATATTTACGCGTGCCTCTTGTTGAGCGCTGGGGGTAGATGAGTCTGCGTTCCTCATAATATCGGATTTGCCTGACGGATAGCCCTGTTAATTCACTGACAATCCCGATTGAAATGACTTTTTTATCTTTATATGATACATCTTCCTGCGTCATATACTCACCCCTGCAAGTTTTTTCTTCATATTATACAGAATGACAACGAAAAAAAATCATCGTTTGTTAGAAAATATAACATAAAAACATAAAAATGAAAAAACAATGGAAGGAAAGTTTACAACAGATGTGAAATGATTGCTGCGCATGCATATAATGATGATGAGTTGAAATAGGAGGAGGAGCATATGATGGAGCAAACACGGATCATCTGTATGGCAAAAGAAATCATCGCATTAGATATAAAGAGGGATGAATTACTGGAGCGATTCATGCAGGCGGCAGGTCAGAATGCACATGCTCTTCTAAGAGCCGTACAAAATGATTTGTATAAAAGGTCTTCATAAGCACCTGGTCCAGATCAATTGATAGGAGGGGATAATCGGTGCGGCGTATCTTAACAGAAGCTTTAGCAAAGGAAAGGCATTACTATACGAAGCAGCTCTGTTCATTGGGCGTGTACAGTCCTAGTGCGGCCAAGAACATGACAATTAGTGACTTAAAAAAAGAGTATCACTTCTTTTTCAACAAAACAGAGCGTGATTTGTGAAAATCCCCTTGAAATGTGCGCATGTCACATAAGGGGTTCTTTTTTGTTTAATATTATAGCAATATTGAATTTTGTAGAAATTTGACGAATGCAGTGTAAGAAAACATAGAGTCTTTACAGATTATGTTAAACCATGTCGTATCTTGATGGTTTGCTAAAAAACCTTTTTTTCGAGATGGTTGTGAAAAATAAGAAGGATTTTAAAAGTTTATATCGAAATCTTATACATAACACGAATGGAGTCACTTATGTGGTTGAAAGGGTTTTCAAAAACGTACTTCTATTTTTTACGAAAGGCTCCAACTGCACCGCAAGAAAGCCTTGAAGTTAAAAAAATATTATAAGAGGTAGATATGTGATGAGACTATCGTTTAATGAAGAAGAAGTAGAACGTTCAATGACACTTTACAAGGTATTTGCAAGAGCATTTAAAAGCGTTTCAGAACACAGCATTAGAGACAGCAAAGAGCATGGATTTAATCCAACTGAATTTGCGGTTCTTGAATTGCTGTATACAAGAGGTGCTCAAAAACTTCAGCAAATCGGCTCAAGACTCCTGCTGGTCAGCGGGAATGTGACGTACGTAATTGACAAATTAGAACGAAATGGTTTTATTGAAAGAGAGCAGGACCCAAAGGATAAACGGTCGGTTTATGCCCATTTAACAGATAAAGGGCGCAGTTATCTTGATAAGATTTACCCGATTCATTCTCTGCGGATTGCGCGTGCCTTCTCAGGCCTCTCGCGAGAAGAACAAGAACAATTGATTAGTCTATTGAAAAAAGCAGGTATTCACAGTCAACATTTATTATTTAGATAGAACGAAAAGGTGCCATGATTGGCACCTTTTTTATGTGTCCAGCTGATGCGCTGGATAGGCAATGAATTTTTCGATATCGTTTGCTGGAAGGGGCTTTGCATAATAAAAGCCTTGCAGGTCGTCACATCCTTGCGCAGATAAAAGCTGCGCCTGCGCAAAGGTTTCAACACCTTCTGCTATGACCTCGAGAGAAAGTTGATGTCCCATCGCAATAATGGCACCTGTAATCTGTTCAGATTTCGAATCATGTAAAATATCTTCAATGAAGGATTTGTCGATTTTCAGTCGATGAATGGGCAAATCCTTTAAATAGCTTAAGGAGCTATGCCCTGTACCAAAGTCATCAATACTAATGCGAACGCCTAGGTGTTTCAGTGACGTCAGCACCTGTTTTGATTGCTTAATATTGTCCATTGTCATACTTTCTGTGACTTCAAGCTCAAGCAGTGACGGTGTCAGATCGTATTTTTTTAATGTCAGCTTAATCAAATCAATTAAGTCTTCAGAATTAAATTGTTTCGCAGATAAATTGACAGCCACAGGAATTTTCAGCCCGTTATCATACCACGCCTTAGCCTGCCTGCACGCGGTATCAATGACCCATCTGCCAATATCAATGATCAGCCCTGATTCCTCTGCCAGCTCAATAAAAGCCTCAGGTGATTTTAACGACCCATCTGGTGCTTTCATTCTTAGAAGAGCTTCTACGCCAGTCATCTGTCTTGTTTTCGCACTGACTTGCGGCTGGTAATGAAGCACAAACTGTTCTCTTTGAATGGCATCCCGTAACTCAAGCTCTCGGTTCAACCTGTCTTCACTTGATCTTTCCATTGATTCGGTGAAAAACTCATAACGGCTTTGCTTATGTTTTTTGGATAAATACATCGCCATATCGGCTTTCCTCATTAATTCCATCCCATCTTTGCCATTCTGAGGTGAGATAGCGATTCCAATGCTGATAGATGTTATCAGCTGATGATTCTGGATGAAAAAAGGACGCTCAAATTGACGAATGATATTTTGAGAAAGCTGTTCAATTTTCTGTGTGTCATGCCCCATGTCAGGAAAGATCATTAAAAATTCATCTCCGCCTAGTCTTGCTATAAAGCCGTTGTCTGGTAAACATTTCGTCAGTCTGTTTGCAGCTGCTTTAAGAAGTAAGTCCCCTATGTTATGACCAAGTGCATCATTAATAATTTTAAAACGATTTAAATCAAGAAACAGAACAGCTGTCGATGTTCCTGTCTCTTCTTGAGCCGAGAGAACATCACTTAAATGGTTGATGGCATGGCGCCGATTAGGAAGCTCAGTTAATGCATCATAATGTGCCATGACATGAATTTCTTTTTCTGCAATCCGCTGCTGCGTTAAATCTTTTAAGACAAGATAAATACTGTCAAGCGTATTGTTGACATGAACAGGTATGTAAGTGACATGATAATAATAAAAGCGATCTGCTGCTTTTAGTTCTGCTTCACGTGTGATGGCTTTTTTTGACTCGTAAATAAATTCTTCCCACATGTCAGTTGGCATGACGTATTGGCTAACATCGTCACCAATCCAAGAATTGCACATTTTTAGGATTTGTTTACCTGAGTCGTTCGCAGAAAGCACCTTTCGATTGACCGATAACACGATAATGCCATCGATATTATGTTTGATGAGCGATTGGAACCGCTGTTCATTTTCCTTTAGCTTATCTGCCTGCTTCATGATTCGGTGATCGATATAGGCACCAAAAATCATCAGTGTTTGGACAATCAGTGTCATAAGGCCGATGAAAATTGACAGACTGAATGGTGATAATTCAAGAGAACCACCCCCAGAGGACTGTCCGTCTGAATGAAAAAACATAGTAGAAGCAGCCATACCGGTATAATGCATCCCAGAAACAGCCCCGCCCATCACGAGTGCACCAGCTATTTTTAACAGATGATCCTCCTGTTTTTTCCCGGATCGATGGAGCCGAAAAAAGAAATGAAGCGAAAAGAAAGACGCTATCGCAGCAATGAAAAACGAAAGAAAAAAGAGGACTGGATCATAGCTGATGGAGACATTGGCCATTGATTCCATTCCAGGATAATGCATACTGCAAATAGCTGAGCTCATGGTGATTGAACTAATGAGCAGCCGTCTTGTGGAGAGCTGCTCTTGAATGCATATTGTGAATGCGATCAAGGACCCGGCAAAAGATGCCAAAATCGATAAAATGAGCAAGGGTGTTTCATATGTGATACCAGCACGCATGTGAAATGCCATCATGCCGATAAAATGCATCGACCATATCCCCATCCCCATGATCATGGCACCAACGATCAGCCACACCTTTTTCTTTGCACCGCTTGACTGTGCCACTCGGCTGGCTAAATGAAGAGCTGAGTAGGAGGCGACAGCGGCGACTGCGATTGACAGAAAGACAAGCCATCCATTGTAGCTTCCTGTTAAATGGGTCATGTAAGAAAACCTCCAGTATTTTAAAACAGACGTATACTTAATATATCGGATCGAATGGCTCCTGTGTTCACTTTTCCTTCACTTAAATACCACAATCAACGTTTTCTTCACTTGTCTTTTATAGTAAAATCAAATTTAATGTAAAAAAACGACGAAAAGTGAATCGTTTCTTCGGTTTTATTCGTTTAATATATGTGCGATTCTAAAAGAGATAGAATCAGTTAAACGATTATGTGTGAAAGGGATTGATAAACATCGAAGATTTTATTATTTCTTTAGCTGATGCCTTTAAGAACTTGTCGTACTTTGGCATCTTCCTTGCATTATGTATTGAATTTGTTCCTGCTGAAGTGGTTCTGCCTCTTGCGGGTTACTGGGTCTCAGAAGGGGACATGGCTTTCATAGGTGTTGTGGCAGCCGGCTCTATTGGCGGCGTGGCTGGTCCTTTGACTTTGTACTGGTTAGGACGTTATGGCGGCAGACCCTTTTTAAATAAATATGGAAAGTACTTTTTTGTGAAACCGGAGTCACTTGATAAATCGGATGCCTTCTTTGAAAAGCATGGTGGATTCGTCGCATTTAGCGGCCGATTTATTCCAGGAGTCAGAACGCTTATTTCCATCCCGTGCGGTATTGCCAAGATGAATGTGTGGGTCTTTTGCCTGTACACGTTTTTAGCAATTACGCCTATTACATTTGTATATGTGTATCTTGGATTTGTGCTCGGGGAGAACTGGAAAGAGGTTGGCGCAATGTTAGATCCATATCTTCTGCCGATTGGGATCGGGATTGTGTTGCTTTTCGCGATGTATATATGGATGAAACGTAGAAAAAGAAAAGCAGAAACACCAACTGCCTAATCACTGGACCCGAGGTGAAAGTCACCTGTTGACATTACAGTGTCTATTGATTAAAATATAAGTAATCTAAATATTCTTAAATCCCACCAAAGGGGAGTAGCGTCCGGTTTTTACCGGAAACAAAGTCGTCATTACATGGACTTAAGTTCCATCGGCTTTGTTGGCATGATTCTACATATCACATGTCTAGCAAGACCTTTGCCATTACAGGCAAAGGTCTTTTTTGCATTCATAAGCCTTTGTCTGTTGTGGGACAATAGATAAAAACAAGGAGGAATGATGATGGATGCAGCAATTATTTTAGAGTACGGATGGGTTCTTCTCGTACTGATTGGATTAGAAGGGATTTTAGCCGCTGACAATGCGCTGGTCATGGCTGTGATGGTGAAGCACCTTCCTGAAAAGCAAAGAAAAAAGGCGTTGTTTTACGGACTTGCGGGTGCTTTTGTCATGCGATTTGGTTCCCTGTTTCTTATTTCGTTTTTAGTAGATGTGTGGCAAGTTCAAGCCATTGGCGCAATTTATCTTCTTTATATTTCCATTCACCATATTTTAAAATCGCACGTATTTAAGAAAAAGGAATCAGACACAAACATGAAGCAAAGCGGCTTCTGGGCAACAGTCGTAAAAGTCGAGCTTGCTGACATCGCCTTTGCTGTCGATTCCATCTTAGCGGCGGTCGCATTAGCCGTAACATTGCCGAAAACAAGTCTTCCGCAAATCGGTGGACTTGATGGCGGTCAATTTATTGTCATTCTCTTAGGTGGTATCATCGGTTTGATCATCATGAGATTTGCAGCGACTGTCTTTGTGAAATTGCTCAAAACAAGACCGAGCCTAGAAACAGCAGCTTTTGTCATTGTCGGATGGGTTGGTGTGAAGCTCACGCTTTATACACTGTCACATCCAGCCATTGGTATCGTGTCCTCTCATTTTATTCATTCAACATTATGGAAAGTGATTTTCTGGACAGTGCTTCTCGCAATTGCAGCATTTGGCTGGTTTTTATCAAGTCCATCAAGAAAAGGCGGGCAACAAAACAAGGAAAAACAAGAGGGGCGCCTAGAAGAGTAGGTTTTTTGAAAGAAATATCATTTCATTTTCATAACACATATATTACAAATAAGGGGGAGATACCCCCTTATTTCTTTGCTTTTAGACGAAACATTGTAAAGTAGATGATGATATTCATGTCACAATTGAGTAACAGGAAATGAATTCCTCATTTCTTCCTTTGCGCTTCCCTCATAAATTAGCTATCATAAATGAGTAATATAGGGAGAACTGAGGTGAAACCATTGCTTAGCCTTTTGTTTAAAAAAGGAAAGAAAAAGCAAACATTAGAGCAGTCGGCTATCAGTATTCAACAAGGTGATATCGAGCTGCAAAATGCATTAATAGAGCAATACAAACCATTTGTCGCTAAGACGGTTTCATCCGTTTGTAAACGATATATAGATGAAAAAGATGATGAATTCAGCATAGGCTTAATTGCCTTTAATGAAGCGATAGAAAAATACTCTGCCGAAAAAGGAAACTCACTCCTTGCTTTCGCAGAATTAATTATTAAAAGAAAAGTGATCGACTATATTCGAAAAGAAGCGAGAAATCCGCCAACGGTTCAAATGGACCTGCAAGAAAGTGAAAATGGCGAGTACTCTCAAAGCATGATTGAAGCAGAGCTGTCTACAAACGAATATAGACGTTTAATTGAACAAGAACACAGAAGAGAAGAAATTGAACATTTTAAAGAACGATTAAAAGTATACGGTCTCACGTTTCAAGAGCTGCTTGAACATTCACCAAAGCATGCAGATGCCAGGCAAAATGCCATTAAAGTAGCTCACACACTCGTTGAACACGATGAGCTCCGAACCATTTTATTTCAGAAAAAACAATTGCCAGTCAAACAGCTTGAAAAGCTAGTGGAAGTCAGCCGCAAAACGATTGAAAGAAATAGAAAATATATCATTGCGATGGCGATCATTATGACGGGTGATTATGTGTATTTGAAAGATTACCTTAAAGGGGTGCTTAATTCATGAGAAGAGGCATTATAGTAGAGAAAAACAAAAAATATGTCACGCTGCTGACCCCTGATGGACAATTTCTGCGGACAAAATATGAACAGCAAGATTATGAAATCGGTCAAGAAGTGACATTTCCGAATGAATCACGTCTCGAAAGAAAAAAAGCCGGTTTTTTTGACTTGCTTCGTTTACGTCCATTAAATGCAGGAATCCTATCAATCGCAGCGATTATTGTCGTGATTTTTACTATGATGCCATCGTTCTCAAGTCAAAGAGCATATGCATATATGACGATTGACATTAATCCAAGCTTTGAACTAAAGCTTGATCACAATTATCAAGTGATCGGTGTCACGCCACTGAATAAAGATGCGAAACAAGTACTGGCCAGTATGAAGGGTTTAGAAAAAAACGACATGACCAAAGTCGTGCAGGAAATCATAGATGACTGTGACAAAAAAGGTTACGTGAACCACTCTAAGAGCATTTATATTTCAACGGTTTATGAAAATAAGCAGGACCATACATATAAAACCAACGTCAAAAGTAAAATTAACACCATCTCTGGTGAATATCAAAAGCGCGATTACAAGCTAGAAACTGTAGAAAGTGACCTGGAAACAAGAGAAAAAGCTCAAAAGGCAGGCATTTCAACAGGCACATATATCAGAAATCAAGAAATGCAAGACAAAGAACAAGAAGACATTCAACAGGATGAAGACGCAGCAGAGAGTGATGCTGTCAAAGAAGAAGAGCCTAAAAAAGATGATGAAGATCAAGCAGACAAAGACAAACAAGAAGACGTCAAGACAGACGATAGCGAAGATTTGAAGCCAGATCAAGAGGCTCCTGAAGCTGAAGACGAAGAGCAGAAGGATCAAGAGAGGGAAGAGCAAGGATCTATTCAAAAGCCTCACCAAGCAAAACCTGATGATAAAAGCAAAGACAATCAAATAAAGGAAGAAAAGGATCGTTCTATCGATAAAGAACAAAAAAAAAATCACTCAACGGAACCTGATGACAAAAGGAATCCAAGTGGCACATCACGTGGTGGTGCTGAAAAGCACGTAAAAAAAAACGACAGGGATCAGAAACAGCCGTCCACTGAACGAAAAAAAGAACATGTGAAGAAGCAAGGAAATGGTGCACCGTCCCCGTATCGTGAGAACCGGTATGAGCACACATATGAACAATAAAAAAACGCCAGAATTGCTCCGGCGTATTTCACCATGTTTTTATTTAGATTGATTGCCCATTTGTGATTGAGCCTGTTGAACGAGTCTTTTTGTAATTTCGCCGCCAACAGAACCGTTTGCACGTGCGACTGTATCTGAACCGAGAGTCACGCCAAATTCTTGAGCGATCTCGTATTTAAATTGATCTAATGCTTGTTCTACTCCAGGAACAAGAAGTTGATTTCGATTTGCCATGTCCGTATTCCTCCTTTCACCTTATGTTTGTTGCGCCTTCTTATTTTGAAGAAAACGACATGCAATTATGCTGGCAATTGCTGTACAAAAAAAGAACCGAGGTGAATCATCACCTCGGTTCTTTTTAATCCTGATGCTGCAGTGTATGAAACATCATTTCTTGTGCCGTACTTTGCAAGTGTGAAGTAAAGACAGAAAAAACGGTTGAACTGATAATACCTTTGATCAAACGCCATTGGTGCTGCGATAATTCAGCAAATTCTTCACGGAGCTTATCTGTCTGTTCCTCTGTGATTTCCCGTAAGTTTGTTTCTTTTAACGGAAAAGGAGTATGATGATAAATAAAATCAAGGACATGCGCATATGCTTCATAAAAACGCAGTGGACTAATAATATCATCAGTTCGATCCGTAATCGTATTAAATAAGGCAGATAAGATGGTGCGGATGGCATCAAAGTCAAAAACTGATTTTAAATCTCTCACAATTAATAAAATAACGACCTGATCAATTGAGTACTTCTTTCCAAGCTCAGGGTGGCCAATCATATCTTTAATATCACGCTTGATCCAGTTTTGAATCGCTGTCGATTTAAGAGAAGTCAGTTCGCATAGATTTCCTAATTCTACAATTTCATTTGTGGAGAGCCCATGCTCTGATTTTTGTTTCCGCCGTTCAAGCCTCTCAAAAAAAGAAGGGATGATGAGCTCGTCAAGTTCGTGATGTTTGTCTTTTTTTACAGATAAATTTAATAGCTGAAGCGGAGTTAGATCTCCCTCTCCTTTTAGAGAATAAAGAAGACTTGTCATGTCAATTCTCGTTAATTTAAAAGCACCCATTGTTCCACCTCGTTTGTTGTCAAAAACGTCATAATTGATCTAATTCAACATCATAATCTCTTTTTGATAAAAATGCAAAATAAACTAAAATCCAGAAAGCGGCGTCACAATTTATTCACTTTTCAGTTGTGGCATATGTCGTAAATATTGAAGTGACGGGGCTTAAGACGATATGATAAATAGAGGAAATGATCCCTTTTTCCTTGCAATTTGAGACGTTTATTTTTATAATTTTATTAATAAGTTCAAATGAACTTAATATGACAGCGGAGGTTATGTATGGGTAAAAGAATATTTCTGTTTATATTAACGAACATTCTTGTTATCACTACGATTGGTATTGTACTATCGGTTATTAGTGCAGCAACTGGTGTTGGTTCTTATATAGGAGCAGACGGTGGAATTAATTTGGTGGCACTGTTAGTATTCAGTGCAGTTGTTGGTTTTGTTGGCTCGTTCATGTCACTTGCGATGTCTCGCTGGATGGCAAAAATGATGATGGGTGTACGTGTGTTAAACCCTGAAAAGGATTCATTAACATATGATGAGCAGCAGCTTGTTGACCGCGTGCACAGATTATCAAGAGCAGCAGGTCTTACTAAAATGCCTGAGGTTGGTATTTATCAATCATCTGAAGTAAATGCTTTTGCGACAGGTCCTTCTAAGAGAAGATCACTTGTTGCGGTTTCCACTGGATTACTTCATGAAATGGATGATGCAGCAGTTGAAGGTGTCATCGCTCACGAAGTGGCTCACGTTGCGAACGGAGACATGGTGACAATGACTCTGCTTCAAGGGATTGTCAACACGTTCGTTGTCTTCCTTTCAAGAATTGCGGCATGGATCGCAAGCCGCTTTGTTTCGCGTGAAGAGCTTGTGCCGATTGTTCATTTTATTGCAGTGATTGTTTTCCAAATCATTTTCTCTGTCCTAGGAAGCCTTGTCGTGTTTGCATATTCTAGACACCGTGAATTTCATGCAGACCGCGGCGGAGCTGACCTTGCTGGTAAAGATAAAATGGTTCATGCGCTTCGCTCGCTTGAGGCGTATACGTCAAGAATCAAAGATGATGATCAAACAGCAGTTGCTACGCTTAAAATCAGTGGTAAACGAAAAGCTTCTCTTTTCTCAACACACCCTGATTTAAACGAAAGAATTAGAAGACTAGAAGCAAAATAAGAGAGACAAAAAGACATTCTGTTACAGGATGTCTTTTCTTTTTTGATGAAAAAGTAAATAAAGCATAAAATATCTTTAAAATCATGTCTCTTTTCATTAAAATGATAAGTATTGAAAAATGAAAGTTAAAAGAAGGAATGACAATGAACCCAATTAAAAAGCTAATTGACCGGCTATCGGCTTTCCAGCTGATTGCCCTTTATTATTTTCTCGCTGTAACCGTCTCATTTATTCTTCTCAGTCTGCCAGTCGCTCATCAAGATGGGGTGAAGTGGACATTTATCGATGCTTTATTTACGGCGGTGAGTGCGGTAAGTGTCACAGGACTCACGGTTGTTGATACTTCGCAAACATTTAGTGTGGCAGGTATGTGGATCCTTGCGTTTGTCCTCCAAATCGGAGGTATTGGTATTATGACGCTTGGTACCTTTGTGTGGATTGTCATGCGAAAAAGGATTGGGATAAAAGAAAGAAAGCTCATTATGGCAGATCAAAACCAGAGCAATTTATCAGGAATTGTGAAATTAATGAAGCAGGTCTTATATTTAATTTTGCTCATTGAGTTTGTAGGCGGTCTGATTTTAAGTATGTATTTTCTCAAATATTACGATGTACAAACAGCATTCTTACATGGCTTCTTCTCAAGTATTAGTGCGACCACCAATGGTGGCTTCGATATTACAGGGAACTCGCTCATCCCATACAAAGATGATTATTTCGTCCAATTTATTACGATGCTGCTGATCATCTTTGGAGCTATTGGCTTTCCTGTGCTCGTGGAAGTAAAGGATTACTTATTTAATCAGGACCGAAAGCACGCATCGTTCTCGTTGTTCACAAAAATCACAACGATTACGTTTGGCGGCTTAGTCATTGTTGGCGCTATTGGAATTTATGCACTTGAAGCCCGGTTTACGTTTTTAGGGAAGAGCTGGCACGAAGTTTTGTTTTATTCATTGTTCCAATCGACGGCCACAAGAAGTGGGGGACTTTCTACATTAGATATTACTCAATTGACAGAACCAACGCTGTTATTTTTATGTCTGCTTATGTTTATCGGGGCATCTCCAAGTTCTGTCGGGGGCGGAATTCGGACAACCACGTTTGCCCTAAATTTACTCGCACTGTTTCATTTTGCCCGGGGAAATAAGTCCATTAAAATCTTCAAAAGAGAACTGCATCAAGCAGATATAAACAAATCTCTAATGGTGACGATGATGGCCTTTATCTTGGTGTTTGGCGCTACATTCTTATTAACCTTATCCGAGCATAATACGCTTCTTCAAAATTTATTTGAAGTCTGTTCAGCATTCGGAACAACAGGGCTATCACTAGGGATTACCTCTGAGCTCTCTGTTTTCGGTAAGTGTATCATCATGATGGTCATGTTTATTGGTCGGATCGGCATTCCAAGCTTCTTGTACTTAATTGGCCGAAGAGAAAGCGAAGCGAATTATCATTATCCGAAAGAGCGTGTCATCATCGGCTAAACAGCATTCCGAGCGAATGCTGTTTTTTTATTTCCATTATATAACTGGCTAAATCACGCGAGATGTTCGCAATCTATAGGTAAGAGGTGAACGAGACGTGCTAGATGTGATATGGAAAGCAATTGTCATGCTGCTAGTTGGTACCTTGCTGCTGAGAATAGCAGGGCCCAAATCCATTAGTCAATTAACTGTTCAACAAACAGTGATCATGATTTCAATCGGATCGATTATTATCCAACCCTTTATTGAGCACAATTTACTTGAAACGATTTATGCAGCCGCTACATTTATCATTGCACTCGTCATCATGGAAAAATTGTCTATCCAATCTGATTTCTTTGAAAAATTGGTTTCTGGGAAATCTGTGGTCATTTTGCAGGATGGAAAAATGCTTGATCACAAGCTGAAGAAAACGAGGCTCACAAGGGATGAATTCAAAATGCGCTTAAAGCAGCAAGGCATTACAGAGATCAGCAGTCTCAAAAAAGCCACCCTAGAAGCCAATGGACAAATCGGCTATGAGTTAAAGCCAGAGGAAAGGCCCGTGACGGTCAAACAAATGAAGGAACTCCTAGACCAATTAAAAGAAGAACTAAATATGTTAAAAAAGGACTGATTTCAGATGAAAAGAAAAGCAGCGAAAAATGAAGCACTGACAAATAATATGACACCGACAGAGAGCATGGCACATGATCAAGGACAAACTCAATTTGATGAACAATCTAGAGACCGTCAGGCAAACCGAAATTCTCACAAAGGGAAACAAGGGGGAGAATCTCGTGACTAAGAAGCATGTAAAAAGCAAGGACATGAAAGACCATAAAAAGCCAATGGACCCAGATATCTTAGAAGAGGAATTTGGCAGTGAGCTTGGAGATATCAACAGCAGCAAATGGATTGATACTCTTGTAAAACCTAAGAAAGATGATGAATGCCACAATGGACATATGAATGAAAAATAGAAAAAACGATCCGCACAGGATCGTTTTTTATTTGCTATAACTGCCTTGTCTGCCGGTGATTGTACGCATGAGACTGGTCATTTTGAGCTCAATCACTGGCTGTGCAACGGTTTTAACAAAGGTGCTAGACAGGGTGAAGGTAAGCAGAATGGTCAGCAGCAATAACATGAGCACACTTGCTGCATTCAGGGCCCAGTCATCAAACCAAGTCGTTCTAAGAAGCTTGATAACAAAGCCATGTAATAAATACACATATAACGTTCTTGTGCCCCATTTTGTAAAGAAGAAACGGCGTGTTGGCACTAAAGCAAAGAAGCTGAATGTAGCGCCGAATGCAAGCAGATACCATGCCATTCGTTTCATTGCCGCAATCACTCCCTCATCACCAAGAGAAGCATATGACTGTGATCCAAATAAGAAGGAATAATCAAATTCATAGAAATAGCAAAACAAGAATACAGCCATTAATACAAGGAGTGCTGCCAGCTTTCCTTTGCTTGTACGGATGAATTCAAAATGCTGCTTTTTTAAATAGAAGCCAGCTAAAAACATCGGCAAAAAGACAAACGTACGTGATAAGCTCAGCGTATTGCTAATACTGTCCACGTAACCGACAAGTAACGCAATCGACAAACTGACGATCATCGCCCAGTGAAATGGCAGTTTAGAAAAAGGAATGAGCAGCAAATTCCAAAAGAATAAACTAATTAAAAACCATAAAGACCATTGCGGATCAATTGGATTTAAATTGGCCATGCTTTGATCCTGTAAGAGATAATAGTAAACGGAATAGATCACCTGAAAAATGAAATATGGGATGATCAGCTTAACAGCAACTTTTTTCATAAAACCTGGCTTTCTAAACCCTTTTGCAAAGAAGCCAGAAACCAAAATAAAGGCAGGCATGTGAAAAGTATAAATAAACTTGTATAAATAAAGCATCCAATCATTATCATGAATGAATGATCGTAACAAATGACCAAAAACAACTAGAAAAATCAGAAGAAATTTCGCATTATCAAAATAACTATCTCGTGAAGATGCCATAACATCACCTTTCCTGCTTGATTTTAAACATAAATGATCTAAGTGCACCGTTCCCGTATTTGCCCCATTTTAAAATACATTTTGGCTCATTTCGCTATTTGATGTGAAATTGTAGAACGGTTGTAAAAGAAGCGTAAGAAAAGAGAATCGCGGTTCAATCCTGTCATCCAAATGAAACAAAAGAGACAGACTTCGTGTAAAAAGTTATCTTTTTTTATGAGTCGAATGAAGGAACAATGAAAATATTGTAGAAATATTGTAAAGGAATGAGGCTGGAAAAGGAGTGTAAGAGAATGACTGAAACGCTCGATGGCGCAGAAGATATCAGAAAATTAGAAAAAGAGAACGAATATTTGCGAACAGAGTTGATGCAGCAAAAAATGCTGTTAAATAAGACGTTAGATGCCATTTTCATATTTGATCAACACCTCAATATTATCCAAGCCAATGAAGCGACATGCAGGCTTGTACAGACATCGAAAGAAGACCTCCTCAATAAATCCGTTCTAGATTTCCTATACGGCATCCCGAAAGACAAAATTGAATGCTCCCTTGATTTATTTTTTCGTAAAGGAACATTAAGAAGAGAAATTTCCATTCAGCTTGAAAACGGTGAAACAAAATACATTGAATTTGTCGCAGAGCATGATGTCTTGAATCAGCAATATATAGTGGTCATGCGAGATATTTCCTCAAAGAAAATATTAGAACGAGAACGATCCATGAATGAGCAGTTGTTCAAAGATTTGTTTGACCGAGCCATTGACGGCATGGTCATTTTTGATCAGGATGGCTGCATAATCGACGCCAATCACTCTTTTTGTCAGAGCTTTGAACTGCAAAAGACGGATTTAACCGATCGTTATTTAAATGAATTTGTCGAAGATGAAAATCTTCCAGCCTTGCAGCACCTTTTAACGTCACTGAAAGAAACAGGGAAAGCCAAGGGAGAACTTCCCGTTACCCTTCAATCTGGCCAGTACAAATTATTCGAGCTCACCATCACATCAAATGTGATGAGCGGTTTTTATATGTCCATCATGCGGGATATTACAGAAAAAAGGTTAATGGAAGAGAAGTTGTTAAAAAGTGAGG
Organism: Bacillus sp. MM09(2025); assembly: GCF_050496725.1. Taxonomy (NCBI): domain Bacteria; kingdom Bacillati; phylum Bacillota; class Bacilli; order Caryophanales; family Bacillaceae; genus Bacillus; species Bacillus sp. MM09(2025). The sequence continues at coordinate 103,898 of NZ_JBNWEN010000001.1, forward strand.
AACGCTTTAGAGAAATTTTTGAAAATGCAATGGATGCGATCATCATATGGGCGGATGATGGAGAGATTGTGAGAGCCAATGAATCAGCTTGCCGCATTTTTGAATTGCCTATGCATTCACTGATTGGCAAAAAACTCACAGACTTTCTTGTGAAATCTGATCGGAGATATAGACCGACTAGAAGACGATATATTCGGAATCATGAGATAAGGGAAGAACTTTTGTTCAGAATGGCAAATGGTCAGTTTAAAGAGCTCGAGTTTACATCAAAGCATGCGGTATTAGAAGGACAGCACTTAACCATTTTACGTAATGTGAGTGATCGAAAAAGGATGGAGGAGGAGCTGCGCGAAAGTGAGCTCAAATTCCGTAAAGTATTTAATGGATCAATGGACGGCATTGTTCTTTTTGATAACCAATACCGCATTATCGAAGTCAATCCATCCGCAAGCGAGCTGCTCGGGTTGAAAGATGATCATTTAACGGAAATGAATCTATTCCATATCCTTGCGCCTTATGAAATTGAACATTTGGCACAGCCTGCCCAGGCGATGTCATTAGATGAAATGGACAATGAAGTGCCGTTTGTGCTGAACCATCCAGATCAGCGGATATTGGAATTCTCTTTTAAACGTAACATTATTCATAATATGAATTTGGCGATCTTTAGAGATGTGACAGAGCGGAAGGAATTAGAAGAGCGGGTGAGAAAATCAGATACCCTTCATGTGGTCGGAGAGCTTGCCGCTGGAATTGCGCATGAAATTAGAAACCCGATGACAGCATTAAAAGGCTTTATTCAGCTGTTAAAAGGAAATATAGAAGGGGAGTATTCGCTCTATTTCAATGTCATCACTTCAGAGCTGAAAAGAATTGAATCGATCATCACCGAATTTTTGATTTTAGCGAAGCCACAAGCTATCGTATATGAAGAAAAAAATGTCGTGCAAATTGTGAAAGACACGATGGATCTGCTACACGCACAGGCGAACCTTGGCAACGTTCAAATGCATCTCAATGTAATGGATGAGATTCCGCTCATTTATTGTGAACAAAACCAATTAAAACAAGTCTTTATTAACATTTTAAAAAATGCAATTGAAGTCATGCCGAGAAAAGGAAATGTCTATGTGAGCATTCAGCGGAAGGGCGAAGAGCATATTGTCATTTCATTGCGGGATGAAGGCTGCGGAATGGCAGAGGACAAGCTGAAGCGTTTAGGGGAACCATTTTATACGACAAAAGAAAGAGGAACTGGACTTGGCTTAATGGTTAGTTATAAAATTATTGAAGAGCATCAAGGAACCATTGAGGTAGAAAGTGAGGAAGGGGTAGGAACCGTCTTCCATCTCACGCTGCCACTTAGGCAGAAGAAACAAGAAGGAGAGCATTAACGTGTATTATACCGTCTATCACGCACCAATTGGGGCATTATACATACTAGAAAAAGACGATGCCATCATCGAGGTGATGTTTGATGATGAGCCGTTTTTAGAAAAAAAGCAGGAAGCCAATCTAAAAGAAGAAGAAACGTCTGTATTACAAGAAGCGAAAAAGCAGCTGGATGAATATTTCAAGGGGGAGCGCCAAGTATTCGATCTCCCGCTCAAGCAAAAGGGAACTTCGTTTCAAGAGCAAGTGTGGGAAGCACTTTCGACTATTCCGTATGGTGAATCAAAAAGCTATGCAGACATTGCAGAAGCGATTGGTAACCCAAAGGCAGTGAGAGCGATTGGACAAGCCAACAGACGCAATGCATTACCTATTTTTATTCCCTGTCACAGAGTGATTGGAAAAGACCGTTCTCTAACGGGCTATGCAGGAACGAAGACAGACATGAAAGCGGTTCTGCTTGAATTAGAAGGTATCCCATTTGTTCAAAAATAAATCGATTGACCTGTTCCAAATGTTTTCCAAGCAACATATCCTTTTATTAAGCTAAAAAAGTTGGTTGAGGGAAAAAGGAGGGCGCTAGGGAATGTTTTGGGACAAAAAGAATAAAATGTATGCCATCACATCACTATGTGTCAAAATGAACGTTTTGACAGAAGAACAGAAAAAAGAAATCTTAGCAAAAACGAATGAAATAAAAAAGCGCGGTGCTCTTAAATAATAAGTACACGGCGCTTTTTTTATGATCAGAGTGAGATGCTTTCATTGAACAGAGCATCAATCTCTTCTGTATAATTCGACGTGATAATCCCTTTCTCTGTAATAATCCCTGAAATGAGATGGTGAGGAGTGACATCAAAGGCGGGATTGAATACCTGAACATCAGGCGGTGCAATTTGGACGCCGTTAAATTCCTTTACTTCCAGCGGGTCGCGCTCTTCAATTGGAATATCTGCCCCGTCTTTGGTTGAGACATCAAAGGTAGAGAGCGGTGCAGCTATAAAAAACGGAATTTGAAAATGCTTGGCTAAAATAGCAAGATTTAACGTGCCAATCTTATTTGCAGTATCTCCATTACGGGCAATACGATCTGCTCCAACTATAACAGCAGAAATTTGCTTTTCTTTCATCGTATGGGCTGCCATATTATCTGTAATGAGCGTCACATCTACGCCGCCTTGCATGAGTTCCCATGTTGTCAGCCTAGCCCCTTGGAGAACAGGGCGTGTTTCACAGGCATAAATGTGAAGATCGAGATTTTTCTTTTTGGCTAAATAGAATGGAGCAAGGGCTGTTCCGTAACGGCTCGTGGCGATAGAGCCTGCATTACATATGGTCATAATCCGATCACCCGATTTAAAGAGCTGAAGTGCATTTTGACCGATTTGTCTGCATGTTTCTTCATCTTCAATTTGAATTTGAATGGCTTCATGGACAAGGTCTGTTTTGGCTGCATTGACCGAGGCTGCACGCTCAATGCGCTGCAATAATCGCTCTAATGCCCAGGCTAGATTCACAGCGGTTGGACGAGCACTGTTTAAATATTCTTTGATCTGAATGACTTCTTGTTTAAACACAACAATATCTTCTGTTTCAATGTCTTGGGCACTGAGCGCCAGTCCAAAAGCTGCTGTGATGCCAATGGCAGGTGCTCCCCGCACTTTTAACGTGACAATGGCATCATACACGTCTTCTTTTGTATATAGATGTTCAAATACGGTTTCTGCCGGTAATTTTTGCTGATTCAAAATGTTAATATGGTTTTCTTCCCATTCGACAGAACGGGGGACTTCAAATTCTTTAGACAAAACCCGTCACTCCTTTACAGATTGCTGGAATAATGCGACGAGGTCAGACGCTGTTTCCACTGCATGATATTGTTTGATGAATGTTTTTCCGAGCGTAAGTGCTGCTTTTTTCTGCTGAATCCGTCTAGATGGTGATGGAATTGCATCGAGATCAGCGGCATGGGCAAGACCGATCGTTCGGCGGACAAGCTCACAGCCCGCAAATCCTGTCGCTTCTTTTAAAATACGGTCAAAGGTTGTTTCTAAAAAGCTGTCAGATACACTAAATGCTTCAATGCTGTCTTCTTTCCAAGCTTTTGCGAACACTTCTTTGAAGGTCGCCCATACATTGACGACATGGTCAAAAAGGTGCTGTTGATCATGTTCATTCTCACGAGACAAAGCATTTAGGAACAGGTTAGCGATAAAGTGACCGATATCGAATCCGAAGGGACCATAAAAAGCGAATTCTGGATCAATGATTTTTGTTTCCGTCTCACTTGCAAAAATACTGCCTGTATGAAGATCTCCATGAACTAATGTTTCGGCAGATGTCAGGAAAATACGCTTCAATTCAGCTGCTTTTGCCTGCACTTCAAGATCTGCCCAAAGCGCTTTGGCAGCTTCTCTTAATTCTTCTTCGAAATCATTTGTGCCGCTATCAAAGAAAGGATCTGTGAAGACGAGCTTTTCGGTAATGTCACAAAGGTCCGGATTCGTAAATTGCTTTACAAATTGTTTTTTGATTTTAGGATTTGTGGCAAAGTCAGAAGTGTAAAATAACGTTTTTCCTAAAAATTCTCCGACATGGTCAGATAAATGCGGATATTGTTTTCCGGCAATTAGCCCTTTTCTGACGATTTCTAGGTGTGATAGATCCTCCATTGCCGTCACAGCAAGAGCTGTATCTGAATAATAGACTGCTGGTACGAGGTGCGGCGTATATTCTGACTGCTTGATCAGGGCAGCACTTTCGATTCTCGCACGGTCTAATGTAAGCGGCCAGCTCTCTCCGACCACCTTGGCGTAAGGCAGTGCCTGCTTGATGATCAAACCTTTTTCTTGTTTATGATCAAAAATATGAAAGACATAATTTAAATTCCCGTCACCGATTTCCGTACATGTCAAATGACTGCTTTCTTGGATCAAGCCAAGTCTAATTGCGAGTGCAACTGCCGAGCTTTCTGTTAATTCTTCATATGATGCCGTAAGTGTAACCAATTGCTTCCCCTCCAAATCATATAAAAAAGCCTCTTTCTCCTGAGAGAAAGAGGCTTGATGTTGTGTATGCTCAAAGCCTCTCTTATCTCTCAGCACATACGTCTGATGGAATTAGCACCGTGCCCTATAAGACAATTGTCTTGGCGCTTACTTGCTGCGCCCCACTTCACAGTGGTATTAACGGTCGGTTGCTGTTGGGGTCAAAAGGCCAAATCCCTCGCCCAACTCTCGATAAGAGAAATCAATATGTAATTGTTTCGTGTTTGTTTGCATTTCTTAATTCAAGATATTATCAGAGCTGCGCTTCACATGTCAATCCTTTTTCGAAATTGCTTTACAATTCGTAAAACAATCCATTACAGTGTTTGTATTGCTATGTAACTTGAATAGAAGGTGAAGAAAAATGGAATTCCAGCATTCAGATGTACTGAAACAATTACCGACACAATTTTTTGCAACCCTTGTCCAAAAGGTTCAGAAAAAAGTGCAGGAGGGCGCAGATATGATTAATTTAGGGCAGGGAAATCCTGACCAGCCAACGCCCGCGCACATTGTAAAAGCCATGCAGGAAGCGGTATTAAAACCTGAAAATCATCAATACTCGTCATTCCGCGGAACAGCGAAATTAAAAAAGGCTGCCGCTGCCTTTTATGAAAGAGAATATGGTGTCACGCTTGATCCGATGACGGAAATTGCGATTTTATTTGGCGGGAAAGCGGGACTTGTTGAGCTGCCGCAATGCCTGCTGAATCCGGGTGACACACTTCTTGTTCCAGACCCAGGTTATCCTGATTACTGGTCAGGTGCCGTGCTTGCTGGAGCTCAGATGGTGACGATGCCGCTTCTTGAACAAAATGATTTTTTACCTGACTATGAAAGGTTGCCTGAGGATGTTAAGGAAAAGGCAAAGTTGATGTATTTAAATTATCCCAACAACCCGACAGGTGCCACGGCAAGCCGTTCATTTTTTGAAGAAACCGTTACATTCGCAAAAGATCACAAGCTCTGTGTTGTCCATGATTTTGCTTATGGCGGCATTGGGTTTGATGGGGAAAAGCCGATCAGCTTTTTGCAAACAGATGGAGCGAAAGAGACGGGGATTGAAATTTATACATTGTCTAAAACGTATAATATGGCCGGCTGGAGAGTAGGTTTTGCAGCAGGAAATCCATCTGTTATTGAAGCGATTGAGCTTTATCAGGATCACCTGTTTGTTTCACTGTTCAAAGCCACTCAAGATGCAGCAGCGGAAGCTTTGTTAAGCGACCAAACGTGCGTACAGGTGCAAAATGAACGATATGAGAATCGGCGAAATGTGTGGATTGCTGCCTGTAAGGAGATTGGCTGGGAGGTCACTGCACCAAAGGGGTCGTTTTTTGCTTGGCTAAAGGTGCCAGAAGGGTATACATCTGAATCTTTTGCTGGCGTATTATTAGAGAAAGCGCATGTGGTTGTGGCACCGGGAAATGGGTTTGGTACTCACGGTGAAGGATACGTGAGAGTCGGACTTTTAACAAATGAGGAGCGGTTAAAAGAAGCCGCCCGGCGAATCGATGCCTTGAATCTGTTTGAAAATAAGCCATTGACAACATGAATAAACGGTGCGATAATTCAGACAATATTTAAGAAAATTGAATATTCTTATCAAGAGTAGGCAGAGGGACTAGCCCAATGAAGCCCGGCAACCGACTTCCATGAAGCACGGTGCTAATTCTTGCAGCAAGCGCTGAGAGATAAGATTCGGATGAATGACACGAAACAACCTCTTTCAGGCGCTGATAAAGCACTTGAAGAGGTTTTTTTATTGACCATATGCATGACGCAATCGAAAGGGGATTCCTAGTGAGTGAATTACTGGCAACATACGTATTAACACATCGAGAGGATGAACAAGTGAACCGAAAAGCGGAGCAGATCGCGCTTGGTCTAACAGTTGGATCATGGACGGATTTGCCGCAGCTCAAAAAAGAGCAGCTTCAAAAGCATAAAGGCCGGGTAGAAAAGGTATCAGAAAAGTTTGCTTCAGCCGAAAATGGCCTATATCAATCTGAGGTGACCATTGCTTATCCTGAGGCTAACTTTTCAGCGGATATACCGGCCGTTTTGACGACGATCTTTGGAAAGCTTTCACTAGATGGAAAAGTGAAGCTAGTCGACATTCAATTTTCAGATAGATTGAAAAGAAATCTGCCAGGACCGGTATTTGGAATTGATGGCATACGAAAAAAAATAGGCGTGTTTGATCGACCTTTGTTGATGAGTATTTTTAAAGGTGTCATTGGACGTGATATGGCAGATTTAAAAGAACAGCTCCGTTTACAAGCATTAGGCGGTGTTGACTTTATCAAAGACGATGAAATTTTATTTGAGAGCCCGCTAGCCCCTTTTGAAGAGCGAATCAAAGAAGGAAAAAAGATATTAAAAGAAACATATGAAGAAACAGGGCACCGAACGCTATATGCCGTTAATTTAACAGGCAGAACCTTTGAACTGAGGGATCGAGCAAGAAAGGCAGCTGAGCTTGGAGCGGATGCCCTCTTATTCAATGTCTTTGCCTACGGGCTAGATGTCATGCAAAGCTTAGCTGAGGATCCAGATATTCGATTGCCTATTATGGCCCATCCCGCAGTAAGCGGTGCTTTGACATCATCGCCTGAATATGGATTCTCCCATTCTCTTCTTTTAGGTAAATTAAATCGATATGCTGGCGCTGATTTAAGTCTTTTTCCCTCACCGTATGGGTCGGTCGCACTTCCGAAAAAAGATGCCTTTGGAATCTATGAAGCTTGTGTAAAAGAGGATTCGGTTCAAAAAACGTTCCCAGTCCCGTCAGCAGGGATTCATCCTGGAATGGTTCCAGTATTGATCAAAGATTTTGGACTTGATCATGTGATAAATGCTGGCGGAGGAATTCACGGCCATCCGCGTGGAGCCATTGGCGGAGGGAAAGCATTTCGATCGATCATTGATGCGGTGATACATGGAGAGTCGATCCAAGAGAAGGAAGCTTCTTGCCAAGACTTAAAAGCAGCACTTGAACTATGGGGAAGGGTAGCAGAATAAATGAAAAAACCAATTGTATGTTGTGATTTTGATGGAACCATTACGAAAAATGATAATATCATTCGCATCATGAAACACTTCGCACCAAGTGAATGGACGAAGCTGAAGGACGATGTTCTCACAAAGGAGATCACCATTCAAGAAGGCGTCGGGCAGATGTTTCAATTACTGACGAGTGATCAAAAAGAAGCCATTCAATCGTTTATTTTAGAAGATACAGAGATTCGAGAAGGATTCAAGCAATTTGTTGATCATGTAAAAAAGGCTGATATTCCCTTCTATGTGCTAAGCGGCGGGATGGATTTTTTTGTTTATCCCATACTCGAGGGCATTGTGGATAGAGACGATATTTATTGCAATCATGCCTCATTTGGGGAAAAGTATATTCAGATTGAATGGCCGCATGCCTGCGGTTCGCAGTGTCAAAATGGCTGCGGCTGCTGCAAGCCGTCAATCATTCGGGAGCTGACCAGTGAGAATGACTTCATTATCATGATTGGGGATTCAGTCACCGATGTGGAGGCGGCAAAGCATGCGGATCTCACATTTGCGCGTGACTACTTGCTAAACGAATGTAAAAAGCTCGGGCTTGTTCATGAAGAGTTTGAAACATTTATTGATCTTAAAGCACAATTTGATCAAATAAAGGAAGTGAAGAAATGGCAGACGCAATGAACAAGCGCTGGCAGGAGCTAGCTGACGTCAAACGTGAACTGGCACAAAGAGACTGGTTTTACGGAACAAGCGGCAATTTATCAATCAAGGTGTCGGATGATCCAATCACGTTTTTGGTGACGGCAAGCGGCAAAGATAAACGAAAAGAAACAGATGAAGACTTTGTTTTAGTAAATGCAGCAGGTAAGCCTGTTGATCCTGACGAACCGCTTAGACCATCAGCTGAAACACTGCTTCACACGTACGTGTATGAACGGACGAAAGCAGGCTGCTGTCTGCATGTCCATACAATCGATAATAATGTAATCTCTGAGCTGTATGGGGATAAGGGCGAGGTTCGTTTCAAAGGAAACGAAATCATCAAAGCGCTTGGTTTCTGGGAAGAGGATGCAGAAGTATCATTACCGATTATTGAAAATCCAGCCCATATTCCGCAACTTGCAGCACAATTTGCAAAGCATCTCACTGAAGAGTCGGAATCAGGTGCTGTGCTCATTCGAAATCACGGCATCACAGTCTGGGGAAAAACAGCCTCTGAAGCAAAACGAGTATTAGAGGCGTATGAATTTTTGTTTAGCTACTACTTAAAATTAACGCTTTATCAAAAGCAGCTTGTCACATAAAAAGGAGGAAAAGCACATGGCGACGATTTTGATTCATAATGAAGAGAACACATTACTTGAAAGCGAGCAAGAGGTAGCAGCCTATTTAGAAAATCAAGGGGTCATTTATGAACATTGGGATATTGCAAAGCTGCCAAACCGATTAGCAGAAAAGTATGATTTAACAGATGAGGAAAAGGAAGAGATTTTGACTGTTTTCCAAAAGGAAATCGAGAGTATATCTGAAAAACGAGGATACAAAGCGCAGGATGTGATTTCACTATCTTACGCCACACCAAACCTAGATGACCTGCTCCAAAATTTTCAGCGTGAGCATCACCATACAGATGACGAAGTACGCTTTATCGTAAGTGGTCATGGAATCTTTGCCATTCAGGGGAAGGATGGCGTCTTTTTTGATGTGAGACTGAATCCTGGTGATTTAATTTCTGTTCCGCCGCATATTCGTCACTACTTTACACTTCAAGAGGATCGAAAAGTGGTCGCAGTTCGCATATTTGTCACAACTGAGGGCTGGGTGCCAATTTACGAGGAAGAAACGGTTTAATGACAGGAGCTGATCATTCCGCATGAGGCGGAAGATCAGCTTTTTTTTAGGAAAATAGGTATAAAATGAGAAAGAAAATAGTTGATTTTGAGCTTCTGCATAGGATAAAATTCTGTTTAATCCATGTGTCAGTCCTGCCCAAATTTGAAGTTTACCCCCAAATAAGATTGGGTAAGAGGTCTTTAGGCTGTAAAAAATTAAATAAAATAAGCATATTTAATTTAATTTACAAATAAAGTATAATTTTGGTGTCGGATCATTTTGAGCACAGACAGTCGAATTTATTGCGGGAGCTGAGATCATGAATAGTTATGTAAGAAAAGAACAATTGCTAATGTCAATTGATGAGAAGAGAAAACAGATGGTAGAAGCTGCTCAAGCAGAAGGCTACACTGGTGAGACGACAATTAAATATAGTCAAGAACTGGACAACCTGATGAATGAGTATCAGTATCTTCTTTTTCATGAGAAACAATCTGTTGCAACCTTTCATGATCTTGTCTCTCAAATGAGCCTTCTATCTGTGAACCGTCCCTCTTATTGACATGAAAAAACCGGTCTTGCCTAAGCAAAACCGGCTGAATGTTTCAGCTATGCTGAGTGAGCAGAAGGAAGCATGATCATGACGGTTGTTCCTTTATTCACTTCGCTCTCGATATCAATTGTTCCGCCATACATCGAAATGATTCGTTTACACACGACTAGTCCAAGACCTGTCCCTTTTTCCTTCGACGTAATAAAAGGGAGGAAGATATGTTTTAACATTTCTTCTGGTATGCCCTCGCCTGTATCTTTCACTTTAATAATGACATGTTCTTTTTCAGCCTCAATCAAAATCTTCAAATGACCGCCATTTGGCATCGCTTCTAACGAGTTCTTCGCTACATTTAATACGACTTGTTTAATGTGATCCTTTGTGCAATATACCCCAACATCTTGAATCGTATTAATTTGCAAATCAACCTCAACATTATAAAGGTTCGCCTCAGAGAAAACGATCGGCATGATCTCACTTACAATTTCTTTTACAGAGTTATTCTGCCATTTTTCTGCCGTTGGTTTCCCTAATACAAGAAACTCACTGACGATTTGGTTGATTCGTTTAATTTCTTCTTCAATGACAGAAAAATAGAGCTGATCTTCTTCAGAGTGATACTTCTTTTGCAAAAGCTGTATAAATCCACTAATCCCTGTTAATGGGTTGCGAATTTCGTGTGCCGTACTTGCTGCGAGGGTCCCGATTAATTCAAGCTTTTGCGCTTCATTTTGGTGACGCTCCTGCTGGGTTTGCCGCCTTAAAATGATATATTGAACAAGTGTGAATAAAATATTTAATAAAATAAAAGCACTGGATAAGGGGATCAGCATAACAGACAGCACTTCACCTGTAGAAGCACGCTGCGGATAGACCTCCAGCTTCCAGCTGTTTTCATCTAAATATGTAGACACGGTACTGCCATTTTCTGATGCTGGCTGTGGACCACTTGTAAACACGACATGTCCATTTTGATTCAGCATCTTAAAATGAAGATCAGGGTTCAATACATTCATAATATTTCTTAAATAATCAATTTGAATGGCGGCGACTAGTACATTGGTGACTTCTTCGTTTTCATCCAGCACAGGCACACAAATGGAAAGAATCCGCTGTTTTGTAATTCGGCTCACATAATTATCTGTGATCACCGTCTGCTTGGTCACTTGAATGCGCTTAAAGTAATCTCTGAATGATAGGTTGATTTTTTCCTTTAACGGTGTGGTGCTTACTGTTACATTTCCTTTTTTGTCTAGGAGATACAGACCCGAAAAACGAGGTTCTTGTTTATAGATTTTCTCTAGGATGTTTTGTACTTTTTTCGTCTCGAGAGGCTGGTCAAATCCCATGGCAAGTGAAGTTAATCTCGCTTCTGTTTCACTAATTAAATAATTCATTTGGTTTTTGTGAATATTTAACATAAGTGTAGCAGTTTGTTTGTTTTTTAAGTCGATTTTTTCCGTTTCTTTTTCGTAGATAAAATAACTAATGATTAGGGTTGGAATCATGACCAAAATAAGGTACAGCCTGATCTTCTTCCAAAACCCTTTCAATATACTCATCATTCATCGCTCCAACGTATTACCTAATAGACTTATTATAGCATTGAACCTATCTTTATTACGATGACTTGTGTGATTTTTAAAAAATTAGGTGATTCGTTCTGGTCTCATTTTCATGCTAAAGATAGATCAAGATGTTGACATTTTACTTATTGTTTATTAATGTCACATTAGTGGGTTGCATTTCATAAAGGATGATAAAAAAATGGAAAATCATAATGTTGAAAAATCTTTGAAATTATTTATTGTATTATCACGTGCCTATCGCTCAATTAATCATCACATGAACAAACATATTGTGAAGCACGGGCTGAATCCGACTGAATTTGCAGTATTAGAATTACTGTATCATAAAGGGGATCAGCCACTTCAGCAAATCGGTGATAAGATTTTACTTGCAAGCGGCAGCATCACGTATGTGGTCGATAAATTGGAGAAGAAAGAACTCCTCAGTCGTAAGGCCTGTGCAGAAGACCGGAGGGTCACATTTGCACATATTACCGAGCAGGGACGAGCTTTGCTTGATGATATCTTCCCAGATCATGCGAAAGAAATTCATGAGATGATTAGTGTCCTGAGCGAAGAAGAGAAGGATGCCTGCATTGACATGCTTAAACATGTGGGACTGCGTGCAAAACATTTATATGATCATAAAGAATAAATAAAAAAGGAAGCCGAGGGCTTCCTTTTTTATTTTGCTTTTTTCTCGATCGGTAAAATAAGTACTTCTACGCGCCGGTTTTTACTTCTGCCTTCTGCTGTATCATTTGAAGCGATAGGCTTAAATTCACCGAAACCTTTTGTACTAAAGTTCTCTTGGTTTAAATTGCTGTTCTCAAGAAGAATACTCAAAAAGTTTACAGCACGTATGGCACTTAAATACCAGTTGGATTCAAAATCTGAATTTCTGATTGGTACATTATCAGTATGTCCGCTAATGACGATGTCACGAGCGGGGTTAATGACGAGTAGTTTTGAGATTTCCTTTGCTAACGGGACATCTTGAGGACGAATAACCGCCCGGCCAGAATCAAAGAAGATACTGTCTTCTATCGTAATGAGCAAACCTTCGTCCGTGAGCTTTGTTTCGAGCTTAGCTCCAAGTTTCTTATTGGCAATGAAGGAATCCACTTGCTTTTTGACCTTTGTGAGAACGGCATGATCTCGAGCTTTTGCTTTCGCTTCTTCATCTTCTTCTTCAGCTGCTTTTTTGGTCTGGTTGCTATTTTCAGTTTCTTCAGTACTTTGCATGCTGGTTTGATCCATGACACCAGTACCGCCCGTAAAGACGACATTAAAAGACTTGGCCATCTGTTCATACTTTGCCGCATCAATCGAACTAGATGCAAAAAGCACAATGAAGAGAGCGAGCAGAAGCGTCAGAAGATCGGCATAAGGGATCAGCCAAGATTCATCTACATGGTCATCGTGATCATGTTTTTTACGTTTCCTAGCCATTTTGTTTTTCTCCTTCTTCAATGACAAGATTTGCACGTTCTTTCGCTGGTAAGTACATGAGAAGTTTTTGTTCAATCACTTTTGGAGATTGACCTTCAAGAACAGAAAGAATCCCTTCGATCATAATCAGACGAAGTTTTACTTCTTCCTTTGATTTACGCTTTAGCTTGTTGGCAAATGGATGCCATAACACATACCCAGTAAAAATCCCAAGAAGTGTGGCAACGAAGGCTGCACTGATTGCATGTCCAAGTGCTTCAATATCTCCCATGTTAGCAAGTGCAGCAATAAGTCCGACAACGGCGCCAAGTACACCAAGCGTCGGAGCGTATGTACCAGCTTGTGTAAAGATTAATGCACCTGACTGATGTCTTTCTGACATGGCGTCAACTTCTTCTGTTAAGACGTCGCGAATAAATTCTGCACTTTGACCGTCAACCGCCATGCTTAAGCCGTTCTTAAGAAAATCGTCATCTACTTCCTCAATGCTAGCTTCTAATGCCAAAAGACCTTCACGACGCGCAATTTGTGCCCAGTTTGAAAAAAGAGGGATCATTTCTTGAATCGTTGGAAGCTTGTTGTCTTTGAAAATTTTGCCGAACAATTTTGGTGTTTTCTTAATTTCACTAGATGGGAATGCGATGACAACAGCTGCAATCGTCCCAACCACAATGATCAATATAGCCGCTGGGTTGATAAGAGCGGTTAGACTTACACCTTTCAAAACCATACCGACACTCAGTGCAATAAATGCTAAAATAATACCAATTAACGATGTTTTATCCATTATCTCACCAAATCCTTTAACTATCTTTTTCTATAGTTAATATCGGTGTCTTCTAGAAGGGTTTTAGTCTGAATATCAAATTAAGGCAGTTTCTGTGAAGAAATTTTGACGAAAGCGCTTTCTATTACCTTAAAAAAGAAACTCCCTCTGATATAAAGGGAGTTTCTTTGAGCAGTTTCAATTAAAAGCAGCTCTTTTAATTTTTCCTCATACATGATTTTGACAAGATCATAGCTACAATTCATCATGTGATCCACCTCTTTTTCTTTTATCTTAAAGGAAAAGAGGCGGGGGAGCGTCGGCGTGCGGATGGAATTTAGACACCGCAACATGATGGAGCTGTAGATCCTTCTTAAGATGTACTTATCCTTTTTTTACGACAATTTCGTTATCTTCAACTTCTACAGTAAATCCTGAAAGCTGTTCTTCTTCAAGCAATATTTCCGTCATTTGATCTTCAACGTGCTCTTGAATGGTTCTTCGCAGTGGACGAGCACCAAATGCAGGATGGTATCCAAGTTCTGCAATTTTTTCTTTCGCTTCATTTGTCACATGGACTGTTAAATTTTGTTCTTTTAATTGTTCTGACAGCTCATTGAGCAGAAGGTCCACAATCTTCACTAAATCATCTCGATCTAATGAGTCAAACTGAATGATGCTGTCAAAACGGTTCAAGAATTCTGGCTTGAAATAAGCGCTGAGTGAATCAATGAGTGATTGCTCCTCAATTGCTTCTTCCTGATCAGACTGGAAGCCGACTTTGACCGTTTTATCTGTGCTACCTGCGTTACTTGTCATGATGATGACCGTATCTTTAAAGCTGACGGTTCTGCCTTGGCTGTCTGTTAACCGGCCATCTTCCATGATTTGTAGGAACATGTGCTGTACATCAGGGTGTGCTTTTTCGATTTCATCCAGCAAAATGATGCTGTATGGTTTTCTGCGCACTTTTTCCGTTAGTTGACCCGCTTCATCATGTCCAACATAACCAGGAGGAGAACCGATGAGCTTAGATACTGAGTGTTTCTCCATGTACTCACTCATATCTAAACGGATAATCGCATCTCTTGAACCAAATAATTCTTCAGCTAGCGTTTTTGACAATTCGGTTTTTCCGACACCTGTTGGTCCAACGAATAGGAAGGAGCCAGTTGGTCTATGTTTCGATTTTAAGCCGGCTCTGCTTCTTTTCACAGCTTTCGCTACTTTTTCAACCGCATGTTCCTGGCCGATCACTCGTGCTTTTAAGCGGACGTCAATTTCTTTCATTTTGGTTTGTTCGTCTGCTTGCAGTTTGCCAACAGGAATGCCTGTTTTTTGTTCGACAATGGCCTGAATGTCTTCTGCTGTGACGACATGTTCTTTGTCATTTGTTTTATTTTGAAGTCTAGCTTCAATGGCTTCTTCTTCATCTCGAAGCTTCGCTGCTTTTTCGTACTGTTCTTCTTTTAAAGCGGCTTGTTTTTCAGCAGCAATTTCTCTCAGACGATTTGTTAGTTCATCTTCACTTGCGGCATCAATGGAGAGGTTCGCTTTTGAACCTGCTTCATCCATTAAATCAATCGCTTTATCCGGCAAATGACGGTCCTGGATATATCGTGAAGATAATTGAACACATGCTTGAATGGCTTCGTCTGAATAGGTGATGCCATGGTAGCTTTCGTACTTATCTTGAATGCCTTTTAAAATTTCAATCGCTTCAGCTTGTGTTGGCTCATCTACAATAACGGGCTGAAAGCGTCGTTCAAGTGCAGCATCTTTTTCAATTTGACGATATTCTTTTAATGTTGTCGCACCTACTAGCTGGAGCTCGCCTCGTGCAAGGGCTGGTTTTAAGATGTTTCCAGCATCCATTGACCCTTCGGCAGATCCTGCGCCAACAAGAAGATGGATTTCATCTACAAATAAGATAATATTTTTACGGCTTTGCAGTTCTTTGATTAACTGCTTCATTCTTTCCTCAAATTGACCACGTATCCCTGTATTCGCTACAAGGGAGGAGACATCTAATAAATAGATTTGTTTGTTCTTTAATTTATTTGGTACATCGCCACTTGCAATTTTCAGTGCAAGTCCTTCAGCGATCGCTGTTTTCCCAACACCTGGTTCACCAATGAGGACAGGATTATTTTTATTTCTTCTATTTAAAATCTCAATGACTCTTGCGACTTCTTCATCACGGTCGATGACTGGATCAATTAAACCAGCATTTGCGCCATCTGTTAAATTGCGGCCAAGTTCATCGAGTAAGCCTTTTTGTTTTGGCTGCTCTACGTTTTGCGTATGTCCTGCTTGCTCAGAGAAGAATGAGCTTCCTCCGAACAATTGAGGTCCCATTTTCATTTTTGATTGCTCCATCAAAGAGGTGTAGCAGTCTTCACATAAAACCATTTGGCTCCGGGATGAATTCACTTGCATATTCAGGCGAATAGTTGCTTCATTTACTTGACAATGTTGACAACGCATTTGCCATGACCTCCTTATGATAAAAGTTTGACTTTATTTGACCAATGAATGTTAAAGAAAATGGTCTGTTGTTTGACCATCTTTGACTATAGTATACTCTGACCTATTTTGACTTTCAACTGTTTTGCTCAAAGGCAGGTAAAATCCTTTTTTTGCATTTAATCATGGTTTGTCCTTCTTTTCAAGGAACTTGTCTCATAGGATAAAAAAAGACAATCGAAAGTGATGGGTGCGGAGGGGTCACATGAAACGTTCAAATGAATCCGCTTTTCAGCTTGCCTTTGTATATGTAGGAACAGTGGTTGGAGCTGGGTTTGCGACAGGGAAAGAAATCGTAGAATTTTTTGTTCGTTTTGGCTGGATTGGACTATTCGGAATCTTGATTAGCGGCGCTATTTTTACTGGACTTGGAGCAAAAATGATGCTCATTTCTAAACGAATTGAAGCAGAGTCATATCAAGATATGAACCGTTTTCTATTTGGCGCAGCTGCCAGTCGATATATTAATGTTGTCATGTTTTTTATTTTACTAGGCGTCACTTCAGTGATGATTTCTGGCGCAGGTGCTATATTTGAAGAGCAGCTTGGCGTATCGAAGGAATATGGGATTTTTTTAACGATCATTCTGAGCGTTATTGTGCTTTTGAAAGGCTCAAAAGGATTATTTGGTGTCAATGTTCTCGTCGTCCCAATGCTTATTTTCTTTTCATTGATTGTGTTTCTTGATTCATTCGTTTTTAGCAGTAGTGAAAGTTATGTTCTTGCACTACAAATGGGTGAGGGAGAGTGGATTTTATCAGCTATCTCATATGGTGCTTTTAATTTGGCACTTTCTCAAGCGGTATTAGTGCCTGTCGCAAATGAAATGACCTCTGAAGCGGTGATCAAAAAGGGAGCTGTGATTGGGGGCGTCATGCTGACAATTATTTTATTTGTATGCTTTTTATCTCTTTCTTCATTAGATATGCTGGAGGCGTTTGATATTCCAATGGCTCAGGTCGTGTATCAAGTAGCAAATTCCATTCACCTCATTTATTTATTTGTGATCTTCGGAGAAGTCTTTACATCCGTCATAGGCAATTTATATGGACTGGAGAGACAAGTGAGGGCGTATATTCGAATGAACAGTGTCTTGACAATATCCCTTATTCTCTTATGCTGCTATGTGATTAGTAAAATTGGTTACGGCACATTGATATCAACGGTTTATCCTATTTTTGGCTATGTGAGCATCTTTTTTATCCTCTTTCTTTTTCTAAAAAAAGTGCCTGCATCACTTGATAAGTAAAGAAGGGATAGCCTGCATGAAAAATATATGGTACACTATCTTCTGTGAAAATTGAACAAAAATCCGTTTAAACGGGAGAGGTTCTAGCAAAACCCTCTATAAAAAACTAAGGACTTGCCGTATCCTTGGATGTGGCATTTTTTATTTTTTATGGCTGGGACACCTCATACACATGTAAAGGTGTCTTTTCTTTTGAGAAAAACAGGGGTTTTCAAGAGCCTTTCAGATGCAGCTTTGTACGAGGGTATAGATCTGCAAAAGGAGGAGAACAGAAATTGAAAAATGAAAAAGCAGTCGTTGTCTTTAGCGGGGGACAAGACAGTACGACATGTTTATTATGGGCACTTCAACAATTCGAAGAGGTAGAAACCGTCACCTTTCATTATAATCAGCGTCATCAAGAAGAAATTGATGTCGCCAAAAGAATTGCTGACAAGTTAGGTGTGAAGAACCATCTATTAGATATGTCTCTTTTGAATCAGCTGGCACCAAATGCTTTAACAAGAGATGACATTGATATTGAGGAAAAAGAAGGAGAGCTGCCTTCCACATTTGTACCAGGAAGAAACTTAGTGTTCTTATCCTTTGCTTCTATTCTTGCGTATCAAATCGGAGCAAGACATATTATCACAGGTGTATGTGAAACAGACTTTAGCGGCTATCCAGATTGCCGTGACGAGTTTGTAAAGTCTTGTAATGTCACAGTGAATTTGGCGATGGAAAAACCATTTGTCATCCATACACCGCTCATGTGGCTCAATAAAGCAGAAACATGGAAGCTAGCAGACGAGCTGAATGCATTAGATTTTGTGAAAAATGAAACGCTCACTTGCTATAATGGCATCATTTCTGATGGCTGCGGGGAATGCCCTGCGTGTAAGCTTCGGAAAAATGGCTATGACACGTATATGGAAATGAAGGAGGCAAAATAAATGCTTTCTCAGATCTATCCACAAACGAATCATCCATACTCATTTGAATTGAACAAAGATATGCATATATCAGCTGCCCATTTTATCCCGAGAGAAGATGCAGGTGCTTGCAGCCGTGTACATGGTCACACGTACACCATCAATATAACCATTGCTGGAGATGACCTAGATGAATCGGGCTTCCTTGTCAATTTTAGTACATTGAAAAAACTTATTCATGGTAAATATGATCACACGCTGCTCAATGATCATGAGGAATTCTCATCAACCGATCCATACGCGATGCCTACTACAGAGGTTGTGGCAAAGACAGTCCATGACAAAGTCGCAGCATATTTATCGACTTTAGCAAATGAACCAGTATGTGTTCAGGTCTTTGTTAGGGAGACACCAACAAGCTACTGCATTTACCGACCGAAACGAGTTGAACACAATGGCTAAGGCGATTCCTGTATTAGAAATCTTTGGTCCGACCATTCAAGGAGAAGGGATGGTGATTGGACAAAAAACCATGTTTGTCAGAACGGCTGGCTGTGACTACTCTTGCAGCTGGTGTGATTCCGCCTTTACTTGGGATGGCTCAGCAAAGCATGACATTCAGTGGCTTCACGCAGAGGACATTGTGAAAGAATTAAAAAGAATAGGTGGACAGGCTTTTTCTCATGTCACTATTTCAGGGGGAAACCCTGCGCTTTTAAAACAAATGGGATCACTTATTGATTTGCTACACGAAGAAGGAATTGATACAGCGCTTGAAACACAAGGGACGATGTATCAGGACTGGTTTTTGAAAATTGATGATTTAACCATTTCTCCGAAGCCGCCAAGCTCAAATATGAAAACAGATTTCGCGAAACTCACACGTATCATAGATGAGCTAAAAAACGGAAATAGATTAGAGCATGCAAGCCTGAAGGTCGTGATTTTTGACGATCATGATCTAGCCTATGCAAAGGATGTTCATGCAAAATATCCAGAGCTTCCTTTTTATTTACAGGTAGGAAATGATGACACGACAACAGGTGATGATGCGTACTTATTGACGCATTTATTAAAGAAATATGAAGCGCTTGTTGATCAAGTAGCGCAAGACCCAGACTTAAATCGTGTAAGAGTGCTGCCGCAGCTGCACACATTATTGTGGGGAAATAAACGAGGCGTATAGAAAGGAAGAGAAGACATGACGACAAGAAAACCAGAAGAATTAGAAGGTGTCACTTTACTAGGAAATCAAGGCACCAATTATTTGTTTGATTATGCACCACAAGTGCTTGAAACATTTCCGAATAAACATACAAATAGAGATTATTTTGTGAAATTCAACTGCCCAGAATTCACGTCACTTTGTCCGCAAACAGGTCAGCCGGATTTTGCGACAGTTTATATCAGCTATATCCCAAATGACATCATGGTCGAAAGTAAATCATTAAAATTGTATTTGTTCAGCTTCCGTAACCATGGTGATTTCCATGAGGATTGTATGAACATTATTATGAATGATCTTATTGAATTGATGGACCCAAGATACATTGAAGTATGGGGCAAATTTACACCAAGAGGCGGTATTTCAATTGACCCGTACACGAACTACGGAAAACCTGGTACCAAATATGAAGAAATGGCATCGTATCGTATGATGAACCATGATATGTATCCAGAAACGATTGATAATCGCTAATAAAGGAAAAGACATGCCTAATGACATGTCTTTTTTTATGGGTTTGAAAGAGATGATTCAGACTGAAGTGATAAAAAAAGAGAAGAGTCATGTCGCTCTCCTCATACAAATGGGAATAGAACTTGCTAGGACGGCTGGGGGCTACCAGCTCGTAAAATTATTATACATGACAGAACGTATGTTTGTAAAGAGGAATTGTGTTTTTTGCTTATCTTATTTGCTTTAAGATAAAATAGAGGCAATGAACGACTAATGGAGGCGTTTGAGTTGGTAAACAAAGAAGAAAAGACAGAGAAGCTGCTGAGGGAGCTAAAAGAAGAACTTCAAATGCTTGAACATCAAAACAAAGAACGATATAAATGGAGTGCCTCTACATTGCTTGGAGTGATTGCACTTTTGATTGATAAAGGCGTTATCACCCCCGAGGAAGTGGACATGTACAAAACGAAAGCAGAAATGCAAACCTTTCATACGCAAAAAGACTGACACTTCTTCATATGGTGTCAGTCCTTTTCATATGTGATTGTCAAAGAGAGCTAAACTGTCAGAAAGCAGCTTTGCTTCGTATTTACGTATGTATCGATAATCTGAATTGAGGATTGCAAATTAATGTACGGAGTCTTTGATGATTTTATAGTTTTTATGATTAACGACTGTTAGTGAATCCAGTTCTAAATCTCTATAGTTGTCCATAATGGTGACATCCACAATGACAGAGTTTTCGTTCACTTTTTCAACTACACCTGTTAAACCATTTCTAAATTCGATCACATTTCCAATTTTTGCAATCTTCAACCGATCCCTCTCCTTTAAAAACAGATTTCATTCCCTATTAAAAAGTATTTTGCAATATTTTCATACCAATGTAAAGGATAAAGACGTTTTTGTTTTGTTTTCGTTGTATGCTTTCCTAACGGATGGTATATTTAATATTTGATAATGGCTGTAAAGGAGCGGTTTTTTTGACGGAAGAACAAATCCTCACAATACTTGAATCGTTACGAAATGGGACAGAAAAGCAAGTAACCATCAAGAAAGATGATTTCTTAACGTTTCGTTCGACCTTGGTAAATCAAGATGATTTTAAGCATTTTCGCGGGATTGCGAAACATGGTGGAGATGTTATTTTTGAATATCTTACAGAAGCAAGAAGCTAAAGCTTTTTCTCATGAATGAGAGAAAGCTTTTTTATTTTAGTTCTTTTGTCACACTTCAAACGAGCTTGATACATCTGAAAAGAAAATGTAATAACCCATAATCAGGAGCATAAGGATGATTATAGGCGGAAAAGGGACCTTTTTAAGCGCTAACAATTCCAGTTGATACGCAAATCAACTAGGACATGCCAATTAATGACGGAATTTGGACAGGCATGCAAATCTTTGTGCGTGAAAATAGAAGGAGCTCTTGTTAGAGTGGACAAGTATCTTACCGCCTACTTTAATTAAAGGAGGAATGAGGCGAATGATGAAAATTCATACCGCTCTTTTTGTCATCCTTATGCTGATTGCAGCCATGAAGATGGACAACATACAAGAGCAGCAAGGGACATTAAGTCACGAACTTTCACAAGCACCTGTTAAGCATGAGCTTTCATATATAGATCGAGATGATCACGATCAAGTCATCCCAGCATTTTCAGAGGAAAAGCGTCAGCCGAAAGTCAAAATGCTAAGTACGTCTACAGAAGAAAAGTCTTCAAAATCGAAGCAAAAGAAAAGAGTAAAATCAGAAACAACGAATGAAGAAAGCGCCAAACGCTATTCTAATGAAGAAATGGAACTGCTCTCACGATTGGTGCATGCTGAAGCAAAAGGAGAATCTTACGCAGGTAAAAAAGCTGTGGCAAGCGTCGTCTTAAACAGGGTGGAGCATCGCTCTTTTCCTAACAGTGTCAAAGGTGTTATTTATCAGCGAAATGCTTTCCAGCCAGTATCAAATGGAAGTATTCATGATAAAGCAGATCAAGATTCTGTTAAAGCTGTGAAGCAAGTAGTGAAAGAACATGACAGAACAACAAAGGCCATTTATTTTTATAATCCCAAAACGGCAACAGATAACTGGATTCGTTCTCGCAAAATTTTAGAACGTATTGGTCGTCACGTATTTGCCGTATAAAGAATTGAAGCGATCAATCAGATCGCTTCAGCGTGTAGACAAACCCTCGCATTCTTTGTCAGGACTGTGCTCCGGTGCTCACGAATAATCAATTCGCTCCGCTCCTGTGCTCGCCCTTCCTAGACTGCAAAGGTTTTCTATCGCGCTGAAAGGAAGACAAAGAACTAAAATAAAAACATTTTTAGCCCTTTGTCAATGTTCTAAAGCGATCAATCAGATCGCTCTTTTTTTTGTCTTCATTTATCAAAATATTTTCAGGACTTGTCTCATAGAATGTGAAAAGAATTTGCTTTAGATAAAGGGGAGGCTACATGAATCGATTTGTAAAAGGGGTCATTCTGCTATCTGTCGCAGCTTTCATTGCGGAGTGTATAGAGTTTTTAGTCAATATGATTTTAGCGAGAGAGCTTGGAGAGCATGGAATGGGTCTATATATGAGTATCCTTCCAATCATCATGCTTGTCCTTGTGATTGCCAGCTTAGAGCTGCCAGTCTCCATTTCTAAATTCATTGCAGAATCGCATGAGCGGCTCCATAAAAGTATGCTCCGCCATGCGTTTAAAATGACGCTTGTGGTGACGAGTACAACAACGGGGATCGCTGCGATTGTTCTGCCGTTCATTCCTGTATTTCAGTCGTATCATCCGCTCATGAAAGGGCTTGTGCTGTCTCTTATTCCAATTATTGCGTTTACCTCGATTGCACGCGGCTATTTTATGGGAAAGCAGCAAATGGGAAGGATCGCTCTTGCCAATATGCTGAAGAAAACGATCCAGCTTATTTGCTTGTTTTTGTTCTTTCATTGGTATTCGTTTGATATTGAAACAGCGGTACTCATTGCCATCGGTGTCATTGTCGCGAGTGATCTTGTCGTCTTTATTTATTTATACTCCCAATACGTCATGGCAAAAAATGCTGTCCATGTCAGGTCTGTTGAATTAAGAGGGATTGACGTGAGAAAGCGACTATTAGCCGTCTCTATTCCAACAACGGGCATGCGGATTTTTCATGCAATCGCAAATGCCATAGAACCATTTTTAATCAAAGGGGCACTTATTGCTGCAGGCATCTCTGGCACACTAGCTGTTGATCATTACGGCATGCTGGCTGGTGTCGCGATGTCGATTGGTTTTTTCCCAGCGTTTATCGCTCATTCCATCATGATTGTGATGATTCCCAATGTATCTGAAGCCTATGCTTTAGGTCAGTATGATCTTGTGAAAAAACGTGTCAGGCAGGCGATTATCATTACATTTGGGTACGGGGTACCGGCAGTGATGGTGATGTATTATTTTGCTTATCCGCTCACACAGCTCTTTTTTGATTCACCGCAAGCTGCTGTCTACTTACAGCTGCTTTGGCCGTACTTTTTATGCCACCTGTTTGTGATGCCGTTTCAAGCGTGCTTAATCGGTATGGGGCTCATTAAAGATGTGTTCCTACATAATATATGGGTGCATGTCGTCTCGTTTTCAATGGTGTATTTTCTCGGATCAATTGAAAGCTTAAATATGATGGGGGTTATATTAGGGATGAATACGGGCATGCTCCTCTTGACTGCACTGCATTATGCGACGATTTGTAAGGAGCTCGGTGTTTCCATGTTTCTTAGAATGAAAAAAGCATGAATGCCCTCTTCGGCGAGCGGGCAAGCTATAAGAAAACTGGGAAGGAAGATCCTGATGAATCTTAAATATCTACCCGCCAGTCTTCTTATGATGACCATGCTTCTATTACTCATAGGCAGCGAGGCTGGAGCGAAAGAGCCCGTTATGGCGCCAAAGATAGAGGCTCCTACATTAACTGGTGAGACGCAGATGATTCCGATGAAAGGAAAAAAGACCATTTTGCATTTTTGGACAACATGGTGCCCGTCCTGCAAAATGGAGCTGCCTGTATTTGACCAGATCGTGAAAGAAAATCAGAGTGATGTTGATATCTTAACGGTGAATTTACTAGGTGCTGAACAAAGTAAACATGCGGTTGCCCAATTTGTGAAAGACAGAAAGTTTACATTCCCGGTCATACTAGATGAGGGAGGGCACATGATGAAGAAATACCAAATCATCACCATTCCAACCAGCTTTTTGATAAATGAAAAAGGAGAAATAGTGAAAAATCATGTAGGTCCACTGACGAAAAAACAAATCAAAGAGTGGACGAATTTTTAGAACAAAACCTTATTTCAAGAACCAAGGGTCATTCCTTTGGTTCTTTTTTGTGTTCAATTTCTTTTCATCTGAATAAACTGTGCTCAGAACATGGAATGGTCCCTATCAATAATGATAATTATTATCAAAAAGAAATTATAATAATTATTAATTGAAAATCAGTCAGAACCTGTTATAATGAATAACAGACCTATAAAAAGCTTGAAATAGCAGAAAATATAGATGAAAAAAGGAAACGGGCAACAATTGATGATGTGAAAACCATTATCAATTAGAGAGGAGAAAACAATCATGAATGAGAATACAGCACTTTATCAAACAACAAATCAAAAGGAATCGAAATGGTCCTTGCATAAATGGGCACAGCACGGAGAATTAATGGCAGCAGGTATCTCGGGGATTCTCATTTTAATTGGATGGATTTTAAAGGATCAGAGCATGTGGAGCATTCCTTTTTTCATCCTAGCATTTGTCATTGGAGGTTTTGCAAAGGCGAAGGAAGGAATTGAAGAAACCATTTCGTCTAAAAGCTTGAATGTTGAACTTTTAATGATTTTCGCAGCCATTGGCTCAGCGATCATTGGATATTGGGCAGAGGGCGCGATCTTAATTTTTATTTTCTCGCTTAGTGGTGCGCTTGAAACGTATACATCAAATAAAAGCAAGAAGGATTTAACAGCTTTAATGAGCATCGCGCCAAATGAAGCGACTTTAATTGAAGAAGATGGCACGACCATTCAAGTCGCTGCTTCATCATTAACACCAGGTGACCGTATCATGATCAAAGCTGGGGAACGTATTGCAGCAGATGGTGTGATTTTAAGTGGAAGAACAAGTGTAGATGAATCTGCGCTCACGGGCGAGTCTGTGCCTCAGGAAAAAGGGCAAGGTGAAGACGTGTTTGCAGGAACAGTGAACTTAAATGGCTCCTTAACAGTAGAAGTGACCAAACATAATGAAGAAACGCTTTTCCATAAAATTATTAAACTTGTCGAATCGGCTCAAGAAAGTGTGTCGCCAAGCCAGGCATTTATTGAAAAATTCGAAGGTGCTTATGTAAAAGGTGTACTAATCACCGTCGCGATTTTATTGGTTCTGCCTCATTTTGTACTAGGCTGGAGTATGAGTGAAACCTTCTACCGGGCTATGGTGTTTATGGTTGTAGCATCACCTTGTGCGCTTGTAGCATCTATTATGCCAGCTGCTTTGTCACTGATCTCAAACGGCGCAAGAAACGGAATGCTTGTCAAAGGGAGCGTCTTTTTAGAAAAGCTAGGCACTAGCAGTATGATTGCTTTTGACAAAACGGGGACAATTACAAACGGAAAGCCAGCTGTAGAGCAGGTGGTGATCGCTAAAGGACAAGAGGAAGCGGCCTTTTATCAGGCGCTTTATCAAATTGAAAGTCAATCAAACCATCCATTAGCGAAAGCGATCTCTGATATGGCACAAGAGCAACAAATAGAAAGATCAGCTCATGTCACCATTGAAGAAACCTCTGGTTTTGGTGTAAAGGCACAATTGAATGGAGAAACGTGGCGAATTGGGAAGAAAGACTTTGCTGGAAAGGCTTCAATGGACCGTGAGATTGAAGAGACAGAAGAGCATCTTTCTGAAAAAGGATATACAGTGGTGTATGTTCAAAAGGATCAAGTAGTCGTTGGGTGCCTTGGCCTTAAAGATCAAATGAGACCTGAAGCGAAGAAAATGATTCAAGAGCTGAATGATTTAGGCATCCAAACCGTCATGCTGACAGGAGATCAGCAAAAAACGGCTGAAGCCATTGCGCAGGAAGCTGGCATCCAAACGGTTGTCGCTGAGTGTCTGCCAGATGAAAAGGTCCATGAGGTCAATCAACTAAAAAAACAAGGAAACTCAATCATCATGGTAGGTGACGGAATCAATGATGCACCTGCACTCGCCACAGCAGATGTGGGGGTTGCGATGGGCGGAGGAACAGACGTAGCCTTAGAAACAGCAGATTTGATCTTAATGAAAAACAATTTAAATAACTTAACAAAGATGATCCGTCTTTCAAGAAAGATGAATCGAATCATTAAGCAAAATATTATTTTCTCATTAACGGTGATTTGCTTGTTAATTTGTGCGAATTTCTTACAAGTGCTTGATTTGCCTTTTGGCGTAATCGGGCATGAAGGAAGTACGATTTTGGTCATTTTAAATGGACTGCGTCTGCTTCGTGCATCTTAAGCAAATCATCATAGCGCACTTGGCTTCTGCCAGTGCGTTTTTGTGCGAAATATAACAAAAACTGATACAATAGATCAGTAGTAAAACGTGTGAGGAGGATCACGATGAACCGAATGAAAAGCTTGTCTTCTTGGCTAAAGGAAAAAGACATTCAAGGTGCATTTATACATACAAAGGAAAATGTGTTTTATCTATCTGGATACTT
The DNA here is from genome assembly GCF_050496725.1 of Bacillus sp. MM09(2025). Taxonomy (NCBI): domain Bacteria; kingdom Bacillati; phylum Bacillota; class Bacilli; order Caryophanales; family Bacillaceae; genus Bacillus; species Bacillus sp. MM09(2025). The sequence goes on from NZ_JBNWEN010000001.1 coordinate 130,617, forward strand.
CACAGAGCCGCATGAAAGAGTAATGGGGCTGTTTGTGTTTCAAGAGGCAGATCCATTTTTTATTTTGCCTAAAATGGAAGTCGAGCAGGCGAAAAATGCTGGGTGGTCAGGCGATATTATTGGCTATGAAGACCATGAGAATCCATTTGATTTCATTCAGTCAGCAGTAGAAAAACGCGGTGTAAGAGCAACTCGACTTGCAATTGAAAAAGAGTCAATTCCGCTTCAAAGAGCAGAACAGCTTCAAGCTGCTACTGGGGCAGAAACTTTTGTCCGGGCAGAAGAAGAGCTCAATCAGCTAAGACTCATTAAAGATGAATCTGAAATTGCTACACTGAAAAAAGCCGCTCAATTGGCAGATGAAGGGGTAAAAATTGGGGTGAACGCCTTAGAAGAAGGAGTCACCGAAACAGAAGTGCTCGCTGTCATTGAATATGAGCTAAAGAAAAAAGGCATTCAAGGCATGTCCTTTTCGACGATGGTTCTTTTTGGCGAAAAATCAGGAGAGCCTCACGGAAATCCAGGACAGGCAGTCTTAAAAAAAGGCGACTTTGTGTTATTTGACCTTGGTGTCATTGTTGATGGATATTGCTCAGACATTACAAGAACATTTATTTATCAGGAAGCTTCTGATCAGCAAAAGGACATCTATCAAACCGTCCTAAACGCAGAAATGGCGGCACTTGAAATGAGTAAACCGGGCGTGAGAATTGGGGACCTGGACTTAAAAGCACGCGGGCTAATCGCAGATGCTGGATATGGAGAGTATTTCCCTCACCGCCTTGGACATGGTCTAGGGGTGTCTGTTCATGAGTTTCCTTCGATGAGCCAGGCAAATGATGATCTTCTCCAAGAGGGCATGGTGTATACGATCGAACCGGGAATCTATGTTCCAGGAGTCGGCGGCGTCAGAATTGAAGATGATGTACTGATCACAGCGGATGGTCCAGTTACTTTAACCAATTATCCGAAAGAGCTGACGATCATCAAGTAATAAAAAAATCACGATGAACGCCCATGTCATGGAAGTGTCATCGTGATTTTTTGTCACTCTTTTCGATCCTTATCAACAAAAAAATCATCAATTGATTGAAACGGTTTGATTTTATGTTCTTTTCCTAAAGGATGTAGTGCAAAACGAGCAGAAAACAAAACAGTCATACATAATATAATCCATATGATGAAACCCATCTTGAATTCCCCTTTCCACCCAGTGATTTGTTCAGCTCACATACATCTTAAAGTATGAAACGCTTACCATATCAAGAGAAAGTAGGAGAAAAATTGGCAAACATAAGGGAGATTGCAAAAAGAGCGGGCGTATCTGTGACAACTGTATCACGTGTGTTGAATCATCATCCTTATGTCAAAGAAGATAAACGAGATCGTGTTCTTGGTGCGATGAAAGAGCTCAAATATACGAGAAACATTCAGGCTGTCCATTTAGCCAAGGGTTATTCAAATATGCTTGGCATCGTTCTTCCAACAATTGATCATTCTTATTTCAGCAGACTTGTCACAGGGATTGCAGAAAAAGCACAGGCGCGCGGCATGCATTTTGCTTTATTTCAAACAGGATATGATCCTTTAAAAGAAAAAGAAGCCTTGATGAGTTTAAAAGAGCGCCGCGTGGATGGATTAATCTTTTGCTCAAATGCGTTAAGTGATCGAGACATTTTAAGGTGGCAGGAATCCGGGCCTATCATTTTTTGCCATCCGGCGCCAATTGAAGACTGTTCAACGGTGTCAATTGCTCATGATCAAGCTTTTAAAGAAGGGCTGCATCATTTAGCAGCATGCGGGCATCAGCGAATCGCAATTGTTCTAGCCAGAATAGAAGGCGCAAACAGCCAGTCACGCCTTCAAGCTTATCAAGATATGATGAAAGCGCTCGGGCAGGAGATTGATGAAGAATGGGTCATCGAAGGGAAGCTAACACTTTTTGATGGAAAACAATTATTTACAGAGTGGCAAGAAATGAAGAATCGCCCCACAGCATTATTCATCACAAATGATGACGTATCAGCAGGCTTTTTATTAGAGGCGCAGCGTCACGATATAAAAGTAGGAGAATCTCCAGCCATACTCGGCTTTCAAAACGATCAATTAAGTGAGGCCTTGGGGATTTCCAGCATTGATATTCCGCTGAAACGAATGGGGCAGGAAGCGTTTGACTTGTTCGACCGAGCTATAAAAGGAGAGGTGCCAGAGAAAAGAATGCTGCCATTTCGCCTGATCGAGCGATCAACCACCGTTTTCAAAAACAATCGTTGACGCACGTTTCATCTGTTTTGTACGATAAGAGGGATTGAATAAGAAGGAGGTGGGGATGTTCATGGAATCCTTCACCGTTGATAAAGCGTTAAATAATAATGTCATCATTGCAAGACACCCTTCTTTGGGCGAAGTAGTTCTGATTGGGAAAGGAATTGGCTTCGGGAAAAAATCGGGTGATGTTCTCGATCAAGATACATTTGAAAAAATGTTTGTTCTTAAAAATACAAAGGAACAAACAGAATATAAACAGTTGCTTCACCACATTGATGAGAACATGATCGAGCTTGCCAATGACGTCATTTATCATATACGAGAAAAAATGGGACACCGTTTGAATGAGCATATTCATATTGCCCTAACTGACCATATTGCGTTTAGTTTTAAGCGGGTGCAGCAAGGATATGATATCACCAATCCCTTTATGCTTGAGACAAAATCGCTGTATCCGAAAGAATACGAGGTCGCAAAGGAAGTCGTTGAGCTCATTAACGAGCGTCCTGATGTCGAAACAAAGCTGCCAGAAGGAGAGATTGGTTTTATTGCGCTCCATATTCACTCAGCTTTAACGAATCGGCCATTATCTGAGGTGAACCGTCATTCGCAGCTCATCACGCAAATGGTCCAAGTCATAGAAGATTCATTTCATATGAAAGTCGACAGAGAAAGTATTCATTATTTACGCTTATTGCGCCATATTACGTTTTCGATTGAGCGTATTAAACGGGAAGAATCTTTAGAGGAGCCAGAAAAATTGCTTCATCTATTGAAAAATGAATATCCTTTATGCTACAATACTGCTTGGAAAATGATCAAAATATTACAACATGCATTGAAAAAGCCTGTACAGGATGCAGAGGCTGTCTACCTGACACTTCATCTGTACAGATTGACAAATAAAATTTCATAGTTTCCTAGAAACGTGTAACTGATTCGATCAGGCATGAGTGACTTAAGGTAAATACAGGATAAGATCCTGTTATTTGCGCAACCTTATATCACCATGCCTTTTTTTGTGTTTGAAAGTGAAATGTAAACGGTTAACTATGAAATGGATGTCAGGGAGCGTCCCGCATGTGCGTTGTAAGCGAAAATAAAAGGAGGTTCAACTAGTGTTTAAATCACTTTTTGGTGTGTTGCAAAAAATTGGACGAGCACTTATGCTTCCAGTTGCGATCCTTCCTGCTGCTGGTATTTTACTAGCACTTGGGAATGCGATGCAAAATCCGCAGCTGATTGATGTAGCTCAATTTTTAAGCAATGATACAATTCAGCTTGTTGCAAGCGTCATGGAAAATGCAGGGAACATTGTCTTCTCGAATCTTCCGCTCTTATTTGCTGTAGGGGTTGCCATCGGTCTAGCTAATGGAGACGGTGTGGCAGGGATTGCCGCAATTATCGGTTATCTTGTCATGAACGTGACAATGAGTGCCGTATTAATGGCCAATGGATCAATTCCATCTGATTCCATCAAATTGGCTAAGTTCTTTAAAGAAAGCCATCCAGCGTATATTAATATGCTTGGCATTCCGACCTTGTCTACCGGCGTCTTTGGCGGGATTATTGTCGGGGTATTAGCAGCTTATATGTATAATAAATTTTATAAAATTGAGCTTCCGCAATATCTCGGCTTCTTTGCTGGAAAACGCTTTGTTCCAATTGTTACATCTATTTCAGCACTTATTTTAGGGCTTTTGATGCTAGTCATTTGGCCGCCAATCCAAGGTGCACTGAACTCGTTCTCAACGGGACTGCTCGCAGCGAATGAGCCGCTTGCTGCCTTTGTATTCGGTGTCATTGAACGCTCATTAATTCCGTTTGGTCTGCACCACATTTTCTACTCGCCATTCTGGTATGAGTTCTTTAGTTATAAGAGCTTATCAGGTGAGCTTGTCCGTGGTGATCAGCGTATCTTCATGGCACAAATCAAAGATGGTGTTCAGCTGACAGCTGGTACATTCATGACAGGGAAATATCCGTTCATGATGTTTGGACTCCCAGCAGCAGCACTTGCGATTTACCATGAAGCAAAACCAAAGAATAAAAAGCTTGTCGCTGGAATTATGGGATCAGCAGCCCTGACTTCTTTCCTAACAGGGATTACTGAACCTCTTGAATTCTCATTCTTATTTGTTGCACCAGTGTTATTTGCAATCCACTGTGTATTTGCTGGATTATCCTTTATGATAATGGATATTCTAAACGTGAAAATCGGTATGACCTTCTCAGGAGGATTAATCGACTTCTTCTTATTCGGAATCTTGCCAAACAGAACTGCTTGGTGGCTTGTGATTCCAGTTGGTCTTGTACTTGCCGTTATTTATTACTTCGGATTTAGATTCGCTATTCGCAAATTTAATCTGAAAACGCCAGGCCGTGAGGATGAAGCAGCTGACGGTGCAAGTAGTGCTAAGTCTGAAAAGGGTAATGACTTGCCTTATGAAATTCTTGAAGCAATGGGTGACCAAGAAAACATTAAACACCTTGATGCTTGTATTACGCGTTTACGTGTTACTGTGAATGATCAGAAGAAAGTGGACAAAGACCGCTTGAAAAAGCTTGGTGCTTCAGGAGTTCTTGAAGTAGGAAACAACATTCAGGCTATCTTCGGACCACGCTCTGATAATTTAAAAACACAAATGCAGGACATCATTGCAGGCCGCACGCCTCGTCCAGCGAAAGACCCTTCTGCAAAAGAAGAAGTCAGCCAGCAGGTCGAAGAAGTCATTGCAAAACCACTTCAAAACGAGCAAGGTGAAGAAATCTTTGCTTCACCAATTACAGGGGAGCTTCATCCGATTACAGATGTACCAGATCAAGTATTCTCAGGGAAAATGATGGGTGACGGTTTCGCCATCTTGCCAACAGATGGAACGGTGGTTTCACCGGTGAAAGGGAAGATCTTAAATGTATTCCCAACGAAACACGCAATTGGCCTGCAATCTGATGGTGGACTTGAAATTTTAATCCACTTCGGTATTGATACGGTCAGCCTCAAAGGAGAAGGATTTGAAGCATTTGTACAAGAGGGAGATCAAGTAGAAATCGGTCAAAAACTCTTAGAGGTTGATATTGATAAAATTAAGTCTGAAGTACCATCTTTAATGACACCAATTGTATTTACCAACTTAAGTGAAGGACAATTTATTGACCTTCAAAAATCCGGTGAAATCAACGCTGGTCAAGAAAACATCATGAAAATTTCAAAATAATTTTCATAACTGCCGTTCTTGTTAGATGACAAGCTCGGCAGTATGATATAATATTGTGGATGTATTAATTGTATAAAAAGGAGATTGATAAAAATGGCTCAACAAACATTCAAAGTAACTGCAGATTCTGGAATTCACGCACGTCCTGCAACAGTTCTTGTACAAACTGCTAGTAAATATGATGCTGATATCAACTTAGAATATAATGGTAAAACAGTGAACCTGAAATCTATTATGGGTGTAATGTCTCTAGGAATTGCGAAAGGTGCTACAATCACTATCTCTGCTTCTGGTTCTGATGAAAATGATGCACTTGCTGCACTTAAAGACACAATGAAAAGTGAAGGCCTAGGCGAGTAATGCAACAACTGAAAGGAATCGGTGCTTCAGCAGGCGTTGCGATTGCAAAAGCATATCGTCTGGAAGAACCAGATTTAACAGTTCACCAAAAAGACATCAACGATCCAGAGACAGAAGTGAAGCGTTTTGAAGAAGCAATTCATGTTTCTAAACAAGAACTTGAAGCAATTAAAGAACATGCGCTAAAAGAGCTTGGCCAAGACAAAGCAGATATCTTTTCTGCACACCTTCTTGTGTTAAGTGATCCAGAGCTGCTAAACCCAGTAAAGGATAAAATCAACTCTGATAAAGTAAATGCTGAATTTGCTTTAAAAGAAACAGCGACAATGTTTGTCACAATGTTCGAAGCAATGGACAATGAATACATGAAGGAACGTGCAGCGGATATTCGCGACGTAACAAAACGTGTAACTGGACATTTGCTAGGCGTTGACATTCCGAATCCAAGCATGATTTCTGAAGAAGTCATCATCATTGCTGAAGATTTGACTCCTTCCGATACAGCTCAGCTGAACAGACAATTTGTCAAAGGTTTTGCGACAGATATCGGCGGTCGTACTTCTCACTCAGCAATTATGGCAAGATCAATGGAGATTCCAGCCGTTGTTGGAACAAAAGAAGCAACAAAAACGGTGAAAAACAATGATCTGATCATTGTTGATGGTATTAGCGGAGACGTCATCATTCAGCCTTCTGAAGATGAAGTGAAAGCGTATCAAAAAAAGCATGAAGACTACTTAGCTCAAAAAGCGGAATGGGCGAAACTTGTTGATCAGCCAACGGTCACAAAAGACGGCGTTCACGTAGAGCTAGCTGCAAATATCGGAACACCTGAAGATGTAAAAGGTGTACTTGAAAATGGCGGCGAAGCAGTCGGATTGTACCGTACTGAATTTTTATACATGGGCAGAGATCAGCTTCCTACAGAAGAAGAGCAGTTCAATGCATATAAAACTGTTTTAGAGAGAATGGAAGGCAAAGCAGTGGTTGTCCGCACACTAGATATTGGTGGCGATAAAGAACTTCCTTACTTGCAGCTTCCAAAAGAAATGAACCCGTTTCTTGGCTTTAGAGCGATCCGCCTTTGCCTCGAAGAACAGGAGATTTTCAGAACACAACTACGTGCCTTACTTCGTGCAAGTACATATGGAAACTTGAAAATCATGTTCCCTATGATCGCGACGTTATCAGAATTTAGAGAAGCAAAAGCCATTTTACTTGAAGAAAAAGAAGCATTGGTTGCCGCTGGTACAGACGTATCCGATTCCATTGAAATCGGTATAATGGTAGAAATTCCATCAACAGCTGTCATCGCAGACCAATTTGCAAAAGAGGTTGATTTCTTCAGTATTGGAACGAATGACTTGATTCAATACACAATGGCTGCTGATCGAATGAACGAACGAGTGTCTTATCTTTACCAGCCTTACAATCCAGCGATTTTACGTCTGATTACGCTTGTTATTGAAGCAGCGCATAAAGAAGGTAAATGGGTTGGCATGTGCGGTGAGATGGCAGGAGATGAAATCGCCATTCCTCTTCTACTTGGATTAGGATTAGATGAATTCTCAATGAGTGCAACATCTATTCTTCCAGCAAGAACTCAGCTAAGCAAGCTTTCTAAGGAAGAAGCTGCATCATTTAAAGAGCATATTTTATCACTTAGCACTACAGAAGAAGTGGTTGATTTCGTGAAGAAAACGTTTCAACAAAACTAAGTGAATTCAAACCAGACAGTCACCCTGTCTGGTTTTTTTGTCGAATTTTATCATATTGGGTCATATCCGTCAGAGAGAAGGGCATTCTATAAGAAAAATGGAGGTGACCAGATTGCCTTTCTCAGACTATCAACCGGGTGATCAAGTCTATGTGATTTATCGAAATCCACATGCAGCAAACGTAGCACAAATCAAAGAAGCAGAAATTGTTTCACATCCATACAACGAAGAGGAGCTTGCCCTATTTTTACTTGAAACGTACCATCCTTTAGCTCCAGATGATGCGGTCTTTTCGACATATGAAGAAGCAGAAGCTCTTTATCAAGATTTGTTTGAATAAGGGAGATTTTAGAAAGGATAAAAGCCATCCTGCACGGTTAAAGTAACGGTATGAAAACCTATAGGGTAAGGATGTGCTAAATATGATCAAACCTTTTGTGCCCCAGCTTGTGTACATTGAACCACGGGCGTTAGAGTACCCGTTAGGACGAGAACTGAAGGAAAAGTTCGAGGGTATGGGGATTGAAATAAGGGAAACGACTTCACATAACCAAGTAAGAAATATTCCGGGTAAAAATGACTTGCAAAAGTATCGTAATGCGAAATCAACGCTTGTCATTGGTGTGAGGAAAACATTGAAGTTCGATACGTCTAAACCATCTGCAGAGTATGCGATCCCATTTGCGACAGGCTGTATGGGGCATTGCCATTATTGCTATCTGCAAACGACGATGGGAAGTAAGCCATACATTCGAACATATGTGAATGTTGAAGAAATATTAGATCAGGCGGAGCAGTACATGAACGAACGTGCGCCAGAAATCACGAGATTTGAAGCTTCTTGTACGTCAGATATTGTAGGAATTGACCATCTGACACATACACTAAAGACAGCAATTGAATACTTCGGCCAGACTGATCTTGGCAAGCTTCGCTTTGTGACCAAATTTCATCATGTCGATCATTTACTTGATGCAAAGCATAATGGCCGGACAAGATTTCGCTTTAGCATCAATGCAGATTATGTCATTAAATATTTCGAACCTGGTACATCACCGTTAGATCAGCGGATTGAAGCGGCTGTCAAGGTTGCGAAAGCGGGTTATCCTCTTGGCTTTATTATTGCCCCAATCTACATTCACGAAGGCTGGCAGGAAGGATATAAAGTTCTTTTTGAAAAGCTCGATGCAGCTTTACCTGAAGATGTGAGGCACGATATCACCTTTGAAATGATCCAGCATCGTTTTACAAAACCAGCGAAGCGTGTGATCCAAAAAAACTATCCGAAATCAAAATTAGAATTAGATGAAGAAAAAAGACGTTACAAGTGGGGTAGATATGGAATTGGGAAATATATCTATCAAAAAGATGAGGAACAAGAACTAAGACAGACGTTAGAATCATATATCGATCAGTACTTTCCGAATGCAAAAATTGAATATTTTACTTAAAGCAAGCCTTTATGGCTTGTTTTTTCTATTTAAATTTTCTCACAACTATTGAATGCGGTATCAATAATGCCGATATATATAACAAGGTATGAAAGTAGGATATAGGGGTGTGAGGAGATGTTTAAGAAACTTCAAGTGAGAATAGCTGTTTTCATCTCAGTTATTTTAATTTTAACCGTTGTGGCAGTTCAAGTGGGTTCCAACTTGGTATTAACACCACTGATTGAACGAGATGCAAAAACGACCGCCACAGCAACGGCAGAAAGCCTGAAAGATATTATTACAGAAAAGCTTGATAATTACGGCAATACCATTAACAAATTGGCAACAGGTAAAATAACTGAAGAGTTTGCGCAAAAACAAACAAAGCAAACACTGGATTTTGAAAAAAGTGCAATAAAAAACCTCCAGGAACAGGATAAACTCATTTCGTTTGCTTATATTGGAACAACTGATGGCAAAATGCTCGGCTTCCCGGAGTTCGATCTTGGCCAAGGGTATGATCCATCTAAACAAGGCTGGTTTAAACAAGCAGCCGAAAAGCCTGATCAGGTTGTTTGGACAGATCCATATATTGATGAAGCAACGAAAAAAGTGATTGTTTCAGCCACGAAGGCGATTGTCAAAAATGGAAAGGTCATTGGAGTCGCTGGACTTGATTTGAAGCTCTCCTCCATTCAATCTTATATAAATGAACAAGAAATCCCTTATAAAGGGACCGCTTTCTTAGTTGATAACACAGGCACCATTTTGGCGCATCCAACACAGCAAGGAAAAAACATATCAAAGGTCTCCTCTGTGAAAAAAGCGCTTGACAACTCAGGTATTGATGACAGCAAAGAACTGACGGTTATATCTAAAATCAAAGAAGCCGATTGGACGGTTGGCGTGAGCTTTGAGAAAAAGAAACTGCTTTGGATTACAGAACAAATGAATCAGACAAGTATCATTATATCCGTCATTGCCATTATTCTTGCGATGATCCTCAGCTTATTATTGGCAAGAAGCATTACAACGCCAATCAAGCGTCTAACAGGGCATGTGCGTAAGGTGTCAGAAGGCGATTTAACAAGTACGCTTGAAGTGAAGTCCAAAGATGAAATTGGTCTCCTCACGAAAAGCTTTAATCAAATGATAGAGGACATTAGGGAGTTAATTGAAAAAGTGAAAGGGGCTTCAGATCAAGTTGTGACATCAACGGATGAAGTGACCCAAATTTCAAATGAAACCCTGCTGTCGAGCGAGCAGATTGCAACGGCCATTCAAGAGGTGGCAACAGGGGCGTCTAAGCAGGCTTCAGATGCAGAAACGATTAATGAGAAATCAGAGCATTTGTATGAGAAAGTGCGCCATATGGGTGAGCTTGCCTCACAAATGCAAACCAACTCAAAATCATCAGAAGACGCAAGCTATAAAGGGCTAGATGCACTTGGGGTGCTCGTTCAAAAATCAACAAAAGCGAGCGAAGAATCGAAAAAGGTAGAGCAAATGCTGCTAGACCTGGAGCATAAAACAAAAAATATTGAAAATGTAGTGACAGCCATTTCTCAAATCTCGGATCAAACGAATTTACTTGCACTGAATGCAAGCATTGAAGCAGCGAGAGCTGGAGAAAGCGGACGAGGCTTTGCTGTTGTTGCAGAAGAAGTCAGAAAGCTTGCTGAACAATCTGCGGAATCAACAAAACACATTAGTGAAACCGTTAAACTCATTCAAGATGAATCGAAGAAGGCGGCTGAAGCGATGACAGTAGCAAGTAAGATGAATGAGGAACAAGGTGACGCCATTAATGCAACAGGCGAGGCACTCAGCAGCATCACAATGGAAATGCAGGCACTTGTCGGATCAATCGACAGCATTCATACACAGATCAATGAAATGACAGAAGAACAGCAGAAGATGAGTGATTCCATTCAAAGCATTGCTGCAATTTCTGAAGAATCTGCGGCTTCAGCTGAGGAAGTACATGCGTCTACAGATGAACAAGTCCAAGCGTTAGAAAGAACGAAAACTTCGACTGAAATGCTGAACGAATCAAGCCAGGCGTTACGTCAGGCGGTTGACAGATTTAAGGTGTAATCAAGCAGAAAGGAACCTTGCGGCGTGAGCAAGGTTCTTTTTGTATGATAAAATAAAGCAGAGGAGGTGTTGACATGAATGTCAATTTATCTGGAAAAAAAGCATTGGTCGCTGCAAGCAGTCAAGGTATTGGAAAAGCCATTGCCTTTGCTCTAGCAAAAGAGGGAGCTGATGTCATGCTTTCAGGAAGGCATGAGCACACGCTGAAAGAAACGTTAAAAGAATTATCTCCGCTTGTAAAAGGAAAGCTGACTTATCAAGTATGTGATGTGTCTGACGCGCAGCAAATCAAGGCGCTAGTTCAAGCGGCAGCTGGTGATGAGAAGTATCTAGACATTCTTGTGAACAATACAGGCGGGCCTAAAACAGGGACGCTTGAAACCTTAACAGATGAAGACTGGATGGAATCATTTCAGCTTCATTTACTCAGCTATATTCGATTATTAAAAGAGGCCTTGCCTTACTTGCAAAAACGCGGTGCACGCGTGTTAAACATTGCGTCTATGTCAGTAAAAGAACCGATCCCAGGCTTGATGCTGTCAAATACTTTTAGACCGGCTATTGTGGGCTGGACAAAAACAGCCGCTCAGGAGCTTGCCAAGGATGGGATTTTGATTAATACGTTAGCCCCAGGAAAAATTGAAACAGACCGAGTCAAACAGCTGGACAAGCACCGCGCGCAGGCAGAGCACCAAACGGTTGAAGAAATCAAAGCACAGGCTGAACATGCGATTCCGCTTGGCCGTTATGGACAGCCAGAGGAATTTGCAGCATATGCAGCTTTTCTTTTATCTGAAGCAAGTACATATATGACAGGTCAAACACTTATCATTGATGGTGGATTGACAAAGTCTCTTTGAGGAGGAATAAGTGATGACAATCAAAACAGTTGGTTTTATTGGAATTGGTGTAATGGGACGCAGTATGGCAGAACATTTAATGGATGCAGGTTATGAAGTTCTCGTTTATACAAGAACAAAAGCAAAAGCAGATGCACTCATTCAAAAAGGCGCATCATGGAAGCCGGCAGTGAAGGAAATTGCAGAACATGCAGATGCTGTCATCACAATGGTAGGATATCCATCAGATGTAGAAGAAATCTATTTAGGTGAAGAGGGGCTTGTGGCATATGCTACGCCTGGTACTTATCTAATTGATATGACTACATCGAAGCCTCAGCTGGCAAAAGATATTGAAGTGAAAGCGAAAGAAAAAGGGCTGTTTGCCTTAGATGCACCAGTTTCTGGCGGAGACGTAGGCGCAAAAAATGGAACGCTTGCGATCATGATTGGCGGAGAAAAATCAGCCTATGAAGCGTGTCTGCCCTTATTTGAGAAAATGGGTGAAAACATTCAATATCAAGGACCTGCAGGAAGCGGCCAGCATACCAAAATGTGTAACCAAATTGCGATTGCAGCAGGCATGGTAGGTGTCGCAGAGGCTATGGCCTATGCCGAAAAATCAGGACTTGATCCAGAGCACGTGCTCAAAAGTATTACAACGGGCGCGGCAGGAAGCTGGTCCTTGTCAAACCTTGCACCAAGAATGCTGAAAGGTGATTTCGAGCCAGGGTTCTACGTGAAGCATTTTATTAAAGATATGGGCATAGCACTTGAAGAAGCAGAGCTGATGGGAGAAGAAATGCCAGGACTCTCACTTGCAAAGTCACTATATGAAAAGCTGAGTGAGCAGGGAGAAGAAAACAGCGGCACACAGAGTATATATAAATTATGGGTGAAATAAAAAAGCCTGTCCCATATAGGGGACAGGTTTTTTGCTCTTATTTTCCGATGAATTGCTGCGTCCAGTAGTTGCCAGATTTCACATAACCAACACCAATATGTGTATAGTTTTTGTTTAAGATATTGGCTCTGTGACCTTCACTGTTCATCCAAGCAGTCACCACTTCTTGAGGAGATCTTTGACCTTGGGCAATGTTTTCACCTGCTGATTTGTAAGTGATCCCGAATTGCTTCATTTGATCAAATGGAGATCCGTAAGTTGGGCTTGTATGAGAGAAGTAGTTTTTATCTTTCATATCTTGAGATTTTGCGCGAGCAGATTTGCTTAGCTTTGAATCAACAGAAAGTGCTTTTAATCCTTGCTTTGCACGCTCTTTGTTTGTAAGCTCAACGACTTCTTTTTCAAATGCATTCAAGCTGCTGTCTGCTTTTGCTGCTGTTGTGTCTTTTTGGTCAGCTTTTGTATTGTTATTGTTGTTTGTGTTTTGTTTTGCTGGCGTACTTGGTTTAGAAGCAGTAGGTTTTTTCACTGATTCTTGTTTTTGTTCATTTTTTGCTTTGTTTACTTCTTTCACCACTTTTGTGCCAGTAACAGGTTGACCGCTTTTGATTAGCTTGTTTAAAAGAGCTTCGATCTCTTTTTGATTCGACTTGCTTAGCTTGTTTACATCTGAAGAGATATGTAATTTTGCAGCTAATGTATGAAGATCAATAGTTTGATGCTGTACTTGTATCACTTGTTTCAGGTTAAGCTCCTTCGCATCAGCTGAATGTCCCCCAGTGAACGTGATGAGTGCAGCAGCCGTTAGCGCTGAAAAAAAGAATGATTTCTTCTTCATATTGTAACTCCTCCTAAAATCTTTGTTTTGTTTTCTCACAGAAAATCATAACATGGACTTTTTGTTATAAACGTACCAGCATCCTCCATTGACAAGGCCTTTTTGTCATTTTTGTTAAAGTCATAAAAAAATCCGCCTCATATCAATGGCTAGGGGATTCTTCCATTTAATGAAAACGACATAAACATACCAATATTTTAAAGTGTTAGTATATTTTTTTTCATAATAGGGATTGACAGCTTTTTTTCACTTGTTTCGCTGTAACAACTATTACAAAAGTGTTACAATAATGAGTGGTAATTGTAAAAGATTGAAAGGATGAGAGGAGCTACATAAGTGGGAGAGAAACAGCATCAAGGTGGTGCCGAGCAGAAAAAATTCAAGCGCCGGAACGCCTGGAGGATTAATCTCTTTTTCTTCGCTGTCTTTAGTTTATTTGCTGTACTTGTGATCAAGCTTGGTGTGCTGCAGATCGTCAATGGTGAGGATTATAAAAAGCAAGCAAACCGAACAGAGGTCAAAACAGCATCATACCCGTCCCCAAGAGGAAAAATGTATGACGCGAGAGGAAGAGTCGTCGTTGATAACGAAAGTGTACCTGCCATCGTTTATACATCAGAAAGCGGTGTGAAAGCGAAGGATAAGATTAAAGTAGCAAGAAAACTTGCGACTTATATAAAAATGGATACTGATTTTTTGAGAGAGCGTGACATTCGAGATTTTTGGCTGGCAAGCCATCCGAAAGAAGCGGATAAGCTCATTTCAAAAGCAGAGCAAAAGAAACTTAAAGCAAAAGATGTCTATCCGCTTCAAGTAGAGCGTGTGCCTAAGGAAGAGGTCAAGGCGATCGAAAAAAATGCAGAGGAAAAAGCAGTTGCAGCGATCTATCGTAGATTTACAGGCGGATATGCCTTTGAGCCTCAAATCGTGAAAGCAATGGACCCAAATGAAGAGAAAAAAGGGGACGAAAAAGTTGCTTTACTCGATGAAACAAAAGAGTCAAAGCAGACATCATCTGTGAGTTTGACCTATGAAGAGATTTCACTTGTGTCAGAACATCTTGATGAACTGCCTGGCGTGAATGTCATCAACGATTGGACAAGAAAATATCCGTATGAGAAGACCCTTTATAATGTACTTGGCGGTGTGACTACACCAGAGCAGGGGATTATAAAAGAGCGTGAAGATTACTATATGGCAAGAGGCTACTCACGTAATGACCGAGTAGGGAAGAGCTATTTAGAGTATCAATACGAAGATTTTCTGAACCCGGAGAAAGCGACCGTTCAATATACTCAGGTTGGCGGGAAGCTGCTCGATGAAATCAAGCGGACAGAGGGACGAAGAGGACTTGACCTTGCACTGACATTTGATATGGAGCTGCAAAAGGAAGTCGACAAGATTGTCGAATCAGAGCTTAGATCCGCTAGTGCGAGAAACTATATGATGGACCGCGCATTTGTCGTGATGATGGACCCGAACACTGGGGATGTTCTTGCGATGTCTGGAAAGAAAATGGACGGCAGAGACGTCACTGATTATGCCATCGGAACATTTACGACCCAGTACGAAATGGGCTCTGTAGTCAAAGGAGCCACAGTACTTGGCGGTTATCAGGACGGAATGTCGCACAACCAATCCTATATGGATACACCGCTCTTTTTTGCAGGAAGTGGTGGAAAGCCGAAACAGTCATACAAAGTTCTTGGATGGGTCAATGACCTTCAGGCTCTCCAAAAAAGTTCCAACGTCTACATGTTCCAAGTAGCGATGAGAATGGCAGGCATTACTTATCAAAAGGATGGTCCGTTACCAGCAAGACCTGAGCACCTGCAAAAAATGAGAAACTACTATGCGCAATTCGGTCTTGGCGTGAAAACAGGGATCGATTTGCCGCAGGAATCAAGCGGGATGCAGACACATCCGAAGACGGTCGGCGGACTTTTGCTCGATGAAGCAATTGGCCAGTATGACACGTATACACCGCTTCAAGTTGCCCAGTATATGTCAACGATCGCTAATGGTGGAAATCGCGTTCAGCCAAGAGTGGTGAAAAGCATTCATCTTCCAACGAAGAAGGATGAAGTAGGTCCAGTCGTGAAAAAATATGAGCCGAAGGTATTGAACACGATTAACAACTCGAAAGCAGATATTGATCGTGTCAAAATGGGACTGAAAATGGTCACATCGACCGGCGGTACTGCCGCAGGCCGCTTTGGTCAGCATGATGTCTCAGGAAAAACAGGGACTGCCCAAACCTTTTACTATGGTGCCAACCGCAGCTGGTGGGGCAATCCAACATACAATTTAACCTTTGGAGGATACTATCCATCGTCCAATCCAAAAGTGGCTTTTAGTGTCGTGACACCTTATGTCTCAGACAAAGATCCTGTCATTAAAACCATTCCAAGTAAAATTATTGATAAGTATGTTGAATTACAAAAGAAATACGAAAAGCAGTAAACAGCAGAGAGCACAGCAAGAGAATGTGCTCTTTTTTGCTGAAAATATGGACGTTTCCCTCGATGACGGAAGGAAAATACGGGTTTTCTAGCGAATCTTTTTTATACATCAATCTAAGGACAACCCTAAAAAATGAAAAGGAGGGTCGGACGACGATGGAACAAAAAATGAAAGATTCGAATCAGCTTTATTCGAATATCGATTTACATGCCGTTCTTTCTTCTAATGGCCGCTTTCTCTACATTTCTTCTAACTGTAAGCAGCTTTTGCTCTATGAACAAAAGGATTTACTAGGGTGTTTTTTGAAAGACTTTGTTCATACCGAAGATCAATTTCTCGTCGAGAGTTATTTCTACAATCAGCACATGCTGGAGATTTGCCACTTTAGGCTGCTGAGAAGTGACCTAACAGCTGTATGGATTGAAGCTAGTATTGATTTTGTTGATTGTGATGAGTTAGACAGTGAATTAAGTAGAGAAATGATCCTAAAAATGAGGGTGCTGGACGCTGAACCGCAAAAAGCAGCATTTCAAACAACATCAGAAGTGTCAGAACAGTCGTTAGGCAGTCTGCCGGCTTTCCAACATGTCAGTGAAGCTGAACAATTGATTGCCATGCTGCCAAATCCGTTATGTATTACGATTTTAGGGGAAATTGTTTATGCGAATGATGCGATGCTTCAATTAATGGGGGTCAGTACAAGAGATGACATGATCGGCAAAACTGCATTTGACTTTATTGCTGAGGAGTACCATGACATTGTGAGAAGCCGAATTACGAGGCTGCAGCAAGGTCTTCCAGTCGGAATGATTGAACAGATATGGAAGCGGAAAGATGGGAGCAGCATTCATATCGAAGTGAAGTCATCACCAACGATCTATCAAAATCAGCGAGCAGAGCTTTTGCTGTTAGTAGACATCTCATCCCGTAAGAAATTCCAAACCGTTCTGCAAAAAAGCCGGGAGCGGTATCAGCTGCTCATCCAAAACTCCATTGATACGATTGCGGTCATTCACGATCACAAATGGGTGTTTATGAATGAATCAGGCATTAAATTATTTGAAGCCGAGCATTACGATAAATTAATAGGAAAAGATATTTTCCATCAAATCCATTCCTGTGACCAGCCAAAAGTGAAAAAGAGCATATCACGTATTATTGAAAGAGCATCAGATTCTGAAATTGTCACGATGAGCTGTCATACATTTAAGCACAAGCTGATCTATACAGAAATGGTGTGTATCCCAACTACATTTTTTGGAGAAACAGCCGTTCAAATTATTTTAAGAGATATATCCGAACGTAAGCAGACAGAAGAGCTCATGCTCCGATCTGAAAAATTATCGATCGCAGGTCAATTGGCTGCTGGCATTGCACATGAAATCAGGAACCCATTGACTGCCATCAAAGGCTTTTTGCAGCTCATTAAACCGAAAACAAAAGATCGGGATCAATATTTCGAGATTGTTTTCTCTGAGCTGAGCCGGATAGAAATTATTTTAAGCGAGCTGCTCATGCTGGCAAAACCGCAGCAAACGGCATCAATGCAGACACTAGATTTGAAAAAAATCATCAGCGAAGTCACGGCTTTATTAGAAACACAAGCGAACTTAAATGGCATTTTAATGAACACAAGTGAGATAGAAGAGGGCCTCCTGATAAACGGGGATCAAAATCAGCTCAAGCAGGTGTTTATCAATTTAATCAAAAATGCCGTAGAATCCATGCCGGACGGAGGGAAGGTTGACATTACGGCCAAAGCAGAAAGAGATGGAATCCATGTCACCATTCGTGATGAAGGGGTCGGTATTCCTGAATCGGTCATGAAGCGAATAGGAGAGCCCTTTTTAACGACAAAGGAAAAAGGGACTGGACTTGGCCTTATGGTCACATTTAATATTTTAGAAAATCACAACGGGACGATCCGTGTAGATAGTCATCCCGAAAAGGGCACCGTATTTCACATCATGTTTCCTGCAAAATAAAATCAACGGCAGGAGAGCCGTTGTTTCAGTCTGTTAAATGAATGGAACGTTTTTCAAGAACGAAATGTTCTAGGCGGTCAAGTCCTTCTTTCAGTGTTTCAAGTGAATAAGCATAGGATAGACGCACATACCCCTCGCCGAGTGGAGAGAAAGCAGACCCTGGTACGACAGCAAGTCTTGTGCTTTCTAACAGCTCCATACAAAAATCAAAGGAACTCATCCCAAACGATTCAATGGATGGAAAAATATAAAAAGCGCCAGAAGGCTTAATGACCGGAAGCCCCATAGAAATGAGCCGATCGTATACATAATCGAGCCTTTTCTTATATTGCTCTCTCATGATAAGTGCATCATCCACACCATTTGTCACAGCTTCAAGTGCCGCCTTTTGTGAGACAGCCGAGGCACAAGACACGTTATATTGATGTACTTTTAATACATGTTTAGCAATTGGAGCTGAAGCAAATAAAAAGCCAATTCTCCAACCAGTCATGCTATGAGACTTAGACAGTCCGTTAATCACAATGGTCTGTTCCTTTAAGAAAGAAGCGATTGAATGATGCGGCCGGTCAAATGTCAGCTCGCTATAGATCTCATCGGATAAAATAAAGATGTCTTTTCCTTCAAGTAGCTGGGCAATCTCTTTCAATTCTTCTTCTGAAAGCGTGACACCAGTTGGGTTCGAAGGATACGGAAGCACAACACACTTTGTCTTTTCCGTTAATGCATCCTCAATCAGCTTGGCATTTAATTTAAAGCCAGCATTCGTTGTGTCGATATGTACGGGCTTCCCGCCACACATTCGAATGATCGGTTCATAGCCAGGGTAGACAGGTCCAGGTAAAATCACTTCGTCACCCTCTGACAAAATGGTTCGAAACGCAGCATCAATCGCTTGACTTGCACCTGTCGTCACAATGATCTCTGACTCAGCTTCATAATCAAGATTGACTTTCTTCTTGATGTAATGCTGGATCGCTTGTCTTAGCTCTAGAAAACCAGCATTATGTGTGTACGAGGTGAAATTCTCATCAATGGCTGCTTTGGCAGCTGTCTTGACATGATGCGGCGTATAAAAATCGGGCTGGCCTATCGTCAAAGAAACGACATTCTCATATGACGATACGAGATTTGAAAATGTTCGAATGCCTGAAATTTCAATATCCTTTACTCTTGGATTCAGCAAATGCTCCATTTCTCATCACCTTAAAAATTTATGTTTTTATCCTATTTTACCATTCACTGCATAAATGTCACCTGCGAAAGGCACTGGATATCATTATCTGTAGTCTATTCTCCTATTCATCACAGCATGAGTGATATATTGAAGAAAGAGCAACATTTATTATAGCGTAACCTCACGAGAAAATACAGGCTGCGATGAACATGATTAGAAAGCAGCAAAACTGTGTAAACTGAAAGAACGAGCGAATCAAGTCATGGGAAGTGCTTTCATAGACATACGATCTCCTAAAGGAGGACGATAAATGGAACAATCAGCGAAGACATCGAAAATAGCGTTTCTATCCGTGATGAGCAACACATTTGTTGTCATCTTAAAAATCATTGTAGGTCTGCTCACTGGATCTGTTGCGGTGTTATCAGAAGCCATTCATTCTTTTCTCGATTTAATGGCATCATTTATTGCATTTATCTCTGTTCGTATTTCAAGAAAGCCAGCAGATTCGAAACATCCTTATGGACATGGAAAAGTCGAAAATATTTCTGGAACGATTGAAACTCTGTTGATTTTTGTTGCAGGCATTTGGATCATCTACGAATGTGTTCACAAATTAATGCATCCAGAGCCAGTCAAGCTGCCTGTACTTGGCATTGTGGTCATGCTAATAGGTGCGATCATCAATTTTATCGTATCGAAGGTTGTGAACAAAGAGGCGGAAAGGGTCCATTCTGTCGCCATGAAATCGAATGCATTTCATCTGTTAACAGATGTGTATACGTCATTAGGGGTGGCAGTCAGTTTATTGCTTGTCGCATTAACTGACTGGTATTTCCTAGATCCGATCATTGGAATGATACTTGCTCTTTTTATTATGCGCGAAGCATTTAAACTCATGAAAGAAGCTTTCCCGCCGCTCGTAGATGCCCGGCTAATGCCTGAGGAAGAACAATCGATCGAAGCAATCATTCAAGGGTTCAGTCAGGAGTTCATCGAATATCATGACTTTCGAACAAGACGATCCGGTGCAGAGGAATATATTGATTTCCATTTGATTGTAGATGGCAAGACAACGATTGAAGATGTTCATCAATTGTGTGATCGAATTGAAGAGAAGATTCAGCAAAAATTTCCGCATGCACAAATCTTTATTCATGTAGAACCTGAAAGTGAAAGAAGCACACAAATGTAAAAAAGGCGATCAACCAACTTAGGTTGTATCGCCTTTTTTTACGCTTCATCTATGAAATGAAATCAATATCCATAAGCAGTATCGTAATCTTCATACCAAGAGATATAAGCTGCGTCATCATTTGACAAATCATGCTTCATGTCTAAAAAATCGGCCTCGCAAATATCTTCAATCACAGTCATTTCATTGTTCTTTAATAGTACGACAGTTCCCATCATGAACACCTTTCTTTAAAAAATCCTTGACTATTGTACCATGTGAAGAATGATTGTCAACAGCAGAATGGAAACAAGACGAAAATATCACAAAATGTTAAAAAATCAGGAGGTAAAAGAACTAGAAGTGCCATGATTTTCACAAATTTTCAGTATTTATTCACATAAATCATTGAGGATGAACTAATCTGAAATATATGTAAAAGTGTAAAGTTACATTGATCTTGCGATATTCATAAGATATAATAACGAATGATTATAAGAAATTTATAGAAAACATACATAATAAAGGAGAAATAGGATGGAAACAAATATAACAGAACCACACATTCTAGAAAAGAAGCATCCTGAACTAGCAGGCGTAGGCTATCGTTTTCTTGCACATCTTTTAGATGGTATTATCATCGGCGTACCATATTCTTTTGTCATGTTTATTTTGGCAACACTCTTTTTTGTCTCAAGTCCTGAGGCAGCAATGATGATGGATGACGACAGCTATTACTATTCAACAACTGTTATGACAGATGAGGACTGGGCAGTGATTATGGGACTTATCTTTTTCTACATAGGAGCGATCTTGGTCGGTATCGTGGTGACATGGCTTTATTACGCCATCATGGAATCATCAAAACTGCAAGGAACGCTTGGTAAAATGGCTCTTGGGATTAAAGTAACAAGAGTAACGGGTGAAAAAGTGACATTCGGCCGTGCAACAGGCCGCTTTTTTGCAAAAGGCTTTTTGTCTCCAATCTTATACATTGGCTACATCATTGCCTTTTTCACAGAGAAAAAACAAGCACTTCACGATTTAATTGCAAGTACCATTGTTGTGAAGAAATAATGAAAAAAAGCACCTCTGCTCAATCGTAAGAGGTGCTTTTTCTATAGATTGCTTGTATGGAAGAGGGACGTATGACATAAAATAGAATGATAGTGGAAAATTAGGCAGGGAAGGGAGACGAACGATTGAAAACAGGGAAAAAGACCATGCAGAAAAAAGGGGCAGGCTTCGGGCTGTTTTTGACAGCACCCATTTTGGCCTGGGCATTGTATGACTTTGCAAATACGATATTTTCATCGAATATGATCACCATTTTCTTCCCGTTCTACTTGCAGGAAACGATCGGAGACAGTGCAAGAATGGATCAGATCGCTAGTACTTTTATATCTTATGCAAATGCACTAGCTAGTTTTTTTCTCGTCATTTTCACACCATTATACGGAGTTCTGATTGATCGTACAGGAAAAAAGAAGCGCTACATCACAGTGTTTACTCTCATATGTATAGTTTGTACGTTTTTGATGGGGATCATTGCTGGAATTGATATCTCAAGCGAATGGTTTGGGCTGCCTGTCTCTTTATTAGTCGTTGTCACCTTATTTGTGATCGCAAAATTCTTCTATCACTCGAGCCTAGTGTTTTATGACACCATCCTGCCCGATCTTGGGACAAAGGATGAAATACCGCTTATTTCTGGATTTGGCATAGCCGTTGGTTATTTAGGGACACTCGTCGGTCTCTCAGTTTATTTACTTGTTGGCAATGACCAATTTCATGAAGCATTTATTCCGACTGCACTTTTATTCTTTCTCTTTTTCCTGCCATTTCTCTTTTTTGTAAAAGACCCTCATCCACTGCCGCAACAAGAGAAAAAGGCGTCATTTTTCAGCGGGTATAAAGAAATTATTCGCACGTTTAAAGAGATGAAGCATTACAAGCCGGCTTTTATCTTTATGATCGCGTTCTTTTTTATGAATGATGCCCTGCAGACAGCGATTGCGATGATGGCTGTGTATGCCAAAATCATCATTGGCTTTACCGCTGGGCAATTTATACTCCTTTATCTTGTGTCGACTATTTCAAGTATCATTGGCTCCTTTTTATTTGGATATATCACAAAAGCGATTGGGGCAAAGCGCTCGATTACAGTCGTGTATGTGATTTTGATCGTTGCTCTGATTCTGGCTGTGACAGCCGCAACAGAATGGGTCTTCTGGGTGGCTGGCAGTTTATTTGGAATTTCACTCGGTGCAAGCTGGGGAGCATCACGAATATTGATTATTGAGCTGACACCAAAGGAAAAGAGAGGACAGTTTTTTGGTCTCTTCGCATTCTCAGGGAAGGTGTCGTCCATTATTGGACCCATCATTTATGGGTCAGTCACTCTGCTGTTTGCAGAGCACGGAAATCTCGCAAGTCGCCTTGCACTAGGGTCTTTACTCATTCTTGCAGCGATAGGACTCGTGATTCATCAATTCGTACGAGAGAAAGCGTAAAGAAACGTCAACTTTTTACCTATGCTGCCGATATAAAAAGTACAATCTTATATTGAAGAATAGAGGGATTTCCGTGGCTTTAAACAAACAAGAAATTTTACTTGACTCTGGTACCAATGAATTGGAAATTGTGAAATTTGAAATTGGTTCAAATCAATTCGGCATTAACGTCATGAAAGTAAGAGAAATCATTCAGCCGGTTGAGGTGACGGTAGTACCGCACTCTCACCAAGATGTAGAAGGGATGATTAGTTTACGAGGCGAGATTTTACCAGTCATCAATCTATTTTCCTTTTTTAATGTCGAGTCAGATCAGTCAGAACAAGAGAAATATATTGTGACTGAATTCAACCAACGGAAATTTGTGTTCCATACAGGAACGGTATCACAAATTCACCGCGTCAGCTGGGAAGAGATTGAAAAGCCAACTGCACTCAATCAAGGGATGGACCGTCATTTAACCGGTATCATTAAGCTTGATGGAAAAATGATTTTCCTTCCAGATTACGAGAAAATCATTTATGATATTGAATCCGCTTCTGGCGTAGAAACGTATCATATGTTTGACGGTGAGAAAGACGAGAGAAGAACAGGGAAGAAGCTTTATGTCGTTGAAGACTCTCCGCTTCTCATGCGTTTATTAACAAATGAATTAACCGAAGCAGGCTATAAAAACATTGTGACCTTTGAAGACGGGAAACAGGCATATGACCACGTGATGGACCTTGTGAGCAAAGGAATTACTGTGACAGAAGAAATTGATATGATTATTACAGATATTGAAATGCCTAAAATGGATGGTCACCGATTAACGAAACTG
This sequence comes from Bacillus sp. MM09(2025), assembly GCF_050496725.1. NCBI lineage: Bacteria > Bacillati > Bacillota > Bacilli > Caryophanales > Bacillaceae > Bacillus > Bacillus sp. MM09(2025). The sequence continues at coordinate 154,424 of NZ_JBNWEN010000001.1, forward strand.
TTGAAGGAAAATCCTTTAACGAGTTCTATACCGATTCTCATCTTCTCTTCGTTAATTACTGAAGATTTGCGCCATAAAGGGGAAACAATCGGTGCAGATGATCAAATTAGTAAACCAGAAATTCATCAGCTGATTGAAAAAGTCGATCACTTTATTATCTAAAGGAAAAACCACTCGTCATGAGTGGTTTTTTTGTTTAAAAATAACTTTCCCCGAGTCGTTTGAAGACGGGCTTTGTATAATGTGATTTTTGTTTTGTGGCGGTAGGTTTTTCTTTTAAACCGACATACGTTTGAAGCAGCTGCTTTGCTCGGTTTAATGACATATTCGCTTTCGGATTGCGATATGATTGATTTAAATTTCCTAAGTGTGGCAAAAATTCGAAGTCTTCTTTAGTTGGTGGCAGGTGAAAATAATAATCTCCAATTTCAATCAGCACGTCGGACTGTTGTTGACTATATTTGGGATTGTTAGAGAAATGTAGGCCCACTTTTCTTCCTTTACCTTCTTGCAATAGTTTTTGCAGCGCACGTTTTTTCAAAAGATAAAGAAACTTGGGATTTGGTGCGGTTTTAGCATGGCGGTTAACAGTATAAATGGCTTTTGCGATGTTTTCTGCTGTAGGTTCTATGTCTTTAGTATGAGCATAATCGTCCATTTTTTCTCTCCTTTGTCTTTCGTCTTTCTGTGCTTAGTATAAATTATACGTTTTTATTAGTAAATTGCAAATAGACTTATTGTAAAAAGCGATAGGATTCCTATCTCTCTTATGTACAATAGCCATTCAGGGAGGTTCTAAAACGTAGGTGAAGATAAAAATGGCAGAAAGGTCAGCAAAGACACTAGCATCTATCCAATATGATTTTTCTTCTATCTGCTTCAGGTGGAAAGAATGCGGCGTATTTAAATTTATATATGCTAAAGGTGTCGTATATTCATCACATAACTTGTGATGGTGCCATTGGTGTTAATGGACAAAGAAGAAAAGACGTTCATTGCAAGAAGCGCAGAATAATTGACTGAATCAAATATATATGAAGTGAACTATTAGCTCATGATAACTACCTATTTAAATAAATGGGTAGTTTCTCAATTGTATTCATTTTGTATCTGAAACTTTACCATATGCCAGACAACATGTCGAACATATGGTTTCATCACATAGTCTATTTCTTATGACTTGAATAAGCGCAATAGAAACAACCATTAAAATCAGTTTCATTCGTCATTTGTTTAGCTTCATCTATGGCACTCTCGCCACTCATGTGCAGACCAATCAATTTACGGCTTGCAGCATCACCTAAAAATGCACAATCTTCTGTATGTACAACATACTGACCTTGATCATCTTTTGTATGAATAAAATAATAACTTTTTAGCATACCTCTCACCTCCAACCTGACTATACTACTATAAAATTCCCAAAGATGTAAAGATTTTTAATTAAAAATACTGCGATTTTATACACGTTCCTTTTATGTCATAAAAAGAAAAATATGTTATAAAATAAGAAGATCAAATTCTATGAGAACAGAAAGGATTGTTAAGATTGAAAGCTATTTTAACTCCTTTATTGGTCGCATTTGTCGTTGGATGCATTGTGTACGTGATAGATGACCAGCCGATTCATATTCCTCATCCTATTTATTAGCATTTATGCAGTTGAAAGAATTATTCATTTTGCTTCCAATTATTTCGATGAACAAAAAAAATAAGCGCCGTTGTGTTTCAGAGCCATACAAAAAGGACTTTCTATAGAAGAAAGTCCTTTTTGCTTCATTTATTGTGCTCCCTGACCTTTAAGTTCACGCTGCACGTCTAAGTCGTCAGCTTCTCTGCTGAACTTTGGCAGTGTAAAGAAGTAAAAAAGGAAAACGAGTAAAATAATAACGCCCATTCCGTAATAAATATAAGAAACGTTTGTAATGAGTTTTGGAAATAGTACCGCAATCAAACCTAATGTCATGGATTGAGCAAACATGGTAAGTGGATCAACCCAGCCTGACACACGTCCCATCAGACGAGGGTGGACGATTCTCGGCAGCCAGCCGCCAATGACAATGTTGACCGGTCCAATGCATGTACCAATGACAAATGATGTGACATAAAACAACCATAGTGTATGGGTGGAACCAAGTACAAAAATCAGAATGCCTGCAACCAAAATTGGAAGTGACATGAGATATTGCATCTTTACTTTCTTAGCGAGAACAGAGCCCATTAAGCTGCCAACAAGCAGGCCTGCACCGATCGCGATTGTAAAGAAGGATGTATGCAGTTCAAAATGATCCGGTGAAAGGCCATATTTCATTGTAAACATCGGAAGTACAGCAAATGCGCCATTGACTAGACCAAAAACAAAAAAGCCGAAAATTAAAGAAGCCAATAATTTATTTTTTATAATGTAAAGAATGCCTTCTTTAAAATCTTTTAGAGACGTTTTAATGGTCATACCTCTCCAGCCTGCTTGTCCATTTGGCTGACGTGCTTCAATTGGAATGTTACATGAACGAATCAAGATGCCTGACACAATAAAACTGATCAAATCAATGGTAATGGCTCCGTGAAGTCCAATTGTCTTATACATAATCGCACCGATTCCAACACCAAATACCATGAATAAACTAAACAGCATTTGATTTAAACCAGCGGCTTTTGCATATTGATCTTTATTTAAAATCGCCTGAACGAGAGAGGCTTCAGCTGGATAGAAGAACTTCGTAATGGCACTTCGTATAAATAAGATCAAGAAAATAAGTGGAAGTGAATTGAAATAAATAACGATGAATAAAACAATCGTCAGCCCAGCTCGTATCCAATCACAATTCTCTGCGACTTTTTTACGATCAAAACGATCTGCTACGACACCGACCATAAAAAAGACAAAGATCGTTGGAAGTGAATACATGAGCTCTGCTAATGTGGCATAGGCGGGCTGATGACTAAAATGATCGAGCAAATAAAAGGCAAACGCCATATTGCCGACTGTTGTCCCCATTTGCGAAGCAAGTGCTGCAAAAAAGAGACGAACAAAATTTCTGTTTTTAAAAATATCCATAAATACGCTCCTTAACCTGAAGATCCCACTTTATATCATATAAAATTTTAAGCATTCATACAATTGATTTCTCCTACTGGCTAATGGTCACAGGTGTTCCATTTGGAACGAGTGAAGCAAGTTCGATGACATTCTGATTATACATACGAATGCACCCTCTAGACACAGCTTTACCAATTGAAGAGGGGTTATTCGTACCGTGGATGCCGTAATGAACTTTCGAGAGGCTCAGCCAATAGGCGCCAAAGGGACCTCCTGGGTTTGGCTGTCTGTTCACAATATAATAAGAACCTGTCGGCGTCATATTTAAAATTCTTCCTGTTGCAATCGGATACGACCGAATCAGCTCTGATCCAGAAAACAAGACGAGACGTTTCCTAGAAATTGAAACAGAGATGCGGTAAGGGATCGTATTAGGATCGGGCAGACCAGGAATGATGATGACCTCATTTTGTACCGGTTCTTGACCTTGAAGTGAAGGGTTTGCAGCCTTTAAGGCATCTGTTGTTGTTCGAAAATCAAGCGCTATAGAAGCAAGCGTTTCTCCGCGTTTTACCGTATATCGCAGCACCAAAGGACACTCCTTTTGCTCAAATAAAAGCAGCCATGATGCCCGTCACTTGCTATATATATGGACGGAATCAGGCTAAGGAAGGTTTCTCCTAACATTTGTCATGAGAAAGATCTTTGATTATCTATATGCAAAAAGAAGCGTTTTGGCCTCTGTCTAAATGCGAGAAGAGAGGGTGAAAAAGGTTAATTCAGGTTTGGCTAAAAATCGAAGCGGCAGTCTTGTTGTCCCAAGGCCGCGGTTGACATAGATGCGGTGCTGATAACTTCCGTATAAACCTTCCACATATGTATGGCCGAAAGGTGCTGTGAGGATGGGTCCATAGAAGGGAAGCTGCACCTGTCCGCCATGGGTATGTCCAGAAAGCTGCAAGTTAATGGGGGTTGTATTCAGCTCCAATGCTGCATCAGGCTCATGTACGAGCAGCAAGGTAAATAAATCAGATGATACTTCCCGTTTCATTAGGTCATAATCCGGCACACTCATCATCAGGTCATCCATAGTAGCAATCTGAATATGCGCCCCTTCTTTTTCTAATGGAAACACATCATTTTTACATATTGTAAAGCCGCAAGCTTTCATCGTATTCTCATAAAGATCAATGCCAAATGGTCCGTAGTCATGATTACCGCATATCGCGAGCTTACCAAACGGGGCATGGAGCTTAGTCAAATAGACTTTCGCTTTTTCATGCTCTTCAATCGATGCTTGAAAATCAACGAGATCCCCTGTGAACACAATGAGGTCTGGAGACTCAGCGTTGATTTGCTGGACGACGGATTCTAATTCCTTCGCAGGAAATGTATCACTTAAATGAACATCACTAAATTGAGCGATTTTAAACTGGTCAAATGAAGCTGGAAGCTGAGCATCCCGAATGGTCATTGACACGGTATCGATCATGCGTGGTTCGATGTATCTGGCATATCCGTACCCACATGTTGTAGCTAAAAAACCGAGAATGCTCGCGCCAGCTACTCCTTTTAAAAACTGTCTCCGAGAAAATTGCTTCATATAAGACTCCTTTATAAATAAAATTAAGTATAGCATCATATTTAAAGAATCTCCCTTATGGTGCATCTAGGGTCAATCGTGATATGATAGAAAATAATGAATGAATAGTCATTCAAAACTACAGAGGGGGAGAACAAATGACGAAACAAACAGTGATTGTCACAGGAGGATCAAGCGGAATGGGGAAGGCGATGGCTGTCCATTTGGCACATGAAGGCTGGAATGTTGTGATTACTGGAAGAACAGAAGAAACGTTAGAAAAAGCGGCAAATGAAATAAAACAAAATGGCGGCTCGATCGCTTACTTCCAAATGGATGTGCGAAACCCAGAAGATGCTGATCAAATGGTCAAGTTTGCCGTAGATACGTTTGGCGATGTGGATGCTCTCATTAACAATGCTGCAGGAAACTTTTTAGTTCCAGCAGAAAAACTATCTCCTAACGGCTGGAAGGCTGTCATTGATATTGTATTAAATGGAACATTTTTTTGCAGTCATGCAGTGGGCAATTACTGGATTCGTCAAAAGAAAAGCGGAAGTATGGTCAATATGGTGGCGACCTATGCATGGGGTGCTGGTGTAGGTGTGGCGCATTCAGCGGCAGCAAAGGCAGGTGTTTTATCTCTCACTCGAACGCTTGCAGTGGAATGGGGAAAGCAATATCGAATTCGCGTGAATGCTATCGCGCCAGGTCCAATCGAGAGAACAGGCGGTGCGGATAAACTATGGGAATCGGAAGAGGCAGCGCAAAGAACATTAGATAGTGTTCCTCTTGGCAGACTGGGCACACCAGAGGAAATTGCAGCGCTTGCAAGCTTTTTATTATCTGAACAAGCGTCTTATATAAATGGAGATTGTATTACAATGGATGGAGGGCAATGGCTCAACCAATCCCCATTTTGAATGACGATGTAAGACCTGCTTTTGATGTGTTATAATCACACAAAGAGAGAAGCAGGTGATGAAAATGGTCGATCCATTGGATATTTTAACGAATATTGAAGATGTTTTCCCGCACTATCAAGCGATATTCAGTGCGGAAGAGCAAAAAGTGATAGGCTATGAGATTTTAGGAAGAATGAAGCTCGAGTCTGAAACAGTTAGCCTAGGCTCCTTCTTTACGGATTCATCTATTCCTGACGAATATAAAGTAGAAGTAGATCATAAAGTACTGACGCAAGCACTTGATCTTTTCACAACAGCAGATGATGATTTGCTCATTTTTATTAACCATGATGCCAATATCCTGATGCTTGATCATGGTGAAAGCTTTTTAGAACTCTTGAAGCAATATGAAGCAAGAGGCATTCAGCTTAATCGATTTGTTATCGAATTTACAGAGCATACGTTTAGCGGCGATATTGAACAGCTTTACCATACGTTAACGTATTTTCGTACATATGGTATTAAAATCGCCATCTCGAATATTGGAAAAGAAAGCAGCAATCTTGACCGGATTGCCTTGCTCTCACCCGATCTATTAAAAATAGATTTACACGCATTAAGAGCATCGGCTCCTTCACCTTCCTATGAATATGTCTTGTACAGCATTTCATTGCTTGCGAGAAAAATAGGGGCGGCTTTAATTTATGAAGACATTGAAGCAAATTTTCAGCTGCAATATGCTTGGAGAAATGGCGGCAGATACTTTCAAGGGTTCTATCTTCACGAGCCGGCGGCGGAATTAATCGACCGTAATAAACGAAAAGATCAGCTGAGAGAAGAATTCCAGCAATTTATTGCTCATGAGAAAAAGAAACTACAAACTGTCTACGAACATTCTGAAACATTTTATAAACGAATTCACCAAGCTGTCACGACCTTAAAAAAATCATGCAGTACAAATGATGAACTCATCCAAAAGCTGGCATTAGAATTAACGGATTGCAGCTTTCGGATATATATGTGTAATGAAGAGGGCTTTCAAATCACTGGAAATGTGTTTAAAAAAGAAAAAGAATGGCTGTTTCAGCCTGAATATATTGAGAAAAACTGGAGCTGGCGTCCTTATTTCCTAGCGAATATTCTCCAAATGAGAATGAGCGGGAAAGGATTTTTCAGTGATATATACAGCGATTTAGAAACTGGTGAGAGGATACGTACGTTTTCTTACCCGTTAGAGGGAGATATGTATTTATTTATAGATCTTCCGTATGCCTATTTATATGAGCAGGATGGATTAATTTAAACGAACAGAGTGAAGATTATATTAACCATTTATTAACAATCCAAGCAGCCTTTTAGGCTGCTTTTTTTGATTGAAAAAAAGAAATAAAAAATGGTTGACAATGAAACTGATAATCATTATCATTTAGTTATAGAGAGAAGCTACTCTCTGTTCCCCAACCCCTCTATCAGATCAAGATCCAAAAAACTTGGCGCTACCCCCGCCAAGTTTTTTTTATGCTTTTCATCTTCGCCTCATGCATAGGACAGCCCAATCACTCCATACATCTTAAGTGATGACAGTTAGACGGTAGGAGGGAACGTCATGATTAAACGTGACAAGCGGCTGCTGATTGATTTGCCAAGGCCAGATCACCCAGATGCAAATGGTGCTGCTGCTGTGCAAGAATTACTCGGCGGAAAATTCGGTGAAATGTCCACATTAAATAATTACATGTTTCAATCCTTTAACTTTAGAGGAAAACGAAAACTCAAACCGTTTTATGACCTCGTATCCAGTATTACGGCTGAAGAATTCGGTCATGTAGAACTTGTGACCACAGCTGTGAATCTCATGATTACAGGGACCACCCATGGCGGAGATCCAGATACGACACCGATGAAAGCGGCTGTCGATAAACGAAATACACAGCATTTTATTCAAACGGCTCAAACAGGCTATCCATTTGATTCCATGGCAAAACCTTGGACCGGCGAGAATGTGTTCTCAAGCGGAAACCTAATTCTTGATCTCCTTCATAATTTCTTCCTTGAATGCGGGGCTCGTACGCACAAAATGCGCGTATATGAAATGACAGATCATCCTACAGCAAGAGAGATGATCGGTTATTTACTTGTGCGGGGCGGTGTGCATGTTGTGGCATATGCAAAGGCGCTTGAGGTAGCTACAGGAGTAGATGTAGGGAAAATGCTCCCGATCCCAAACCTCGACAACAAATACTTTGATTCAGCAAGGAAATTTGAAGACCAAAATATTCATACAAAACTGTACACATTTAGTGATACGGATTACAAGGATATCAATAAGATTTGGAAAGGCAGCCATCCGATTGATGGAAAACCGCTCACAGTGATTGAGGGAACCCCGCAAGGAGCACCTGTGCCAGATTATAGAGAATTACCGGAAGAGTTTGCCCCAGGCATTTCCAAAGAGGATTTTGACGAAATTGCCAAACGGCTGATGAGATCTGCGGGTTTATAAAAACATGGTGCATGAGATCAGAAAAAAGACTCAAACTAAAAAAACAGATTCTTTTTCTTTTTTTGAATTCAAGAGGAAAAATATCATCTGAGAACACTTTATGGTATGATGCTTTGTAGGACTTGTGTATAATCAATACGGGTTCATCTTGAGTTGTTTTTTTGAAAGGAGTCTTTTTTTAGAATGTCACAATTAATGGGTATCATTACAAGGCTGCAAAGTCTTCAAGAGACAGCAGAAGCTGCAAACGAACCGGCACAGCGTTATTTCGAAGTGAACGGTGAGAAAATCTGTAGTGTTAAGTATTTCGAAAAGAATCAAACGTTTGAATTGACTGTTTTTCAACAAGGGGATAAGCCAAATACTTTCCCATTTGACAACATTGATATGATTTCGATTGAGATTTTTGAGCTTCTACAATCCTAAGCTGAATCGTATGAAATGTTTTTTCTAAGAATCCCTTCGTTGATTGCGGAAGCATACACTTCATAGGTGATAAGCAAAAGGAAGATGATCATTCAGCGCAATATTCGGATAAGAGACCATTAAAAAGGAGTTCCTTTCTGTGAGTAATTCTTTTTACTACAATCTTTCTGAAGATCATTTAGCGTTTTCTGATGTCGTCATGAGAATGAAAGACTTTATTCGAAAAGACCCTAGATCCGCCTATGTGTTATCAATTGGTACGGACTCGCAGGTCAATCAAAATGTCACAAGATTTATGACTGCAATTCATCTCCACCGGATTGGCAAAGGGGCTTGGGGCTGTCTTACGCAACAAGTGATCAGCAGGCCTGTGCAAAGCCTTAGAGAAAAAATTTCATTAGAGACAGCGTTTAGCCAAAAGGTATGTGCAGACATCCTTGAGGGGCCTTTAACAGAACTGATGGATTTGCTTCTTCCCTTTGCTGAGGAAGGGGCAGACCTCCGTTTTGAAGCCCATCTAGATATTGGCAAAAAAGGAAGTACAAAAGAGCTGATTCAGGAAATGACCGGAATGATCACAGCTATGGGAATTGAAGCTAAAATAAAACCCGACTCATACGCAGCATTTTGCTATGCCAATCGATACACAAAATAAATTCCGTCATTTTTCTCCAAACCTTGTCGAAACGTGCGGTTGACGATTCGATTCTAGTTCCTTATTCTAGCTGTATAGAGAGGAAGCAGACATTCAAAAGCCTGCTAATCAATATAAAAGCATATATGAAACAGGGGGCCTGATGTTGGATGAGCGTCATCGAAAATCGTTTTAATGAAGAAGAGAAAAAGCTATTATTAAACGTATTGCTGAATCAGGAATATGCTGTCGAATTACTAAGCAGTGAGATCAATGATATAGAATGTGGAACAAAAAATGTCGATGACAATACGTATAAGCAATTGATCACATTGTATGACAGAGTAAGGTTTGAGAATTAATATTGATTGAACATTCTATTAGATACTCGGGAGCTGAGTATCTTTTTTATGCAGAAAAAATCTTTCGACAAATTTCGTTTTAGTTTATGCTTAATGGTAAAGGGGAATGTATGATTGATGATTGAGAGAAAAGGGGTCGAAGAAACATGATAGAGATAGAACCAACTCAATTGCTTGAGTCCACAGTAGCTGAGCATATGATTGATGCAGATAAAGTGGCACATGTTCAAATTGGAAATAATCTTGAGCATGCCCTATTGGTCCTTACAAAAACAGGATATACAGCCATTCCAGTATTAGATCCTTCGTATCACCTGCATGGGTTAATTGGAACGAATATGATTATGGATAAGATCTTTGGTTTAGAACGAATTGAATTCGAAAAGCTGGACCAACTGAAGGTAGAAGAAGTTATGCTCACTGATATCCCAAGGCTTAAAACAACGGATCCTGTGCTAAAAGGCGTTCACGCTGTAACGAATAATGGATTTGTTTGTGTCGTAAATGGGGAGCAAGTCTTTGAAGGAATATTTACACGACGTGTTGTATTAAAGCGCTTAAATGAAGTGATTCATGCCGCGAAAAAATGAGCTGAAGCCCAGCTTATTTTTTTTGCCTTCATAAGCTATAATTTATATAATGACCATATGGAATAAGAAAAACTTATAGAGAGAAAGGGGACGCCCATGCAGCTTCAAGAGTTACATATGCTTGTTGTGCTAAGTGAAGAATTGAATATGAGAAAGGCTTCGGAGCGGCTCTTTGTCTCTCAGCCTGCTTTATCCCAAAGATTGCAGACGATCGAAAAAGAGTGGGGAACCAAAATCTTTTTTCGTTCTCAGAAAGGTCTCACCGTAACTTCGGCAGGTGAACAGATCATTCAATTTGCAAAAGAGGTGACGGTTGAGCAAGATCGAGTGAGAGAAAGAATCGATGAACTTGAAGGGGAAATTCACGGTACACTAAAGCTTGCGGTTGCCTCCATTATTGGACAGCACTGGCTACCGAAAGTGTTAAAGCGGTATGTCGAAAAGTACCCAAATGCGAAGGTATCACTTGTGACCGGCTGGAGTAGTGAAATGCTCAAAAGCTTATATGAGGACCATGTGCACATTGGGATCATTCGCGGAAACCCTGATTGGAAGGGAACAAAGGAATATTTGATGACAGATCATTTATATTTAGTCGATTCTGTTATCAAGGACGTGGACGAGTTAATCGAGACAGAACGCCCGTTTATTCAATTTAAAAGTGACAGCACGTATTATCAGGAAATCCAGCACTGGTGGCATCAAAAATTCAAAGTGTCTCCAAAGCAGACGATTCTAGTGGACCAGATTGAGACGTGTAAACAGATGGCCTACCACGGCATCGGCTACGCCATTTTGCCTTCGGTCACCTTATACGACCACGAAAAAAGTGTTCATAAAACACCGCTTGTTGACGTGAATGGAGAACAAATCGGACGTGACACATGGCTGCTAGGCTATGAAGCTTCTTTTCAATTAAAACAAGTGCAAGCATTTGTTGGTGTGGTCAAAGAAATGCTTGAAAATGATGCGGTGTAAGCACCTTCTTGGAAGAGGAAGGTGCTTTTTTTAGGTAAATAATCAGCTTGATTCAATTTACTTATTGTACGCATATCAAAGCAATAGATAGATGGAGCGAATCATAGAGGAGACCTCGATTTTATGAAAAACAATCAATTAATCAAAATGAACAAACCTGAATGGGGAGATCATTTGCGCGCGAGGTGGCGTGAACGTTTTGCTAGTCATCTTTCAGTTAAAGAACAAAACGATATATCAGTAGATGATTTTTTATGGCATTTATGCAGTTTTGGAATGGTTACATGCCTTGAAAAGGCTGAGGCGATAGACGCATTTCTTCAACAATCAAAGGATAAGTGTACTGTTTTTTATCAATTTGTTGACGAGGCGTATCTTTTCGAAAATGCCAGCTCTCTTTTAATCAATGATTTACCATATCAGTCTAATAATATGGATTATAACGATATGTATGTGATGGATTGGAATGAAAAATGGACATTTGTGATGACGCACGAACCGAATTATGGTCCATATTTTATTCGAATAGATGAAACGAGCGAATGAGGAACCGATGATCTCTTCGATACGAAAAACCCGCCTTCCAATTGGATTAAGCGGGTTTTTTATTGGGTTAGAGTATTGATTGGTCAAAGCTTTTTTATGAAATCATTTGACAATGAAAATCATTATCATTTAAAGTGTACATATAATAATTGAAAATGATTATCATTTAGATGAGGTGACCGATAGATGAAAGCACTAATTGCATTTGCGAGTATGTCTGGTAATACAGAAGATATGGCAGCGATTATAAAGCAAACACTAGAAGGAAAAGGGATCGATACTGAGATGATGGAATTTGATGATACAAGCGCAGAGGATCTTTCTTCATACGATTATGTGTTCATCGGTTCTTATACATGGGGTGATGGCGATTTACCTTATGAAGCAGAGGATTTTTATGAAGAGGTTTCTGCGCTTGAACTAAGTGACATCAAAGCAGCTGTGTTCGGATCAGGAGACTACAGTTACCCGAAGTTTTGTGAGGCTGTCCATACATTTCATGACATGCTCAAATCAACCGGTGCATCTGTGTTTCCTGAAACATTGAAAATGGAACTTGCGCCTGATACAGATGAGGTTGTGGCGTGCTGTCAGGAATTTGCGACAAGCTTTTTAACATGGGCTGCGCTATCTGTGAAACGAGTTGAAAACCATGTTTCATAAAGGAGCGACGGCCGTTGCTGCCTCTAAAAACGGTGGATACTTTGTTGCTGTAAAACGTGAAGGTATCTTTCACTACAGTGTGGAGAGCGGATGGCAGCAACTGTTTAAGCTCAAGCATAAAATTCATGCCATCAGCTATATTGGACCTTATTTATTCGGTGTTGGTGAAAATGGCACAGTGATTAGATCAGGAGATGAAGGCCATACATGGGCGCTATCATCATTTCCAACAAATGCAGTCGTTTGGTCGATTACAGGACGCAAAGACGGGTTTGTGTGTGCACATGGAAAACATAGTATATATGTGTCAAATGATTTCGGGATTTCCTGGGAAATTATGAAGCCGTTTGCTCATGTGAACCATCCGCCTGTCATTCGTTCCTTATGTGCTGCAGGTGATCACCTTTATATTGGAACACAGATTCATGAGGTTCACGGAGGAGTATGGGTGTATGACTTGGAGAGTGAACAGGTTTTCCTCCTAAACAGAGAGGAGCACCGGATGACAGCTTCTATGCTGCTCTGTCAAGAGCATCTGCTTGTTTGCGCATTGGGATCAAAAAAAGGCAAAAAGGGATCTGTTCAAATTTTAGATTTACATACCAATATGCTGCATGATATTCAATCACAAGCCTTTGCTAGAGAAGAATCATTTTTGGATGTGTCAGAGGATAATGGCATTGTGTATGTGACAACCTCACAAGACGAATACGGGTTTTCTAAAGTGTATCAGCTTGATATAGAGCAAAAAGAGCTCAAATGGTTTGATACGATCAAAGGACACGGTTTTCGTGTAGCCAATCAAAATGAAAACTTTTTCTGTGCTGGTTTATATGAAAGCAAGTTTGTAAGGCCATATGAGGAGCCGGCATTGATTCATTGATAAGGAGGAAGAAAAAGTGACAGAAAAGGTTTTACTGGTGTATGCCACGATGTCTGGGAATACAGAAGCGATGGCGGATCTAATTGAAAAAGGAATAACAGAAGCAGGAGCTGGCGTGGACCGTCATGAAGCGATGGATATTGATGCAGAACTTCTCAATGATTACACGCACATTATGTTAGGTGCGTACACATGGGGAGATGGTGACCTTCCTGATGATTTTATTGATTTATATGAAGAAATGGAAGAGCTTGATTTAACGGGAAAAGCATTTGCTGTATTCGGTTCCGGGGATACATCTTATGAGCATTTTTGCGGAGCTGTTGATCTAATCGAAGAAAAAGTGAAGGAACTTGGCGGGGACATTGTCCTGCCATCAGTCAAGATCGAGCTAAATCCAGAAGGAGAAGAAGAAGAGAAATTGATTTCTTTTGGTAAACAATTTGTTCATCTTCACCAGCAGGAAGCGGGGTAATCAGTCCCGCTTGTTTTATTTTCCATTGAAGAGTCAACTCTTTCACTTGTCATTAAAACTCTCCTTTGGTACAGTAATGAAGTATAAATTAAGAGGAGGACATACATACATGAAACAAATGGACGCTAATGAAATTATTTCATTTATTCAAAATAGTACAAAATCAACACCTGTCAAAGTCTACATCAAAGGTGATTTAGAAGGCATTGAGTTTGGTGAACATGCAAAAACGTTCATCACAGGAAACACTGGAGTTGTTTTCGGTGAGTGGAGCGACATTCAAGAAGCGTTAGAAACGAACAAAGACAAAATTGAAGATGTTGTCGTGGAAAATGACCGCCGCAACTCTGCAATTCCGATGTTAGATTTAAAGAACATTAAAGCACGTATTGAGCCAGGTGCGATCATTCGTGACCAAGTTGAAATCGGTGATAATGCAGTCATCATGATGGGGGCTTCTATTAATATCGGTTCTGTGATTGGCGAAGGCACGATGATTGACATGAACGTGGTGCTTGGCGGCCGTGCGACAGTAGGTAAGAACTGTCATATCGGTGCTGGATCTGTTCTTGCAGGTGTCATTGAGCCACCATCTGCTAAACCAGTTGTCGTAGAAGATGATGTTGTCATCGGTGCGAATGCTGTTGTTCTAGAAGGTGTGACAATTGGAAAAGGTGCAGTTGTAGCTGCAGGTGCGATCGTTGTGAATGATGTAGAGCCTTACACAGTTGTAGCAGGTACACCTGCAAAGAAAATTAAAGACATTGATGAAAAAACAAAAGGTAAAACAGAAATCAAACAAGAACTGCGTCAGCTTTAATTTATATAATTCGCAGCTGAAGACATAGACGTGGATATATATCCACGTCTTATTCGTATAGAGGAAAGGAAGCGAGTTCACTTGTTAAATCGTGAGCAATTGATATCCATTCGAAGAGATTTACATCAAATCCCTGAGCTTGGTTTTAAGGAATTCAAAACACAAGCATACCTCATCAAGCATCTTGGTGCTTATTCAAAAGATCGAGTTGAGATAGAAACATGGCGAACTGGACTTTTTGTCAAAGTAAAGGGAACAAATCCTGAGCGCGTATTTGCGTATCGTGCAGATATGGACGGCCTGTCTATTCCTGAGGACACAGGGTATCCATTTCAATCAGTACATGAAGGGAAGATGCATGCGTGTGGACATGACCTTCATATGACCATCGCACTTGGGGTCATTGATCATTTCGTTCATGAGCCAATCAAAGAAGATCTATTATTTATGTTCCAGCCGGCAGAAGAAGGTCCAGGCGGAGCTGAACCGATGCTTACAAGTGATGTGCTGAAAAAGTGGACGCCAGATTTTATTACAGCGCTACATATTGCACCTGAATATCCTGTCGGAACGATAGCCACAAAGCCAGGGCTGCTTTTTGCCAATACGAGTGAGCTTGTGATTGATCTTGAAGGAAAAGGTGGACACGCTGCTTACCCTCATTTAGCGAATGATATGGTTGTGGCTGCGAGTGCACTTGTAGGTCAGCTGCAATCGGTTATTTCTCGTAATGTCGACCCTCTTGATAGTGCGGTCATTACGATTGGCACGATTACCGGGGGAACGGCTCAAAATATCATTGCGCAGCATGCAAAGCTTGATGGCACCATTCGTACACTTTCACCAGAGTCTATGGAAAAAGTGAGAAAGCGAATTGAAGCACTAGCAAAAGGGATTGAAATTGGCTACGAATGCAAGGCAACCGTGCGATACCCTTCATCTTATTACGAAGTGGATAATTCAAAGGAACTGACAGAGGAATTTATGTCATATGTTGCTGGAGAAGGGCTTGCGAATGTGGTTGAATGCAGAGAGGCCATGACAGGAGAAGATTTTGGCTACATGCTGAAAAAGTACCCTGGATTTATGTTTTGGTTAGGGGTCGATTCAGAATATGGCCTGCATCATTCAAAACTCATGCCTGATGAAAAAGCGATAGAAACAGCTGTAAACGTTATGACGGCTTATTTCAAAAAGCAAGCAGGTGAATGAATAATCAAGCTGCCTCCTGTACACCTTATGAACAGGAGGTGTTCTTGATTATGACAAGAATTGGTGTAGAACCATCTTTATCCGATGTAGAAGAACTACTGAAGCAAAAAGGGTATGACGTCGTACGTATTCAAAATGAACAGCAAATGGATCAGTGTGACTGCTATGTTGTCACAGGACTAGATTCAAATGTTCTTGGCATTTCAGACACAACGACAAAGGCATCTGTGATTACCGCGTCTGGTATGACGGCTGATGAAATTTGTCAAGAAGTAGAACAGCGTGTTCAATAAAACAAACAAGAAAAAGAACCGGTAGCTTATCATCCCGGTTCTTTTTGCTCTTTTTCTATATCGAGTACTTCTTTCATTTTTTTGCGCAAGATACGTTCTACCCGCCATTGCTCCATTGTTTCAGTTTTTGCAATGATGCGCAGTACAAGGGAAGAGGATCCGAACGCCTCCACCCCGACAACTTGAGGTCCTTCGATAATTTGAGGAATGTCCTCTCGTACCTCATCACACGCCGCTTGAAGGGCTGTAATCATTTGATCCACATTCTCTTCTGGAGATAGCTCGATATCAACGAGTGCCTGCATAGTCCCTCTTGAATGGTTGCTCACGTTCAATATGCTTCGATTTGGAATAAAATGAAGGGTGCCGTCAAAACTTCGAAGCTGCGTGGTCCTAAGTCCAATTTGTTCTACGATCCCATCAAAACCAGCAACTGTTATATATTCTCCCACATCGAATTGTTTCTCTAATAGGATAAAGAATCCTGTCACAATATCACTCACTAGTCCTTGAGCGCCAAAGCCGATCGCAAGCCCCGCGACGCCTGCGCCAGCTAACAATGCGGTCGGGTTATAATGAAATAAGTCGAGGATCATGACGACTAGAATAAAAATCAATAAGTAGGCGAAAATATTTAACGTAAGACTTTGCAGCGTTTGAGCTCTTGATAAAGAGACATCATGCTTTTCGGAGAATGTAGAATAAGCACGTTTAATCATCTTATTTCCGATGGCTCTGATGATAAAATAAATCGCGAAAATAGCGATGAGTTTTAGCAAAATCATACTGCTATTCAGGATAATGGAAACCCAATCTACTTGTTCAAATGCTTTCATGATCTTCAAAACCTTTCTATGTATGCTCTAATAGAGAAGCTAATCATTTGTTCCCTTCTGCAAGACATGTTAAACTTTCGTTAAGTGGAGTAAGAGATTGTGACAAATCGTTAATTAAATTTATTATTAATTAATATTGACTAAAAACCGCTTAAGTATTATAATTGTAATTGTGAAGTTATTAACTAAATGAGAATTTCAACTTTTGATTCTCATTTTATATACAGCTTAGAAGTCTGTATAAAGATATTATTTTTGGAGGGATTTACATATGGCAGAGCGTTTTGTAGGAAAACAAGCTCCACGTTTTGAAATGGAAGCAGTACTTGCTAACAAGGAATTTGGTAAAGTGAGTCTAGAAGAAAACATGAAGAATGACAAATGGACAGTTCTTTTCTTCTACCCAATGGATTTCACATTTGTTTGCCCAACTGAAATTACAGCAATGAGCGATCGTTATGATGAGTTCGAAGATTTAGATGCTGAAATCATCGGTGTATCTACTGATACAATCCATACGCATCTTGCTTGGATCAACACAGACCGTAAAGACAATGGTCTAGGTGAATTGAAATATCCGCTAGCTGCTGACACAAACCACACAGTATCTAGAGAATACGGCGTTTTAATTGAAGAAGAAGGAATTGCACTTCGCGGTCTATTCATTATCAACCCAGAAGGCGAACTTCAATATCAAACAGTATTCCACAACAATATCGGTCGTGATGTAGATGAGACATTACGTGTTCTTCAAGCATTACAAACTGGTGGACTTTGCCCAGCGAACTGGAAGCCTGGTCAAAAAACACTTTAATTGATAACTGAAGAAACAGGAGGGTCTAACTGATGTTAGACCTTTTTGTTTCGACACATACAATGGATGGAGGCGCTTCATAATGAAATTACGTCAACCAATGCCAGAACTAACTGGTGCAAAAGAATGGTTAAATGGAGAAGTAACAAAAGAAGATCTAATTGGTGACAAACCAACATTGATTCATTTCTGGTCAGTCAGCTGTCATCTTTGTAAAGAGGCAATGCCTCAAGTCAATCAATTCCGTGATGAATACAAGGATCAACTAAACGTGATAGCCGTTCATATGCCGCGTTCAGAGGATGACCTAGATCTGGAGAAGATCAAGGAAGTTGCGAAAGAGCATGAAATCACGCAGCCAATTTTTGTGGATAGTGATCATAAACTTACAGAAGCCTTTGAAAATGAATATGTACCTGCATATTATGTGTTTGATAAAACAGGTGCTCTGCGGCACTTCCAAGCTGGCGGAAGCGGAATGAAAATGCTTGAGAAACGTGTCAATCGAGTGCTTTCTGAGTCTGAAAAGGCTGCAGAATAGGCTTTCCCCCATAATTGGGGGTTTTTTCATGGACAAAAATAGGCGACCTATTGCACGGAATGGACTTGTCCTTCTTAAGAAAAGAGAAATTGAGGGAGTTTATTAAAAAATATTCCTGAAACAAAAAGGTATAACGACCTATTTACATTTTTGTTTTGAAATGAAAATGTAAAGATTTTAACTTTTTACTATTCAGAACGTTTTTGCACAAAAGAAATTTCAGTTTGGTAAATAACGATGTAAATCAAGTAGTATAAGTGTTTATTCAAATTTTTTACAATATTTTAAGGTTTGTCAAAAGCCTTTAGTGGCAATGAAATGGATGCCGATTGTTCCTCTTTGGCAAAATTTTAGTTGAAAATACCTATCTGATAACAAACTGTAAAATGATAAAAAAATAGTTGATAAAATTAGTTTTCTAATCTAATATTTACTATAGAATATTTTTTATATGATGAGGGGGAAATCCATTGTTTAATGAGAGGGAAGCGTTACGATTACGATTGGAACAATTAAACGAAGCAGAAGTAAAGGTCATCCGTGAATATCAAATTGAGCGAGATGCGATTTATGCAAAATTAAGAGAATTAGACCGTCAAGGAACAGGTCTAGTGTCAGATACAAAAAAAGAGGTGCGTACAGAAAGAAAAACGGATTCACTGCCTGTATTAGCTGAACTGGCTGCACAAGAAATGAGAAGCTACCAGCCGCCTGCACAATCACAATCAAATTCTGCATCAACTTTAGGAACAGGACAGCTAAACGGTGCACCTGTAGGTATTCCTGAAGGATCTACAAGACGCAGAAGAGGCACAGCTCGCCCTGGTTCAAAGGCAGCTAAGCTTCGTGAAGCTGCGATTAAAACGTTAAAGCGTCATAATGCAGCGATTAAAAGCTCTGAACTTCAAAAAGAAATTGAAAAAGAGAGCGGTCTTGAAATTCCAAATATGACAACGTTTATGCAAAGCTTAATTAAAATGTATCCTGAAGTGAAAAAGCCATATCGCGGACAGTATATTTTAGAAGGCGATATTCAAACAGAAGACGAATAAGTAAAAAAGAAACTGCTGACGTCATGCCAGCAGTTTTTTTATTGCGAGAATTACTTTTTCTGATCAACTGTATAGACAATTTTTCGTTCCTTTGACAGGTGATCACGCTGTTTTTTGAAGCCATCAATCTTCACTGTCATGACATCTCCATTTTGCTGCACCGCATCGACTTGTGCTTGTAGCGTTTGAACTTGTTCGTTCAGCTTTTTCAAGAGGGGTTCGATTTCTTCCGTTGTTTCCAGGAGGCTGTCTCGAGAGAATGGCTGTGAATTTGTTTGGGCTGACTGGTCAATATCAGCAAAATGAGATGCGATCCATTCCTCACTTTCGGCTAACTGCTTTTGATAGCTTATGAGTGTTTCATAAAAAATTGCTTCTTTTGCTTTTTCGATTTGCAGTAATTTCTCTTGTGTTTCATAAAAACGCTCTTGTAGGTGTCTAACGCCTTCCTGTAATAGATTGAGCTCTGCGTTTTTATGACTTAATGTTTGCTGCAGTTTCTCAATCACAGCGGATAAAGTATTTCCTTTTTTCTCCTCTTTTGCAAGCCGTTTATCTTGATCCTGCATTCTTTCATTTAATTGTTGAGAGATTTCTTTATATTTGATGACTTTTAAATGCAGCCGGTGTTTGTCTTCCGTTTCTTTCCTTCTATGAAAGGTTTCTTTTTGGAGCATTTCATGAAGAAGGACTATTTTATGTAATAATTCAGATTTGCTGTAGGAAAGATCCTGTATTTTTGAGGCTGCATGATCTTGATCAATGGTCAATTCATCCAATTGTTGCTTTAATTGCGTGTAATCCTTTTTCATCTCGTGATATTCTTGAGTTAACTTCTTGTTTTTAGAATACGTATATGATGACTGTAAATCAGAGATCATTTGTTGATATTTGGCTGTTTCTGCTTTTAAGTATAAATTCTCTTGAGATAGATCATGGAATAGGGGAGAAGCATGGCGCCTGTTCATCGATAGACCCTCCTTATTCATGTTACCAATAAAGTATGCGAGATGAGAGTGATTAGAACAACCATATCAAAGGAGGGTGAGCGGATGGACGTAGTCAATGTCATTTTAGCTGGAGGAGCATCGAGACGTTTTGGAGAGCCAAAGGCAAGTTATATGTATCAAGGAAAACCACTATATGAGCATGTGAAAAAGCAGCTTTTGAAAGGACAGATGGTGATCATCAGCCATTCAACACTTCTGCCCTTTTTTAAAGAAAGAGGTGAACGAGAAGTGTGGTTGGATGATGAACAGGTGCGCGGATGCGGGCCGCTTGCCGGCATCTATACGGCGATGCAAAAGAAAGAAGCAGCATGGTATTTAGTGACGGCATGTGACATGCCTTTCATCCGGAGAGAGACCGCCGAAGCATTATCCTCCTATTGCAGCGAGAACGTAGATGCAATTATCCCACTTGTTCAGGGAAGGTTACAGCCTTTATTTGCACTTTATCACCGCCGCTGTCTGCCGTCCATTGATGCGTGTTTAAAAGAGAATCAATTAGCCATGAAAGAGTTACTTCAAAGGATTAAGGTGCGTATCGTTCCAGAGGAGGAACTGAACGTAACACCAAACGATTTTCGAAATATCAATAAAAGAAGCGATTTACCTGAAAACGGTATGATATGATACATAAAAATGGTGAGGAGAGAGCAGCATTGAATGACCGATATTCAAGACAAATTTTGTTCCCTCCGGTTGGGGAAAAGGGTCAGCGTGCGCTTGCTGACAGTCATGTTTTAATTGTTGGAGCGGGTGCACTTGGAACGGCCTCTGCGGAAGGGCTTGTCCGGTCTGGGATCGGCACGTTGACGATTGTCGATCGTGATTATGTAGAATTTTCAAATTTACAACGGCAGCAGCTGTACACAGAACATGATGCAAAGGCACATGTGCCAAAAGCAGCTGCGGCAAAAAAACGTCTCCACGAGATTAATCATGAAGTGACCATACACGCCCTGATTGAAGATGCAGGGGTAGAGCTGTTAAGACCGTTATTTCACAGTGCAAATATTGTCATTGATGCGACGGATAATTTTGAGACGAGAATGGTTATGAATGATTTATCGCAGGAAACGAAGACGCCGTGGATATATGGTGCTTGTGTGAGCAGTCAGGGGATGTATATGACCATTTTGCCGGATAAAACGCCGTGTTTATCGTGTGTCTTTACAGAACTGCCTGTTGGCGGCTTGACGTGTGATACAGCGGGGATTATTTCTCCAGCAGTTCAGATGGTTTCTGCTTATCAGCAAACAGAGGCGCTAAAATATTTAACAGGACATGAAGATCAAATCGAACGGAAATTTGTCACATTTGATCTTTGGCAGGCGACATCGTTTAAAATGGATTTGTCTCTTACTAAGCAGAAGGACTGTCCATCTTGCGGCAAAGATAGAACCTATCCTTATTTACACGAGCAGCGTAAAAAAACGACGATTCTTTGCGGGCGAGATACAGTTCAAGTCGTATCTAAGGATTTAGCTAATCTATCATTTCAGCATGTGAAAGAGCGGCTGTCATCTATTTGTGAGGTGGAAGCGAATGACTTCTTAATCCATGTCCGCTATGAATCTTATCGCATTGTCTTTTTCAAAGGTGGACGTGCATTAATTCATGGGACAAATGATGAAAAAGCAGCCAATTCATTACTAGCAAAACTGCTAGGGATATAGGAGTGAAGTGTGATGGAAAGACGTCAGCCAATTCCAGTACAAGAAGCCATTCAGAAAGTCCATCAATATGAAAAGCATGGAGAACAAGAATGGGTGCCCTTAAGAAATAGCCTTGAAAGGTTCATTGCAGAAGACATTTTGGCAGATCATGATGTGCCTGCATTTGATCGGTCCCCGTATGATGGTTTTGCACTTCGGGCAGAAGATACAATAGAAGCGTCAAGTGAGCATCCGATTGAATTTGAGGTCATTGATCACATTGGGGCAGGAGTGGTCTCAGCAAAAACCATCGGTCCCTTTCAAGCCATCCGTATCATGACAGGAGCAAAAATCCCGGATGGAGCAAATGTCGTCATCATGCTTGAGCTCACTAAGTCCTACGAAAAAGAGGGCAAATCATATATGTCACTTAAAAGAACGCTGAAAAAAGGGGACAATATTTCTCGTCAAGGAGAAGAGGTACTTGAAGGGAATGTGATGCTTAAAAAAGGAACCAAAGTAACTCCGGGCGTTACGGCCCTATTGGCGACATTTGGATATGCGGTAGTCCCAGTTGTCAAAAAGCCAGTGATCGGCATCATCTCAACAGGTACAGAGCTTCTTCAAGTGAGTGATGCGATGGTGGACGGGAAGATTAGAAACAGTAACCTTAGTATGGTTTATGCCCAGATCCTTAAGGCTGGGGGAGAGCCGCTTGATTTAGGCGGTGTTTCCGATGATTTTGACAAAAGCTTTCATGCAGTCAAAGCAGCTTTAAGCAAGGTAGACTACTTAATCACAACAGGCGGAGTTTCAGTAGGTGATTTTGACTTTCTCCCCGCGATTTATGAGAAGCTTGGAGCTCAGGTGCTATTTAATAAAGTGGCTATGAGACCCGGAAGTGTGACGACGGTTGCTGCAATGCCAAATGGTCAACTGCTCTTTGGCCTGTCAGGAAATCCTGCTGCCTGTTTTGTTGGCTTTGAATTATTTGTGAAACCGATGATCTATAAATGGTCTTTGAAGAAACAGCCGTTCCCCGATTTTGCTGAGGCGAAGCTGACACACGATTTTCCAAAAGCCAATCCGTTCACTCGATTTGTCAGAGCAGCACTTCAATTCACGGGCAGTCAGCTCAGTGTAACCCCAACAGGTCTCGATAAATCAAGTGCCGTAACCTCAATTGCAGAGGCTAACTGTTTCATCGTGCTGCCAGGTGGAACAAGAGGTTTTAAGACCGGTGATCAGGTGCATGTTCTGCTGTTTCAGCACGAAGGCGAGGGTTCCCCATGCTGGATGACACATTAAGTATATTACAGGTGGTCGGTTATCAAAACAGCGGCAAGACGTCGTTGATTGAAAAGCTCTGTCAGCTGGCTGTACTTGATGGGCTGAAGCTAGGCTGCTTTAAACACCATGGACATGGCGGTAAACCAGATCGTCTTTTGAAAGAAAAAGACACTGATCGATATGTCGAGGCAGGTGCATTTGCCGCTGGCGTCGAAGGAGAGGGTGAATTTCACTTTTCAATGCAGCACATTACGTTAGAGCAATTGCTCAATATGTGTGAGCATCTTCCATTAGACGCGGTCTTGATAGAAGGGTATAAACAGGCGCCATACCGCAAAATCGTTTGTGCAAAGAATGAAGAGGAGCTCATTGAACTTTCAACACTTTCCAATATACAAGCAGCTATTTATTTTTCTCAAGAGTTTCAGTTAGCCGAAAATTATTCTTTTCCAGTGTTTTCAGCCTTTGATAAGGATGCGCACTCATTTTGTTATAACTTATTGAAGGGAGGCGGCTCTATTTGAGTGAACTTTTTAAAATTACAAAAGTGCCGATTGATGTGAATGAATTGATTCAGCATGTGACTAAGCGGAAGGCAGGGGCCATTACGACGTTTATCGGGACGGTCAGAGAGTGGACAAACGGTAAGAAAACGCTGCGCTTAACTTACGAAGCTTACATACCAATGGCAGAAAGCATGCTAAGTCAAATTGGACAAGAAATCAAAAAACGGTGGCCTGATACTGAGGCTGCCATTGTGCATAGGATCGGGACACTTGATATAACGGATATTGCTGTTGCGATAGCCGTTTCATCTCCTCATAGGAAGGCTGCATACGAAGCGAACGAATATGCCATTGAGCGAATTAAGGAAATTGTGCCGATTTGGAAAAAAGAATATTGGGAAGACGGGGAAGCCTGGATAGGTGATCAGCTTGAAACAGTTTCATATCCAGAGGGGAAACCTAGTGATCTTCAACTTGCAAAGAAAGAAGGTGATCAGGTTGATTAGTGTATTATTGTTCGCCGGCCTTGCTGAGAAGGCCGGTAAACAACAAATCATCATTCAAAAAGATCGAACAACGGTTGATGAGATTAAATTAGAATTACAGGAGGTATATGGTGTTGATGCTGCACAAAATGTGATGGTTGCAGTCAACGAACGATATACGAGGGGAAACGCTGAAGTGTGTAGCGGGGACACTGTTGCATTCATTCCTCCTGTAAGCGGTGGATAATAGATATTAGAGGATTTGGTTATGGCCAGCGGCTGTAACCAATTTTTTATGTGTGAAAAGATTGTAGAGGTATTTGGGTGTGATCTTCGTAAATAAAACATCCCCTTCGTGCTTTAGAAATGTGAGGATCGAGCTGCTGTATTAGATCATACAATTCGCTAATTCGTCTCACATTGAAATCTGTCTGGGCTTGAAGTTGTTCTTTTAATTCTTTTGTGCTTACAATGCTTCCCTTTTTCTCTTTAATAATATCTACACATCTAGCAGCGTAGTATATTTTGTCATTAGAGGGTCTGCTTTCTTTCATATCAAGTAATTTGAGCTCATGATAAATCAGTTCTCTTTCCTTTCGAAAGTATTGCCATGCTTCTTGTTCCTTTTCATAAAGTAAAATCAATTGCGTTTTCAATTTTTCTCTTAACATTCACTTGACTCCATTTCCACTATCATTTAACCTACCTCTATTTTACATTATATGAAAAAATAACTTTTGATCAAGTGAAATCATGATATTTTTAATTTTTTAATATGAAAGTATTGTTACTAAAGGCTCATTTGTTCTATAAAAGAAACCAATCATAGTCCTATAAAGCCGGGATTTGTTGAAATTACTAGGATTATTTTAACAAAAAATTGTTGTGTCTCACAAAGACCATCCGAATTTAAAGGAAAAGGATATTTATTCCGAAAGACATGGGTTTTTTTATAAAATGTTTTTAGGTCAGAAAAACCTTTATTTCTTGATATGAATATGGTCTAGTCATGGTGTCATTTGGAGGATTTCATTCATGATAATAGATAATTTTCCCCTCAATGAAAATAAGAAAACCAAATCATCCATCACTTATTGGCAATCTTTTGATAAAATAGAAAGAATAAGAGAGAGCATGTGCGTTTGCATACTTGCATGACATAGAGAGGATGACATTTGATGAAAGAAAATATGCAAAAGCCTACGATCATTGGAGTGAGCACAAGGCCTTCGGAGCACCTGAAAAGAGTATGGGAAAATCCGGTGGTTTGGTGGCCTTTATCCTGCGTACTTCTTTTAACAGTGATTGTGACTTATTTGTCAGAGCTGGTGAATGAAGGAATGTGGGCAGATTTAAGCTTGCCGGTATCGGTCGTTTATGTGGTGACGCTAATTGGTCTACTTCTCGGGCTTGTGGTTAATGCTGCAATCTATAAGTTCATCGTTTTTTTAGCAAAGGGTGATGCATCGTTTCAGCAGCTGTTTTCAGCGGTCCTGTTTATTACACCAGTTACGATCGTTGGTACGATTATTTCTCATCTGTCCATCATTCTGTTCCATGTACCAAAAAACATCACAATCACCTCATTAAATGCACTCATTCAAACGTCTGGTCCATGGCATGCTGTGCTTGCCAATATTGATCTATTTGTGATCTGGAACCTTGTTTTAACAGGCTTTTTATTGATGAAAGTTGGCCATATATCGCCAAGAATAGCTTGGACCATTATAGGAGTCTTTTATCTCTTATCTATCATTTTTCAATATGTAGGAACTGCAATCACCATATCAGTAAGCTGGGGGTAGAATGTCTTTATGAGAAAGAAAATCATCATCGGATCCATTTTTATTATTGTTATCGGTCTATTTATTGGCTTTAACATTGCGAAAAATCAAGCAAAGCCTGCTTCAACAGCAGCGATCAAAACAGTAAAACCCTCGCAAAAAGAAATCACCACTAAGGTGATGACGCCAGGGACACTTTCATTCTTTGAAGAACAGTTTATTTATGCAGAAGAGGAAAAGGGACAATTGAAGGGAATTTCTGTAAAAGAAGGAGAAAAGGTAAAGCCTGGAACGCCGCTTCTTACATATGAAAATAGAGAGCTGGAGCTTGAAGAAGAGCAGCAAGCTCTTGCGGCTGAATCCAGTACTTTAAAACGCGAACAATTACAAAATAGATTGAGCGAATTAGACAAAAAACAAGAAGGCGAATCCGCCACCAATTCTAGAAACGAGCGAGACCAGCTTGAATTAGAGCTGAAAGCGGCTGAATTAGAACAAAAACAAGCAGAGATCAGCCAAGAAAAAGTAAAAGCACAAATAGAAGATTTAATCGTACATAGTAAAATTGATGGTACAGTGATTTCCATTGAGCAAGAAGAAGGGGCAGGAAAGCCGGAAGAGAGGCAGCCGATCATTCATATTGGCAATGAGAAAAAAATGGTTGTGCGAGGATTGATTTCTGAGTATGACGCCATAAAAGTGAAAAAGAAACAAAAAGTAAAGATAACGTCTGATGTCATTCGCGGAGAGAGCTGGCAAGGAGTCGTGAAAAAAGTGGGGGTTGTACCTGCTCAGGCAGCATCCGAAACACCTGCAGGTGATCAAACGGTGCAATATCCAGTTGAAATCGAAATAAAGGGAAAAAAACCTGAAGCAAAACCTGGTTTTAAAATGATCATGGAAATTGAAACAGATAAGCGTCAAGCCCTAACGATTCCTGAATCAGCTGTAAAAAAAGAGGATGATGGACAATACGTTTATGTTGTCAAAAAGAATGTACTTAAAAAAGTAAAAGTGGTGCTAGGGGAAACGTCAGGTCATGATCTTGAGGTGACAAAAGGTGTCGTAGCAGAGGATCAAATCATTTCTCATCCATCAGATGACATGTATGACGGAATGGAAGTGAATGCTGAATGATTCAGCTTTCAAACGTGACAAAAAGCTATGAGGTTGCCGAGGAATCATTTGATGTATTAAGTGAGATCGATCTTGTCATTGAAAAAGGCGAGTATATGTCCATTATGGGCCCCTCCGGCTCTGGAAAATCGACGTTAATGAATATCATTGGCTGTTTAGACCGGCCAACTACAGGACAATATCATTTTCAAGAAAGAGAGCTGTCAGCAGCAAAGGATCAAGACCTCGCAGTGATTCGAAATCAATTCATTGGATTTGTCTTTCAGCAATTTCACCTGCTGCCGAGGTTAAATGCAAGGCGTAATGTTGAGCTTCCGATGATTTACGCTGGTATCAGTCAAAAAGAAAGAAAAGAACGTGCAGAGATGGCACTTGAAAAGGTTGGTTTGTCAGACCGAATGAAACACATGCCAAGCGAGTTGTCGGGAGGGCAAAAGCAAAGGGTGGCAATTGCCCGTGCAATTGTCAATAAGCCGCAGCTTATCTTAGCAGATGAACCGACAGGCGCTCTTGACTCAAAAACAAGCTTCTCAATCATGGAACAGTTTACGAAGCTGAATGAGGAAGGAACAACGATTGTGCTTGTTACCCATGAAGAAGAAATAGCTGCGTATACAAATCGGACGGTCGTTGTAAGAGATGGGCGACTCGTTGAAGATAGATTGACACAAGGGGACGCTATGAATGAAACTCTTTGAAAATATCAAAATAGCGATGAATTCTGTTTTAGCTCATAAATTACGTTCTATTTTAACGATGCTTGGGATTATTATTGGTGTTGGATCAGTCATTGCGGTCGTGGCTATCGGTCAAGGCGGCGAGCAAATGCTAAAAGGGTCGATTTCAGGTCCAAACAATACCGTTGATATGATGTATACGCCTTCTGACGAAGAGTTAAATGCAAATCCCAACGCTTTATTCGACGCCGCATTTACTGAGGAAGACATCAAAAGCATTAAGACAATCAATGGGGTGAATCAGGTTGCCTCTTCGACTGCGCAAGGAATGCAGCTGAGATTTCAAGATACGACAGTGGATGCGACAGTTAACGGTATAAATGAAGGGTATACGAATGTACATTCATTACAAATAGCCGAAGGACAGAATTTAAGAGATATTGACTTTAGAAGCGGCAGAAGAGCCGCCCTTATCTCTGAAGGCTTACAAAAAGAATTATTTAATGGACAGAAGGCATTGGGCGAAATGATTTGGATGAACGGACAGCCGGTTGAAGTCATCGGTGTTTTAGCCAAACAAAAAGGGATGCTTTCATTCGATATGAATGAAATATATGTCCCATTCGCCATGCTCACCTCCACATTTGGGATCAATGAATACGATAAGTTGTCAATTCAAGTCGCACATGCTGATCAAATGAAGGAAGTAGGAAAGAATGCGGCTGCATTATTAAATGAAAATCATCATACAGAAGATGCTTATGAAATGATCAACATGGAAGAAATCGCAGAAGGCATCGGTCAAATCACGTCTGTCATGACAACAATCATTGGCTCAATAGCTGGAATTTCTTTACTTGTCGGAGGTATCGGCGTGATGAATATTATGCTTGTTTCTGTGACAGAGAGGACAAGGGAAATCGGTATTCGAAAAGCGATTGGAGCAACGAGGGCTCAAATACTCGTTCAATTTTTAATTGAGTCTGTCGTCTTAACCTTGATCGGCGGGTTGATGGGGATTGCACTAGGTATAGGCGGTGCCTCGTTAGTATCACTCATTGCCGGCTGGCCGTCCTTAGTATCTTGGCAAATCATCTGTGTAGGTGTACTGTTTAGTATGCTAATTGGGATTGTTTTTGGGTTAATTCCTGCGAATAAAGCAGCAAGACTAGATCCTATTGATTCTCTTAGATATGAATAATTTAAAGAAGAACAAAAAGCATACAAACAGTGTGAATTCCGCTGTAATCAAGGATCAAAAGCTTTTATGCACATCGCATAAAAGCTTTTTTTAGTTCTATTGAATGAAATGAAAAATGATAGAAATGCTAAGATCATGACTTTCATCTTAATGTCACATATTTTTCAGTTTACAAATGGTACATATAAAGGTAAGATGACCATGGTGAAAGATTTTGATAGTTATTGAATGTATTTGATTGTTTTATATTGATAATGTGGAAAAAAGCGATTACAATAAAGGTGCGCGCGAAATGAATACGTTTTCAAAAGGGGGTGTTTCCATGTTAACACCGGAAAGACATCAACTCATTATTGACTGTTTAGAAGAAAATGATGTCATCAAAATACAGGACTTAACGATTATGACGGATGCGTCTGAATCTACTATTAGAAGGGATTTATCAGCCCTTGAAGAAAAAGGATTTCTAAAAAGGGTCCATGGGGGAGCAGCCAAGATATCAAGTATCCGTCTTGAACCAGATGTATTTGAGAAATCTGCCAAAAACCTTCAAGAAAAGTCATTGATTGCGGAGGCAGCTGCTTCACTTTTAAAACAGGGAGATTGTATTTATTTAGACGCTGGTACGACCACACAGCAAATGATTGAATATATCGATCCAGATCAAGATATTGTTGTGGTGACAAACGGTGTTATGCACATTGAAGCACTCATGAGAAAAGGCATTTCTTTTTACCTGATAGGCGGATCAGTGAAACATCGAACAGGAGCCATGGTCGGTGCCGCAGCTTTGACGGCGATGGAAAATTACCGTTTTGACAAAAGTTTTGTTGGGACGAATGGCATTCATCCCGAGGCAGGATTTACAACACCTGATCCAGAGGAAGCGCTCATGAAAAAAAGGGCCATGAAGCAGGCAAAAAAAACCTATATCTTAACAGATGCCTCCAAGTTTGGCGAAATATCGTTTTCAACCTTTGCTAGTTTACAGGAAGCCACCATTATCACAAACGACGCAAAAGAAGATTCATTCGATAATTACCATGAAAAAACGGTTATAAAGGTAGTGAAAACATGATTTATACAGTTACTTTAAACCCATCAGTTGATTACATCGTACACGTGGAGGATTTTGCAGTCGGCGGTTTGAATCGTTCAACCTATGACAAAAAATATCCGGGCGGAAAAGGGATCAATGTCTCAAGGCTTTTAAAACGTCACGGTGTGGAATCAAAAGCGCTTGGATTTATAGGCGGATTTACAGGCAAATATATTCAAGACTTTTTACAAAACGAACAATTACAAACAGCCTTTCACGAGGTGTCAGAAGATACACGAATTAATGTGAAACTAAAAACAGGTGAAGAAACCGAAATCAACGGACTCGGCCCATCCATTACTGAAGCACAATTTGAGTCGTTTCTGTCTCAATTTACTTCATTGATTGAAGGAGATGTCGTTGTGTTAGCTGGCAGTATTCCTTCTTCATTGCCTCATAACACGTATGAACGTATTGCTGAGGTATGTGAAAAGCAAGGCGTTAGAGTTGTCCTTGATATTTCTGGAGAAGCCCTAAAAAAAGCAGCAGGCTTGAAACCGTTCTTAATGAAGCCAAACCATCATGAACTAGGTGAAATGTTTGAGACGAGCATCTTTACTGCAGAAGAAGCTATTCCTTATGGAAAGAAGCTGTTAGAACAAGGTGCTGAACATGTTATTGTATCCATGGCTGGTAATGGCGCTCTCTTATTCAGTAAGGAAGGGATTTATCAGTCCAATGTTCCAAAGGGTACGCTTGTTAATTCGGTTGGTGCAGGGGATTCAGTCGTTGCAGGATTTTTAGCCGGCGTTTCGAAAGGCCTTTCGATTGAAGAATCATTTAAGCTTGGCGTCACATCAGGCAGTGCTACAGCATTTTCTGAGGAGCTTGGGACAAAAGAGCTTGTTGACACACTATTACCACAAGTAAAAGTCACACGCATTTAAAGGAGGAGTCACCATGAAAATAACAGAACTACTCACAAAGCAGACCATTAAGCTTCAATTAGACAGCCAGCAGAAAGAAGCAGTCATTGAAGAACTAGTCACTGTTTTAGATACAGCTGGCAAGTTAAATGATAAAGAGGGCTACAAAGAAGCGGTGATCAACCGTGAAAAACAAAGCTCTACTGGTATTGGCGAAGGAATTGCTATTCCTCACGCTAAAACAGCAAGTGTCAAAGAGCCTGCTATTGCATTTGGCCGCTCGACAGCTGGTGTAGATTATGAATCACTGGATGCGCAGCCGAGTCATCTTGTCTTTATGATTGCAGCAACTGAAGGCGCAAACAACACGCATTTAGAAGCCCTTTCTCGTTTATCAACACTTCTGATGCGTGAAGAAATCAGAAAGCAGCTTCTTGAAGCGGCTACTGAAGATGAAATCATCGATATCATCAATACGCATGACAAGGACGATGAAGAAGAAGAGGAAGTTCAAGAGGAACCAGCTCCAGCAGGTAAGCCAGCTAAGATTTTAGCAGTAACAGCTTGCCCAACGGGTATTGCACATACATTTATGGCGGCAGATGCTTTGAAAGAAAAAGCGAAAGAAATGGGCGTTGACATTAAAGTCGAAACAAACGGCTCTGGTGGTATTAAACACGCTCTCACCGCAAAAGAAATTGAAGAAGCACCAGCCATCATTGTGGCAGCGGACAAGCAAGTTGAAATGGAACGCTTTAAAGGCAAACATGTCATTGAAGTGCCTGTGACAGCAGGAATCCGTCGTCCGCAGGAATTGATTGAAAAAGCAGTCAATCAAGATGCACCGATCTATAAAGGCTCTGGCGGCAGTTCTTCAAAAGACGAACATGAGTCATCTGGCAAAGGTAGAAGTGGTTTCTACAAGCACTTAATGAGCGGTGTAAGCAACATGCTTCCATTTGTTGTCGGAGGCGGTATTCTTGTTGCAATTTCATTCTTCTGGGGAATTAACTCAGCAGATCCTAAAGACCCTTCATTTAATTCATTTGCAGCTGTATTAAAAGGAATTGGCGGAGATAATGCGCTTGCCTTAATCGTCGCTGTATTAGCCGGATTTATTGCGATGAGTATTGCAGATCGTCCAGGTTTTGCGCCAGGTATGGTCGGTGGATTTATGGCGTCAGCAGCAGGTGCAGGATTCCTAGGTGGACTCATTGCCGGTTTCCTTGCTGGTTATGTCGTTGTGTTACTTAAAAAAGTATTCACATTTGTACCGCAGTCACTCGACGGGATTAAGCCGGTTCTTCTGTATCCATTGTTCGGTATTTTCTTCACAGGTATCATCATGCATTACATTGTGAACACACCAGTAAAAATGGTGATGGACGGATTAACTCATTGGCTTGAAACTTTAGGTACTGGAAACCTTGTCTTAATGGGCATTATTTTGGCAGGTATGATGGCAATTGATATGGGTGGTCCAATTAACAAAGCGGCTTACACATTTGGTCTTGCGATGATTGCTGCTGGAAACTATGCACCGCACGCTGCCATTATGGCAGGCGGAATGGTACCACCACTAGGTATTGCACTTGCGACAACAATCTTTAGAAATAAGTTCTCAAAACGTGACCGAGAAGCAGGGATTACATGCTACTTCATGGGAGCTGCCTTCATCACTGAAGGGGCGATCCCGTTTGCAGCGGCTGACCCTCTACGCGTGATTCCTTCAGCTGTCATTGGAGCAGCTGTGGCTGGCGGATTAACGGAATTCTTTAGAGTCACACTTCCTGCACCGCACGGCGGACTATTCGTTTTCTGGGTAACAAATCATCCAGTTCTTTATATCATCAGCATCTTAATCGGTGCCGTTGTAACAGCGATTTTACTTGGTATTTTGAAAAAACCAGTGAAACTAGAAGCGTAATTTAGAGGAGAAGCATCGTGAAAAGCGGTGTTTCTTTTTGTTTAATTACGAACAAATTAGGAAAAAATATATAATTGAATGGTTGTCTTGTGAATTTTTAAATGACATGTGATAAAGTAAAGTTATTCAATTCACGTTTCAAGTCTTTTAGCAGAAAGTCTTAGGAGGAAGCAGTATTTTGAACGAAGAAAACAAACAAAACGAAAATGATATTCAATCTGATGCAAAGCAAGCCAAAACAGAGAAGAAAAGTTCACTGTTTGAATGGATCAAAGCCATTTTAATTGCACTTGCGCTCGTCTTGCTCATCCGTACGTTTATATTTGAGCCGTATGTGGTGGAAGGAGAGTCGATGGAACCGACCCTTCATGATGGGGAAAAGCTGTTCGTCAACAAAACCATTAACTATCTAGGTGGAGTCAAACGAGGTGACATCGTGATTATTAATGGAAAAGACGGCCAAAAAATTCATTATGTAAAACGATTGATCGGTCTTCCGGGAGACACGATTGAAATGAAGGATGATACGCTTTACATTAATGGTAAAAAAGTAGATGAGCCTTATTTAAAAGAGAACAAGGCACATGCGAAAGAGTATGAAGTGCATTTGACAGGGGATTTTGGTCCAGTGAAAGTACCGAAAAACGATTACTTTGTGATGGGGGACAACAGGCTCAACTCCATGGACAGCAGAAATGGCCTTGGACTCATTGAAAATGATCGGGTTGTCGGGACATCAGAATTTGTTTTCTTCCCATTTGGCGACATTCGGCAAACAAAATAAAAGCACCCTTCTCAGGTGCATGAGAAAAGTGCTTAAATGGCGGCCCTTAAAAATAGGGTCGTTTTTAATTTGGCGTGAGCACTGTAACAATGAGCACAATGGCCAGCACAGAAGCGAAGACAGAGCCAGTAATAGCTAAAACGGACCGAAACAATCCGATCTTATGATTTTCTTTCCCTCGCTTTTGTAAAAAGCGTTTCGAAAAGATGTGTACCAGTGTGTAAATAAGCACAAGCCCAATATAAAGGCCGAAATCCCTCGCATTAAATCCTGTTGCTGATAAATAAATACCCATAAAGAAAATCAATAAACAGTATTCCATCAGTGTAAGTAATCTCAAATCGCACGAACTCCTTCAATAAATCATTCCCACTTATTATACCATATTGGACAATTTGCCTTCGTTCTTAGTGAGAGACGTTTCTATCAAACGTTATTCATGTTATACTTCATAATGATGAATGAGTGATGGAGGATTAATAAATGATTGCAGTAAATAATGTTAGTTTACGTTTTGCTGATCGTAAACTATTTGAAGAAGTAAACATTAAATTCACTCCTGGCAACTGCTACGGTTTAATTGGTGCCAATGGAGCTGGTAAATCAACGTTTCTAAAGATTCTTTCAGGTGAAATTGAGGCTCAGACGGGCGATGTTCATATGAGCCCTGGTGAGCGTTTAGCGATCTTAAAACAGAACCACTTTGAATACGAAGAATTTGAAGTATTAAAAGTCGTCATGATGGGTCACAAACGTTTATATGATGTGATGCAGGAGAAAGATGCGATCTATATGAAACCTGATTTCTCAGATGAAGACGGGATTCGTGCAGCAGAGCTTGAAGGTGAGTTCGCTGAGTTAAACGGCTGGGAAGCAGAAAGTGAAGCAGCGATCTTACTAAAAGGTCTTGGCATTCCAGAGAGCCTTCAATCGAAGAAAATGTCTGAGCTTGGTGGTTCTGAAAAGGTTAAAGTACTACTAGCCCAAGCTTTATTTGGTAAGCCTGACGTCCTTCTTCTGGATGAGCCAACAAACCACTTGGACTTACAAGCCATCCAGTGGCTGGAAGAGTTCCTTATTCATTTTGAAAATACCGTCATCGTCGTTTCGCATGACCGTCACTTCTTAAACAAAGTATGTACACATATTGCGGACCTAGACTTCGGAAAAATTCAAGTATATGTCGGAAACTATGATTTCTGGTATGAGTCCAGCCAACTAGCGCTGAAACTCAGCCAAGATGCAAATAAGAAAAAAGAAGAGCAAATTAAGCAGCTTCAAGAGTTCGTTGCCCGGTTCAGTGCGAATGCTTCTAAATCGAAGCAAGCGACGTCAAGAAAGAAATTGCTTGATAAAATCTCTTTAGACGATATTAAGCCATCTTCACGTAAATATCCGTATGTCCATTTTGCGCCAGAGCGCGAAATCGGGAATGATGTTCTTCAAGTAGAAGGTCTATCGAAAACAATTGACGGTGTGAAAGTACTTGATAACGTCAGCTTTATTATGAATCGCGAGGATAAAATTGCGTTCCTAAGCCGTAATGAGCTTGCTGTGTCTACTTTATTTAAAATTCTTGCTGGTGAGATGGAGCCAGACAGCGGGACATATAAATGGGGCGTCACAACATCTCAAGCCTTTTTCCCGAAAGACAATAGTGAATATTTTGAAGGAAACGATGTCGATCTAGTGGATTGGCTTCGCCAGTATTCTCCTAATGATCAAAGCGAAAGCTTCTTACGCGGATTCTTAGGACGTATGCTATTCTCTGGGGAAGAAGTAAAGAAAAAAGCAAGCGTCTTATCAGGAGGAGAAAAGGTTCGTTGTATGTTATCGAAAATGATGCTGTCAGGAGCGAATGTACTGCTTCTAGATGAACCGACGAACCACTTAGACCTAGAATCCATTACGGCGCTGAATAACGGTTTAATGAGCTTTAAAGGAGCGATGCTCTTCTCATCTCATGACCATCAGTTTGTTGAAACAGTGGCAAATCGTATCATCGAAGTGACGCCAAATGGCATCGTCGATAAGCAAACAACATATGATGAGTTCTTATCAGATCAAGAGATTCAAAAGAGACTCGTTGAGCTTTATGCGTAAATAAAAAAAGACATCCATTTGTGGATGTCTTTTTTCGGTTAAATCGCCCAGTTTCCATTACGGAAGATCGGTTCGCGTTTCCCGTCTTTTGTAATACCGTCAATATTCATTTCCTTTGAACCAATCATGAAATCGACGTGTGTAATACTGTTGTTTACACCAGCTGCATCCAATTCTTCACGATTCATCTCTTTTCCGCCTTCGATATTGAACGCATATCCGCTGCCGATGGCAAGGTGGTTCGATGCGTTTTCATCATAAAGGGTATTGTAATAGAGGATATTCGAGTTTGAAATTGGTGAATCATCTGGTACGAGAGCAACTTCACCTAGATAATGAGAGCCTTCATCTGTTTCAACGAGCGAAGTTAAAATGTCTTCGCCTTCCTTCGCTTTCACATCGACAATTCGGCCATTTTCAAATGTTAAAGTAAACTCATCAATGATATTTCCTGCATAGCTGAGCGGTTTTGTGCTTGAGACTGTCCCATTTACACCATCTTTTTTAGGTACGGTAAAGACTTCTTCTGTTGGCATGTTGGCCATGAAAGAGACGCCGCGCTCACTCACGCTGCCGGCACCTACCCAAATGTGCTTTTCAGGGAGCTCAATCGTTAAATCAGTGCCAGGAGCATCATAATGTAGCTTGTGGTAGTGGCGCTCATTTAGGATTTTGACCTTTTCATTTAGCGACTCATCGTGCTTTTTCCAAGCCTCCACAGGATCTGCTTGATCAGCGCGAGCGACTTTAAAGATTTGTTCCCATAATAAAGCGACAGCTTCTTCATCTGTATGGTCAGGGAAAATCTTTTTCGCCCAATCTTTTGATGCAGCGCCTACAACCGTCCAAGCCACTTTGTCTGATTGAACGTATTGGCGATATGTATGAAGGGCAGATCCAGCGGCTTTTTGCTGTGCAGCGATTTTTTTCGAATCAATGCCTCGCAGAAGGTCAGGGCTTTCTGACAAGATCGTGATAAAAGCGCCGCCGCGTTTTGCGATGGTTTCCATCATCTGTGCTTCCCATTCTGGGAATTGCTCAAACACATCCTGCGGTGCGTGCTCATATTTTAAACGAGCAAGAACACCGTCAGCCCAGCGGATATGTACGTTTTTCGCCCCGCGCTCATATGCATGTTTCGCGACAAGGCGAACAAGGTCTGCAGAATCAGTAGATGCAGATACGACGACTTCTTGTTCTTTTTGAACATTCACACCTACTTCAACGATGGTCTTCGCATATTGATCTAGTTGTTTTTCAAATGAACTCATAAAAAAACCCTCCTTTAGTCATGTTCATCATATCAGATTTAAGACCGAAAAGGAAAATGGGGAGCACGCGAAAAGCCAAAATAAAAAAGCCGCTTTCATGCGGCTTTTTAGCGGTTCAGTTGTTTCACAGGCTGTGCGTTAGAAGGGGGCATATGTGAAAATGACAGGCTCATTCCTCCTAAGATAATACCCGTTAAAATGACTGTGACAACAACCCGTTTACCTAAATCAAGCAACATGTTCTTCCTCCTTCACGTTTATCCATTCCTCACGATATGATCGAAATGATAAAAAAAGAAGTAGAACAAGAAGATTATTTTAATGTTTTTTGCAATTTATGAATGACTTCTAGTGAACGACCTGTTCCGATTGCGACAGATTCAAGTGGATTTGCTGCAATATGAACTGGAACGACAATTTCCTGTGAGAGCCATTCTTGAATCCCGTTTAACAAAGCGCCACCACCAGTTAAGATCACGCCGCGGTCTACGATGTCACCACTAAGCTCTGGAGGGCTGTCCTCTAATGTTGCACGAATCGCCTCTAAAATATGAAGAAGTGACTCTCGCATGGCTCCTTGAATTTCATGAGATTCAAGTGTGATTGTTTTTGGAAGACCTGTCACTAGATCACGTCCACGTACTTCTAATGACTCTGGCTCATGCTCAATGAGACCATAACCAATTTCCATTTTCACCTGCTCAGCTGTCCGTTCGCCGATTAATAGGTTATATTTCTTTCGCACAAACGTAATGATATCTTCATCCAGCTGATCTCCGCCAATTCGAATGGAATGACAAGAGACAACGCCGCCAAACGAAATGATAGCAACTTCCGTTGTTCCTCCGCCAATATCAACTACGACGTTTGCAACAGGCTCATCTACTGGAAGATCAGCGCCGATTGCGGCTGCAACAGGTTCTTCGATTAAATGCACGTGCTTTGCTCCGCAGTTTTTCACAGCATCACTGATGGCACGGCGCTCAACAGCTGTGGAACCAGAAGGTGTACATACGACGACCGTTGGTTTTCTGAAGGTAAATCCGATATTTTTTCCTGCTTTTTTCATGATTTGTTTGAGTAAATCTGTTGTCATATCATAATCAGCGATGACACCGTCTTTCATCGGACGGATCGCCACAATTTTCCCAGGTGTTTTCCCAATCATTTCTTTTGCTTCTGTTCCGACGGCAAGTACAGTTTTTGTTTCTGTATCGACTGCCACGACGGACGGTTCATTCAAAATAATCCCCTTATTTTTACTATAAACCAATATGTTAGCTGTTCCTAAATCAATTCCAATTTCGGCATTTTGAAACATGTTTTCACCCAATCTCTATTTTTGCTGTTTTAAACAATTTTACATTTAAAAGTTCAGGGGGGTGAGGTCATTTGTGGGGGTTTGTGATGACCTTGAAATGAACTTGTAAAATTCGAGTATCATTTTGACAATCACAATAAATTTTCCCTTTGTTTTTTCTTTTGTGAAAAAAATTTTTATAGAAGAGAAACCTTTTGAGAATCTCTTACGTCTACGATATATCAATTGGTGAAAAACAGATTGATCTTGAGCTAATGAAAGAAAGAGGGAACGAATTTGAAATCTATCGGAGTCGTAAGAAAAGTAGACGAACTAGGGCGTATTGTGATGCCAATCGAATTAAGAAGAGCACTTGATATTGCTATTAAGGACAGTATGGAATTTTTTATAGATGGGGATAAAATCGTCTTGAAAAAATATCAGCCAGAGGGAGTTTGCCTCATGACTGGTGAGATTACATCAGAGAACCATGATTATGGAAATGGTCAAATTACATTAAGCGCTGAAGGCGCAGAATTACTGTTAAAAGAACTTCAAGAAGCTCTTCAGCAGTAATGAAAAAAGCCTGTTCTCTTCCTTTGTGCTGAGAACAGGCTTTTTTTCTGAAAAAGTTCCTTAAAAATGCCCCATCTCCCTCAAAAAACAAGTGGAAAATGGTACAATTGACAAAGAATCTCAGGGCGGCAGGTGGAATCATTTGAACAAAACATATCAAGTGCGGATCGTGTTATCTGTTCTTGCATTTATTTTAATTTTAAGCTGGGATTTCTTTTATTATCTAGGTGGCTATCAAATTAATTGGCCGCTCGATCTAGCCTTTACAGTCCTGGTTCTAACAGGAATCTGGGTTGTCTCAGGCTATGTAGACCGCCTAAATCTACTTGTGTCAGACTTAAATACGAGAGAGAAAGAAGCACACGAACTGACAGAGCGGCTGAATCGAATCACAGATAACTTGCAAGAAATCGTCTTTGAAACAAACGAAAAAGGTGAAATTATTTTCTTAAATCAAGCATGGACACAAATGACGGGCTATGACATCGATGAATGTCTAGGCACCATGTACAATCAGTACTTTGATCAAGAGGAACGCGTGGTCCAGCATTTATTGTCTGTGATCAAGGAGCATAAGGATGCGGGGCGTGTAGAACTGCAGCTTCTCCATAAAGAGGGAAAGAAGGTGTGGGGAGATGTTCATTACAAGCTTTATTTTGATGAGCATCACCAGTTTACCGGAGGAATTGGAACGGTAGCTGATATTACGAAACAAAAGCAGGCAAAGCTTGAGCTTGAAAGATCCAATCAGCAATTGCAAATGCAGGCGCAAAAGCTGGCCGTCGCTGGACAAATAGCCGCTGGAATCGCCCATGAAGTCAGAAATCCACTGACATCAGTTAATGGTTTTTTGCAGCTGATGAAGACTCAATATCCTGAAAGAACCGATTATTTTGACATTATCTTTTCTGAAATTAAACGGATTGATTTTGTTTTAAGTGAGCTGCTTGTATTGGCTAAGCCTCAATCGGTCCATTTTCAAGAGGTCCAGCTTCATGAGCTTCTAGAACAAGTGATTACTTTATTAAAAACAAATGCCGTTCTTTCAAATATTGATCTCAAGCAGCCATTTAAAAGGCAGGATGCCGGCGCAATCCTAGCAGACGCTAACCAAATGAAGCAGCTGTTCATTAATTTAATCAAAAATGCGATTGAGGCAATGCCTGAAGGTGGCAGCATATACATATCTACAGAAAAAGTATTGAATGAATGGAAGATTACCATTCAAGATGAAGGAAAAGGGATGTCTGAAGAAGATATTCAAAAAATATATGATCCTTTCTTTTCCACGAAAAAAGAAGGGACAGGGCTTGGTCTGACCATCTGTGCGACAATTTTAAAAGATCATCAAGGAAGAATGGACGTGTCAAGTGAGCTTGGAAAAGGCACAGCTTTTCATATTTATTTGCCTGTGTGTCAAAAAAGCAGACAGCAGCAAGTTGAGAGGACGTGAAGTCATGACGGTAAAAGCTTTATTTGTATATGGGACGCTATTGCAGCATGAAGAGCATCACGAAACGTACATGAAGGAAAACAAACTATTAGCTAAATCCGCTTGGATGAGTGGAAGGATCTACGATACAGGTCAAGGATATCCAGCGTGTGTTCCTGCAGAAAAAGGCACTGTATTCGGGGAATTGTACGAGGTAACCGCTGACACGTTGAATAAGATAGACGTACTAGAGGAAGGGTATGACAAGCAGGAAATCAATATCATGACGGATCAAGGTCAGGTAGCAGCCGTGACATACACTTTGCCAGAGCAGAAGGCATCAGCGCTGAAAGAAATAAAGAGAGGGTGCTGGAAAGCTTATCAACTTTGGCAGCAGAAGCCATCAACCTTCTATTATTTTGCCTATGGCTCCTGCATGGATAATGCTAGGTTTAAGCTCGCAGAAGTCGATCATCACTTTAAACAAATCATCGGCGGTGGTGTACTAAATGGTTTTACTACGAGATTTACATTGGTGAGGCCAGATGGATCAAGAGCTGATATGGTAGAAGACGGCGGCGAAACAGAGGGTGTTTTATATGAAGTTCCTTTTGATGCCATTCGTTATTTGTATAAACGAGAAGGAGTATATGAAGGTACATATCGTCCAGCATTTGTCGATGTCAAAATAGGTGATCAAATTTACGAGGACTGTTTAACCTTTCTTGTGCTTCAAAAAAGAGAAGAAATCGCTCCGCCAGCTCATTATCGCAGTGAAATCGAAAAAGGAGCAGATCTTTACTTAAGTGAAGCGTTCCGCAAAAAAATTCGTTCACATATGGATTCATTAATCAAACCGTAGTAAAATGCATGGTAAGTGAGATAAAAGGAGTCTGAACATGAAAAAGGAATATGCAGTCATTGGTCTTGGACGCTTTGGTGGAAGTATTTGCAAGGCGCTGAGTGAAGAAGGACTTGAAGTCATGGCAATGGATATGAATGAAGATCGAGTAAACGAGTATGCGAAAATCGCCTCACATGCGGTGATTGGTGATTCGACGGACGAAAACGTTTTAAAAAATCTTGGTATTCGCAATTTTGATCATGTCATCGTTGCAATTGGCGAAAACATTCAGGCAAGTATTTTAACAACGATTATGCTGAAAGAGCTTGGCGTCAAAATGGTCACTGTGAAAGCGCAAAATGATTATCATGAAAAGGTACTCAACAAAATTGGCGCGGATCGCGTCGTTCATCCAGAGCGAGATATGGGGAGACGGATTGCACATAAAATCATTTCAAATAACGTGCTTGATTACCTTGAGCTGTCAGATGAGTACAGCCTGATTGAGATTGTTGCAAACAACAGGCTTGCAGGGCATTCCCTTTTAGATCTTGATATTAGGGCAAGATACGGTATCAATATTGTTGCGATTAAGCGCGGTAAGGAAGTCATTGTTTCCCCGCTGGCTGATGAAATGATTCAAAAAGAAGATATCCTCATTGTCATTGGGGCAGTAGCCGATATAGGACGCTTTGAAAAACGAGAAATGCAGAACGATTATTAAACACTCCGATGACGGGGTGTTTTTTTACATGAATGTGTTCATGACAGGTGGACATTGAGATGAAAATAGACATTGAAAAGGGCTGCGTTGTTCTGTATAATCGCAAAAATAAGTCGTGATATTTTTCATGCAATTATCACTATTCAGAAATAAAAATCAGTGTTTTGATATGGTTGATTTTCTCTAAATGTCATTGACTGGGCAAACAGATTCGTTTACGATAAGAAACATTATATTGTTTACTTGGAGGAGGCAGTGTCGTTGGATAAGGAGCTTTTCAGACATCAAATTGAGGTAGCAGCAAAGAGAAAAAAAGCAGCCCTCGTGATTAAACATGCGAAAGTCATGGATGTGTTTAACCAGGAATGGATAGACGCAGATGTCGCTGTTGAAAATGGACAAATCGTTGGGATAGGAGAGTACGAAGGAGAACAGGAGCTAGATGCATCAGGTCAAATGCTTGTGCCTGGTTTTATTGATGGCCACGTTCATATCGAGTCTTCTATGGTGACCCCTGCTGAATTCTCCAAAGCTGTCGTTCCTCACGGCGTGACAACTGTCGTAACAGATCCGCATGAAATCGCCAATGTGTCAGGTATAACAGGCATCCGTTTTATGCTGGAAGAAGCGAGGAAAGCTGCCTTACATATTTATTTCATGCTGCCATCTTGTGTACCGGCAGTCAGTTTTGAACGATCAGGTGCTACGTTAAAAGCGCAAGATTTAAAACCTCTTTATCAAGAAAAGGAAGTGCTTGGTCTTGCTGAGGTGATGGACTATGTTGGTGTGGAGCAGGCAGAAGAAGATATGCTTCAAAAGCTGCTTGATGCTCAAAACGAGAATAAACTGATTGATGGCCATCTAGCAGGCTTAACAGATCGATTAATCAACGTCTACCGGACAGCAAGTGTCCAAACAGACCATGAGGTGACAACAGCACAGGAAGCCCTTGAGCGTGTGAAAAGAGGCATGTATGTGATGCTGAGAGAAGGATCTGTTGCCAAAAACGTGAAAAATGTTTTACCCGCAGTGAATGAGAAGAATGCGAGACGCTTTTTCTTTTGTACAGATGATAAACATTTGGATGATTTAATGGCACAGGGAAGTATTGACGAGCAAGTACGAATGTCCATAAAAGAAGGCTTAGATCCATTTTTGGCCTATCAAATGGGAAGCTTAAATGCCGCAGAGTGTTTTGGTCTTAAAACAAAGGGAGCCATT
The DNA here is from genome assembly GCF_050496725.1 of Bacillus sp. MM09(2025). NCBI lineage: Bacteria > Bacillati > Bacillota > Bacilli > Caryophanales > Bacillaceae > Bacillus > Bacillus sp. MM09(2025). The sequence continues at coordinate 197,465 of NZ_JBNWEN010000001.1, forward strand.
GCACCAGGCTATGATGCTGATTTTATGCTTGTCTCAGACTTTCATCATGTAGACATTACAAGTGTATTTATCGCAGGTCGATTGGTTGCACAGAACGGAGAGTATAAGCCGAGTGTCGAAAAGATTGCACCGAGCCCGGCATTATTACAATCTGTTCATGCCGTAGATGTTCAAAAGGAAGACATTGCACTACCTATCACAGGCGATCAACATATGAATGTCATCCGTATTATTCCGAATCAGCTTGAAACAAAGTTAGAACAAGTCTCTCCTTCAGAAATGAACGGACAATTTACAAGTGATACAGGCAGAGATGTATTGAAAATGGTGCTTGTTGAACGTCATCAAGGTTTATCTGAAATGGGCGTAGGGATTGTCAGCGGCTTCGGCATCCAACAGGGCGCGATTGCAACAACAGTTGCACATGATTCACATAACTTAATTGCAGTTGGTACAAATGATGCTGATATCATCAAAGCGATTGAGGCGTTAAAAGAAGCAGGCGGCGGGTTGACTGTTGTGAAAGAAGGGCAGTCACTTCATACGCTGCCATTACCAATCTCTGGTTTGTTGTCAGATCAGCCGGCACATCTCGTCAATGAAAGCCTTCATACACTTCATGAAGCGCTAAAAGAAACTGGCTTTTCCTTAGACTTTAATCCGTTTTTGACGCTGTCCTTCTTGGCACTTCCAGTCATTCCTGATGTGAAAATGACGACAAAGGGCTTGTTTGATGTCAGAAGCTTTCAGCACCTCCCAATTCAATCATAAAAAGTGAGAAACCGCATGTGTACGATGTATATATGCGGTTTTTTTTAATACTTGATGAAAAAAAGAGACACAGCCAGTCGGCTTGTGTCTCTTTTTTGATTACACTTCCATAATAATCGGTAAGATCATTGGGCGGCGTCTTGTTTTTTCGTAAAGGAAAGGAGCCAGTGTGTCCGTAATTTCGTTCTTAATTTCAGACCACTGAGTTGTCTTACGTTCCATTACTTTTTCAAGATGCTTTGAAATGAGATCTTGTGCGTCGTTGATGAGGTCGCCAGATTCTCTCATGTAGACAAAGCCTCTTGAGATGAGATCAGGACCAGCAGAGATTTTGAATTCTTTCATGTCCATGCTGACGACTACAATGACAAGACCTTCTTCTGAAAGAATGCGGCGGTCTCTTAAGACGATATTCCCGATATCGCCAATTCCGCTTCCGTCGATATATACGTTACCTGAAGGAATTTTGCCAGCGACACTTGCTTCGTCACCTTTTAGTGCAAGAACTTCACCATTATCCATGATAAAGCAGTTTTCCTCAGGAATTCCGCAATCATTCGCCAGTTTAATATGCGTTTTTTGCATGCGGTATTCACCGTGAATCGGCATAAAGAATTTTGGTTTAATTAAACGGAGCATCAGCTTTTGTTCTTCTTGTCCGCCGTGACCAGATGTATGAATATTATTAAGTGAGCCATGAATGACCTCAGCGCCAGCACGGTACAGCTGGTTAATGGTGCGGCTTACACTAATATTGTTACCCGGAATCGGTGAAGATGAGAAGACAACAGTGTCTCCAGGATTAATCGAAATCTGGCGGTGAGTGCCGTTTGCAATACGAGAAAGAGCAGCCATCGGCTCACCTTGGCTCCCAGTACAAAGAATCGTCACTTTGTTTGCTGGTAGACGGTTGATTTCATTGTGTTCAATGAACGTGTTTTTTGGACATTTAATGTAGCCAAGATCTTGTCCAATATCAATAGCAGACTCCATACTTCGTCCAAACACCGCAACTTTTCGGCCGTTGGCAACAGCGGACTCGATCACTTGCTGAAGTCTGTGAATGTTTGAAGCAAACGTAGCAAAGATGATACGGCCGTCGACTTTTCTAAAGATGTCATCAATGCTTTCACCTACGCGTCTTTCAGACATCGTAAATTCTGGAATTTCACTGTTTGTACTATCGGATAAAAGACATAGAACGCCTTCTTTCCCGATTTCAGCCATTTTTGTTAAGTTGGCAGGCTCGCCAACAGGCGTAAAGTCAAACTTGAAATCACCTGTATGTACGATGTTACCAGGAGGTGTCTTCACGACAATTCCATAAGAATCTGGAATACTGTGTGTTGTTCTAAAGAAAGACACAGCTGTTTTTCTAAATTTAATGGTATCCTCTTCTTCAAAAATGTGAAGTTTTGTCTGTCTCAAGAGACCATGCTCTTCCAATTTATTACGAAGTAGGCCGATTGCGAGTTTGCCGCCGTAAACTGGAATATTCACTTGCTTGAGAAGGTAAGGGATACCGCCGATGTGGTCTTCATGTCCGTGAGTGATGAAAAGACCTTTGATTTTATCTTCGTTTTTAACTAAGTACGTATAGTCAGGGATGACGTAGTCAATTCCAAGAAGCTCATCTTCAGGGAACTTGATACCAGCATCAATTAAAATGATTTCATCTTGAAATTGAACGCCATACGTGTTTTTACCGATCTCGCCTAAACCGCCGAGCGCAAAAACTGCCGCCTGATCGTTTTTTACAAATTTCATTCCTCTCATAGCTCCAATACTTTAAAATTTTCACTTTCTCGTTCATAGTCTAAAAAAGCACCGTCTACAGGCTGAATGAATTCAATGTTGTAGCTATGTTTTTTCAACTTATCGCGTACGTCTCTTTCAGAAACCGCTTCAACGTATAGTGAATCTGTGTGTTCTCTTACAGGTACCTCAGTAGTAGTTGCCTGAAAAAATACCTTATATATCATCCAAATCTCTCCTTAAATACCGTATGTTACACTCGCTATTTCTATTATATTAAAAAAACGCGCATAAGAAAAGTCTCTGAGAAAAAAGGACCCTCAGCAAATGTGCGGAAGATCCTTTTAAGCGATCGATTTTTTACGAAGCATGTCCTTCCATTGTCTTCTAATTTTCTTGCGCAGACGACGAAGCATCGCAGGTCGCCTCCTTTCGAATTGAAGTGAGATTAGACCTTGTATTCCGTTCTCTCTTTATACTTGTATTATATGACGTTTCCATTGAATGTTACATGGTTATATGTGGGAAATGGGCGTTTTCATAGGAATTGGTTTCGAAAGCAGAAATCTTTCTGTATGATGAAAGGGAGTGGGTATACATAACAAGAGACAGGAGACGGGATATGAATAAAAAAGTCATCTTCTTTGATATCGACGGTACTTTATATGATCATGATAAAAAAATACCTGAATCAACGAAGAGAGCAGTTCGTTTATTAAAAGAAAAAGGCCATCATCTCTTCATTGCATCTGGGCGTTCGCCTTTTTTAATTAAGCCTATTTTAGAGGAATTAGGGCTTGACTCCTTTATTGCTTATAACGGTCAGTATGTCATGTATGAGGGAGAAGTCATTTACGGCAATCCGCTTAAACTGGAGCTGATGGAGAAAATTTATGAAACGGCAGATCGTCATGATCATCCGCTTGTTTTCATGGGGGAAAAAGCGATGAAGGCTTCTGTGCCAAATCATCCGTTTATCCATGAGGGGATTGGGACTTTAAAAACAGAGCATCCTGAACATGATTTGTCTTACTTTAAAGAAAACGAGATTTTTCAAATGCTGTTATTCTGTAAGGCAGAAGAGGAAGTCCAATACGAGGCGTTCCGCGAAGAAATTGATCTTGTCAGGTGGCACGAGCTGTCAACAGATGTCTTGCCAAAGGGCGGTTCGAAAGCTGAAGGCATTAAACGAGTTATCGAAAGACTGCCTTACGAGCAAAAGGATACCGTTGCCTTTGGAGACGGTCTGAACGATCGAGAGATGATTTCGTTTGCTGGTACAGGTGTCGCCATGGGAAATGCTGTGAATGAACTAAAAGATTTGGCTGATTTTGTGACAAAGCCGGTAGATGAAGACGGCATATTCTATGCAGTGACCCATCTAGGCTTGATTGAAGAATAAAAAAAGAAGACCCTGAGGTTATTGGGTCTTCTTTTTAATTTATGATCTGCCGATCGCAACAGAGTTGTCTGGCTCAGCGAATGGCTGATCCTTTTGAATATGATCATAAAACATAATGCCGTTTAAATGGTCGATTTCATGCTGAAATACAATGGCTGGAAACCCTTTTAGGCGAATATCAATGTCTTCTCCTTCAAGCGTTGTGGCCTTCACCCTGATCTTTTGATATCGCGGGACAAATCCAGGAATGGCTTCATCAACAGATAAGCAGCCTTCACCTGTCGTTAAATAAGCTCTTTTGACGGAATGACTGACAATGCGCGGGTTGAAAAGGGCATAGCTGTATTCCTCTCCATCTTCATCCTCACAGTGAACAGCGATCATTCGCTTACTGACATTAATTTGCGGAGCCGCGAGTCCAACGCCAGGTCTGAGTCCATACTTTTCAGCCAAGTCAGCATCTTGACTATTTTTGACGAATTCAATCATGTCAGCTAATTGCTGTTTTTCCTCTTCTGTCGGCGGGAGCTCGACCGCTTCAGCTGTTTGTCTTAAGACGGGATGTCCGTCCCGTACGATATCTTCCATGGTAATCACAAATCTTCACTCCTATTTCCTTTGTATGTAAAGTATATAAAATGTTACACAACATATGCAATGAAATAAAGAAGACCGGTCTATGAGACCGGTCAGAGGCTTAAACAGCCATTAGCAGCAGCCACCGCCGCCTAAGAATGCTGCGCCAACGATGATTAATAGGATGAAAAGGACAACGATTAAAGCGAATGTGCGTCCTCCGCCGTATCCGTAACCACCGCCATAACTTGGGTAACAACAGCCACCACCATATCCGCCACCGTATCCATACCCGTAACCGCCGTATCCACCATACATACTTCCATGACTATAATTAGACATACTTTTGACCTCCTTTGGAAATACACTCGGCCTCTCATAAGTGAAGGCGAAGCGTGTAATATAAACTATGTATGAATGCACTATTTGTATAGTCATGCGCCTATCACTTGAAAAAAATCTTCTTCGGCTCATCATAATGACCTCTTTCCTTGTCACAAACGCCTATAAAAATTATAGTTGTATGTGGAGATATAAAGGGGGAACCTTGTGATGAAACAAATAAGAAGAAGCATGAAAGCAGGTGCTGCTTTAGCGGGGATATGTACCCTTTTGCTGACGGGATGCGGAGGTCAAAGTTCATTTTATGACATGCAAGATGCGATGACGAAAATGAGCGAAAAAGAGGCGTCTTTTGAAAAAGAGCAAGGCACACTGCAAAGCTATGAGAAAAAAGAACAGCAGCTCTATAAAAAAATGATACAAACCACAAAGGATCACACAAAAACAGTGTCAAGCCTTTCTGATCAGGCGTTAGCATCTGCAGCGAAACGAGCAGAACATTTGAAAACAGAAAAAGACAGCATGGATGAATCGAAAAAGGAATTGAAAACGGTCAAAGAATCTGCGGGACGTATACAAGATACAGATTTAAAAGAAAAAGCAGATGAAACGGTCAAATCGCTTGAGAAAAGATATGCGTCGTATGACCAGCTTTACAAGGAATATCAAAAGGCGCTGAAACAAGATCAGCATTTGTATCAATCTTTAAAAAAGAAGGACTTAGGATATAAAGAGCTGAAATCCAAGTTGAAGACAGTGAACCGTTCTTATAGCAAAGTCAGAAAAGAAGGTAAAAAGTTCAATCAATATACAAAGCAATTGAATGAGCATAAACAGGCTTTGTCTGAAGCGGCAGATCAAGAGTTGAAAAAGAGCTGAAAAAACAGCTCTTTTTTTATTTTTCGACAAAAACAAACATTTTCTATTGTAGTACAGTAGTACACTCTATACTAGTACAGTTAGAGTTGTTTGTTAAACAGATTGATACAGCTCACCATAAAAAGTAAAGCGAATACATTTATTTAAATAAAGCCGTTAAATCAATTGACGGACTATTTTTCTTGTTGTAAACTAGTCCTTGTTAACAGAAGTTGTATTAGTTATTTGTGAACTATCGTTAATACAGTTAGAAGAACTCAAAAACGAGTGATCATTCAATGTTTCGACAACGATCCCAGTGGCTATTATATACAGGAGTCATATGCGTATTTTGGGTTATCCTATATCTGTATGTATAAATGGATTCACGACAAATTGACTGTTAAAAGAAAGGAAGAGGTGACTTTAGAATGGCTGCAAAAACAAAAAAAGCAATTGTTGATAGCAAAAAGCAATTTGATGCCATCAAAAAGCAGTTTGAAACGTTTCAAATTTTAAACGAAAAAGGCGAAGTCGTAAACGAAGCGGCAATGCCGGATCTCTCAGATGACCAATTAAAAGAATTAATGCGCCGTATGGTGTTTACACGAGTATTAGATCAACGTTCAATTTCATTGAACCGTCAAGGACGTCTTGGCTTCTATGCGCCAACAGCTGGACAAGAGGCTTCTCAGCTTGCAACTCACTTTGCACTTGAGAAAGAAGATTTCATTCTTCCAGGATATCGTGATGTACCACAATTAATCTGGCATGGCCTTCCATTAACAAAAGCGTTCTTGTTCTCTCGTGGACACTTTGTTGGTAACCAAATGCCTGAAGATGTAAATGCACTTTCACCACAAATCATTATCGGTGCACAAATCATTCAAGCTGCTGGTGTAGCTCTTGGTTTGAAAAAGCGCGGTAAAAATGCTGTTGCAATCACTTACACTGGTGATGGCGGAGCTTCACAAGGTGATTTCTACGAAGGTATTAACTTTGCAGGGGCTTACAAAGCGCCAGCGATTTTTGTTGTCCAAAACAACAGATATGCGATCTCTACTCCTGTTGAGAAGCAATCTGCTGCGCAAACAATTGCACAAAAAGCGGCTGCAGCTGGTATCGTAGGCGTACAAGTTGACGGTATGGATGCATTAGCTGTATATGCAGCAACTGCTGAAGCTCGTGAGCGTGCTGTTAATGGCGAAGGTCCAACATTAATCGAAACTCTTACATTCCGTTACGGCCCACATACAATGGCTGGTGACGATCCAACAAGATATCGTACAAAAGAAGATGAAAACGAGTGGGAGCAAAAAGATCCATTGGTACGCTACCGCAAATTCTTGGAAAACAAAGGACTATGGTCTGAAGAAGAAGAGAATAAAGTCATCGAAGATGCAAAAGAACAAATCAAACAAGCGATCAAAGAAGCTGACGAACAGCCTAAGCAAAAAGTTACTGACTTGATTGAAAACATGTACGATGTAAAACCATTCAACTTAGTTGAACAGCTTGAAATTTACAAACAGAAGGAGTCGAAGTAAGCCATGGCGCAAATGACAATGATTCAAGCGATCACTGATGCGTTACGCACAGAACTGAAAAATGACGAAAACGTTCTCGTTTTCGGAGAAGACGTTGGTAAAAACGGCGGCGTATTCCGTGCGACTGAAGGATTGCAAAAAGAGTTTGGTGAGGATCGTGTATTCGATACACCACTTGCTGAATCTGGTATTGGCGGTCTTGCAATTGGCCTTGGACTACAAGAATTCCGCCCAGTAATGGAAATTCAATTCTTCGGATTCGTTTACGAAGTATTAGATTCTGTTTCTGGACAAATGGCTCGTATGCGTTACCGTTCTGGCGGACGCTGGCATTCTCCAGTGACAATCCGTTCTCCATTCGGTGGGGGAGTTCACACACCTGAGCTTCACGCTGACAGCTTAGAAGGTCTTATCGCACAACAGCCTGGTATCAAGGTGGTTATTCCTTCAACACCTTACGATGCAAAAGGACTATTAATTTCTGCAATCCGCGACAATGATCCGGTTGTATTCCTTGAGCATATGAAACTTTATCGCTCTTTCCGTCAGGAAGTTCCTGAAGAAGAGTACACAATTGAAATCGGTAAAGCTGACGTGAAACGTGAAGGTTCTGACCTTTCAATCATCACTTACGGTGCAATGGTTCACGAATCACTTAAAGCTGCTGAAGAGCTTGAAAAAGAAGGCGTTTCTGCTGAAGTAATCGACCTTCGTACAGTAAGCCCGCTTGATATTGAAACAATCATCGCTTCTGTTGAAAAAACAGGTCGTGCGATCGTTGTTCAAGAAGCACAAAAACAAGCTGGTATTGCTGCAAACGTAGTAGCTGAAATCAATGACAGAGCAATCCTTAGCCTAGAAGCACCAGTACTTCGTGTAGCTGCACCTGATACTGTATTTGCTTTCTCTCAAGCTGAGAGCGTATGGCTTCCAAACCATAAAGACGTGCTTGAAACAGCTAAGAAAGTTCTTGAATTTTAATTAAATGACTGAGGGGAAAAGAATTTATTTCTCTTCCCCTTTATCAATTACAAGACCGTGTAAACATACACAACAAGGATTCAACAAAATCTAGGAGGCGAAAAACAGTGGCATTTGAATTTAAACTTCCGGACATCGGAGAAGGTATCCACGAAGGTGAGATCGTTAAGTGGTTTGTAAAACCAAACGACGAAATTAATGAAGATGACGTTTTAGCAGAGGTACAAAACGATAAAGCAGTTGTAGAAATTCCTTCACCTGTTAAAGGAAAAGTATTAGAATTAAAAGTTGAAGAGGGAACAGTTGCAACTGTAGGACAAACAATCATTACGTTTGATGCACCTGGTTACGAAAATCTTCAATTTAAAGGCAGCGAAGAAGAAGGCGAAGCAAAAACTGAAGCTCAAGTACAAGGTACTGCTGAAGCTGGTAACGAGCCAGAGAAGAAAGAAGTGGCACAAGAAGAAGCGGCAGCAGCAACTGGTGCAGGCGCACAAGAGCAAGTAGATGCTGATCCAAACAAACGCGTTATCGCTATGCCATCTGTACGTAAATATGCTCGCGAAAAAGGCATTGAAATTTACAAAGTTGCAGGTTCTGGTAAAAACGGACGTGTGTTAAAAGAAGATATCGACAGCTTCGTTAATGGTGGTTCTGCAGCTCAAGAAGCAGCGCCTCAAGCAGCTGAAAGTGCGAAAGAAGAAGCAGCTCCTAAAGCGGCAGCAGCAGCTCCAGTTCTTGAAGGAGAATTCCCAGAAACTCGCGAGAAAATGAGCGGAATCCGCAAAGCGATCGCGAAAGCAATGGTGAACTCTAAGCATACAGCTCCTCACGTAACATTAATGGATGAAGTTGATGTAACGAACCTTGTTGCTCATCGTAAACAATTCAAACAAGTTGCAGCTGATCAAGGAATCAAGTTAACTTACTTGCCTTACGTTGTAAAAGCTCTTACTTCTGCTTTGAAAAAGTACCCAGTACTTAACACTTCTATCGATGATAAAACAGATGAAGTTGTTCAAAAGCATTACTACAACATCGGAATTGCAGCTGATACTGAAAAAGGCTTGCTCGTTCCAGTTGTGAAAAATGCAGATCGCAAAGCAATTTTCGAAGTGTCTAACGAAATCAACGAGCTTGCAACAAAAGCACGTGATGGTAAATTGGCTCCAGCTGAAATGAAAGGTGCATCTTGCACAATCACAAACATCGGTTCTGCTGGTGGACAATGGTTTACTCCAGTCATCAACCACCCAGAAGTAGCGATCCTTGGTATTGGCCGTATCGCTGAAAAAGCGGTTGTTCGTGATGGCGAAATCGTTGTAGCTCCAGTCTTAGCTCTTTCCCTAAGCTTTGACCACCGTATGATTGACGGAGCTACTGCGCAAAATGCCCTTAACCACATCAAGCGTTTATTGAATGATCCACAATTAATTTTAATGGAGGCGTAATGTCATGGTAGTAGGAGATTTCCCAATCGAAACAGATACTCTTGTCATCGGTGCAGGTCCTGGTGGATATGTAGCTGCTATTCGTGCTGCACAGCTTGGACAAAAAGTAACAATCGTTGAAAAAGGAACACTTGGCGGTGTATGTCTAAACGTTGGTTGTATTCCTTCAAAAGCATTAATCAATGCTGGCCATCGTTTTGAAAATGCTAAGCATTCTGAAGACATGGGTATCAAAGCTGAAAACGTAACAGTTGATTTCACAAAAGTTCAAGAGTGGAAAGCTTCTGTTGTAAACAAATTAACAGGTGGAGTTCAAGGTCTTCTTAAAGGAAATAAAGTAGACATCGTTAAAGGTGAAGCTTATTTCGTAGACAGCAACTCTGTACGTGTAATGGATGAAAATTCAGCACAGACTTACACTTTCAAAAATGCAATTCTTGCAACTGGATCTCGTCCAATTGAATTGCCTACTTTTAAATACACAGACCGCGTGATCAACTCAACTGGTGCTTTAGCGCTTAAAGAAGTACCTAAGAAGTTAGTTGTTATCGGTGGTGGATATATCGGTACTGAGCTTGGTACTGCTTATGCAAACTTTGGAACAGAAGTTGTCATCCTTGAAGGTGGAGACGAAATCCTTCCAGGTTTCGAAAAGCAAATGAGCTCATTGGTTAAACGTAACCTGAAGAAAAAAGGAAACGTTGAAATTCATACAAACGCTCTTGCAAAAGGCGTTGAAGAAAAATCTGATGGTGTCACTGTTACGTTCGAAGTAAAAGGTGAAGAAAAAACAGTTGATGCTGATTACGTACTTGTTACTGTTGGTCGTCGTCCAAACACAGATGAGCTTGGTCTTGAGCAAGTTGGTGTTGAATTGACTGACCGCGGAGTTGTCAAAACAGACAAACAATGCCGTACAAGCGTTTCTAACATCTATGCAATTGGTGACATCGTTGATGGACCACCACTTGCACACAAAGCTTCTTACGAAGGTAAAATTGCAGCTGAAGCAATCGCTGGAGAGCCAGCTGAAATTGATTACCTTGGTATTCCTGCTGTTGTATTTTCTGAGCCAGAACTTGCAACAGTTGGATACACTGAAGCAGAAGCAAAAGAAGAAGGAATCGACATCGTTGCAGCGAAATTCCCATTCGCAGCAAACGGACGTGCACTTTCTCTTGACGCAACTGATGGCTTCATGAAGATGATCACTCGTAAAGAGGATGGTCTTGTGATTGGCGCACAAATCGCAGGTGTTGGCGCTTCTGATATGATTTCAGAGCTTAGCCTTGCAATCGAAGCTGGAGTGACTGCTGAAGATATCGCAATGACAATTCATGCTCACCCAACTTTAGGTGAAATTACAATGGAAACGGCTGAAGTAGCAATTGGAAGCCCAATCCATATCGTAAAATAATGAACTTATTAAAACCCTCTCCATCAAGGAGAGGGTTTTTTTGAGCGCTGCATGAGAAAAACCCCTCATTTCATGAGGGGCTTTTTCATATGGATTATATAAGTGCAAGGTGAGACCATTAATTTGTATTCACGCGGTCTAAAGCGTGGCATAAGGGCGATAAAATATCCTCTTTGCTGCTGACATTTCCTTCAACCTTCACTATGACTTTTTCATTATTTACAAGTAAAATAGCCGGCAATTCGTCTACTTCATTTTTCCAGCCTTTACGATCTTCTTTCACAATCATCTTTGACATTTCCTTCGGGTATTCATTCTTTAAATCGAGGACTGCATCATAATAAGGACTTTCTTTATCAAGATTTTCTGCGTCTGTAAAAAAGAGAATTCTTGGTTTTTGAATATGACTGACTTGGTCTGTCTGATTCGGTATGATATACGCAAATGAGCATGAACTAAGTACAAAGAGCATGGGGAATATAATGAGAAGTGTCCTCATAAAATTCAATCTATTCACCTCAAAATCTTTTGGGGTTGTCCCAACATTTTTAGGAGCTGGTTACCTGTTAGTCACTCTAGTGTATCATGTCCTTTTTGACAATTTTCGATTGTTACTCAATTGTTACAGAATTGATATGAAGCAAAATACAATTGAAACGTTCCCTCAATATGATAAGAAAAGAGCACATATTCATAAAAAATAATTAAATGTGCCATACAATTAACCGTTGACAACTTAAATGTGACATCATATTATAGAAGTATGAAATAGATTAAACGCTTTCAAATCATGAATGAAGAAAAGGGGAATGTACGTGGGTACAATTATTTGTCAAGATTGCAATGAGACCATTGATCAATTTGAAAATGAAAAAGTGACAACACTATACGGAACGTGTGGTCACTGTCATTGCTGTGATGAAGCCTCTGAATAAATAAAAAAAGCATGCAGCTCCATTTGGGGCTGCATGTTTCTTTTTTATAAAATTGGTTTCTGTTCTTTAATGACACGGATCATTTCCAGCGTTGAATCTTCTGGTCCTTGGACAGGGAGCCCAATTTCAATGTTTTTAAAGATATAGGAGATATTTTCTTCTGTGATAATCTCTCCTGGTATAAAAATAGGTATGCCTGGCGGGTACACCATGACAAACTCTGCGATGATGCGGCCCGTTGCTTCTTTAAACGGAACCACTTCAGTTGTGGCGTAAAAGGCATCACGCGGCGTCATGGCAAGCGATGGAATCTCAGGAAGTAGGACTTCAGTTACCGCTTGTGTGCCGCTCTCACTTTTAGAGGCTGCAGCAATGTCTTTCATAGCCATTATAAGCGTATCGATTGTTTCATCAGAATCACCAGGGGTCACAATACATAAAATATTGTAAAGATCAGAAAGCTCCACTTCAATCCGGTAGCTTTCTCTCAGCCATTTTTCCACATCATGGCCATTGAGACCAAGGTCTTTAATTGAAATAATTAATTTCGTTGGATCATAATCGTACGTAGAAGCTGAACCGAGTATTTCCTTACCAATACACGTAATGCCATCAATTTGATTCAAACGGTTTCTCGCTGATTCAGCTAATCGGATGGCTTCATCTGCAAGTGCCTTTCCTTCAGTGGCTAATCGCTTTCGAGCGACATCAAGTGACGCCAAGAGTAAATAAGAAGTAGAGGTTGTTGTCAGCATGCTCAAAATCGATTGCACGCGATCTTTTGAGATAAGCCCTTCCTTCATATTTAAAATAGAGCTCTGGGTCAGGGAACCGCCGAGTTTATGAACACTTGTTGCTGCCATGTCGGCACCTGCCTGCATGGCTGATAGCGGGAGCTTATCATGAAAATGAATATGCACGCCGTGTGCTTCATCAACAAGGACAGGCACATGAAATGAATGGGCAATGTCTACAATCGATTTTAAGTCTGCTGAAACGCCAAAATACGTCGGATTAATCACAAGCAGACCTTTTGCATCTGGATGCTCTATGAGTGCTTTTTTCGCTGATTCTGGTGTAATGCCGTGAGAGATGCCAAGCTCTTTGTCTATTTCTGGATGAATAAAAACAGGAACTGCGCCAGAAAATACAATCGCGGACATAATCGATTTATGGACGTTACGCGGAACGATGATTTTATCCCCAGGTCCGCATACGGTCATCACCATTGTCATGATGGCGCCGCTTGTTCCTTGAATACAGAAAAATGTATGGTCAGCACCGAAGGCTTCAGCAGCTAAATCTTGTGCTTCTTTTATCATTCCTCGAGGTGAGTGTAAATCATCAAGAGGTTCTATATTAATGAGGTCAATGCTTAATGCATTGTCGCCAATGAATGCTCTAAATTCAGGGTCCATTCCAGCTCCTTTTTTATGGCCAGGAATGTGAAATTGAACTGGATTGGTTGCTGCGTGTTTTTTTAGTCCAGTATATAAGGGTGTATCATGTTGTGACAATTGCTTTCCCACCTTCGTCGAAATACCTGCTATTATTGTGCCAATAACGACAGATTTCATTGCATAAAACAAAAGAATTATATTATGAACTGATCGGAATGTAAAGCATAAAATCAATCGGTTTCTGATCGAACAGATGCTATAATAAAAGTTCAAATAAGAAATGAGTGTTAAAGTGAGGGACAAGTAAATGGAATATCAATATCCAATTGACGTCGACTGGACGACAGAGGAAAAGATTGCGGTTATTTCGTTTTTTCAAGCTGTTGAAAAAGCCTATGAAAAAGGAATAGCGAAGCAGGAGTTATTAAATACTTATAAACGCTTTAAAGAGATTGTGCCATCAAAATCAGAAGAAAAGACGCATTGTGCAGCGTTTGAAAAGGAAAGCGGGTATTCTCCTTATCGTGCAGTGAAAACGGCAAGAGAGGCAGAAGAGTCCGCCATGATACGTATGTAAGAAAAAACGAGCCTAGATGGGCTCGTTTTTTTTATACAGATTGTTTTTGTGTAAAGCGGTATAGATAAGTCACCGTGCGGAAGGCATCTTCGATTTTTGATAAGAATTCTTCATTATTCATTTGAACGACTTCTTCTCTAGGCAGCTGAATACCGCAAAGGAGCTCGGCTTTTTTCACCGTTTGGACACGTTCAAACAGCGTTTTCAGCTGTTCTGCATCGAGCTCGCTGTGACGCATGACATCTGGTTTCATATGATCTTTAGACCAAACAAAATCTTGCGGTATTTTCTTCTGAATGGTATCTAGTTCTTTTTCGAATAATTGACCATATTCGCCTTTCACAGGAGATTCATAAATAAGAGCAAACCATACAAAGACATGTGTTTTCCAAAGCCCAATTTGAAAATGAGGGAGTTTTTTATACCCACGCTTGCTGTTTGCAAAAGCAACCCACGTATCATTAGGCGGATTGACTGATCTTCTAGCATGCTTTGCGACGTGTACAAACATTTCGTCACCTGTAATAGAAGAAAGAAGTGGTGCAAAGTGTTCTCCAAGTGCTTCAAGCTTTGGACGGACTCTTTCTTTTAATACGGTCATTCGTTCATCTAAACCGTCAACAGTAAATGTCTCAAAATCTTCATCTCTAAAACGCATTTCACTCATAGTATGCCTCCTGTATTCTTTCGCTGATCATATTTTATCATAGCTTGGGTTAAGCTCAAAAAAAGATGCACCGTCAGATCAAAGATTGTAGAGGAAGTAGGGCAGCGTTTAAAAACAACGATTTTGTGGTACATAACAAATAGGTAAAGACACAATTTTCAGAATGTCGTTGCGGTTATGCGATCGCTTCATACGATATAAGCAAGAACCAATTCTCTTATCAATTGAATTTTTTATCAATGAAAACTGACAAGGAATGAATCATTCTCTGGAAGGGGCGTTGACCAAATGAAGCAAATCGTGAAGCAGGGGTATAGACAGGAGAAGAAGAATCGCATCGCTGTGTGGAGATTAGAGGTGGACTATGAGCTTTCTACGCTTCATGAAGCCATCGAGCAAAAAGATGACATCCAAATCGAACGCAGCAAACGAAAGCTTGAGCGCCTAAGAAAAGAATGGGAGCAGCTTAAAGGGTAAAACAAGGTGAGGTAAAAACGAACCAATTCATCGGTTCGTTTTTGTATGAAGCTGCTTTTTTCTTGCTTTTACGTACATAATATCAGTATGCTATTACAAATAGGTATTACATAGAAAAGAGGTTTACAGTCTGATGACAAACTGGGTGGAAATTGACCGTCTTGCAAAGCTTTGGGTAAAAGAAGCAGGAAGCCGTATTAAAGCGTCCATGCAGGAAGGTCTATCAATTGAAACAAAATCAAATCCAAATGATCTTGTCACAAATATCGATAAAGAAACAGAACGTTTTTTCATTGAAAAGATACAATCGACATTTTCAGATCATCATATTTTAGGTGAAGAGGGACAAGGGGAAGAAGTGACCTCACTGGATGGAGTCGTGTGGATCATTGATCCAATCGATGGCACAATGAACTTTGTCCATCAAAAACGCAACTTTGCCATTTCAATCGGGATATTTGAAAATGGCATTGGGAAAATCGGTCTCATTTATGACGTCATTCATGACGAGCTTTACCATGCGATCAAAGGAGAAGGGGCTTATATGAATGATACCCTGCTTCCTCCATTAAAAGATGTAGCGATTGAAAAAGCCATTGTTGGCATTAACCCGACCTGGGCGATCGAAAGCCCTTATTTTGATGCTAAACCGTTCGCCCGCCTTGTGCGAGATGTGAGAGGGACGAGAACGATTGGATCAGCTGCACTTGAGCTCGCTTATATCGCAAGCGGCAGAAGTGACGCATATGTCACGTTAAGGCTTGCGCCGTGGGATTATGCAGCAGGCTGTGTGCTTTTGGATGAAGTAGGGGCAGTCTACTCAAATATACACGGAGAACGCCTAACGTTTCTAGACAAAAACAGTATCGTCGCCGGAAATCGATCCGTTTGTGAAAAAATCTTGCATGATTACATAAAAGGCAGTGAAAATAAAAAATAAACCAAATCACTTCATGAGAATGAAGTGATTTTTTGTGTTTAATGAAGCACAACTGGCTATCGATATGAAAAAACAGTTGATCATTCTTTATTGGCTGAAATAAAAGACCCCCATCTGGGCGATCCAGGTGGGGGTTTTCGTGCTTAGCTTAATTTTTCTTTAGCAATTTGGATTGCATCATAGACTGATTTTAATTGCTCTTGAGGAATTTTCTTCAGCATTTGGTTGAAAACAAGTAATTCAGTAGAGCTGAATCCAATACCTTTTGCGATTTTTGAATCAATGACAACATTACCTTTTTTGTCTAAAACAAGTGCATCACCAGCAAGATCAGCAATTCTGATCACTGATTTAAACAGCTTTTCAAATTTAGCTGCTTCTTCTTTTGTAAGACCAAGTTCAACAGCTTTCGCTGCATCAAAAACCAATTTTCCTTTTTCGTTTTTAGTGACGCTCTCACTGAAAACGATTGTCAGAACAGCTGCGCGATCTAAGAATTTCTCAGCAGTCGCCGCTTCTTCTTCAGTTAGTCCGAGCTCAACAGCTTTTTTCACATCAAATGTGTAGTTGTTGTCTTCCTCAACAAATGAGTTGATGAGAATGTTGATGACACGCTCGTTTTTCTCCAATAATTCTTTAATGACTTGCTGCTGCTCAAAAGGAATCCCTTTGAAAGTTGCAGCACTTGCTTGCCCAGGAGCTACTGTTGTGAAAGTAAGAATAATAGCTAAAGCGAAAAATACAACAGAGCTGAGCGATTTGCTCAAAATCTTCTTCATGCTTCTTTTCTCTCCCTTTTCTGTTAAATTTTGTTGCAAGAACAGCATACCACGAGAAACTTTGTGGAAGAATAGGAAAATTGTAACTTTATGTTTGATTTTGGAGAACTATAAATGTTATTGTCGAAAAATGGAGAGGTTCAGATGGCTTACTTTTGCCAAGTATAAATGATATGTTCTGTCCTATACACGACCTTTCATAGGTGGTTGGTCTTGTTTTTACCTAAAATAAAAGCCTTCTACATATAGAATGTAAAAGGCTTTTGAGAAATCTTATGATTGCACGTTTAATTTTCTTTTTAATGTAAATCCTGTACCCATGAAAATCATGGCAAACACAATACTTAGACAAATACCCAGCACGTTTTTTTCTGCAAGAGTTACCCCAATAAACGCCATACTGACAACCGCAAGTAATGCACATAATAATAGAAGCCATTTGATTTGTTTCATTTGTCTCCATCCCTTTTTTTAGAGTTAATATAAGTTTACAGAAAAACGATCGGCATTTAAAGGGGATTGTGATATAATATGAAAGTTATCTAATTATTTTAGGAGATGAAAATGTGAAACTTCGAAAAGATCTTCGCAACATCGCAATTATTGCCCACGTTGACCATGGTAAAACGACGCTTGTTGACCAATTGCTCCATCAAGCTGGTACTTTCCGTGCGAATGAAAATATCGCTGAGAGAGCCATGGATTCAAATGATTTAGAGCGAGAGCGCGGTATTACGATTTTAGCTAAAAATACTGCGATCCATTATAAAGATACACGCATTAATATTTTAGATACACCAGGACACGCCGATTTCGGTGGTGAGGTTGAGCGTATCATGAAAATGGTAGATGGTGTACTTCTCGTTGTGGATGCTTATGAAGGCTGTATGCCTCAAACACGCTTTGTGCTTAAAAAAGCACTTGAGCAAAACTTAACACCAATCGTAGTTGTCAACAAAATTGACCGCGACTTTGCTCGTCCGGCTGAAGTAGTCGATGAAGTAATTGACTTGTTCATTGAATTGGATGCAACAGAAGAACAACTTGAATTCCCAGTTGTCTATGCATCAGCAATTAATGGTACAGCAAGTAACGATGCGAGCAAGCAAGATGAAAACATGGAATCATTGTTTGAAGCCATTGTTAACCATATCCCTTGCCCAGTTGATAACCATGAAGAGCCGCTTCAATTCCAAGTGGCACTACTTGATTACAATGATTATGTTGGAAGAATTGGGATCGGTCGTGTATTTAGAGGAACAATGCAAGTAGGACAGCAAGTAGCCTTAATGAAAGTTGACGGCAGTGTGAAACAATTCCGTGTGACAAAGATTTTTGGTTTCCAAGGGTTAAAACGAGTGGAAATCAACGAAGCGAAAGCAGGAGATCTTGTTGCTGTATCTGGAATGGAAGACATTAACGTAGGTGAAACGGTTTGTCCGGTTGAACACCAAGAGGCTTTGCCAATCCTTCGTATTGATGAGCCGACACTTCAAATGACGTTTGTTGTGAACAACAGCCCATTTGCAGGCCGTGAAGGAAAATACGTAACATCACGTAAAATTGAAGAGCGCTTAGAGCAGCAGCTTCAAACAGACGTTAGTCTTCGTGTTGATCCAACTGATTCACCTGATGCTTGGGTTGTATCTGGACGCGGAGAGCTTCACTTATCCATTCTTATTGAGAATATGAGACGTGAAGGATTTGAATTACAAGTATCGAAGCCAGAAGTTATTGTAAAAGAAGTTGACGGTGTTCGATGTGAGCCTGTTGAACGCGTTCAAATTGATGTACCAGAAGAGCACACTGGCTCTATCATGGAATCAATGGGCGCACGAAAAGGTGAAATGATTGACATGATCAATAACGGTAATGGTCAAGTTCGCCTGATCTTTACAGTGCCATCACGTGGTTTAATCGGATATACAACTGAATTTCTTTCATTAACTCGTGGTTTTGGTATTTTAAACCATACGTTTGACAGCTACCAGCCAATGCAGTCTGGTCAAGTCGGCGGACGCCGTCAAGGAGTACTTGTTTCAATGGAAACAGGTAAAGCAACTGCTTACGGAATCCAAGGCGTTGAAGAGCGCGGTGTGATCTTCGTTGAGCCGGGTGTTGAAGTATACCAAGGAATGATTGTTGGTGAGCATAACCGTGAGAACGATCTTGTTGTCAACGTAAGCCGTATGAAACAACAAACAAACGTGCGTTCAGCGACGAAAGATCAAACGGTGAGCATGAAAAAACCACGTATTATGTCACTTGAGGAATCTCTTGAGTACTTGAATGAGGACGAATACTGTGAGGTTACGCCTGAATCAATTCGTTTAAGAAAGAAAATTCTAGATAAAAACGAACGTGAGAAAGCAGCGAAGAAGAAAAAGCTAGCAGGATTATCGTAATTCCATGAAGAATTAAAAAGATAGAACCCTGAAAGGTAAGGGGAGGGAATCTTTTTGAATGATCAGGAAGTAAGTGAAAATCTATCCTTTTTCGCGATGCTATTTCGTGTCGATGAAAATCCGCAAACAGGGATGTGGCTCCTATATGGTACCATCCTTGTTTTAGCGATTATTGTTTTTAAGCTCGGCTTTGCTAGACGTTTACCGATTTTAAAAGCACTCGTGATTTACTTGTTTTTGATTTTTGGCTGCACGTTTCTCACATTTCTAGGTATCTTCCTGCCAGTAGCGGAAGGTCTAGTCGTGGCAGCTGCCATTTTGATTATTTATAAAATCAGGCTGCATCGTGCGAAAAAAGAAGGAACAGTGAATACGTAAAAAAAGACCTGAACTTGTGTCAGGTCTTTTTTTATGTCTTTTGTTCTTTTTTTCCTTTTTTCTTCTTTTTCTCTTTCGTCGCAGGATCTTGATAAAGAGAGAATCTGCCAGTCTTGATGCGTGCTTCTGTCTTTACTTTAATACGTTCCTGACAGTCATCGCACATATATGTATGAATCGGTCGATTTCTTAACCGCTTAGCAACGAGTGTATCATCATCAATGGTTTCAAGCTTCTCACATAATGAGCACTTCACTCTCATCCTTTTCACCTCACTTATTGCATTTATTATAGCATGTTTTCCAGCTACTTAAAATCAGCGTAGAAAACGGCTTATATCACAGGAGATATAAGCCGTTTTCTTTATTTCTTTTGATTCATATGGTGGTTTGATTGATCGTTTTGCTGTTCGTCTAACTGCTTTTGATCGTTTTGTTTAAGCTGATCATTCGGCTCATTTGTTGGATCTGTTTCGTGGCGATCAATTTCATTTCTTGGCATCTCTGGCATTACGCGACCGACAATGGCGGCTAGTTCATCCATAATCCCACTGACAGGACGGCCTGCTTGTATTTCTTTACCCATCTCTTTTAACCGGCTGACTGTATCCGGATCAGCGACCACAACAGCATTCGCACCTTCTGGATCATTTTTCAGCGCTTTTGCAACTGAATATTTAATGTTTTCTACCTTGCTTCTATCTAAATCATCTTTTACATCAATACCAACAACCGCATATCGGCCGATAACGATCGCCGTTGCATCATTAACATCTGCTACGTGCTCTGTCACTTTGACAAGATGCTGCGCAACATCTGTAGATGACCGGGCTTGATTGATCTTTTTCTTAGTCGAGTCTGACACCCGTACTACGTGCTGGCGTCCATCTTGCTGCTTGTCAAGTGCCTCTGGCTTTTCCTGCTGCTGGCAAGCGCCCAACAAAATGATGGCTTGAATCATGAATAATGTCAAAAATAGTCGCATCTGTATTCCCTCCTTCACAAACTGCATGATTTATTTTATTGTTGAATTAACCTTCTAACTTTATTCATGAAAACATATATTTTAACAATCGTTTTGGGAAAGACAGGATGAATGAAACCCCGATCAGGAGGCGAAGGACCTGAGTAAAATTTATGTATTAGACACAAATGTGTTATTACAGGATCCGAATTCAATCTTTTCATTTGAAGACAACGAGGTCGTCATACCCGCCGTTGTGTTAGAAGAAGTAGACTCAAAAAAGAGATATATGGACGAGGTTGGGCAAAATGCCCGGCGCGTCTCACGCCTAATTGACGGATTAAGATCGAAAGGGAAACTGCATGAAAAAATTACACTAGAGTCAAAAGGGACGCTGCGCATTGAACTGAATCACCGCTCTTTTCATGAGCTTCAAGAAATTTTTATTGAAAAAACAAACGATAATCGAATTTTGGCAGTCGCGAAAAATTTAAGCTTAGAGGAAGAAACAAAACCTCATGGCAGGCCTGTTATCTTGGTCAGCAAGGATGTGTTAGTGCGGGTAAAGGCGGATGCTATAGGGCTTCAAGCAGAAGACTTCTTAAGTGACCGTGTTTTGCAAAATGAAGACATCGATAATGGCTATCATGAGCTCTACATTCCAACTGAGCAATTGAATACATTTTATAAGCAAAATCAATTACCAATAAAAGAGGTCACAAGTGCACCATTCAACCCTCATCAATTTGTCATCATGAAGGGAAATGAAGGTGGTTCTGCTTTAGGAATGCTTGATCAAAAGGCAGAGCATGTAAAGCGTCTCGTTTATGATCAAGAGCATATTTGGGGAATTCGTCCAAAAAACGTCCAACAGACGATGGCGCTCGAGCTGCTTTTGCGACGTGACATTCCGCTCGTGACACTGATTGGAAAAGCGGGGACTGGTAAAACATTGCTTGCACTTGCTGCCGGATTAATGCAGACAGAGGACCTCGGTATGTTTAAAAAGTTGATCGTGGCGCGCTCCATCGTGCCTGTTGGGAAAGATATCGGATATTTGCCAGGAGAAAAGGAAGAAAAGCTCAGACCATGGATGCAGCCGATCTATGACAACCTAGAGTTTTTATTTAATACAAAAAAGCCTGGTGAGCTTGATGCGATTTTGGCGGGAATTGGATCTATTCAAGTCGAAGCATTGACGTACATTCGGGGAAGAAGTATACCTGATCAATTTATTATCATTGATGAGGCGCAGAATTTAACAAAGCACGAGGTGAAAACATTATTAACGCGAGTCGGAGAGGGAAGTAAAATTGTGCTGATGGGAGATCCAGAGCAGATTGATCATCCTTATTTAGACAGCTTAAATAATGGGCTTACGTATGTGATCGAGCGGTTCAAAGGGCAGCAAATATCTGGACATGTCAAGCTTGTCAAAGGAGAAAGGTCTGGACTTGCACAGCTTGCCGCTGATTTGCTATAGTCCAGACCCTTTGACTTATGTAATGATCAGCTCTTTGACACCTTTTATCGGCTGAGTGAGGTTGGACTGATCCGCGAAATAGACATGGATTGGTCCTTCTTCTGTGATTGGCTTACCATGCTGGCTGAAATGAGCAATGCTTTCCATTGCCTGAGAAAGTGGTACAGCAATAGTACCTGTTTCTGTGACAAATTCGCATGTATCCGCATGTTCAAGCGGCTCAGCATTTTTTAGCATATCGCCAAGCTTCATCCCGAAGCTGCCTGTGACGAGTCTTTCCTTTTCGTACTTCTTCTCTGTTTTTAACGTAGGTGGAAGAGTTTGACCTTCTCTTATCACCCGCTCTTGGTCAAGCTCCTGATCTAGCTGATTCTCTTCACTTGCTGCATTTTTTTCAAAAAATGAATCCATTAAAAATTTGCGGTCATCAAAAATCCATACACTTGGATCAATGGTGATCTTGTACTGTACGTTCCCCTTGATTTGAATGATGCTCATGTTCAAGACAACCCCTTTCCAACATAAATTATAGAAGTTTTTGTCCGCTTTGTCACTTTCATAAACATGCTGCACCTTGTACACACTAATCATACATGAAAGATAGGGAGTGTATGAGGCATGGCATGTCGCGACAATGAAGAGCTTCAACGATTTGTAGAAGAAGCAAAAAAAGTGGCCAAAGATGGTCAAGTAGCATCCTATATTCCCGCTCTCGGCAAAGCGGATCAGACGGATTTATCTGTGGCAGTGTATCATGTGAGTAATACGTGCCACTCAGCTGGAGATGTAGATAAACGATTTACCCTTCAAAGTATTTCAAAAGTATTAGCACTGGCGCTTGTGCTCTTAGAAGAAGGGCCAAAAAAAGTCTTTCAATTTGTTGGACAAGAGCCAACAGGTGACCCGTTTAATTCAATGATTAAACTGGAAACAGCGAGTCCGAATAAACCGCTGAATCCAATGATTAATGCAGGGGCGCTCGCAGTCACGAGTTTAATCAGAGGAGCAACTCCGCAAGATCAGCTGAGCCGGTTGCTCAGCTTCATTAGAGAGCTTGCAAATGACAAAAGCATTACATACTGCAAGGAAACAGCTGCCTCCGAATTTGAGACATCCATGATTAACCGGGCGATGTGCTATTATATGAAGCAATATCATATTATTAGAGGGAACGTAGAGGAAGTCATGGACGTCTATACGAAACAATGTGCCATCATGATGAACAGCTTAGATTTGGCAAAAATTGCTTGTGTTTTTTCATTAGACGGCAGACATCCAGAAACGGGGCAGCAGATTATTTCAAAAGATGTCGCTAGAATTTGTAAAACCTTTATGGTGACGTGCGGCATGTACAATGCGAGCGGAGAATTTGCCATTAACATCGGAATTCCTGCAAAAAGCGGTGTCTCAGGCGGAATTATGGGAGCTGCACCATATGATTTTGGGATCGGTATCTTCGGTCCTGCTCTGGATGAAAAAGGGAATAGTATTGCTGGAATTAAGCTGCTTGAGCTGATGAGTGAAAAATACGAGATGAGTATCTTTTAATGGAGGGAGGCTTCTTTTTATTTTTACAAGCGAACTGTACAAATCTGCTTGCAATTTTGGGCGTTTCGCTTTATGATAAATAGAAGAATTAGGTACTCGCCTGGGGAACGGAGGGATACTTTTGGCGTCAGAAATTTTAGTCGATCATCGGCAAAAAGCACTGGCTTTATTAAAATTGGATGCAGATAAAATTTTAAAATTGATCCAAGTGCAAATGGACAACTTAACGATGCCGCAATGTCCTCTTTATGAAGAGGTTTTAGATACTCAAATGTTCGGATTATCGAGAGAAATTGATTTTGCTGTCCGGCTTGGATTAGTTGATCAACATGAAGGTAAGAAACTACTCGATAAACTTGAGAGAGAGCTTTCCGCACTTCATGATGCGTTCACAAAAAAATAATGATTGAAAACTCAAACTTCCTTAACATAAGTTTGAGTTTTTTTGTCCTCTATTTTTTTCATTGATTCATGTCAAACGGACTTGATTCCTTCATGAATGACGAACAATATAAAAGAGGTAAAACGAGATCAAACGGAGAAAATGTAGTAGAATAAAAACAGCTAAGAGGATATCAAGCAGTAGAAACAGACGTTAGGAAGAGGATTATATGTTAAAGAGAATGCTAAAATCGTATGACTACTCATTATTGTTCGCCATTATTTTAATTAGCGCATTCGGTTTGGTCATGGTGTATAGCTCAAGTATGATTACATCTGTGATTAGATACGATGCCGCGCCAGATAATTTTTTTAAGAAACAGCTTTTATTTATGATCGTTGGAGCGGTCATCTTGCTCTTTACGGCACTCGTTCCATATCAGCTGTTTTCAAATAAAAAATTTCAGATCGGTATGCTGCTGCTATCCGTTTTCTCCCTCATCTATGTGTACTTTGGCGGTCATATTGCTGGGAACGCAAGAAGCTGGATTAAAGTAGGCCCATTCAGTCTTCAGCCAGCGGAATTTGTAAAGATTGTCGTCATTATTTATCTTGCTGCTGTGTATGCAAAAAAGCAGCATTATATTGATCATATTTTACGAGGAGTCACACCTCCAATCGTGGTTGTTTCGATCTTATGCGGATTTATCATTTTGCAGCCAGACTATGGGACAGCCTTTATCATTGGGATGATTGCTCTTGCGATGATTTTATGCTCAGGGTTTAGCGGGAAAACACTTGCGAAGCTGCTGGCGTTATTTAGTGCCGTGATGGTCGTCGTGACCCCATTTATTATTCTGTTCTGGGATAAAATTTTCACGCAAAATCGTCTCGGGCGTTTTGAGAGTTTCCAAGATCCCTTTAAAGATGCAGGAGCTACTGGACATCAATTGATTAATTCCTATTATGCCATTGGATCAGGCGGCTTTTTTGGACTGGGTCTAGGAGAAAGCGTTCAAAAGTACGGGTATCTTCCAGAGCCGCACACAGATTTTATCATGGCAATCATTTCAGAAGAGCTTGGCTTTTTCGGAGTATTTTTTGTACTCGCTCTCCTTGGCTTCATCGTCGTGAAAGGTTTTTATATTGCAAGAAAGTGTGAAGATCCATTTGGAAGTTTGCTTGCAATAGGAATTTCCTCCATGATTGCGATCCAAACATGCATTAATTTAGGCGGTGTTTCAGGTTTGATTCCGATTACTGGGGTCACACTTCCGTTTATTAGCTACGGGGGATCATCTATCATTTTACTGAGTGGTTGTATGGGAATATTGCTGAATATCAGCATGTTTACTGAATATAAAGAGCGTTACAAAAAGAAAAAATCAATGAGCAAACCACCAGTTCAAAAAAATGGATTGCAGAAAACTTTGAATCTTTAGAAAACAAAAGTGTACAGTTTTCATTTCTTCCTTTATTATAGAGTACATATAAAATTTTAAGGGATATGGAGGAGTGAGAAATGTCACAGAGAACAATTCAAAAGGTTCTAGTTGCAAACAGAGGGGAAATTGCTATCAGAGTCTTCAGGGCCTGTACGGAGCTCAATTTACGTACAGTAGCCATTTATTCCAAAGAAGACTCAGGCTCTTATCATCGCTATAAAGCAGATGAAGCATATCTAGTTGGAGAAGGAAAAAAACCGATTGATGCCTACCTTGATATCGAGGGGATCATCGAAATTGCAAAACGAAATGACGTGGATGCAATCCATCCAGGTTACGGATTTTTATCTGAAAATATTCATTTTGCAAGACGATGCGAAGAGGAAGGCATTCAATTTATCGGTCCAACTTCTCAGCATTTAGATATGTTTGGAGATAAAGTAAAGGCAAGAGAAGAAGCGAAAAAAGCCGGAATACCAGTCATTCCAGGAAGTGACGGACCAGTTGATTCGGTCAAAGAAGTCGAAAAATTCGGTGAAGAATACGGTTACCCGTTTATTATTAAAGCTTCACTAGGCGGCGGCGGCCGGGGTATGCGGATTGTCAGAACGAAAGAGGAGCTGAAGGAAGCCTATGACCGTGCGAAGTCAGAGGCAAAAGCGGCTTTTGGAAATGACGAAGTATACGTTGAAAAACTGATTGAAAATCCGAAACACATTGAGGTGCAGGTGATTGGTGACAATCACGGCAATATCATTCATTTATATGAGCGTGACTGCTCTGTTCAAAGGCGGCATCAAAAGGTCATTGAAGTGGCGCCAAGTGTGTCTCTTACAGATCAACTGCGTGAAGACATTTGCGAAGCGGCTGTTCAGCTGGCTCGGAATGTATCATATATCAATGCAGGCACTGTAGAATTCCTTGTTGCAAATGGAGAGTTTTATTTTATTGAAGTCAATCCAAGGGTACAGGTAGAACACACGATCACTGAAATGATCACAGGTGTCGATATCGTCCAAACCCAAATTCTTGTCGCGAAAGGTCATGACCTTCACAGCAAGGAAGTCGGTATACCAAAGCAAGAAGATATTTTCACACATGGTTTTGCCATTCAATCAAGGGTTACAACAGAAGATCCTTTAAATGATTTTATGCCAGACACAGGGAAAATTATGGCCTACCGTTCAGGCGGAGGATTTGGTGTACGACTTGATACAGGGAACAGCTTTCAAGGTGCAGTCATTACACCTTATTACGATTCTCTATTGGTCAAGCTGTCCACATGGGCGCTCACATTTGACCAAGCTGCTGCTAAAATGGTTCGAAACTTACAGGAATTCAGAATCCGCGGGATTAAAACAAACATTCCGTTTCTTGAAAACGTGGCAAAGCATGAGAAGTTTCTAAAAGGGGAATACGATACGTCATTTATCGATTCAACGCCAGAGCTATTTAATTTCCCTAAACAAAAAGACCGTGGAACGAAGATGCTGACTTATATTGGTAACGTGACCATTAATGGATTCCCTGGTATTGCGGAGAAAAAGAAGCCTCATTTTGACAAGCCTGTTGTACCGAAGCTTCCTCTCAAGCAAGAGATTCCATCTGGGACTAAACAATTATTAGATGCGCATGGACCTGAGGGTCTTGCCAATTGGGTGAAAGAACAAAAGAGCGTCCTTTTAACAGATACAACCTTTAGGGACGCGCATCAGTCTCTGCTTGCGACCCGCTTCAGAACTCATGATTTAAAGAAAGTAGCCCAGCCAACAGCAGGTTTATGGCCAGAGCTGTTTAGTATGGAAATGTGGGGCGGTGCTACATTTGATGTTGCGTACCGATTCTTAAAAGAAGATCCTTGGCAGCGATTAAAAGAGCTTCGCCAAGAAGTGCCAAACACGTTGTTCCAAATGCTTTTAAGATCATCAAACGCTGTCGGATATACAAACTATGCGGATAATGTGATTAAAGCATTTGTAAAGGAATCGGCCGAAGCAGGCATTGACGTGTTCCGTATTTTCGATAGCTTAAACTGGGTGAAAGGCATGACACTTGCCATTGATTCTGTTCGTGAATCAGGCAAAGTGGCAGAGGCAGCGATTTGTTATACGGGGGACATTCTCGATCCATCGCGTCCGAAATATGATCTTAAGTACTATGTATCTCTTGCGAAAGAGCTTGAATCTGCCGGTGCGCATATTTTAGGTATTAAAGATATGGCGGGATTATTAAAGCCGCAGGCAGCTTATGAGTTAGTCACTGCTTTAAAAAATGAGCTCACAATCCCTATTCATCTTCATACGCATGATACGAGTGGAAATGGACTGTTCACCTATGCAAGGGCAATTGATGCAGGTGTTGACATTGTCGATGTGGCCGTCAGCTCTATGGCGGGACTCACATCGCAGCCAAGCGCAAGCTCACTGTACTATGCTTTAGATGGGCATGAAAGAAAGCCAGACATGAACGTCCAATCGGTCGAACACCTTTCTCAATACTGGGATTCTGTTAGAAAATACTACAGTGAATTCGAAAGCGGCATGAATTCACCTCATACAGAAATTTATGAGCATGAAATGCCTGGCGGACAGTATAGTAACTTGCAGCAGCAGGCGAAAGGTGTCGGGCTTGGCGACCGCTGGAACGAAGTAAAAGAAATGTACAGACGTGTGAATGACATGTTTGGTGATATTGTGAAGGTGACTCCTTCCTCTAAAGTAGTCGGAGACATGGCACTTTATATGGTGCAAAATGATTTAACAGAGGAAGATGTCTATGAAAAAGGAGCAACTTTAGACTTCCCTGATTCTGTTGTGGAACTATTTAAAGGCTATTTAGGCCAGCCGCATGGTGGATTCCCTGAAAAATTGCAAAAGCTGATTTTAAAAGGAGAAGAGCCGCTCACTGTTAGACCTGGTGAAAAGCTGAAGCCAGTTGACTTTGAAGCTATTCAGCAGCAGTTTAAAGAATCTCATGATCTGACGCTGACAGAGAAAGACGCAATTGCGTATGCCTTATATCCGAAAGTCTTTTCTGAATTTGTCCAAACAGCAGAAAGTTACGGAGACATCTCTGTTCTTGACACACCAACGTTTTTCTACGGGATGAGGCTTGGTGAAGAGATTGAGGTAGAAATCGAAAAAGGAAAAACCCTCATTGTTAAACTCGTGTCAATTGGAGAACCGAATCCAAATGCCACAAGAGTTCTTTACTTTGAGCTAAATGGACAGCCTCGTGAAGTCGTCATTAAGGATGAAAGCATCAAATCATCCGTTCAAGAAAAAATGAAGGCGGACCGTTCAAATCCAAATCACATTGCCGCATCAATGCCAGGCACTGTCATCAAAGTGCTCGTGGAAAAAGGACAGAAAATCTCGCAAGGTGAGCATTTGATGATCAATGAAGCCATGAAAATGGAGACGACTGTGCAAGCTCCATTCACTGCGGTCGTAGATGAAATACATGTGACAAATGGAGAACCGATTCAAACGGGAGATCTGCTCATTGTTTTAAAGCCTGAATAATAATTGAGACACATCCATCGTGATGTGTCTTTTTTTGAGCGCATTAAAATGTGCAGCAGCCTGCGAGAGTGATTACACTATAGAGTGAGGTGAAGAAAGTTGGAAATTGTCGTGATTTGGTTTCGCCGAGATCTGCGATTGGATGATCATATCGCCTTGTCAAAAGCGATCACATATGCAAAAAAACATGAGTACAAATTATTGGCTCTTTATCATCTAGATCCATTTTTTACTGAAATGGAAATGGATATAAATAACGAACATTTCTTTCAAAGCTTGGCGCATTTCGTCAAGGAAGCGAGAGAATCTCAAGTGTATGTCCACCTTCTCCATGATGATGTCCTGCGCGCCTTTCAGCAGGTCATGGATGTGTATGACATCAAAGCCGTCTTTTTTAATGAAGATGAAGTGGGTATCGGCCAAAGGCGTGACAAGCAAGTAACCGATTTTTTAGGTAAGAAGGGCATTCATGTGTCAATGTGGCAAGATACACATCTTCACGGGGCGCTAGATATTTTAAAAGCAGATGGGTCACATTATCAAGTGTTTACCCCATACTATCAATCATGGCGTAAGCAAGAGAAGCAGCCTGTGATAAAAGTTGACAAATCATTTTTTAGCAGTGGGCATACGATTTGTGATGAGTCACTTTCACAAAAAGGAAATGATAAACTGCGAGAATTGATAAAGGGCTGCTCAAGGAAGTTTGATCAAATTGGCTCAGACAAAGCGATGAGCACGCTGCATCACTTTATCCAAAAAAGATTAACACGTTACCATGAGAAACGTGATATTCCGTCTGTTTTTGGAACGAGCAAGCTGTCGCGGTTCTTAAAAACAGGTACTATTTCAATTCGAACGATCTTTCATTCGATATATGAAGAAGCACTCTATGAAGATGAGGGCAGAGAGACCTTTATTAAAGAGCTGGCTTGGCGTGATTTTTATCATATGATTTATGCGCATTATCCCGAGATGAAAGAAAAAGAAATCAATTTGGCGTTTCAAGGGATGAAATGGAATGAAGATGAGACGCTGTTTGAAGCTTGGTGTAAAGGAGAAACAGGCTTTCCACTCGTTGATGCAGGGATGAGACAGTTAAATGAGGAGGGCTGGATGCATAACCGTTTGCGAATGGTCACAGCCTCATTTTTAACAAAGGATTATTTGATTGATTGGAGAAAGGGCGAATCGTATTTTGCAAAAAAACTTGTGGATTATGATGAGGCGTCAAATATCGGAGGATTTCAGTGGGCAGCCTCAGTCGGAACTGATGCGGTGCCGTACTTCCGTATTTTCAACCCGACCACTCAGTCAAAGCGATTTGATCCGAGCGGAGAATATATTAGAAAATATGTACCAGAGCTAGAGTATGTCGATGAAAAATGGATTCATGAACCAAGTAAAATGCCGATTGATGAGCAATTGAAATCGGGATGTGTGCTAGGTGATACATATCCGCTGCCGACGGTAGACCACCAGGAAAGACGCAAAAAAGCCATTTCGCTATTTGAAGAAGCAAAACAACAATAAAACAAATCCCCCTTCCATATGGAAGGGGGATACAAATTCTTATTTGAATGGTTCTTTGCTTTCATATTTAAACCGGGCAATAAGTAAGCAGAAGTAACAGAGTACGCCAAACAAACCGGAAATAAATAATGAATGAGCCAGCGCGTAACCAAGTGCGAGATGAGAATACACAGACATCACACCTGAAATCGCTTGAAGTGTAATAAGAATGGCTGAAATAATCCATCCATAATACAGCTGCTTCTGTTCTTTATAATGTTTCATGGCATGAAACATCGCAACAAATATCCAGACGAATAAAAGAAGTGCTGCTGCTCTGTGAGACATTTGCACCCACTGATTAAAGTACGCTGGAAGTGCACCGTCTTTTGAACAAAACGGGAAGACAGAGCAAGCAAGACTTGACTTTGTATGCCTCACATAAGCACCCGTGTACACCACGATATACGTATAGGTGATCAAACCATAAATATGAAACTGCATTTTTTTGCCGATATGAAGCGGCTTCACAAGCTTTGTTTCAGATCGGGTTGCCTCGAATACAAGTAGCGCAAGCAATAACACTGAAGCAAAAGAAATGAGTGAAATACCGAAGTGCAGAGCCATGACAAGTGCGTTGGAACCAAACACGACGGCAAGAGCCCCTAACAGCGCTTGTAGCAGTAAGAATATAACCGACATGATGACCAAAAATTTGGTTTCACGGAATACTGGACTAATCTTTTTCCAGCATAAGACCGCCAGTGCCAAGACAAGAATGGTTGAAACCCCTGTTGACATGCGGTGACTCCATTCGATGATGGAAGCAGGGTTCATTTCAGGGAAGAAACGACCGTGGCAAAGGGGCCACTGCCTGCCGCAGCCAAGACCCGAGCCGGTTTTCGTCACAAGCGCACCGCCAATCAAAACGATCAGCATCACAAACGTTGTGATCACGCTCAATAACCTTAAAGCAAATTTCATCAAATTATTTCACCTTCTCTAAAAAACTTCTGATTTAAATGAAAAACCTCACATGCTCTCAAGTTTAAGCCAAATGCGTGTTCTGTTGCAATTCATAATGACCAAAGTTCACAAAAAAATGATATGTTAGTTCACAAAGTTTACAGATTTAGAGTGCTTGATCTTTCTTTCACAGTCTGATAGAAATAGAGGAGAGAATATTTCATTTTGCACCGCCTTCTGAAACACAGATAAATCCTAATAAATTCACGAAAAGTTCACAAATAACTTCGAGATTGTCGTTTATTATTTAATAGGATGTTTTTTTACAGCTGTTTATCTTGTATGATAGAGTTGTAACGAATTTACGTTTCATAGTTCGTTTGAAGGTTTGGGCAAGGGAGGTTATACACATTGGCAAATTCCAAAACAGCCGCAGAAGCAGCTATTCATGGACAAATAGAAGAAACAACAGCTTGGAAAGATTTTCTTGCTCTGATTAAAATGGGCATCGTCAATTCCAATTTCATTACGACATTTACTGGAATGTGGCTTGCTTTTTATTTTACAGGGATGAGTTTCCTTGGGAATCTAGATATTGTGCTGTTAACAATGATTGGTTCTTCTCTTATTATTGCCGGTTCATGCGCCATTAATAATGCGTTTGACCGTGATATTGATATATTAATGGAAAGAACAAAAACAAGACCGACGGTTACAGGTAAGATTCAGCCGGGGCAAGCGTATGCATTTGGTATTTTGCTTGTTGTACTTGGACTCATCATGCTTCTGATGACAACCATAACATCAGCAGTGATTGGATTTATTGGAGTCTTTACTTATGCGGTTCTTTACACCATGTGGTCTAAACGTCATTACACCATCAATACCGTTATTGGAAGTGTGTCTGGTGCAGTGCCGCCATTAATCGGCTGGACAGCTGTCACAGGTACAATCGACACAACGGCTTGGGTTTTGTTTATGATTATGTTCATTTGGCAGATCCCGCACTTCCTGTCACTTGCGATTAAGAAAACGGAAGATTACCGTAAGGCAGGTATTCCAATGTTGCCAGTCGTTTATGGCTTTGAAGTCACGAAACGCCAAATCATCATTTGGACAGCATGTCTTCTCCCGCTTCCATTTTTCTTAGGTGGATTAGGATGGCCGATTGTCGCACTTGGCACATTGCTGAATATTGGATGGCTTGTCATTGGCCTTATGGGCTTTAAAATGAAAGACGTCATGAAGTGGTCAACGCTCATGTTCGTTTATTCATTAAATTACTTAACCATCTTTTTCGTTGCGATGATTATTATTACACTATTCTAGAGTAAAATACACTTTGATCACATCAAAACAAGGCTATATCTTATAACACAACATTTTCTAACAACTATGAAAGCCGCCTGATATTCAGTTCTATTTAGGCGGCTTTCTGTTTATACATAGATGGTATTTTGAGTAAAAACATCATTTTTTTATGAAAAGAGGAAATGTAAGTGCTTTTATAAGAGGCGGGGGTTATGGATGGGTGAAAAGTGATTTTATAAATAAGAGGTAAAAAGCGAAAGGCAAAGGAGATCAAGCAAAAGGGGTTGGGACAAATTATGATAAGAAAATGGCGTGTTTATTCACTGTTTCTCTTACTGACGCTCGTTTTGGCGGGCTGTGGTGAACCATACTTATCAACACTCAAACCAGTTGGGGAAGTAGCAGATAAACAATTCTTCCTAACGGTACTGAGTACACTCATTATGGTTCTTGTCGTCATTGTTGTATCGATCATTTTCTTTTACGTCATCATTAAATTCAAACGTTCTAAAGTGGGAGAAGATACGATTCCAAAGCAGGTGGAAGGAAACCGTAATCTAGAAATTACGTGGACAGCGATTCCGATTCTTCTCCTCATTATTCTCGTTGTGCCTGTTGTGGCATACACGCTTGAGCTTGGGGATACAAGCGCTATGGATAAGAAAAAACGAGATCCTGAAAAGACACTTGTTGTCAATGTAAGAGCCAGTTTATATTGGTGGGAATTCGAATACCCTGATTATGGGATTGTCACAAGTCAGGAATTGATTGTACCAACAGATCAAAAGGTCTACTTTAAATTGAAAGCATCTGATGTGAAACACTCTTTCTGGGTTCCATCGGCTGGCGGTAAAATTGATACAAACACAGACAACGAAAACAAGTTTTATTTAACCTTTGATTCAAAACGAACGAAAGATGCAGGGGAATATTTCTACGGGAAATGTGCGGAGCTTTGCGGTCCTTCACATGCTTTAATGGACTTTAAAGTTAAAACGCTTTCTCAAGATGAGTTTTTAGGATGGACGAAAAAAATGGCTGATTACAAGAAGCCTACATCCACAAAAGATCTCGCCCTTGAAGGTGAAAAATTATTTAAAGAGAAAAACTGCTTGAGCTGTCACGCAGTAGAGCCTGGGGACGAACGGCCGGAAGCGGCAAGGACAGCACCAAACCTTGCAACCTTCGGAGAGCGAACAAAAGTAGCTGGAATTAAAGACATGAACAAAGAAAACGTGAAAGCATGGCTGAAAGATCCAGAGAGCTTTAAACCAGGAAATAAAATGACAGGGACGTACCCTAAATTAAATGACTCAGAAGCAGATGCACTTTATGAGTATTTAAAAGAACTTAAAATCCAGTAAATTCGAATGCAAATGGGCAAGAGGGTATGTAATCGATGTGAAGTTTTTGTTAAGAGCTCCCGAATATGTCTCTACAACCAAGAAGTAGCCATCTGTCAGACACAGTCTGTGTAAAGTTAAAATAGACATCTATATGAAAAGGGGCAAATGGGAGATAAGAGGGGGATTTCATGGTGAGTACAATAGCTAAAAAGCGGGGGTTTGGCGCTGTCTTATGGGATTACTTGACGACGGTTGACCACAAAAAAATTGCCGTACTATATTTAGTGGCAGGGGGATTTTTCTTTTTAATTGGCGGCCTGGAAGCGATGATAATCCGTATTCAGCTAGCCATCCCTGAAAATGATTTTGTAAGTGCAGGGTTTTACAATGAAGTCATGACGATGCACGGAACAACGATGATTTTCCTTGCAGCGATGCCGCTTTTATTTGCATTAATGAATGCGGTTGTACCTATTCAAATTGGTGCACGTGACGTAGCATTTCCGTTTGTGAATTCACTTGGTTTTTGGCTGTTCTTTTTCGGAGGAATTTTCTTAAACCTTGGATGGTTTATGGGCGGGGCACCTGATGCAGGTTGGACTGCATACGCTTCACTCACGCTGAATTCAGAAGGACACGGCATGGATTTCTATATTTTAGGGTTGCAGATAGCGGGTATTGGTACGCTAATTGCCGGAATCAACTTTCTTGCAACGATTATTAATATGAGAACGCCTGGTATGACGTATATGAGAATGCCGCTCTTTACTTGGACGACATTTGTCGCTTCAGCACTGATTTTATTCGCATTCCCGCCGCTTACAGCAGGGCTTGCAATGCTGATGCTTGATAGAATGTTTGATACGAGCTTTTTCAATCCAGAGCTCGGCGGTAATACAATCATCTGGGAGCATTTGTTCTGGATTTTCGGACACCCAGAAGTTTATATCTTAATCCTGCCAGCATTCGGAATATTTTCTGAAATCATTCCAGTGT
Organism: Bacillus sp. MM09(2025); assembly: GCF_050496725.1. Classification (NCBI taxonomy): domain Bacteria; kingdom Bacillati; phylum Bacillota; class Bacilli; order Caryophanales; family Bacillaceae; genus Bacillus; species Bacillus sp. MM09(2025). The sequence goes on from NZ_JBNWEN010000001.1 coordinate 232,598, forward strand.
TTGCAAGAAAAAGGCTGTTTGGCTATTCGTCGATGGTGTTTGCGACTGTATTGATTGGTTTCCTTGGATTCATGGTGTGGGCGCATCACATGTTCACAACAGGACTTGGTCCGATTGCCAATGCAATCTTTGCTGTAGCCACAATGGCGATTGCGGTGCCGACAGGAATTAAAGTATTTAACTGGCTGCTCACCATATGGGGCGGTAATGTGAAGTTTACAACGCCGATGTTGTATTCCGTTGCCTTTATACCGTCATTTTTACTTGGCGGGGTAACCGGCGTCATGCTTGCAGCAGCTGCAGCAGATTATCAGTTCCATGATACGTACTTTGTTGTGGCGCATTTCCACTACGTCATTATCGGCGGGGTGGTATTCGGTATTTTAGCTGGTGTGCATTACTGGTGGCCGAAGATGTTTGGAAAAATACTAAATGAGAAGCTTGGGAAAATTAGCTTTGTGCTATTTTTCATCGGTTTCCATTTAACCTTCTTTATTCAGCATTTCCTCGGTCTTTGGGGCATGCCGCGCCGAGTCTTTACATTCCTGCCAGGTCAGGGGTTAGACCTTGGGAACTTGGTCAGTACGATTGGGGCGCTGTTTATGTTTGTAGCTGTTGTCATCCTGCTGATTAACGTCATCTGGACGACAGCGAAAGGGGAGCGTGTATCGGGCGATCCTTGGGGAGACGGAAGAACGCTTGAATGGGCAGTGTCTTCACCTCCGCCAGAATATAACTTTAAACAGTTGCCACTTGTCAGAGGACTAGATCCATTATGGATTGAAAAAATGGATGGTAAAAAAGGAATGACAGCATCTGAACCGCTCGATGATATTCACATGCCGAATAATTCCATCTTACCTGTCATTATCTCATTCGGTCTATTTGTGTCAGCGTTTGGCTTCATGTATCGTCAAGAGCACAGCTGGGGACTTCCAGTGATTCTCATTGGTCTGGGCATTACATTTGCAACCATGCTGGTTCGCTCTCTTAAAGACGATCATGGGTACCATATTCACAAAGAAGATCTGACCGATGACGATGATAAAGGGGTGAAAGCATAATGGAACCACAAAAAATGACAGCAGAAACTTTTCCGGCTTCTCCTGAGAAAGCCACTTTAGAAGGAAAGAATAAGTTCGTCGGGTTCTGGTTGTTTCTTGGGGGAGAAACTGTTCTGTTTGCATCGCTCTTTGCCACATATTTGGCGCTGAAAAACTCTAATGCAGGCGGAGCAAAAACAACTGATATGTTTGATCTCACACTTGTCTTTATTGCCACGATGCTTCTACTGACGAGCAGTTTAACGAGTGTGTATGCAATGTATCATATGAAAAACTTTGCCTTTAAAAAGATGCAGCTTTGGCTTGGTGTGACTGTGCTATTAGGTGCTTCATTTCTAGGGGTTGAGATTTATGAGTTCTATCATTATGTGCATGCGTATGATTTTACCATTACCAGCTCAGCTCTTGGTTCCTCCTTCTATACTCTTGTAGGAACTCACGGGGCTCACGTCGCCTTCGGACTTTGCTGGATTACCGCTCTTATGATTCGAAATATGAGACGCGGACTCGATTTATACAATGCGCCAAAATATTATGTGGCAAGTCTGTATTGGCACTTCATTGATGTTGTGTGGGTCTTCATCTTTACCGTTGTATATTTAATGGGAATGGTGGGATAAGAATGGGAAATAAAAACACAAATCAGTCTAAAGTCGATCTTGTATACCGTAAAAAGAAAAATGCCGAAGAAATGAAGCATCAGCTCATTTCTTTCGGCTTGATGATTGGATTAACCTTTGTTGCCTTTTTAACAATCGCTTCCGAAGATGTTGGAAACTGGTTCGCAGTACCATTTATTTTACTGCTTGCCGTTATTCAGGTGGCTTTTCAGCTTTATTATTTTATGCACATGAACCAAAAAGGGCATGAAACACCCGCATTGTTTCTTTACTCAGGTGTGTTTGTCGCGTTTATTACCGTATTAGCCTTTTTGACCATTATATGGTGGTAGGCCCGCTTTGCCCTTGAAGGAGGCGCAGCAATGGAGAACTTAGAGATATTCGGATTTCGGGCATTATGGAGCCCTTACTATTTGACTAGTATTGTCATAGCAGCTGCTCTTTATCTGCTTCTTGTGACAAAGGGGAAGCATCGTGCGACGGTAAAAGAGAAAACGTTGTTTCTGACGGGGCTTGTTCTGTTATACGCCGTAAAAGGAAGCCCAATTGATTTAATGGGGCATATTATGTTTAGTGCACATATGGCGCAAATGGCGGTGCTCTATTTAGTCATTCCGCCTCTCCTTATTACAGGATTACCTGCGGCCATTTGGGAGCGGATCATCCAAACACCAGGCATTCAGCAGATGTTTCGTTTGTTTACCAAGCCTTTAATTGCATTGCTCGGGTTTAACGGTTTGTTTTCGATGTACCATATCCCGCTTGTGTTTGATTTTGTGAAAACAGATCCGTTTTATCATGCGCTGATGACAGTGGTCATTTTTATTGCTGCCTTTTTCATGTGGTGGCCGCTCGTTCATAAAGTCCAAAGTCAGCCTCAGATTACAGGCATTTTAAAGCTTGGTTATATTATGGCAGACGGGATATTAATGACTCCTGCATGTGCACTCATTATGTTTAGTGAGACACCGATCTATGCAACCTATTCTGATGCTGGTGCTTGGATACAGGCGCTGCATCTCTGCGTACCAAGTGATACGCTGGCAGGTCTTGCGCTCACAGGTCCTGAAATGTTCCATACCTTGCCGCTGCTAGAAGACCAGCAGCTAGGCGCGATTTTGATGAAAATTATTCAGGAGATTGTGTACGGCTCAATCCTTGCTGTTGTCTTCTTTGACTGGGCAAGAAAAGAAAGAGCGAAAGATGCCGTACCAGATGCGCTGATTCCGAAATATGAATGAAAAAAGCACAGCCATATGGCTGTGCTTTCGTTTATGCTTCTGCTGTCATTGCTTCTAGTTTTTCTCTCAGCTGTTCAAGCGTTTTTTTGCTTGATTGAATGAGAGACTTAGGGAAATCTTCGCCTTCGCCATATTCAACACCGTGCGGATAATAATGTTTTCCGAGTAAAGGTGTGAGAAGCTGTATGTGTGCTCTTTTTGAACCAACATCTCCTTCGGTGGCGTAGCCGGAAATCCGTAAATAAAAGGTTCCCTCTACCATGTTATACTTTCTGTCGTACGTCACACGCTCATAATCCCATTGATCGGCTCGTACAAATCCTTCACTTTCCATGATGAAATCTAATTTATTTAAGTCAGCTGCTACCTTTTCAATCCCCGTACCTTCAAACTTCACCCAAAACCCCTCCTTATAAAAATTCCCTTTACTGACAATCATAGTATGAAAGCGTTAAACTTTCAACTGTGAAAGGTATGTTCTTTTATAACCTGGTTACAGTAATAAAGAAAATAACAGATGGAGGAATCAACGTGAAAACGAAAAAAATCAAAGATATTATGACAAAAAAAGTAGTGACATGTCAGCAAGATGACAATACGTATGAAGCGGCAGTCAAAATGAGAGACGCAGACATTGGGGCCATTCCGGTGGTGAACGGAGATCAGCTCGTTGGTATCGTGACAGACCGTGACCTTGTACTCAGAGGTATTGCAGAAAAAAAGCCAAACTCACAGGAAGTAGGCTCGCTGATGACGAAGGAAGTACTGACAGCAGAAGAAGATGCAACGCTTGAAGAAATTGTCCGGCTGATGTCAGAGCACCAGCTCCGCCGCATTCCTGTTGTGAAAAACGGTGCATTAACTGGGATTGTCGCTCTTGGAGATTTATCCGTCGAAGATTTATCGAATGATCGCGCAGGAGATGCACTGACAGAAATCTCTCAACAGGATCAAGATCATGGGCAAGGATTTCTTCATTAAGAGGGGCATATTTTAAATTCGTGTTAAATAGGCTTTATTGTCGTTGATAAATGAAGCGAGTTTTGTTTAAATGACAGTAGAAGGTACTTTTTTTGTACCTTGCCAATTTAACGGAGGTGTTTATTTGAAAACTGTGCTCAAAACACTCCTCATCCTCCTGATTATATCTGGAACGTACGTTCTGTTTATTCAATATGGATCTTCACCAGAAAAAGAAAACAGCAATGAACCGAAGGTGTCTAATGAAGAAACATCTAGCGATAAGCCGATCAACATCCCGAAAAAGGGGCTCATGTCCTTTATGGGAAAATCTTCAAACGAAGTGCTTAAACAGCTGGGAGAACCAGATCGCATTGATCCTTCCGCATATGATTATGACTGGTGGATATACAATCAATCGAAGAAGCACTATATTCAAGTAGGGGTAAAGGATAGTAAAGTGGTGACATTGTTTGCAACAGGAGACGGGCTCAATGTTGAACCGTTTAAAATCGGTCAAGCCACAAGTGAGGTATTTAAAAAAACACAAATTGCACCTTACATTCATGTAGAGGATGAACAAAATTCATACCGCTTTGAATTCTCAGAAGATGATATGAATACAAGACCCACCGTGAAAGTGGACGATGATGTATATGTTCAGCTTTACATGGATAAGTTTGAAAGCACCCTTTCAAGTATCAGGGCGTTTAACGCAGATACATTTGTGAAACAAAAGCCATACGAAGTCGTCTATCGTGGTCAATTGATAGAACCAGAGGCAATATCGGGTGAAAAATGGAAAGAGATCGAAGCTTCCAGTCAAAAACAAATTTTTGATATGACCAATATTATTCGTCATAAGTACAAACTGCCGACCTTAAAGTGGGATGATGAAACCTCTGAAGTGGCATTCATGCATAGTGAGGACATGAAAGAGAATCATTATTTCTCCCATGAATCTAAAAAATACGGTACGCTGAAAGACCGATTAGAAAGAGGCGAGGTGGCATTTCAACTCGCAGGTGAAAACATTGCCTATAATTATGTAGATGGACCTGCAGCGGTAGAAGGCTGGCTCAATAGTGAAGGTCATAGAAAGGCGTTATTAAATAAAGATTACTCACACCTTGGCGTCGGTGTGAAAGAAAAATACTACACCCAAAACTTCATCAAAAAAACATCTTAAACGAAAACAGCTGCATCATCGCAGCTGTTTTTTTTGCTTCAAAAAGGGGCTCACCAAAATAACTGCTGGTGTATATAGTATAGTAGGCATTTGTATGGGGGGTGAGGATATGACAAACAAGCAAAAACAAACATCCATTGATGAATTTAAACAATTCGTCAGACGCCATCCGAAGTTAATTCAAGAAGTGCAAACGCAAGAAAAAAGCTGGCAAAGTGTATACGAAAATTGGGTCATGTTTGGTGAGGAAGATGAGATGTGGTCTCCTTACCGGCAAACGCAATCTGAGGACGTGAAAGAAGAAAAAGCCTCAAAGCCAAGTGAATCTGGAAAAGCAGATTTTATGTCTAAAATGGTTTCTGCAGTGAAAAAAATGGACGCTGATCAAATGAATGAACAAATCAACAAAATGAGCCAGTCTATTTCCTCTTTACAAAGCTTACTCGGACAATTTTCATCAAATGGCTCGAAGAAAGGTTCATCTGGAGGCAGTCAGCACCCATTCTCCTTCAGGAAAGATTAATTGAAAGGGGATGCTTTTGGTGCGGAAAGAAGTACAGGAGTTTGTCATGGCCGAAGAGGAACGAATCAAATTCATCAGACAGCGTCCTCTCTGGTACAGACAACTGACTCGACATCCTGATAAGCTATCGTCCTTTGAATTAGATAAAATGAATTTTTACGAAAAAACCATTCCTCATCGTGTGAGTCAGTTGAGTAACAGTGTCCAAATGGCTGAAATGATGATTCAAATGTTCCAAGCAATGCGCAATCAAAATGGAGCCGGGTGAGGCTTTTTTGAGTTGATTAAGATGTCTATTTCCTGAGCATCCTATAAAAGTAGATGAAAGGAGAATCAGATGATGAAATGGATGCTGTCAATATGCGCATTGCTTTTTCTTGTCACCGGGTGTCAAAGTCAACATGAAGAGAAGCAAATCACGAAGCAAGATCCAGCTGTACCAGTGATGCAGCAAGCCGAAAGTGAAATGAAGCAGCAAGGCTTTTTTAAATACAAAGTGCAGGGGTCTTCAGTCTATATAGAAAGTACACTTCAAGATTTTCATCTTGAGTCTACGCGACTAAAAAAAGATGAGAAGGCGGGATATTTTACAGTGTATGTAGACGGAAAACGTGCAGGCAATGAGTATACTGCTGCATTTGTGGTCAAGCATCTTTCAAAAGGAAAACATAAAATCACCGTTGTGCTCAATTCTCGTCATCCAGAATATAGGCAGAAAAGAGAGACATGGGATGTATTTGTGACGTAAAAGCATTTTCTGATCCATAGGTTTCGTGGTAAACTATGAATTGGAGGTGCAACATTTATGTATGCGACAATCGAATCTGTGGAGCTCCAAGAGGAAGCAAATCAATTGGCTGCCATGATTCTTCAGTCGGAGGAGGCTGAACATTACCGCAACTGCTTTAAGCGTCTCCAGCAAGACGAAGAAGCCCAACAAATTATTGCCCATTTTACAAAAGTAAAAGAGCAATATGAGGATGTGCAGCGGTTCGGCAAATACCATCCGGACTATAGAACGATCTCAAAGGAAATGCGTGAGGTCAAAAGAAAGTTAGATCTTCACGATACAGTGGTTGATTTCAAAAAAGCAGAAACAGCGATTCAATCCATCTTAGATGAGATTAGTATTGAAATCGGTCAAGCTGTATCAGCATATATCAAAGTTCCAACAGGGAACCCATATTTTGATGGTCTATCATCATGCGGCGGTGGCTGTGGATCTGGTGGCAGCTGTGGCTGTAAAGTATCTTGACGAGACTTGAATGTCTCGTCTTTTACATAATAACTGAAAAGAATTGAAAAAGCGGCAGGTGAAAAGATGGAAACCAAACGTCAAGGGATGGTCGTTTGGCTGCATTCGTTAAAGCAGTCAAAGGCGCTAAGAAAATTTGGAAATGTTCACTATATTTCAAGGAAAATGAAATATGCAGTGATCTATTGTGATATGAATGATCTCGAGCGCCATATGGCTAAGCTCAGCTCATTGCCATTTGTGAAGCGTGTTGAACCTTCATATAAACCTTTTATTAAATTAGAGTACGAATCCAAATTGGACAAAGCAAAAGAGTATGATTATAAAGTGGGCTTTTAAAGACACAAAAAAACCCCCGCGGCATCACCCGCGGGGTCCTTCTATTCTTAATGATTCATTAAGGAGAAGGCAAAGGGAGAGGAGAAACCGGAGGAAGAACTTATGGGGAAACGTAAGTCTTCTCCGCGGTTGGCAACAGCACCACATCAGATGCTGTTATAAGTAGTATGACCCCGATTTTCTTGATCTATACATAGAAAATGAATGAAAGTCCGCGCATTGTCCCTTGCGGAGTGTTGTGGTAAGATAATGTTGGATTTTTTGTCTTACACAATAACCAATAGAAGCAAGCAGAAAAAGTGGTGGAAAAATGAGAGTCATCTCTGGAACGAGAAAAGGCCGCACACTTAAAGCGGTACCAGGTCAATCAACAAGACCGACGACAGATAAAGTAAAAGAATCGATATTTAATATGATCGGCCCGTATTTTGATGGCGGATGGGCGCTTGATTTATTTGCGGGAAGCGGTGGTTTAGGGATTGAAGCGCTTTCTAGAGGATTCGATCACTGCATATTCGTTGATCGAGATATGAAGGCGATTCAAACGATAAAAGGAAACCTTAATCAATTGGAGCTGATTGATCAAAGTGAAGTGTTTCGAAATGAGGCAAAGCGTGCACTCGCTGCCGTTGTGAAACGAGAGGAATCCTTTCAAGCGATCTTTCTTGATCCGCCTTATAAAGATCAACAGCTGAAAGCACTTCTTGACATGATTGACGAGCATGCCTTATTAACAGATGACGGAGTGATCGTATGTGAGCATGATAAGGACGTCACACTGCCAGAGGAAACTGGACAGCTTTACATATCAAGACAGGAACTGTACGGGTTGACTGGTATTACGATCTTTAGAAAGCGGGGAAATTAAAGCATGGGGAACATAGCCGTTTGTCCGGGTAGCTTCGATCCAGTCACATTGGGCCATTTGGATATCATCAAAAGAGGTGCAAAGATCTTTGATGAAGTGTATGTATGTGTACTAAATAACTCATCCAAGAAACCGTTATTTACCGTTGAAGAACGGTGTGAGCTTATTCGCCAAGCGACGAAGGATCTGCCAAATATCAAAGTTGAATCCTTTCACGGTCTGCTTGTTGATTATGCGAAACAAAAAGAAGCCAAAGTCATTTTACGCGGATTAAGAGCTGTGACAGACTTTGAATATGAAATGCAAGGCACATCAATGAATAAAGTGTTAAACGATGACATTGAAACATTTTTCATGATGACCAACAATCAATATTCCTTCTTAAGCTCAAGCATTGTCAAAGAAGTAGCGAAATATGATGGTTCAGTCAAAGACCTTGTGCCAAAAGAGGTAGAAGAAGCGCTGATAGAAAAATTTAAAGGATGAGTGCACCGTGCACTCATCCTTTTTTTAATTTCTGATAGTATAGCGCCGTGTACAAGATCAAGCTGCATAGCGTGATCAAAGGGCCGGCTGTCACAAGCTGATTCCAGAGCACACTGCTGTACATGACGACCTGCTGGCTTGCTTCAAAGGCACCTGCTGGAAGAGCCATGTCAGATCGAGAGACATAAAGAGGCTTGAACAATAAAAAGGCAAAAATAGCTGCATAAATCCCGTGGAGCAAACGAGCGAAGAAGAACGGTTTAAAGCGTATATCTGTTGCCGCCAGAATGCCGGCGACCTGAGCTTGAACAGAAAACCCGCTGAATCCTAATATAAAGCTGACGACAATTGTTTTAGCAAGAAGGGTGACTTCCTGTGACCCTGTTAGCTGACTTCCTAACGTGATTTCAAATAAACCGGCAATCATCGCAAGATCTAATTCTGGCGGAAGATGCATCGTTTGCAGCATATATCCGATCCCTATGGATAAGAGGTCCGTCACATGAACAACTGATAACATTTTGCTGAAAACAGAAAATAAGATAATAAAGCCGCCAATCATAAAGAGTGTTTGGACTGATGACATGACCGCATCACTTAAAATTTGGCCGAGCGGTCTTTTCTCTGCGAGTCTTGCTGTATGAAGAGCACTGAATGCCTCTTGAAACGGTGGGAATAAAAATCGCTTACCGCTTCTCAGATGTGCATCTTGCCGCGCTTTATATCCCCGCATCGTCACACCAACAGCGAGATTCCCTAAATAATGTGCGCAGGCCAAAACAATTCCTAAAGCTGGATGATGAAAAAAACCAACAGCCACCGCACCAAAAATAAACAATGGGTTCGATGAATTTGTAAAAGAAACGAGGCGCTCTGCTTCGATTTGTGTCAGTTGTCCTTCCTGTCTGAGTCTTGTGGTCAATTTCGCACCAGAAGGAAAGCCTGATGCCATTCCCATCGCTAGGACAAACCCGCCTACACCAGGCACTCGAAAGATGGGACGCATAAATGGCTCTAATAATACCCCGACAAATCTGACAATCCCGAAACTAATTAATAGCTCGGACAAAATAAAAAAAGGAAGCAATGATGGAAATACAACCTCCCACCACATTGCAAGTCCATTTTTAGATGCTTGCAAAGAGGCTTGTGGATGTGTAATCACAGTGGCTGTTAAAAAGATAAAAAAAGCAGCGATGAACAGAGTGTTCCATTTTTTCATGGAGATTTCGCCCCTTGCCGTTATGATCTATTGGCGAGCTCGTGATCAAAAAAGAAAGAAACTAGCCGAGCCTGTCTTCTATTACTATACGAGCAGAAGGGGCATGTTTAGACCAATAGATTCGTATATATGCATAGAAAAGAGGAGGGTGGATTTTCATGAAGCGACCAGTCATCGGGCTTGCGTTAGGCTCTGGGGGTGCGAGGGGAATGGCACATATCGGAGTTTTATCTAGTCTTGAGAAACAAGGTATTCAGGTAGATTTGATCGCTGGCAGCAGTATTGGCGCACTTGTTGGGAGCTTTTATGCGGCAGGACAAGACGTAGAAAAAATGAAAAAACTTGCACTTGTCTTCAGAAGAAAGTATTATGCTGACTATACACTGCCAAAAATCGGTCTTTTAAAAGGAAATCGAATTTTGCAGCTGATTCACACGTTTACATATGGGAAAAAATTCGAAGAATTAAGGATGCCCCTTGCGGTGGTTGCCTGTGACCTCGAGACAGGGGAGAAGGTCGTGTTTAAAAAAGGGTCTGTCTCACAAGCAGTCAGAGCAAGCATCAGCATTCCGGGCGTGTTTGTTCCTCATGAAATGGGCGGCAGACAGCTAGTGGATGGAGCGGTTGTGGACCGCATTCCTGTGTCTGTTTTAAAAGATATGGGTGCAGACCTCATTATCGCCTCTGATGTATCAAGGGTGAAAAAAACAGAAAAGGCGACGAGATTATCGGATGTCATTATGCAAAGTTTGGACATCCTTCAAAATGAATTGGTCCGTCATCAAACCATTCACGCTGATGTCATGATTCGGCCGAGGCTTGAAACATTTAGCTCGAGTGCGTTCACGCAGGTGCAGGAGATGATTGAAGCAGGTGAGCTCGCCGCAGATCAACTAACAGGTAAACTGAAAGATGTCATTGATAAATGGGAGTGTTAATCGAATGAAAAAATTGAATATTCGCTGGCTCAGCTTTTTTGTCGTTATCCTTGTATTATGTGGCTTAACCTTTGTCAAACTGCCATATTACGTGACAAAGCCGGGTGATGCAACCGAGATTGCTCCCCACATTCAAGTAGACGGCGGATATGACGAGAAGGGAAGCTTCTCTCTTATGACAATTAAAGTAGGTCCAGCCAATCCGTATACGTATTTGCTTGCGAAAATGAATAAATATGACGAAATCGTCCCAGAAGAAAATATGAAAGCGGACGGGGAGTCGGATCAAGATTATATGAAAAGGCAGCTTCAGCTGATGAAAAGCTCTCAAGAAAATGCCATGATTGCAGCATATACAAAAGCAGGAAAAAAAGTAGATTATACGTTTAACGGCGTATATGCAAGCTACGTGATGAAAGGAATGCCTGCTTACGGAAAGATTGAAGTGGGCGACCGAATCAAAAGCGTTGATGGCAAGACCTATGATTCTGCTGATAAAATGGTTTCGTATATCAGCAGCAAAAAAGCAGGTACACCTGTCCGTTTTATCCTTGAACGAAATGGCAAAGACATTACGGAGAAAGTGACGTTAAAACCATTTAAAGAAGAGCCGAATCGAGTTGGAATTGGCGTATCATTATTTACAGACCGAAATGTGAAAGTCTCACCGTCCATTAAGGTGGATATTGAAAATATCGGCGGACCGTCAGCGGGTCTTATGATGTCACTTGAAATTTATAACCAGCTGACAAAAGAAGACGAAACACATGGCTACGCGATTGCAGGAACGGGAACGATTGATGCCGATGGAACGGTCGGTCCAATTGGCGGAATCGATCAAAAGGTCGTGGCGGCAGATAAAGCCGGAAAAGATATATTCTTTGCACCGAACGATAAAGGTGATCCAAACTCAGACTACCGAAATGCTGTCAAAACAGCAAAAGATATTAAAAGTGATATGAAAATTGTGCCTGTAGATACAATGCAAGATGCGCTGAACTATTTAAACAAATTAAAAGAGAAAGCATCTTAATCAAAAAAGAGCAGCCTTCATAAAGGCTGCTCTCAGCATGTAGACAAACCCTTGCATTCTTTGTCAGGACTGCGTGCCGGTGCTCACGAATGTCAAATTCGCTCCGCTCCGGTACTCGTCCTTCCTAGACTTCAAAGGTTTTCTATCATGCTGAAAAGAAGACAAAGGGCTAAAATAAAGATTATTTTAGCCCTCTGTCAACGATATGGAGCAGCCTTCGTAAAGGCTGCTCTTTTTGTTAAGACTGGAAGAGACCAATCTCTTCATCATATCGGATCGGTGAGGTTTTAAATTCCGCTTCCGTTAAGTTCGTTTGCATTGGTTCACTAACGGGCAGGCTGAAAACGCGGGATGCGCGTATATCAAGATCAAGAGCGGGATGTGAAAAGGCAGACAGTTTACTGACGAGCGGCACGTCCAATTCTTTTTTCACAAGAGATAAGTATTGCTGCCCTTTCTTTGACATACCAAGTAACCGAATATAAGGTGCTTTTTTCTCTTTCAGCAGCTCATGCATGGCATTCTTTTTCACCCTCATTAAGAGATGTGTATTCATCCGCTGTAGCCTTGTCCACGTATAGCGTTTTGTTTTCACAAGTGATAGATATTCCTCGTAGGAGGACGCATGTGTAATCGCCTTTTGCATGCGGTGTTCGATGCCTTCTTCAATTTCATAGATGCTTTCTAGTTCTGCCGTATCCATTGTGTGAAAGACGTGTTTTAAGAAGCTAAAGTAGGCTTCTTGTGTATGTAGAAGACCATATGAAGAAAGATAGTCATGTAATTGCTTGAGCGTAGCATCTGGGAGATAAGGGGCGACTGTTTCAAATGCACCATGATCTTTTAAGGCTTTTCGTATACTTGTTGCACTTGCGATTTTCTGATTTTCAGGTAGTTCTTCATCATGATAACCAGATGAAATCCTTTGAGAGGTAAAGGGCTGCATGTGAGGGGATCGCTCCATGATGGCTTTGACATAATGGAAACCTAAAATGTTATTGGGCCGAGACAGATCCAGTAAGTGCTTAGGATCAATCACCTCTTGAAACGCAGCAGCAGCAGCAGCTGGATAACTAAGGCCTTCTTTCACCTTTTCTTTTGTGAAAAAGTCAATTTCTTCTTTTTTCTCATGCCAAGCACGAGCTGTTCGCTCAAATGCTTTGATGTCACCATCCTCGCTGCCGAAAAAAAGGGAGCGGCATTTTAAAGCATCTAGAATCGCCACAGCACCGTTTGCAAAGGTTTCTGCCTTTTGCACTGCGTATATGTATGGAAGCTCACACACAATGTCTACACCGTTTTGCAGTGCCATTTTTGTCCGCGCCCATTTTGAGACGATGGCAGGCTCACCGCGCTGGAGGAAGGGACCGCTCATAACGGCAATGGCAACATCTGAGGAGGTATGTGTTTTCGCCTGACGAACATGATAGGCATGTCCATAATGAAATGGATTATACTCGACAACGACTCCTGTTGCTTTCAATAGATGTTCCGCCTTTCTTGCTATGGTTAAATGGTCTATGCTACAGTAGCATAAGGGAAAAATGAAGCCCATTTTTTTCAGTGTAGGCATTCCGAGAACTGATGTCAAACAACGCTCTGACATCACAAAGGACTGTAAAGAAAAAATATTGACAAATAACATGATGAAAGCTATAATCATGTTTGTTGCTCTTAGAGGTGATACAATTGAAATGGACAGTTTATCAGTTACATCAAAAAGCTAAAAACAGCTTCGATTTTCATGAGACGGTTGACTTAAATGAACTTACTAGCCTTCATTCAGATATACGTCGCATTTCACCGGTAGAGGTGAAAGGGACTGGAGTGATCGAATCAAAGCAAGTCGCATTTGATTTAACCATCACAGGTGAAATGACATTGCCTTGTTCAAGAACGCTTGTTGATGTAAATTATCCATTTGCGATTTCAACGAAAGAACTATTTGTACTTCATAAGACAGACGACATAGAAGATGAAGACGTTTCTATTGTAGAAGACGACATCATCGACTTAACGCCTTTAGTCAAGGAAGAAATTCTTCTTGAAGTGCCGATGCAAATCTTTTGCGACCAAACTGACGTAAAAGGTGCTGCACCACAAGAAGGGAATGACTGGGCAGTCATTTCGGAAGATGCACATCAAAACCGAATTGATCCGCGTCTGGAAGGCTTGAAGAAGCTCTTAGAAGAAAATAATGAATCTTAACTCTTTAAGGAGGTGGGAATAATGGCTGTACCTTTTAGAAGAACTTCTAAAATGAAAAAAAGATTGCGTCGTACGCATTTCAAACTACAAGTACCTGGTATGGTAGCTTGCCCAGAATGCGGTGAAATGAAAATTTCTCATCGTGTCTGCAAATCTTGCGGAACATACAAAGGCAAAGACGTAAAAAGCAACTAATGCTTAATAAAAAAACGTGAGGGAACCTTCCCTTACGTTTTTTTATTTGTCTATTTTTTAGGTTTCTCCCCTGCAAATAGTCTATCTACTCTAGTAGGCGCATATGATGTGGTATTCAGATTCAGGGGGGATGATCAATTGACGATTACAAGGCAGGACGCATGGACACAGGATGAAGATTTACTCTTAGCAGAAGTCGTTTTAAGGCACATTCGAGATGGAGGAACGCAGCTTTCCGCATTTGAGGAAGTCGGGAAAGCATTGTCAAGAACAGCGGCAGCATGTGGTTTCAGGTGGAACTCATACGTTAGAAAACAATATCAGGCAGGCATAGAGCTGGCAAAAAAACAGCGGAAAGAATTGCGTAAAAAAATAGGTATTCATTCCTCTGGTTTACCACAGCATGCGTTAACCATAGAAGAAAACCCTTCTTCAAACCAGGCTGAATTGACCCTTCGAGAAGTGATTCAGTTTTTAGAGCAGCTTGAAAAAGAACCTGATGGACCCGCTCATTTACGCGAAGAACTGGCAGATGCACAGTATCAATTGAAGTCACTTACAGAAGAAAATGAACACTTAAAGCGGCAATTAAAAATGACAGAAGAAGATTACCGGGCACTCATAAGTATTGTTGAAAGAGTCAAACAGAATATTAGCTTAAAAGAATATGCTAAATAAAGAGACGCCCCTCACAGAGAAAGGAGGGGCGTTTTGTGATCAGCCTTTAAGCGGATTCACCTGTATTTTTTTGAATATGTGCGGGCTCCCAGATAAGTGGATTTTCACCCTTATCGCGCTCCATATCATATTTGACTGCTTCAAAGCCCATTTTATCCCAAAAACCGGCAGATTTGACACGCGGATTGGTCCGAATTGGCAATCCGAATGATTTAGCGAATTCAACAAGTGCTTCGCCGTACCCTTTGCGCTGATATCCAGGAAGCACTTCCAGCTTCCACAGCTCTAAATAATCATGGTTGTGGTTAAAATACGTAGTTGTTGTGCCGTCCACTTGATAAAGACTCATACGTGCCACTAGCTTATCTCCAAAATAAATCCCGTAAAATGGAGAGTTGCTGTCATTTTCAATCATATTGCTTTCAAGGTCTTCAAGCATGGATAGTTCTTGTATGCCATATTCCTTAAATTGTTTAAATTCCTCTAAAGTTTTGTAATTAATTAGAAGTCGTTTTACTTGTGCCATATGATCTTCCCCCTTACACACATAATGTCGACAGTGATGTCATTGAAGGCGTTTTCATCCCATCCGCCTCAAAAAGTTTTTACACTTATTATTATAGTTTTTAAATTAAAAAAATTCAATCATAGCGCGCCATCTGCTTTTTGCATCACGACATGAACCTGTTAAAATAGTTGATATCATGAAGTAAACGAAAAAGGGATGTGCGGAAGTTGAACATTGGAATCATTGGTGGCGGTGCGATTGGTCTGCTTTGTGCTAGTTATTTAACGCAGCATCATGACGTCACAGTCTTTACAAGAAGAAACGAACAGGCAGAAGAGATTCGAGCATTCGGCATTGAGCGAACAGTAAAAGGAGATACATGCCAGGCGACTGTTCATGCACAGACAGGAATAACAGGAGAATTTGATTTGCTCATCGTGACAGTGAAATATCATCATTTGCAAGATGTGCTGCGTGAACTATCGACATTACCTCCTCATCGTATCTTATTTTTACAGAACGGAATGGCTCACTTATTAGATTTGGAGAATTGGAAAACAGGACACTCATTATACATAGGTGTGGTAGAGCACGGAGCTATGAAGATGTCAGATCATGAAGTGAACCATACAGGTATCGGTGTCATCAAGTGGGGGGCATATCAGCATGAAGAAGCAGCAGATATAAAAAATGCATTGAATGAGACATCATCTCATTTTCAGATGATCTATACGGATGAATGGATAAAGGTGCTGGAGGAAAAACTGCTTGTCAATGTCTGTATCAATCCGCTCACGGCTTTGCAGCATGTGAGGAACGGGGAATTAATCGCAAACTCCTCATATGAACACATGATGAAATGTGCATTTGAAGAAGCAGTTTCCATCTTGGGCTTGTCTGAAAAAGAGCGGCTCTGGCCTTATGTAGTTTCTATTTGTGAGAAAACCGCTGAGAATCAGTCCTCGATGCTTCAAGATATAGTGAAAGGCCGCCAAACCGAAAGAAAAGCCATCCTTGGTTATCTTTTAAAAAAGGCTCAAGCTCATGGCGTTGCGGCGCCACATCTCACTTTCTTTGATCGAAGCTTGGAAGTATTGGAAAAAAAGCAAACAAAATCTTTTGAGTGAGCTCATTTACATGCTATACTTTTTTCGGGAAACTAACTATTTATTGAAGAAAGGAAGTTCTAAACATGCAATTGACTGAACTTTCCATCCGAAGTCAGAATTTATTCATACGTGATTATATAGAAGAAAAAAAAGAAATGACGACTTTTTTTGATTATGATATACATTCTGAGCACACATGGAAAAAGAGATACGACGATCTCATGGAAATGAGCTTCCCGCGCGAGGCTTTAGCGGATTATATGAGCGCATACCACGCAAAGTTTGAATCGGCAGCGATGCGCCAGAACATTGAAAAGATCCGTGATGAACGGAGTGTCATGGTGGTCGGAGGACAGCAGGCTGGTCTATTAACAGGACCGCTTTATACCATACATAAAATCATATCCATCATTCAGTTTGCAAAAGAAAAAGAAACAGAGCTTGGCGTCCCAGTGATTCCGGTCTTTTGGGTAGCCGGTGAGGATCATGACGTAGATGAAATTAATTTTGTGTACACATCTGGCGAAAAAGGGCCAGTGAAACAAAAACTGTCATTACATAACGTCAAAAAAGCGGCTGCGAAAAGAATCCCGCTTGATCAAGAAAAAACCGAGACATGGCTCCGTGATGTGTTTTCAACGTATGAAGAATCTGCATACACCAATGACTTGCTTGATCAGCTTCTTCGATGTTTACGCAAATCACAAACGTTTACTGATTTCTTTGAATGGATTGTATGTGACCTCTTTGAAGAGGATGGACTGCTTTTACTTAATTCAGGTGACTTAGGTGTTAAACCACTCGAGCGTGCGTTATTCAAGCACATTGTCGAGACAAATGATGCGGTTACTACTCGCTTAAATGAATCACAGGCTGCTATGAAACGAGCAGGATATCAGCCGATTATTGAAGCTGGTGACAATCAGGCGAATCTGTTTTACGAATATGATGAGGAACGTTTCCTGATTGAAAAAGAGAACGGCCGGTTTTCTATATCAGAAGTGGGGCTTACATGGACGAAGGAAGAACTTTTGCAGGAAGTGGAGGAGCACCCAGAACGGTTTAGCAACAATGTGGTGACGCGTCCCTTGATGCAGGAAACCCTTCTCCCGACACTTGCCTTTATGGCAGGACACGGTGAGGTTAACTATTGGGGAGAGCTGAAAGGAATCTTTGAGCATTTTCAATTAAAGATGGCGCCTGTTCTTCCGAGGCTGCATGTGACCATTCTTGAAAGGCATATCGACAAGAAACTGCCAGTTAGAGAACTGTCGGTAGAAGAAGTGCTGACAAATGGAGTAAAAGAAAAGAAAGAAGCGCACTTTCAGCAAAGTCTTCCAGACAGCTTTGTTCAAGCGGTTCAACACACCAAACGTGAATTAGCAAATGCTCATGGCGTGATGAGACAAGAAGCACTGGAGATTGAACCAAACTTCGAGCAGCTGCTAGATAAAAATGCCAAATTTATTGAAGACCAGCTTCAATTTGTTTATCAAAAGGTGGCGCAGCGTGTGGAAGAGAAGGAAGGATATATCCTTCGGGACTTTGAACGAATTGAAAATAGTTTAAAACCACTAGATGCCCCGCAGGAAAGAATTTGGAATATCATGTACTTTTTAAACAAATATGGTCCAGAATTCTTCAAAACGTTCAAAAATCTGCCATTTTCATTTCAAAACAAGCAACAAATTGTCAAACTTTGAAATAAAGTTTTAATGAACCCTGACTAGTTCAGGGTTTTTTTTTATGTAGAAACAGTGTAGAATAAGTTTTGTGGAGAGAAGTGGTGGATAGTGGAGAGTATGGGTGAGAAAGTGGGGCTCTGATTATCATGTTCATGGGTGAATACCAACATACGATTGATACAAAAGGGCGCATGATCATCCCTGCTAAATTTAGAGACGGTCTCGGAGAACAATTTGTGCTGACGAGAGGGCTTGATCAATGTTTATTTGGCTACCCTATGAGTGAGTGGAAATTAATTGAAGAGAAACTCAAAGCACTAC
Organism: Bacillus sp. MM09(2025); assembly: GCF_050496725.1. Classification (NCBI taxonomy): domain Bacteria; kingdom Bacillati; phylum Bacillota; class Bacilli; order Caryophanales; family Bacillaceae; genus Bacillus; species Bacillus sp. MM09(2025). Next base: position 251,040 of record NZ_JBNWEN010000001.1, read on the forward strand.
CGCTAACGAAAAAAGATGCACGTGCGTTTACACGGTTCTTCTTCTCTGGCGCAGTAGAATGCGATCTGGACAAGCAGGGGCGTATTAACATCGCATCAAACCTACTCCAATATGCAAAACTCGAAAAAGAATGTGTGGTCATCGGCGTTTCAAATCGAATTGAGTTGTGGAGTAAGTCGATCTGGGAACAATATACAGAAGAGCAAGAAGATTCTTTTGCTGAAATTGCTGAAAACATGATTGGATTTGATATATAATAATCCCTTGTGCAGCAAGCTTTCTACACATTCATTTCTATTTGAAAAAGGTGGGACCATAACATCATGTTTCAACATGAGACAGTATTATTAAAAGAAACAGTTGACGGTTTAAACGTAAAAGAAGACGGTACATATGTGGACTGCACGCTAGGCGGAGCAGGTCATAGTTCATATTTACTATCTCAATTATCAGAAAAAGGAACATTGATTGGATTTGACCAAGACGATGCTGCACTGGATCATGCACGAGAGAAGCTCGCAGATTTTAAAGCGAACATTCTTTTCATAAAAAGCAACTTCCGATATTTAAAAGAACGTCTGAATGAACAAGGTATTACGAGTGTAGACGGTGTGATTTTTGACCTTGGGGTATCATCTCCTCAGCTCGACACACCAGAGAGAGGCTTTAGTTATCACCATGATGCACCTCTTGACATGCGAATGGATCAATCAGCCGCATTGTCGGCAAAAAAAGTGGTGAATGAATGGCCATTTGAAGATCTAGTTCGGATTTTCTACAAATATGGGGAAGAAAAGTTCAGCAAGCAAATCGCACGCAAAATTGAAGAAGCAAGAAAAAAAGCGCCAATTGAAACAACGGGTGAGCTTGTCGACATTATCAAAGAAGGAATTCCGGCACCTGCAAGACGGACTGGCGGACATCCAGCGAAAAGAGTGTTTCAAGCGATCCGAATTGCCGTAAATGATGAATTGAAAGTATTTGAAGAAGCACTAGAACAAGCAATAGAGTTACTCAATCCGAAGGGGAGAATTTCTGTCATTACATTCCATTCACTTGAAGACCGGATTTGTAAAAGTACATTTAGAGAAATGTCTTCTCTTCCAGAACTTCCGCACGGACTACCAGTGATTCCAGAAGGACTTGAACCAAAGCTGAAGCTGATCACGAGAAAACCGATCGTTGCATCAGAACAAGAGCTGGAACATAACAACCGTGCCCGTTCAGCGAAGCTCCGAATTGCAGAAAAAAAGTAAAACGACACCATAGATGATGATAAAAAGGAGGTTTCTTATGAGTAATTTGGCTTATCAAAGAGAAGTGAAGCAACATCAAACAGAGCAGCAAGGCCAATCGGTTGTCATTAAAAGAAGAGGGTCTATCACCCTTGGTGAAAAAATCTTACTTGTCATGTTTGTTATGGCTCTTATGTGCAGCTCGATTCTCATCATTTCTAAAGCTTTTGCTGTCTATCACGCCAATATCGAAGTGCAGAAGCTAGAACAGCAAGTATCTTTAGAATCGAAGAAGATCACTGAGCTACAAAAGGAAAAAGACTTGCTGAGTGAACCAGAAAGAATCATTGAAGCTGCGAAAAAAGCAGGCTTAAGCATATCGAAAGATGTTAAGAAGGTCGATTAACATGGCGATGCCTAAAAAGAATAAAATGATGAACAGAGGCGCGGCAATTGCAAGTATTTGCTTCGCCCTGTTTTTCTTTATCATCCTAGCACGTTTTATTTATATTCAAATTACTGGAACAGTTGATGGACAAGTATTAGCTGCTAAGGCAAATGAACAATATCAATCGAAGAAAACACTTGAAGCCAAAAGAGGATCTATTTTAGACCGGAATGGAAATGTGATCGCTGAGGATACATCTGTGTATAAGCTCATTGCGGTCATGAGTAAGAAAATGACAGTGGACCCTAAGCATCCAATGCATGTCGTCGATAAAGAAAAGACGGCAAAAGAGCTCTCAAAAGTCATCGATATGAGTGAAAGCGAAATTTTAAAGCGTCTCAATACAAAAGATGCATTCCAAGTGGAGTTTGGGAAAGCGGGGAAGGATATTAGTTTTTCAACGAAGGAAGAAATTGAAAAGCTAAAGCTTCCAGGGATTGCATTTGAAAAAGACACGAAGCGATATTATCCAAACGGCATGTTTGCTTCTAACCTCATCGGTTATGCCAGGTTAAATGAAGCGACAAAGGACATGTCGGGTGCAATGGGACTTGAGAAGGCACTGAACAAATTTTTGAAAGAAAAAGACGGCTATGTGACATATAACAGTGACAGAAGCGGATGGGCTTTGCCGAATAGCAAAGAAGACATTGTCGCCCCGAAAGACGGGAAAAATGTCACGCTGACCATCGATCAGAAAATTCAAGCGTTTCTTGAAGAAAGTATGACGCAGGTTGCCAAAAAGTATAAGCCGAAGAAAATCATTGCCACAGTCGTTGATCCGAAAACTGGAAAGGTTCTTGCGATGGGGCAGCGGCCAAGCTTTAATTTAAATGAACTAGACATTACGAATTATAACAATGATGTCATTTCATATGCGTTTGAACCAGGTTCAACGATGAAGATTTTCACCCTCGCTGCGGCGATCCAAGAAGGAGTCTACCAAGGCAGTGAAAAATATCAATCTGGTACTTATAAAGTAGGCGGCGGCCTTGTGCGAGATCACAACAACGGAAATGGCTGGGGGAAAATTGACTTTCACCAAGGGGTTCTTCGCTCGTCAAATGTGGCCTTTGCAAAGCTGGCAAAAGAAAAGCTAGGCTTCACACGCTACGAACAATATTTGCAGAAGTTCCATTTCTATGACAAAACGGGGATTGACTTGCCGAACGAAGCGTCTAGCAAAATCAATTATAGGTATGAATATGACAAAGCATCGACAGCTTATGGTCAAGCATCAGCCATCACACCGATTCAACAAATCGAAGCAGCCACAGCGATAGCAAACGGCGGAACGATGATGAAGCCATATGTCATTGACCATATTACAGACCCGAACACAAACAAAACGATTTTGCAGCATGAACCAACAGCAGCAGGCAAACCGATTTCATCTGATACAGCGAAGCAAGTTCGTGACATTTTAGGTGAGGTTGTTTCCTCGAAAATTGGAACAGGCCAGCCTTATCAAATCAAAGGCTTTGACGTTGCTGGGAAAACAGGAACGGGACAAATTGGCGGTGCCGGCGGTTACCTCCAGGGAAGAAACGATTATGTCTTTTCATTTATGGGAATGGCACCAAAAGATGATCCGAAGCTGCTTGTGTATGTGGCTGTTCAGCAGCCGCAGCTGTCTGAAACAGAAACGGGATCAGCTCCGGTTTCTCAAATCTTTAACCCTGTCATGAAAAATAGTTTGCTATATTTAAATATTGCACCAACAAAAACAGACGATAAAAAATCAGGCGAACAAAAAGTGAAACAAGAAACGATGCCTTCATTCTTAGATTTAGAAGTGAAGCAGGCAGAAACAGAAGCCAAAAATAAACACTTAACGCCTGTTGTCATCGGCGACGGCCTCTCCATTAAACGCCAATGGCCGAGTGCGGGCTCTGAATTCTCTGAAAGCCAGAAAGTCTTCTTAAAAACAGCAGGGAAAACCATTAAGATGCCTGATATGACAGGCTGGTCCAGAAGGGAAGTCCTTCAATATGCTTCGATTGCCGGTGTGCATATAGAAACAAATGGACAAGGATATGCTGTGAAACAAAGTGTCAAAAGTGGAGCTGAGATTTCAGACAAAGTCGTTACCGTGACATTTAAAAGCCCAAATTAACTTTTAACCTAGCAAATCACTTGCTAGGTTTTTTCTTTTGCTCCAGCAGAATATCACGGTGCGTTCTACAAAAGGACGGGCCTGCATATGATGAAAATAAGCCATATGTAAGGAGTGAACCGGGCGTGCGAGTGTCGAGTGTAACAGTGAGAAAACGATTGCTTTTCGTGCTGCTGTTTGGGGTGATCATTTTTTTCATCATAGATACTAGATTAGGATATGTACAGTTTATTATGGGCGAGAAGCTAACAAGCTTAGCTAAAGATTCATGGAGCCGAAACCTTCCATTCGAACCGGAACGAGGAGATATTTTGGACCGGAATGGAGTAGAGCTTGCGACGAACAAAAGTGCTCCATCTATTTTGGTTGTACCTCGACAAATTAAAGACCCTGCAGAAACAAGTAAGAAGTTGGCAGCAGTGCTGAATATGTCTGAAGAGAAAGCGTACAAGCACGTCACGAAGAAAACATCAATTGAACGAATATCTCCTGAGGGCAGAAAGGTATCACATGAAAAAGCAAAAGAAGTAAGAGAGCTTGATTTAGAAGGTGTGTATGTAACAGAAGACAGCATCAGACATTATCCGTTTGGCAGCTTTCTTTCACATGTACTGGGCTTCGCTGGAATCGATAATCAAGGTTTACTTGGACTTGAAGCCTACTATGACGATGACCTAAAAGGCGAAAAAGGCTCTGTGAAATTTTATTCTGATGCCAAGGGACAGAAAATGCCAGATGAAGCAGATGATTATACACCGCCTAAAGATGGTCTTGATATGAAGTTAACAGTTGATGCAAAAGTACAAACTATTATAGAGCGGGAATTAGACAACGCGCAGGCAAAGTATCATCCAGATGGTATGATTGCGATTGCGATGAATCCGAAAAATGGTGAAGTGCTGGGAATGTCAAGCAGACCAGATTTTGATCCAGCTGACTATCAATCAGTTGATCCAAAAGTGTTCAACCGAAATCTACCGGTGTGGAGCACATATGAGCCGGGTTCGACATTTAAAATTATTACACTTGCAGCAGCATTAGAAGAGAAGAAAGTTAATTTAAAACGCGATTCATTTTTTGACAGTGGATCTGTGACAGTTGATGGTGCAAGACTCAGGTGCTGGAAAAAAGGCGGACACGGATCACAGTCATTCTTGGAAGTAGTTCAAAATTCCTGTAACCCCGGCTTTGTAGAGCTAGGAGACCGTCTTGGTAAAGAAAAATTATTTTCCTATATCAAAAATTTCGGATTTGGCCAAAAAACTGGGATTGACCTTCAGGGAGAGGGGCGGGGAATTTTGTTCCCGCTTGATCGTGTAGGTCCTGTAGAGCAGGCGACCACCGCCTTTGGTCAAGGTGTTTCTGTTACACCGATTCAGCAAGTAGCTGCAGTAGCAGCTGCAGTAAATGGCGGGACACTTTACACGCCTTATATTGCAAAAGAATGGATAGATCCAATCACAAAAGAGGTCGTGAAAAAGCAATCGCCGATTGCCAAAAAGAAAGTGATATCAGCAGAAACATCTAAAGAAATCAGGTATGCACTTGAAAGTGTAGTCGCCCAAGGAACTGGCCGAAATGCATTTGTTGAAGGGTATCGGGTCGGCGGAAAAACAGGAACAGCACAGAAGGTAAAGGACGGAAAGTATATGGAGAATAACCACATTGTGTCGTTTATCGGATTTGCGCCTGCAGATGACCCGAGTATTGTAGTCTATGTAGCTGTGGATAACCCAAAAGGCACCATTCAATTTGGTGGTACCGTTGCCGCACCAATCGTTGGTCATATTATGCGGGATAGCCTGCCTGAGATGGGTGTGAAAAAAAGAAAAGGCCAAATTGAAAAGAAGTATCAGTGGCTGGACACAAAAACCATTGAAGTACCGAATCTTGTAGGAGGATCTGTTTCAGATCTTGAATCCCTCTTGATCAACCTAAAGATCGATGCCTCAGGAACTGGCAGTAAAGTAGTGAAGCAATCACCTGCTGCTGGGACAAAAGTCAAAGAAGGTTCCACGATCAGATTATACTTAAACGATGAATAATAAAGAATGAACAGAGGGTAGCCGCACTCATTTGGCTGCCTCTTTTTGTTGAAAGAGAAGGACAGTTTGAAAAAAAGAGTCCAAAGTGTGTTTTTTCTAACAGAAACTTAAGGAATACGCTGGATGTATCCTTTTTTTTACGATAAAATATAGACTGTGTGTTTTTTTCACAAGACATGCACGTGAACGAATTTGAGAGGTTTGATATGAAAATGAAATTACAAGAACTGCTTACATACTTTAAAAGTGAAAACAACGAATTGATAAACGAAAATCCTGATATCACTTCCATTGAAATGGATTCAAGAGAGGTGAAAGAGGGAAGCCTTTTTGTCTGTATAAAAGGCTATACAGTAGATGGACACGATTATGCTGAAAAAGCGGTGAAAAGTGGGGCTGCAGCCATTGTAGCAGAACACCCTCTTAACATAACAGATGTACCAGTCATTATTGTGAAACACTCTCAAAGAGCACTAGCAAGAATAGCTGATGCGTTTTATGAACAGCCCACTCATAAGCTGAATCTCATAGGGATCACAGGCACAAATGGAAAAACCTCAACAACACACATGATCGAACAAATGATGAGAAAAGCCGAGAAGAAAACAGGCTTAATCGGTACGATGTATATGAAGGTGAATGATGACATTCTCGACGTGAAAAACACCACACCTGAAAGTGTCACACTTCAGAAAACGTTTAAACAGATGCTTGATCAAGATGTAGACACAGCCATCATGGAAGTATCATCACATGCACTCCATCTTGGCAGAGTACATGGATGTGATTATGATATTGCGGTTTTCACAAACCTTACGCAGGACCATCTTGACTACCACAACACAATGGAAGAATATAAACATGCGAAAAGCTTGCTGTTTTCTCAGCTTGGAAGTGCCTTTCATCACAATAAACCGAAGCATGCGATTTTAAATGCAGATGATGAGGCTTCGAGTTATTTTGAAAAAGTCACAGCTGCTGAAGTCATGACGTATGCCTTAGAGCAAAAAGCGGATGTCATGGCAAAAAATATTCAAATCATGCCGAAGGGAACTCAGTTTGATCTGGTCACTCCAATCGGCACCAAAAAAGTGACGGTTGCCCTCGTCGGAAAGTTCAATGTGTATAATATCCTTGCAGCTGTATCAGTTGGCATCGTATCTGGCTTAACATTTGAGACGATCGTGAGTGCGATTGAAGAGCTGGAAGGAGTCAAAGGCAGATTTGAACTTGTAAACTGCGATCAAGACTTCCCTGTCATCGTCGATTACGCGCATACACCTGACAGCTTAGAAAATGTCCTCACAACATGTAGAGAATTAACAGAGGGGAAAATTTTCTGTGTGATTGGCTGCGGTGGCGATCGTGATAAAACAAAGCGTCCTCAAATGGCTCAAATCGCTGTGAAATATGCAGATGAACCTGTATTTACATCAGACAACCCAAGAAGCGAAGATCCTTCAGCCATTTTAAAAGATATGGAAAATGGGGTCCCAGACGCGTATTATCATAGCTTTGTGAATCGGAAACAAGCGATCTTTTTTGCCATTGCCAATGCGAAAAAAGGCGATACAGTCTTAATAGCGGGTAAAGGTCATGAGACCTATCAAATTATTGACGATCAAGTCTATGACTTTGATGATGCAAAGGTTGCTGTTGACGCTATTTTAGATCTAAACAAATCTTAAAATGATGAAAAGAGTGTAATGAAATGAAGCATTTTGTACAAAAACAACATATGAAGAACGAGAATGAATACCATAATAATGAATGCAATTTTTTGATGGAAAACGGCTTTGGAAATTCGGAAGGAGTAAAGAACGATGCTTGAACAGGTGATATTGTTTACAATCATAATGGGATTTTTAATCAGTGTTCTTTTATCCCCGATTTTTATACCGTTTTTAAGAAGACTTAAATTTGGTCAAAGTATTAGAGAAGAAGGTCCGCAGTCTCACCAAAAGAAATCTGGGACGCCGACAATGGGCGGCATCATGATTATCTTTTCTATTACTATTACAACGATTGTGATGATCAACAAATTTTCTGAGATTAGTCCAGAAATGTTTTTACTGTTATTTGTCACACTTGGTTACGGCCTATTAGGATTTTTAGATGATTATATTAAAGTAGCGATGAAACGAAATCTTGGTTTAACATCGAAACAGAAATTAATCGGTCAAATTGTGATCGCTGTGATCTTTTATGCAGTTTTCCATTATTATCAGTTTGCAACGACGATTCGCATTCCAGGAACAGACGTCAGCTTTGATTTAGGATGGGCTTACTTTATCCTTGTTGTTTTCATGCTTGTCGGAGGTTCTAATGCTGTGAATTTAACGGATGGACTGGATGGTCTCTTATCTGGAACCGCTGCTATTGCTTTCGGAGCATTTGCTATACTGGCTTGGAATCAATCTCAGTATGATGTAGCGATCTTTTCAGTAGCTGTTGCAGGAGCCGTCCTTGGCTTCCTTGTGTTTAACGCACATCCTGCAAAAGTATTTATGGGGGATACAGGTTCTCTAGCATTAGGCGGAGCCATTGTAGCAATTGCGATTTTAACGAAGCTTGAAATTTTACTGGTCATTATTGGTGGAGTATTTGTTGTTGAGACGTTATCCGTTATTCTTCAAGTCATCTCCTTTAAAACAACCGGCAAAAGAATCTTTAAGATGAGTCCGCTTCACCACCACTATGAGTTAGTTGGCTGGTCAGAGTGGAGAGTAGTTGTCACCTTCTGGACAGCTGGTTTATTACTTGCTGTTTTAGGAATTTACATCGAGGTGTGGTTATAATTGAATAAGATGCAAATGTTAAAAAACGAACATGTACTAGTATTAGGTCTTGCTAAAAGCGGGTATGCGGCGGCTTCAATTCTTCATGAACATGGAGTAAATGTGACGGTAAATGATCAAAAACCGTTTGAAGAAAATGAACCTGCTCAGCTACTTTCTGAAAAGGGGATTGATGTCATTTGTGGCAGTCATCCTCTTCGTATATTCGAAGATAAAGACATTACAATTTTAATTAAAAATCCAGGTATTCCATATGAAAATGTGATGGTTCAAGAAGCGCTTCGCCGCCAAATTCCAGTTTGGACGGAAATAGAATTAGCGTATCATTTAACCTCATCTCCTTTTATTGGGATTACTGGATCGAATGGAAAAACCACTACCACGACATTGATTTATGAAATGCTGAAACAAGACAGCCAAAAAACATTAGTGGCGGGTAATATTGGAACAGTTGCCTGTGAAGTGGCTGCAAATGCAGCTGGCGATGAGTGGATCGTAACAGAACTTTCTTCTTTTCAGTTAATGGGAACAGTTGAATTTAGACCTAAAATCAGCTTAATATTAAATATTTTTGATGCACATTTAGATTATCACCACACTCGTGATGAATATGAAAAAGCAAAGCAGAAAGTATTCGCACATCAACAGGAAGATGACATCGCTGTAATTAACCTAGATGATCCTTCCGTTGTAAAACTAGCAGAAGGTTCAAAAGCAAAAAAAGTGTTTTTCTCAGTGAAAGAGCCAGTAGAACATGGTGCGTTTATTCAACATGGTGCAATTTACTACATGAATGAACATATCATTGATGTAAAGGATGTTGTCCTTCCTGGTGAGCATAATCAAGAAAACATTCTGGCAGCTATTTGTGTTGTAAAAAATGCAGGCTGCTCAAATGAAGCAATCGTTCACGTTCTCACGACATTTGGTGGAGTGAAGCATCGTCTGCAATTTGTAGATACAATCCAGAGTCGTAAATTTTATAACGATAGTAAAGCAACTAATATTTTGGCAACAAGTAAAGCATTGTCAGCCTTCGAACAACCGACTATTTTATTAGCAGGTGGACTTGATCGAGGTAATGAATTTGATGAGTTGAAACCTTTTATGAAACATGTAAAAGGAATTATCACATTTGGTGAGACTGCACCTAAGTTTGTGAAGCTTGGTGAAGAGCTTGGAATACATCACGTAAAACATGTCGATAATGTTGAACAAGCAGTACCTGCGGCGTTTAACATATCTGAAGAAGAAGACGTGATTTTATTATCTCCAGCTTGTGCAAGCTGGGATCAACATAAAACATTTGAAGAACGTGGAGACATGTTTGTAAACGCCGTGCATATGCTTAAATAAGGGCTTGTCTCTCGTATGACTGACAGCCCAAATGAAATTATGCTTGGGGTGTCGGTCTCTTGACGAATAAGAAAACTTCTCCGGATTTTTTGCTTGTTGTCATTACGTTACTTTTATTGACGATTGGTTTAATTATGGTGTACAGCGCTAGTGCTGTGTGGGCATCGTATAAATTTGATGATTCGTTTTATTTTGCAAAAAGACAGCTTTTGTTTGCCGGAATCGGAGTTATCGCAATGTTTTTCATTATGCGAGTCGATTATTGGACGTGGCGGACTTGGTCAAAGATATTGATTGCTGTTTGTTTTCTCCTTTTGCTGCTTGTACTTATTCCTGGCATCGGGATGGAGAGAAATGGATCAAGAAGCTGGATCGGTGTCGGTGCGTTTAGTATTCAGCCCTCTGAATTTATGAAGCTTGCGATGATTGCGTTTCTTGCAAAATTCTTATCTGAAAAACAAAAAAATATCACATCCTTTCGCAAAGGTTTTGCCCCAGCTTTAGGCATTGTATTTTCTGCATTTGCCATCATTATGCTTCAACCGGATCTGGGAACAGGAACGGTAATGGTTGGAACCTGTATTATTATGATATTTGTTTCAGGTGCGAGAATTGCTCACTTTATATTTCTCGGCCTTATAGGGCTCAGCGGGTTTGCTGCACTTGTCTTATCAGCACCCTACCGAATAAAACGAATAACATCTTATTTAAATCCTTGGGAAGATCCACTAGGCAGTGGGTTTCAAATTATTCAATCCTTATACGCTGTTGGTCCAGGTGGTCTGTTCGGAATGGGACTTGGTCAAAGTAGACAAAAATTCTTCTATTTACCTGAGCCCCAAACGGACTTTATCTTTGCGATATTGTCTGAAGAGCTTGGCTTTATAGGGGGATCACTCATTTTGCTCCTCTTTAGTGTTCTATTATGGAGAGGCATACGAATAGCACTTGGAGCTCCAGACTTATATGGGAGTTTCCTAGCAGTTGGTATTATTTCAATGGTTGCCATTCAAGTAATGATTAACATCGCAGTTGTCACTGGACTTATTCCTGTGACAGGTATCACGCTCCCATTCCTTAGTTATGGCGGCTCATCATTGACATTAATGCTGATGGCGATTGGTGTACTTCTGAATGTAAGCAGGTACGCAAGATATTAGCGTGCTGAAGCTAATGAAACCATGTTGACGTTTATTTTGCAAAAGTATAAAAAAATGATTTGAAGAGTGAAAATGACAGTTTTTGTTTAGAAAACGTGTATTTTGACTCTTCTTTACAGGTTTTAATGGAGCCCTGTTGTTTAAAACAGGGTTTATACTTTGTTCAGAGCAGAAAAAAATTGAGGGGAAATGGTATAATGCGTATAGTAATCAGTGGAGGCGGAACAGGCGGTCATATTTATCCGGCCTTAGCCTTTATTAAAGAAGTGAAAAGACTACATCCTGATGTGGAATTTTTATATATCGGTACTGAAAATGGACTTGAAAAGAAAATTGTAGAAAGAGAAAATATCCCTTTCAAGGCGATAGAAATTTCAGGTTTTAAACGAAAGCTTTCCTTTGATAACGTCAAAACGGTGATGAGATTTTTAAAAGGCGTTCAAAAAAGCAAATCTTACTTAAAAGAATTCAAGCCTGATGCGGTTATTGGAACAGGCGGTTATGTGTGTGGGCCTGTGGTTTATGCGGCTTCTAAGCTGAAGATCCCAACTATTATACACGAACAAAACAGCCTGCCTGGTATTACAAATAAGTTCCTAGCGAGATATGTTAATAGGGTAGCCATATGCTTTGATGAAGCAAAGGCACATTTTCCTTCTGAAAAGGTTGTATTTACGGGAAACCCTAGAGCCTCTGAAGTCGTCTCTATAAAAGAGGGGAAATCTCTTAAAGAATTCGGGCTGGATGAAAAGAAAAAAACGGTTCTTATTTTCGGGGGGAGTCGAGGTGCTGCTCCTATCAATAGAGCAGTGATCGAAATGCAAGATGATTTAAAGGCTAAAAACTACCAGCTTTTATATATCACAGGTGAGGTTCATTATGAAAAAGTGTTGAATGAACTAATGGAAAAAGGTGCAGCACCTAACATGATCACAAAACCTTTCTTGCATCAAATGCCAGAGTACCTGAAATCGATCGATGTGATTGTTGCAAGAGCAGGAGCTACAACAATTGCTGAAGTAACGGCTCTTGGAATCCCAACCATTTTTATTCCGAGCCCATACGTGACGGCTAATCATCAGGAAATCAATGCAAGATCACTTGAAAAACATGAGGCTGCGATTGTTTTAAGAGAATCAGAGCTTTCAGGGGATCGTCTGCTTCATGCCATTGATAAAATTGCTGGTAATGAAGAAAAACTCAATCAAATGAGCCGTTTAACGAAAGAACTAGGAGTACCAGATGCGGCTACACGTTTATATAATGTGTTAAAAGAAATTACGACTACATGATGGAATGATATTAGGTAAGGCGGAGGGTAATATGGAGAACTTGAAGAATGAATTATTAGAAGCGCAAGTTGGTAAAGTACTTGAAAATGAGCCGCTTGCGAATCATACAACAATGAAAATAGGCGGACCAGCAGATCTTTTGATCATCCCAAAAGATATCGGTGCAGTGAAAACGATCATGGATCATGTGAAAAAACACCATACGAATTGGACGGTTATTGGAAGAGGGTCGAATTTACTTGTACTCGATAAAGGAATTCGAGGAGTTGTCCTAAAGCTGGGTGCTGGACTGGATCACCTAACTGTAAATGATGAAGAAATTACAGTCGGCGGCGGCTACTCTGTCGTAAGGCTCGCAACATCACTTAGTAAACAAGGTCTTTCAGGACTGGAATTCGCAGCTGGTATTCCGGGATCTATTGGCGGAGCTGTTTATATGAACGCAGGTGCACATGGATCTGATATCAGTAAGATTCTTGTGAAAGCTAGAATCTTATTTGAAGATGGAAGCATCGAGTGGCTTACAAATGAACAAATGAATTTTAGCTATCGGACGTCAGTCCTACAAAAGGAACGACCTGGCATTGTTCTAGAAGCTGTGTTTAAGCTCAAGCAGGATGACCGCGAGAAAATCACAAAGAAGATGCAGCAAAATAAAGATTATCGCAAAGAAACCCAGCCTTATAATCGGCCATGTGCTGGCAGTATTTTTCGAAATCCGCTGCCTGAATATGCAGGACAGCTTGTAGAAAAAGCGAATTTAAAAGGATACCAAATCGGCGGAGCTAGAATTTCTGATATGCACGGCAACTTTATTGTCAATGCTGGTGGAGCCACTGCTCAAGACGTGCTGGACTTAATTCAGTTCATCCAAAAGAAAATTAAAGAAGACTACAACGTAGAGATGCATACAGAAGTAGAAATTATCGGTGAAGAAAATTAACAGGTAGTTTTTATGAATGATGACATCAGAGGAAAACAAACGGCATTCTTTCATGCCGTTTGTTTTCTCATCAAAATGATGACCCAAAGGTGTCGACAAGCAGCTTTGAATGAGGTGAAGAGTATATATGCGGCCTGATCATGAAAATGAAAAGATCGTCAATATAGAAGAGCGAATTCCTAAAATTAAAGAACAAAGGAAGCAAAAAGCGAATCGGAGACTGATCTCTTTTATACTACTGTTTTTTATCATGGTTTTAATTATTGTTTATTTGCAGACACCTATCAGCAAGATATCTTCTTTAACCATCACAGGTAACGAACATGTCTCAACAAAACAGCTTGTTAAACTTTCACAAATTAAAGAAGGCGAAACAGAGTTTTGGAATTTAAATAAAGATTTAACAGCAGATCATATGAAGCAAAATAAATTGATTAAAAGTGTCAGTATCAAAAAGCATTTCCCAAATAAAGTAAATATTGCTGTCAAAGAATATGCAAATATTGCGTATCTTCAAAAGGGAAATCTATATTATGAACTTCTTGAAAATGGGACTGCTTTACCAGAAGAAGTGACACCGAGTCATGCAGGACCTATTTTTGTTGATTGGGACAATAAGGAGAAGCTGAAGCAAACCGTTAAATCTTTAAATCAGCTGCCAGCCTCTATTCAGGAACTCATCTCAGAAGTATATTATGTGCCGACCAATTCAAACAAGTGGCTAGTTAAATTTTATATGAATGACGGAAACACTGTGATTGCTTCAATTAAAACATTCGGTGATAAAATGAAAACCTATCCAGCCATTGTAAAAGAGCTTTCGTCATCTGAAAAAGGCACAATTCATATGGAAGTCGCTACGTATTTCGAAGCGTTTAAATCTAAGAAAAAGGAAGATGAGCGTTGAGGGGCAAAACAGTTATATTCTCAATTGTCATGCTTGTTCTTGGTTTTCTGATATCTTTTTCATACCAATATACAAAGCAGCATCAGGCAGATGTCATTCGGACAGAGCAATGGAAAAAAGAATACTCTCTGAAAAGTCAGCTCACAACGCAAGAAAAGGCGAATCAGAAACTCGAAAAAGAATTATATAGTCTTCAATCAAAGGTACAAGCAACAGAGTCCAATTTGAAAAATGAAAAAGAGCAGTATTTTAATGTACTGGAAGATGTTGAGAAATACAGAATGTTTACAGGAGAGATCGGTGTAAAAGGAAAAGGGGTAAAAGTGTCTCTTGAAGATGCATCTTATATCCCGAGTGGACAAAATGTCAATAATTACATTGTGCATGAGAGCCATATTTTTCATGTGATAAACGAACTATTTATATCAGGTGCTTCTGCTGTATCTATTAATGGACAAAGAATCACACACCAATCATACATACATTGTAACGGTCCAGTTGTCACAGTAGATGGTGTTCAGCATCCAGCACCATTTGTCATATCTGCTATTGGTGATCCAGCTGTGTTAATACCTGCTTTAAATATTGCAGGGGGAGTGGTCGATCAGCTGACAAGTGATCACATTTCAATGACGATTGAGAAAACGGATATTCGTATGAACCCTCTTTTAAGAAACAAAGATTAAAAGTGAAAAGGTGAGTGGTGTTGAGGAAAAAGAAGCCTTTACTTAGTTTAACAGCTTTAATGATCATATTTGGCATCATGGTCTCCATCCAATTTAATTCCTTACAAAAGCCCAAAGTTCGAGATACTCGTGATGTGTGGGAACTGAGAGAGGATTTATCCGCATCTAAAAGTAAGGAATTGGATTTACTGAAAGAAATTGATAAATATGACGAGATGCTAAAAAAATATGGTCATCAAGGAGATCGATCAAAAGAAGCACAATTAACAAAAACGTTAAAAGATTTAAAAGAAAGGGCTGGTTTTACAGAAGTGGAAGGGGAGGGGATTGAAATTGAAATATCTCAGCTTTTTTCCAAGGACCTTACCGGAGAAGAAGTGAAAAATATCCCACCTGATCTTCTGAAAAAATTAATTAATGAAGCCAATATGTTTGGGGCAAAACATATTTCCATCAATGATCGCCGTGTCATTAATACAAGTGTCATTCGAGATATTAATGGCACGACAAAAATGGATGGCTACAGCTTAGATAGTGATGAAGTCATCATTAAAATGATTAGTGAGCAAGCCGACAAATTATCCAGCCGTTTAAATGTATCAGATATTGGTGATTTGTTTGCTCAGGAAAACTTCAGCTTGAGAATGAGCCAGCCGAAGAAAAAAATCCACTTAAAAGCATATGACGGTGCAATTCAAGTAAACGAATTGAAGCCTCTTGACGATGTAAAGGAGGGAAAATCTTAATGTGGCTACCTGTACTTGGCTTAATCATAGGAGTTGCGATCGGTTTCTTAACTAATTTTACGATACCGAATGAGTATTCTAATTATCTTTCCCTCGCTGTACTTGCTGCGCTTGATACATTGATTGGTGGAATCCGGGCACATCTGCAAGGGGCATACGATGAACTAGTGTTTGTATCAGGCTTCTTCTTTAATATTATACTGGCAATAAGTTTAGCTTTTCTGGGCGTCCATCTTGGTGTAGACTTGTACTTAGTCGGAATGTTTGCATTCGGCGTTAGATTGTTTCAAAATATAGCAGTTATCAGAAGAATTCTACTAACAAAATGGACAATTTCTAGAGAAAAAAAGAAAAAAAGTGAGTCATAAAAAAGGATATACATATGATGTAACGAATATTTTCAGTAATCCTAATAAAAAATGTTGATTTTTTAAGTTTTGTTACACACTTGTAAAAACACATTCATTGTATTGTTGTTCAGCAAATAATAGAATAGAAAGTATTGATATGTGAGGAGGTGCCATAGAATGAACAACAATGAAATATACGTCAGCCTTGACATCGGTACATCCAATATAAAAGTCATCGTCGGAGAAATGGCGGATGATTCGCTTAACATTATAGGTGTTGGAAATGTCCCTTCAGAGGGGTTAAAAAAAGGATCGATTGTTGATATAGATGAGACAGTTCATTCTATTAGACAAGCATTTGAACAGGCTGAGAGAATGGTAGGTTTTCCTTTACAAAAGGCGATTGTCGGAATTAACGGAAACCACATTCATATTCAGAATACGAGCGGCGTAGTCGCAGTATCTAGTGAAAACAAAGAAATACATGCTGAAGATGTGAGACGTGTCTTAGATGCTGCACAAGTAGTATCTATTCCTCAAGAACATCTCGTCGTAGACGTGATTCCGAGACAATTTATCGTCGACGGAAGAGATGAGATCACAGATCCGAAAAAAATGCTTGGTGTTCGGCTAGAAGTGGAAGGATCGTTAATTACAGGTTCTAAAACGATTCTACATAACTGGCTCCGATGTGTAGAAAGAGCTGGAATTGAAATAATGGATATATGCTTGCAGCCACTCGCATCGGGCTCAGCAGCATTATCGAAAGATGAAAAAAATCTCGGAGTAGCTCTTGTCGATATTGGCGGCGGTTCTACAACGATTTCCGTATTTGAAAACGGGCATCTCTATTCTACTCACAGTATCCCTTTGGGCGGAGAGAACATAACAAAAGATTTGTCTATAGGACTTAGAACTTCCACTGAAGAAGCTGAACGAATCAAAAAACAATTTGGGCATGCGTTTTATGATGAGGCATCGACTGAGGAGACATTTGAAGTTTCTGTGATCGGTACCGATCAAAAACAAACGTATACACAGCTTGATGCGGCTAACATAATTGAAGCGCGGCTGGAGGAAATCTTGCTCTTTGTGGCAGAGGAATTAAGAAATATGGGTGTCCATGATTTGCCTGGTGGATTCGTTCTAACAGGTGGACAAGCAGCCATTCCAGGTATTCTTTCTCTTGCACAGACGGTTTTGCAAAACAATGTTAGGATTGCAAGTCCGAATTATATCGGGGTGAGAGAGCCTCAATATATGACAGGAGTAGGTCTGATCCACTTTGCTTATCGCAATGCAAAGATTCAGGGCAGACAGGTTGGATTCCAAATGCCAGATGAGGCGTTTCATGAAGTAGGCGCATCCATGGAGCCGGTTTCTTCTGCACCACAAGTGAAAGAAGCGCAGCCAAGACCGAAAGTAAAACAAAAAGTACAACAAGAGACAAATAAAAAACCGGGCAAAATGAAAAAACTATTTAATATGTTCTGGGAATAGAATTAGATTTTCGACGGATTAGGAGGATTCAGCATGTTGGAGTTTGAAACAAATATAGACGGCCTAGCATCAATTAAAGTAATCGGAGTAGGTGGCGGCGGGAATAACGCTGTCAACCGAATGATTGAAAATGACGTACAAGGTGTCGATTTTATTGCAGTCAATACTGATGCACAGGCATTAAATCTATCAAAAGCAGAAACTAAAATGCAAATCGGTGCTAAGCTGACAAGAGGGCTTGGAGCAGGTGCGAATCCTGAAGTCGGTAAAAAAGCTGCTGAGGAAAGCAAAGAGCAGATTGAAGAAGTATTAAAAGGCGCAGACATGGTCTTCGTTACAGCTGGTATGGGTGGTGGAACTGGTACGGGTGCTGCACCTGTCATTGCAAAAATCGCAAAAGATTCTGGTGCATTGACAGTTGGAGTTGTGACTCGTCCTTTCACATTTGAAGGAAGAAAACGTCAGCTTCAAGCAGTTGAAGGAATTGCTTCTATGAAAGAAGCAGTTGACACATTAATTGTGATTCCTAACGATCGCTTGCTTGAAATTGTTGATAAAAACACGCCAATGCTGGAAGCATTCCGCGCGGCAGATAACGTTCTTAGACAAGGTGTTCAAGGGATTTCCGATTTAATTGCAACACCAGGTCTGATTAACCTTGACTTTGCTGACGTGAAAACCATCATGTCCAATAAAGGTTCGGCTCTAATGGGCATTGGCGTCGCAACAGGCGAAAATCGTGCTGCGGAAGCCGCGAAGAAAGCCATTTCTTCACCACTTCTAGAAACAGCGATCGATGGTGCTCAAGGTGTCATCATGAACATTACGGGTGGTACAAACCTAAGTCTTTATGAAGTGCAAGAAGCAGCGGATATTGTGGCTTCTGCATCTGACGAAGATGTAAACATGATTTTCGGGTCTGTCATCAATGATAACTTGAAGGATGAAATTGTGGTGACTGTGATCGCTACTGGATTCATTGAGCAAGAACCAGAAGTGACAAAATCACAAAGAAACCCACTAGGCCAAGGATTAAAGCAAAATCAATCCATTCCTCAAAAACGTGAAGTGAAACGTGAGGAACATCAACAGCCATCATCTCAGCCAAGACAAAATACTCAATCAAGTGACGATACGCTAGACATTCCAACGTTCTTACGCAACCGTAATAAACGCTAATCGAGTATCGCAAAACCCCTTCCAATGGAAGGGGTTTTTTCATGTTTCAACGTATAAGAGGATATAATCAAAAAGTCTTAAATGAGTGAAAGTCACTTCAATTCCCATGTGTAATTTGACTTATGGCATTTAAGAAAAAAGAATCATTTTTACTCGCTCTTACAAAAAACGACAAAATGATGAACTTTATTTGACTACATTAAATAGAACACCATGAATCTTGTCATGAACAACAGAAGGAAAGGAGTGAGACCTATACTCTGTTTGGCCATTTGAGGAGGAGGGATTTGATTGAAATTGAAGTTTCGCAAGACCGCCGGCTATCGTTTGATGAGTCTTTTGGTGATTGGTACTTTAACGATGACAAGCTTTGGGATGGTTCAAGCAAAATCGACTTCTACCTCATATCAGGAGGAAGCTGTCTCCTCTAAGACAACAAAAGCAAAGATCTCATCTAGATTAATGAAACAGTTTCAGCAGGATGATCAGGTGACATTTTTAATCAAAATGAAAGAGCAAACAAATACGCAAAAAGTGGCGAAGGAAGCGGTATCCAAAGCCAAAAAACAGAAATTAACAGCGGCTAAAACGCAATATGCAAAAAGATCAGCTGTCGTATCCGAATTAAGAGCAACGTCTGAGGAGACGCAGCAAGCGCTTCTTACGTATTTACAAAAAGGACAAAAGAAAAAGCAAGTGAAGGAGATTCATTCGTACTATATTGTGAATGGTTTAGCGGTGACGGGAACGAAAGAAGTCATGGAACAGGTGGCTGCCTTCCCAGAAGTAGATCAAGTACTGCCAAACGAAACCCGTCAAATTCACCGGCCGGTTGATTTGAAGACGAAGCAGAAAAAACAAAAGAAAGCAGTAGATGGGGTCGAGTGGAACATTTCTCAAGTTCATGCTCCAGAAGCGTGGGCTTTAGGTTATGACGGTACTGGTACAGTTGTGGCAAGTATTGATACAGGAGTGGAATGGGATCATCCTGCTTTAAAGGAAAAATACCGCGGATTTGATCCAGCACATCCGAATGAACCAACTCATGAATTCAATTGGTACGATGCTACGACAGGATCTGAAGCGCCATATGATGATTTAGAGCATGGTACACATGTAACGGGAACGATGGTTGGCTCTGAGCCAGATGGAAAGAATCAAATCGGAGTCGCACCGGGAGCAAAATGGATTGCGGTGAAAGCTTTCTCAGAAGATGGTGGTACAGATGCTGATCTGCTTGATGCAGGTGAGTGGATTTTAGCACCAAAAGATGACGCGGGAAACCCGCATCCAGAAAAGGCACCTGATGTCGTCAATAACTCTTGGGGCGGTGGGCCTGGTATTGATGATTGGTATAAAGATGTCGTCAATGCTTGGAGAGCGGCGGACATCTTCCCAGAGTTTTCAGCTGGCAATACCGATTTATTCAACCCTGGCGGTGAAGGCTCCATTGCGAATCCTGCGAACTATCAAGAGGCCTTTTCAACGGGTGCTACGGATCAAAATAACAAATTGGGGTCTTTCTCACTGCAAGGTCCGTCTCCATATGGCGTCATGAAACCAGACATTGCGGCCCCAGGGGTAAACATTCGTTCATCCATTCCTGGGAAAGGGTATGAGGATGGCTGGAATGGGACGTCGATGGCTGGTCCGCATGTTTCAGCTGTTGTGGCTCTTCTTCGCCAAGTACAGTCAGATCTTTCTGTTGAACAGATTGAACAAATACTGATTGATACTGCGAAGCCGTTAACTGATCAGCAATTCCCGGAGTCTCCAAACAATGGCTATGGGGCAGGTTTAGTTGATGCAAGAGCAGCAATTACGGCATTAACAGATGGAATTGGCATGATTGAAGGACAGGTGACAAACGAAGATGTTCATTTAGATGAGATGAAAATACCAGATCAAGCCATGCCTAAAAAAGATAAGGCTGTACATCCACATAAGAAGCCTGCGAACATAAAAGAAAAGAAAAAGGAAAAAAATCTAGCTTCTCCGTCCATCAAAGCTCTTCCTATGAAAGCGGAAATCAGTGTTCTTGAAAGCGGCAAGTCAACGTACACAGATGAAGCAACAGGGAGATATCAGCTTCCTCACAGTGCAGGTGAATTCACAGTGAAAGCCGAAGCTTACGGATTTGAATCACGCACACAAACCGTCCATATTTCTTCAAAAGAAACAGTAGAGGCGAATTTCGCCTTACAGCCACTAAAGAAACGAACGATATCTGGCACAATTGCCAATGAAACAACGGGTGAAAAAGTAAAGGATGCCACGGTTTACCTTGTAGAGGATGCGAAAATTAAGCCGGTGAAAACAAATGAATCTGGTGAATTTTCTCTAGAGGCATTAAGCGGTGTCTATACCGTCAAAGTATTTGCCAAAGGGTTTAAAGGATATTCTTTTACAGCAGATGTGACAGAAAAGCCGGTGGAAAAAGCCATTCAGCTAGAACCATTCATCGGCTTTGCTGGGGAAATTGGCTACGATGACGGGACAGCTGAAAATGCGAGGGCTTTCTATGATCCTGGCAATGGCTGGGCTGTGAAGTTTTCATTAGAAAAGGGGAAGAAACAAGCGCAACTCACAGGAGGGCTTTTCCGTTTCTGGTCATCAGAGTGGCCAGCTCCTGGAGGGAATGACTTTGCGGTTGAAGTGTATGACGCTTCTGGGAAGAACGGAGCTCCAGGAGAGAAAATTGCAGGACCGCTCAAAGCGAATGCGCTGCGTAATGGGGAATGGACAAAAGTAGATTTAGAAGATCAAGCCATTACAGTGGATGGAGATTTCTATCTTGTCTATATTCAAACGAAAAAGAATACGGAATCTCCAGGCCTTGCAACTGATGAGGATGGACCAAATGCTGAAAGAAGCTGGCAGCTGACAAGCGGTGCTTTTTCTCCTTCTCCAAAAGAAGAGGGGAATTATATGATTCGTGCGCTTGTTGACTATGAAGCAGATGTGCCAGAGATTACATCTCCAAAGGCAGGAATCATTACGAACAAAGATGAACTAGAAATTGAAGGCAAAGCCTCTCCTGGGCTTGATGTAGCGATCTATCAAAACGATGAAGAGATTGCCAAAGTGAAAGCAGATCAGTCAGGGGCTTTCAAAGAAAAGGTCACAGTATCAAGTGGAGAGCATGTATTCACCGCTGCAACTGTTACGGATAAAGGCGCAACAAAACGATCCAAACCAGTAAAGGTGATCATTGATCAAACAGCTCCACTGCTCACTATCGATACACCGAAAAAAGGTGAAAAGACAAATAAAGAATCGTTCACTGTAGAAGGAAAGGTCATAGATGATCATCTTGATCAAGTCACTGTAAATGGAAAAAGGGCAACCATAAAAGAAGGGAAGTATTCCGCAAGAATACTGCTTGAGAACGGGGAAAATGCGATCAAAGTCACAGCGAAAGATGAAGCAGGAAACAAAACGACTAAAAAAATCAATATCGATGTTCAATACGATGCACCTGAGATTTCTAAGCTGACTCCAGCAGATAATGTCCATCTGGCATCAGGGGAGTCTGTTAAGATTTCATTTCATAGTAGAGAAAAGCTAGACGCAACGTTTGTCATTCACATGCCGCTGACAAACGCGAGATCAAAGCTTCAAAATACTACAGAGCTGCCGCTTCGCGAAGTATCGAGCGGAACGTATGAAGGTTATTGGACTGCTACTTCTACCGCTAAAGCAAAAGGTGCGGTCGTAGAAGTCATTGTGCGAGATGATTATGGAAATGTCACAAGACAAAAAGCTTCAGGTACGTTAAACATCAATGAAAAGTAATATAAACAAAAGACACGATTTCTAGGAGCGTGTCTTTTTTCTTTTAAACAATTGTTGATGGCTTGTCCAGAAGAATACTCTCTCTCATTCCTCGACAAAAACAATAACAATCCACCAAAAGTTCTCTATCATCACCAACAAGAATTGACAGACTTCCAACTCATGACTGTTTTATACTGGTACAAACAAGTGCAAGTACTGCTTTTGATTCTTTGTTTCAGATGAAAGGAGCAGAAGGTGGTCATTTATTTAGATGTGATTTGGCTGTTAAACTTTTGTTTTGATCTATTGCTTCTCTTACTCACTGCATTTATTCTCAAACGACAAGTAAAAAAAAGGCGATATATGTTAGGAGCGCTCATTGGATCGAGCATTGTTCTCTTGCTCTTTACACCATTTGCAATGGTTGTGTCACACCCTTTAGGCAAACTACTTTTTTCTATCTTCATCGTTCTTGCAACCTTTGGTTTTCAAAGATTTCGTTCCTTTTTTCAAAATCTGTTTGCTTTTTACTTTGTAACTTTTTTGATGGGAGGAGGCATGATCGGGGTTCATTCATTTTTGCAAACCAATACAGTGATTCAAAATGGTCTGCTGATTTCACAAAATGATGGCTTTGGTGATCCGATTAGCTGGCTTTTTGTTTTAACTGGGTTTCCTGCGATTTGGCTGTTTTCAAAGAAAAGATTAGGAGAGGTTCGTACGAAAAAAAGACAGTATGATGAACAAGTGCTTGTGGAACTACACATTCATGGAGAAACCATTCGTTTAAAGGGACTCGTTGATTCTGGCAATCAGCTGTATGATCCTATGACAAAAACACCGGTCATGATTGTTCAGGCTGACCAGCTAACAGCCATTTGCGAAGAGCCATTTATAGAGCTCATGAAACAGTCTCATCCTGTTGAAGTCATGCAAAAGATCGATGATCAATTTCCTCTTCTTGATCGATTAAGACTTGTTCCATATCGAGCAGTCGGTCATGATCACGGCTTTCTGCTATGCCTAAAACCAGATACAGTCTTCATTTATTCAAAGACGCATATGATTCAGCCTGCTAAGTGTTTTGTAGGGTTGAGTCTGAGCGGTTTATCGGCAGATCAGGAATTTCAATCCATCATTCATCCAGATATGTTAGACGGGAAAATCATCCAAGGGGTGTCGTAGTTTTTGGTGATGTCTTTTATCTTACGAGGTCAACTTGACATTTAGAAGGGAGAAGAAGATGAAAAAATTAAAATTTAAACTCACTTACTACTGGTATAAACTCCTCATGAAGCTAGGTCTAAAGAGTGATGAAATTTATTATATTGGTGGAAGTGAAGCGCTGCCGCCTCCATTATCAAAGGATGAAGAGCAGGAGCTGCTTGTCAAATTACCAAAGGGAGATCAAACCGCAAGAGCGATTCTGATTGAAAGAAATTTGCGTTTAGTCGTTTACATCGCAAGAAAATTTGAAAACACTGGTATTAATATTGAGGATTTAATTAGTATCGGAACCATTGGTCTGATCAAAGCAGTCAATACATTTAACCCAGAAAAAAAGATCAAGCTGGCAACATATGCTTCGAGATGTATTGAAAATGAGATTTTGATGTACTTGCGCCGAAATAATAAAATCCGGTCAGAAGTTTCGTTTGATGAGCCGCTCAACATTGATTGGGACGGAAATGAACTGCTTTTATCAGACGTACTTGGAACAGATGATGATATTATCACACGCGATATTGAAGCAAATGTAGATAAAAAATTGCTGAAAAAAGCGCTAGAGCAATTAAATGACCGCGAAAAGCAGATCATGGAACTAAGATTTGGCTTAGTTGGCGGCGAGGAAAAAACCCAAAAAGATGTCGCTGACATGCTTGGGATTTCCCAGTCTTATATTTCGAGACTTGAAAAACGAATCATTAAACGATTACAAAAAGAATTTAATAAAATGGTCTAAAAAAATTTTTTAAAAAAGCTCTGTGCCTGCACTGTCAAAGGAAATAACCTTTTTTCTCATGATTCTCGTCATCGCTCGTGCATATTTTTCCATCCCAAGGAGATACTGAACTTTGTACAACAGCTCCTGTAGGGAGGGAAAAAAGTGTCCAGAAATAAAGTGGAAATCTGCGGAGTCGACACCTCCAAGCTGCCTGTTCTGAAAAACGACGAGATGAGAAAATTGTTCAGACAGCTGCAAGATGAGGGTGACGATACAGCAAGAGAAAAGCTAGTCAATGGCAATTTACGGTTGGTTTTAAGTGTGATTCAGCGTTTTAACAACAGAGGCGAATATGTCGACGATCTCTTCCAAGTAGGCTGTATCGGATTAATGAAATCAATTGATAATTTTGATTTAAGCCACAATGTCAGATTTTCAACTTATGCGGTTCCTATGATCATAGGAGAAATCCGTCGATACTTGCGTGATAACAACCCGATTCGGGTGTCTCGCTCACTAAGAGATATTGCCTATAAGGCACTTCAGGTCCGTGAGAGGCTGATTAGTGAGACAAGCAAGGAGCCAACAGCAGAAGACATTGCCAAAGTGCTGGAAGTGCCTCATGAGGAAATTGTTTTTGCCCTAGATGCGATTCAAGATCCTGTCTCTTTGTTTGAACCGATCTATAATGACGGAGGAGATCCGATTTATGTGATGGATCAAATTAGTGATGAACGGAACAAAGACACACAATGGGTGGAAGAATTGGCCTTAAAAGAGGGCATGCGCAGATTGAACGACAGAGAAAAAATGATTCTTCGCAAACGCTTCTTCCAAGGCAAAACGCAAATGGAAGTTGCGGAAGAGATCGGGATTTCTCAAGCACAAGTCTCAAGGCTTGAAAAAGCAGCCATTAAACAAATGAATAAAAACATCTTTTAAAGCCGCCGCTTCATGTGCGGCTTTTTTCATTCTTATGAGAGAACACACCTCTAGTATTGACTCTGTTATTTTTTTCATTTAATCTATTTTTAACAAATGTTATTTTAGATAGCATTTGTTAGGGAACACTTAAGCGGAAAGAAGGGTTATTATGACATTCCATGATGAAAGAAGGCTGCTCATTAAGGTTGCGCATATGTATTATGAAGAAGGCGCCACTCAATCTAACATCGCAGAAGCGGTTGGGGTTAGTCGTTCGCTCATATCGAAATATTTGGCAAAAGCACGTGAAGCAGGAATCGTGGAAATCATTATTCATGATGAAGTCAACCAACAGTATGGATCGTTAGAAAGAAAAATAGAACGCAAATATGGGCTGCGAGAAGTCGTCTGTGTGGAAACACTCAGCAAAGACACAACGAAAAGCCGAATCGGAGCCGCGGCGGCAAGCTTTTTATTAAAAGTGATGAAAGATGGACAAGTCATCGGGTTTTCCTCAGGGACAACGCTGCATGAAATGGCGAAAGCGCTT
Organism: Bacillus sp. MM09(2025); assembly: GCF_050496725.1. Taxonomy (NCBI): domain Bacteria; kingdom Bacillati; phylum Bacillota; class Bacilli; order Caryophanales; family Bacillaceae; genus Bacillus; species Bacillus sp. MM09(2025). Next base: position 276,997 of record NZ_JBNWEN010000001.1, read on the forward strand.
ACGTCTGTTCAGTACTATCCATCCGTGACATTTGTTCCGCTTGTCGGAGGTGTGGGAAATGAAGATGTCGATATCCACGCCAACTATATTATTGCGAGATGCACAGAGGCACTCAAATCTAAATGTGAGTTTTTACATGTACCCGTCATGCTTGATACAAAAGAAGCGAAAGATGTCCTGATCCGGCAGCCGTCGATCAAAAAAGTGATTGAACTAGGAGAATCATCAAATATCGCGGTTGTCGGAATTGGTGGTGTTCCGCAGCATTCAACGATGGTGAAATCTTATATGACAAGCGGCGAAGAGGACATCCTTCAAGCAAAGGATGTAGCAGGTGACATTTGTTATAACTTTATTGATCATCAAGGGGAAGTATATCCCCACCCATGGAACGACCGGGTGATGGGGATAAGCCCGCAAAAGCTGAAAGAAATTCCGCTTGTCATAGGTGTCGCTGGCGGCGAAGAGAAAATTGAAGCAATTCGGGCGGCATTAGCAGGTGGATTAATTCATGTATTAATTACCGATGAACGAACTGGAGATGCCTTATTAAAGTAACTACCTAATGATATTAGGTAGTTTTTTTGAGTCTTTAGACTCAAAAAGATTGAAAATTTTATCGATTTTAGCTTGACACAAAGTTGACACATCATATAAACTAAGTTCATAACAAATGATAAATAAAATAACAAATGTTACAAGAAACAGATTTTTGTTAATTTTTATAACATTTGTTAAAAGTTTCAGATTATATTTCTAGCAATCTACCCGAGAAGCAAGAAAACCTGAAAGGATGATTTAGATGTCAATCTATCAACAATTGTTAGCGCGAGAACGTAGTGGAGATCCAATCAAAGTAGGGATTATTGGGGCAGGCCAAATGGGCTTTGGACTCATTTCACAAATTTCTAAAATTCCAGGCATGATTGTTGCTGGTGTTTGTGATATCCACCTTAGTGCAGCAGAGAAGGCAGCGAATTTTTATAAGCAGCATGCAAAGCCGCATCACATGGTTGTCACAAATGATTACAGAGAAGTGATTCAATCAGATTCCGTGGAAGTTGTCGTAGACGCAACAGGTGTCCCAGAGGTCGGAGCAAACATTTCTTTGGAAGCGCTTAATTCAAAAAAACATCTTGTTCTTTTAAATGTAGAAGTTGATATTACCATCGGTTTGGTCATGCATAAGTTGTTCACAAATGCGGGACTTGTTTACTCAGGATCAGCTGGAGACGAACCAGCAGCAACACTAGAATTATATGAATTTGCGAAAACAATGGGGCTTGAAGTACTCGTTGCTGGGAAAGGAAAGAACAACCCATTCTTCCCAGAAGCAAATCCAGATACGTGTAAAGCAGAAGCAGATAGTAAACATATGAGTGCACATATGCTGGCTGCATTCCAAGACGGAACAAAAACAATGGCGGAAATGAACTTATTAAGTAACGCGACAGGGCTTCTGCCAGATAAAGTCGGTATGCATGGAGTCGAAGCGAATTTAGAAAATGTTGCAGATAAATTGAATCAAAAACAGCAAGGCGGCGTGCTCGATAACTTCGGGGTCGTTGAATATGTAAATGGACTTGCACCAGGTGTATTTGTCATCGTGAAGAGTGACCTTGAGCCAGTAGATGAAGAGCTGCGCTACTTAAAAGTTGGAAAAGGCCCACACTACACACTTTACCGTCCTTTCCACTTAGCGAGTCTTGAAACACCTGTTACCATCGCAAAAGCGGTCTTACAGCATGATTCATCTATTCACCCAATTGGTGTACCAGTATCAGAAACAGTCGCTGTGGCGAAAAGAGATATTAAAGCTGGAGAATCACTTGACGGAATTGGCGGATACTCCGTAAGAGGTGTTCTTGAAACACATCAAGACATGAAAACGAACGGCCACATTCCAATTGGCTTAATTAGCGGAAAAGTCGTAGCGAAAAAAGACATCAAATTAGGACAATTCCTCACTCACGATGATGTAGAGCTTGATTCAAACACAACGGTCTGGAAGCTGCGTTCATTACAAGATCATTTATTTCAATCATAAGGGCGTGAAGCTGTGGAAAAATTAGCGATCGTACTTTGTATCATTCTCATTGTGCAGTATGGGTTATCTTTTATTCAAATCAAGTACTACCGCAAGAGCATGGATTCACTTATTGATGATTACAGAGGGAAGCAAGGCTACCACTTATTTTCAGGGATGGAGCGGCGCAAAGTTGGCCCTGGTGCCATTGCGCTCATCATTGTGGATGAATCGTATATCATTCAAAAATGCCATGTGCTTGGCGGTGTGTCGATCTTATCTAAGTTTAAAGAAGTCCCTTCATATGAAGGAAAGCATGTAGGGGCAGTGTTAGACGAGCACCATATGATGAAGCAGACGTTGAAAAAACGCAAAAAAGGGCCAGCTGTCATGCACGCACTTTCCATGGCAGCTGAACAGGCACTTGTCTCGATTTCGAAAAAAAATATAACAAATGTGAACTAAAGAAAGGGGAGATGAAACATGGAATGGATTCAATGGTTTGGAGAGCACTTTATCGGAATGTTTGAAGCCGGCGGAAAGCAATTCATGGGTCTTGTTACAGGTATCGTTCCAACGCTTGTTGTGTTACTTACTTTCACTTATGCTGTCATGAAGTTTATTGGAGAAGAGCGAGTGAATAGAGCAATTCAGTTTGCTGCGAAATATACCATTTTGCGCTACACGTTAATGCCGATCTTATCCGTTCTTATTTTGACAAACCCAATGGCTTATACGTTTGGCCGATTCTTACCCGAAAAACAAAAACCAGCATTCTATGATTCAGCTGTTTCATTTGTTCATCCGGTGACATCACTGTTCCCATATGCCAATGCAGGAGAACTGTTTGTCTACTTAGGAATTGCGAACGGGATTAAAGAAGCAGGGTACTCAATGTCAGAGCTTGCTGTTCGGTACTTCTTAGTCGGGATCGTCGTCATTTTACTTCGCGGTATTATTACTGAATGGATTACAAAGTACTTAGCAGGAAAAATGAAAGCGAATTCACAATAGGGGAGGGTTAGACATGACAAACCACAAAGTATTTGTAGCAAAAGGTGCTGGCGGATGGGGCCAAGGCTTGGAGCTTGAACCAACCGGTAAAAGAAGAAAGGTTGTTTCCATTACAGGGGGAGGCATTCACCCAGTTGCACGTAAAATTGCAGAAATGACAGGGACAGAAGCATGTGATGGCTTTAAAAACTCGATACCAGAAGATGAAATGATGTGTGTTGTCATTGACTGCGGAGGAACCGCGCGAATCGGACTTTATCCAATGAAGCGCATTCCAACTGTAGACGTTTTGGCATCCTCTCCTTCTGGACCGCTTGCAAAACATATTACAGAGGATATCTTCGTATCAGGCGTCACAGAAAAAGATATTTCCTTTGCGGATGCATCAAGTGGTGAGGCAACAGTAGAAGGTCAGGATAACAGTGAGCCGATTGACAAAGAGAATTTCAAAGAAACCTATTCAAAACTGAAAGAGGAAAATCTCGAGCGTCAGGAAAAAGGTAATTTCCTGATGAGGTTCTCAAGAGGAATTGGGAAAGTCACCGGTACGTTCTATCAGGCTGGTCGTGATTCCGTTGATATGCTTTTGAAAAACATTATTCCATTCATGGCATTTGTCAGTATGTTAATTGGAATTATCAATTATACAAAAATTGGTGACTTGATTGCCCATTTTCTATCACCACTGGCAGGATCTATATGGGGACTCTTACTGCTCGTTGTGGTTTGTACATTGCCATTCCTATCACCTGTCTTAGGACCTGGTGCAGTCATTGCACAAGTAATTGGTGTTCTCATTGGTAGTCAAATTGCACTAGGGAATATCCCGCCTCAATTTGCACTTCCTGCACTATTTGCCATCAACGGTCAAGTAGGGTGTGATTTCATTCCAGTTGGGCTATCACTTGGTGAAGCGAAGCCGGAAACGGTACAATATGGAGTACCAGCTGTTTTGTATAGTCGTCTCATTACAGGGGTTCTATCTGTTGTGATCGCATACGCTGCCAGTTTTGGTATGTATTAAACGTATTAAAGGAGGAATCGAGATACATGGTCACACAATCTGTCGTAAAAGAAATCGGGACTTTAGTCCCGCAATTTAAAGAAGATAAGCTGATTGTTTTATTTGGACCCGCAGCGCCGCAGGAATTAAGAGATATGTCCGTCATTCATGAGTTCGAACATTTAGAAGAAGAGCCGTTGAAACTGGGCGGTACCATTCAAGTGGGTGATCAAACGTACACGATTACAGCCCTCGGCAATAAAGCAAATGACAACTTTAAAGAGCTCGGCCATATTTCGATTTACTTCCAAGAGCCGTTTGACGATGTATTACCGGGAGCTGTCTTTGCATCTCCGCACACGTTTCCTGATATAAAAGAAGGCGTACGAATTGAAATTTCGTAACGTTAAAGAAAAGCTGTTCCTCAAAAGGAGCAGCTTTTTTATATGAGGTTTACCAGAAAGAGCAATTGCGATATGCTGTAAACATTCATTATTTGTTTATTCAGAATTTTTACTCAGGAGGAAACGATGGTGTCACTTGAATTAAAGAATGTTTCTTTAAAACGAAATGGAAAATGGTTGCTTCAGTCTGTTGACTGGCAGGTGACCAAAGAGGAGCACTGGGTGCTTTATGGTTTAAATGGTGCGGGGAAAACCGCTTTATTAAATATGCTCTGCTCATATTATTTCCCTACATCAGGTGAGATGACGGTGCTGGGACATGTCTTTGGCAAGGAGGCTCTTGGCGAAAAGCTCAGGAAGAAAATTGGCCTCATTTCTGCGGGACTTGAAAAGAAACTGCACAGAGACGACAATGCATTTGAAATTGTTCTCAGCGGGGCATTTGCCTCCATCGGGCTTTATGAAACCCCGACAGATGAGATAAGAGAGAAAGCCATTGATCTATTAAAAGCATTTGGTTCGTTCAAATATGCGAACCGGACATATGAAACACTCTCACAAGGAGAAAAGCAGAAAGTCCTGATTGCGAGGGCTTTAATGAATGATCCTAAGCTCCTGATTTTAGATGAGCCTGTGACGGGTCTTGATTTTTTAGCAAGAGAACAGGTGCTAGAGACCATTTCATTCATTGCTTCAAAGCCTGATGCGCCTACTTTGCTTTACACGACCCATCATGCAGAAGAGATTTTGCCTGTTTTTCAGCACACCCTATTATTAAAAGAGGGGTCTGTTTTTGATCAAGGGAAAACAAAAGAGATGATGACAAGCGACTTGCTTTCTTCCTTCTTTGAATGCCCGGTAGATGTGATGTGGAGAAATGGCCGTCCTCACTTAAGTAAATTGTAGATAAAAGAAACTATTGGTCTGCGTCCCTGCTTTTCCATCATACATATTATAGTAGAAAACGAAAGGCGGGGAAGGACAGATGATCAGTATTTCTGAATTCCAAATCAAGGATGTTGTCGATGTGTCAAGCGGAAAAAAACTAGGCACCATTGGGGACATTGATATCAATGTTACGAGCGGTAAAATACAAGCAATCATTATCGGCGGCACAGGTAAAATGATGGGATTTTTCGGAAAAGAAGAGGAAATGATTGTGCCGTGGCGAAATATAGTAAAAATTGGCGAAGATGTGATACTTGTCCGATTGTCTTCTTAAAATTCGTATAACTCCTCAATGAATTATTCAATGATCCTTAACATAAGCTCTCCATTCTCAGCAAACAATGTCTTTTTCGGGTAAAAAGATTACGTTTTCATATCAATTTGCAAAAAAACCTGTAGAAAGGGCACATTTGAGTGTAATATTTAATGAATCCCACTAACTGTCTACGCATGTCTTGTGGTAAAATAGGAGCGATATAAAGAGAGATGAATGAAAGGTGGTAGGCAGCTTTGACACACAATTATGACCCCTTTCAGCAGAAATCACCTGATGCAATGATGATTCATGATTGGACGAACATGACATGTTCTGGTAAAGAGGTATTGGCCGGATTTACGACAAAAAATGGCGGCTTCAGCCTTTCTCCATATCAATCATTGAACACTGGACTCCATGTAGGAGATGATGCTTCTAGTGTCCAAATGAATCGTCAAGTCATAGCAGATGCTACTGCTGTGCCGCTCTCTGATTGGGTGTTTGCAGATCAAACACACGAGGACCGCATCAAGAAAGTCACCAAGGAGCAAAGAGGAAGAGGAAGTCTTCATTATCATGAGGCACTGCCTGGAACAGACGGCTTATATACGTCTGAACCGAACATCATGCTCGCTCTTTGTTTCGCCGATTGTGTTCCGCTTTATTTTCTAGCTCCGCAACATGGACTCATCGGAACAGCCCATGCCGGATGGAAAGGAACCGTCAAGCAAATTGGTGCAAAGATGGTAGATCTATGGGTCAATCAAGAAGGTGCTAAGACCGATCAAATACAAGTCGTCATTGGACCATCCATTGGCAGCTGCTGCTACATAGTTGATGATGTGGTCTTGAATCAAGTGAAACAGCTTCCCTTTTCTACAGTGGATGTGTATTCCGAGATATCACAAGGACAATATAAATTAGACTTAAAAACATTAAACAAAAACGTATTGCTTCATGCAGGGATGAAAGAAGAAAACATACATGTCAGTTCGATGTGCACAAGCTGCAATGAACAGCTATTCTTCTCACACCGGCGTGATCAAGGGAAAACAGGACGTATGATGTCTTTTGTCGGGTTAAGGAGGCATAAGAGCAATTGAATGTACGAGAGAATCTCAGACAAATAAATGAACAAATAAACGAAGCATGTAAAAGAGCCGGTCGAAACCCAGACGATGTATCAGTCGTCGCTGTCACAAAATATGTCTCAATTGAACGAGCACAAGAAGCCAAAGAAGCAGGAATTTTGCATTTTGGTGAAAATCGTGACCAAGGGTTACTTGAAAAACAAGCGGCTATAACCGATGAAAGCATTAGCTGGCACTTCATCGGCAGTTTACAAACACGAAAAGTAAAATCTGTCATTCAGACCATTGACTACTTACATTCGCTCGACAGGATTTCTCTTGCGAATGAAATTGAAAAAAGAGCGGATCACACGGTTCGCTGTTTTGTACAAGTGAATACATCACTGGAGGAGTCAAAGCGCGGCCTGCAAAGTGAAGACGTGATTCCATTTGTCAAGCAGCTCGCTGATTTCAAAAAGATTGAAATTGCTGGACTGATGACGATGGCTCCATTTACAGACGATCACACTGTGATACGAAACTGCTTTAAAACATTAAAAAACCTTCAAGAAGAAGTAAAACATCTTAACCAAGTAAATGCACCTTGTCAGCATTTATCGATGGGCATGTCAAATGATTTTGAAATCGCAATTGAAGAAGGTGCGACATTCGTTCGGATTGGCTCTTCACTTGTTGGAAATGAAACAGGAGGTGCGTGACATGAGCATAAAAAATAAGTTTAAAAGCTTTTTCACTCTCGACGATGAAGAGTATGAGTACGAATATATTGATGAAGAAAGAGAACCAGTCCAAGAAGAAAAAGGAACGAAGGACAAAGCGGCATTTCAAGAGCGTCCGCAGACTGGGAAACAAAATGTCGTCAGCTTGCAAAGCGTGCAGAAATCCTCTAAAGTGGTGTTAAGTGAGCCGCGTGTTTATGCAGAAGCGCAGGAGATTGCAGACCATATTAAAAACAGACGTGCAGTCGTCGTCAATTTGCAGCGCATTCAGCACGATCAAGCAAAGCGAATCATCGACTTCTTAAGCGGAACTGTATATGCAATCGGTGGAGACATCCAGCGTATTGGCTCGAATATATTCCTCTGCACACCTGATAATGTAGATGTATCTGGCACAATATCAGAACTTTTGACAGAGGAAGAACCTCAGAGGTGGTAAATCATAGTGATTCTAAATTTGATTTTTAATTTTTTAGGAACGGTATTAACGATTTACTCATTCGCGATTATTATTTACATCTTTATGTCATGGGTGCCATCTGCAAGAGAAACTGCAATTGGGCGTTTTCTGACAAATATTTGCGAACCGTATTTAGAACCATTTCGTAAAATCATTCCGCCAATTGGCATGATTGACATTTCGCCAATTGTGGCATTGCTTGTGATTCGTTTTGCATCAACATATGGACTAACTGGTCTTTACAATATGATTGCACGCTTCATGTAGACAAGCTGCCGGGCTTGGCGCTGCCAGGCTCTTTTACATAAGAGGGGAACAAAATGAGCGATATTTATCAACATTTTAGAAAAGACGAACAGCCATTTGTTGACCAAGTGTTAGGCTGGAAAAAAATCGCACTCGACCAGTATCGAATGAAATTAACAGACTTTCTTGATCCGCGTGAGCAGTTTATTACCCAGTCCGTCATCCAGCATGCTGATGAGCTTGGGATCATGTTTTTTGGCGGGTATGAAGGAGCGGAGCGCAAAAGAGCGCTCATTTATCCTGAATATCTAGAACCGGCTACTCAGGATGCTGAACTGTCTTATTTTCAGGTGAACTATGCGAAAAAGTTTATTTCGCTAGAACACCCGAAGCTCCTTGGTTCACTGATTGGGACAGGCTTGAAGCGTCAAAAATTTGGAGATCTGTTATTTTCTGAGGAAGATGTGCAGTTTATCTGTACGAGTGATGTCGCTGATTTTGTTCGGGCGCAGCTGACGCATGTCGGCAGAGCCTCCGTATCATTAGAGGAAATCACGCAGGCAGATTTAAAGCCGGTTATCAGCAAGACTGACATCAAAGAAGATACGATTTCTTCACTGCGGCTTGATGCGGTATGTGCTGCAATCAGCCGTCAGTCTCGGCAAAAGGCACAGCTGTTGGTCAAAAATGGGCTTGTCAAAGTTAACTGGAAAGTCACTGAGGACCCTTCTTTTACAATCGGTGAAGGCGATCAGCTCTCTGTCAGGGGATTTGGCCGCTTTAGCCTCAAAACGATTGATGGGAAGACCAAAAAAGATAAATTTAAAGTAACATTTGAGCTTCTGACATAACGAACTTGAATCTGGAGGTGGCGAGGTTGCCATTAACACCTAATGATATTCATAATAAAACGTTCACAAAAAGCTTTCGCGGCTATGACGAAGATGAAGTAAACGAGTTTTTAAGCCAAGTACGTAAAGATTACGAAATCGTGCTTCGCAAAAAGAACGAACTTGAAGAAAAAGTAAACGAGCTTGATGAAAGATTAGGCCATTTTGCGACAATTGAAGAAACGTTAAACAAATCAATTCTTGTGGCGCAGGAAGCAGCAGAAGACGTCAAACGTCATTCTGATAAAGAAGCGAAATTGATTATTCGTGAAGCGGAGAAAAATGCCGATCGTATTATCAACGAAGCGCTATCAAAATCAAGAAAGATTGCGATGGAAATCGAAGAGCTCAAGAAGCAGTCGAAAGTCTTTAGAACCCGCTTCCAAATGCTCATCGAAGCTCAGCTTGATCTTCTAAAAAATGACGATTGGGATCATTTACTGGAATATGAAGTTGACGCTGTCTTTGACGAAAAAGAATAAGCGCATCACCTTGACATGACGTGTACAAGTTGCATATAATACCATCATAAATTAACAAGAGATAAACGTTTGAAAGGGACACTCGCAGTTGTCATATGCGTAATAAAGCGAATCAGGGATGGTGGAAGCCTGACATTACGAGACGCTGCAATGAGATCACCCCTTTAGTTCCTTTTCTGAAAAGAATGAGTAAGAAAAGGCGTCTGATCACGTTACGATTTTAGAGTGGATAAGCGTCTGATTAAATAGCGCTTGTCTAAAAGGGTGGTACCGCGAGACAAGCCTTCTCGTCCCTTATGGGATGAGAGGGCTTTTTTTATTGTTTTTTAATCAGAATTTGCATATGGAGGAATGGGTATATGAACTACAAAGACACCTTATTAATGCCGAAAACAGAATTCCCAATGAGAGGGAACTTGCCGAACAAAGAGCCTGAAATCCAAGAGGAGTGGGCAGAAAAAGACATCTATCAAATGGTTTTAGAGCGGACAAAAGGACGTCCGACCTTTATTTTGCATGATGGACCTCCATATGCGAATGGTGACATTCATATGGGGCACGCCCTCAATAAAATCCTTAAAGATTTTATTGTCCGTTTTAAATCAATGAATGGATTCCATGCACCGTACGTACCGGGCTGGGATACACACGGGCTGCCAATTGAAACAGCACTCACTAAAAATAAAAAAGTCAAACGTAAAGAAATGTCGACAGCTGAATTCCGCAAACTATGCGAGGAGTATGCTTGGAAACAAATCGAAGGTCAGCGCAATCAGTTTAAGCGTTTAGGCGTCAGAGCAGATTGGGACAATCCTTATGTCACGTTAAAGCCTGAGTACGAAGCGCAGCAAATTCTTGTCTTCGGAGAAATGGCGAAGAGAGGCTACATTTACAAAGGACTAAAGCCTGTTAACTGGTCTCCTTCAAGTGAGTCAGCTCTTGCAGAAGCGGAAATTGAATATAAAGACAAACGTTCACCATCCATTTACGTTTCATTTAAAGTGAAAGATGGAAAAGGCGTACTTGAAAATGGCGAACAATTCATCATCTGGACAACAACACCTTGGACACTTCCTGCAAACCTTGGGATTTGTGTTCATCCAAACCTAGAGTACAGTGTTCTTCAAGTGGGTGCTGAGCGATATGTTGTCGCATCTGAGCTTGTTGAACAAGTGGCAAAAACGCTTGGTTTTGAAGAGTATGAAGTCGTGAAAACATTAAAAGGAAAAGAATTAGATAACGTCGTTGCAGAGCATCCGATCTATGGCAGAGATTCACTTGTGATGCTTGGTGACCACGTGACAACGGATGCAGGAACAGGCTGTGTTCATACAGCACCAGGTCACGGGGAAGATGACTTTATTGTCAGCATGAAGTACGGTCTTGACGTACTATGTCCAGTAGACGAAAAAGGTGTCATGACAGAAGAAGCGCCTGGTTTTGAAGGTCTATTTTACGAGGATGCCAATAAAGCCATCACAGAACAGCTTGAAGCAAAAGGCGCGCTGAAAAAGCTCGACTTTATCACGCACTCCTACCCGCATGACTGGAGAACGAAAAAGCCAACGATTTATCGTGCAACCGCTCAGTGGTTTGCTTCGATTAAAGACTTCAGAGAAGCGCTATTAGACAATATTAAAGAAACGAAATGGGTTCCAGCATGGGGCGAAACGCGCCTATTCAATATGGTGCGTGACAGAGGCGACTGGTGCATTTCAAGACAGCGTGTATGGGGCGTTCCAATTCCGGTCTTTTATGCAGAAAATGGTGAGCCGATCATCACAGATGAAACCATTCAGCACGTCTCTCAATTATTTAGAGAACATGGCTCTAATATTTGGTTTGAAAAAGAAGCGAAAGAACTATTGCCAGAAGGCTTTACACATCCAGGCAGTCCAAACGGTGAATTCACAAAAGAGCAGGACATCATGGATGTATGGTTTGATTCTGGTTCTTCTCACCAAGCTGTTTTAGAAGAAAGAGATGATCTTGTTCGTCCGGCAGACCTTTACCTTGAAGGCTCTGACCAATATCGCGGCTGGTTTAACTCTTCCTTATCAACAGCAGTTGCGGTCACTGGAAAAGCACCGTATAAAGGTGTTCTCAGCCACGGCTTTACGCTTGATAAAGAAGGACGCAAGATGAGTAAATCATTAGGCAATACAATTGACCCAACAAAGGTAGCGAAGCAGCTTGGGGCGGAGATTCTAAGACTTTGGGTATCTTCCGTCAACTATCAAGCCGATCACCCGGTGTCTGATGATATCTTAAAACAAGTAGCAGAGGTCTACCGTAAAATTCGTAACACGTTCCGCTTCCTGCATGGTAACCTATTTGACTTTGATCCAGCAGTCAATGCAGTACCTGTAGAAGAGCTTCGCGAAGTGGATCAATATATCTTGATCAAATTAAACAAATTGATTGATAAAGTGAAAAAGGCTTATGATGATTACGAATTTGCGGTCGTGTATCATGCGATTCACAATTTCTGTACAATTGAGCTCAGCTCTTTCTATCTCGACTTTGCAAAGGATGTCGTGTACATCGAGCATGCGGATCATCCAGACCGCCGCAGCATGCAGACGGTCTTCTACGAAACATTAATGGCGTTAGTGAAGCTGACTGCACCAATTCTTCCGCATACAGCAGATGAATTATGGAGCCACTTAAGCTTTGTTGAAGAGCCAAGTGTTCAGTTAACAGATATGCCAGAAGGTGTGGCTGTTTCTCAAGCGGAAGCGACAGAAGCGAAGTTTGACCGCTTTATGGAAGTGCGTGACGATGTGCTAAAAGCGCTCGAAATTGCACGTAATGAGAAAGTTATCGGACGTTCTCTTGAAGCAAGTGTGACCCTTTATGCGACAGAAGAAGTGAAAAACCTTCTTGCATCCATTAAAGAAGATGTGAAGCAGCTCTTTATCATCTCTGAATTAACGGTAGAAGATGCGCAAAATGCTGACACATCAGCACCTGAATACACTTCAGGGCGAATTGTGGTTCAAAAAGCAGAAGGAGAACTGTGCGAACGTTCTCGTATTATTTCAAAAGATGTTGGTGCAAATCCGAAATACCCAACATTGTCACTGAAAAATGCTGAAATCGTGGAAAAATATTACCAGAATTAACAGTGTGATATGACCAACTAGCGCCCCGCCATATGCGGGGCGTTTTCTTGTTTGCAGAAATGACAGCGTTTAGAACGAAAGGAAAAATCTTATGGCTTTAAAGTAGACAGCCGGGGCAACAATATGATTATCACGACAGGGCAGGAGTTGAAATAGCGACATGAATGGCGATCTAGAGACGATTTACACGGAACTCCTTCAAATGAAAGAAGAGCTTCAAGCTAAACTGTTTGAATACGCATCATTTCGTTCATCCGCTGAGCATGTCTCAATGAACGAGGTCCAAACGGCCACGCTTCTTTATCACATCAAAGAAGAACTTCAAGATGTGTCTCTCGCTATTGCAAAAATGGAGCAAGGAACTTATGGTATATGTGAGGCAACAGGTGATATCATTCCGCTTGAACAAATGAGTATTCTTCCTACCGCCCGCACGGCTGACGACTTTTTATATCATAAGCAATACGAGAAAAAAGCATTCACTCCTTATCCTCATGAATCAGATGATTCTCATTTTGAAGCCTTCCATATGTAGGGAGGTTTTTGTCTGTCAACTAAAGTTTCTTTACTCCTCCCTGTTTTCTTGATAAAATGCTTAAAGATCAAAGTATGAAAGTGGAGGAACGTGTGTGTTCTATTACATAATCGCATTCGTGATGATTTGTTTAGATCAATTAACAAAATGGCTCATTGTCAAAAATATGATGCTCGGAGATTCTTATCCAGTGATTGATGGTTTCTTTTATATCACGTCACACCGAAATTCAGGCGCGGCATGGGGAATTCTTCAAGGACAAATGTGGTTTTTCTATGTGATCACACTCGTTGTTATTGCGGGAATTGTTTATTATTTGCAAAAGCATGGACAAAAGGACAAGCTGCTTGGAGTTGCGCTGGCCTTAATGCTTGGCGGAGCGATTGGAAACTTTATCGACCGCATTTTCCGTCAGGAAGTGGTAGATTTTGCTCATTTCGTCTTTGGGAATTATCACTACCCAATTTTTAATATTGCAGATTCTTCTCTATGTGTAGGGGTTATTCTGCTCTTCATTCAAATGCTGTTAGATGGAAAGAAAACGAAGGAGTCAACTACATGAATCAAGTAAATATTGCCGTTTCAGAAGAACAAACAAGTGAACGGCTTGATAAATTTCTAAGCACGACAGAACCAGAATGGTCAAGAACCCAGGTCCAGCAGTGGGTAAAAGATGGGCTGATCGAAGTAAATGGGAAGCAAGTGAAAGCCAATTACAAAGTACAAGCTGGTGATCAGATTAAAGTCGAGATTCCAGAACCAGAAGCACTAGATGTAGAAGCAGAAGCAATGGATCTTGATATTTATTATGAAGATGCAGATGTGCTAGTTGTGAATAAACCACGAGGAATGGTCGTTCATCCAGCGCCAGGTCATGTGTCAGGAACACTAGTAAATGGTCTAATGGCCCATTGCACAGATTTATCAGGGATTAATGGAGTGATGCGTCCTGGTATTGTCCACCGAATTGATAAAGATACATCTGGGCTGTTAATGGTCGCAAAAAACGATATGGCGCATGAATCACTCGTCAATCAGCTTGTGGCTAAGACGGTCACAAGGAAATATACAGCCGTTGTTCATGGCATTATCCAGCATGATACAGGTACAATTGATGCCCCAATTGGCAGAGACAAAAAAGACCGCCAAAGCATGACAGTAACAAAAGAAAGTTCAAAACAAGCCGTCACTCACTTTGATGTGATTGAACGCTTTGAGGATTTCACGGTGGTGGAGTGCCGACTTGAAACAGGAAGGACACACCAGATTCGTGTTCATATGAAATATATCGGTTATCCGCTTGCAGGAGATCCGAAATATGGTCCGAGAAAAACAGTCGATTTCAATGGTCAGCTGCTGCATGCAGGTGTTTTAGGATTTGATCATCCAAGAACTGGCGAATATATCGAGTTCACAGCACCAGTTCCTGCCGATATGCAAGCTTTTATCGATTCATTAAGAAATAACGATTGACAGGCCGTTCTTTTTTTGAAATAATGAACGAAGAAATGAAGATTCTTTAAAACAGTCCAGAGAGGCTGAGAAGGATAACGGATCAATTTGTGCACGTGTATGCACAAATGAACGCCCCTCTCTGCCCTTTGCAGAAGGGGCTTTTTATTTGTCAAAAAGAGGTGTAAAAGATGGAACAAAAAGCAGTCATTCTTGATGAACAAGCGATTAGACGAGCGCTGACCCGAATTGCACATGAAATGATTGAGCGCAACAAAGGGATGAAAGATGTCATCCTTGCGGGGATCAAGACAAGAGGCATTCATCTTGCAAAGCGCCTTGCAGAGCGCATCGAGCAAATTGAAGGAAATCCAGTCATAGTGGGTGAACTTGATATTACGCTATACCGTGATGACCTGACAAAAAAGACAGACAACCAAGACCCGCTTGTAAAGGGTGCAGACATTCCAGCTGACATTAATGACAAAACACTAATCGTCGTTGATGATGTCCTGTTTACAGGCAGAACTGTTAGAGCAGCCATGGATGCCCTAGTGGATGTAGGAAGACCATCTTCCATTCAGCTTGCTGTTCTCGTCGACCGGGGACACCGAGAGCTGCCGATTCGAGCGGATTATATCGGGAAGAACATTCCGACATCAAAAGCAGAGACAGTGATGGTTCAACTGAATGAAGTAGATCAAAACGACCTTGTCGCTATATATGAAAAATAACCTTTTTAAATGCATTCCAGAGAGTTTGCAAAGAGGGCAATAACAGAGACACTGAGCACGGTTAACATGACGTGTACGGTTTTTCTAAGCCTCTTTGCGCATACTCGCAAAGAGGCTTTTTTAATGAAGAAGGACACATCTAGGAGGAAAAATCATGAGTCAGCAAAAAGCCAATTTAGGCATTCGAGATATCCCAAAACCATTCACATGGCTGTCACTTAGCCTTCAGCATTTGTTTGCCATGTTTGGTGCGACTATTCTAGTACCAAAAATCATCGATATGAGTCCAGCCGTCGCGCTCATCTCAAGTGGTGTTGGAACCATTGTTTACTTAATCATCACAAGAGGCCAAATTCCGGCGTATCTTGGATCGTCCTTTGCCTTTATCGCCCCCATACTGAATGTCAAAGCAACAGGCGGCCCTGGAGCCGCAATGGTTGGTGCCTTCATGGCGGGTGTCGCTTATGCACTCATTGCACTATTTATTAAATGGCTCGGCACAGGTTGGCTGATGAAGCTTCTGCCGCCAGTCGTCGTAGGACCGGTCATTATGGTCATCGGGCTCGGACTCGCTGGAACAGCTGTTAACATGGCGATGTATGTTGATCCGAATGCAACCGAGCTTGTATACAGCCTTAAGCACTTAACGGTCGCGGGTTTCACACTGGCTGTCACGATTATCAGCATGATTTTCCTAAGAGGTTTCCTAAGCTTAATTCCAGTATTAATCGGCATTATAAGCGGCTATCTCTTTGCCTTAACACAAGGTATTGTGAACTTTCAGCCGGTCATTGATGCAAAATGGTTTGCTGTACCAGACTTCGTCGTACCATTTGTCAATTACACACCTGTTGTGACATTAAGCATTCTCACGGTGATGGTGCCGGTTGCCTTTGTGACAATGTCTGAGCATATCGGCCACCAAGTGGTGTTAAGTAAAGTTGTAGGGCAAGATTTCATTAAAAAACCTGGTCTTCACCGCTCCATTTTAGGAGACAGTGCGGCGACAATCTTCGCTTCACTCATTGGCGGACCACCAACAACAACGTATGGAGAGAACATCGGCGTCCTCGCCATCACAAGAGTGTTCAGTATCTTCGTCATCGGCGGAGCAGCAGTATTTGCAATCTGCTTCGGCTTTGTCGGAAAAATCTCAGCATTAATCAGTACAGTACCGTCTGCGGTCATGGGAGGCGTTTCGTTCCTGCTCTTTGGGATCATTGCCTCAAGCGGTCTGAGAATCCTGATTGATCATAAAGTGAATTTTGAAGAAAAGCGTAATCTCATTATCGCATCAGTCATCTTAGTCATCGGAATTGGCGGGGCATTCATTGAGGTGAAACAAATCAACCTCACACTATCTGGAATGGCACTTGCTGCCATCACGGGTGTCCTGTTGAATCTGATCCTGCCGCAGCAAAAAGCGGAGGATGACGAGTCAAATGAATCGAATACAGAAAACCTTTTAAAAGAAGTCCAGTGAGGCTGACAAGGGTTCTAAAATGAGCAGAATGCACGAATGTGCCGCTGCTTCTTTTGGAGAACCCTAAGCTGCCGAGGCTTAGGGTTTTTTTGAACCTGAAAGTGATGAAAAACTAGAGGGGGAAGAAAAAATGAATAATCTATCGACAATGAGCAGCTTATCTAAAGAAGAGATTTTACAGCTGATTGAAGAAGCAACGGCTCTCAAAAAGGGGAAGCAAGAGCTTGGCTTAGCGGGAGAATTTGTAGCAAATCTCTTCTTTGAACCAAGCACAAGAACACGATTTAGCTTCGAAGTCGCTGAAAAGAAACTGGGGATGAATGTACTGAACTTAGATGCGGCAAGCACCTCCGTCCAAAAAGGCGAAACACTATACGATACGGTAAAAACGCTCGAATCCATTGGCGTGAAAGCATGTGTGATCAGAGACAGCACTGATGAATACTACAACGAGCTAATCGGGAAGGTTGGGATTCCCATCATCAATGCTGGAGATGGCTGCGGGCAGCACCCGACCCAATCACTGCTTGATTTAATGACCATCTATGAAGAGTTTGGCTGCTTTGAGGGCTTAACGATTTCGATTCATGGAGACATCAAGCACAGCAGAGTGGCAAGGTCGAATGCTGAAGTACTCTCAAGGCTCGGAGCGACAGTCCTTTTCTCAGGGCCTGCTTCCTTCCAAGATGAGCAAAATCCTCACGGAACGTATGTCCAAGTAGACGAAGCCATTAGACAATCTGATGTGGTGATGCTGCTTAGAATCCAGCATGAACGGCACGCTGAAAAAACGGGCAATGAAGATTACTTATCGACTTATGGATTAACGGTAAACAGGGCAAACAACATGAAAGAACGAGCCATTATCATGCATCCAGCGCCAGTAAATAGAGGTGTGGAGATAGATGATTCTTTAGTGGAATCAAAGCAGTCACGAATTTTCAAGCAAATGGAAAATGGCGTTTATGTCCGAATGGCGGTATTAAAAAGAGCTTTTCAAAATAGCAGACTACATCAAAAAGGGAGAGATTCTGTCTATGTCGTATCTCATTAAAAACGGTTTTATCTTAACAAGCACAGGTGAAAAAGTGCAGCAGGATATTAGGGTAGAAGGAGAAGTGATTCAAGCGATTGGTCACTTAGAAAGAGAAGACGGAGAAGAGGTCATTGATGCTAAAGGGCTATTTGTTTCACCAGGCTTAATTGATCTGCATGTACATTTAAGAGAGCCAGGCGGAGAGAAAAAGGAAACGATTGAAACAGGTTCTAAAGCAGCAGCAAGAGGCGGCTATACAACGATCGCAGCGATGCCGAATACACGTCCAGTTCCAGATACAAAAGAGCAAATGGAATGGCTCATGAATCGGATCGAAGAGACTTCTTCTGTCAGAGTACTGCCATATGCCTCCATCACAACTAGACAAATTGGGGAAGAGATGACAGACTTTGCAGCACTAAAAGAAGCAGGCGCCTTCGCTTTCACAGATGACGGAGTAGGCATCCAAACAGCAGGCATGATGTACGAAGCGATGAAAAAGGCGGCAAGCCTTGATCAAGCAATTGTGGCACACTGTGAAGATAACTCGCTTATTTACGGCGGATGCGTTCATGAAGGAGAATTTTCAAAAGCAAATGAATTAAACGGAATACCGTCCATTTGTGAATCGGTGCATATTGCAAGAGATGTTCTTTTAGCAGAAGCAGCGAACTGTCATTATCATGTATGTCATATCAGTACAAAAGAATCTGTGCGAGTCGTTCGCGATGCAAAAAAAGCAGGCATCCGTGTGACGGCAGAGGTGTCACCGCATCACCTGCTCTTATGTGATGCGGACATCCCAGGGCTTGATACGAACTATAAAATGAACCCGCCGCTCAGAGGAAAAGAGGATCGCGAGGCACTAATCGAGGGACTGTTAGATGGAACGATTGATTTCATCGCAACAGACCATGCACCGCATACAGAAGAAGAAAAGAACGAAACGATGCAGCGCGCACCTTTTGGAATAGTCGGGCTTGAAACAGCGTTCCCGCTTCTGTATACACGATTTGTCAAATCGGGCGAATGGACATTAAAAGAACTCGTTGATTATATGACGATCAAGCCAGCAGAAGCTTTCTCCCTTCCTTATGGAAAGCTGGAAGAAGGACAAACAGCTGATATGACACTCATTGATTTAAACAAAGAAATGGCAATCGAAAAAAAGAGCTTCTTATCTAAAGGACAAAATACACCGTTTGACAAATTGACTGTATCAGGATGGCCGGTCATGACGCTTGCATCTGGGAAAGTCGTGTATGAAGAGGGGAGACTAGTAAAATGAAGAGACGCTTAGTGCTAGAAAACGGAACAGTATTCGAAGGAACAGGCTTTGGCAGCTTAGAATCATCAGTCGGAGAAGTTGTCTTTAATACAGGGATGACAGGCTATCAAGAAATTTTGTCTGACCCATCATACTGCGGACAAATTGTCACACTCACTTATCCGCTTATCGGCAACTACGGCATTAACCGTGATGATTTTGAATCGATCACACCGTTTGTAAAAGGGCTGATTGTGAAGGAGCTTTGTGAAAAGCCCTCAAACTGGCGCTCTTCATACTCGCTCGATGAGTATTTGAAAATGAAAAACATTCCAGGGCTTAGCGGAATCGATACACGGAAGCTGACGAGAATGATTCGAAGTGCAGGAACGTTAAGAGGGGCATTTGCAGGACCGGATGAAGAAGTAGAAGACGTGGTACGCCGCCTTCAAACAATGCAGCTGCCAACTGATCAAGTAAGTCAAGTATCTGTGAAAAATGCGTACCCAAGCCCAGGAAGAGGAAAAAGAATTGTCCTTGTCGATTTCGGTATGAAGCACGGCATTTTGCGTGAGCTCAATAAAAGGGACTGTGATGTCATCGTGGTGCCGTACAATATCACGGCAGATGAAGTACTGCAGTTAAAGCCTGATGGAATCATGCTTTCAAACGGTCCTGGGGATCCTGTTGATGTACCAGAAGCAGTCGAGATGATTCAGCAATTGATTGGAAAGGTTCCGCTCTTTGGCATTTGCCTTGGACATCAATTATTCGCGCTTGCATGCGGCGCAAGTACTGAAAAAATGAAATTCGGTCACAGAGGATCGAATCACCCAGTGAAAGAACTAGCAACTGGCAAGGTGACACTGACATCTCAAAACCACGGCTACACAGTTAGTGCCATTAACGAGGATGTGCTCGAAGTCACACATATCGCCCTAAACGACAATACAATTGAAGGATTAAAACATAAAGAAGCACCAGCATTCACTGTCCAGTACCACCCAGAAGCATCACCAGGTCCAGAAGATGCCAACTACTTATTCGACCAGTTCATGGACATGATTCATACAACTGAGAAAGAAGGGGAAGAAGTATGCCAAAACGCGTAGACATCAAAAAGATTTTAGTCATCGGATCAGGTCCAATCATCATCGGTCAGGCAGCGGAGTTTGACTATGCAGGCACACAGGCTTGCTTAGCACTAAAAGAAGAAGGCTATGAAGTCGTACTTGTGAATTCCAATCCAGCGACCATCATGACAGATACAGAAATGGCCGATAAGGTATACATCGAACCACTGACACCAGAATTCTTAACACGAATCATTCGAAAAGAACGTCCTGATGCGATTTTGCCAACACTTGGCGGACAAACTGGATTGAACCTTGCTGTTGAATTATCAGACCTTGGCGTATTAGCTGAATGCGGCGTTGAAGTACTCGGTACAAAGCTGTCAGCTATTCAAAAAGCAGAAGACAGAGATCTATTCCGTAATTTGATGAATGAACTAAATGAGCCTGTACCAGAAAGTGAAATCATCCATAACCTCGAAGAAGCGATGGCGTTTACGAACCAAATCGGTTTCCCTGTCATTGTGAGACCAGCTTATACATTAGGCGGAACAGGCGGCGGAATTTGTACAAACGAGCAAGAGCTGAAGGAAATCGTCGAAAATGGTTTGAAGCTAAGCCCAGTCACACAATGCTTACTTGAAAAAAGTATTGCAGGTTTTAAAGAAATTGAATATGAAGTCATGCGTGATAGCGGTGATCATGCGATCGTTGTTTGTAACATGGAAAACTTTGATCCAGTCGGTATCCACACAGGTGACAGTATCGTTGTGGCGCCAAGCCAAACGTTAAGTGACCGTGAATATCAGCTGCTTCGCAATGTGTCGCTCAAGCTGATCCGGGCACTTGGTATTGAAGGGGGATGTAACGTACAGCTGGCAATTGATCCAGACAGCTTTCAATACTATATCATCGAAGTAAACCCGCGCGTGAGTCGTTCTTCTGCACTTGCGTCGAAAGCAACTGGTTATCCAATTGCCAAACTTGCAGCGAAAATTGCTGTCGGCTTAACGCTCGATGAAATGATGAACCCTGTCACAGGTAAAACCTATGCCGCCTTCGAACCGGCACTTGACTATATTGTGTCTAAAATTCCGCGCTGGCCGTTTGATAAATTCGAATCTGCCAACAGACGTCTTGGCACGCAAATGAAAGCAACGGGTGAAGTAATGGCGATCGGCCGTACATTAGAAGAGTCTCTTCTAAAGGCTGTCCGTTCACTTGAAGCTGATGTGCATCACATTGAATTAAAAGATGAAGCAGATATCACAAACGAAGTGCTTGAAAAGCGGATTATCAAGGCGGGAGACGAACGATTATTCTATATCGCCGAGGCGCTTAGAAGAGGCTATACGGTTGAACAGATACATGAATTCTCAAAAATTGATTACTTCTTCCTTCATAAGCTGGAAGGCATCATCGCTTTTGAAAAGACATTAAAAGAAAACAAAGGCAATAGAGCCGTATTAAAAGAAGCGAAAGAAAAAGGCTTCTCAGACATCTATATTAGCCGCGAGTGGAATATGAAAGAAGCGGATGTCTACACGCTAAGACAAGAAGCAGGCATCGTACCTGTTTACAAAATGGTAGATACTTGTGCAGCTGAATTTGAATCAGAGACGCCATATTTCTACAGCACATATGAAGATGAAAATGAATCAGAACGTACAGACAAGAAAAGCGTCATCGTATTAGGCTCAGGTCCTATCAGAATCGGTCAAGGAGTAGAATTTGATTATGCGACCGTTCATTCTGTGTGGGCAATTAAACAAGCAGGGTATGAAGCAATTATTATTAACAACAACCCTGAAACGGTCTCAACAGACTTTAGTATTTCAGACAAACTCTACTTTGAACCACTCACTGTAGAAGATGTGATGCACATCATCGACCTTGAAAAACCAGAAGGTGTTGTCGTTCAGTTTGGCGGACAAACAGCAATTAACTTAGCCGACGAATTATCAAATAGAGGGGTTAAGATTCTTGGAACTTCCCTTGAAGATCTTGACCGCGCGGAAAACCGAGACAAGTTTGAACAAACATTAGAAGCACTTGGCGTGCCGCAGCCTAAAGGGAAAACAGCTACATCTGTGCCAGAAGCTGTAGCGATTGCCAATCAGATCGGCTATCCAGTTCTTGTCCGCCCTTCCTATGTATTAGGCGGTCGCGCAATGGAAATCGTTTATCAAGAAGTCGAGCTTCTTCATTACATGGAGAATGCAGTGAAAGTCAATCCGCAGCACCCAGTGCTCATTGACAAGTATTTGACAGGAAAAGAAATCGAAGTAGATGCCGTGTCTGATGGCGAAACTGTCGTAATCCCAGGCATTATGGAACACATTGAAAGAGCTGGGGTTCACTCTGGTGACTCGATTGCGGTTTACCCGCCGCAAACATTGTCTGAAGAGATCAAAGCGAAGATCGCAGAATACACGATCAAGCTTGCAAAAGGACTCAACATTATTGGGTTGCTCAACATTCAATTTGTTCTCTCAAAAGGTGAAGTGTTCGTACTGGAAGTGAACCCGCGTTCAAGCCGGACAGTTCCTTTCTTAAGTAAAATCACAGGCATCCCGATGGCAAACCTGGCGACAAAGGTCATTTTAGGAGAAAAACTGAAAAACTATGGCTACGAAGAAGGACTTCACACAGAGCAAGAAGGGGTTTACGTCAAAGTGCCAGTCTTCTCTTTTGCAAAACTAAGAAGAGTCGATATTACACTCGGACCTGAAATGAAATCAACAGGTGAAGTCATGGGGAAAGATGTCACAATCGAAAAAGCTCTTTACAAAGGATTAATTGCATCAGGCATTCAAATTCCTAAAGATGGGACAGTTCTTCTGACAGTTGCTGATAAGGATAAAGAAGAAGGACTAGAGATTGCGAGAAGATTCCATTCAATCGGCTACCATATATTAGCGACAGAAGGAACAGCGAATTACTTAAAACAAGCCTCCATCCCATCAAGTGTTGTCGGCAAAATAGGAGAAGAAGGCAAAAACCTTCTCGATGTCATTCGAAACGGGGAAGCCCAATTTGTCATCAACACTCTGACAAAAGGAAAACAGCCGGCAAGAGACGGCTTTAGAATCAGACGTGAAGCTGTTGAAAATGGCGTAGCTTGCTTAACGTCGCTAGATACAGCAGAAGCGATTTTAAGAGTACTAGAAAGCATGACATTTAGAGCGGACGAAATGCCAGAAGTGAAAACGAATGCTGAGGTGACAGTAACGATATGAAAAAAGCATACTTGACGGTCGTCTCAAATCGAGAGATCGCTGATCATATTTACGAAATGACATTAAAAGGTGACCTTGTGGACTCCTTTCAAACGGCTGGACAATTTCTTCATATCAAGGTCAGCGAGTCCATGACACCGCTGCTGAGAAGACCGATCAGTATTGCCAATATTCATGCCGAGAAACAAGAAGCAACCATCATCTATCGCGCAGAGGGAGAGGGCACAAAGCTCCTTTCCCAAAAGCGGGATGGGGAATCCATTGATGTATTAGGGCCGCTTGGCAACGGATATGATCCTTCAGTTGTTCAGCCAGGTCAGACAGCGTTACTAGTTGGCGGCGGGATTGGAGTACCGCCTTTATATGAGCTGTCCAAGCGTTTAACGAAAAAAGGCGTCATCGTCAAGCATGTCCTTGGCTTTCAATCGAAAAAGGATATATTTTACGAGGAGAAATTCCAAGCACTCGGAGATACATTTATTGCAACAGTTGATGGGACATATGGCGCAAAGGGCTTTGTGACAAGTGTTATTGAAGAGAATGATTTGAGTTTTGATGTCATGCTTTCTTGCGGGCCAACTCCTATGTTAAAGGCACTAAAAGACTCTTACCCCGATAAGCCTGTCTACATTTCAATGGAAGAACGAATGGGCTGCGGAATTGGTGCTTGCTTTGCATGTGTTTGTCATACAGACCAGCACGAAAAAGCTTACGTCAAAGTCTGTCTGGACGGACCTGTATTTAAAGCAGAGGAGGTGGCATTGTCATGCTAAACGTTGAGTTACCCGGCTTATCTTTAAAGAATCCAATTATTCCGGCGTCAGGCTGCTTCGGATTCGGAAGAGAATTTGCTTCATTATACGACTTATCCGTGCTTGGCGGTATCATGATCAAAGCCACAACCTTAGAACCGAGATTTGGCAACCCGACACCAAGGGTAGCGGAGACAGGTGCTGGGATGCTCAATGCTATCGGTCTTCAAAATCCTGGCCTAAAAGGCGTGCTTGAAAATGAATTGCCTTGGCTTGAGCAGTTTGATACACCTATTATTGCAAATGTCGCTGGCTCACAGGTCGATGATTATGTTGAAGTAGCGAAGCAGATCAGCCAAGCAAAAAATGTCCATGCCCTTGAACTGAATATCTCGTGTCCAAATGTCAAAACAGGCGGAATTGCCTTTGGTACAGATCCTCAAATGGCAGCAGCATTGACAAAAGCGGTGAAGGACGTGTCCTCCGTCCCTGTCTATGTCAAACTGTCTCCTAACGTAGCCAATATTGTGGAGATTGCTCAAGCGATTGAATCTGCTGGAGCGGATGGACTCACGATGATTAACACGTTAATCGGTATGCGTTTAGATTTAAAAACGGGGAAACCGATTCTTGCCAATAAAACAGGCGGATTATCAGGCCCAGCGGTCAAACCTGTCGCTGTGCGCATGGTACATGAGGTCAGTCAAGCAGTGTCTATCCCGATTATCGGAATGGGCGGGGTGCAAAATGCTGAAGACGTACTTGAATTTTTACTAGCAGGAGCGAGTGCAGTAGCTGTGGGCACAGCCAATTTTGTAAACCCATTTATTTGCCCAGAAATCATTGAAGAACTGCCAAAAGTATTATCAGCCTATGGGTATTCATCTGTAGAGGAATGTATCGGAAGGAGCTGGAAACATGAAGCACTTGCCCATCATCGCGCTTGATTTTCCATCAGGGCAGGAGGCGCTCGCCTTTTTAGAACCCTTTGAAGGGACACCGTTATTTGTGAAGGTCGGCATGGAGCTGTTTTACCAAGAAGGACCTGTCATCCTTGAGGCGCTTAAGGAAAAAAATTGCCGCATTTTCCTCGATCTTAAATTACATGACATTCCAACAACGGTGAAAAAAGCAATGAACCGGCTTGCCGCACTTGGCGTTGATCTAGTCAATGTACATGCTGCTGGCGGGAAACAGATGATGCAAGCTGCGTTAGAAGGGCTTGAAAGCGGAACGCCTGCTGGACAAAAACGTCCGGGCATTATTGCTGTGACTCAGCTGACGAGCACATCTGAAGACATGATGAGAAGCGAATTACTCATAGACCGTCCGCTGCAAGAGACTGTTATTCGGTACGGTCAATTGGCATATGAAAGTGGACTAGACGGTGTTGTTTGCTCTGTTCATGAATCCAAAGCCCTTCATGAGCACATCTCACCTGACTTCCTCACTGTTACGCCAGGGATTCGTTTACTAAATGATCAAACCGATGATCAAAAGCGTGTGGCAACCCCTGCTTATGCAAAAGAGCAAGGTGTTTCACAAATTGTTGTCGGAAGGTCAATTACAAAAGCTGAAAAACCATTGGAAGCCTATCATCAAATTTTGAAAGAGTGGGAGTGACTGCCAGATGAAAACAAAAATCGCTAAACACCTATTACAAATCAAAGCGGTCTCATTGAAACCAGACGAACCGTTTACATGGGCAAGCGGTATCAAATCACCGATCTATTGTGACAATCGTCTCACCTTGTCCTATCCAGAAGTCAGACACGACATTGCTGAAGGTCTTAAAGAGTTGATTCTCACTCATTTTGAGGAAGCAGAGGTGATTGCTGGTACTGCAACAGCAGGCATCCCGCATGCGGCATTAGCGGCAGACCGTCTGAACGTCCCGATGTGTTATGTCAGAAGTAAGCCAAAAGCACATGGAAAAGGAAATCAAATTGAAGGTGCCGTATCAAAAGGTCAAAAGGTGGTTGTCGTAGAAGATCTGATTTCAACAGGAGGCAGTGTGCTTGAAGTGGTCGCTGCTCTTCATGAAGCGGGCTGTGACGTACTAGGCGTTGCTGCGATTTTCACATACGGTCTGCCAAAAGCTGCGGCAGCCTTCCAAGAGAAAAACATTCCATATGTCACCCTAACAGACTATGACACCCTGACAGACGTGGCACTTGAGCTGAAAGCGATTGAGCCTTCTGCTATGAATAAATTGAAACGCTGGAGACAAGATCCTTCCTCTGAATCTTGGATGGAAGAAACCGTCTAAAAAGCTGCGCCTCCCCGCACAGCTTTTTTATTTGGTGAAAATAGTAAAATAGACTCAAATTTAAATAAAAACTAATCCTATCAATAAAGTCGGGTTGACTTTTGTTTGAATTGTGTTAATATTTAAGACAAATTAAAACACTTATCCAGAGAGGTGGAGGGACTGGCCCGATGAAGCCCGGCAACCTGCGATTTGCAAGGTGCTACATCCTGCAAAATGATTCTATTTTGAAAGATAAGGAAATCGTGAGCTTCCTCATCTTTCTTTCGGACTGAAAGGGAGTTTTTTTATTTTAACGGTGAGGAGGAAGTGAGAGCAAAAGCAGGATGAAGACTTAATTGAAGCCTATGCAGAAACTGATTGGGGATATGATTCAGTTTAGTTACACTGATTGTTCAGGACGGTCAAGTGATTCAAGTGGAAGAAGACAGAAAAAATTCAGTTGACGTAGTGCGGAGAGTAGTGATACTCCGGAAGGGGAGAAACAATGTTAACTTATGAGAATTGGCAAGAGCCGTCCATTACATTTCAAGAAGACGATTTGTATAAAGGGGCCTTATCTGTGCTGAAATGGGCATACGGTCATTATGGTGATCAGCTCGTTTATGCATGCAGTTTTGGTATTGAAGGCATCGTCCTCATTGATTTGATTGCGAAAGTAAAAAAGGATGCAAGAATTGTCTTTTTAGATACAGGTCTGCATTTTAAGGAAACGTATGACACAATTGATGCGGTAAAGGAAAGATACCCAGGTTTAGATATTGTGCTGAAAACCCCTGAGCTGACGGTTGAGGAGCAAAACGAGCAGCATGGTGATCAACTATGGAAAACGGACCCTCAAAGCTGCTGCCATATGCGTAAGGTCATTCCTTTGCAAGAAGCATTATCAGGCTATCCGGCATGGCTTTCTGGCTTAAGAAGAGAGCAGTCACCTAAGCGAGCAGGGACGAACTTTTTAAATAAGGATGAAAAATTCAAATCAGTGAAAGTATGTCCGCTTATCCACTGGACGTGGAAGGACATATGGAGATATGCATCTAGAGAGGAACTTACTTATAATCCGCTGCATGATCAAGGATATCCAAGTATCGGCTGTGCGCCGTGTACACAGCCAGCATTTACTGCCGAGGATCTGCGGTCTGGCAGATGGTCAGGCACAGCTAAGACTGAGTGCGGATTACATGAGTAAGGGAGCCTAATGTATGGAAATTGCCGCAATTTTATTTAGTTTATTTTTCGCGCTAAACATTGGCGCGAGTGGTGCAGCTGCTTCAATGGGCATCGCATACGGATCAGGTGCGATTCGAAAGCCGATCTATGCACTCAGTGTATGTGCAGTTGGGATTTTAGCAGGTTCAGTCATTGGCGGCGGTGAGGTCGTCAAAACCATCAGCTCTGGCATTATGCCTGAATCCGTCATTACACTTGAAATTGTATGTATTATTATTGGTTCTGCTGCATTATCACTTTTTATAGCGAATCTACTGGCTATCCCTTTATCAACGAGTGAGGTGACAGTAGGTGCTGTCGTTGGAGTGGCTGTCGCGTATAAAGTATTGTATGTGAAATCCATTTTAGTCATTGTGTCCTTTTGGGTCATCATTCCTATTGTTGCTTTTCTTTTTACATTCATTGTAGTCAAAATCATCAGAATGTTCCCGAAACGAACCTTTTCAAAAAAAGGCACTTTGATTTTATCGATTATTTTGATCATCAGTGGATTTCTAGAAGCATTTTCTGCTGGGATGAACAATGTCGCAAATGCTGTAGGCCCCCTTGTTGCTTCAGGCATTTTATCCGTTGGGCAAGGAACGCTTTACGGCGGACTTTTCGTTGCACTGGGTGCTCTTTTATTAGGAAGAAGGGTGCTGGAAACAAACGGAAAGAAAATCACACGCTATCAAACGGGCGAAGGGATATTGCTTTCCGGTACCGGTGCTGGACTTGTCATCGTCAGCTCTATTTTTGGGCTGCCAGTTCCACTTACCCAAATCACCTCCTCGTCTATCATTGGACTTGGCATGGCAAAAGGTGGACCTAATATTTTTCATAAACATGTGGTGAAAAAAATGCTGAAAGTGTGGGTAGTATCACCCTTTTTATCACTTAGTCTATCGTATTTGCTAGTGAGCCTTTTCTTAAAAGGTGACTATTACTCTATTTTTATCATGATGAGTGTACTGCTTGCCTCACTTGGTGCGCTAAGTTTGATGAAGGCAGTCAAAAATGAAAGCAGCTCGATTCATGAACAGGGCGGCGGGATTTAATGTTAAATCCAACTATTAACATCTACTAAATATGAACATTGAGAGGAAGATACAAATGAGTTTAACACCACATGGTGGCGTATTAATTAATCGAGTAAATGAAGAATATGATCTCAGCACGGTTGCAAAGGAAATTGAACTAGATGCTATCTCTTTTGCAGACCTTGAACTCATAGCAATTGGTGGGTATAGTCCAATTGAAGGGTTTTTAACAAAAGCTGATTATGAATCTGTTGTGAGCAGTATGCGGCTAGCAAGTGGTGTCGTTTGGTCTCTTCCTATTACATTGCCAGTGACAAAGGAAAAGGCAGGGGAAATCCATCAAGGCGATATTGTGCGTCTATCGTATAATGGAACTGTATATGGCGTGATTGAAGTAGAGGATCAATACACACCAGATAAGGAAAAAGAAGCGGTGAATGTGTATAAAACTGATGACCGCAATCATCCAGGTGTGAAAAAATTATTTGAACGCGGTGACACATACATTGGTGGTAAAATCACACTGACGAAACGCAGCGAAAAACCATTCCCTCAATTTACGTATGAGCCGGAAGAAACAAGACGTCATTTTAAAGAGAACGGCTGGAAAACGATTGTTGGTTTCCAAACGAGAAACCCTGTTCACCGTGCCCATGAATATATTCAAAAGACAGCACTTGAAACCGTCGATGGATTATTTTTAAATCCACTTGTCGGTGAAACAAAATCAGACGATATTCCGGCAGACGTGAGAATGAAAAGCTATCAAGTGTTATTGAACGGTTATTACCCTAGGGATCGCGTCTTTTTAGGTGTTTTTCCTGCGGCAATGCGTTATGCTGGACCAAAGGAAGCAATCTTTCACGCGCTTGTCCGTAAAAATTACGGCTGTACTCACTTTATTGTCGGAAGAGATCATGCAGGTGTTGGTGATTATTACGGCACATATGAGGCGCAGGAGTTATTTGAACAATTTACAAGCGAAGAAATTGGTATTACCCCGTTAAAATTTGAACATAGCTTCTACTGTAATACATGTGAAGCAATGGCAACGCCAAAAACATGTCCTCACGATAAAAGCGAGCATGTCATTCTTTCAGGTACAAAGGTTCGAACGATGCTCAGAAACGGAGAATTACCGCCAAGCACGTTCAGCCGAAAAGAGGTCATTGAAACATTAATCGAAGGATTAAAAACGACGGTATCTTAATGGGAGGGTATGACATGAGCAACGAACATATCGTGTGGCATGATTCATCTATTACAAAAAAAGAATATCAACAGAAAAACAATCATAAAAGCGGCATTATTTGGCTCACAGGTCTAAGTGGATCAGGTAAATCAACAATCGCAAATGCAGCGGCTAGAGAGCTGTTTGAACAAGGTTATCAAGTCACTGTTCTTGATGGCGATAATGTGCGGCATGGTCTGAATAAAGATTTAGGGTTTTCAGATGATGACAGAAAAGAGAACATCCGCCGCATTGGAGAAGTGGCGAAATTATTTGTTGAGCAAGGAACGATTGTCATCACGGCTTTTATTTCACCATTTCAAGAAGACCGCCGCATTGTCAGACAGTTAGTTGAAGCGGGAGAGTTTCACGAAGTGTTTGTGAAATGTGATCTGAATGTATGCGAAGAGCGTGACCCAAAGGGGTTATATAAAAAAGCTAGAAATGGAGAAATTCCATTTTTTACCGGAATTGATTCACCATATGAAGAGCCGGCAGCACCTGAGCTTGTTCTAGATACAGGTGAATTATCGCGTGAAGAGTCCAAACAGCGTCTTGTTGATTATGTAAAAGGAAAAGCGAAATAATCGCCTGATGGCAGGGGGAGAAAAGCACGATGGGGAAAGTATACATTGTGGGGGCTGGACCTGGAGATCCAGACTTAATCACATTAAAAGCCCATAAGGCAATACAGCAGGCAGATGTCATTTTATATGATCGTCTTGTCAATCAAGAAATTCTCGCCCACGCCAAACCCGAGGCGGAATTAATTTATTGCGGCAAGCTCCCGAATCATCATACGATGAGACAGGAAGCCATCAATGAAGCTCTTGTCACCCATGCAAAGGAAGGGAATGTGGTCGTCCGGCTGAAAGGCGGCGACCCCTTTGTATTTGGACGCGGCGGTGAAGAAATCGAATGCTTAGCTGAGCACGGAATTCCATATGAAGTTGTCCCGGGAATTACCTCTGGTATTGCAGCAGCTGCTTATGCAGGCATTCCCGTGACGCACCGTGAATTCAGCTCGAATGTTGCGTTTGTCACAGGTCATTATCAAAAGGATGAGCATTTTGAAGAAAAGTGGGAGGCACTAGCTACGGGGATTGATACCCTTGTGATTTACATGGGCGTCAAAAACGTAGAAAGAGTGCAGCAGCTTCTGATAAAAAATGGACGCGATCCTGAAACGCCAGCAGCGTTTATACACTGGGGAACCACGACAAGGCAAAAGACGACTTGCTGCACTGTGGCGACACTGTCTGAAACCGTCGAAAAAGAAGGTATCGAGCATCCAAGTTTAATAGTTGTTGGAGATGTCGTTCATTTTCACCAAAAGCTGAACTGGTTTGAACCGGCTCTCATTGAGAATTGAGAATGTTAGAGAAAAGACACGTGCATTGATCGTGTCTTTTCGTCTGAACAAAACAAGTAAGAAGGAGGAGTCACATGAAACAAGCTGTACTTTATGTTGGGCATGGAAGCAGGGTAAAAGAAGCACAAGATAAAGCCATTTCTTTTCTGAAAAGCTGTATGCCGTTAGTAGAAGCCGAAATACAAGAAATTTGTTTTTTAGAACTGACAGCCCCTTCTATAGAGGAAGGTTTTGAAGCCTGTGTGAAAAAAGGAGCTACACACATTGCGATCGTCCCGCTCCTCCTTTTAACTGCAATGCATGCTAAGTCGGATATTCCAGTTGAGATTGAGAAAGTACAAAAACGATACCCGCAAGTGAAGGTCACCTACGGGAAACCAATTGGGGTCAATCAAGAAGTGACAAAAGCAGTTGCTGCAAGAATTGAAGAAGCAGGATATCAAGGCGGGAAAGCACGGATTCTTTTAATTGGCCGTGGAAGCTCTGATCCAGATGTGAAGCGAGATGTGTTTGGCATTGCGGACGATGTCCGGCGGCTGCTTCCTCTCGCAGAGGTCTTACCATGTTTTATTACGGCATGTGAGCCAAATTACCGAGATGTTCTTGCGAAATTAACAGCAAATGATGATACACCTGTTTATCTCGTTCCCTACTTGTTGTTTACGGGTATTTTAATGAAAGAGATTGAAAATGAAGCCGCTCAGGCGAGAGAGAGGCTGAAAGATGTCCGGGTATGCCGGTATATTGGCTTCCATCCGCATGTAAAAGCAGCTTATATTGAACGCGTTAAAGAAACCATTTTAAACAAAGATGATGCGTTTCATTTCCAAGGAGTAAGCCATGCTTCCAGTCCATCTTGATTTAACCAATCAACAAGTGCTCATCGCCGGCGGTGGAAAAATAGCTGCAAGAAGGGCAGAGGCGCTATGCATAGAGCCTTGCCATATCACCATCGTGAGTCCTGACATTTCTAAAGAGATGGCACGTCTCATTGATACATACAACCTGCATTGGAAAGAAAAGAAAGTGGAGGCTGAAGATGTAGAGGATGCATTTTTCATTGTCGCTGCTACAAACGATCCAGCGGTAAATGAATGGATTGCCCAAACAGCACGACCTCATCAGCTTGTGAATTGTGTGAGCCAATCAGAGCTTGGCAATGTGATCGTGCCAAAGGTGGTCAAAGCAGGAAAAGTGACGATTTCAGTCTCTACAAGCGGTGCGAGCCCAGCCCGGACAAAACAACTGGCTGCGGAAATTGAGACATTGCTTGAACAAGAGGATGTAGATGCACTTGATGCTCTCTATATCGAAAGAAAAAAACAACAAAGAAAAAGCCGATAAAATCTCTTTAAAAGATTTTATCGGCTTTTATTATTTTCGCAGCTTTAGAACGACATCTTCGTCAGGCGTGACAAATAATGTTTGCTGTTGATCATACGTCACAAATCCGGGCTTGGCTCCATTTGGTTTTTTCACATGCCGGATTTTCGTGTAATCGACAGGAACGGAGCTCGACTCTTTTGCTTTCGAGAAGTAGGCAGCGATTTGAGCCGCTTCAAGCAGCGTCTGTTCATCAGGCGTTTGATGACGGATGACGACATGTGATCCAGGAATATCTTTCGTGTGCAACCAAATATCGTCACGGGCGGCTGCCTTTGTGGTTAAATACTCGTTTTGTTTGTTGTTTTTTCCGACTAAAATCGGAATACCTTGAGACGATTCATACGTTTCAAGCAGAATGGCCGCCGTTTTTTTCTTTTTGGCGTTGCGCTTTTGTTTGGCGCGTAAATATTTCCCCTCAACAAGCTCTTCTCTCATTTCCTCTAAATCCTTCGGTGAGGCAGAGGACAGCTGCTGAATCAACTCATCAAAATAAGCAATCTCTTCATGTGTCCGTTCAATTTGTTCATTGACCGCTTCTATTGCATTTTTTGCCTTTTGATATTTTGTGAAATATGCTTGCGCATTTTCAGAAGGGGTTTTGTTTGTTTTCAGCGGTATCGTAACCTCTCCGCCATCTTCATCGTAATAATTGATGACAGTTGCTTCTTTATCCCCTTTTTTGATGGCATATAAATTGGCTGTTAGCAATTCGCCATAGAGCTGGTATTTATGAGCATTTTGAGATTCTTCAAGGGTTCTGTTCAGTTTTTTGAGTTTGTTTTCATTTTTCTTTTTTTCATTTACGACAAACCGTTCAAGGTCAGACGCTTGTTGTTTCACTCTGTCTCTTTCAGCTTTGCCGAAATAAAAGCGGTCAAGCAGCTGGCTGAGAGAGTCGAATGTTTTCATTTCGCCATCGACATGCTGCAGGTCTAATAAATAGAAATACTCTTTTCCGTCTTTTCTTGTGAGTTGCGGGGTAAAGGAGTGCATGCGAATAAGCTGGAACATGTCGAGCAGTGTATTTGGAATTGTTTCCTGATTGGCTAGACCAGTCCTGTGTACAGCTTCCTTTGCAAACAGCGGAGAAACCCCAGAGAATGTATCGACAATTTGCTTTGCGATCATTCCTTCTTGAAAGCGTAAATGCTTTAAAATATCGTCCTTCGTTACTGCAAACGGATTTAATTTTTGCTGCGCAGGTGGCAAAAGATATTCGTGACCAGGAAGCACTGTTCGATAGCTATTTACAGATGGAGAAAGATGCTTCAGGCCATCGATGATCTGCTGCGTGTCATCTTCGACAAGAATCAAATTACTATGCCTTCCCATAATTTCAATGTAGAGCTTTCGAGTCTGTTCGTCGCCAATTTCATTGCGGCTTCGTACATGAAGTACGATCACCCGGTCAAATCCAATTTGTTCAAAACGCTCAATAAATCCGCCCTCAAGATGCTTTCTAAGGAGCATACAAAACATTGGTGGTTCGCTTGGATTGTCATATTGCTGCTCTGTGAGCTGCACTCTAGCGTAGCTCGGGTGAGCAGATAAAAGAAGCTTATGATTCTTTCCGTTTGCCCGGATATGAAAAATCAACTCGTGTTTATATGGCTGATGAATTTTTGAAATTCTACCGCCAGTTAATGTCTCTTGCAATTCATTTGTCATACCATATGTAAAAATGCCGTCAAATGACATGTTGGATACACCCTCTTCTTTCACACAAATCTACTGAAAGAACCTTCCATTTCTCGTTCTTTAGGCAGTCTTATTATTATAGCATGATTTAGGACGAGTCTGAATAAACTGGCTTATAGAACACTGCATATGAGAGAGAACAAAAGAGGAGTGGACGAGGTCAAATGAATTGGCATGAACTGAACCAAACCGATTTATTAAAAACAATGAATACATCGATAGGTGACGGACTGTCAGAAAAAGATGTACAAAAACGGCTTGAAAAACACGGGCCAAACGAATTGCAGGAAGGGAAAAAGGCATCGGCTCTGATTATTTTTTTAGCGCAATTTAAAGACTTTATGGTATTAATCTTGCTTGCAGCAACGATCATTTCTGCTTTTCTGGGCGAATACATTGATGCAGTAGCCATTGTAGCGATTGTTCTCATTAATGGAGTGCTCGGCTTTTATCAAGAACGACGGGCGGAAAAATCCCTTCAAGCGTTAAAAGAATTATCAACCCCGCACGTGTATGCAAGGAGAAATAATGAATGGATCAAGATCCCGTCTAAACATCTCGTGCCAGGGGATATTGTGAAATTTTCAAGCGGAGACCGGATTGGGGCAGATATTAGATTACTAGAAACAAAGAGCCTGGAAATTGAGGAGTCTGCTCTCACTGGCGAATCCATCCCAGCAGTCAAACACGCAAGTCCTCTTTCTAGCAATCATGTCTCGCTTGGAGATTTGACGAACATGGCCTTTATGGGGACGCTTGTCACTAGAGGAAGCGGCGTGGGCGTTGTCATTGGGACAGGAATGAATACAGCGATGGGACAAATTGCCGGCATGCTGGATGCAGCAGGGAATATGGAAACACCGCTGCAAAGACGTCTCGAACAGCTGGGGAAAATCCTCATTGTGGCTGCTTTATTTTTAACGGTGCTCGTTGTGGTTCTTGGTGTTGTGCAAGGACATGATTTGTATCATATGTTCCTCGCGGGAGTATCACTTGCGGTTGCTGCCATTCCTGAAGGCCTGCCGGCGATTGTCACCGTCGCACTTTCCTTAGGAGTGCAGCGGATGATCAAACAAAAATCGATTGTCAGAAAGCTCCCGGCGGTGGAGACACTTGGCTGCGCGTCGATCATTTGTTCAGATAAAACAGGAACGATGACGCAAAATAAAATGACTGTGACCCATGTATGGGCAGAGGGCAAAACGTGGAATATTTCTGGTACGGGCTATGAGCCATCTGGTGATTTCACCTTGAACGGAGAACTTGTCCATGTAGACAAACATCCAAGCTTGCAAAAGGTGTTATTATACGGGGCGCTTTGTAATACATCGACCATCGTTGAAAAAGATGGCGAAATGAGGCTTGATGGTGATCCGACAGAGGGGGCACTTCTCACCGCAGCACGTAAAGCGGGTTTTACAGAGCAATTCATCGAAGCAGGATTTCACGTAGTAGAAGAGTTTCCTTTTGATTCAGAAAGAAAGATGATGTCAGTCGTCGTCGAAACGAATCAAAAAGAGCGGTACGTCATTGCAAAAGGTGCGCCGGATGTCCTGATGAACCGTTCAAGCCATATCATGCACGGCGGCCGCACAGCTTCATTTTCAACCACTCACAGGCAAGAAACAGAGGCTGCGATTCAAGGTTTAGCAAGGCAGGCGCTGAGAACGATTGCCATTGCGTATAAAAAAGTTGGGCTGACTGAAACAATCAACACTGTCCAGCAGGCTGAAACTGATTTAACATTTATTGGGTTGGAGGGCATGATCGATCCGCCTCGTCCTGAAGTGAGGCGAGCGATTAAAGAGTGCAGGGATGCGGGCATAAAAACAGTCATGATTACAGGGGATCACGTGGAAACAGCCAAAGCGATTGCGAAAGACTTGAGTCTTTTACCAAAGCAAGGAAAGGTGCTCGACGGAAAAGCGCTAGATCACATGAGTGACAAAGAGCTTGAGCAAACGGCTGAAAATGTATACGTTTTTGCACGGGTATCACCGGAACATAAGCTGAGAATTGTGAAGGCCTATCAAAAAAATGGACATATTGTAGCGATGACAGGTGACGGTGTTAATGATGCGCCTGCAATTAAACAAGCAGATATCGGTATCTCTATGGGTATCACTGGAACAGATGTAGCTAAGGAAGCTTCCTCTCTTATTTTACTTGATGACAATTTTGCAACCATTAAATCGGCCATTAAAGAAGGCCGGAATATTTATGAAAACATTCGTAAGTTTGTCCGTTATTTGCTGGCATCAAATGTCGGGGAAATTTTGGTTATGCTGTTTGCGATGCTTCTAGCGCTTCCGCTTCCACTCGTTCCTATTCAAATTTTATGGGTCAACCTTGTCACAGATGGTCTCCCGGCGATGGCGCTTGGCATGGATAAGCCAGAAGGCGATGTCATGAAAAGAAAGCCGAGGAATATGAAAGAGGGGATTTTTGCTAGAGGACTTGGATGGAAGGTTGTATCTAGAGGGTTCCTGATTGGACTTGCGACCCTTTTAGCATTTATGTTTGTGTATCACCGTGATCCAAACAACCTGCCATATGCGCAGACTGTTGCATTTAGTACGCTTGTGTTGGCGCAGCTCATTCATGTATTTGACTGCCGCAGTGAACGATCCATCTTTGAGCGCAATCCATTCGGTAATCTCTACTTGATCGGCGCGGTTTTGTCATCACTTTTATTGATGTTTGTGGTCATTTATTATCCGCCGCTTCAGCCAATTTTCAAAACGGTGGCGATTGCACCAATTGATTGGCTGCTGATCATCGGTATGTCTGCACTGCCAACTTTTTTACTGGCAGGATCACTTTTGACAAGAAAAAAATAATTCGTTATGGTATAATTTTGAGGTAATAGTGTATGCTATTACCTTTTTCATTTTATTAATATGAAAGAATTGGGTGTTTTGACATGATACGCAGTATGACGGGATTCGGCCAAGCGAGTAAAACGGATGGAGAACTGACAGTGTCAGTTGAGCTAAAATCGGTCAATCACCGTTTTAAAGAGGTTCATGCCCGTTTGCCGAGGCCGCTTTTATATTTCGAAGACACATTGAAAAAAATCATTCTTCGTCACGTGCAGCGCGGTAGAATTGAGCTGTTTGTTACGATTGAAGGCGGTAAACTAGCAAGCCGGTCCTTGCAGATTGACTGGCCGCTGCTCGATGAATACATGAAAGCCGCAAAAGATCTCGAGAAACGCTATCACATTTCAGGCATTCAGCATGCACATGACTTACTGGGGCTGGAGCATGCCGTTCAAGTAGAAGAATCGTCCAGCCGAAATGAGCAATTAGAGCAATTGCTGATGGAAGCTTGTGAAACGGCTGTCAAGGAACTTTGCTTCATGAGAGAGCAGGAGGGAACATCACTTCAAAAAGACTGTGAGCTGAGGCTTTCTGAATTAGAGGCCTACACAGAAGAAATCAAAGTCTTTGCACCAGAGGTTGTGAGTCAGTATAAAGACAGGCTCAATCAGCGATTGCAAGAATGGATCGGAGAGGCGCTTGACGAAAGCAGATTGACAACAGAGGCTGCGATCTTTGCTGACCGCTGTGACATTACAGAAGAGATTACAAGATTGAAAAGTCACTTTCAGCAATTCCAGCAAATCTTAATGCAAGGCGGTGCTGCTGGCAGAAAACTTGATTTTCTTGTACAGGAGCTCAACCGTGAAGTGAACACCATTGGCTCAAAAGCGAACCATCATCATTTAACTAAGCTGGTGGTTGAAATGAAAAGCGCTATTGAAAAAATAAAAGAACAAGTGCAAAATATAGAATAGTCATTGTGTATGCTGTTTACAGTACGTCTCTTTCGGCGAGACTAGAGACGTTTATAATACAGGGGGACGTTAGAAGATGACCATAAAGTTGATCAATATCGGATTTGGAAACATCATTTCAGCGAATCGGATGATTTCGATCGTCAGTCCGGAATCAGCACCGATTAAACGAATGATACAAGACGCAAGAGATCGAGGCATGCTCATAGATGCTACATACGGAAGAAGAACCCGTGCTGTTGTCATTATGGACAGTGACCATGTCATCTTATCTGCCGTTCAGCCTGAGACTGTCGCGCAAAGACTTTCTGTAAAAGAAGAAATCATAGATGAAGGGCAGGGGTAATACGCCATTATGAAAGAAAGAGGACTTTTAATCGTTCTCTCTGGACCTTCGGGAGTTGGAAAAGGAACGGTCAGACAAGCCATTTTCTCCCAGGAAGATACGAAATTTGAATACTCTATTTCTGTGACAACACGCAAACCGCGTGAAGGTGAAAGAAATGGTGTCGATTATTTCTTTAAATCCAGGGAAGAATTTGAACATATGATTGAAAATAAAAAGCTGTTAGAATGGGCAGAGTATGTCGGGAATTACTACGGCACGCCTGTTGACTATGTAGAACAGACATTAAGCGAAGGAAAAGATGTTTTCCTTGAAATCGAAGTGCAAGGTGCACTTCAAGTAAGAGAAGCATTCCCAGAAGGTCTTTTTATTTTCCTTGCACCGCCTAGTCTTTCAGAACTTCAGAACCGCATCATTACGCGTGGTACAGAGTCTGAGGAGCTCATTCGAAATCGAATGGCTGCTGCAAAAGAAGAGATTGAAATGATGGATGCTTACGACTATGTCGTGGAAAACGATGATGTCGAGCTTGCTTGTGAAAGAATCAAAGCGATCGTCCTTGCAGAACACCTGCGCAGAGACAGAGTCGCACCAAGATATAAAAAAATGCTGGGGGTAGAATAAATTATGTTAGATCCTTCAATTGACTCATTGATGAATAAACTTGATTCAAAATACACACTTGTGACAGTGTCTGCACGCCGTGCACGTGAAATGCAGATCCATCAAGATCAGCAAATCGAAAATACGAAGTCTTACAAATTTGTAGGCAAAGCACTTGAAGAAATTGATGCCGGTCTTTTGACATTTGAAAAAGAGGATCAAGAATAACACATCGCTTCTGCTATGCAGATACGATACGTTCAAAAAAGTCAAAACTATGATTGGTTTTGACTTTTTTGAATTGTAGACGAATTTGTGAAAAGGCCGTTAAGGGGGACAAACTAATGTTACAGTCAAAAAATATTTTGCTCGGCGTCAGCGGAGGAATCGCCGTATATAAAGCAGCTGCACTTACTAGTAAACTCGTACAGGCAGGCGCAAATGTAAGAGTCATTATGACAGAATCTGCTCGTGAGTTTGTGTCTCCGCTTACCTTCCAAGCTCTGTCTCGACATGAGGTGTATGTGGATACATTTAAAGAAAACAATCCAAAAGTCATAGCGCATATTGATGTAGCTGACTGGGCCGATCTCATTCTAGTTGCCCCTGCAACAGCACATACGATTGGTAAAATGGCCGCTGGGCTTGCAGATGATATGCTCACGACGACCTTACTTGCTTCAACGGCTCCTGTATGGATCGCACCAGCTATGAATGTGCATATGTATGATCACCCGGCTGTAAAGCGGAACATCCGCACATTATATGAGGACGGCTACCGGTTTATTGAGCCGAGTGAAGGTTATTTAGCCTGTGGCTACATTGGAAAAGGACGATTAGAGGAGCCTGAAAAAATTGTTGAGCACATCCGTGCATTTTTTGAAGAGCCAAAAAGCTTACCGCTTTCAGGCAAAAAAGTTGTGGTGACAGCAGGTCCTACACGAGAAGTCATCGATCCTGTGCGTTTCTTTACAAATCGATCGTCAGGAAAAATGGGCTATGCGATTGCAGAGGCTGCGCAGCAGATGGGGGCAGATGTCACGCTTATTTCAGGACCTGTTTCTTTAAATGCACCTGATCATGTACATGTGGTGCACGTTGAATCGGCAGAGGACATGTATCAAGCCGCATTAGCTGTGTACGAGGAAGCGGACCTTGTCATTAAATCAGCAGCAGTCGCCGACTATACCCCTGTGACCTCATATTCTCATAAAATGAAAAAACAGGAAGGCGCCTTAGAGATTGAATTCACCCGGACAAAAGATATTTTAAAAGAGCTGGGGAAAAGAAAAGAGCATCAAGTGCTTATCGGTTTTGCAGCTGAAACGCAGGATGTAGAATATTATGCGAAAAAGAAAATCGAATCCAAGCATTTAGATATGATTGTGGCAAACAATGTCACAAAAGAAGGTGCAGGCTTTGGCACAGACACAAATGTAGCAGCCATCATCAAAGCAGATGGTACAACAACAGAATTGCCGATGATGAGCAAAAAAGACCTCGCTTTTGAAATCTTAAAGGAGGCAAAACAGCTGTTGCCAAAAGAGCGTGATCGAGAATGATTGCTGAAATCATCGTAGATGTCACAACGAAAGCCATTGACCGGCCATTCGATTACCGTGTACCAGATCGCTTCAAAGATCTCGTCAAAGCGGGAATGAGGGTGGTCGTTCCCTTTGGCCCGAGGAAGATTCAAGGGTTTGTGACAAAAGTCAAAGAAGAAACAGACGTAAAAACAGGAAGCATAAAGGACATTGTCGATTTATTTGACTTATCACCTGTTCTGACAGATGAGCTATTGGAGCTTTCCCACTGGCTGACGGAAAAAACGTTGTCCTATCACATTACGGCACTTCAATCGATGCTCCCTGCAGCCATGAAGGCGAAATATGAAAAAGAAATTCAAGTGCTGTCAGATGAAGAACTTCCGCAGTCATTGAAAGAGCTTTTCGGTCAGCGAGATAGCATTCTTTATGCTGACATCCCAGCCGAACAACTAAAACAGATTCAAAAGCATGTCCAAAAAGGTCATTTAGAGGTAAGGTATCACGTCTCGCAAAAATCTGGAAAGAAAAAAGTGCGCACGCTCCAACTAGCTGTATCCAAAGATAAGCTTGAAGAAAAACAGCAGCAGCTGAAGAAAAATGCGGTGAAACAAAAGGCACTGCTCTCCTTTTTGCTTCAAGCGAGTGAGACAACTTTTTTAGCGAAAGACTTGCAGCAGCAAACAGGCGCGAGTTCTCAAACGCTTAAAACATTTATTCAAGAAGGGCTGCTAACAGAAAGCTATGAAGAGGTCTACCGGGATCCTTATCGTGACCGGGCGTTTACACCTTCTGCCTCACTTGACCTCATGCCAGAACAAGCAGAAGCGGCAAAACATATTCATCAAGCAGTCAGTGATGACCGGCATGAAACTTTTCTGCTGCACGGGGTAACAGGAAGCGGTAAAACGGAAATATACTTGCAGACGATTGATCATGCCCTGCAAAAAGGAAAAGAAGCGATCGTCCTCGTTCCAGAAATCTCGTTAACCCCTCAAATGGTTCAGCGGTTTAAAGAACGGTTCGGTTCAAATGTGGCTGTACTTCACAGCGGCTTATCGACAGGGGAAAAATATGATGAATGGCGGAAAATCCACCGCAAGGAAGTCAAGCTTGTCGTGGGTGCGAGATCGGCTGTTTTCGCACCATTTGAAAATCTAGGCATGATTATCATAGATGAAGAGCATGAATCTTCTTATAAACAAGAGGAAATGCCTCGTTATCATGCCAAGGACGTCGCTATTGAACGAGCCAGAAGGCATCGATGCCCAGTCGTTTTAGGCAGTGCTACCCCTTCACTTGAAACCTACGCGCGTGCCAAAAAAGGCGTGTTTACATTGCTGACGCTCAAAAACCGAGTCAACCAGCAGCAGCTGCCGCACGTTTCGTTAATTGATATGAGAGAAGAATTGAGAAATGGCAACAGGTCCATGTTTTCAGAAGAATTAATGATCAGATTAAAGGAAGTGCTTGAAAGAAAAGAACAAGCCGTCTTATTTCTGAATAAAAGGGGCTATTCATCCTTTGTGATGTGCCGTGATTGCGGATATGTCGAGCAATGTCCTCATTGCGAAATTTCTCTCACCTATCACCGCTATCAAAAACGGCTGAAATGCCATTATTGCGGGCACGAGGCACCGGTGCCAGCTGAATGTCCAGAATGCCATAGTGAGCATATTCGCTATTTTGG
The DNA here is from genome assembly GCF_050496725.1 of Bacillus sp. MM09(2025). Lineage (NCBI taxonomy): Bacteria > Bacillati > Bacillota > Bacilli > Caryophanales > Bacillaceae > Bacillus > Bacillus sp. MM09(2025). The sequence continues at coordinate 319,419 of NZ_JBNWEN010000001.1, forward strand.
TACGGGTACGCAGCGTGTAGAAGAAGAGCTGACTAAAGTACTGCCAGAGGCAAGAGTCATCCGAATGGATGTGGATACAACGTCTCGTAAAGGTGCTCACGAAAAGCTCCTCACATCTTTTGGCAATAAAGAAGCAGATATTTTGCTCGGGACGCAGATGATTGCAAAAGGGCTGGATTTCCCCGATGTCACACTTGTTGGTGTTCTAAGTGCCGATACGTCTCTTCATATCCCTGATTTCCGTTCAAGTGAAAAAACATTTCAGCTTCTCACGCAGGTCAGCGGCAGGGCAGGACGACATGAAAAAGTAGGCTCTGTGATCATTCAATCGTATACGCCTTCTCATTATAGTATTGAATTAACGAAGCAGCATGACTATGAAGCCTTTTATGAACAGGAGATGCTGCATCGCCGCCACCAGTCCTATCCGCCGTATTACTTTTTGGCGATGGTGACAGTATCACATGAGGAAGTGACGAAGGCAGCGCATGTTACGGATCAAATTGTTCAGTTCCTAAAAATGAACTGTGCACCGAATACAAGGATCCTTGGTCCGGCTGCATCACCAATCGCTAAGATCAAAGATAGATATCGATATCAATGCGTGATAAAATACAAAAGGGAAAATGAACTGGCAAGTTTACTACGGAAAATACAAGACCATTATCAAAAGGAAATGGAACAAAAACAATTGATGATTTCAATAGATATGAATCCATATATGATGATGTAAAACGGAGGGCTTTAAGTGGCAGTAAAACCAATAGTCATACATCCGGCAGACGTACTTGAACAAAAGGCAGAGCCTGTCGATACGTTCGATAAAAAGCTTAAAAAACTGCTTGATGATATGTATGATACAATGCTTGAGCTAGATGGAGTCGGACTAGCAGCACCACAAATTGGCATTTCTCAAAGAATTGCTGTTGTCGATATCGGAGAAGAACCTGGCAGAATTGATTTAGTGAATCCCGAGGTTCTTGAAGTAAAAGGAAGTCAAACTGATATTGAAGGCTGCCTGAGCTTTCCATCTTTATACGGCACAGTAGAAAGACCGAGCTATGTGAAGGTAAAAGCCTTTGATAAGAAAGGCAAACCATTTACAATAGAAGCAGAAGGATTTTTAGCAAGAGCCTTATTGCACGAAATTGATCATTTAGACGGCATATTATTTACGTCGAAAATCATTCAAACTTATACAGAAAAAGAACTTGCGGAAATGGAAGGGTGAAGAAAATGGCACGTATTGTATTTATGGGAACCCCTGATTTCTCAGTACCTGTGCTGCAAACACTCATAACAGAAGGATACGAAGTTGTCGGGGTCGTCACGCAGCCAGATCGCCCGAAAGGCAGAAAACGAGTACTCACTCCGCCTCCTGTGAAAGTGGAAGCCTTAAAGCATGGCATTCCGGTCTTGCAGCCTGAAAAGGTACGCCTTGATGAAGAAATTGATAAAGTGCTTGCCTTAAAACCAGATTTAATTGTGACAGCGGCTTTTGGACAAATCCTCCCAAAACGACTACTGGATGAACCTCAGTTTGGCTGTATCAATGTGCATGCCTCGCTGCTGCCAGAACTAAGAGGGGGCGCGCCGATCCATTATGCGATCCTTCAAGGTAAAAAGAAAACAGGCGTTACGATCATGTACATGGTGGAACGACTTGATGCAGGAGACATGATCAGTAAAGTAGAAGTGGAAATCGGCGAATTAGACAATGTCGGTACATTGCATGACAAATTAAGTGTAGCAGGCGCTGCATTATTGAAAGATACTGTGCCGAATGTTCTGAGCGGATCGATTTCACCAATTCCGCAAAATGAAGAAGCGGCAACGTATGCACCTAATATAAAGCGAGAGCAGGAAAGATTAGACTGGACAAAGACCGGAGAAGAGCTTTACAACCAAGTTCGCGGCTTAAATCCGTGGCCAGTTGCCTATACTGAATGGAACGGGGCTCATCTAAAAGTATGGGAAGCGAAAAAAGTGCCACTCGAAGCGCAAGAAGAACCTGGGAAAGTAATTGAGCTTCAAAAAGAAGGTCCAGTCATTGGAACTGGGAATAAACAAGGCCTTTTATTAACAGGTGTACAGCCAGCTGGTAAGAAAAAGATGAGCGGCGAAGACTTCCTAAGAGGCGCAAATATCGAAATTGGACAGAAATTAGGGTTAATGAATGAAGAAAAGTAATGTGAGAGAAGTAGCGCTGGACGCTTTAATCAAACTCGAACAAAACCAAGCATACAGTAATTTGCTTTTGCAGTCAGTCATGAAAGACAAAGACTTGGCAGATCAGGACAAACCGCTCTTAACAGAGCTTGTGTACGGTACACTGCAAAACAAGCTGGCATTAGATTATATGCTGGCACCATTTGTGAAAAAACCGCAAAAGGTGGCTCCTTGGGTCATGCAGCTTTTGCGGATGTCTCTTTATCAAATGGTCTACCTTGAAAAGATCCCAGATCGTGCTGCTATCCATGAAGCAGTTGAGCTAACGAAAAAGAGAGGGCACAAGGGCATTTCTTCACTTGTGAACGGCGTTCTTCGTTCCGTGCAAAGAGAAGGCGTTCCGGCTTTTGATGCCATCAAAGATCCGGTCAAGCGGCTTTCGATTGAGACAAGCCACCCATTATGGCTCGTGCAGGAATGGGTTCAGTCATACGGATTTGAAGCAGCAGAAAGCATGTGCCGTATTCATTTAGTACCGCCAAAGCAAACCCTTCGTGTCAATCGAATGAAAACGGACCGCGCTGCACTGCAGCAAGAGCTGCTGGAGGCCGGGATTGAAACGGAGCTTGGTGACTTATCTGAAGATGCACTTAAGCTGATGAAAGGGTCCATCGTTTCAACCTCTTCTTTCCAAGAAGGCTATGTGACCATTCAAGATGAAAGCTCAATGCTTGTCGCAAGAGCACTAGACCCTCAGCCGGGAGAAATTGTGCTTGACGCCTGTGCGGCTCCAGGCGGAAAATCAACACATATCGCAGAGCGTATGAACGACGAAGGACAAATTGTTTCACTTGATTTGCACGAACATAAAGTGAAACTCATCAAACAAGCAGCAAAACGTCTGAACCTTACTCAGATTGAAGCAAAAGCGCTTGATGCAAGGAAAGCAAAGGGTGATTACAGCGAAGCTTCATTTGACCGGATTCTGATTGATGCGCCGTGTTCTGGTTTTGGCGTCATTAGACGGAAACCAGATATGAAATATACAAAGTCTCCAGAAGACTCAGCAAGGCTTGCTGCAATTCAGCAGGCAATCTTAAAAGAAACAGCTCCGCTTTTAAAGCCTGGCGGAACCCTTGTATATAGTACATGTACAATGGACCCAACAGAAAATCAACAAGTGATTCATGCGTTTTTACAAGAACACCAAGACTTCGAACCCGATCTATCTCTTAATGAACGGCTGCCTGAGCAGGTTGCTCCGTTTGTTCAAAACGGAAGTGTGCAAATTCTTCCTCATTATTTCGGAACAGATGGTTTCTTTATTTGCAGCATGAGAAAGAAGGGATAAAAAATGACAGAACAAAAAGTAAGAAAAGAACTGAAAACAGATATGCCGTCGATCTATTCATTTGAGCTTCACGAAATGAAAGAATGGTTAAAAGAACAAGACGAAAAACCTTTCCGCGCAGCTCAAATTTTTGAGTGGCTTTATGAGAAACGTGTGACATCATTTGATGAAATGTCTAACCTCTCCAAAGAATTAAGAGAAAAGTTAAAAGATCAATTTACAATCACAACTTTAAAAACCGTGATCAAACAAACGTCTCAGGACGGAACGATCAAGTTTTTATTTGAACTGCATGATGGTTATACAATTGAAACAGTGCTTATGCGTCACGAATATGGAAACTCTGTCTGTGTGACAACACAGGTTGGCTGTCGAATTGGCTGTACATTCTGTGCATCTACACTTGGTGGTTTAAAACGAAACCTTGAAGCCGGAGAAATCGTTGCACAAGTATTAAAAGTGCAGCAGGCACTTGACGAAACAGACGAGAGAGTCAGCTCTGTTGTCATCATGGGAATTGGCGAACCGTTTGATAACTTTGAAGAAATGCTTGCCTTCCTTAAAATCATCAACCATGATAATGGCTTAAATATTGGTGCACGCCATATTACGGTTTCGACAAGCGGAATCATTCCAAAGATCTATCAATTCGCTGATGAGCAAATGCAAATCAACTTTGCTGTGTCATTGCACGCACCGAACACAGAGATCAGAAGCCGCCTAATGCCGATCAATAAGGCATATAAGCTGCCAAAATTAATGGAAGCCATCGAATACTACATTCAAAAGACGGGTAGACGTGTCAGCTTTGAATACGGCCTGTTTGGCGGAGTAAATGATCAAGTTCACCATGCAGAAGAACTGGCAGACCTATTAAAAGGAATCAAGTGCCACGTGAACCTTATTCCGGTGAACTATGTACCAGAGAGAGATTATGTGAGAACACCTAGAGAACAAATCTTCCTATTTGAAAAAACGCTGAAAGAACGCGGCGTAAACGTAACGATTAGACGAGAGCAAGGCCATGACATTGATGCTGCTTGCGGTCAGCTAAGAGCGAAGGAGCGTCAGGAAGAGACGAGGTGACGAATGTTGATAAGGGCAGCCTTTCTTACCGATACAGGAAAAGTCCGTCAGCATAATGAAGATGATGCAGGTATTTTTGAAGCAAAAGAAGATTCACTTCTCGCTGTTGTAGCAGACGGCATGGGAGGTCATCTTGCTGGTGATGTCGCCAGCAAGATGGCAGTCTCTTCTTTAAAAGAATACTGGGAAGAAATATCTTCAATTCCAGAAAAGCCAGCCGATCAAGAAAGCTGGTTAATCTCAAAAATCAGTGACATTAATGACCAAGTTTATGAACATGCGCAAAACAATGAGGAGTGCCAAGGAATGGGGACGACCATTGTATGTGCGCTCGTTCATTTGCAAACGGTCACAATTGCGCATATTGGAGACAGCCGCTGCTACCTGCTAAGAGAAGGAGCGCTGACCCAATTAACAGATGATCATTCACTCGTGAATGAGCTTGTGAAAACAGGTGAAATTTCAAAAGCGGATGCAGAATATCATCCAAGAAAAAATGTGCTCACGAAAGCATTAGGAACAGATAAGCGTGTTCAAATTGATGCACGCACCTTTGAAGTGGACCCAGGAGATCAAATCCTGCTTTGCTCAGATGGTCTATCGAATAAAATAGAAGAAGAGCATTTGATTCATATTTTAACGCAAACAACCGCACCAGAGGAAAAAGTAACAGAGTTAATACAAACAGCGAATGACAACGGCGGTGAAGATAACATTACAGCAGTACTGTTAGAAATCTCCTCCCAGCCAGAGGAGGGTGACAGCAAGTGTTGATCGGAAAAAGGATCAGCGGCCGTTATCAGATTCTTCGCGTCATAGGCGGAGGCGGAATGGCAAACGTCTATTTGGCGGAAGATATGATTTTAGATCGCGAAGTAGCGATTAAAATTTTGCGGTTTGACTTTGCGAGCGATGATGATTTTATTAGACGTTTCCGAAGGGAAGCGCAGTCAGCTGCAAGCTTAGATCATTCGAATATTGTCAGCATCTACGATGTCGGGGAAGAAGATGACATTTATTATATTGTCATGGAATATGTCGAGGGAATGACGCTGAAGGAATACATACACGCCAATGGTCCGCTTCATCCGAAAGAAGCCGTTCGCATCATGGAACAAGTCGTTGCGGCGATGGAAGAAGCCCATGCGAAACAGCTCGTCCACCGTGACATTAAGCCTCACAATATATTAATAGACAATATGGGGAACATCAAAGTCACGGATTTTGGGATTGCCATGGCACTCAGCTCAGCGACCATTACCCATACAAATTCTGTCCTAGGCTCCGTGCACTACTTGTCTCCAGAACAAGCACGCGGGGGTCTTGCAACGAAAAAGTCAGACATCTATTCGCTTGGGATTGTGCTCTATGAACTCATCTCAGGACGCATGCCATTTGAAGGGGAATCGGCTGTCAGTGTTGCACTGAAGCATTTGCAATCAGAGCCGCCATCTGTGAGAAGGTGGAATCCTTCTGTTCCACAAAGCGTGGAAAACATCATTTTAAAGGCGATGGCCAAAGATCCATTTTATCGATATGAAGATGCATCTGAAATGCAAAAAGACTTAAAAACCGCTTTCGATCCAGCCAGATTAAAAGAAAAACGCTTTGTCATTGAAGAAGACCATGAAGCAACGAAAGCGATCCCAATTATTCAAGATCATCAAATCGATCAAGACAATGAAAAAACAGCCGTCCATCCGGCTCAAAAACCGAAGAAAAAAGAGAAACAAAAGCCGAAAAAGAAACGGAAAAAATGGCCATGGATTGTGGCATCCATCTTATTTATATTGACTGCTGCGACAATTTTAGCCATCACTGTGTTTCCAGGGCTGCTTTTTCCAAAAGATGTGGAAGTCACAGATGTATCTGGCATGACGGTTGAAAAAGCAGAAGATACCTTAAAGAAAGCTGGGTTCACCGTCGCTTCGGAGTCAATAGAGATCGCTGATGAGAAAATTGAAAAAGGTCTCGTCGTCAAAACAGATCCGAAAATCGGCACAAAGGTCAAAGAAGGAACAGAGATTCAGCTTTACGAAAGTACTGGCAAGGAAAAGACCGAATTACCTGATGTGACAGGCGAAAAGGTCGATAAAGCAAAAGAAATCTTAGAGAAAAAAGGGTTTAAACAGGTCGTTGTGGAGGAAGTGAATGACAATGACACCGAATCTGGGATTGTCATGGAACAGAGTCCTTCCGCGAATACTGAACTTGTAGCAGCAGATGAAGAAGTCACGTTGACTGTCAGTATAGGTCCTGCCGATATTACATTACGTGATTTAACGACGTATAGTAAGCAAGCGGCATCGAATTATTTAGAGGATAACGGCTTGAAGCTTGATGAAAAAGAAGCGTATTCTGATGATGTGCCAAAAGGCGAGGTCATGAAGCAGGAACCAGGAGCAGGAACGGCTGTTAAACCAGGTGACACGGTCAAGATTACATTCTCTCTTGGACCGAAGGAAAAACCAGCCAAAACGGTGACCGAAAAGATTGCGATCCCTTATGAACCAGAAGCGGAAGGACAGGAGATGAATGTCCAAATTTCCATCGATGATGCGGAGCATAGCATCTCTGATTCATACGAAAGCTTTAAAATCACTGCGCCGACTGAACGGACCATTAAATTTAAGATTGAACCAGGTCAAAAAGGATATTATCAAGTGACGGTTGATGATAAAGTCGTCAGCTCGAAAACGATCGAATACCCTGATGATGAATAAAGGAGGGACTTTATGCCTGAGGGCAAAATTATTAAAGCATTAAGCGGATTCTACTATGTACTGGATGAGTCACAAGAGAGTGGAAAAGTGGTTCAGTGCAGAGCGAGAGGCATTTTTCGAAAAAACAAAATTACACCTCTTGTTGGCGATTACGTCGTGTATCAAGCAGACAACGATAAAGAAGGCTACTTATTAGAAGTAAAAGAACGGACAAACGAACTTGTTCGTCCGCCTATCAGTAACGTTGATCAAGCGGTACTTGTTTTCTCAGCGACAGAACCAACCTTTAGCACCTCACTTTTAGACAGATTTTTAGTGCTTGTAGAAGCCAATCATATTGAGCCGATTATCTGTATCACTAAAATGGACTTATTGAAAACAGACGAAGAGCGTGAAACGATCATGGCATATGCAGACGACTATCGGCAAATTGGCTATGAGGTTCATTTAACCTCTACGATTGAAGGAGACGGCATTGAGAAGCTGACTCCGCACTTTCACCATAAAATCACGGTATTTGCCGGTCAGTCTGGTGTAGGCAAATCGTCCCTTTTAAATGCGATGAGTCCTGAATTGGCGCTGAAAACAGATGATATCTCATCCCATCTCGGACGAGGAAAGCATACGACAAGACATGTCGAACTCATTCGAACAGCAGACGGGCTCATTGCAGATACTCCGGGCTTTAGCTCGCTCGAATTTACTGGCATCGAAGCAGAAGATCTTGGTCTATACTTTTTAGATATTAGAGACCGAAGTGCAGATTGTAAATTTCGGGGCTGCCTGCACGTGAAAGAGCCTGGGTGTGCGATAAAAGATGCGGTCGAGCATGATCAAATCAAAGAGTATCGCTATCAGCATTATTTAGAGTTTTTAACAGAAATCAAAGACAGAAAGCCGAGGTACTAAATCATGGTTTATATTGCACCTTCCATTTTATCAGCAGATTTTGCCAATTTGGAGAAAGATATCCGTGATGTGGAACAAGGCGGTGCAGATTACATTCATATTGATGTCATGGATGGTCATTTTGTTCCGAATATGACATTTGGGCCAAATGTCGTCGAAGCGATCAGACCGCATACGCGTCTTCCGCTTGATGTTCACCTAATGATTGAGCAGCCAGATCGGTATATTCCTGCATTCGCAAAAGCTGGCGCTGATATTATTTCTGTTCATGTGGAAGCTTGTCCGCACTTACATCGAACAATACAACATATGAAAGAACAAGGTGTAAAAGCAGGGGTCGTCTTGAATCCGCACACACCCGTTTCTCACATTGAGCATGTATTAGAAGATGTGGACCTTGTGTTATTCATGACAGTGAACCCTGGTTTCGGGGGACAGGCATTTATTCCATCTGTCCTCACTAAAGTAAAAGAAGTAAAAGCACTGAGTGAACAAAAGGGCTTAACCGATTTACTGATAGAAATAGACGGCGGTGTCAATGTAGAGACTGCAAAAAGCTGCAAAGAGGCAGGCGCTAATTTACTTGTAGCGGGCTCTGCGGTATACGGTAAAGACAACCGCGCAGCAGCGATTCAGGCAATTCGAGAAGCGTAAAGGAAGGAACCAAAGTCATTGTGATCTTTGGTTCTTTTTACATGGAGAGGAGCGTATATCATGCACATACATATCGTAGCCGGCGGTCCTTTTGAATACATCCCGCCACTTGAACGTGAAGCATCACAAGAGGATGTTCTCTGGATTGGCGTAGACCGTGGAACCCTCTTCTTACTAGAGCACGGCATTACCCCTGCCAAAGCCTTTGGTGATTTTGACAGTGTGACAGAAGAAGAGCTTCGGGAGCTGAAAGAAAAATTGCCTGCCCTGAATGTCTTTCAAGCTGAAAAGGATGAAACCGATTTAGAGCTTGCACTGAACTGGGCATTCAGTCAGCACCCAGCACATATTTACATCTACGGTATTACAGGAGGAAGGGCGGATCATTTTCTAGGAAATATCCATCTTCTTCACAAAGGGATTCAGCACAAGCAGAATATCACCCTTGTAGACAAACAAAATATCATTCAAATGTTTGAACCTGGTACATACGAAATAAAAGAAGATCAGGATAAACAATATGTGTCGTTTCTGCCCTTTGGAATACCGGTTGAAAAGCTGACATTAAAAGGTTTCAAATATCCTCTGAAAAATTGTCATATTGAGCCTGGTTCCACACTATGTATTAGTAACGAACTCATCCACTTAAATGGTACTTTTTCTTTTCGTGAAGGCATATTAATAATGGTAAGAAGCAAAGATTGACCAACCTATCAATGTGGATGGCTGATTAAGCTCAATTGTGCTGCAAGCGGTACTTTTAGGAGGGGGACAAAATGAAATTTTATACAATCAAACTGCCTAGATTTCTTGGCGGCATTGTCCGTGCGATGCTTGGTTCATTTAAGAAAGATTAATGAGTAATCTCCTTTATTTCCACATAAAAACGCCTGCTACAATTTATTGTAGCAGGCGTTTACTCTTGCTTATACACGCTCAACTTTACCAGATTTCAAAGCTCGAGCTGATACATATACTCTTTTAGGCTTACCGTCCACTAGAATACGAACTTTTTGAAGGTTCGCGCCCCATGTACGTTTTGTAGAGTTCATTGCGTGAGAACGGTTGTTCCCAGCTTTTGTTTTTCTGCCTGTGATAACGCATTTACGTGCCATTTGTTTCCCTCCTAACTGCGAAAACATCATCATATTCTTCATATACGTACTTAGAGATGCCTCAAGATACTTTAATAATTTACCACAGCTTCAAGGGGTTTGCAAGGATTGTTTACTCCTCTTTCAAGAAAAATACCTTGACATCTTGATAAAAAATCAAGGCTATAGTATAAGTAGGATTGGGTCGGATTGAATGATTTCTTTTAAAAAGAAGGGTCTTATAGTAAAATAGTGATAACTCAGGGCAATTTCTCAAAAAGGGGGAACCAATGTGTCCATTGAACTTAGAACAAAATACGGACAAATTGATATATCAAATGAAGTCATTGCAATGGTGGCAGGAGGCGCTGCGATCGATTGCTATGGTATTGTTGGGATGGCGTCCAAAAATCAAATCAAGGACGGCTTGACGGATATTCTCCGCAAAGAGAACTTCAGCCGGGGTGTTCTTGTGCGTCAAAAAGAAGACCGCATTCATATTGATATGTACATCATCGTCAGCTACGGTACAAAAATATCAGAAGTCGCACATAATGTTCAAACGAAAGTCAAATATACGATTTCTCACACAGTTGGGCTTTCTGTTGATTCGGTCAACATTTATGTACAAGGAGTAAGAGTTACGAACCCGTAGTAAGGAGGAAATATATTGTCTATTAGAATTCTTGATGGCCGCTCATTTGCAAAAATGATTCTTGCAGGTGCTCACCATCTTTCTCAAAACGCACAAATTGTGGATGCGTTAAATGTTTTTCCAGTGCCAGACGGAGACACGGGGACAAATATGAATTTGTCAATGACTTCAGGGGCAAAAGCAGTTGAAGAAACAAATACCGATCATATTGGGAAGGTCGGCGTGGCATTGTCAAAAGGGCTATTGATGGGCGCAAGAGGGAACTCAGGCGTCATTCTATCACAGCTATTTAGAGGTTTCAGTAAACAGATCGAACAAAAAGAAACGATTGATGCAAAAGAATTTGCTCTTGCCTTACAGGCAGGTGTCGATACAGCATATAAAGCCGTGATGAAGCCGATTGAAGGGACCATCTTAACGGTTGCAAAGGATGCAGCAAAGAAAGCGGTTGCTGTTTCAGCAACCGAAAATAATATTGACCGCGTTCTTGAGTTAACAATTGAGGAAGCGAGAGCATCGCTTGAGCGAACGCCAGATCTACTTCCTGTTTTAAAAGAAGTAGGCGTTGTCGATAGTGGAGGTAAAGGACTTCTCTGCGTATATGAAGGTTTCCTTGCTTCATTAAGAGGAGAGGAGCTTCCTTCGAAAGCGGCCTCTTTGCCAACGTTAAAAGAACTTGTCAGTGCAGAGCATCATAAAAGTGCACAAAGCCATATGAACACTGAAGATATCGAATTTGGTTATTGTACTGAATTTATGGTGAAATTTGAAGAAGACAAGCAGTCCTTCGATGAGAATGCTTTCAGAGAAGACTTAAGCGAATTCGGAGATTCACTTCTTGTGGTATCTGATGAAACGCTGGCGAAAGTTCATATACATGCAGAGCAGCCTGGAGATGTCTTATCCTATGCACAGCGCTACGGCAGCCTGATCAACATGAAAATTGAAAACATGAGAGAGCAGCATAGCTCAATTGTGAACGAAGAAAAAGAACATGCGACCGCTGCATCAAAGGCACCTGCTGCTGAAAAACAGCGCTTTGGAGTCGTCAGTGTCGCAATGGGAGAAGGAATTGCTGACTTGTTTAAAAGTATCGGAGCTTCCGTCGTCATTGAAGGCGGACAGACGATGAACCCGAGCACAGAAGACATTGTCACAGCAATTGAAAGTGTACATGCCGAAACCGTCTTTATCTTACCTAATAATTCTAATATTGTCATGGCAGCGAAACAGGCGGCAACTGTCTCAAGTCGTGAGGTTGTTGTTATTCCGACGAAAACCGTTCCACAAGGGATGTCGGCACTTCTTTCTCTCAATGAAGCAGCTTCAAACGAAGATAACGAAGCGGCGATGCTAGAAGCGATTGACCACGTAAAAAGCGGTCAAATTACTTTTGCGGTGAGAGATACTCAAATCGATGGAATCGACATTGCCAAAGGAGATTATATGGGTCTCTTTAACGGGAAAATCACCTTAACTGCGAAAAATCAATTAGATGCAGCAAAAGAACTTTTAACCAAAATGGTGACAGAAGATGATGAGATTGTTACGATCATTAAAGGGGAAGATGCATCGTCTGAAGAGATGGACGACTTAGAAGCCTTTATTGAAGAAACATTTGAAGATATAGAAGTTGAAGTCCACGATGGAAAACAGCCGCTTTATTCATATATTTTGGCTGTGGAATAACGAAAGAAGGGCAAATCAAGCCCTTCTTCTTCTTTTGCAATTTTTTACTAACGATTCAACGGTGAAATGAGTTGCGGGAAATGATTGAATCCATTAGTCTAAAGAAAGAACCAAACCAATATGTGAGTGGTTATGAGAGGGGAAGACCTATGAAATTTAGAAGTGTGTTTGATATTATTGGACCCGTCATGATTGGTCCATCAAGTTCGCACACAGCGGGTGCGGCTCGAATAGGAAGAGTGGCTCGCAGCTTATTTGGAAGAGAACCGAAACGAATTGTCGTTTCATTTTATGGCTCTTTTAAAGATACGTATAAAGGACATGGTACAGATGTCGCCATTATCGGCGGCGTTCTTGATTTTGATACATTTGATGAACGCATCAAAACAGCGATCGATATTGCAAAAAGCAAAGGGATCGACATTGAATTTAAAGAAGAAGATGCGGTACCAGCGCATCCGAATACAGCAAAAGTAGAGATATCAGATGCGAACGGAAGCCTTGAATTAATCGGGATTTCCATCGGCGGTGGTAAAATTGAAATCACTGAACTGAATGGCTTTGAGCTCAGACTTTCAGGAAATCATCCTGCCATTCTTGTGGTTCATAACGATCGCTACGGTACGATTGCGGCAGTCGCCAACGTGTTAGCGAAATTTGCCATCAACATCGGTCATATGGAAGTGGCGCGTAAAGATGTCGGGCAAGAGGCTCTGATGACCATCGAAGTGGATCAAAATATTGACCCAGCTGTCCTAACAGAGCTTGAAACGCTGCCAAACATTATTCAAGTCACACAAATTGCAGAGTAACAACAAGGAGGTTATGGATGATGTTTAAAAACGTCAAAGAACTCGTGCAGCTAACGGAAGAACGGAATACCTCCATTTCAGAAATCATGATTACGCAAGAAATGGAAGTGACAGGGAAGTCACGTGAAGATATTTTCTCCCAAATGTACCGCAACCTAGAAGTGATGGAGCAGGCCGTAGAAAACGGACTGAAAGGTGTGAAATCATTATCTGGTTTAACAGGCGGAGATGCGGTCAAACTTCAAGCGTATATCGCATCAGGCAAAACATTGTCTGGTCATACGATATTAGATGCTGTCAGTAAGGCAGTGGCAACAAATGAAGTCAATGCCGCAATGGGGACGATCTGTGCAACGCCTACAGCAGGCTCAGCAGGTGTTGTGCCAGGTACGTTATTTGCAGTAAAACAAACATTAAAGCCAACAAAGGAACAAATGGTCAGATTCCTATTCACTTCTGGCGCATTTGGTTTTGTTGTGGCCAATAATGCGAGCATCTCTGGTGCAGCAGGCGGCTGTCAGGCTGAGGTAGGTTCAGCCTCAGGGATGGCGGCAGCAGCCATTGTCGAAATGGCAGGCGGTACTCCTCAGCAATCTGCTGAAGCAATGGCGATTACACTGAAAAATATGCTTGGACTTGTTTGTGACCCAGTAGCTGGACTTGTCGAGGTACCGTGCGTAAAACGAAACGCCATGGGTGCATCAAATGCGATGATCGCAGCAGATATGGCACTTGCTGGTATCACAAGCCGTATTCCATGTGATGAAGTCATTGATGCGATGTATAAAATTGGTCAAACCATGCCAACGGCACTTCGCGAAACAGCACAAGGCGGACTTGCTGCAACACCGACAGCAAGAGAGCTTGAAAAGAAGATTTTCGGAGGTGTGACCTCATCTCGTGATACAGAAACTGCAAGATAACGTCTCAGTCCTCAAGGGGATTGGAGAAGAAACCGAAAAAACACTCAATGAACTTGGAATCCACACAGTAGCCGATTTACTTGGCTACTTTCCTTATCGATATGATGACTATGAGCTTCGTAATTTAGAAGAAGTAAAGCATGACGAACGTGTCACAGTTGAAGGAAAAGTGCACAGTGAGCCCGTCCTCACCTATTATGGAAAAAAACGAAGCAGGCTGACATTCAGGCTGCTTGTCGGGCGTTTTCTCATCACAGCCATTTGCTTCAATCGCCCTTATTTAAAACGAAGCCTTGTGTTAGGTGATACGGTATCCGTCACTGGCAAATGGGATAAAAACCGTCAATCCATCATGGTCCAGGAATTTAAAAAAGGGACGCACGAGCAAGATGGGAGCATAGAGCCTGTTTATTCAGTAAAAGAAAATGTAACCGTGAAGATGATGAGGCGTTTTGTCAAACAAGCCTTGTCACTTTATGTAGATAAAGCTGAAGATCCACTGCCTAAGCAGCTTGTCTCTACCTATAAACTTATGTCCTATCAGGAAGCATTAAAAACCATTCACCTGCCAGAAACAAGAGAATCACTCAAGCAAGCAAGACGACGCTTTGTGTACGAAGAATTTCTTATTTTCCAGCTAAAGATGCAGGCCATTAGAAAGAAAGAACGAGAAAAAACATCGGGCATCCAGCATCCGTTTTCCAAAGACGCTGTTTTTGAATTTGTTCACAGCCTGCCATTTCCGCTGACAAAGGCACAATCAAGAGTGCTTGATGAAATTATGTCTGATATGGCGTCCCCGTACCGGATGAACCGTCTGCTTCAAGGAGATGTAGGTTCAGGGAAAACTGCTGTTGCAGCTATTGCCCTATATGCCGCTCATTTATCCAGCTATCAAGGTGCATTAATGGTCCCAACAGAGATTTTGGCAGAGCAGCATGCAGATTCCCTTTATCAGCTGTTTGAAAAATGGGGACTAAATATCGCCCTACTAACAAGCTCTGTAAAAGGAAAGCGCCGCAGAGAATTGCTGGAACGTCTAAAAGAGGGCGAGATCGATATATTAGTTGGAACGCATGCACTCATCCAAGACGAAGTCGAATTTCAGCAGCTCGGTCTTGTGATTACAGATGAGCAGCACCGGTTTGGCGTAGAACAACGGAAAAAATTAAGAAGTAAAGGGCAGGACCCAGATGTCTTGTTCATGACTGCCACACCTATTCCGCGTACACTTGCGATCACTGTTTTTGGAGAAATGGACGTTTCCGTCATTGATGAATTACCAGCTGGCAGGAAACAGATCGAAACGTATTGGGTCAAGCATGACATGCTTGAGAGAATTCTTGCATTTGTGGATAAAGAGCTGAAAAAAGGAAGACAGGCATATATTATTTGTCCACTCATAGAAGAATCAGACAAGCTGGATGTGCAAAATGCGATTGATGTCCATAGCATGCTGACAGAGGCATACCGCGGTAAGTGGGCGATCGGCTTAATGCACGGGAAACTGGCGAGTGATGAAAAAGATCAAGTGATGAGAGACTTTACAGCAAATGAAGTACAAATTCTCGTTTCAACCACAGTCGTTGAAGTTGGCGTCAACGTGCCGAATGCGACCATCATGGTCATTTACGATGCAGACCGCTTCGGACTGTCTCAGCTTCATCAGCTCAGAGGGCGGGTTGGACGCGGAGAGCATCAATCATTTTGTATTTTAATGGCGGATCCAAAATCAGAAACCGGGAAAGAGCGGATGAGGATTATGTCCGAAACAACCGACGGCTTTGAGTTGTCTGAAAAAGACTTAGAGCTAAGAGGGCCTGGCGATTTCTTCGGTAAAAAACAAAGCGGAATGCCTGAATTTAAAGTAGCAGATATGGTTCATGACTACAGAGCACTGGAAACTGCTAGAAAAGATGCGGCAGAACTTGTGCAATCAGATGCATTTTGGACAGATCCCGAATACAAAGAACTTCGGCAAACACTTGTAGACAGCGGGGTGCTGGGCGGAGATAAATTAAGCTGATCAAGCGCTGGAGGAATTTTCTTGTCTTTTTGAAACAAGGATTGATTTATCATCTATGAGATTATATACTACTATTAGTACCTAGTCATAAATGTACGGATGGTGTCTGCATATGAAACTAAATAAAAAAGAACGTCAAAAGCTTCTCCAGCAAACGATCAGCTCGACTCCGTTCATTACTGATGAAGAATTGGCAAGTAAATTCGGTGTAAGTATTCAAACGGTTCGTCTTGATCGTTTGGAACTGTCGATTCCTGAATTACGCGAAAGAATTAAGCATGTGGCCGAAAAGACATTAGAGGATGAAGTGAAGTCACTTCCGCTGGATGAAGTAATTGGAGAAATGATTGATGTAGAGCTTGATGACCAAGCCATTTCCATTTTAGAAGTGAGAAAAGAGCATGTATTTAGCCGAAACCAAATTGCCAGGGGACATCATCTTTTCGCCCAGGCAAATTCGCTTGCAGTAGCGGTCATTGACGATGAACTGGCTTTAACAGCAAAAGCGAATATTAAATTTACAAGGCAGGTTAAACAAGGCGAACGAGTCGTCTCAAAAGCCAAAGTAGCTTCGCATGATAAAGAAAAAGGCAGAACTGTAGTTGAAGTAAACAGCTATGTTGGTGAGGAAGTTGTCTTCTCAGGTGACTTCGTCATGTATCGCTCAAAACAAAAGTAAAAGGTGGCACGTAACATGAGAATTGCAGTCGATGCAATGGGGGGAGACCATGCCCCTAAAGCCATAATTGACGGTGTGCAAAAAAGCTTAACGGCATTTTCAGATATCGAGATTACACTTGTCGGCGATGAAAATAAAATCAAACCATACATAACAAATAACGAGCGCATTACGATTTTAGATGCAAAAGAAGTCATTGAACCGACAGATGAACCAGTGCGTGCAGTCAGGCGTAAAAAGGATTCATCTATGGTGAAAATGGCGCAAGAAGTATCCGAAGGACGAGCAGATGCTTGTATTTCAGCAGGAAACACTGGCGCACTCATGACAGCAGGACTGTTTATCGTAGGAAGAATTGATGGCATCGATAGACCGGCACTTGCTCCAACACTGCCAACACTTGATGGCAGCGGTTTTTTATTACTAGATGTCGGCGCAAACGTTGATGCCAAACCAGAACACCTTGTGCAATATGCCATGATGGGTTCAATCTACGCAGAGCGTGTTTTTCCAAAGAGTAATCCCCGTGTAGGATTGTTAAATGTAGGAACAGAAGATAAAAAAGGAAACGATCTCACGAAAAAAACTTTTGAATTATTAAAAGCATCAGACTTGAATTTCGTAGGAAATGTGGAGTCTCGTGATTTATTAGAAGGTGTAGCTGATGTCGTTGTCACAGATGGCTTCACAGGAAATATCGCTCTCAAAACGATTGAAGGCACAGCTCTTTCTGTATTTAAAATGCTGAAAGAAACCTTAACATCCAGCTTCACAGCAAAAATAGCGGCTGGCATGATGAAGCCGAAATTGATGCAGATGAAGTCTAAGATGGATTACTCCGAATATGGCGGTGCCGCTTTATTTGGTTTAAAGGCACCTGTTATTAAAGCGCACGGTTCCTCTGATGAAAACGCCATTTTTCATGCCATTCGTCAGGCACGTGATATCGTAGAAAAAGACGTTTCAGCCATCATTCATCAAGAAGTCCAAAAAGAAACCACGAACGAGTCTTAATGGAGGTAAAACATCATGACTAAAATTGCATTTTTATTCCCTGGCCAAGGCTCTCAGAAAATTGGCATGGGGAAAGATTTATTTGATCAAGAAGCAGTATCTAAATCTGTATTTGAAGAAGCAGACAAGACCCTCGGTTTTGACTTATCTTCAATGATTTTTGAAGGAGATGCGGAAGAACTGACGCTCACTTATAACGCGCAGCCAGCTCTTTTAACGACAAGTATCGCCATCTTAAAGAAATTTGAAGAGAGTGGAATCAAAGCAGATTACGCAGCAGGACATAGCCTTGGCGAATATACGGCCCTCGTTGCAGCAGGTGCACTTTCATTTCAAGATGCTGTGTATGCTGTAAGAAAGCGCGGCGAATTAATGAATGAAGCTGTTCCAGCAGGAGAAGGCGCTATGGCAGCGATCCTTGGCTTAGATCAAGCTGCGCTTTTAGAAGTGACAAAAGAAGTGACAGAGAGCGGTCATCTTGTAGAACTCGCTAACTTAAACTGTCCTGGTCAAATCGTGATCTCTGGTACAGCAAAAGGTGTCGAACTCGCTTCAGAGAAAGCGAAAGAAAAAGGAGCAAAACGTGCGATTGCCCTTGAAGTGAGTGGACCTTTCCATTCTGCCTTAATGAAACCAGCCGCTGAAAAATTCACAGATGTTCTGTCAAAGCTAGACATTAAAGATGCCAAAACACCAGTGATCTCAAATGTCACAGCAGACATCGTTACATCTCGTGATGCTATTGAAACAAAACTCATTGAACAATTGTATTCTCCTGTACGATTTGAAGAAAGCGTAGAACGTCTGATTGATTTAGGCGTGACAACGTTTATTGAAATTGGCCCGGGCAAAGTGCTTTCAGGTCTTGTGAAAAAGGTTAACCGCCGCCTGACAACCATTTCAGTTTCAGATCAGGAAACAATTGAAGCAGCCATTGAAACATTGAAGGAGGATTCTTGATGCTTACAAATAAAACAGCCGTTGTAACAGGTGCATCACGCGGGATTGGCCGTTCTATCGCGATTGATTTGGCAAAAAATGGTGCAAATGTTGTCGTCAACTATTCTGGAAACGAAGCAAAAGCAAATGAAGTCGTAGACGAAATCAAAGCACTTGGCCAGCAGGCATTTGCCGTTAAAGCTGATGTTTCAAATGCTGAAGAAGTACAAGCGCTCATGAAGCAAGCGATTGACACATTTGGTTCAATTGACATCCTTGTCAATAATGCAGGGATCACAAAGGACAACCTGCTTATGAGAATGAAAGAAAATGAATGGGATGACGTCATTAACATAAACTTAAAAGGTGTCTTTAACTGTACAAAAGCCGTGACGCGTCAAATGATGAAACAGCGCAGCGGAAGAATCATCAACTTGGCTTCAGTAGTTGGCGTATGTGGAAACCCTGGACAAGCAAACTATGTTGCAGCAAAAGCTGGTGTCATCGGGTTAACGAAAACAACAGCAAAAGAGCTGGCAACTCGTCACATTACAGTCAATGCAGTAGCACCAGGCTTTATTTCTACTGATATGACAGACAAGCTTGATGAGAATGTACAGACTGAAATGCTCAAGCAGATCCCGCTTGCACGCTTTGGTGCACCTGAAGATATTAGCAACGTTGTTGTCTTTTTAGCTTCAGAAGGAGCAGGTTATATTACAGGCCAAACCATCCAAGTGGATGGCGGAATGGTCATGTCTTAAGAAATATCAAAATTTCGTTAGGTTTTCTCTAGTTTTTTAAAAACGAATCAACTATAATACTTTGAGGGGAGGTGAAAGGCAATGGCAGACGTATTAGAGCGTGTATCAAAAATTATTGTAGACCGCCTTGGCGTTGATGAGGCTGACGTGAAAATGGAAGCTTCATTTAAAGAAGATTTAGGCGCTGATTCCCTTGATGTAGTTGAGCTAGTTATGGAACTTGAAGATGAGTTCGATATGGAAATTTCTGACGAAGATGCTGAAAAAATTGCAACAGTCGGTGACGCTGTGAACTACATAAATAGCCAGCAATAAGCGTAACAAAGTCCCGTCTATTTTCATGACGGGACTTTCAAAATTTATGTTAGTTTCAACATATTCAGCTGATCAATTGTCAGCCTTTTTCAGATGCTAAGGAGCAATGTTTCCTTGCATGTAGAAAGAGAGACTCCATATAATCAGTATCCTTAAAGGCGATTAAGCCTACCTGGAGGTTGCTATGCCAAAACAATATAAAGACAAACAGAAACAGAGCAAAAAACTAGAGCAATTTAGAGAATTCCAGCAGCGCATTTCTGTACATTTTCAAAATGAAAAACTTCTATATCAAGCATTTACGCATTCCTCTTATGTGAATGAACACCGGAAAAAGCCATACGAGGATAATGAAAGACTTGAATTTCTAGGAGATGCTGTTTTAGAATTGACCATCTCTCAATTCTTATTTGCGAAATATCCTGCGATGAGCGAAGGCGATTTAACGAAACTAAGAGCAGCAATCGTATGTGAACCGTCACTTGTGTCTCTGGCACATGAGCTGTCCTTCGGAGACCTTGTTCTTTTAGGAAAAGGCGAAGAAATGACAGGCGGCAGAAAACGCCCAGCGCTCTTAGCGGACGTATTCGAGGCGTTTATCGGAGCACTCTATTTGGATCAAGGGCTTGAGCCGGTAGAACGATTCTTAGAAGCCTATGTTTATCCGAAAATTAATGATGGAGCGTTCTCGCATGTCATGGACTTTAAAAGCCAGCTGCAAGAATTCGTTCAGCGCGATGGAAAAGGTGTACTGGAATACCGCATCTTGCATGAAAAAGGACCAGCACACAACCGGGAATTTGAAGCAAATGTCTCCCTTCGCGGAGATGTGCTTGGAATTGGAAATGGCCGCAGTAAAAAAGAAGCAGAACAGCACGCTGCACAGGAAGCACTTGCTAAATTGCAGAAACATCATATGAACCAATAAAATCCCCCTCGTCATTCAGGGGGATTTCACTCTGTTTTCCATCATCTTTTTTCACTTCATATGGTAAGATGATAGTACTTTAAATACATAAGGAGGATCACTCTCATGTTCCTCAAACGTTTAGACGTGATAGGATTCAAATCGTTTGCACAGCGAGTGACCGTGGACTTTGTCAAAGGGGTCACTGCTGTTGTTGGACCAAACGGAAGCGGCAAAAGTAATATTACCGATGCCATCCGTTGGGTACTTGGAGAACAATCAGCGAAAAGCCTCCGCGGAGGAAAAATGGAAGACATCATTTTTGCGGGAAGCGACTCAAGAAAAAGAGTCAATTTAGCAGAAGTGACTTTAACATTAGATAACGAAGATCACTTTTTACCGATCGATTTTCACGAAGTCAGTGTGACAAGAAGAGTCTATCGTTCAGGAGAAAGTGAATTTCTCATAAACAATCAATCTGTCCGCTTAAAGGATATTATTGATCTTTTCATGGATTCAGGTCTTGGGAAGGAAGCTTTTTCAATCATCAGTCAAGGGAAGGTAGAAGAAATTTTATCTAGTAAGGCAGAAGAGAGAAGAAGCATCTTTGAAGAAGCGGCTGGTGTTTTGAAATATAAAACAAGAAAGAAAAAAGCCGAGAATAAACTGTTTGAAACGCAGGACAACTTAAACCGAGTAGAAGATATTCTGCATGAACTAGAAGATCAAGTAGAACCTTTAAGAATGCAGGCGTCTATTGCAAAGGACTATTTGCAAAAAAAAGAAGAGCTTGAAAATGTCGAAATCGCCTTAACTGTTCATGACATTGAAGCACTTCATGAAAAATGGACAACACTTGGTGAAGCTGTCGAGCGCTTCAAACAAGATGAAATGAAGCAATCCACAGATATTCAAGCAAAAGAAGCTAAAATTGAAGAGTCAAGAGACCGCATTCAAGCACTTGACGAATCAATTAATGATCTGCAAGAAGTTCTTCTTTTCACAAGTGAGGAATTAGAAAAGCTTGAAGGAAAAAAAGAAGTACTAAAAGAACGGAAGAAAAATGCAGCCGCAAACCAGGGACAGCTAGAAGAAACACTCATTCGCTTAACTGAAAAGCAGGCGCAGCTAACCGAAAAGATTCAGCAGCAGAAAATCACGCGGGACAGCCTTCAAAAAGAAGTGCAGCAGCTAAAAGATGAAGTGAAAACAAAGCAGCATCAATTGTCGCTTCATAGTGAAGATGTGGAAGGTCAAATTGAACAGCTAAAAAGCGATTATTTTGATCTGCTCAATGAACAGGCTTCCATCCGCAATGAACGCAAATTATTAGAAGAACAGCAGCGCCAAGCGGTCATGCAGCTGGATCGGCTCACGCAAAACAACCAAAAACACATTGAAGAGCGTGTGTCTGTCAAAGAGAAGAAAACAGAGGCTGAGCAGCAGCTTTCAGCCCTAGAAGAAGACATTTTGGCTCAGGTCAAGCGGTTTAGGGAGGCGGAGCAAAAGCTTGAGCAAATGAAACGTCAATACGACAAAAAAGAAACGGCTCTTTACCAAGCCTATCAATATGTGCAGCAGGCAAAATCAAAAAAAGAAATGCTAGAATCCATGCAGGAAGACTTCTCAGGCTTTTTCCAAGGAGTAAAAGAGGTCTTAAAGGCAAAAGAACGGTTAGGCGGTATTCACGGTGCCATTGCAGAGCTGATTCAAACAGATCAGCAGCATGAGACAGCGATTGAAATCGCGTTAGGTGCAGCAACGCAGCACGTCGTTACAGAAAATGAATCCGCAGCGCGACAAGCAATTGCATACTTAAAGCAGCACTCCTTTGGAAGAGCAACCTTCCTGCCAATGAATGTGATCAAAGAAAGAACCATTCAGCATAGAGACGTCCAAACAGCTGAGCAGCATGCTGCATTTATCGGTGTAGCGAGTCAACTTGTTTCCTTTGATGAAAAGTATCAAAAGGTCATACAGAACTTGCTTGGAACGGTTCTAATCGTTAGAGACTTAAAAGGTGCCAATGAACTGGCAAAAATGCTTGGTCATCGTTATCGCATCGTGACCCTTGATGGAGATGTTGTGAACCCCGGCGGTTCAATGACCGGTGGTGGTGTGAAGAAAAAGAACAACTCCCTTCTTTCAAGAAACCGTGAGATTGAAACATTAACAAAGCAGCTCGTTGAAATGGAAGAAAAAACAACGATCCTTGAAAAGGAAACAAAAGAAACGAAGCAATTGATTGCAGCAAACGAAAGCCAATTAAACGAACTGCGTCAGCGGGGAGAAACGCTTCGAGAACAGCAGCAAGAGCTCAAAGGGAAGCTGTACGAACTGCAAGTAGCAGAAAAAAATATTAATGCTCACCTTGAACTCTATGACCAAGAAAAAGAAGAATTGCAGCTGCGTTCTACTGAACTGACAGATAAGGACAAAGAGCAGGCAGCTCTTGAAGTTTCTATAGGGGAGAAATTGACCACCCTTGATCAAGAGATCAATACATTAACAAAGCGTAAGCAGACCCAAAGCTCAACGAAAGAAACCATTTCTGCCGAATTAACTGAGCTGAAAATCTCACTTGCCAAAAAAGAGCAGTCCTTAGCGAACGAACAAGAAAAGCTTTCGAGCTTAATAGCCGAATTAGAAGAGGCTGAACAAACGCTGACGGAAACCAAAGAAGATCTGTCACTTTTAACAAGTGAAATGACGTCTAGCTCAAGCGGAGCAGAACAGTTGGAAGAAGCGGCGAAAGAGAAACTGGAAAACAAAAACAAAACAACCGCACTCATTTCAGAGCGGCGCAAACAGCGTCTTGCTCTTTCTGAAACGTTAGAATTTGCTGAACGTGAACTGAAAGAACAAAAACGCCTTTACAAACAGCTCACCACAAGTTTAAAAGATGAAGAAATTAAGCTTGGTCGTATGGAAGTTGAGCTCGACAACCTCATCGCTTATTTGAACGAAGAGTATGCTCTTTCATTTGAAGGGGCAAAAGAGATGTATCATCTAACGCTATCGCCAGATGAAGCAAGAAAACGAGTGAAGCTGATCAAATTAGCCATTGAAGAGCTAGGAACGGTCAATTTAGGCAGCATTGATGAGTATGAACGAGTAAATGAACGCTACCTTTTCTTAACAGAACAGCGAAATGATCTGACAGAAGCGAAAAATACATTATTCCAAGTGATTGAAGAAATGGATCAAGAGATGACAAAGCGCTTCTCTGAAACATTCTCGCAAATTCGCGGGCATTTTGAATCAGTTTTCCAAGCGTTATTTGGCGGCGGAAGAGCAGACCTTAAGTTAACAGATCCAAACGATTTACTAAACTCTGGCGTTGAAATTGTCGCGCAGCCGCCAGGGAAAAAGCTGCAAAACTTAAGCCTGCTTTCAGGTGGAGAGAGAGCATTGACAGCGATTGCCTTACTATTCTCTATTTTAAAAGTCAGACCTGTTCCATTCTGCGTGTTAGATGAGGTAGAAGCAGCGCTTGATGAAGCCAATGTTTTCCGCTTTGCGCAATATTTAAAAAAATACAGCGAGGAAACGCAGTTCATTGTCATTACGCACCGCAAAGGAACAATGGAAGAAGCAGATGTGCTTTACGGTGTTACGATGCAGGAGTCAGGAGTTTCTAAACTTGTATCCGTCAAACTAGAAGAAACGAAAGAGCTTGTCCAGTAATTAAAGGAGGTTTTTGAACCAAATGAGCTTTTTTAAGAAGTTAAAAGAAAAATTTACGCAGCAAACCGATTCAGTATCAGAAAAGTTTAAAGATGGACTTGAAAAAACGAGAAACTCCTTTCAAGGAAGAGTAAACGAACTAATTTCTCGCTACCGTAAAGTCGATGAAGACTTTTTTGAAGAATTAGAAGAGGTTTTAATCGGCGCGGATGTCGGTTTTACAACAGTGATGGAACTGATCGATGAGCTGAAAAAAGAAGTGAAATTAAGAAACATTCAAGACCCAAGTGAAGTACAATCGGTCATTTCTGAAAAACTGGTGGAAATCTACAATAGCGGAGAGGAACAAATCTCTGCGCTGAATATTGAAGACGGACGATTAAATATTATTTTATTTGTAGGTGTCAATGGCGTTGGGAAAACAACGACGATCGGCAAACTTGCAAATAAGCTGAAAAATGAAGGGAAATCTGTTATTTTGGCAGCAGGTGATACATTCCGTGCCGGTGCGATTGAGCAGCTTGAAGTATGGGGAGAGCGTTCAGGTGTCCCTGTTGTTAAACAAACGGCTGGCTCTGATCCAGCAGCAGTGATCTATGATGCCGTTCAATCAGCAAAAGCGAAAAATGCGGATGTCCTTATCTGTGATACAGCAGGAAGACTGCAAAACAAAGTCAACTTGATGAAAGAGCTAGAAAAGGTCAAGAGAGTCATTGAACGTGAGGTTCCAGACGCACCGCATGAAGTGCTGCTCGCTCTTGATGCAACAACGGGTCAAAATGCGATGGCACAAGCGAAGGAATTTTCTAAAGCGACGAATGTGACAGGAATTGCTTTAACAAAGCTTGATGGGACTGCAAAAGGCGGGATTGTCCTTGCAATTCGAAATGAGCTGAACATTCCCGTGAAGCTCGTCGGTTTAGGTGAAAAGGTAGATGATCTGCAAGAATTCGATGCAGAATCGTATGTGTATGGACTATTCTCAGACGTGATTGATCAAGAAGACTAACAAAAATGCCGGCAAAAACTGCTGGCATTTTTATTTATACGCCGCTTCATGAAGTGACAAGATAAAAACTTGACACACAGTAGAGAACCGTGTAAACTTAGTTGATGTAAAGGGAATGAACTTAACAAAGGGGAGAGAGCCCATGACGCTTGAAAAAACAACGAGAATGAACTACTTGTTTGACTTCTATCAATCGTTGTTAACCGCAAAGCAAAAGAGCTACATGTCGCTTTACTACCTAGACGATTTTTCCCTCGGTGAAATTGCGGATGAATATGAAGTATCAAGGCAGGCTGTTTATGATAATATTAAACGGACTGAAGCGATGCTTGAACAATATGAAGAAAAGCTGCTCTTGTTTAAGAAATTTAAAGAGCGTAAAGAACTTCTCAAAAAAATGAGAGAGCTCGTAGCAGATTCCGCACAGACGGAAGAAGCAGAAGCTTTAATTGAATCGCTTGAGAAATTAGATTAGGAGGCGGCACAGTATGGCATTTGAAGGATTAGCCGACCGACTGCAGCAGACGATTTCAAAAATCCGCGGCAAAGGAAAAGTGTCAGAACAAGATGTAAAAGAAATGATGCGCGAGGTACGCCTTGCCCTTCTTGAAGCTGACGTCAATTTTAAAGTAGTCAAAGACTTTGTGAAAAAAGTAAGTGAGCGGGCAGTTGGACAAGAGGTCATGAAAAGCCTTACCCCTGGACAACAGGTCATTAAAGTTGTAAAAGAAGAACTCACTGAATTAATGGGCGGAGAAGAGAGTAAAATCGCTGTAGCGAAAAAATCTCCGACGGTCATTATGATGGTTGGTCTTCAAGGGGCTGGTAAAACCACCACAACTGGGAAGCTTGCCAATTTACTTCGCAAAAAACATAATCGCAAGCCGATGATGGTGGCTGCAGATATTTACAGACCAGCAGCGATCCAGCAGCTTCAAACGCTAGGGAAACAGCTTGATATGCCTGTGTTTTCATTAGGTGATCAAGTCAGTCCTGTCGAGATTGCCAAACAGGCAATCGAAAAAGCGAAAGAAGAACACCATGATTATGTCATTTTAGATACAGCAGGACGCCTTCATATTGATGAAGAATTGATGGATGAACTTCAGAAAGTAAAAGAAGTAGCGAGTCCAGAAGAAATTTTTCTTGTTGTTGACTCAATGACAGGTCAAGATGCTGTTAATGTAGCGAAAAGCTTTAATGAACAGCTTGGTTTAACAGGTGTCGTTCTAACGAAACTAGACGGGGATACACGAGGCGGAGCAGCACTTTCCATTCGAGCTGTGACCAATACGCCGATTAAATTCGCCGCGCTAGGTGAAAAGCTTGACGCGATTGAACCATTCCACCCAGAACGGATGGCATCAAGAATTCTTGGCATGGGAGATGTGCTTACACTGATTGAAAAAGCACAGGCAAACGTGGACCAAGATAAAGCGAAAGAGCTTGAACAAAAAATGCGGACCATGAGCTTTACACTCGATGATTTCCTCGAGCAGCTTGGCCAAGTTCGTAACATGGGTCCACTTGATGAATTGATCCAAATGATGCCGGGTGCCGGTAAAATGAAAGGGCTCAAAAACGTCCAAGTAGACGAAAAGCAGCTCAATCACATCGAAGCGATCATTAAATCAATGACGACCGAGGAAAAAGAACAGCCAGAGGTCATCAATGCAAGTCGAAGAAAACGGATTGCAAAAGGAAGCGGAACATCTGTCCAGGAAGTCAATCGCCTTTTAAAGCAATTTGACGAAATGAAAAAGATGATGAAGCAAATGACCAACATGTCCAAAGGGAAGAAAAAAGGCTTTAAATTACCATTTATGTAATTGGTTATACATGATAAAACCGTTGTTAAGAAAAAACACTTTACAAACCCTTTTATCATTGTTAATATACTATCTTGTTGAAATATTTTCGGAGGTGCTAGTAAAATGGCAGTAAAAATTCGTTTAAAACGTATGGGATCAAAAAGATCTCCTTTCTATCGTATTGTTGTAGCAGATTCTCGTTCACCACGTGACGGTCGTTTCATCGAAACAGTTGGAACATACAATCCAGTTTTATCACCAGCTGAGGTGAAAATCAACGAAGAATTAGCTCTTAAATGGCTTCAAAATGGTGCGAAACCATCTGATACAGTTCGCAACCTTTTCTCAAGCCAAGGAATTCTTGAAAAATTTCATAATGCGAAAAACAGCAAATAATGAATGAGCTGTCCTTGGAAGAATTGATTGTGTCCATCGTCGAGCCACTTGTTGATTTCCCTGAAGATATTCACGTATCTTCATTAGAAAAAGATGAGCAAGTGATTTACACACTGTCTGTCAATGCTGAAGATACCGGAAAGGTGATCGGAAAGCAGGGACGTACAGCGAAAGCGATACGAACAGTCATGTTTGCAGCAAGTGCAGAGTCTTCTAAGAAAGTTCAACTTGAGATTGCTGACTAAAAAGGGAGAGGGCTTAGGACCTCCCCTTTTTTTACACGTTTAAATCTATTTTTCGTTATACTGTAGAGGACAAATGCCTTCGGATAGGGGGACAAAAAGGAAGATGCAGATCATTCAACATGTCACCGTCATGCAAGTATTAACTGAAAGCAGTAAGGACAAACTGTTAACGACTTTTTTGGAGAAAAAAGAAAGACTAGAACGTGAATGCAATCAACTATATTTTCAACTGAAAAAACATGAAAAAGAACCACATCAGCAAGAAGCCATCCCTCAATTTCAAAAAGCCATCGATAAACGGCAGGAGAAAATCCAGCAAATTGACTTTCAAGTAGAGCAGCTGCATATTTTGCCGCTTGGAAGCGAAATGAAAGAGACAGAAGTGGATGCGCTGGTTGAAGTGAAAATAGGTGATAAATGGGATGACAAGATGCAAGATAATGTCATCGTCGTGAAAGACGGCACCATTGTGGAAATACGTCAGGGGTGATTGAGAACATGGAACAGGAATGGTTGAATGTTGGAAAGATTGTCAATACACACGGAGTGCGCGGAGAAGTTCGTGTCGTGTCAAAGACAGATTTCCCAGAAGAGCGTTATAAAAAAGGAAGCGTCCTCTATATTTTTAAGCAAGGTCAAGGAGAGCCGCTAAAAGTCACTGTCGCATCACACCGGCAGCATAAACAGTTTGATTTGCTTACATTTGAAGAAATTAGCTCATTAAATGAAGCAGAGCTATTGAAAGAATCAATCTTAAAAGTAGAAAAAGAACATCTCGGCTCTTTAGATGAAGGAGAATTTTATTTCCACCAAATCATTGGCTGTGAAGTATACGATGAAGAGGATCAGCTTGTCGGCCAAATCAAGGAGATTTTAACACCAGGGGCAAATGATGTCTGGGTGGTCGGAAGAAAAGGCAAAAAAGATGCCTTGATTCCTTATATCCCATCTGTCGTCAAAAAGATCGATATCTCATCCAAAACCATACACATTGAAGTGATGGAAGGACTTATTGACGAATGAAAATCGACTTCTTAACACTTTTTCCTGAAATGTTCGAAGGTGTGCTCCACTCATCGATCTTAAAAAAGGCACAGGAGAAAGAAGCTGTCTCATTCAATGTTGTCAATTTTAGAGAGTATTCAGATCATAAGCACAAAACAGTAGATGATTACCCATATGGCGGCGGTGCTGGTATGGTACTGAAAGCACAGCCCGTATTCGATGCGGTAGAAGATTTAACGAAGAAAGCAAGCAAGAAGCCCCGAATCATTCTTGTCTGTCCTCAAGGGGAAAGATATACGCAAAAGAAGGCAGAGGAACTAGCAAAAGAAGAACACCTTATGTTCATTTGCGGCCATTATGAAGGCTACGATGAGCGCATCAGGGAGCATCTTGTCACAGATGAAATCTCAATCGGAGATTTCGTTCTCACAGGCGGAGAGCTGCCAGCGATGATGATTGCAGACAGTGTGGTCAGGCTTTTGCCTCATGTGCTTGGAAAAGAAGCGTCTCACATTGAAGATTCATTTAGTACAGGTTTGCTAGAGCATCCTCACTATACAAGGCCAGCCGATTATAAAGGACTAAAAGTGCCGGATGTGCTCCTCTCTGGAAATCATGCCAAAATAGAAGAGTGGCGGCGTAAAGAATCTTTGAAGCGAACCTATACAAGAAGGCCAGATTTGATCGA
Organism: Bacillus sp. MM09(2025); assembly: GCF_050496725.1. Lineage (NCBI taxonomy): Bacteria > Bacillati > Bacillota > Bacilli > Caryophanales > Bacillaceae > Bacillus > Bacillus sp. MM09(2025). The sequence goes on from NZ_JBNWEN010000001.1 coordinate 348,969, forward strand.
TTCTTGCAAAACGTTAACAGAAGAAGAAAAAAGATGGCTTTGGCAGCTCCATAATGACTAGATTGTATTGCACACTGCATAGAGGTATGGTATGATACTACTTGTGACTTGGACGGCTTGCCGATTCAAGTTTGAAAACGATGTTCCGCTGCAATGAAGAAAGAGGACATGAGCATCTGTTGGAAGGAGTTGAAAACGATGCAACATTTGATTGAAGAAATCACAAAAGAACAATTACGCACTGATCTTCCTGCGTTCCGTCCTGGTGACACTTTACGTGTACACGTTAAAGTTGTCGAGGGTACTCGTGAGCGTATCCAGATCTTTGAAGGTGTTGTAATTAAGCGTCGTGGTGGTGGAATCAGCGAAACTTTCACAGTTCGTAAGATTTCTTACGGTGTAGGCGTTGAGCGTACATTCCCTGTACACACACCAAAAATCGCTAACATCGAAGTTGTACGTCACGGTAAGGTACGTCGTGCGAAACTTTACTACCTACGTGAACTTCGCGGTAAAGCGGCTCGTATCAAAGAAATCAGACGATAATGATATCAAAGGAAAGAGCTTGTTACCTGTAACAGGCTCTTTTTTTGTACAATGTATAGAGATAATAGATAGAAAAGAAGGTGCACATATGACGATTCAATGGTTTCCAGGCCATATGGCAAAAGCAAGACGTGAAGTCACAGAAAAATTAAAGCTCATCGACATCGTATTTGAATTAACTGATGCTAGAATTCCGATGTCCTCTAGAAACCCAATGATCGAAGAAATCCTTCAGAATAAACCCAAAATCATGCTATTAAACAAAGCAGATAAAGCGGATCCTCGTGTGACAAAGGAGTGGCAGACGCACTTTGAGCAGCAAGGCGTTCGGTCACTTGCTATTAACTCTGTCGATGGACAAGGGTTAAATCAGATCATCACAACTTCAAAGGAAATCTTAAAAGAAAAATTTGACCGCATGAAAGCGAAAGGTGTCAAACCACGTGCAATCCGGGCGCTCATTATCGGAATTCCAAACGTCGGGAAATCGACCTTAATCAATCGTTTAGCGAAAAAGAACATTGCCAAAACAGGAGACCGTCCTGGTATTACCACCTCACAGCAATGGGTGAAGGTAGGGAAAGAATTGGAACTTCTCGATACACCTGGAATCCTCTGGCCGAAGTTTGAAGATGAGAAAGTAGGACTCAGGCTAGCGGTAACTGGAGCGATCAAAGATTCTATCATCAACTTACAGGATGTCGCTGTATATGGACTTCGCTTTCTAGAAGAAAACTATCCAGAGCGATTAAAAAAACGCTATGACCTAACGGAGATCCCTGAAGATACGGCTGAGCTGTTTGATGCAATAGGTACAAAGCGAGGCTGTCTCATGAGCGGTGGATTTATTAATTACGACAAAACCACCGAAATCATTATTCGGGATATTCGAACAGAAAAATTTGGTCCCCTCACTTTTGAGAAGCCTGAAAGCTAAAAGACACGCAGCACATGCGGGTCTTTATTTTTTGCGGAAAACTGCCGATATAAAGAAGGAGGCTGACGAAAAGCTGATGTACACAGTGAAACAAATAAAAGAACTGATAGAAAAGCATTCGCAAGACGAGTCATACATTCATGAACTTGTAAAAGATGATACGAGAAAAAGTGTCCAAAAATTGATAGAGAAGTGGCGCAAAGAGAGAGAAAAGCAGCAGCAACTTCAAGCAGCATGGAATGAGATGCTGCAATTTGAAAACAGTGCGAAAGCGCAGGGATACACATGTATTGCTGGAATAGATGAAGCAGGAAGAGGTCCACTTGCAGGCCCCGTTGTCGCAGCAGCTGTCATATTAAAGGAAGATACAGTCCTGCTCGGTTTAAACGACTCAAAGCAATTATCTGAGAAAAAAAGATTGGCATATTATGACCTGATCCAAAAAGAAGCACTTGATATTGGAATCGGCATTGTGGATGCAGCTACGATTGATGAAATCAATATTTACGAGGCATCAAGACTGGCGATGGTGAGAGCGGTGGAGAAGTTAACTCATACACCCGATTATCTACTCATAGATGCCATGACGCTCCCGCTTCCTATTCAACAGGAGAATATCATCAAAGGAGATGCAAAAAGTGCGTCTATCGCAGCAGGTGCATGTATAGCAAAGGTGACAAGAGACCAGATGATGGAAGAATACGGGCGTAAGTACCCTGAGTATCAATTTGAAAAACATAAAGGGTACGGAACAAAAGAGCATTTGGCTGCCATTCAAACACATGGAGCTACCCCAATCCATCGATTATCATTTGCGCCAGTGAAATCCGTTATATCATAAATTTTTGACCTAAGGAGGCTGCCTGTGATGACAAGAGTTGAGGACATACATACAGCACTGAATAGCCGGCTAAATACGGCAGAATCTGTGCCATTAAACACCGAAGGAAAGGAAAATGTGCATCGGCTGATTCTTGGTAAAGTACTGAAAATGCTCGGAGATGATACAGCCCTTGTTCAAATAGGCTCAACAAAAATAAAAGCGCAGCTAGCGGCTCAGCTCAAAGCAGACGCATTTTATTGGTTTCAATTTGAACAAGAGGGTGGAGGCAGCCTCAATAAACTAAGGCCAGTCCAGCAATTTGATCAAGACCCTAAAACATTAAAGGATGCAGCTGCCAAACTATTAGAAGGTCTCTCTCTGAAAAACGGACTAGAAAACATTCTAACAGCTACTGCTTTTTTAAAAGAAAAATCCGTCATCAATGAAGCAGAATTAAAAACGGCAGTGAAATGGATCGAACAGCTTCAAGGAGCTGATGTGAAAAAAGGTCTCCAGTCACTTCTATTTGCTTTAAAGAAAGACTTGCCGATCCAGGAAGGAGTCCTTCAATCAATTTTAGCCGTGAAATCATCCTCTGCTCTTCATCAGGATATGACAGCACTGCTAGAACGCTTAACACAGCTCCCGAAGCACTCAGACGCCACACAGGCCCTTGCACAAGCCGTTCGATCAGTCATAGGTGCTGAGACGACTGTCCATGCAGAAAAGCTCTTATCGGTCCTTCTAGCAGCGAGAGAAGGGACGGCGAAACAAGGGGGGAATTTACCTGTAACGCCTCAGTCAAATCTGACTCAACCAAAAGAAAATAGTCAGAATCCAATAGCTCAAGAGCGTCAGACGACCCAAGTTCTTCAATCTAACGTGCAGCAATCAACAAGTCCAAAAGAGCTGCAAATCCCGCCTCAGCAAATCGAGCGGATACTAACAAGTTTGATAAAACAAGGTGCAGATGGGCAGCAAGAGCCTAGCTTAAAACAGCTTACGTCATTGTTGCAAGGACTTCAGCAGGCTGGATCTCAGCCTGACGCAAAAGCATCTGTGCTTCAAAAAGAATTTCCGTTCCTGTCAAAAACAGAAGCAAAAGTATTGGCTCAGGTCGTGCAGCAGACGGAACCCGCATTAAGCAATAAAACCGACGTGCTCGATTTACTCATGACGATGAAAAAGGCAATAGGTGTACGTGACGAAATCGGTATGCTGAAACTACTCGAAAAAGGCAACCAGGATGTAAAAAGTCAGGAGCTTCACCAATTAAAGCTCGTCTTAAATGATGTGAGACAGTCTGATTTACCAGAGCCCGTAAAAAAAGAAGTCGATCAATTGTTTCATAGATTGAACGGGCAGTTATTTGTGCAGCAGGAGAACCAAACTATCAGCCAAATGATGGTCTCTTATCCGCTCTTTTCAAAACATAGTGTTCAAGATTTAACCTTTATTCTAAAAGGACATAAGAAAAAAGATGGCTCTATTGATATTTCTCAGTGTCGCCTTATGTTTTACTTAAACATGGAAAACCTCGAAGAAACATTAATCGACTGTACGATTCAGCAAAAGGTCATGTCAATTACAGTTGAAACCGGTCATGAACTTCAAGGAACCATTAATCCGATGATTCCAGCTGTTCGGGAGAATTTAAATGCCTTAGGATACAGCCTCACGGGAATTACAGCAAAGAAGAGACAAGAGCCAGTAGATCCGTCTCACTTTCTAGATGAACACTTTCATAAAATCAGCGAGAAGGGGCTGGACTTACGAGTATGAAGGATTCAAAACCGCTTAGAAGAGCGGTCGCTCTACATTATGATGAAGAAAAACAAAAGGCGCCAAAAGTGGTCGCGACAGGGAGCGGCTATGTGGCAGACCATATTATTGAAGAAGCAAAAAAGTCGGGAGTTCCTATCCAAGAAGACCGTAATTTAGTCGAACTCATGCGCCATTTAACACTGGATGAGGAGATCCCTGAAGCGTTATACGATACTGTAGCAGAAATATTTTCGTTTATCTACAGGTTAGATCAAAAAATGAAAAAATAAGGTAAAATAAGTGATTTGGATGAAAAATTTATATTTTTAATAAAATAAAAGTTAGAATGTTTAGAAGGATTTTACGATTTTACATAGAACCCTAGACATTCTCTTTTTTATTCTTTAAAATGAAAGCGCAGTCTATTTTATATTTTTTGTTTCTACATATGTTGGGAGGATGGGAAATGAATATCCATGAGTACCAAGGAAAAGAAATCCTAAGAAAATATGGGGTTTCAGTTCCAAATGGTAAAGTAGCATTTACACCTGATGAAGCAGTGAAAGCATCAGAAGAGCTAGAAAGCTCTGTATATGTCGTAAAAGCACAGATTCATGCAGGCGGCCGTGGTAAAGCAGGCGGGGTAAAAATTGCAAAAACAAAAGATGAAGTGAAGGGGTTTGCAGAGGAATTGCTCGGCAAAACACTTGTCACACATCAAACTGGGCCAGAGGGGCGCGAAATAAAACGCTTACTTATTGAAGAAGGCTGCGATATTCAAAAGGAGTACTACGTTGGACTTGTTTTGGACAGAGCGACATCAAGAATTGTATTGATGGCTTCTGAAGAAGGCGGTACTGAAATTGAAGAAGTAGCAGAAAAAACGCCAGAAAAAATCGTCAAAGTGGTCATCGACCCAGCGATTGGATTGCAAGGCTATCAGGCGAGAGAAGTAGCGTTTAAAATTAATATTCCAACAAAATTAGTTGGCCAAGCTGTTAAGTTTATGACAAGTCTTTACAATGCATTCATTGAAAAAGATTGTTCAATTGCTGAGATTAATCCACTTGTTGTAACAGGCGATGGAAAAGTCATGGCGCTTGATGCGAAATTAAACTTTGATAGCAATGCCTTATATAGACAAAAAGATATATTAGAATACCGTGACCTTGATGAAGAGGATCCAAAAGAAATTGAAGCATCTAAATATGATCTGAGCTACATTTCTCTAGATGGAAATATTGGCTGTATGGTCAATGGTGCAGGTCTTGCGATGTCTACAATGGATATCATCAAGCATTACGGCGGGGACCCTGCAAACTTCCTGGATGTTGGCGGCGGTGCAACAGCTGAAAAAGTAACGGAAGCATTTAAAATCATCTTATCTGATCAAAATGTAAAAGGGATTTTCGTTAACATTTTTGGCGGCATCATGAAATGTGATGTCATTGCAGAAGGTGTCGTTGAAGCGACGAAACAAGTTGGCTTAACATTACCACTCGTTGTACGTCTTGAAGGAACAAACGTTGAATTAGGGAAGAAAATCCTGAGCGATTCAGGCTTAAATATCACTTCTGCTGAGTCTATGGCTGACGGGGCAGAAAAGATTGTATCTTTAGTCAAGTAGAGCAGAAAGGCAGGGAACCTAAATGAGTGTATTTATTAATAAAAATACGAGAGTAATTGTTCAGGGGATTACCGGTTCAACCGCATTGTTCCATACAAAACAAATGATTGAGTACGGAACAAATATTGTTGGCGGTGTCACACCTGGAAAAGGTGGAACTGAAGTAGAAGGAGTTCCTGTATTTAATACAGTATCTGAAGCTGTTCAAACAACTGGAGCAAATGCTTCTGTTATCTATGTACCAGCACCATTTGCAGCAGATGCCATTTTAGAGGCTGTTGATGCAGAAGTCGATCTAGTCATTTGTATTACTGAACATATTCCAGTACTTGACATGGTCAAAGTAAAACGGTATATGGAAGGGAAAAAGACAAGACTTGTTGGCCCTAACTGTCCAGGTGTCATTACACCTGAAGAATGTAAGATTGGGATCATGCCAGGCTACATTCATAAAAAAGGTCATGTGGGTGTTGTTTCTCGTTCTGGAACGCTTACATATGAAGCGGTACATCAGCTTTCAGAAGCTGGCGTTGGTCAATCGACAGCTGTAGGAATCGGCGGAGACCCTGTCAATGGGACAAACTTTATTGATGTATTAAAAGCATTCAATGAAGACCCTGATACACATGCTGTCATTATGATCGGTGAAATCGGCGGTACGGCTGAAGAAGAAGCAGCTGAATGGGTAAAAGCAAATATGACAAAGCCAGTTGTTGGCTTTATTGGCGGTAAAACGGCGCCTCCAGGAAAACGCATGGGACATGCTGGTGCCATTATTTCTGGTGGTAAAGGAACAGCTGATGAAAAAGTAAAAACAATGCGTGAATGTGGAATTGAAGTGGCAGAGACACCATCTGTCATGGGAGAAACATTGATTAAAGTACTAAAAGAGAAGAATCTTTTTGAAGCTTGTAAAACGCATTAATGACACAAGAAGACTTGTTCTTTGACAAGTCTTCTTCTTTCTATCTTAAACAGGAGGAATGGTATGTACAATGTGTCCGAAAGAATGATTTTTCACCGCTTAAAAGGCCTCATCTCACCCTCTTTGTTAACAAAATGGTGGAAAGTCGATCCTGAGCTATATATAAATGAAGAAACACATCATTTTAAACAGGATCGATCATTACAAACAATCGACTTTACCCGCTTAAAACAAGCCGAAGAAAAAGAATTCCCCATTTTTCAACACATCGTTCAAGCCTATTTAAAGCAAAACATTCACATGATTCCCATCACATCACCCTTATATCCCAGCACACTAAAACATATTTATGATCCTCCCCCTGTGTTATTCCTAAAAGGAAACATATCATATTTAAATGAAGAAAAAAGTTTAGGTGTAGTAGGCACACGAGTTCCATCGTCTTATGGAGAAGCATGTGTGAAGAAAATTGTTGGTGAGCTTGTAAAGGAAGATTGGACGATTGTCAGTGGCTTAGCAAAAGGCATTGATGGAATCGCACACAAAGAGTGCATTAGGAATAAAGGGAAAACGATTGGTATTATAGCAGGCGGATTTCAGCACTTATACCCAAAGGAGCATGTGCAAATGGCTGAATACATGGGCGAGCATCATTTGCTTTTGTCTGAGCATCCGCCTTATGTCAAACCAGAAAAATGGCATTTCCCTTTGAGGAATCGCTTAATTAGTGCGCTAACAAGTGGAACCATCGTGATTCAGTGCAAAGAAAAGAGCGGTTCACTCATTACTGCGTATCAAGCACTTGAGCAAGGCAAAGAGGTGTTTGCGGTTGCAGGATCAATCTTTGATCCTAATTCCACAGGTCCAGCCAAACTTATACAGCAGGGAGCAAAGCTTGTTCATTCAACGAAGGATATTTTAGAGGAATTCTCCTTCCGCGGTGTTCAATATACTGAACTCTCATAAAAATATCGTTTGACAAAAGACATAGGAATATTTAATAATAGTGAGGATTTAAGTTTACACTTTGTTTTTCGTGTTTATAATGATGTTCATCATAAAGAATTTTTCATGATTGCCTGTTAGATAGGTGCAATTAACATAAATATGAATTGTGAAATGTATAAAGAGAGAACACCTCTTAAGGGGGATTTTGAGTATGGCTGATTATTTAGTCATCGTTGAGTCGCCAGCCAAGGCGAAAACGATTGAGCGTTATTTAGGTAAAAAGTACAAAGTAAAGGCTTCAATGGGACACATAAGAGATTTACCGAAAAGTCAGCTTGGTGTTGACACTGAGCATGACTTCGAACCGAGGTATATTACGATTCGCGGGAAAGGCCCCGTATTAAAAGAATTAAAAACCGCAGCAAAAAAAGCAAAGAAAGTCTATCTCGCAGCTGACCCCGATAGAGAGGGAGAAGCGATTGCTTGGCATTTAGCGCATAGCCTTGACCTTGACCTCTCGTCTGACTGCCGAGTTGTCTTTAACGAGATTACAAAAGATGCTATTAAAGATTCCTTTAAGCATCCACGTATGATCAATATGGATTTAGTTGATGCACAGCAGGCAAGACGGATCTTAGATCGTCTCGTTGGGTATAAAATTAGTCCGATTTTATGGAAGAAAGTGAAAAAGGGCTTAAGTGCCGGTCGTGTTCAATCAGTTGCACTCCGCCTGATCATTGATCGCGAGAATGAAATCAATGAATTTAAACCAGAAGAATACTGGACAATTGACGGTACATTCCTAAAAGGAAAAGAAAGCTTCGAAGCGAGCTTCTTCGGCGTCAATGGCAAAAAGCATCCACTGAAAACAAAAGAAGATGTAAAAGAAATCCTTTCGAAACTAAAAGGGAGCAAATTCTCTGTAGAGAAAGTGACGAAAAAAGAGCGTAAACGAAACCCAGCTGTTCCGTTTACAACATCTACTTTACAGCAGGAGGCTGCAAGAAAATTAAACTTCCGTGCGAAAAAGACGATGATGATTGCACAGCAATTATATGAAGGAATCGATCTTGGTAAAGAAGGTACAGTCGGACTCATTACTTACATGAGAACAGACTCAACTCGTATTTCCAATACGGCAATTGAAGAAGTATCTGCTTTCATTGATCAGACGTACGGTAAGAATTTCTTGAATACAACAAAACGAACCGCTAAAAAGAATGAAAATGCACAAGATGCTCACGAAGCCATTAGGCCGACTTCTACGCTGAGAAAACCAGCAGATGTCAAACATGTCTTAAGCCGAGATCAGCTTCGTCTGTATAAATTGATTTGGGAACGATTCGTCGCAAGCCAAATGGCGCCGGCTGTTCTTGATACAATGAGTGTGGACCTTGATAATAACGGGCTTACATTCCGTGCTAACGGAAGCAAAGTGAAATTCCCTGGATTCATGAAGGTATATGTAGAAGGGAAAGACGACCAGCTAGAAGAAAAGGACAAAATGCTGCCTGATCTTAAAGAAGGTGATACGGTTCTTTCAAAAGATATCGAACCTGAACAGCATTTCACGCAGCCGCCTCCGCGCTATACTGAGGCAAGACTTGTCAAAACGCTTGAAGAGCTGGGTATAGGCCGTCCGTCTACGTATGCACCAACATTAGACACGATTCAAAAGCGCGGCTATGTCGCACTTGATAATAAACGGTTTATCCCAACAGAGCTTGGGGAAATTGTTCTCAACTTAATCATTGAATTCTTCCCTGAGATCATTAACGTGGAATTCACTGCGAAAATGGAAAAAGAACTTGATAGCGTTGAAGAAGGTACGATCGAATGGGTTCGCATTATCGACAGCTTCTATCAAGACTTTGCAAAACGGGTAGAAAAAGCGGAAGCAGAAATGCAAGAAGTTGAGATTGAGCCTGAATACGCCGGAGTTGACTGTGAAGAGTGCGGACATCCGATGGTGTACAAAATGGGTCGATACGGTAAGTTCATGGCTTGCTCTAACTTTCCTGACTGTCGTAACACAAAACCAATTGTGAAAGACATTGGTGTGAAATGCCCAACATGTCATGAAGGAAACATTGTTGAACGAAAATCTAAGAAGCGCCGCATTTTTTATGGCTGTGATCGTTTTCCAGAGTGCGAATTCGTCTCTTGGGACAAACCGATTGAAAGAAAGTGTCCAAAATGCGAAAATATGCTTGTAGAGAAAAAGCTGAAAAAAGGCATGCAAGTTCAATGTGTGAACTGTGATTATAAAGAGGAACAACAAAAATAGCGGTGAGCAACCTTGTTCACCTGCTTTTTTGTGTCATCAAACAGAACTTACGAAATAGGAGAGTTGTACAATGAGTCAATTTGTAAATGTGATCGGAGCAGGTTTAGCTGGAAGTGAAGCGGCATGGCAAATTGCTAAACGCGGAATTAAAGTCAACTTATATGAAATGAGACCTGTCAAACAAACGCCAGCTCACCACACAGATAAATTTGCAGAGCTTGTATGCAGCAATTCACTGCGTGCCAACGCTTTGACAAATGCGGTCGGTGTATTAAAGGAAGAAATGCGTCATTTAGATTCAGCGATTATCGCAGCCGCAGATGAAAGCTCAGTTCCTGCTGGCGGAGCGCTTGCAGTAGATCGTCATGAATTTGCAGCAAACGTTACTGATCGAGTAAAAAATCACCCGAATGTGACAGTCTTTCAAGAAGAAGTACAAAGCATTCCAGAAGGCCCAACAATTATTGCGACAGGCCCGCTTACTTCTGAAGCACTTTCAAAAGAATTAAAATCGTTAACTGGAGAAGAGTATCTATACTTCTACGATGCAGCGGCACCTATCCTAGAGAAAGATAGCATTGATATGGATAAGGTGTACTTGAAATCACGTTATGACAAAGGAGAAGCCGCTTATTTAAACTGTCCAATGACAGAAGAAGAATTCGATCGTTTTTATGAGGCGCTTATTTCTGCAGAAACAGTTCCATTAAAAGAGTTCGAAAAAGAAATCTTCTTTGAAGGCTGTATGCCAATTGAAGTCATGGCGAAAAGAGGAAAGAAAACGATGTTGTTTGGTCCGATGAAGCCAGTAGGACTTGAAGATCCGAAAACAGGAAAAAGACCTTACGCTGTTGTTCAATTAAGACAGGATGATGCAGCAGGTACTTTATATAACATCGTCGGCTTCCAGACACACCTGAAGTGGGGCGACCAAAAAGAAGTATTCCGCTTGATTCCAGGTCTTGAAGAAGCAGAGATTGTTCGTTATGGCGTGATGCACCGCAATACATTCATTAACTCACCGAGTCTTTTAAAACCAACGTATCAGTTTAAAAATAGAGAAGATCTATTCTTTGCCGGACAAATGACAGGCGTTGAAGGCTATGTCGAGTCCGCAGCTTCCGGACTAGTCGCTGGTATAAACGCCGCTCGTTTTGTCAAAGGAGAAGAACTTGTGACTCTTCCGGAGGAAACAGCGATTGGCAGCATGGCTTATTACATCACATCGACAAACAAGAAAAGCTTCCAGCCAATGAATGCAAATTTTGGCTTGTTGAAAGATCTTGGTGTTCGCATTAAAAACAAACAAGAGCGTTATGCAGAGTACGCTAAGCGCGCAATCGAAACTATTCAAACTATTTCGAAATCTCTGTAGTAAAACATTGCATGGAAAGCAAGATATGTGATACCATTTAAAAGCCTTAAAGAGGTGTAAAAATGACGAATAAACAGCGTCTTGTCCACTTATTCATTGAATATCTGCAAATTGAAAAAAACTATTCTGTTTTAACCATCTCAGGATATACAGAAGCGATTGAAGAGTTTGTCAGATTTATGAACGTTCAAGGAATAGACGGTTTTGAAGAGGTATCCTATCAAGATACGAGAATTTATTTAACAGAAGCTTATGAAAAAGGCCTGACAAGAAGAACGATTAGTAAGAAAGTCTCTGCGCTTCGCAGCTTTTATAAATTTCTATTAAGAGAACAGCTTGTGAAAGAAAATCCTTTTTTACTCGTTAGCTTACCAAAGCAGGATAAGCGAATTCCTTCATTTTTGTATGAAGAGGAACTGAAAGAGCTTTTTACTGTTTCTGATGTCAGCACACCGCTTGGGCAAAGAAACCAAGCGATTTTAGAACTTCTTTATGCAACAGGTATGAGGGTCAGTGAGTTATGTTCATTAAAAGAATCTGATCTTGATTTATCGATGGATACAGTGCTTGTTCATGGGAAAGGCAGCAAGCAGCGGTATGTTCCTTTTGGTTCATATGCTCATGAAGCACTCATCACTTATTTAGAGGATGGAAGGCTGAAGCTGAAAGCGAAGGGGAATGATCGTGCTGATGCATATGTATTTTTGAATCAGCGCGGGGCGCCTCTTACAGACAGAGGTGTTCGATTCATTCTCACTGAACTAATGAAAAAGGCGTCAGGCACATTACATATCCATCCTCACATGTTAAGGCACACCTTTGCCACACATCTCTTAAATGAGGGAGCAGATTTGAGAAGTGTTCAAGAACTTCTTGGTCATTCGAATTTATCATCAACTCAGGTGTACACGCATGTATCAAAAGATTCTTTAAGGAAAACGTACATGTCTCATCACCCAAGGGCTTTTAAACGATCCTAAAAGGAGGTTTTTTCATGTCATCATTTCATGCAACAACCATCTTTGCCGTTCAACATAAAGGAAAAAGTGCGATGGCTGGCGACGGTCAAGTCACTTTCGGGCAGGCTGTCGTGATGAAACACACGGCAAAAAAAGTGCGCCGTCTTTTCGGAGGTAAGGTGCTTGCAGGTTTTGCAGGTTCAGTAGCAGATGCATTTACACTCTTTGAAAAGTTTGAAACGAAGCTTGAAGAATATGGTGGTAACTTAAAGAGGGCAGCCGTAGAACTAGCAAAAGAGTGGCGTAGTGACAAGATGCTTAGGCAGCTTGAGGCCATGCTGATCGTTATGAACAAAGACAGCATCCTGCTTGTCTCTGGTACAGGAGAGGTCATCGAACCAGATGACGGTATTTTGGCCATCGGCTCAGGCGGCAATTATGCGCTTAGCGCCGGGAGAGCACTCAAAACACATGCAGGTGATCACCTCACAGCAAGAGATATTGCAAAGGCTGCTCTTGAAACCGCCGGAGAAATCTGTGTCTACACGAACGATCAAATCACTTTGGAAGAGCTTGAATAGAAAGGACATGAGACGTATGGAGAAAAAGCCGTTCACCCCAAGAGAGATAGTTGAAAAGCTTGATCAATACATTATTGGTCAGCTTGATGCGAAAAAAGCAGTGGCGGTGGCTTTAAGAAACCGTTACAGAAGAAGCCTTTTACATGATAAGCTAAAGGATGAAGTCGTTCCGAAAAACATCTTAATGATCGGCCCAACAGGAGTGGGGAAAACAGAGATTGCCCGCAGAATTGCAAAAATTTCTGGTGCGCCTTTTATTAAAGTGGAAGCGACGAAGTTTACTGAAGTTGGTTACGTCGGCCGTGATGTAGAATCGATGGTCAGAGATCTAGTTGAGACAGCGATCAGAATTGTCAAAGAAGAAAAGATGAAAGACGTTCAAGAAGAGGCAGAAAAACAAGCAAATAAACGTCTTGTTCATTTACTTGTTCCTGGCAAGAAAAAAAGCCAGTCTGTGAAAAATCCTTTTGAGATGCTGTTTGGTGGGTCTGATGAAGATGACCGTGATCGAGATCAATCAAGTGAAGAAGTAGAACTTGAATCGACAAGAAAGCGAATCGCTCATCAGCTGGCGATGGGCGAACTTGAAGATCATTACGTCACGATCGAAGTCGAAGAGCAGCAACCATCCATGTTTGATATGCTTCAGGGCTCGGGTATGGAGCAAATGGGCATGAACATGCAGGATGCGCTTGGCAATCTGATGCCTAAAAAGAAAAAACGCAGAAAGCTGACCGTCAGAGAAGCAAGAAAGGCGTTAACAGCTGAGGAAGCTTCAAAACTGATTGACATGGATGAAGTCAGTCAAGAAGCTGTCTATAAAGCAGAGCAGCAAGGGATTATTTTTATCGACGAAATCGACAAAATCGCCAAAAGCGGTGGTGCATCATCTGCAGATGTTTCTCGTGAAGGGGTTCAACGTGATATTTTACCGATTGTAGAAGGTTCAACTGTGATGACGAAATATGGGGCAGTGAAAACAGACCATGTGCTTTTTGTAGCAGCAGGTGCATTTCATATGGCGAAACCATCAGATTTGATTCCAGAGCTTCAAGGACGCTTCCCAATTCGTGTAGAATTAGATAAATTAAGTATCGAAGACTTTGTGAAAATCTTAACGGAACCAGATAATGCATTATTAAAGCAATATAAAGCTTTACTTGAAACAGAAGGTATATCTCTTGAATTTTCTGACGATGCTATTCATAAGATTGCAGAAGTGGCTTATCATGTCAATCAGGAGACAGATAACATCGGTGCAAGAAGGCTTCATACCATACTTGAGAAGCTCCTTGAAGAGCTTTCATTTGAGGCGCCTGATATTACACTAGGGACAGTGACCATTACCCCTCAGTATGTAGAAGAGAAGCTAGGAAAGATTGCAAATAACAAAGACTTAAGTCAATTTATACTTTAACAAATGAATAAAGTAATCTAGGAGGATCATTAACATGGCGTTACTACAAAAAACAAGGATTATTAACTCAATGCTGCAAGATGCAGCGGGGAAACCAGTTAATTTTAAGGAAATGGCAGAAACATTGAGAGATGTCATTGATTCAAACATTTTCGTATTAAGCAGAAGAGGGAAGCTTCTAGGCTACTCGATCAACCAGCAGATTGAAAATCCGCGTATGAAGAAAATGCTTGAAGACCGTCAATTCCCTGAAGAATATACAAAGAGTCTATTCAACATCCCTGAAACATCTTCAAATCTTGACATTAACAGTGAGTATACAGCTTTCCCGATTGAGAACCGTGATTTATTTGAATCAGGTTTGACAACCATTGTGCCAATTATTGGAGGAGGAGATCGTTTAGGAACGTTAATCCTGTCTCGTTTGCAAGATACATTTAAAGATGATGATTTAATTCTTGCTGAATACGGTGCAACAGTTGTTGGAATGGAGATCCTTCGTGAGAAGTCAGAGGAAATCGAAGAAGAAGCAAGAAGTAAAGCAGTTGTCCAAATGGCGATTAGTTCTCTTTCATATAGTGAGCTTGAAGCCATTGAACACATCTTTGAAGAACTTGATGGCAACGAAGGGCTTCTAGTGGCAAGTAAAATTGCTGACCGTGTAGGAATCACTCGTTCAGTGATCGTGAACGCCTTACGTAAGTTAGAAAGTGCTGGCGTCATCGAATCTCGCTCTCTTGGAATGAAGGGAACGTATATCAAAGTGTTAAACAACAAATTTTTAATTGAACTTGAAAATTTAAAATCTCATTAATCAAAACCCCTTTTTAGCAGAAATACAAGCTAAAAAGGGTTTTTTTTTATAAAAAAAGAGGATTTGTCCGAAAAATGACACTCTTTTTTCCAAGAAAACCCTTACAATTCTTAGTTCTTTGAATCTAGGTCTTTGTACCTACTCGTAAAATAGATATATATTACGAGTTTTTTTTACATATACATCATAGACTTTAATCCTATTATTTCTTACAATGAACATATGGTTTTACAAATCTCGACATGATTAAATGGAATGAAATACATATGATTGGAGGTATATGGTTTTGGATATATTTTCTGGAACGATAAGCAACCTTGAGAATGCCTTGGGCAGAGCGAATGTTAAGCAAAAAGTCATAAGCAATAATATCGCGAATATAGACACACCGAACTACAAGTCGAAAAACGTCGCATTTCATGATATGCTAAACGATGCGTCGATCAAGCTAGATGCTAAAAAAACATACCAAGGTCACATTGATTTTTCTAAAACAGGGTCTAATTATTCAGTTGTTTCGAGCAACCGTACTTCATATCAAGAAAACGGAAATAATGTCGATATTGATCAAGAGATGAGTGAACTCGCTAAAAACCAAATTCAGTATAATGCGTTGGTTGAAAGAATGAGTGGAAAATTCAATTCTCTTAAAACAGTTTTGACAGGAGGTAAGTGATGTCAATTTTTTCAGGCGTTAACGCTTCGGCCTCTGCACTAACAGCACAGAGGCTCAGAATGGACGTTGTATCCTCTAACCTTGCAAATATGGATACAACAAGAGCGAAACAGGTTGATGGCAACTGGGAGCCTTATAGACGTAAGCTCGTCACCTTACAGCCGTCAGGTGAATCGTTTTCATCTATATTAAACTCAAGTATGAATTCGAGCAGTAAATTAGGAAACGGCGTGAAAGCAACGAAGATTACAGAAGACGAAACTCCATTCAACCTTCAATATGATCCTACAAATCCCGATGCCAATGAAAATGGATATGTTCAAACACCTAATGTTGATCCATTAAAGGAAATGGTTGACCTCATCAGCAGCTCAAGGTCATATGAAGCAAACGTGACCGCACTAAATGCGAATAAAAGCATGTTGATGAAAGCTTTAGAAATAGGAAAGTAAGGTGAAAAGAATTGGTTAACGCAATATCTCCTTTCCAGCTTCAAACTGCTCAGCAAGCAAGTGAATTGACAAATGCATCGTCCGTTCATGCGGCTGCACCTAAAAGTCAAACGAATTTCTCTGATGTGCTGAAGAATTCCATTGAGGCATTAAATCAATCGCAGCTGAAATCAGACCAGTATACAAATGCACTTGCACAAGGAAAAGATGTCAATCTCGATGAAGTCATGATTGCCTCGCAAAAAGCGAGTGTGACACTCACAGCTGCAACGGAGTTTCGAAATAAAGCAGTCGAAGCGTACCAAGAGATTATGAGAATGCAGATGTAGGAGGTGCTGACGGACAAAAAAAGACTGAATGGAATGACCGGGGGTTAAGATGAATCGTACTTTAATGCAATTAAGAACAAAAACAGTTGAGTTTTGGCGAAATCGATCAAAATTACAAAAAATACTTATGATTGGCGGCGTTGCTGCCCTAGCAATCATTATTACGGTTGTTAGCATCTTTGCTTCTTCTGAAAAAATGGTTCCATTGTTTAGAGACTTGTCTGAGGCAGAAGCTGGACAAATCAAACAGGAACTAGATGGCAAAAACGTTAAATCGGAACTTGCGAATAATGGAACAACGATTCTCGTTCCAGAAAAGCAGGCCGACTCTTTAAAAGTAACACTCGCATCTGAGGGTCTCCCTAAGACAGGGAATATTGACTACTCATTTTTTGCGAATAATTCCGGCTTCGGTTTAACAGATAATGAATTTGATGTTCTGAAAGTAGACGCAACCCAGACAGAACTATCCAATCTAATCAACACGATTGATGGGATTAAAGATTCAAAAGTTATGATTAACCTGCCAAAAGATTCCGTTTTTGTTGGAGAAGAGCAAAGTAATGCATCAGCATCCATTGTGCTGCAAGTTGAACGTGGCTACACGCTCTCGCCGCAGCAAGTAAAAGGCCTTTATCATCTTATTTCAAAAAGTGTGCCGAATTTAAAGACAGAAAACATTGTCATTATGGACCAAGATTCCAACTACTACGACTTAAACAGCAGTTCTGATTCCTATGCAAGTGGAATGGATGCACAGCAGCAGAAGAAAGAAGAAATTGAGAAGAACCTTCAAAGAAAAATTCAACAGCTGCTCGGAACAATGATGGGTCAAGAAAAAGTCGCTGTATCGGTCACAACAGACATTGATTTTACTGAAGAGAAAAGAAAAGAAGATCTTGTAGAACCAGTTGATAAAGAAAACATGCAAGGCATCGCTGTCAGTGCTGAAAAGATTGCTGAAACTTATTCAGGAAATGGTGCAGCAGCTGGTGGAACCGCTGGAACAGGCGACGATGATGTCACAAACTATCAAGGCGCCGATGGAGCGAATGGTAGCGGAGATTACGAAAAGAGCGAAGATCGTATCAACTATGAAGTCAACCGCATTCATAAAGATATCAAAGAGAGTCCTTATAAAATTAGAGATGTTGGCATTCAAGCATTGGTCGAACCACCAACTGCAAACGATGTGAACTCTTTAACAGCTGAAAGGCAAGATGATATTAAAAAGATTCTTTCAACGATCATTAGCACGTCAATTGATAAAGAATACACAAATGGTCAAGCGCTCACTCAAGCAGACTTAGATAACAAAATTGTTTTATCTGTATCAAAATTAGACGGTAAACAGCAAACTGCAGCAGAAAACCCATCAAACAATATTCCAATCTGGGTTTATATTGTAGGCGGTGTGCTACTACTTGCAATTATCGCTCTCATTGTTCTTCTTGTGCGTAAACGCAGAAAAGAAGAGGAAGAAGAGTTTGAGTTTGATGAACGTACACCAATCCATGTTCCTGATATTGACACTGAACCAGAAACAGAGGAAATGGTGAGGAAAAATCAGCTTGAGAAAATGGCAAAAGATAAACCAGAAGACTTTGCTAAATTGCTACGCAGCTGGCTGTCCGAGGATTAGGAGGAATACACATGTCGAGAAAAGATCCAAATCGACTAACAGGCAGACAAAAAGCAGCAATCCTAATGATTTCCTTAGGGCTAGACGTGTCAGCATCTGTATACAAACATCTGTCTGAAGACGAAATAGAAAAATTAACACTTGAAATTTCCAATGTACGAAGTGTAGATACTGCTAAAAAAGATGAAATCATCGAAGAGTTTCACAGCATCGCCATCGCGCAGGACTACATATCACAAGGCGGTCTTATGTACGCAAGACAAGTACTTGAAAAAGCACTTGGTGAGGACAAAGCGGACAGCATCTTAAACCGGTTAACATCCTCGCTTCAAGTGAAACCGTTTGATTTTGCCCGGAAGGCTGACCCAGAACAAATCTTAAACTTTATCCAGCATGAGCATCCGCAAACCATTGCGCTCATTCTTTCCTACTTAGATCCAGTCCAAGCAGGGCAGATATTATCTGAATTAGGTGAGGATGTACAAACAGAGGTTGCGAGACGTATTGCTTTAATGGACCGCACATCTCCAGAGATCATCAATGAAGTGGAACGCATTCTTGAGCAAAAGCTTTCTTCAACCTTTACGCAAGACTATACGCAAACGGGCGGAGTCGAAGCGGTTGTAGAAGTACTAAATGGTGTAGACCGTGCGACCGAGAAGACCATTTTAGACACTCTTGAAATTCAAGATCCTGAGCTTGCTGATGAGATTAAGAAACGTATGTTTGTCTTTGAAGATATTGTCACTCTTGACAGCAGAGCAATTCAGCGCGTGATCAGAGATGTTGAAAATGATGACTTATTGCTCGCACTCAAAGTGGCAAGCGAAGAGGTCAAAGAAATTGTCTTCCGCAACATGTCACAGAGAATGGTCGAAACGTTCAAAGAAGAAATGGAGTTTATGGGACCTGTCCGGCTTAGAGATGTCGAGGAAGCACAAACCCGTATTGTCAGCATCGTAAGACGACTCGAGGAAGCTGGAGAAATCGTCATAGCTAGGGGCGGAGGAGACGATATCATTGTCTAGGATTATCAAACATGAAACATCTGTTATTCCTGAGCAAGGCCGGCAAACGATTCCTTTGCAGCAAGTGGAGTTCAAAAAAGAACATCATGAAGAAGAGCTTGTCAATGAAACAGAAGCATCGCAGCTTGTACTAAGTGATGCTGAAGATCAAGCAAGCCGTATAGTAGAACAAGCAAATAATGAGCTTGAAAAAACAATGGCTGAAATCAATCAGCGCCGTGCTGATTTTGAAGAAGAAAGAATGCAGCTGATTGAAGAAACGAAACAAGCTGGTTACCAAGATGGCTTCCAAAAGGGTGAAGCAGATGCGATGAGTCAGTATCGATCAATTCTTGATCAAGCAAATGACATTGTCAGTCTTGCCAAGCAGGATTACGAAGAAAAAATTGAAAGCTCCGCAGAAAAAATTGTGGAACTGGCTTTTGAACTCGCTAAACGCGTTTGGTACTCGGCTGAGGACACGAAAGATCAATTTTTGGCTCTCGTGAAGCAGGTCATTTCTGAAGTGAAAGAATATGACGATATTTCCATCTATGTGGACCCTAAACATTACGATCATGTGATGGAGTATAAAGACGAATTAATCAGAATCCTTCAAAAGGATACACACCTTGCGATTTACTCGGATGAAAAAGCGCCAAAAGGGACTTGTTACGTAGAAACAAGCTTTGGAAAAGTGGAAGCGAGTGTTGATACCCAAATGAATCAGTTGAAAGAAAAGCTACTAGAAGTCATTGATTCAGGTGATCACAAATGAACATCGATGTGTTAAGAGAAACGATCGAAACTGCCGATCCTTATAAACGATTTGGTAAAGTCAATCGAGTTGTTGGACTGATGATTGAATCTAAGGGGCCGGAAAGTTCTATCGGAGATGTGTGTCTCATTCATAAAAAGGGGCGTAAGCACGATCCGATAAAAGCAGAGGTTGTAGGGTTTAGAGATGAACATATTCTGCTCATGCCTTATGTAGAAGCATCCAATATTTCACCAGGAAGTCTAGTTGAAGCGACAGGTGAGTCGCTGAAGGTCAAAGTTGGAACTGGCTTAATTGGCGAAGTGGTTGATGCTTTCGGTGAACCGCTGGACGGCAGTATGCTTCCAAAGGGACTTGCACCTGTTTCGACAGATCAGTCACCTCCAAACCCGATGGACAGGCCGCCTATTCGTGAAAAAATGGGCGTTGGCGTCAGAGTGATCGACAGTCTGCTTACAGTCGGCACTGGTCAGAGGATCGGTATTTTTGCCGGAAGTGGTGTTGGGAAAAGTACCTTAATGGGGATGATTGCTAAGCAGACAGAAGCAGACCTGAATGTCATTGCTCTTGTTGGAGAGCGTGGCCGTGAAGTTCGTGAGTTTATTGAAAAGGATTTAGGTACCGAGGGACTAAAGCGATCGATTGTTGTCGTCGCAACTTCTGACCAGCCTGCACTGACAAGAATGAAGGCTGCTTATACAGCAACAGCTATTGCGGAATATTTTAGAGACAGAGGAAAAAATGTCATGTTCATGATGGACTCTGTTACACGGGTCGCTATGGCACAAAGGGAAATCGGTCTTGCAACTGGTGAACCGCCAACGACAAAAGGATATACGCCTTCGGTGTTCGCTATACTGCCAAAATTACTTGAACGAACTGGAACGAATCAGCTTGGTTCCATCACAGCGTTTTATACAGTGCTTGTTGATGGGGACGATATGAATGAGCCAATCGCTGATACAGTTAGGGGAATCTTAGATGGTCACATTGTACTTGATCGTGCTTTAGCCAACAAAGGACAATTTCCCGCTGTCAATATTCTGAAAAGTATCAGCCGCGTGATGAGCAATATCGCAAGTCATGATCACAAGGAGGCGGCCAACCGGTTCCGCCAGCTTTTATCCACTTATCAAAACGCTGAAGACCTCATTAACATTGGAGCATATAAAAAAGGCTCCTCGAAAGACATTGATGATGCTATGCAGGCTTATCCTCATCTGATTTCATTTTTGAAGCAGGATGTAGAAGAGGCTGTATCTATTGAAGACAGTGTGAATGTATTGCTCGGTTTGATGAATAGAGAGGATTGACGAAAACAGTGAGATATCAATACAAATTTCAAAAGCTCTTAGAACTGAAAGAAAGTGAAAAAGACAAGTCACTCGCAGCGTACCAACAATCCGTTTCGGCATTTGAGCAAGTCGCTGAAAAGCTCTATGAAAATATGAGTAAAAAAGAATTAATGGAAAAAAGCAAAGAAGAAAAGCTGAGAAGTGGTATGAGTGTCCAAGAAATGCGTCATTATCAGCAATTTGTGACCAATTTAGATAACACGATTCAGCATTATCAGCAGCTTGTGATCATGAAACGCCATCAAATGAATGAAAAACAATCTGATTTAACTGAAAAAAACATTGAGTTTAAAAAGTTTGAAAAAATGAAAGAAAAGCAGTATGAAAAGTTTTCCCTTGAACATAAGGCCATTGAAATGAAAGAAATGGATGATATCTCTATCAGCCAATTCATGTTTCAAGGACATTAGGAGTCGAGATGAATGCCTAAGAAGGAAAAAACGAAGGAATCAAGCGGCGGTAAATTTCAATGGATCTTGTTTATTGTCATCATCCCATTGATTGTGCTTGTGTTAGTGACTGGCACAATCCTTTATATGGCAGGTTTTGATCTAAAGAAACCGCTCCAACACATTCCGGGCGTCAGCAGTTTGGTTGGTTCAGATGACACGTCAAAAACGTCATCTTCACATAATAATCAAAGCGATGCAGAATTGAAGGAACTGAAAAAGACCATTAAAGAGCAAAAAAATGAACTTGAAATTGCGCAAAAAGACTTAAAAACAAGTGATGAAGAGATTAAAAGACTGAATCAAAAAATCAGTTCACTTGAAAAAACAACTGAAAATGATGCGAATAATACGTCAGCGAGTGACAGTTCATCAAACAACAGCTCATCGAGCGATACATCAGGTAATAATGCGTCAGGAACAACTTCTGATGAGGCAGCAGCCTCTAACCAGAAACCTAAAGGGAAGATTGCCAGTATCTATGAAAGCATGGACGCAGGGAAATCCGCCAAAATTTTATCAGAATTAAGTGATAAAGAGGCCTTGAAGATCCTCGAAGAGCTGAGCAAAAATAAACTAACAGACATATTAGCAAAACTAACACCTCAGAAGGCAGCTACGTTTACGAAAGAGCTTTCTAAAAAAGAAAGTGAAAATGGGGGTGGACAATAAGTGAAGCTATTAGATATTGGAGCCTTACAGCAATCATCTCAAGGTCTCGCGGGACCAAAGGGGAGCGGAGTGGCCTCTGCAAGCGGGTTGTTTAAACAATTACTTAGCGGGGCAGGTGCACAAAGCGGTCTTGTGAATGCTGAGACAACGGGTGCCACTCTTTCCATCAATGATGCGATGCAAATCATTGAAAAATGGATGCAATCACCTGAAGAAGGTATCAACGGAGACCTTCTTAGCGCACTTCAAACACTTCAAGGTCAAACGCTTGATTCGTCTGATCTCAAGTCACTAGAAGAGCTATTTCAAAAAATGGAATCATCCATTTACGGTGATCAAGCTGATAAGCCAGCTTCTGAACATAGTGAGCAGCTCATACAAGTCCACTTTTTCATATATCAACTGCTCAATCAACAGCCGCTCAGCTTTGATGCAAAGTTAGTGCAAGATATTGAAGCAAAGGGTCAAGACTTCATTCACTTTCTTTCAAAAAATGGGGTAGATGAGAAACTGATTCAGCAAGTAAAAGAGCAGTTTTTCTCGCAGGGTTCAGCTCCAAAGCTGAATTCGATGTCTCAAAGTGAGCTGAAACACTTTAATCAGTTAATCGACCATATGATGGCGAATGCAAAAGGGACAGACAAAGAGTTGAAGATTGCTTTAGGAGAGTTAAAAGAATTGGTCTCTCCAAGACAAGAATCTACTCTTGCTACTCCTGCTAAAGGGGCTGCCTCTCTTGAATGGCTCATCAAAAAGGAAGTGGTCAAAGGGCAAAGCACTGCTGCACCTGCTTCTGAAAAAACGATCACTCATACGCTTTTGCCAGGTCATAAGCAGTTTTTTCAACTGCAATCAGCAGCCCCTGTTCAGCAGACACAAACAACTGATGAAAAGCCGGGAACGGTTGATCAGCAAATTCTAAATACGTGGAAGCAAATGAAATTCACACCATTTGGCAACTCAAGCGGACGCTTTACAGTTCGATTAAATCCAGAAAATCTCGGATTTATCACGATTCAGCTGACGAAGCAAAATGGTATGTATGCGAGTAAGATTACTGCTTCGACACAAGCAGCAAAAGAGCTGCTAGAGCATCACCTGCCGCAGCTCAAACAGGCGCTTCCGAATATGTCGGTTCAAGTGGACCGTTTCCATATACCGCTTCAATCAAATGAACAGTCGTTATTTGGCCAATTTAACGAAGAAAACAAGCAGCAACAGTCAAAAGGGCATCATTTCCAGAATCCTGATGAACAGGAAGCAGAATTCCAAGATGTACTGGATGCTCTTATTGGATCAGATGAAGAAGAGGAGGAAATCTAATGGCAACAGTAGATGCTACGAATAGAACAGTCGCACAAACACAAACAGACACTTCTTCAAAAGCAGAAAAGAAAACAGATACGCTTGGCCGAGATCAGTTCTTGAAAATTTTGCTTACGCAGCTTCAAAACCAAGATCCGACAAACCCGATTGATGACCGTGAGTTTGTCACACAGCTTGCAACATTTTCTTCTTTAGAACAGCAAATGAATATGAATGAATCAATCACTCAAATGAATCAGATCATGTCTACATTTGTTGCACACCAAGATCCGTTTACGACATATGTAGGCTGGATTGGTAAAGAAGTAGCGGGCAAACAAGATGATAAAGACATATCTGGCACTGTCAAGTCTGTTAAAAACATAAACAATGAATACTTCCTATATTTAGAAGATGGAACGAAAATCAGCCCTTGGGACGTTACAACTGTTGGAGAAAAATCGTAAGCAAATCGAGGAGGAAAATAAATGTTACGCTCACTTTACTCAGGAATTAGCGGAATGAAAAACTTCCAAACAAAATTAGATGTTGTAGCCAATAACGTGGCCAACGTCAATACACACGGTTACAAAAAAAGCCGTATCACTTTTAAAGATATGGTCAGTCAAACCCTTGCAAGTTCTGGTGGACCTACGAACAACTCTGGTTCAATCAACTCGAAACAAGTTGGTTTAGGATCATCTTTATCTTCTATTGATAAAATCATGTCATCCGGGGCTTCTCAAAATACAGATGATCCATGGGACTTCTATATCAATGGAGATGGATTTTTCCAGATACAAAAGCAAGGTGAGACCCTATATATGAGAGCAGGGAACTTCAAGCCTGATTCTGAAGGGGACCTGGTAACACCTGATGGAAACTACCTTTTGGGAATGGATGGACAAAAGATAACGATTCCAGCGGGTATTTCAAGTGTAAGTGTTGGTCCAGATGGGACGATTTCGGTTGTTGAAAACAATGTATCAAGAACCGTTGGCCAGGTTTCACTCGTTTCGTTCCGTAACGCAGGAGGGTTAGACAAAGTTGGTGACAACCTTTACCGCCAAACGTTAAGTTCAGGTGCACCAAGTAACCCTATTGCACCTGGTGAACAAGGAACTGGTGTCATCCAAACAGGTAAACTTGAAATGTCAAACGTTGATTTAACAGATGAGTTTACTGAAATGATTATCGCACAGCGTGGATTCCAATCGAATGCAAAGACGATCACAACATCTGATGAAATTCTGCAAGAGCTTGTGAATCTGAAACGATAGGAGGTAGGGGGAGCGGATGAACGCTTCTCTGCTTAATATGATTGAAGTGACAAGATTGAATGGCAAAGGATTTATGCTGAACGCTCTCCATATCGAGCAAATCGAAAGCTTTCCAGACACAACCATTACATTAGCCAATGGAAAGAAATTCGTTGTGAAAGAAAATGAAGAGCAGCTTCAAGAAAAAATCATTTCTTTCTACAGAAAAATCCAAGTCATTTCATTGAATCAAGGAATAGAGGAATTTGAATGAAGAAGAAATTAGTCGTAGTAATGCTAATCATGATTATTGCCATCGGCGGAATAGGAGCAGGCATCATTTTTCTGCTGAATGGTTCAGATGAAGCAAAAGCTGAAAAAGAGCCAACAGCAGATGAAGTCGTAAAAGCTTCTGTTGAAATTCCTGAGATTATCACCAATTTAAAGTCTGAAGGAAATGCGGTCAAACTTGTATTGAATATTGAAACAGACTCTGAAAAAGCAAAAGAAGAGCTTGAGAAAAGAAGTTTTCAAGTGAAAGACGCCGTAATTGACATTTTATCAGACACGAATGCAGATGAACTTGATGGCAAAAAAGGCAGAGAACATTTTAAAACACTAGTCAAAAACAAAGTGAATAACTATTTGCAAGATGGCAAGGTGAAAGAAGTATATATAACCTCCTTTAATCTGCAATAGAGGCGATTAATTGACACGATGGAGGTGAAGAAATGTCAGGAGAAGTGCTTTCCCAGAATGAGATCGATGCATTATTATCCGCTATATCAACAGGCGAAATGGATGCAGAAGAGCTGAAAAAAGAAGAAACGACGAAAAAAGTAAAGGTGTATGATTTTAAACGTGCACTTCGCTTCTCGAAAGACCAGATTCGAAGTTTAACAAGGATTCATGATAACTTCGCTAGACTGCTCACCACACACTTTTCAGCTCAGCTAAGATCATATATTCAAATTACTGTCAGCTCGGTTGACCAAGTACCATACGAAGAATTTATTCGTTCGATTCCTAATATGACATTATTAAACTTATTTTATGTCAGTCCGCTTGAAGGAAGAATCATGCTTGAAGTGAACCCAACAATCGGCTATGCCATGATGGACAGGCTGATGGGCGGGATTGGCATTAGTCATAATAAGACAGAATCACTTACAGAAATCGAAACAAAGATTATCTCAAACATGTTTGAGGGAGCTTTGGAAAATTACAGAGAAGCGTGGCAGTCCATAACCGACATCGAGCCTGAAATGGCAGATTTCGAGGTAAATCCCCAGTTTGTTCAAATGGTGTCACCAAACGAAACCGTTGTCGTCATTTCTCTTAATACACAAATTGGCGAGGTAAGCGGGGTTATTAACCTATGTATTCCTCATGTTGTATTAGAGCCTATTATTCCGAAGCTGTCTGTACACTACTGGATGCAGTCTGAACGAAATGAACCAAAACAACAAGAAACAAAGGCCATTGAAAAACGAATTATGACGGCAAAGATACCGGTAGTCGCAGAGCTAGGGGAATCGGAAATGACGGTGGAAGAGTTTTTGAATTTGGAAATTGGTGATTGTATTGCCTTGGACAAACCAGTAAATGCGCCTCTTACTGTTATGGTCGGAAATAAACCGAAATTCTTGGGACAGGCCGGCCGCGTGAATCGGAAACAGGCGATTCAAATTCTAGATCACGACATAAGAGGTGAAGAAGATGGAGAATAACGGAAGTAAATTATCACAAGACGAAATCGATGCGCTCCTTAAAGGAGGTAGCACTGACGATATAGAGCCTGATACAGTCCTTTCTGCAATGGAGCAAGATGCCATTGGAGAAATTGGAAATATTTCATTCGGCAGTTCTGCTACAGCACTTTCAACCCTATTAAATCAAAAAGTGGAGATTACCACTCCAACTGTGACAGTGATTCAAAAAAGTATGCTGAATGAGGAGTTTCCTCATCCGTATGTCGCGATTGAAGTGAATTATACGGAAGGCTTCAGCGCGAGTAACCTGCTTGTCGTCCAGCAAACAGATGCAGCAGTCATTGCGGACTTAATGATGGGCGGAGACGGGACAAATGCTGACCCTTCTTTAAGCGAGATTCACTTAAGTGCGGTGCAAGAAGCAATGAACCAAATGATGGGTTCTGCTGCGACATCCATGTCGACTGTCTTTAATAAAAAGATTGATATTTCTCCGCCTCGCGTCGAATTACTTGATGTGAAAGAAGGAGAAGGAACAGACCGGATCCCAGCTGAAGAAATGCTTGTCAAGGTGTCCTTCAGATTAAAAATAGGTGAACTCATTGATTCAAATATTATGCAGCTTTATCCTATTACATTTGCGAAGGATTTAATTGCAGAATTAACAGACCCTGCGCAAGAGGAAGAGCCGGTTCAAGAAGCTCAAGTGACTACACCTGAACCTCAGCAGGCAGCGCCGCAAGCGCAATCTGCACCAGCGCAGCAAACAGCTCCGCCGAAAAGACAGGCGAAGCCAAAGCCGGCAGCACCTGTAAATGTGGCACCAGTTGAATTTGAAGCATTCAGTGAGCCTCAGCATACAACAAGCCAGCTTGGAAATCTTGATATGCTGATGGATATCCCGCTCTCCATTACGGTGGAACTTGGAAGAACTCAGCGAAGTGTCAAAGAAGTTCTTGAGCTTTCAGCAGGAAGTATCATTGAACTGGACAAACTTGCTGGTGAGCCAGTAGACATTCTAGTTAACAAACGAATCGTCGCCAAAGGGGAAGTCGTTGTCATTGATGAGAACTTTGGTGTTCGTGTAACTGATATTTTAAGTCAGTCGGAAAGACTTTCTAATTTAAAATAAACAAACATACAGGGAGAGAATAAGTAAATGGCTACTAAGGTATTAATCGTAGATGATGCAGCATTCATGAGAATGATGATAAAGGATATTCTTGTGAAAAACGGATTTGATGTAGTAGGAGAAGCAGAAAACGGCGCTCAAGCAGTTGAAAAATACAAAGAAACGTCTCCAGATCTTGTCACAATGGATATTACAATGCCAGAAATGGACGGGATCACAGCGCTAAAAGAAATTAAACAAATTGACGCTTCTGCAAAAATCATCATGTGTTCTGCAATGGGGCAGCAGTCAATGGTTATTGACGCGATCCAAGCAGGTGCAAAAGACTTTATCGTGAAGCCGTTCCAGGCAGACCGTGTACTTGAAGCAATTAATAAAACGTTAGGCTAAAAAAGGGTGTAAGACTTGTTGAAAAAACGTTTGATATGTATAGCAATGATCAGTTTTATGCTTTTCTTAACGATGCAGCCTGCCTCACTGTTTGCTGAAACGAAAGATCCTGAAAATGGCACAGTGGATGACTGGATCAAAGAAGAGAAGAGCAGCAAAAAGGATACAGAAAAGACAACCACTGACAATCAAACGACTCCGGCAGAAGAAGTTCCCTCTTCTTCTGTCTCCATTATGGATTTTGTCAAAATGATTGGTGCCTTACTTTTTGTCATCCTGCTTATATATGGATTGGTGAGATTTGTTGGTAAGCAAAACCGCTTACTTAAACCATTTCGCTATGTTGAAAATATTGGCGGAACGACGGTTGGCCAAAACCGTTCAGTCCAGCTTATCAAAGTGGGAAAACGAGTATTAGTTGTCGGAGTAGCGGACTCAATCCAGCTACTAAAAGAAATTGACGATGAACAAGAATGTGAAGCGATCGTGCAACAATACGAAGAAGCGATGGAAAGCAAAACAGATTTACCAAAAATCGTTCAAAAATTCACATCTCAGATAAAGAAACAGGATCAGCCAACCACTTCTTCTTTTTCAGCCAATTTGAAGGCGCAGCTAGCCGAATTGAAAAAGACCCAATCAGAAGTCAGAAAGAAAGGCCCGAAACAAAATGAATGAGTTTATCGATTTATTTAATTCCAGCGGTGCAGGGAATATTAGCACGTCTGTCCGTCTTCTTTTACTTTTAACCGTATTTTCGGTTGCACCAGGCATTCTCATTTTAATGACGTGTTTTACACGAATTGTGATTGTACTTTCATTCGTTAGAACGTCCCTTGCAACCAACTCAATGCCGCCAAACCAAGTGCTTGTAGGGCTTGCTTTGTTTCTTACATTCTTTATCATGGCACCTACGTTCTCAGAGATTAATAAAGAGGCACTGACGCCGCTTTTAAATGATGACATTACGCTCAATCAGGCATATGAAAAAGCCGAAGTGCCCATTAAAGAGTTTATGAGTAAACATACGAGACAGAAGGATTTGGCTTTATTTCTTAGTTACGCAAAAATGGATACACCTGAATCGATAAAAGATATTCCGTTAACGGCGATGGTACCTGCTTTTGCGATTTCAGAATTAAAGACGGCATTTCAAATTGGTTTCATGATCTTTATTCCATTTTTAATTATTGATATGGTCGTCGCAAGTGTCCTGATGTCAATGGGGATGATGATGCTTCCGCCGGTTATGATATCGCTCCCTTTTAAAATATTGTTATTTGTTTTAGTCGATGGATGGTATTTGATTGTTAAATCTTTGCTGCAAAGCTTTTAGAGTAGGTGCTTAAAACATGAGTTCAGAATTTGTCATTACGATGGCTGAAAGATCAGTGTATGTGGTATTGCTTGTCAGTGGGCCGCTTCTAGCGCTCGCTCTTATTGTGGGACTGATTGTCAGTGTGTTTCAGGCAACAACCCAAATTCAAGAACAGACGCTTGCGTTCATTCCTAAAATTGTTGCAGTTCTTATTGGGCTTGTTGTGTTTGGTCCATGGATGCTGTCAACCATTGTGTCCTTTACGACAGAGCTGTTCTCGAATTTAGATCGATTTGCAGGTTAACGAGCGATGTCAATCATAGAATTATTCCCTGCTTTTCTATTAGTTTTTATTCGAATCACCGCTTTTTTTGTGACAGTACCGCTTTTAGCGCATAGAACGATCCCGGCTGTACACAGAGTTGGATTCTCACTGTTTTTAGCCGTAATTAGTTTTAGCACGATTAAGGAACCGCCAGCACTCGATATAGACGGTCTTTATATGATGCTTGCGGTGAAAGAAGCAATGGTCGGGCTTCTACTTGGTTTGATTGCATATATCATGGTGTCTGCTGTTCAAATTGCCGGCTCATTTATTGATTTTCAAATGGGCTTTGCGATCGCCAATGTAATTGATCCGCAAACAGGGGCACAAACGCCGTTGATGGGGCAGTTTTTTTATACGGTCACATTGCTATTGATGCTGGCAACCAATGCACACCACCTGCTGCTTGATGGAATCTATTACAGCTTTCAGTATATTGCAGTTGATCAGTACGCACTGAATTTCGGCAGTGAATCCTTTGCTTATTTTATTGCAAAGAGCTTCAACCAAATGTTCATCATTGCCTTTCAAATCTCAGCACCGGTTGTCGCCAGCTTGTTTTTGGTCGACTTGGCACTGGGCATTGTGGCACGAACAGTTCCGCAGATGAACGTTTTTGTTGTCGGACTTCCTATTAAAATGGGTGTGAGTTTTATTATGATCATCATCTGTATGGGCGTCATCTTCGGAGTTGTCCAAAATACATTTGATACGATTGTACTCACCATGAGGAATTTCTTAGCATTGGTCGGTGGTTCGTCATGATGACAAGGCTTAGACTAGACTTGCAATTTTTCGCAGGTGAAAAAACAGAAAAAGCAACGCCGAAAAAGAGACAAGATTCACGTAAAAAAGGTCAGGTTGCCAAAAGTACCGACGTCAATACAGCCATCTCATTTCTATTAATCTTTTTATCATTCTTTTTTATTGGGCCTTTTATGAAAGAGCGTATTATTGCGCTCATTGAACGTTTTTATTCAACAACCATGCTAATGAAGGTTAGCACATCTAATATTCATCAACTATTTGTGGAATTGCTTCAGGAAACAGGACTCCTCCTCATGCCAATCCTTGGTGTTGGTATGCTGGCAGGGATCATCAGTAACTATTTGCAAGTTGGCTTTCTCTTTTCGACAGAAGTAATCAAACCGAAATTAGAAAAACTCGATCCAATCAAAGGGTTTAAACGAATATACAGTATTCGAGCCCTCGTTGAGCTATTAAAATCCATTTTGAAAATTGGTTTAATTGGTTTTGCGACATTTATTGCACTTTGGATGCACTTTGACGAAATCCTGAGGCTTCCTTTATTAACAGCAGAGGAAACCCTTCATTTCGTTGCAAATATGACCTTGATTATGGGGTTATATGCAGCAGGTGCTCTCATGATCTTAGCAGGGCTTGATTATATGTATCAGAAATTTGATTATGAAAAAAACTTACGGATGTCCAAACAAGACATCAAAGATGAGTATAAAAAATCTGAGGGTGACCCGCTCATAAAATCAAAGATTAAACAGCGTCAGCGGGAAATGGCCATGAGACGGATGATGCAGGAAGTCCCAAAAGCGGACGTCATCATTACAAACCCAACTCACTATGCAATTGCTTTGAAATATGACGAAGAAAAGATGGACGCGCCCTTTGTTGTGGCAAAGGGAACAGATATTTTGGCTTTGAAAATTAGAACGATTGCGAAAGAGCACGATATTATGACCGTAGAAAACCGGCCGCTCGCTCGTGCACTCTATGATCAGGTCGACATCGACCAAGCGGTGCCAGAGGAATACTTTAAGGCGATCGCAGAAATTTTAGCTTATGTTTATAAAACGAAACAAAAGATTTTATGAATTTTTGGTTTTAAAAGGAGAGAACAGGCATGTCAGCAAGAGATTTATCTGTTTTATTCAGTGTTATTTTAATTGTGGCGATGCTGGTCATACCGTTTCCGCCAATGCTATTAAGTATTTTAATCATTATTAATATTTCTCTTGCGCTTATCGTGCTTCTCACCACAATGAACATGCAAGAACCACTGCAATTTTCAATATTTCCATCATTGCTTTTGCTCTTAACGCTCTTTCGCTTAGGGCTTAACATCTCTACAACACGATCTATCCTATCAACTGGAGATGCTGGAAAGGTTGTAGAAACGTTTGGTTCATTTGTTGTTGGAGGAAATGTACTCGTGGGTCTGGTGGTCTTCCTTATTCTGATCATCATTCAATTTGTTGTAATCACCAAAGGGGCTGAGCGTGTGTCAGAGGTTGCGGCAAGATTTACCCTTGATGCGATGCCAGGGAAACAAATGAGTATTGATGCAGATTTAAATGCAGGGATGCTGACAGAAAGTGAAGCGAGAAATCGCCGTGAAAAAGTAGCGAGAGAAGCAGACTTTTATGGTGCGATGGATGGGGCAAGTAAGTTCGTCAAAGGGGATGCCATCGCAGGTATTATCATCGTCATTATTAATATTATTTTTGGGATTATCATTGGGATGCTTCAGCAAGGAATGTCGATTCAAGAGTCAGCTTCCCACTTTACATTATTAACGGTAGGAGATGGGATTGTTTCACAAATTCCTGCACTTCTCATTTCAACAGCGACAGGGATTGTCGTCACAAGGGCTGCTTCTAATGGGAACCTTGGTTCAGATATCACTGAACAGCTGTTTGCATTCCCAGCTATGCTTTATGTCACAGCAGGTACGATCTTCCTTCTTGGGTTGTTTACTCCAATCGGCGTACTTTTGACAGGACCGATCGCAGGTTTACTTGCCCTCGGCGCATACTTGATGTCAAAAAACAAACAGGATCAAGAAGAAATAGAAGAGGTACTAGAGGAGCAGGCAGAGGTAGAAGAGATGAAAAGTCCAGAAAGCGTCATTCACCTTCTCCAAATGGATGCCATTGAATTTGAGTTTGGCTACGGTCTGATTCCGCTAGCCGATGCAAATCAAGGCGGTGACCTGTTAGACCGAATTGTGATGATCCGAAGGCAGCTTGCCCTTGAACTCGGTCTTGTGATTCCAGTGGTCCGGATCCGGGACAACATTGCACTTAACCCAAATGAGTACCGACTCAAAATAAAAGGGAACGAAGTGGCAAAAGGCGAGCTCCTGCTTGATCACTACTTAGCGATGTCGCCTACGCCTGATGATGATCCGATTGAAGGAATCGAAACAATCGAGCCATCCTTTGGTCTTCCGGCTAAATGGATCTCAGAAGCAGAAAAAGATCAGGCTGAGATGCTCGGCTATACGGTTGTAGATCCTGCATCTGTTGTGTCTACTCACATCACAGAGAAGATTAGACAAAACACACACGAACTGCTCGGACGCCAGGAAACGAAGCAATTAATCGATCATCTGAAAGAAAGTTATCCTGTCTTAGTGGATGAAGTGACCCCGAATCCACTAGCAGTTGGTGATATTCAAAAAGTGCTTGCAAAACTGCTGAAAGAAAAAGTTTCTATTCGAAATCTTGTCACCATTTTTGAGACGCTTGCAGACTACGGAAAATTAACGACGGATACAGATTTGTTAACAGAGTATGTCAGACAGGCACTGGCAAGACAGATTACTGCACAATATGCGAGAGAAAATGAATCGCTCAAAGTTGTGACATGCTCAGGCCGAGTGGAAAAGGTGATTGCTGACAGTGTACAGCAGACAGAGCATGGCAACTACTTATCGTTAGATCCAGAATCCTCTGAAAGTGTGATTCAATCAGTGGCGAGAGAAATTGAACAGCTTTCGCTTCGTCAGGAAACGCCGATTCTATTGTGCTCACCTCCTATAAGAATGTACGTCAAGCAGCTGTTAGAAAGATATTTCCCGGACTTACCGGTATTATCTTATAACGAACTAGAAGCAAATGTGGAAGTACAGAGCATCGGAGTGGTGGATATCTAATGAAAATGAAAAAAATCATAGCGAATTCAATGCAGGAGGCAACGATTCAAATTAGGCAGCAGCTTGGGAAGGATGCCGTCATTTTAAATTCCAAAACCGTTGTGAAACGAAAGCTATTCGGTTTAAAAAAACAGCAAATGGTTGAAGTGATTGCAGTGCTGGATCAAGATTTTGAAGAAAGAGCGGGTAAAGGTGGACATCCTGCGCCTCCTCTTCCAGTATTTCCGAAAAAGGAGCACGTTCAACACCGGCCTGAAGAGCCGCCTTTTGCTCCTGAGGCAGTGAAACCAGCACCTTTTCAACCTCAGCCTTTAGAATATGAGAGAAATGAGCGGCATGCTGGTATTCTGCCAGACTCTCTCATGGCAATCGATCAAAAGCTGAAGGATCAAGGTCTTGATGATGCCATTCGAGACGAATGCCTAAAAGGTCTTTTAACGAAGGGTGCTGTCAAGGAAGATCAAATTCATAAAGAACTTGAACAACTGCTGACAGATATGCTGCCGGCTCACACCTCTGATGAGCCGATGATTCGTTCAAAATACATTGTGCTGTTTGGTTCAACTGGCGCTGGTAAAACAACAACGATTGCAAAGCTCGCTGCCAAAACGGCCATTCAGAAGCAAAAGAAAATCGCTTTTATTACAACAGATACGTACCGAATTGCAGCGATCGAACAACTGAAAACATATGCGGAACTGCTCAATGCACCGCTTGAGGTTTGTTATTCTAGAGAGGATTTTGTGAAAGCTCAAGAGACCTTTAAAGAGTATGATCATATTTTCGTAGACACAGCGGGTCGTAACTTTAAAGAAGAAGCGTATATCAAAGAGCTGACAGACATCATTCCATTTAATGAAAGCATTCAAAGTTTCCTAGTGATGAGTGCGACCTCGAAGTATCAGGACATGAAAGCCATGGTTAAACGCTTTGAACACGTTCCAATCGATCAATTCATTTTTACAAAGGTAGATGAAACAGACACGATGGGAACCATCTTTCAAATCATTGCAAACTCTCAAATTGGACTTGGCTTTTTAACAAATGGTCAAAATGTTCCTGAGGATATTCTTGAGGGCTCTCCTCTTGAATTAACAAGGATGGTCTTACAATGATGAAGCCCGACCAAGCAGAAGGTTTAAGAAAGCTCGTTCAGCAGAATCAAACGATCACACCAGCTCCTCTTGGTATAAGCGGACAGGCAAAAACCATTGCTGTCATGAGTGGTAAAGGCGGGGTTGGAAAATCGAATTTGACGCTGAATATGGCACTGTCTATCGCAAATGCAGGTAAGCGAGTGTTAGTCATCGACCTTGATTTTGGTATGGGGAATATTGATATTTTACTAGGGAAAACATCGACCAGCTCTATATTAGATGTTCTTGTCAGGAAGAAATCCTTCCAAGCGGCTATGACTCAAGGAACGAACAACCTATATTACATTTCTGGCGGAAGCGGACTTGAACAGCTGTTTTCTTTAGATAAAGATCAATGGTCGTTCTTTCTTGAGGAAATGGAAAGAATGATGCACGACTTTGATTGTATCTTCTTTGATATGGGGGCTGGCCTTTCAAAAGATCAACTGCCATTTGTTTTATCAGCAGGGGAAGTAGTAGTTGTGACAACGCCAGAACCAACATCGATCATGGATGCTTACAGCGCAATTAAACACTTAGCGATTCATCAGTTCGAACAATCTGTGCAAATCATTGTCAACCGGTGTAAAACCCCGTCAGAAGGGTCTGAAACCTACAGAAAATTAGCAGGAGTGGTCACATCATTTCTACACAGAAAACTGGTATTTGCTGGCGCTGTGCCGGATGATCCTGCAGTTCCAAAAGCAGTGGCCGAACAAATTCCATTTTATATGAAGCAGCCTCATTCAAGGCTGAGTAAAACGATCAAGATGCTGGCAGAAACACTTTATCAACAGCAGATAAGAGAGGCACAGAGAGAGCAGCATACGTTTATAGATAAGTTGTCCTCTTTTTTTAAAAGGAGGAAGGTGGACTCGTGATTAGAGTGCTTGTAGTAGATGACTCGGCCTTTATGCGAAAGCTCATTAGTGATTTCCTAAGTGCCGAGCAAGAAATAGAAGTCGTCGGAACGGCGCGAAATGGGGAAGATGCCTTAAAACGGATCAAGGAACTGAATCCAGATGTCGTCACATTAGATGTGGAAATGCCTGTTTTAAATGGAACAGAAGCATTAAAACAAATTCTGGCTGAACACGACCTGGCCGTAATTATGGTGTCAAGCCAGACAAAGCAAGGGAAGGATTTAACCATCCATTGCTTAGAACTTGGTGCTTTTGACTTTGTGACAAAGCCTTCAGGAAGTATTTCGCTCGATTTACACAAAGTAAGAGGCCAAATTGTAGAACGGGTGCTTGCGGCAGGGCTGTCAAGGAAACGTACTGAAATGCAGGTTTCTCCTAAGCCTGTGATGAAGCCGCCGATTCCAGTGGCTGCACCTCGCCCGCAAGCAGTAAAAAGCGGCTCACTCCGAAAGATTATTTCAATCGGAACATCAACGGGTGGGCCAAGAGCACTTCAACGAGTCGTCACGAAGCTGCCCAAGGACATAGAAGCACCCATTTTGATTGTGCAGCATATGCCGGCAGGATTTACGGCATCACTTGCTACTAGGTTAGACCATTTATCTCAAATTTCGATTAAAGAAGCACAAGATGGAGACATCGCTAAAAATGGAGTGGCTTACATAGCACCTGGTGGAATGAATATGTCACTTCATGAACAAGGGGCATCCTTAGTCATCAGGCTGTCTCCAGAGGACACAGAAAGCCGGCACAAACCTTCTGTTAACTATTTATTTGAATCCATCAGTCGTATAAAGGGTTACGAGAAAATCGCTGTCATTATGACAGGCATGGGTAGTGACGGCACAGAAGGTGTCAAAAAAATGGTCGCAAGCGGTCATACAAAAGTCATTGCAGAAAAAGAAGAATCATGTGTTGTTTTCGGAATGCCTAAATCAGTCATTAAAGCAGGCCTTGCACATGAAACAAGGCATGTGGATGACATCGCACATGCAATTATAAGCTCCATGAATAAAGAGAGGGCGTGAACACGTTGGATGTAAACCAATACTTAGATATCTTTTTAGATGAAAGCAGAGAACACTTACAAACTTGTAATGAAAAACTTCTTGATTTAGAAAAGAACCCAACCGACTTGCAGCTAGTGAATGATATATTCAGAGCGGCTCACACATTGAAAGGCATGAGTGCAACGATGGGCTATGCTGATATGGCTCAGCTAACACATCACTTAGAAAACATGTTTGATGCCATTCGAAATGAACAAATGATTGTCACACCTGAGTCAATGGACACAATGTTTGAAGCGCTTGATCACCTTGAAGCAATGGTTCAATCAATTGCAGAAGGCGGCGATGGGAAACGCGATGTCACAGAGATTAGTAAAAAGTTAGATGTGACAGGAAGCCATGCTGAGGCAGCTCCTAGTGTTGAAACAGCTGATGTATCAGCGGCTGCTAACGATTTAGACTATAACGAATTTGAACGAACAGTGCTTGATGAAGCGAGAGAACAAGGCTTTAAATGTTATGAACTCAATGTAACATTAAGCGACGCATGCTTATTAAAAGCCGTTCGTGTTTATATGATCTTTGAAAGACTGAACGAAGCAGGCGAAGTCGTTAAAACAGTTCCAAATGCAGAACTTTTAGAATCAGAAGATTTCGAATCTGAATTCAGTATTTCTTATTTATCTAAACAACCAATGGACGAAGTGAAGAAAATCGTGATGACGATCTCAGAAGTTGAACAAGTTGAGATCTCAGAAGTTTCTGCATTTGAAGAAGCGGCTCCAGCTGAAAAACAAGAAGCAAAACCTGAACAGGAAAAAGAAGAAGTCTCTGTGCCTGCTGCGAAAGCACCAGCAAACGATACGCCAAAAGCAAATGGCAATAACGGTGCAGCTGCCGGCGGAACAAAAACGATTCGTGTCAACATTGACCGTCTCGATTCTCTCATGAATCTATTTGAAGAACTGGTGATTGACAGAGGCCGTTTAGAACAGATTGCCAAAGAATTAGAAAATAATGAACTCACAGACACAGTTGAAAGAATGACACGTATTTCTGGAGATCTGCAATCGATCATCCTGAACATGAGAATGGTTCCTGTTGAAACGGTGTTTAACCGATTCCCTCGTATGATCCGTCAATTGACAAAAGAGCTGAATAAGAAAATTGAACTGATCATTGAAGGTGCTGAGACAGAGCTTGACCGAACGGTTATCGACGAGATTGGAGATCCGCTCTTACACTTACTTAGAAACAGTCTAGATCACGGAATTGAATCGCCAGAAGAACGTGTGAAAAAAGGCAAGCCAGAAAAAGGCACCGTTCTATTAAAGGCGTATCATAGCGGAAACCACGTCTTCATTGAAGTAGAAGATGATGGCGGCGGAATTAACCGTAAGAAAGTGCTTGAAAAAGCATTAGAGCGCGGCGTTATTACAGAAAGAGAAGCAGAGACACTTGAAGATCATCAAATTGATTCATTGATCTTTGCAGCAGGATTCTCTACAGCTGATACGATTTCTGACATCTCTGGCCGCGGTGTAGGCCTTGACGTTGTGAAAAACAAGCTGGAATCACTGGGCGGATCTGTGAGCATCAACTCAACAGAAGGACAGGGCTCACTATTCTCGATTCAGCTTCCGCTTACATTATCGATTATTTCTGTACTTCTTGTGAAACTGGAAGAGGAAACATTTGCGATTCCGATTTCTTCTATTATTGAAACGGCTGTCATTAAGAAAAGCGACATCCTTCAAACGCATGATCGTGAAGTGATTGATTTCCGAGGATTTATCGTACCGGTCGTGTACTTGAAGAAACAATTCCACGTACCAAATGCGAATGAATTAGAGGAAGAACTGCACATCATCGTTGTTCGTAAAGGAGATAAGCTGACAGCATTTGTGGTCGATTCATTTATTGGTCAGCAAGAGGTTGTATTGAAATCACTAGGAGATTACCTGCCAAACGTGTTTGCGATTTCAGGCGCAACAATCCTAGGCGACGGTCAAGTTGCACTCATCGTTGACTGTAATGCACTGATCAAGTAAAAAACAATAGAGGAGCGGTCTGAAATGAGTACAGATATCAAAACTGGCGAAAAGATGATTGTGTTTATCGTAAACAAAAAAGAATACGCCATTTCAGTATCAGAAGTAAAGTCCATTGAAAAATGGCAGCAGCCGACAAGAGTCCCTGGCGTTGCCCCTTATATATGCGGTGTTATTAATCTGCGCGGTGTCGTGACACCTGTCATCGATCTTAGAGTGAGACTTGGATCAAGTGACAACGAAATTACAGATGAAACAAGAATGATTATTGTACAAGTTGGTGACATTGAAGTCGGCTGGATTGTTGATGAAGCAAATGACGTCATTACAGTTCATCAAGAAGAAGTAGAATCTTCTCCTGAATCAGCTGAAAAAGAAGGACAATCATGGGTGACAGGTATCATTAAGCATGATCAGCGTCTATTTAATATCATTCATCCTGGTGCTGTCCTCGACAAGAGCGTTCAAGATGCACCTGTTCATTAAGGAGGATGTGAAATGAGCATTTTCAATGAAATAAAAGATGAACAGCTGGATGTATTAAGAGAGGTTGGGAATATTGGAGCAGGCCACGCCGCGTCTGCTCTTGCCAGCCTATTGGATCGCAAAATAGATATGGCTGTTCCGTTTGTCAAGGTTCTCTCGTTTGAAGAATTAATGGATTTCTTTGGCGGTGCAGACCTCCCAGTTGCAAGCATTTTCCTGCGAATGGAAGGAGATTTATCCGGCTCAATCTTTTTCATTATGCCCTTTGAGCAAGCCGAGCAATTCGTAAGAGAGCTTGTACGAGATCCGTCATTTGATATTGATACTATTCACGAGCATGTGATGGGGACGTCAGCACTACATGAGCTGGGAAATATTTTAGCAGGCTCTTATTTATCAGCCCTTGCCGATTTAACAAAATTGCAGCTTCACCCAAGTGTTCCAGATGTTACGCTCGATATGTTCGGGGCTGTCATTAGCGAAGGGTTAATGCAATTCAGCCCTCTAGGTGATCAGGCAATTGTGATTGATACATCGATTTTTGATGATCAAAACAAGCAAGAGCTGAAAGGAAATATGTTTCTATTACCAGACTTTGAATCGTTTGAAAAACTATTCAAAGCATTAGGTAACCTGTAATGAACGTTCAGATTCCGGCAGTTGTAAAGGTTGGTATAGCGGATGTTCAGCTTGTGAAAACACCGGACCGCATTCGGACATCCGGACTTGGTTCCTGTGTAGGGCTTGTTCTGTTTGATCAAGAAAAAAAACTGGCAGGTCTTGTCCATGTCATGCTTCCAGACTCATCCCTTGCAAAAGGGGCAGTGGAGAACTTGGCTAAATATGCGGATACAGGTGTCAAGCATACAATTGATCTGCTCCTTAAAGAAGGAGCGCGCAAACATGCGCTAAAGGCAAAACTTGCTGGTGGGGCAGAAATGTTTAAGTTTAAGTCAACCAATGATCTAATGAGAATTGGACCTAGAAACGTATCAGCTGTTAAAGAACATCTGTCTCTTTATCGCATCCCGATCATTAGTGAGGATACGGGCGGGAACAATGGCCGTACGATTGAATTTGATCCGCTTACGACAGAGCTTGAGATCCGCACTGTGAAGCAAGGCATTATGAAGATATAACTAAGGAAGTATAGGGGGAGAAAGATGCAATCCTTAAATTACGAAGATCAGGCGCTATGGGCTAGATGGAAAGAGTGGAAAGACCCAGCTGCTGGAGATGATCTTATGCGCCGCTATATGCCGCTCGTCACATATCATGTTGGAAGAATTTCCATCGGTCTCCCGAAGTCAGTGCATAAAGAAGACTTGATCAGTCTAGGGATGCTCGGTTTATATGATGCCCTTGAAAAATTCGACCCCGGAAGAGATCTGAAGTTTGATACATATGCATCCTTCAGAATCCGCGGGGCCATCATCGACGGTCTTCGTAAAGAGGACTGGCTGCCTCGTACATCAAGAGAAAAAACAAAAAAAGTAGAAGCGGCTATTGAAAAGCTTGAACAACGTTATTTACGAAATGTGACGCCGACAGAAGTAGCAGAGGAACTTGGCATGAGTGAACAGGATGTTGTCACAACAATGAATGAAGGTTTCTTTGCAAATCTGCTTTCAATCGACGAGAAGCTGCATGATCAAGAAGACGGTGAAAACGTCCAAGTCATGATTCGCGACGAGAAAACTGTGACACCTGAAGAAAAGATGCTGAAAGATGAATTAATAGAACAGCTCGCTGAAAAAATGACCGAGCTTTCGGAAAAAGAAAAGCTCGTGATCAGTCTATTCTATAAAGAGGAACTGACGTTAACGGAAATCGGTCACGTGCTTAATTTATCGACCTCACGCATTTCGCAAATTCATTCAAAGGCATTGTTCAAGCTTAAGCATCTGCTTGATAAAGCCATTCAATCTTAAAGAGTTAGTGAGTGAAAAAATATGTTATGGCTGATTAGCTTCATGCTTCATGCTGCACTTATTTATTTTGTGATCATTTTATATACGAGAATGAATTCGCTGAAGGCAACTGAACAAAAGCAGCGAGAACTTCTAGAAGAAACGGAAAATACCCTGGCTGCATTTTTGATGGAAGTCAAAGAAGAGAATGACAAACTATCAAAAGTGGCAGCCGCTTCCCCTGATTTTTCTGCTGAAGAGCTGAAATCGGATTTTCAGACACCAAAGCAGCCACAAACACCAATTGAATCCCAGCAATCGGTAGAAAGTGAAGATCCAGTCCCAGAGCACTTGTCGGCTCTCCTTAGCGAGGTAGAAGTGCAGGAAGAGAAGGTAAACGAACCCGTTCCACATTTTGAATCAGAAGCTTCTGTGCCTTCTGAAAGTGAAATAGAAGAAACATTCGAGGATCAAGTGAAGACCTTATATGACAAAGGGCATTCGCTAGAAGAAATAGCGAAAGAACTGAAAACTGGCAAGACAGAAATCGAGCTTTTATTAAAATTTAGCGGAAAGCTGTAAAGGATTCTTGATTGTCAGTCCATCATGTGTTATATTATTTCTTGGTGTTAAATACACACGCTTAATGATTCGTATGAAGGTGCTGCCGTGGCGCAGTTTTATGTGAACATGACTTAAGCGGAGGAAAAAAAACCATTATATTAGGAGGCAACAACATGTCAGTTATTTCTATGAAACAATTGCTAGAAGCTGGTGTACACTTCGGTCACCAAACACGCCGTTGGAACCCAAAAATGAAGCGTTACATCTTTACAGAGCGTAACGGTATCTACATCATCGATCTTCAAAAAACGGTGAAAAAAGTAGAGGAAGCTTACAACTTCACGAAAAACCTTGCTGCTGACGGAGGAAAAATCCTTTTCGTTGGTACGAAAAAGCAAGCACAAGATTCAGTGAAAGAAGAAGCAATCCGTTCTGGTATGTTCTATGTGAACCAACGCTGGCTTGGTGGAACTTTAACAAACTTTGAAACAATCCAAAAACGTATCAAACGTTTAAAAGATATTGAAAAAATGCAAGAAAACGGTACATTCGATGTTCTTCCTAAGAAAGAAGTCGTTCAACTGAAAAAAGAATTAGAACGTCTTGAAAAATTCCTAGGCGGAATCAAAGACATGAAAGGTCTTCCGGATGCACTTTTCATTATCGACCCTCGTAAAGAGCGTATTGCAGTTGCAGAAGCTCGTAAATTGAATATCCCAATCATCGGTATCGTTGACACAAACTGTGATCCAGACGAAATTGATGTTGTGATCCCTGCAAACGATGATGCAATCCGTGCTGTAAAACTTCTAACTGCTAAAATGGCAGATGCGATTCTTGAGTCTAAACAAGGCGAAGAAGAAGCTGTTGTAGAAGAAACGACAGAAACTGAAACAACAACTGCGTAACCTATTCAAAAGGTGATAAGAGGGAAATGCCTTTTATCACCTTTTTTCACCTAGTAATCCGTGTTTTAACATAGAAGGAGGAAATGTAAAATGGCTATTACTGCTCAATTAGTTAAAGAACTGCGTCAAAAAACTGGTGCAGGTATGATGGACTGTAAAAAAGCGTTAACAGAAACTGATGGTGACATCGACAAAGCAATCGATCTTCTAAGAGAAAAAGGAATTGCAAAAGCTGCGAAAAAAGCAGACCGTATTGCTGCAGAAGGATTAACTCTTATCAAAACTGACGGCAACACAGGCGTGATCCTAGAAGTGAACTCTGAGACTGATTTCGTTTCGAAAAACGAAGGGTTCCAATCACTTCTTAACGAACTTGCTGATCATTTGCTTGCTGTTAAACCTGCAACAATTGAAGAAGCTCATGCTTCTAAAATGGAAAACGGTTCAACAGTTGAAGAGCATATCACATCTGCAATTGCGAAAATCGGAGAGAAAATCACTCTACGTCGTTTCTCTGTTATCACGAAAGAAGATAACGCAGCATTCGGTTCTTACTTACACATGGGCGGACGCATCGGTGTGTTAGCTGTTCTTAACGGAACAACTGACGAAGAGCTTGCAAGAGACATCGCAATGCACGTTGCTGCTGTAAACCCTAAATACATTTCTCGTGACCAAGTGTCAGAAGAAGAAGCAAACCGTGAGCGCGAAGTATTAACGCAGCAAGCGCTTCAAGAAGGAAAGCCTGAAAACATCGTAGCTAAAATGGTAGAAGGCCGTCTAAACAAATTCTTCGAAGAAATTTGCTTACTCGACCAAGCTTTCGTTAAAAACCCAGATGAAAAAGTGAAACAAGTAGTAGCTGCGAAAAACGCAAGCATTCAAACTTATGTTCGCTATGAAGTGGGCGAAGGCATCGAGAAGCGTCAAGACAACTTTGCTGAAGAAGTAATGAGCCAAGTGAAAAAATAATGTTTGAAAAGCTCTCTGGGGCTTTTTTAGGGAGCACAAGCACTGTGTTCCCTATTTTTTAGAGGATATTGATTTACAAAAGGCAGTTTCTTACGCATAATAAGAGACGGTATAGTTTACACTTGGAGGTTATCATGAGCAAACCGAAATATAATCGCATTGTACTGAAGCTAAGTGGCGAAGCACTAGCAGGTGATGCTGGAAATGGAATTAACCCAACTGTCATTCATTCAATTGCAAAGCAAGTAAAAGAAATTGCAGAGCTAGATGTAGAGGTTGCAGTTGTTGTAGGCGGAGGAAACCTTTGGCGCGGTAAGACAGGTAGTGACTTAGGAATGGACCGTGCAACAGCAGACTATATGGGCATGCTGGCAACAGTGATGAATTCACTCGCGCTACAGGACAGCCTAGAAACGCTTGGCATTCAGTCTAGGGTACAAACTTCTATCGAAATGAGACAGGTTGCAGAACCATACATAAGAAGAAAAGCGATCCGTCATCTTGAGAAGAAACGTGTCGTGATTTTTGCTGCAGGTACTGGTAACCCTTATTTCTCTACAGATACAACGGCAGCACTTCGTGCAGCAGAAATTGAAGCAGATGTCATTTTAATGGCGAAAAATAATGTAGACGGTGTCTACAGTGCTGATCCTCGTACAGATGCGGATGCAGTAAAATATGACAAGCTTTCATATCTTGATGTGCTAAAAGAAGGGCTTGCAGTAATGGATTCTACTGCGTCCTCATTATGTATGGACAATGACATTCCATTAATCGTATTCTCTATTATGGAAGAAGGAAATATTAAACGTGCCGTAAATGGCGAATCAATTGGAACGATTGTGAGGGGGAAATAACGTGTCGAAAGAAGTATTGAACCAAACGAAAGAAAAAATGGAAAAAGCCGTTCAAGCATACGGACGTGAACTTGCAACTGTTCGTGCGGGCAGAGCAAATGCTTCATTGCTTGATAAAGTGACGGTTGATTATTACGGTGCACAAACACCACTTAACCAAATTGCGTCAATCACAGTGCCAGAAGCACGTATGCTGATTA
The DNA here is from genome assembly GCF_050496725.1 of Bacillus sp. MM09(2025). Taxonomy (NCBI): domain Bacteria; kingdom Bacillati; phylum Bacillota; class Bacilli; order Caryophanales; family Bacillaceae; genus Bacillus; species Bacillus sp. MM09(2025). Next base: position 393,703 of record NZ_JBNWEN010000001.1, read on the forward strand.
TCACACCTTATGATAAAACAGCTATCGGTGATATCGAAAAATCGATTCAAAAGTCTGATCTTGGTATCACGCCAACAAGTGACGGAAATGTGATCCGTATTGCGATTCCTGCACTAACAGAAGAAAGACGTAAAGAGCTTGTGAAAGTGGTAAGAAAATATTCAGAAGAAGCAAAAGTAGCTGTTCGTAATGTTCGTCGTGATGCAAACGATGAGTTGAAAAAGCTCGAGAAAAATGGTGAGATCACTGAAGATGAATTAAGATCATCAACAGAGGATGTTCAAAAATTGACAGATGAATATGTCGCTAAAATTGATGACGTGACGAAAGATAAAGAAAAAGAAATCATGGAAGTTTAAGAAAAAACTATGTACAATAGATAATAGTGAAAAGACCCTCTTCATGTTTACAGGGGGTTTTTTTGTTAATACTGTTGGTGACTATATTATTAGCGGAAACGCAACCTTTTTGGGTGATGGAGGAATCTCATGCTCAATATACTCAAAAATTGGAAGAATCAGCAAACTGCAGCTTCCAACTTAGAAAGTCTGACAAAAGAAGACATATTAAATGGAGAAATTCCTGAACATATCGCCATTATCATGGATGGGAACGGAAGATGGGCGAAAAAACGTGCTCTTCCACGGGTAGCAGGACATCATGAAGGAATGAAAGTCGTCAAGCGCATGACAAAGCTTGCAAATGAGCTGAATGTCAAAGTGCTAACTTTGTATGCTTTCTCTACGGAAAATTGGAAACGTCCAAAATTAGAAGTAGACTTTTTAATGAAACTTCCTGAGGAATTTTTGAACATCTACCTGCCCGAGCTCATCGAGGAAAATGTCCGTGTGCGCTTAACAGGTGATCCAGACGGCCTCCCGCAGCATACGAAAAGAGCGGTAGAGAACGCAGTAAAGAGTACGGCGAATAATGACGGACTCGTTTTGAATTTTGCGCTCAACTATGGAGGGCGCACAGAAATCGTCTCCGCGTGCAGACAAATTTCTGAAAAAGTCAAAGAAGGTAAGCTTCAAGCAGAAGACATCACAGAAGAGATGTTTTCAGCTTATTTAATGACAGAATCTCTTCAAGATCCGGATTTGCTTATTCGCACAAGTGGAGAAATTAGATTAAGCAATTTTATGCTTTGGCAAATTGCGTACAGCGAGTTTGTCTTTACGGATGTGCTTTGGCCTGACTTTTCTGATGAGCATCTTATAGGCGCTATCGGAGAATACCAGCGCCGCGGCCGGAGGTTCGGTGGAATTTAGAGGGTGGTGCAGATGAAACAAAGAATTTTGACGGGTGTGTTGGCAGCTGCAGTCTTTTTACTTGCAGTTATATATGGACAGATGCCATTTACCCTGCTGATTTACTTAATGGGAAGTGTCGCTCTCTTTGAGCTTCTAAGAATGAAAAAGATATCGATTTTCAGCTTTCCTGGTATTGTCAGCTTAATATTGCTTTGGCTTTTAATGGGCGGAGAGAACAGCTTCTTTCCGAACGCAGACGCATCAAAAATGCAGATTGCTTTATTTGCAGTCTTAATTCTTTTAACTTATACAGTGTTGAGCAAAAACTCTTTCACATTCGATGAGGTTGCTTTTGTGATCTTAGCGACATTATATATTGGCGTTAGTTTCTATTATTTTATCCAAATTAGAGGCTTATATGGCATGAGTGCGATCTTCTTCGCAGCAGTGATTATTTGGTCCACTGACTCAGGTGCCTATTTTATTGGGAAATCGATGGGGAAACGAAAGCTCTGGCCAGAGATCAGCCCAAACAAAACAGTAGAAGGATTTATCGGCGGAATCGTCACAGCGGTCGTGTTGTCATTTGTGTTTCAGGCGGTTACAGGATTTTTGCCATCATATCTGCTTGTTATGTTTATTACGCTTTTGCTCAGTATCTTTGGGCAGCTTGGCGACCTTGTGGAATCTGCTTTAAAGCGTCATTACGACGTGAAGGATTCAGGGACAATTCTCCCTGGACATGGCGGGATTTTGGACAGGTTTGACAGCTTTTTATTCGTTCTGCCGTTTTTATATTTATTGCTCGCAACGTTTGCCAGCTAACCTCATAGAAACTTATTGAACGAGAGAAGGAGTGGCAATTTGAGATATATTTCGCTATTAGGCGCAACAGGATCAATTGGAGAACAAACATTAGATGTGATTAGGCAGCACCCAGACAAATTTAAGCTAAAAGCCATGACGTTTGGCCGAAATGTAGACAAGGCCATACCAATCATTGAACAGTTTCAGCCTGAATTTGTCGGATGCTTAAGTGAAGAGGCTTATCACACGCTAAAAGGTCATTCATTTGAATACGATGTCAAAATGGCTGCTGGTGATGAAGCCAACATCGAAGCAGCGACCTATGATGCAGTAGACGTTGTGGTCAATGCCCTTGTCGGAAGTGTCGGGCTTGTTCCAACATTAAAGGCCATTGAACAAAAAAAGACGATTGCACTCGCAAATAAGGAAACACTTGTGACAGCTGGTCATATAGTAAAAGAGTACGCGAAAAGATATGATGTACCTTTACTCCCTGTCGATAGTGAGCATTCCGCTATTTTTCAATGCCTGCAAGGTGAACAAGCTAAAAACATTGAACGCTTAATCGTGACAGCTTCAGGTGGTAGTTTCCGAGATAAAAAACGAACTGAACTTGAAGGTGTTACGGTTGAAGAAGCGCTGAACCACCCAAACTGGTCAATGGGGGCGAAAATCACCATTGATTCAGCGACGATGATGAATAAAGGGCTCGAGGTGATTGAGGCACATTGGTTGTTTGATATACCTTATGAAAAAATTGATGTGCTGTTACATAAAGAGAGCATTATCCATTCGATGGTGGAATTTCACGACAAAAGCGTCATGGCTCAGTTAGGGACACCTGACATGAGAGTGCCTATTCAATATGCACTCACATACCCTGACAGGGCGCCATTACCAGAAGCGAAATCATTGAACCTTTGGGAGATTGGACAATTGAATTTCCAAAAAGCGGATTTTGACAGGTATCGCTGCTTACATTTTGCTTATGAATCAGGTAAAATAGGAGGGACAATGCCTGCTGTGCTCAATGCAGCAAATGAAATGGCAGTCGATGCATTTCTGAAAGGCAAAGTAACGTTCCTGCAAATTGAAGAATTGATTGAAAAGGCACTGAACAGACATCATGTGATTTCAACGCCTAGTTTGCAAGATATCCATGAAGTGGACAAAGATACACGAGACTTTGTTCAATCAATCCTCACATAAGGTGGTATGTTCGTGAATACAGTGATTGCGTTTATTATTATTTTTGGAACGCTCGTTTTTTTCCACGAGCTTGGCCATTTAATTATGGCGCAGCGAGCGGGGATTTTATGCCGTGAGTTCGCAATTGGTTTTGGACCGAAGATTTTCTCTTTTAAACGAAAGGAAACCGTTTATACCATTAGACTTCTCCCTATTGGCGGATTTGTTAAAATGGCAGGAGAGGACCCTGAAGTCATTGAAATTAAACCAGGTCATACAGTGGGGCTCTTATTCAATGAGCAAAATGAAGTAGAAAAAATTATTTTAAATGATAAAGAAAAATATCCTGATGCTCTTGTCATCGAAGTGGAGCAGATTGATTTAGATCATGCCATGAGAATCTCAGGATATGAAGCTGGAAATGAAGATATTTTGACTGGCTACAATGTGAGTCAAACAAGCTTTTATATTGCAGATGGTGAAGAGATTCAGATCGCACCATACAATCGCCAATTTGGATCAAAAACGGTATGGCAGCGTATTAAAGCGATCGCAGCTGGACCGATTATGAACTTTATCTTGGCGTATGTGATTTTAGTTGCTTTAGGGTTTATTCAAGGGGTCACTGTTGATGACCCTGTACTCGGCAAGCTGACGAAAGACGGCCGCGCAGCAGAAGCTGGACTCATGCAGGGAGACCACATCGTGTCCATTAACGGGGATAAAATGAATTCTTGGACAGACGTTGTTCAAACCGTTCAAAAGAACCCTGAGAAAAAAATGAATGTCGTCATTGACCGAGATGGCAAAGAAAGCACTGTACAGGTTGTACCAGAAGCTGTGAAAGCAGACGGAAAAAACATTGGCCGTTTTGGCTCTTATCCGCCAACGGAAAATGGATTTCTGAAGGTTATTTCATCCTCAGGAACAACTGTGATTTCAACAGCAGGTTTGATTTTAACGAACTTGCAAAAGATTGTAACAGGACAATTTTCATTAGATATGTTAGCAGGTCCTGTTGGAATCTATGACATGACAGGAGAAGTAGCCAAGCAAGGTGTGTTAACATTAATGCAGTTTGCGGCGTTCCTTAGTATTAACTTAGGTATCGTGAATTTATTGCCGATTCCTGCACTAGACGGAGGACGTTTACTATTCTTGTTTGTTGAAGCCATTCGCGGTAAACCAATTAATCGTGAGAAAGAAGCACTTGTTGTCTTTATCGGTGTTGCATTCCTCATGCTGTTAATGCTAGTGGTTACGTGGAATGACATCCAGCGATTATTTTTATAAAACCAATGTCTCTTGTTTCTCATTACGGGAAACAAGAGTTTTTGTGAGAAGTCCTATTTCATAAATGAGGTGTAACGACATGAGACAATCCCTGACTTTCATACCAACTCTTCGAGAGGTGCCGGCAGATGCTGAGGCAAAAAGTCACCAGCTCTTAGTAAGAGCTGGGTTCATTAGACAAAATACAAGCGGAATCTATCATTATCTCCCGCTTGCTCATAAAGTCATCCAGCATATTCAATCCATCGTTCGCAAAGAGATGGAAAAGGCGGGAGCAGCTGAGCTGTTAATGCCAGTGCTGCAGCAGGCAGAAATGTGGCAAGAGTCAGGAAGATGGTATACATACGGTCCAGAATTGATGCGTATGAAAGATCGTCATGGCCGTGAGTTCGCACTTGGCCCAACGCACGAAGAAGTGATTACATCACTCGTACGCAGCGAAGTAAAATCGTATAAGAAGCTTCCTTTAACTCTTTATCAAATTCAATCAAAATTCCGCGACGAACAGAGACCGCGTTTTGGGCTGCTGCGCGGACGTGAATTTATTATGAAGGATGCGTACTCATTCCATTCTTCACCAGAAAGCCTTGATGACACATACAACAAGATGTTTACAGCTTACTCCAATGTATTCTCAAAAGTAGGTCTTAATTTTAGACCAGTTATTGCAGATTCTGGTGCAATGGGAGGAAAAGATACACATGAGTTTATGGCACTGTCAGAAGTAGGAGAAGATACAATCGCATACTCTGACACATCTTCCTATGCTGCGAACATCGAAATGGCTGAAGCTGTATATCAAGGAGAAGAAGCAAATCCTGCGGACTTCAAAGAACTTGAAAAAGTCCATACACCGCAAGCAAAAACGATTCAAGACATCGCTGAATTTTTAGAAGTTGATCCTTCTCTTTGTATCAAGTCTGTTTTGTTTAAAGCAGATGATGCGTATGTTCTCATCCTGACGAGAGGCGACCATGAAGTAAATGATGTGAAAGTGAAAAACTTGGTAGGAGCACAGCTTGTAGAGCTTGCTACTTGCGAAGAAGTACTAGAAGTCATTGGAACAGAGCCTGGATTTGTTGGTCCAGTGAAGCTGGAAGCAGAAGTCGATATTTATGCCGACCTTGCGGTTAAAGGCATGACAAATGCTGTCGCAGGTGCAAACGAAGCGGATTATCACTATGTCAATGTCAATCCTGCGCGTGATGTGTCAGTGAAAGAATTCACAGATCTTCGTTTGATTCAAGAAGGAGACGTGTCTCCAGATGGAGAAGGCACAATCCAGTTTGCTAAGGGGATTGAAGTAGGACAAGTCTTTAAACTAGGCACTCGTTATTCTGAGTCAATGGATGCGACGTACCTTGATGAGAATGGTCGAGCGCAGCCAATGATTATGGGCTGCTATGGTATTGGTATTTCTAGAACTCTTTCAGCGGTTGTTGAACAGCATCACGATGAGAAAGGAATCATTTGGCCAGAAGCTGTTGCGCCATATGACCTTCACCTCCTTGCATTAAATATGAAAAACGATGCTCAAAAAGAGCTCGCTGAAACGTTATACGAGCGCTTAGAAGATGAGGGCTTTGACGTACTTTTCGATGACCGCCAGGAGCGGGCTGGAGTGAAATTTACAGACAGTGATTTAATTGGGCTGCCAATTCGCATTAGCTGCGGAAAACGTTCAGAAGAAGGCATTGTTGAAGTGAAGTTTAGAAAATCAGGTGAATCACATGAAGTATCTGTTGATGAGCTGATTTCGTTTATACGCCAAGCATAAAAAACGAACAAAAAAATGAAGGTACCTCCTGTAGAAAAGAGGTACCTTTCTGATTGACAAAAGGAGGGTCCTGTCTTGGATGAACAATTACCGATCACACGGCGGCAATTTCATATATTACTCAATCAGATTCAAATGACAGATGATGACCTCAGTCGTTACTTTGAAGAAGGAGAAATCGTCAAATTGACGGTGCATAAGGCGACGAAAACGTGGCATTTCCTTTTTAAATTTAAGGCGCTTCTGCCTTACAAGGTGTATGCGATGTTTCTCAGCAGGCTGACGAATGCATTTTCTCATATTGCACAAGTCACTTGTACGATTGAAGTCAATGATCCGAGCATCTCTGAAGAGCTCGTTCAATCGTATTGGTCACATTGTGTGGAAGAGCTTCAAGGAATTTCTCCTCCAATTATCAGCTTGCTTCAGCAGCAAAAACCATCGCTGTCTGGACATAAAATCATCATCAAAACAAAAAGCGAAACAGAGGCTTTGGCCATCAAGAAGAAGTACAGTCCAATGCTCCAGGCTGCTTTTAAACAAGTAGGCTTTCCAGAACTCCAATTTGATACAGAAATTTTTGTATCAGATCAAGAGATTCAGAAGTTCAGAGAACAAAAGCTTGCTGAAGATCAAGAAAGAGCGATGCAAGCCCTCACTGAGATGGAGAAGAAGGAAAGTGAGGAGCAGGAGGAAGGTCCGTCTGGCCCTCTCATGATTGGCTATCAAATTAAAGACAATGAAGAAATTCGTACGCTTGATAGTATTATGGACGAGGAAAGAAGAATCACCGTCCAGGGCTACGTATTCGATGCAGAAACGCGTGAGCTGAAAAGCGGCAGAACGCTTTGTATCTTTAAAATTACAGATTATACAAACAGTATTTTAATCAAAATGTTTGCAAGAGAAAAAGAAGATGCACAGCTGATGAAATCATTGAAAAAAGGCATGTGGGTCAAAGCAAGAGGAAGCATTCAAAACGATACGTTTGTTAGAGACCTTGTCATGATTGCCAATGACGTCAATGAAATGAAACCTCAGCTGAAGGAAGATACGGCACCTGAGGGTGAAAAGCGAGTCGAGCTTCATTTGCATTCCCCAATGAGCCAAATGGATGCTGTTACTGGCATCGGCAGGCTGGTGGAACAAGCAAAAAAATGGGGGCATGAAGCGATTGCCCTGACGGATCATGCGGTGGTACAATCCTTCCCAGATGCGTATGCAGCAAGTAAAAAGCATGACATCAAAATGATGTATGGTGTGGAAATCAACTTGGTCGATGACGGAGTACCTATTGCCTATAATCCAGAGCACCGTTTGTTGGAGGATGCAACGTATGTCGTATTTGACGTAGAGACAACTGGACTTTCAGCTGTTTATGACACGATCATTGAGCTGGCAGCAGTGAAAATAAAGGGCGGAGAAATCATTGACCGTTTTGAGGCATTTGCAAATCCTCATCACCCATTATCAGCGACAACGATCGAATTAACAGGTATCACGGATGATATGGTCAGAGATGCTCCGGATGTCGTCGATGTCGTACGGGATTTCAAAGAATGGATTGGACAAGATATCCTTGTTGCGCACAATGCAAGCTTTGATATGGGCTTTTTAAATACAGCGTACAAACGCCTGTTAAAAACAGATAAAGCGTCAAACCCTGTGATTGATACACTTGAACTTGGCCGGTTCCTTTACCCTGAATTTAAGAATCACCGGCTGAACACACTTTGTAAAAAGTTCGATATAGAACTGACGCAGCATCACCGCGCCATTTACGATGCAGAGGCGACAGGCTATCTCATGCTAAAAATGCTAAAAGATGCGGCTGAAAAGGATATTGCCTATCACGATCAATTGAATGAAAACATGGGTCAGTCTAATGCTTACCAGCGCTCACGTCCTTACCATGCCATTCTAATCGCACAAAATGAGACAGGGCTGAAAAATTTATTCAAGCTTGTTTCTCTTTCTCATATTCATTATTTCTACCGGGTGCCCCGCATACCGCGCTCACAGCTTGAGAAATATCGAGAAGGACTAATTATCGGGTCTGCCTGTGATAAGGGTGAAGTGTTTGAAGGGATGATGCAAAAATCACCTGATGAGGTGGAAGACATTGCAGCATTTTACGACTATTTAGAAGTTCATCCGCCAGAAGTGTATCAGCATCTGCTGCAGCTGGAGCTTGTTCGAGATGAACGTGCGTTAAAAGAAATCATCACAAACATTGTGAAGCTTGGCGAAAAGCTGAATAAACCAGTCGTGGCAACTGGAAATGTGCATTATCTGCATCCAGAAGACAAAATTTATCGTAAAATCTTAATTTCATCACAAGGCGGAGCAAATCCGCTGAACCGTCATGAACTGCCAAAAGTTCATTTTAGAACGACAGATGAAATGCTTGAAGCATTCTCCTTTCTAGGAGAGGAAAAAGCGAAAGAGATCGTCGTGACGAATACTAAAAAAGTCTCTGAGATGGTCGAAAGCATTAAACCAATCAAAGACGACCTATACACACCAAAAATTGAAGGTGCAGATGAAGAAATACGGGAAATGAGCTATCAAATGGCGCGCAGCATCTATGGAGATGACCTGCCGAAAATCGTAGAAGACCGCATTGAGAAAGAGTTAAAAAGTATTATCGGTCATGGCTTCGCCGTTATTTACTTAATCTCTCATAAACTCGTAAAGAAATCACTTGATGATGGATATCTTGTTGGTTCAAGAGGATCTGTCGGCTCATCTCTTGTTGCCACTTTAACAGAGATTACCGAAGTGAACCCGCTTGCGCCGCATTATGTATGTCCAAGCTGTAAGCATTCCGAATTCTTTAACGACGGATCTGTTGGTTCAGGCTTTGACCTTCCTGACAAGGACTGCCCGGAATGCGGCACGCCGTACAAAAAAGATGGGCACGATATTCCGTTTGAAACGTTCTTAGGTTTTAAAGGAGACAAAGTCCCTGATATCGACTTGAACTTCTCAGGTGAATATCAGCCGATTGCCCATAACTATACGAAAGAGCTGTTCGGTGAAGAGTACGTATACCGAGCAGGTACGATTGGTACTGTTGCAGAAAAAACAGCATACGGTTACGTGAAAGGCTACGCTGGAGATCATAATCTTCATATGAGGGGCGCAGAAATCGACCGGCTTGTACAAGGCTGTACAGGGGTAAAACGGACAACGGGCCAGCATCCAGGCGGTATTATTGTAGTACCGGATTATATGGACATTTACGATTTCTCACCTATTCAATTTCCAGCAGATGCGACAGGTTCTGATTGGAAAACGACGCATTTTGACTTCCATTCAATCCATGACAACTTGCTCAAGCTTGATATACTAGGGCACGATGATCCTACGGTTATTCGTATGCTTCAGGATTTAAGCGGAATTGATCCAAAAACGATTCCAACAGATGATCCTGAAGTGATGAAAATTTTCCAAGGAACAGAGCCTCTTGGTGTAACAGAGGAGCAAATTGGCTGTAAAACAGGTACACTCGGTATTCCGGAGTTTGGGACAAGGTTCGTTCGGCAAATGCTTGAGGATACAAAACCAACAACCTTCTCAGAGCTCGTTCAGATCTCTGGATTATCACACGGAACAGATGTATGGCTCGGGAACGCGCAAGAGCTCATTCACAATAAAACGTGTGAACTAAGTGAAGTGATTGGGTGCCGTGACGATATTATGGTCTATCTCATCTATCAGGGCTTAGAGCCGTCACTTGCCTTTAAAATCATGGAGTCTGTTCGTAAAGGCAAAGGACTTCCTCCTGAATGGGAAGAAGAAATGAAGAATAATAATGTTCCGAACTGGTATATTGATTCTTGTAAAAAGATCAAATACATGTTCCCTAAGGCCCACGCAGCTGCTTATGTATTAATGGCTGTACGAATTGCCTACTTTAAGGTGCATCATGCACTTTTATACTATGCGGCTTACTTTACCGTTCGTGCAGATGACTTTGATATTGAAACAATGACAAAAGGATCAAATGCGATTCGAGCAGTCATGGATGATATTAACTCAAAAGGTTTAGATGCATCACCGAAAGAAAAGAACCTATTAACTGTACTAGAGCTTGCCCTTGAAATGTGTGAAAGAGGCTATCATTTCAAAAAAGTGGACCTCTACCGATCAAGTGCAACAGAGTTTATCATTGATGGTGACGGATTGATTCCGCCATTCAACTCAATCCCTGGTCTCGGAACGAACGTTGCGTTAAATATTGTGCGCGCACGTCAAGATGGGGAGTTCCTTTCAAAAGAGGATTTACAAAAACGCGGAAAAGTGTCGAAAACGATCCTAGAATATTTAGATCGTCAAGGCTGCTTAGAAGCACTTCCTGATCAAAACCAACTTTCTTTGTTTTAATGTGATCAATGAAGAGCGCCCTAATAAAGGGCGTTCTTTTTTATATACACAATAATATTATTATGTTAACTAATAAGGAATTTCCGTCAATTGGAATCATTTTCTAATTCATTCATATACCTTGATTTAGCGTGATGTTTTAAGAGAAGAGATTGTATGTCATTCTTTCTACCCAAATAGAGCAAAAAAGAGAATTTCGCCGTCTGAAATGTTCTCATGCGACATATGATCATTCTGGGTACAGTCACAGAAAGAATCAAGAGAAAACAACTTCGATGAGCACAAAGCTGATTGCTGTTTACTATGCTTATTTTTGAAACATATTTGATTCTTTTCAAAGCTGTTCAAATCACGTTCTGAATAAAAGGAGGTGGCTTGTCTATTCATGTTTGACTAAAAAGAAGGGGTGAGTCATACGGAAATGGCATCTTATAACTATGTAGAGGTTCTTCAAAAATCCTTGTTGTTTTATGAAGCGCAGCGGTCTGGAAAGCTGCCTAAAAGCAGCCGTCTCAACTGGCGGGGAGATTCCGGACTAGAGGATGGGAAGGATGTAGGGCATGACTTAACTGGCGGCTGGTATGACGCAGGTGATCATGTGAAATTTGGTCTTCCAATGGCCTACTCAGCAGCTGTACTTGCTTGGACAGTATATGAATACCGAGAAGCCTATGAAGAGGCAGAACTGCTTGATGACATCTTAGATCAGATCAGGTGGGCAACAGATTATTTTTTGAAAGCTCATACAGGTCCGAACGAGTTTTGGGCGCAGGTAGGTGATGGGAACGCTGATCATGCTTGGTGGGGACCGGCAGAAGTGATGCCGATGAGCCGGCCAGCTTTTAAAATTGATGAAAATTGCCCTGGAACAGAAGTGGCCGCCCAAACTGCGGCAGCTTTAGCAGCGGGTTCTATCATTTTTAAAGAGACAGATGCCCCTTATGCAGCAAAGCTGCTGACGCACGCGAAACAGCTTTATGCATTTGCTGACCGGTATCGCGGCGAATATACAGATTGTGTCACAAATGCTCAGCCGTTTTACAATTCATGGAGCGGCTATATTGATGAACTTATATGGGGCGGAATCTGGCTGTACTTGGCAACAAATGAAGAAACCTATTTAAATCAAGCACTAAAAGCAGTGGAGGAATGGCCGAAGGATTGGGATTATACGTTTACCATGTCGTGGGACAATACTTTTTTTGCTTCGCAAATCTTACTCGCCAGAATCACGAAAGAGAACCGATTCATAGAATCGACAGAGCGTAATCTCGATTACTGGACGACGGGTTTTGTTCAAAATGGAAAAGTCGAAAGAATCACTTATACGCCTGGCGGTTTGGCATGGCTTGATCAATGGGGCTCGCTTCGTTATACAGCAAATGCAGCATTTTTAGCCTTTGTCTACGCTGATTGGGTGTCAGATGAAGAAAAAAAGAATCGATACCAAACGTTTGCGATCAACCAAACTCACTATATGCTTGGTGATAATCCGCTTAATAGAAGCTATGTCGTTGGGTTTGGCCAGAACCCGCCGAAGCATCCGCACCACCGAACTGCACATGGCTCATGGTCTAACCAGCTGACAAATCCTTCGAATCATCGTCACACTCTTTATGGGGCGCTTGTTGGCGGACCTAATGCACAGGATCAATATGATGACGACATCTCTGATTATGTATCAAACGAGGTGGCGACGGACTATAATGCCGCTTTTACAGGAAATATAGCCAAAATGGTGCAGCTGTTTGGAAAAGGGCAATCAAAGCTGCCCAATTTCCCGCCTAAAGAACAACCAGAGGATGAGTTTTTTGTAGAGGCAGCAGTGATGAATAACGATGCAACTTCTACTCAAGTCAAGGCGGTCCTATACAACCGGTCTGGATGGCCGGCGAGAAGTAGTCAAACGCTCTCCTTTAGATATTACGTCAATCTGAGTGAGGTCTTTGCAAAGGGATTCACTGAAAAAGATATTCAAGTGACAGCCGCCTACAATGAAGGCGCTTCCTTATCTCCGCTCAAGGTATATGACGCATCAGCTCACGTCTATTATGCAGAAATAGATTTTACCGGCGTAGCGATTTTTCCTGGGGGAGAATCAGAGCATAAAAAGGAAATCCAATTTCGATTATCTGCAACAAATGGATCGAATATATGGAATGCCTCAAATGATTATTCCTTTCAAGGCTTAACATCCAATATGCAAAAAACACCGAGAATACCTGTTTTTGATGATGGTTCTTTAGTATTTGGTACACTTCCAGACAAATAAAAATCAAGATTTATTGAAAGGGTGAAGGATTTGTCAAACAAAGAACGGTTTTTAACGCTTTATCATCAAATTAAAAGTGATGCGAATGGATATTTTTCACCAGAAGGAATTCCGTATCATTCAATTGAGACGCTCATTTGCGAAGCGCCTGATTATGGGCATATGACAACGTCAGAAGCATATAGTTATTGGCTGTGGCTAGAGGTGTTGTACGGACATTACACAGGGGATTGGAGCAAATTAGAGGCAGCATGGGACAATATGGAGAAATACATCATCCCAGTAAATGAAGATGGAAATGATGAACAGCCGCATATGAGCGCCTACAACCCTTCTAGTCCAGCCACCTACGCAGCAGAAAAACCATATCCGGATCAATATCCTAGTCAGCTGAGCGGAGCTCGTCCTGCTGGTCAAGATCCGATTGATGGTGAATTGAAATCAACCTATGGAACAAATGAAACGTATTTAATGCACTGGCTGCTTGATGTCGATAACTGGTATAAATATGGGAACTTGCTCAATCCATCACATAAAGCTGCATATGTGAACACGTTCCAGCGTGGTCCGCAGGAATCAGTATGGGAGGCGATCCCGCATCCATCACAAGATGATAAATCTTTTGGGAAGCCAAATGAAGGCTTTATGAGCTTGTTCACAAAAGAAAATCAAGAACCAGCTGCCCAGTGGCGCTACACCAATGCGACGGATGCTGATGCGCGTGCAATACAAGCAATCTATTGGGCAAAGGAACTCGGCTACAATAATTCAACCTATCTTGATAAAGCGAAAAAAATGGGTGATTTTCTCCGTTACGGTATGTATGATAAGTATTTTCAAACGATTGGAAGCGGTAAGCAAGGGAATCCATACCCTGGAAATGGAAAGGGTGCCTGTCATTACTTAATGGCGTGGTATACCTCTTGGGGCGGAGGACTTGGCGACTATGCAAACTGGTCATGGCGTATCGGAGCAAGCCATTGTCACCAAGGGTATCAAAACCCTGTCGCCGCTTATGCTTTGTCCTCAGACAAAGGTGGTTTAAAGCCATCTTCCTCTACTGGTGCAAGCGATTGGGAAAAAACATTAAAAAGGCAGCTTGAATTTTATGTATGGCTTCAATCAAAAGAGGGAGCGATAGCAGGAGGTGCAACCAATAGCTGGAATGGAGACTATAGTGCATATCCGGCGGGAAGAAGTACTTTTTACGATATGGCATACGAGGATGCACCTGTTTATCATGATCCGCCTTCTAATAACTGGTTTGGGATGCAGGCATGGCCGATTGAGCGCGTAGCAGAGCTTTATTATATTTTAGTGAAAGATGGAGATAAAACTTCTGAAAATGTCCAAATGGCTAAATCCTGTATCACAAAATGGGTTAACTATGCACTCGATTACATTTTTATCGGCAGCCGTCCTGTGTCGGATGAAGAGGGTTATTTCTTAAATGACCAAGGACAAAGAATTCTAGGGGGAACAAATGTTTCTGTGGCTACAACGAGTGCACCAGGCGAGTTTTGGCTTCCTGGAAATATTGCTTGGAGCGGACAGCCTGACACGTGGAATGGATTCCAGTCTGCAACAGGAAATCCAAACCTAACAGCTGTCACAAAAGATCCAACTCAGGATACGGGCGTATTAGGGAGCCTAGTCAAGGCATTAACTTTCTTTGCTGCTGCTACAAAGCTTGAAACAGGGGATTATACAGCGCTTGGTGTCAGAGCGAAAGATGCAGCCGCACAGCTCCTTGAGGTGGCGTGGAATTACAATGATGGCGTGGGCATTGTAACAGAAGAAGAAAGAGAGGACTATGACCGCTTCTTTAAAAAAGAAGTGTATTTCCCAAATGGTTGGAACGGGACATTTGGTCAAGGGAATCAGATTCCTGGAAGCAGCACCACTCCTTCTGATCCGCAGCGAGGAGGAAATGGAGTCTATACGAGTTTTGCTGATCTTCGTCCGAACATTAAACAAGATCCAGCATGGCCTTCACTTGAGAGTAAGTATCAGTCTTCATTTAATGAAGCAACAGGCAAATGGGAGAACGGGGCACCGGTTTTCACTTATCACCGTTTCTGGTCACAAGTGGATATGGCCACTGCCTACGCAGAATATCATCGTCTGATCAACTAACAGTCGAAATTTAAGCTGCCGGTTTCTTTGAGCCGGCAGTTTGATTAAGAAATATAAATCCAATGAAGATAGGGGGATTTTTACATGGTCAAAGAAAGAAGCTTTCTTCATCAATCATTCAACAAGGGCGAAAATGAGCAAATCAATCTGATGTGGAAAAAAGAGGCGAATGATCGAATCGCAGAGCATAGACAAAGAGACCTTGTGATAAACGTGACAAACGGCGATAAAAAGCCAATAGCAGGTATAGAGGTTGAAATTAAGCAAATCAGGCATGAATTCGCATTTGGTTCAGCAATGAATGACCAAGTGTTATTTAATCAACGATATGCTGATTTTTTCGTGAAGTATTTTAATTGGGGTGTTTTTGAAAATGAGGCAAAATGGTATGCGAATGAGCCACAAAGAGGGAAAATCACCTATGAAAAAGCAGATGCGATGCTGAATTTTGCAGATCGACATCAACTTCCAGTGAGGGGGCACGCTTTATTTTGGGAGGTAGAGGATGCGAATCCAAGCTGGCTGAGGTCACTGCCGAATCACGAAGTATATGAAGCCATGAAAAACCGGCTTGAGCATGCGGGCAATCATTTTAAGGGAAGATTCCGCCATTGGGATGTAAACAATGAAATGATGCACGGTTCATTTTTTAAAGATCGCTTTGGGAAAAATATTTGGAAGTGGATGTATGAAGAAACGAAAAAAATTGACCCGAAAGCACTTTTGTTTGTGAATGATTATAATGTGATCTCATATGGTGAGCACCATGCGTATAAAGCGCATATCAATGAACTGCGTCAGTTAGGCGCACCTATTGAGGCGATTGGGGTTCAAGGCCATTTTGAAGAACGGGTCGATCCAGTCATTGTCAAAGAGAGGCTCGATGTGCTTGCTGAGCTTGGTCTTCCTATATGGGTCACAGAGTATGACTCTGTTCACCCTGACGCTAATAGAAGAGCGGATAACCTAGAGGCTTTATATCGCGTCGCATTTAGTCATCCAGCCGTAAAAGGAGTGCTAATGTGGGGATTTTGGGCAGGTGCCCATTGGAGAGGTGAGCATGCGGCTATCGTGAATTATGATTGGTCTTTAAATGAAGCAGGACGACGTTATGAAAAACTTCTAAATGAGTGGACGACTCAAAGAGTTGAAACAACAGATGCTAATGGCCATGTGATATGTCCAGCATTTCATGGAACATATGAGATTCGAATCGGCAAAGAAAATAAAATGTTGAAACAGCAGACAATTGAACTTGATTCAAATGAACAAGCACCGCTTCAGCTAGATGTGATCGTACCAGAAGAAGGATAGATTGCGAGGAGAATGTAAATGAAAAAGTGGACTCAAAGAGTGTCCTGCTTCATACTTGTGGTCGCTATATG
This sequence comes from Bacillus sp. MM09(2025), assembly GCF_050496725.1. Classification (NCBI taxonomy): domain Bacteria; kingdom Bacillati; phylum Bacillota; class Bacilli; order Caryophanales; family Bacillaceae; genus Bacillus; species Bacillus sp. MM09(2025). The sequence continues at coordinate 410,203 of NZ_JBNWEN010000001.1, forward strand.
GGCCGGCTGGTTTTCACTTACGATTAAAGCCGCCGCTTACGTGCAGACATCTGGTACACAATTTACGCTGAACAATCAACCATTTTACTTTGCTGGTACAAATAATTACTATTTCCATTACAAATCTAAAAAGATGGTAGATGCAGTGTTCGATGATATGAAAGCAATGAATTTAAAGGTCATACGTATTTGGGGATTTCACGACGGAGCCCCTCAAGAAAACTCCGTTTTACAATCTAGTCCAGGGGTCTATGAAGAATCAGGTTTTCAAAAACTAGATTATGCGATTTATAAAGCAGGACAGGAAGGGATAAAGCTTGTCATTCCACTAGTGAACAATTGGGATGACTTTGGCGGGATGAATCAATACGTAAAGTGGTTCTGGGCAGGAACGCACGATGCCTTTTATACAGATCCTCGTATTCAACATGCTTACAAAAATTATGTGCGCTACGTATTAGAAAGAACCAATACGTATACAGGTGTTCAATATAAAGACGATCCAGCTATTATGACTTGGGAATTGGCCAATGAGCCGCGTGTGCAGTCAGATCCAACGGGAAATGTACTAGTCAAATGGGCAGATGAAATGAGTAAATGGATCAAATCGCTGGATCGTCACCATCTTGTTGCAGTAGGAGATGAAGGGTTCTTTCGCATACCAGCGCATGAAGATTGGTTGTACGGAGGCGGAGAAGGCGTCGATTGGGACCGTTTGACGGCTCTACCTAATATTGATTATGGAACCTATCACCTGTACCCAGATCATTGGAGCAAATCTGCTGCCTGGGGAGTGAAATGGATTGAAGACCATATCACCCGCGGGAAGTCAATCGGAAAACCGGTTGTGTTAGAGGAGTTTGGCTATCAAAATCAATCAGCACGTCCTGACGTATACGAAAGCTGGCTGTCAGCGATTGAGCGGCTCGGAGGGGCAGGCAGTCAATTTTGGATTTTAACAAGCATTCAGGACGATGATTCGCTCTATCCGGATTATGACGGTTTCCGCATCATAAAAGGTAGCAGGGAGGCAGCACTTATCAGTGAACATGCGAAAAGAATGAACGAAAAGAACCGATGACGAATGCCTGCAGAATAAGGAACTTCATTTGCATAAAAAAATTGGATATGGTATAGTTTTTATGGAAATGCTAACGATTACCGAGACAAGAGTGGGGAAACCCGCTCTTTTGTATTGAACAGGCAATTTTTGTCTCGACATTATTCATCCGTTTTCTGCTCCCCCTGCTCACATAAAGCAGGGTTTTTATGCAGAATGATTGATAAGAGCGTTTATCGAAAGCACAAGGAGGAAGAGAATGAGCAAAAAAGTAGTGGATGTCGTAAGCGAAATGGTGCAGCCAATTTTAGATGGCTTACAGCTTGAACTCGTTGATGTTGAATTTGTCAAAGAGGGTCAAAACTGGTTCCTTCGCGTGTTTATTGACTCTGATAAAGGCGTCGATATCGAAGAATGTGCCAAAGTGAGCGAAGCCTTGAGCGAAAAGCTTGATGAGGCAGATCCGATTAGCCAAAACTACTTTCTTGAAGTGTCCTCTCCTGGAGCGGAGCGCCCATTAAAGAAAAAAGCTGATTTTGAAAAAGCACTTGGAAAAAATGTTTTCATGAAAACATATGAACCAATTGATGGTGAAAAAGCATTTGAAGGTGAGCTTACAAGCTTTGATGGTGAGATTGCAACAGTGACAGTGAAGATCAAGACAAGAAAGAAAGAGATCAATATTCCATACGAAAAAATAGCTAACGCAAGATTAGCAGTTTCGTTCAATTAACCTTTTCATTGATATAAGGGGGAACCATAAAAATGAGTAGTGAGTTGTTAGATGCCCTGACTGTTCTCGAGAAAGAGAAGGGTATTAGTAAAGAAATTATTATTGAAGCGATAGAAGCTGCACTCATTTCTGCATATAAGCGTAACTTTAATCAAGCGCAAAATGTTCGTGTTGATTTAAACCGCGAAACGGGAACAATTCGCGTATTTGCAAGAAAAGATGTTGTCGATGAAGTGTATGATTCTCGCCTTGAAATCTCTGTAGATGATGCAGCCAATATGAACCCGAATTACATGGTAGGTGACGTCGTTGAAATTGAAGTCACGCCAAAAGATTTCGGACGCATTGCAGCTCAGACTGCGAAACAAGTGGTGACGCAGCGAGTGAGAGAAGCAGAGCGAGGTGTGATCTACACTGAGTTTATCGATCGCGAGGAAGACATTATGACGGGAATCGTTCAGCGAATTGACAGTAAATTCATTTACGTGTCACTTGGCAAAATCGAAGCCCTTCTTCCGGTCAACGAACAGATGCCAAATGAGGACTACAAACCACATGACCGCATTAAGGTGTTTATTACAAAAGTCGAAAAAACAACAAAAGGACCACAAATTTATGTGTCTAGAACACATCCAGGTCTTTTAAAGCGTTTATTTGAAATTGAAGTGCCAGAAATTTATGATGGTACTGTAGAGCTTAAGTCGGTTGCTAGAGAAGCTGGGGACCGTTCTAAAATCTCTGTTCGTACTGATGATCCTGATGTTGACCCAGTTGGTTCTTGTGTTGGACCAAAAGGTCAGCGTGTACAAGCAATTGTCAACGAGCTAAAAGGCGAAAAAATTGACATTGTCCATTGGTCTAATGACCCGGTTGAATTTGTTGCCAATGCATTAAGTCCATCAAAAGTACTTGATGTTATTGTGAATGAAGAAGATAAGGCGACAACAGTGATTGTCCCTGATTATCAGCTGTCGTTAGCGATTGGTAAAAGAGGTCAAAATGCTCGTCTTGCAGCAAAGCTGACTAGCTGGAAAATTGACATTAAAAGTGAAACAGATGCAAGGGAACTCGGTATTTTCCCAAGAACTGAAGACTCTGAATCTCTTTTCTTAGAGGCTGAACCAGTAGCTGAGGAATCTGACGAATAAGAGGTGATGTAAAAGGTGAATAGCCGAAAAAAAATCCCGCTTAGAAAATGTGTCGTGACGGGAGAAATGAAACCAAAGAAAGAACTGATCCGTGTTGTTCGTTCTAAAGAAGGTGAAGTGTCTGTTGACGCAACCGGAAAAAAGAACGGACGCGGAGCTTACCTTTCTCTCGATAAAGAAACCATTCTTGCGGCAAAGAACAAACGCAGTTTACAGCAGCAATTTCAGACACAGATTGACGAACACATATTTGAAGAATTACTAGAACTAGCTGAAAAGGTGAAAAAACCAAATGACTCAATCTGAATGGTATCCTTTGCTTGGTCTAGCAAATCGAGCTCGTAAAGTCGTGTCAGGAGAAGATCTTGTGATCAAAGAAATTAGACATGCGCGTGCTAAGCTGGTTCTTCTTGCAGCAGATGCCTCATCGAACACAGAGAAAAAGGTATCTGACAAATGCAAATTTTATAATGTTCCGGTTAGAAAAGTTGAAGACCGTTCCGTTCTCGGACGTTCTATTGGGAAAGAAGCTCGCGTAGTTGTCGCTGTCACTGACCAAGGCTTCGCAAAGAAGCTTATAAGCTTGCTCGATTAATTTATTTGGGGGTGAACGAATGGCTAAAGTGAGAGTATATGAATACGCAAAAGCCATAGATGTTTCAAGTAAAGATATTATAGCAGCGCTTAAGGATATGAACGTGGAAGTGAACAACCACATGGCGACGCTTGAAGACGACACTGTGAAAAAGCTAGACGCGATCTATAAAAAAGCCAAAGCAAAAGAGACAGCTAACGAGAAACCCGCAGAACAAAAAAAACAATCATCTAACAAAAACAATGATAGAAAGAAGAATGACGTGCAGAATAATCAATTTAATAAAAACAAAAAAAACAACAACCAAAACAAAAACAAAAATAAACGCGGTGGAAATAACAAATCGCAGCATCAACAAGCTAGACCTGTAAAACCTAAAAAAGAGCTTCCTGAAAAAATTGAATTTACAAATTCAATGACAGTCGGCCAGCTGGCTGAAGAGCTTGGAAAAGAAACAGCTGAAATTATCAAAAAGCTGATGATGCTTGGTGTTATGGCAACCATTAACCAAGAGCTGGATAAAGATACAGTTGAATTAATCGCTTCTGAATATGGTGTTCCAGTAGAGGAAGTCATTATTTTAGAAGAAACTGAACTTGAAAAGTATGAAGTTGAAGATAAAGAAGAAGATATGCAAGTACGCCCTCCAGTTGTGACGATCATGGGACACGTTGACCACGGGAAAACAACGCTTCTTGACAGCATTCGTAAGACGAAAGTCGTTGAAGGCGAAGCTGGTGGAATCACGCAGCATATCGGTGCATACCAAATTGAAGAAAACGGCAAGAAAATCACGTTCCTTGATACACCTGGACACGCAGCCTTTACAACGATGCGTGCACGTGGTGCTGAGGTAACGGATACAACCATTCTAGTCGTTGCAGCAGATGATGGCGTTATGCCGCAAACGGTTGAAGCGATTAACCATGCGAAAGCAGCAGAAGTGCCAATCATTGTTGCTGTCAATAAAATTGACAAACCAACAGCGAACCCTGACCGTGTGATGCAGGAATTAACGGAGCATGGTCTAGTACCAGAAGCTTGGGGCGGCGAAACAATCTTCGTTCCTCTATCTGCAAAAACAGGTGAAGGCATTGATGAGTTGATTGAAATGATCCTTCTTGTCAGCGAAGTTGGAGAACTGAAAGCCAACCCAAATCGTGCGGCAAAAGGGACTGTCATCGAGGCTGAGCTTGATAAAGGAAGAGGATCTGTTGCAACCCTTCTTGTTCAAACTGGTACACTTCATGTAGGTGACCCAATCGTTGTCGGAAATACATTTGGCCGTGTACGTGCAATGGTTAATGACATCGGACGCCGCGTGAAAACAGCAGGACCATCTACACCTGTTGAAATCACTGGTTTAAACGATGTACCGAATGCAGGGGATCAGTTCCTAGTGTTCAAAGATGAAAAAACAGCTCGTCAAGTAGGTGAGGCGCGTGCTTCGAAACAGCTTGATGAACAGCGTTCAGACAAAGCGAAATTATCTCTAGATGACCTATTTGAGCAAATCAAACAAGGTGAAGTGAAAGATATCAACTTGATCGTGAAAGCAGACGTACAAGGTTCTGCTGAAGCACTGACGGCTGCTCTTCAAAAAATTGAAGTAGAAGGCGTAAAAGTGAAAATCATCCATACGGGTGTTGGAGCGATTACAGAATCTGATATTATTTTAGCAAGTGCTTCTAATGCGATCGTGATCGGATTTAACGTACGTCCTGATGGAAATGCGAAGAGCACAGCTGAAACAGAAAACGTAGATATCCGCTTACACCGCATTATTTATAAAGTCATCGATGAAATTGAAGCGGCGATGAAAGGAATGCTTGACCCTGAATATGAAGAAAAAGTCATCGGTCAAGTTGAAGTTCGTCAAACGTTCAAAGTATCTAAAATCGGTACAATTGCTGGTGGTTATGTCACTGAAGGAACCATCACAAGAGATAGTGGTATCCGCTTAATTCGTGACGGCGTCGTTATTTTTGAAGGCGAAGTCGACGTATTAAAACGATTCAAAGATGACGTGAAAGAAGTTTCACAAGGCTATGAGTGTGGTATTACCATTAAGAAGTACAATGATATCCGTGAAGGTGATGTCATGGAATCATTCGTTATGCAAGAAATCGAAAGAAAATGATCGGTTATACCGAATGTGAGTGCATCATTTATGATGCCTCCTCACTGAAGGAAAAACGTGCGGTTCTTCAGCGTATACTGACAAGAACGCGCCATAAATTCAATGTAACCATGGCTGAAATGGATTACCAGGACACATGGCAGCGTACATCAATTGGAATCGCCGTAATTTCCTCATCCCGGGTTCAAGTGGAAAAGGAATTGCAGCGTGTTTTAAGCTTTATTGATTCTTTTCCTGAAATTGAACGAACGATCACGAAAACTGAGTGGTTTTAATTAGAGGTGATAAGATCATGAGTATGAGAGCAACCCGCGTGGGTGAGCAGATGAAAAAGGAATTAGGCGACATCCTAGGCAGAAAGCTAAAAGATCCAAGAATCGGCTTTTTGACTGTAACTGATGTCGAAGTATCCGGTGATTTGCAAATTGCGAAAGTTTACATTTCTGTTCTCGGTGACGAGAAAAAAAGAGAGGAAACCTTAAAAGGCCTTGCAAAGGCTAAAGGGTATATCCGTTCTGAAATTGGCAATCGAATTAGACTTCGCAAAACACCAGAACTGCACTTTGAATTCGATGAATCCGTGGATTACGGAAACCGAATTGAAAGCCTAATTGCTGAACTAAACACAAAAGATCACGAATAAGACGTTGAAATAAGGATAGGCGATGATCGTCTGTCCTTTTTCATCGTTTACGAAAGGAGAGAGCGCAGATGATAAATGGTGTTCTTTTATTACATAAAGAAAGAGGGATGACCTCTCACGACTGTGTGTTCAAAGTCAGAAAGATCCTGCATACAAAAAAAGTGGGACATACAGGTACCCTCGACCCCGAGGTATCAGGTGTTCTGCCCATTTGTATCGGAAGAGCAACGAAGATTGTCGAATACTTAACAGATAAATCAAAAACGTATGACGCAGAAATCACGATTGGTTTTTCTACAACAACAGAAGACCAAACAGGTGAGATCGTAGAAGAAGAAAAGGTGCAAAATCCCATCTCAGAAGAAGAAATTGATGCTGTGCTGAAACAGTTTCAAGGAACCATTGAACAAATTCCACCTATGTTTTCGGCAGTGAAAATTGGCGGGAAAAAGCTCTATGAATATGCAAGAGAAGGCATTGAAATTGAGCGACCGAGCCGTGAAATTACGATTCACCGTATCGAGCGGACAACACCTGCTTTATTTGAAAATGGAAAAGTATCATTTAGATTCACCGTTTTATGTTCAAAAGGAACATATGTCAGAACCTTAGCGGTTGATATTGGAAAGAAACTAGGATTCCCAGCTCATATGTCACACCTCATTCGCACAGGATCAGGTGATTTTACACTAGATGAGTGCATCACCCTTGATGAGCTGCGAGATATAAGCGAAGAAGGTACAGTAGATGAGCACCTTGTCCCGATCGAGCGTGCGCTCAATCATTTGCCGAAATGGGAGATAAATGATACATTAGCAAGTAAAGTGGAAAACGGTGCAGTCCTGCCAATGCCTGATGAATTCGCTCATTTCGCAGAGGAAGATCGTGTCGCTGTCTTTGCTCCTTCAGGCCGGTGTATGGCGATATATATGAAGCACCCGACCAAACAGAATCTAATGAAGCCGGCGAAGATCTTATCTCAGGACAAGCAATCTTAAAGAAAAGGTGACCATCTCGTGAAGACTATACATATTTCACACCCACATACATTGAATCAAAAGGATCAAGCCCCGTCTGTTATGGCTTTAGGGTATTTTGACGGTGTTCACCTCGGACATCAAAAAGTGATTGACGCAGCAAAAAGCATTGCGAGAAAAGAAGGTTTGGCTTTAGCAGTCATGACCTTTCATCCGCACCCATCACATGTTTTGCAAAAAGCACGTGAACCGAAGGACTTAATTACGCCGCTTGAGGATAAAATTGATTTCATCGAACAGCTGGGCGCTGACTATTTATACATTGTGCAGTTCAGCGAAAGCTTTGCAGCGCTATCGCCTCAAGAGTTTGTCGATCAATATTTAGATGAGCTGAATGTAAAGCATGCAGTAGCTGGTTTTGATTTTACGTTTGGTCGTTTTGGTGCAGGCACAATGGAAACCTTCGATGAGTACGGAAAAGGGCGTATTTCGGCCACCATCGTTCCTAAGTTGTCCAATCAAGACCGAAAAGTCAGCTCAACACTCATACGCTCTGCATTGAAAAATGGAGATGTTGAATATGTAAGTGAGCTTTTAGGTAAACCTTATCAGCTGCGCGGTATTGTCATTCATGGAGATAAGCGAGGACGGACGATCGGCTTTCCGACTGCCAATGTCGGTTTATCTGCTGAATATATCATTCCGCCAACAGGAGTTTATGCAGTAAGAGCAGAAGTGAAAGGCAAAGTGTATGACGGTGTTTGTAACATTGGCTATAAACCAACCTTTTATGAAAAACGCCCTGATCAGCCTGCTATTGAAGTAAACCTCTTTGATTTTAACGAAGAAATATATGGTGAGCCGATTAAATTACAGTGGTTCAAGCGCATTCGCAGTGAGCAAAAATTTAACGGAATCCAGGAGTTAACGGCTCAAATCAGTCAAGATAAAGAAGAAGCGATTCAGTTTTTTCAACATCAGCGAAAGCAAACAAAAAATTCATAGAAAAACAGCTCTACCATTTGCAAATTCAGCATATTTTTAGTATGATTATTCCTGTAGCTTTAAAACCACTTACTTGGCAGGCCGACTTCACCGACGGTTGCGAGGTAGATGGGGCTAACATGATTTGGAGGTGAAACAGGATGGCTATTACTCAAGAGCGTAAAACTCAATTAATTAGTGAGTTCAAAACACACGAATCTGATACTGGATCTCCAGAAGTTCAGATCGCTGTCCTAACAGAATCAATTAACAACTTGAACGAGCATTTACGTACTCATAAGAAAGATCACCACTCACGTCGCGGTCTTTTGAAAATGGTAGGTAGACGTCGTAATCTTCTTACGTATCTACGTAATAAAGACGTAACTCGTTACCGTGAGTTAATTAACAAACTAGGCTTACGTCGATAATCGTAAAAAGCGGGAGAATTCCCGCTTTTTTATCGTATAATCACTAATATTTTATGGTTAAAATGTTGAAAGAATGGCAAAAACCCTTCTACATACACCTTTCACATTGATATGTGAAAATCATTTTGTTCATAATAAGAATTAACTAAAATTTCAAGATAAGAGAGGAGTTTTTCTCAGAATGGGACAAGAGAAACATGTCTTCACCATAGACTGGGCTGGACGTCAACTGACAGTTGAAACTGGCCAGCTTGCAAAGCAAGCAAACGGAGCGGTCCTCGTACGCTACGGAGATACAGCTGTGCTTAGCTCAGCAACAGCTTCTAAAGAACCAAAACCACTTGATTTCTTCCCGCTTACTGTGAACTATGAAGAAAGATTATACGCAGTAGGTAAAATTCCTGGTGGCTTCATTAAAAGAGAAGGCCGTCCAAGTGAAAAAGCGATCCTTGCGAGCCGCTTAATTGATAGACCAATCCGTCCATTATTTGCAGATGGATTTAGAAACGAAGTACAAGTGATTAGTATCGTCATGAGTGTGGATCAAGATTGTTCATCTGAAATGGCTGCAATGTTTGGCTCATCATTAGCATTATGTGTGTCTGACATTCCATTTGAGGGACCAATCGCCGGCGTTACAGTAGGACGAGTTGATGGAAAGTTTATCATCAATCCCAATGTAGAACAGCTTGAACAAAGTGACATCAACCTTGTAGTCGCTGGAACAAAAGATGCGATCAACATGGTCGAAGCTGGTGCTGATGAAGTGCCAGAAGAAACAATGCTTGAAGCTATCATGTATGGCCACCAAGAGATCAAACGTTTAATCGAATTCCAAGAGGAAATTGTCAAGGCAGTCGGTAAAGCAAAGATCGATATTCCTTTATATGAAGTAGATCAAACGTTAGCAGACGAAGTAAAGGCACTTGCTGAAACAGACCTGCTGAAAGCGATTCAAGTACATGAGAAGCATGCACGTGAAGATGCAATCAGTGCTGTGAAAAAAGCTGTGGTTGAGAAATTTGAAGAAGAAGACCGCGACGAAGCGACAATTAAACAAGCGAAAGACGTATTAAACAAGCTTGTCAAAAATGAAGTTCGTCGTCTGATCACTGAAGAGAAAGTACGTCCAGATGGACGCGGTGTAGATCAAATCCGACCACTTTCTTCAGAAGTAGGACTTCTGCCAAGAACGCACGGTTCAGGTCTATTTACAAGAGGACAAACACAGGCGCTCAGTATTTGTACATTAGGTGCACTTGGCGATGTGCAAATTCTTGACGGTCTAGGCGTTGAAGAATCAAAACGCTTCATGCACCATTACAACTTCCCGCAATTTAGTGTTGGTGAGACAGGTCCAATGCGTGGTCCAGGCCGCCGTGAAATCGGACATGGAGCGCTAGGTGAACGGGCATTAGAACCAGTGATCCCATCTGAAAAAGATTTCCCTTATACGGTTCGCCTTGTGTCTGAGGTACTAGAATCAAACGGTTCTACTTCACAAGCAAGTATTTGCGCAAGCACACTTGCGATGATGGATGCAGGTGTTCCAATTAAAGCACCAGTTGCAGGCATTGCAATGGGACTTGTGAAATCTGGGGAATACTACACAGTGCTGACAGACATTCAAGGAATGGAAGATGCACTTGGAGATATGGACTTTAAAGTTGCAGGTACATCAAAAGGTGTAACAGCACTTCAAATGGATATCAAAATCGATGGTCTATCAAAAGACATTTTGGAAGAAGCTCTCCAACAAGCGAAAAAAGGAAGAATGGAAATCTTAGATAGCATGCTGTCAACGATTCCTGCTTCTAGAGGAGAATTGTCTCGTTATGCACCAAAAATCTTAACGATGAAAATTAATCCTGATAAAATTCGCGATGTCATTGGACCAAGCGGTAAACAAATTAACAAAATTATTGAAGATACCGGTGTGAAGATCGATATTGAACAAGATGGTACAATCTTTATCTCTTCTACAGAAGAAGACATGAACCAAAAAGCGAAGAAAATCATTGAAGATCTTGTGAGAGAAGTTGAAGTAGGACAACTTTACTTAGGTAAAGTAAAACGCATTGAAAAATTCGGTGCTTTCCTTGAAATCTTCAGCGGCAAAGATGGACTTGTTCATATTTCTGAGCTTGCGCTTGATCGTGTAGGCAAAGTAGAAGATGTCGTGAAAATTGGCGATGAATTACTTGTCAAAGTCACTGAAATCGATAAACAGGGCCGTGTGAACCTTTCTCGCAAAGCTGTTTTACGTGAAGAAAAGGAAAAAGAAGAAAAACAGTCTTAATGAAATATGTTAGAAGCCAGGTATCCGTACCAGGCTTCTTTCTTTTCTTGTGCTAACAATAGTTCTAGCTTGTTTCTCCCTATCATAATTTGTGGTAAAGGGGAGGGACAACCATTGAAAAAAACGTTACCGTTCATTGTGTTTGTATTTTTACTGCTCGTGTCATATCAAACGATGAAGCAGCCGGCCGCTGTTACATATATTGAATCAATGAAAGAGCATGCTGAGGTTGCATCTGTTTCAAAAGATATTTTATATCAAGAGATTGAATCGAAGTCTTCTGACTATGAAGTGAAGGCGCAAAATGCTAAGATTGATAAAGTGTGGAAAAAGATGCCTGGTCTAAATGGACAGACGGTCAATATCGATGCCTCTTATGAAAAAATGAAAAAACGAGGGTCATTTGATGAAAAGCTGCTTGTTTTCAATGAAACAAAACCTTCTATTCATTTACATGAACTTGGTGCTGAACCCATTTACAAGGGACATCCAGATAAAAAAATGACTGCTTTCCTCATCAACGTGGCTTGGGGTGACGAGCATTTAATCAAGATGTTAAAGACACTGGAAAAGCATCAGGTCAAGGCGACCTTTTTCTTAGAAGGCAAATGGGTGAAAAAAAGCACGGATCTTGCTAAAAAGATCGTGGCAGATGGTCATGAAATTGGAAACCATTCATACAATCACCCGGATATGCGCACACTGACAAGAGAACGAGCATTAGAGCAGATTACCAAAACGAATCGTCAAATTAAAGACTCCCTTGGAACAAAACCGAAATGGTTCGCCCCTCCAAGCGGCAGTTTCAAAGAAGAAACAGTGAAGCTGGCTGCAGAAGAAGGAATGGAAACCATTATGTGGACGGTAGACACCATTGACTGGCAAAAACCGTCACCAAACATACTACAAAAACGGGTGCTTGGGAAAATTCACAATGGGGCGATGATATTAATGCATCCAACAGATTCGACGGCGAAAAGTCTTGACGCACTTATCACTCAAATCAAGGAAAGAGGATATGAATTAGGAACGGTTTCTGACCTCCTAAGTGAAAAAAGACATCCGTGATTCGATCTGTTTGTTGAATAGGAGGAGCAAAACTTGGTCAAAACGTATACTTGCCAAAATGGAGTAAGAATTGTACTTGAAAACAATCCCACTGTAAGATCTGTCGCAATTGGCGTCTGGATTGGAACTGGTTCTAGACATGAGACACCAGAAATTAACGGGATCTCACACTTTCTAGAGCATATGTTCTTTAAAGGAACAAAGACGAGATCTGCACGTGATATCGCAGAATCCTTTGACCGCATTGGTGGTCAAGTGAATGCCTTTACGTCAAAAGAATACACTTGCTACTATGCAAAGGTGCTTGATTCACATGCTGGCTACGCCCTCGATGTATTAAGCGACATGTTCTTCCACTCTGCTTTTGATGAAGAAGAGTTGAAAAAAGAAAAAAATGTAGTATATGAAGAAATCAAAATGTATGAGGATACACCTGATGATATCGTTCATGATCTGTTGAGCAAAGCGATTTATGGTGATCATTCTTTAGGTTTCCCGATTTTAGGAACAGAAGAAACACTTTCTACCTTTAACGGTGACTCTCTTAGAGCTTATATGGATGAATTCTACACGCCGGACCGCGTCGTCATCTCTGTTGCAGGGAATGTGGATGACACATTCATTAGTGAAGTTGAAAAGTTGTTCGGTTCGTATGAAACGAAAGGAAAAAAACAGCCTGTAGAAGCGCCGCAATTTCACTATGACAAGCTCACACGCAAAAAGGAAACAGAGCAAGCGCATCTATGCTTGGGCTTTAATGGCCTCCCAGCTGGAGACAAAGGCATCTATGACTTAATCGTCTTAAATAATGTTCTTGGCGGAAGCATGAGCAGCCGCTTGTTCCAGGATGTAAGAGAAGACAAAGGACTCGCTTATTCTGTTTTCAGCTATCACAGTTCATTTGCAGATAACGGCATGCTGACGATTTATGGCGGGACTGGAGCGAAGCAGTTAAACCTACTCTCTGAAACCATCTTACAAACGCTAGACGTCTTAAAGCGTGAGGGAATCACGCAAAAAGAGCTTGAAAACTCTAAGGAGCAAATGAAAGGGAACCTGATGCTCAGCCTTGAAAGCACAAACAGCAAGATGAGCCGAAACGGTAAAAACGAACTGCTCCTTGGCAAACATCGCACACTTGATGAAATTATTGACGAAATCAACAAAGTCACATTAGAAGGTGTGAATAACTTATCCAAACGAATCTTTACAGAGGATTATGCGCTCTCGCTTATTAGTCCTACGGGTGATCAGCCATCATAATGTAAACAACACGGCAGGCTTCTTAAGAGGTCTGCCGTTTATTATATATCAAGAAGAAAGGGGCGCTGCTTACATGGAACGTGAAAAACTGAAAATCCTTTCTCCGCTTCTGACACAAGCCATCTCCTTTGAGCCGATGACATCTGGCCTTTCTGGAAACCGTACTTATCTCGTCACAACATCCTCAAGTGAAAAGCTAGTGCTCAAGCTATCAAACCTCAAAACGTATTCCAATTTTAAAAGAAAAGCGTCAGTTCAGCAAAAGTTTAAAGATCGAGGCCTTCTATGTTCTGAAGTGATGGAGATTGGGATGAATACTGAACTCAACTGTACCTATCGTATTTTCACATTTATTGAAGGAGAGAATGCTAGAGCATCCATCCATCTGCTTACAAATGAAGAGCAGTATGAAATCGGGAGACGGGCAGGCAAAGAACTTAGTTTCATGCATACATGTCCCGCACCTTCTCATATCGCGACATGGGAAGAGAGGGTCATGACGAAACATGAACGGTATGTACATGCCTATCAATCAAGTGGAGTGACCTTTGCTCAGGATCAATTCGTATTAGATTTTATTAAATCACATGTTGATGCAGTAAAGGCGAGGCCTAATCAATTCCAGCATGATGATTTTCATTTGGGGAATATCATCATACAAGAAGGTGAGTATTCAGGAGTCATTGATTTTGATCAATCTGACTGGGGTGACCCAGTTCATGATTTTTATAAATTGTCCTTATTTAGCCGAGAAAATAGTATTCCGTTTTCAGCAGGGCAACTGGATTACTATGTAAGTACGCAGGCCACAGACGATTTTTGGCTTCTTTTTTCTATCTATACAGCAATGAGCTGCTTTTCTTCTATTGTCTGGACGCTTTCTTATGACACTGAACATGTAAAAGACATGGTGAACAGAGTGGAAAGAATGCTCGCAGACCATGATCACTTTCATCTACTGAAACCAGCTTGGTATTCAAATTGGCATCATTCATAACTTGAAAAAGCGGGACGGTCTATTTCTTCTTGTGGCTGCATATATGATACGGAAGGGAAGTGATGCGATTTTGAGGCTAAGTGAGCTGTCAGGAAAAGAGATCGTCGATATTAAAAGAGCGGAGCGGCTTGGCGTGCTTGGACAAACCGACCTTGAAATCAATGAACAGGACGGTCAAATCACAGCACTCATCATACCTTCGGTGAAGTGGTTTGGTTTTCGAAAGCAAGGAAATGACATCCGCGTCCCGTGGAATCACATTCAAAAAATAGGATCAGATATGATCATTCTCGATGTGCCTGAAGCACTTCAGCCGCCCGGGGAAAAAGAGCATCCATCATAAATGGGTGCTCTTTTTCTTTTCTCTCTTCGATTTGTTCACAGGCTGAATCCTCTCCTCATATGCTAAAAGGGAGATTCAGAAAATATTACAGACTTTTTTAAATAAAGAAGGTGAACGGTCAGTATGTTGAGCGGTTTAACGGTTGCGGTGATCGGGGGAGATGCAAGGCAGCTTGAAATTATTCGCAAGCTGTCACAGCAGCATGCCAAAGTGTTTTTGGTTGGATTTGATCAGCTGGATCACGGATTTATAGGGGCTGAAAAGCTAAAAATGTCAGAACTACCATTCGAACAGGTAGACAGTATGATCCTGCCAGTATCAGGCGCAACGGATGAAGGTGTTGTCGCGACAGTTTTCTCAAATGAACAGGTGTTACTAGAAGCAACATATTTAGAAAGAACCCCTGCCCATTGTACCTTGTACTCAGGTATTTCTAATACGTACTTAGACAATCTGGCAAAGCAGGTGAACCGAAAACTTGTGAAGCTGTTTGAGCGAGATGATATTGCCATATATAACTCTATTCCTACAGTTGAAGGGATTATCATGATGGCCATTCAGCAAACGGATTATACCATTCATGGATCACGTGTTGCTGTTCTCGGGCTCGGAAGAACAGGACTCACCATTGCCCGCACATTTCGGGCACTCGGTGCGGACGTAAAAGTAGGGGCAGCAGATACAGCTCACTTGGCGCGGTCCTTTGAAATGGGACTCGATCCATTTTCAATGGACCAGTTAAAAGAAGAAGTAACGGATGTAGATATCATCATCAATACCATTCCAAGCCTTGTATTAGATTCATCTGTCATCGTCAGCATGACACCAAAGACACTCATTTTGGATATCGCCTCCCGCCCAGGAGGAACAGACTTTGACTTTGCACAAAAACACGGAGTGAAGGCGCTTCTTGCACCTGGACTTCCGGGAATTGTTGCGCCAAAGACAGCAGGGCAAATCATTGCAAAAGTGCTTTCTGGGCTCTTATGTGAACTTGCAGAGGAAAAAAGGGGGATGGAATCATGACAACATTAAAAGGGAAAAGAATCGGCTTTGGCTTAACTGGTTCCCACTGTACGTACGAAGCGGTTTATCCGCAAATCGAAGCACTTGTAAAAGAAGGAGCAGAAGTGCGTCCAGTGGTGTCATATACGGTCCAGAACACGAATACAAGATTCGGAGATGGGGCGGACTGGATTGAGCGGATTGAGAAGCTGACTGGCTTTAAGGCAATTGACTCAATCGTGAAAGCAGAGCCGCTCGGGCCTAAGCTGCCACTTGATTGTATGGTCATTGCTCCATTAACTGGGAACTCGATGGCGAAATTCGCAAATGCCATGACAGACAGCCCTGTTTTAATGGCTGCAAAAGCAACCATTCGAAATCATCGTCCTGTCGTTTTAGGAATTTCAACAAATGATGCGCTAGGCTTAAATGGTACAAATCTGATGAGGTTGATGTCGACAAAGAATATTTTCTTTATTCCATTTGGTCAAGATGATCCATTTAAAAAACCGACCTCCATGGTCGCGAACATGAATCTGCTTTCTCAAACAGTGGAAGAGGCACTTCAGCATAGACAAATTCAGCCGATTTTAATTGGACCAAACGAATAATAGATTCACTAGAAAATCATGAAAGATTCAAAAAAGATGCTTCAAGCCTTGCTTTTCTATGGTAAAATAAAATGTAAAAAGTCATAGGATGGCCATCCGAAAGAAAAGAATCATGGATGGGTCGGAAGGAGTTTTACTGATGGGAAGAGGATTGCATGTAGCTGTAGTTGGAGCGACTGGAGCTGTCGGTCAACAAATGTTAAGAACACTAGCTGACAGAGATTTTGAAATGGATACACTGACTCTACTATCCTCAAAACGTTCTGCTGGAACAAAAGTGACATTCAGAGGTCAAGAGTATACCGTACAGGAAGCAACACCTGAAAGCTTTGAAGGAGTAAACATTGCATTATTCAGTGCTGGAGGAAATGTTTCCAAGGCGCTAGCTCCTGAAGCGGTCAAACGAGGTGCGATTGTTGTAGACAACACAAGTGCTTTCCGTATGGACGAAAACATCCCTCTTGTCGTACCAGAGGTAAACGAAAAAGACTTGCATGACCATAAAGGAATCATTGCAAACCCTAACTGTTCAACGATTCAAATGGTAGCGGCATTAGAACCGCTTCGTCAGGCGTATGGCATGAAAAAAGTCATCGTGTCCACTTACCAAGCCGTATCAGGTGCAGGACATGAAGCCATTGACGAGCTATACAGCCAATCACAAGCCATTTTAAATAAAGAAGATGTGAAGCCGGAAGTCATGCCTTATCAAATTGCATTTAATGCGATTCCGCAAATTGATAAATTCCAAGACAATGGATACACATTTGAAGAAATGAAAATGATCAACGAAACGAAAAAAATCATGCATATGCCAGAGCTGGAAGTAGCGGCAACATGTGTGAGACTTCCAATTGAAACAGGACATTCAGAATCTGTTTACGTCGAACTAGAATCAAACGACGCAACAGTTGACGACATCAAGTCCGTTCTAAAAGATGCTCCAGGCATTACATTGCAAGATGATCCGTCTCAGCAAATTTATCCAATGCCTGCAGATGCTGTTGGGAAAAACGACGTATTTGTCGGCCGCATTCGGAAAGATTTGGACCGTCCAAACGGGTTCCATATGTGGATTGTATCTGATAACCTGCTAAAAGGCGCTGCATGGAACTCCGTTCAAATTGCAGAAAGCTTAAAAGCATTAAAATTAGTTTAACATTCAATGGATGATGAGGACGAACAGAAGAGAGTTAGGCATCTTTCGCCTGCTCTCTTCTGTTACGTCAGAATGAACTTGGAGTGAAGACAGTGAAAATAATTGTCCAAAAATTTGGCGGTACATCTGTCAAAGATGATCAAGGTAGAAAAAGGGCACTTGCACATATCTTATCGGCAAAAGAGAAAGGCTATAAGTCGGTTGTCGTCGTTTCCGCAATGGGACGAAAAGGTGATCCTTATGCGACAGATACGCTGCTTGGTCTGCTTTATGGCAGCGCGCAGCACATGACAAATCGAGAAAAAGACTTGCTCGTTTCCTGCGGAGAGAATATTTCAGCTGTTGTGTTTTCAAGTATGCTGAATGAAAACGGGCTAAAAGCTGTAGCGATGACAGGCGCACAGGCTGGCTTTGTGACAGATAAGGAGCATACGAGTGCGAAAATTATTGATATGAAGTGTGAGCGTCTCGAGGCGGCACTGTCTGAACATGATGTTGTCGTTGTTGCTGGGTTCCAAGGAGCTGCGAAAAATGGGGACGTGACCACAATCGGACGAGGCGGCAGTGATACGTCCGCAGCTGCTTTAGGTGCTGCATTGCAGGCAGACTTTATTGATATTTTTACAGATGTAGAAGGCGTGATGACGGCAGATCCCCGCATTGTTGAAAATGCAAAGCCGCTCAGAGTCGTGACTTATACAGAAATTTGCAACCTTGCATATCAAGGAGCAAAAGTCATTCACCCGAGAGCTGTCGAAATTGCGATGCAAGCAAAAGTACCAATGAGGGTCCGTTCAACATACTCTGATGAAGAGGGCACACTCGTCACATCACACTACTCAGATAAAATGAGCCATGATGTGTATGACCGCCTCATTACGGGTATTGCACATGTCAATGATGTGACGCAAATCAAAGTCCCAGCAAAAGAAGGGCAGTACAGCGTCCAAACAGAGGTCTTTAAAGCAATGGCTAATGCACAAATCAGTGTCGATTTCTTCAACATTACGCCGAGTGAGATTGTGTATACCGTGACAGGTGCAATGACTGAAAAGGCAACCTCGATCCTAAAAGATCTTGGCTATACGCCAATTGTCACAACAAATTGTGCGAAAGTATCAGCTGTTGGCGCAGGCATCATGGGTGTACCAGGTGTCACATCTAAAATTGTATCGGCTCTATCCGAGCAAAACATTCCGATTTTACAATCGGCTGACAGCCATACGACCATTTGGGTGCTAGTGAACGAAGAAAACATGAGAGCGGCTGTCAATGCCCTGCACGAAGTGTTTGAACTTTCAAGATAAATGTGATTGAATCATGATGAGGTGAAAAAAATGAATTTCGGAAATATCGCAACAGCTATGATTACACCTTTTGATAAAAAGGGCAACATTGATTTCCAAAAGCTATCAATTCTCATTGATTACTTGTTAAAAAACGGCAGTGACTCGTTAGTCGTTGCAGGGACAACAGGCGAATCGCCAACTTTATCGACTGAAGAAAAAGTCGCTCTTTTTCAGCAATCGGTAAAATTAGCAAATGGTCGTTGTAAAATCATTGCAGGAACAGGCAGTAATAATACAAATGCGTCTATCAAACTAACGAAAAAAGCAGAAGAAGCGGGCGTTGATGCAGTGATGCTTGTCGTACCTTACTACAACAAGCCATCACAGGAAGGCATGTATGCACACTTTAAAGCCATTGCCGAGTCTACATCTCTTCCTGTCATGCTTTACAATGTACCAGGGAGAACGGTTGCGTCATTAGCCCCAGAAACAACCATTAAGCTTGCGCAAATACCTAACATTGTCGCTATCAAAGAAGCAAGTGGTGATCTTGATGCTATGACAAAAATCATTGCAGAGACACCAGAAGATTTCGATGTTTATTCTGGTGACGACAGCTTAACACTTCCTGCTGTATCTGTTGGTGCAAAAGGAGTAGTCTCTGTTGCGTCTCATATCGTAGGGCTTGATATGCAGGAAATGTTGAAAAGCTATGCTTCAGGTCAAACGGCCAATGCCGCATTGATCCATCAAAAGCTGCTCCCAATTATGAAACAGCTATTCTCAGCGCCAAATCCAACGCCCGTTAAGACGGCTCTTCAGCTAAAAGGACTAGATGTCGGATCGGTTCGTCTTCCGCTTCTACCTTTGTCAGAAGAAGAGAGACTGGATTTAAGCAGCGTCTTAAACAGCTGACCAAAACAAAAGATTTCGTAAGCGGTCATTCTCAGATGTCCCTGAGTATGACCGTTTTTTATACATAAACACTTTCTTAAAATGTGACTTCATCTTGTTTTCTAAAATTAGATTCAGTTATAATAGCATTAAGCGATGATGGACGGGCTTGAGACTAGGAGGATAAGAATTTTGAAAAAGAAAAATACAGAGAACGTAAGAATTATTGCACTTGGAGGCGTTGGAGAAATCGGGAAAAACTTATATGTCATTGAAATTGATTCCGACATATATGTGGTGGATGCAGGCTTGATGCATCCAGAAAACGAAATGCTAGGCATTGACGTCGTCATTCCTGATATCTCTTATTTAACAGAACGTGCTGATCGGGTGAAAGCAATTTTTCTTACCCACGGACATGATGAAGCAATCGGAGGCGTATTCCATTGCTTAAGCAAATTGTCTGTACCAGTTTACGGAACGAAGCTGACCCTTGCGTTACTTCGAGAAAAATTAAAACAGTATGGCTTCAATCAAAAAGCTGATTTGCGTGAGGTTCATGCAAAATCAGTCATTACGTTTGAAACAACAAAGGTATCATTCTTTAGAACGAATCACAGCATCCCTGATTCAGTTGGGATCAGCTTCAAAACCTCTCTTGGTTCAATCGTATGCACAGGTGATTTTAAATTTGATCAAACCCCAGCGCTTAACCAAGCCTGTGACATCGGAGAGATTGCGAAAATTGGAAACAATGGCGTGCTAGCACTTCTTTCAGACAGTGCCAATGCTGAAAAACCAGGTTATACACCTTCTGAGGCGCTCGTCCAAGACGAAATCTCAAATGCGATGTACAATGCTGAAAATCGTGTCATTGTGGCTGTATCTTCATCTAACATTAACCGAGTGCAGCAGATCATTAATGCAACAAATCAAAATGGCCGTAAGCTTGCCGTTGCAGGAAAGAATATGATGACAACTCTTCAGCTGGCGATCAAACTTGGTTATGTCACAGCAGACGAAGAATTATTTGTACCAGTTCAAGAAGTGAAGAAAATGGCGAAAAACGATGTGGTCATCCTGACAGCTGGAAGCCACGGAGAGCCTCTTGCTGCGTTAACAAAAATGGCGAAACAAAATCACAAACAGCTTCATATTGAAAAAGATGACACGGTTGTGATTGCATCTACACCTCTTCCTGGACAAGAACTCACCTATTCAAAAACAGTTGATTTCCTTACAAGAAGCGGCGCACAAGTCATTTTTGCGCAAAAACGTGTACATGTCTCTGGACACGGCTGCCAAGAAGAGTTAAAGCTCATGCTGAACTTACTCAAGCCGAAGTATTTAATTCCGGTGAATGGCGAATATCGTATGCAAAAAGCACATTCTCGTATTGCTGAAGAAGTGGGAATGAAACGAAGTGACATTTTCTTGATTGATAAAGGAGATGTTGTGGAGTTTAGAGGGCAGAACGTCAAGATCGGTGAAAAAGTTCACCAAGGCAATATTTTGATCGATGGTCTGGGCGTTGGTGATATTGGTAACATTGTGTTACGCGATAGACGCTTATTGTCTCAAGACGGTATCTTAATTGTCGTCATTACGCTCGATAAACAAAAGAAACAATTAATTTCTGGACCTGAAATCATCACAAGAGGATTTGTGTATGTCAGAGAGTCTGAAGAGCTGATTGAGAAAGCGACAGAAATGGTCAAAGGTATTGTCAAAGAGCAAACGGAAAACTCAATTGTTGAATGGTCAACGTTGAAACAATCCATGCGTGACGTACTTAATCAATTCCTATATGAAAAAACAAAACGTAAGCCGATGATCATTCCAATTATTATGGAAGTGTGATGAGAAAGCCCAAGGAGTATAAGCTCTTTGGGCTTTTTTGATGTGGTGCGAGGAATGCGGATTGAATACGGTCTTCTTGTTCATAATAGGAGGAGAGTTTGAGGAAAGGATGGAGACAAATGGACGAAAAAAATGAACAGCAGCCTGAGCGAAAGCCAGAAGAAAAAGACAGCATAATGAGCAAAATACAGCAGCTTGGTGAAACAGCCATACCACAGCTGCCGCAAGATACAAATATCCATTGCCTTACCATTATTGGACAAATTGAAGGCCACATGCAGCTTCCACCACAAAATAAAACCACCAAATACGAACATGTCATTCCGCAAATCGTAGCAGTAGAGCAAAACCCAAAAATTGAAGGGCTTTTGATCATCTTAAATACAGTAGGCGGCGATGTTGAAGCGGGGCTAGCGATTGCAGAAATGCTTGCGTCTCTATCAAAACCGACTGTATCGATTGTACTTGGCGGCGGCCACTCCATTGGTGTCCCGATTGCTGTATCGTGTGACTATTCCTATATTGCGGAAACAGCCACGATGACCATTCATCCTGTGCGCTTAACTGGTCTTGTCATTGGTGTCCCGCAAACATTTGAATACTTAGATAAAATGCAGGAAAGAGTCATTAACTTTGTGACAAGCCACTCCAATATTACAGAAGAGAAGTTCAAAGAGCTCATGTTCTCAAAAGGCAATTTGACAAGAGACATTGGAACAAATGTTGTTGGTCATGAGGCAGCAGCATACGGACTCATGAATGAAGTAGGCGGTGTAGGACAAGCAATTAAAAAGTTGAATGAGCTGATTGGAGAAAGGGCATCTCAAAACGAGGGGATGATCCAATGATTTTATACACACCTATGCCATATGAAGCCATTTACGCGGAGGAGCAAGGAGACCGCAAACTTCAGCAGGTATCCATCCAAGGCGTGCCAGTTATGGTTGAAATGAAAGAGGATGAAGCAGAAATCGTTCAAGTCATGAGTACCAATCCAATGGATTTTCTGAACCAAGAGCTTGCACCAGGCAAGCGATTGAAGTTACAATTAGGCTCCAATCAAACCGACTCATATGAATGATTCTATGCTATAATAAAGGGAAAACTTACAACAAGATGCAGCCAAAACCAGGCTGCTTTCTTTCTGATCTTTCGGTAGGTTATATTTTCTTTCGTAGTAAGGTGATGAGTATGGCTAAAAAGAGAAAACGGAAAACGAGAAAAAAACAAAATAAACAGCTAAAACTGAAATATGAATTAAATGGGTTAGTCTGTATTGCCATAGCGATCATTGCCATTTTACAGCTAGGCGTCGTTGGACAAACCTTCGTATATTTATTCCGATTTTTTGCAGGCGAATGGTTCATTCTCTGCCTTATCGGATTATTTCTTTTTGGCGTGACCATCTTCTGGAAAAAACAAATCCCAGATATGTTGACAAGGAGAAAGGCAGGGCTATACTGCATCATTGCGAGTATCTTGCTTTTGTCTCATGTGAAGCTCTTTCAGCACCTCTCATCTGCAGGTGTGATAGGCTCTCAAAGTGTGATCAGAAATACATTTGAGCTTTTCTTGATGGACATGAAAGGTGAGACAGGATCGCCTGATTTAGGAGGCGGCATGATCGGTGCCGTATTATTTGCTGCTTCTTATTTCTTATTTGCACAAGCAGGCTCTCAAATCATGGCAATCGTTCTGATGCTGATTGGAATTGTGCTGATTACAAATCGATCTCTTCAAGAAATGGTGAAAAAAGTGACGCTGCCTGTCTCGCAATTTATGGTGAAGCAGTGGAAAGCGTTTGTTGAAGATATGAAAGGAATCCGGCAGGCGAAAAAGAGCGTGTCCTCTCAGAAAACGGCCGAAAAGAAAAAACGGTCTCGTATTCAGGAAGAGGACGAAGATGATCAGATCTTAGTTGAAGAGGAAGCAGCGGTGCCTGACAATAGTCAGCCGATTATCTCAAGCTTTGCAGATAGAGATGACATTCTCACCCCGCTCGTTCAAAAAGAGCAGGCGGCAAAAGAGACTTCGCCTCTTCAAGAATCTGTGCAAAGTGCGCCTGCTCCATCAGATTCAGCTGATGAACCAAAAGAGGCGCCGCCGATGACGTTTACGGAACTTGAAAACAAAGATTACGAATTGCCGTCACTGGATATTTTGGCAGAGCCGCAGCACTCAGGACAGCAAACAGACAAGAAGAATATATATGAAAATGCAAGAAAGCTTGAAAAAACGTTTCAAAGCTTCGGCGTAAAAGCAAAAGTCACACAGGTTCACTTAGGACCAGCCGTCACCAAATATGAAGTCTATCCCGATGTTGGCGTGAAGGTAAGTAAAATCGTCAATTTAAGTGATGACTTAGCCCTTGCTCTTGCAGCAAAAGATATTCGGATTGAGGCGCCGATTCCTGGGAAATCAGCCATTGGGATTGAGGTTCCTAATGCAGAAATTGCGATGGTTTCTTTAAAAGAGGTATTAGAATCGAAGCAAAATGACCGTCCAAATGCGAAGCTGCTGATTGGACTCGGCCGCAATATTTCGGGTGAAGCCGTGCTCGCTGAAATGAACAAAATGCCGCATTTACTTGTAGCAGGATCGACAGGAAGCGGAAAAAGTGTGTGCATTAATGGTATTATCACGAGTATTCTCATGAGAGCGAAACCTCATGAAGTAAAAATGATGATGATTGATCCGAAAATGGTTGAACTAAATGTGTATAATGGCATTCCGCATCTACTCGCTCCCGTTGTAACGGACCCTAAGAAAGCCTCACAGGCACTGAAAAAAGTCGTCAGTGAAATGGAACGCCGATATGAATTATTTTCTCATACGGGGACAAGAAACATTGAAGGATACAATGATTACATTAAACGAATGAATCAATCAGAAGAGGCGAAACAGCCAGAACTTCCTTATATTGTCGTCATTGTAGACGAGCTTGCAGATTTAATGATGGTCGCTTCCTCAGATGTGGAGGATTCCATTACAAGACTTTCGCAAATGGCTCGTGCAGCTGGGATTCATTTAATTATCGCCACACAAAGACCTTCTGTCGATGTCATTACAGGTGTCATTAAAGCCAACATCCCATCTCGCATCGCCTTTAGCGTGTCCTCGCAAACTGATTCAAGGACGATCCTTGATATGGGGGGCGCAGAAAAACTGCTCGGCAGAGGGGACATGCTGTTTCTGCCAGTTGGTGCAAACAAACCGGTTCGTGTGCAGGGCGCCTTTCTATCAGATGAAGAAGTGGAGCATGTCGTTGATCATGTGATCACTCAGCAAAAAGCGCAATATCAAGAAGAAATGATCCCAACTGAAGAAACGCAGGATCAGCTTACGGCTGTGGATGACGATTTATATGATGAAGCAGTGGAACTCATCATCGGCATGCAGACGGCTTCTGTCTCTATGCTTCAAAGAAGATTCCGTATCGGCTATACCCGGGCTGCCCGCCTGATTGACGCAATGGAAGAGCGGGGTGTTGTCGGTCCTTATGAAGGAAGTAAACCGAGAGAAGTCCTGCTTTCAAAAGAACAATATGACGAGCTCTCTTCATAAATCGAAGAGAGCTTTCTAAAAAAAAGTGAACGATAGTATGATTATGTTAACTGGAAGTCAGACTATTTATTTATTTGCAAAAACATGATATAGTTATGTTCAACTTATCTCGGAATAGAGATTTCTCATCTTATCATTTGCATTGATTAGACGGAGGGAAAACATGTCGACCAAAACAGACAATCGCCATTTATATTTGAAAGTGATTGACCGTATTAAAGAAGATATACAAACAGGCGTATATGCCGAAAAAGAGAAACTGCCTTCTGAATTTGAGCTCTCAAAGCTTTTAGGCGTGAGCAGAGCGACACTGCGTGAAGCCCTTCGTATATTAGAAGAAGAGAAATATTTAATTAGAAGGCATGGTGTGGGTACGTTCGTCAACACAAGACCACTCTTTTCAACAGGCATAGAACAGCTGGCAAGTGTCACGAAAATGATAGAGCAGGTCAATATGACGCCTGGTACCATCTTTTTATCCTCCCAAGAAGGGGAGCCAACAGAGAATGATGTGATTCGTTTTCAGTGTGATGAATCTGATGAGGTTTTTTCAATGGAGCGCGTTCGAACGGCAGATGGACAGCCAGTGGTTTACTGTTTAGATAAAATTCCGGTTAAGCATCTTCCTGCTTCTTTTACACATGAAGAAGAGTCTCTTTTTGAGCTGTTTGGAAGAGAACCACACAGCGGGATTAAATATGCAGTTGCTGACATTGAACCAATCGGCTACCACGATCAGGTTTCACCGATACTAGAATGTGATCCTGAAACAGCATTATTATTATTGAAACAAATGCA
The DNA here is from genome assembly GCF_050496725.1 of Bacillus sp. MM09(2025). NCBI lineage: Bacteria > Bacillati > Bacillota > Bacilli > Caryophanales > Bacillaceae > Bacillus > Bacillus sp. MM09(2025). Next base: position 436,064 of record NZ_JBNWEN010000001.1, read on the forward strand.
CTATGATCAGGATGATCAGCCGGTCTTATACTCACTAAATTATTTTCGAGCGGATAAATTCAGCTTTCATGTGATACGTAAACGATTTTAACGAGCAGTCGCTTTCATAAGCGGTTGCTTTTTGTTTGCCCATACATAATACCCGTAAAACTTGCCACACTAATACGTAACAGTATATAGAATTGGGTGAATGATGTTGGGCGAGAAAACAGTTAGTAAAAAGAATATTATTGCATTATCATCAGTGCCTTTAATCATGACACTTGGGAACTCGATGCTCATTCCCGTATTGCCACAGATAGAAAAGACACTTTCCATTACTTCCTTTCAAGTCTCCCTCATTATTACGGTATACTCCGTTGTCGCGATCTTATGTATTCCGATCGCCGGCTATTTATCAGACCGAATCGGGCGAAAAAAGGTACTCCTGCCGTGTCTGTTAATCGCAGGACTTGGAGGGGCTGTGGCAGCAGTTGCCTCAACGATCATGAAAGAGCCGTACATGTGGATTCTATTTGGCAGGGTCCTACAAGGTGTTGGGTCAGCCGGGGCAGCACCTGTCGTAATGCCGTTTATTGGAGATTTGTTTCATGATGATGAAGAAGTTAGTGCGGGACTAGGCGCCATTGAAACCTCTAACACAGCTGGAAAGGTATTGAGCCCGATTATTGGGGCGCTTTTGGCTTCATGGTTTTGGTTTGTGCCGTTTTGGTTTATTCCGTTCTTCTCAATCATCAGCTTTCTCATGGTACTGTTCATGGTAGAGTCCGCGGAAAAAGAGGAGGACCCGCCTTCATTTAAAGAATTTTTAAAATCAACAAAGACCATATTTAAGCATGAGGGACGCTGGCTGTATGCTATTTTTGCAATTGGCGGTTTTATTATGTTTCTTCTTTTTGGTGTGCTTTTTTACTTATCTGATAACCTAGAGGCAGCTTATCAAATTAAGGGTGTCAAAAAAGGGCTCCTGCTTAGCATTCCGCTCCTTTTTCTATCCATCAGCTCATACGTTGCTGGGAAAACGATTGGAGAAGAAAAAGGGAAAATGAGAATCTTTTTAATCGTAGGAATGGCCTTGTTATCACTTTCTTATATGTTTTTATGGTGGAATCACAGCTTTTACGTATTGTTTATCTGCTTAAGCATTGGCGGTGTTGGCATCGGTATTGTACTGCCTGCACTAGATGCCCTGATCACAGAAGGAATTGAAAAAGAGCAGTGCGGAACCATTACGTCGTTTTACAGCAGTATGCGTTTTATCGGTGTCGCTTTAGGGCCACCGATTTACGCTTATCTCATGGATAAAGGGGACTCCATTGTTTTTATCCTCTCGACCATTTGCAGTCTTATTTCTCTATTTTTGGTCCTCTTCTTCATCCAGCCAGATGAAGAGGATGAAAGTGAACAATTAAAAACGGTTTAATCTAGAAAAAGACGGTATTTTGCCATCTTTTTTCTTTTTTATAAATTGACATGTAAAATTTTGATAGTTAAACTAATGTATAGTAATATCTTTTAAATTATTCCAAACAGGAGGTGTTCAAAAATATTCATTTTCTGTCTTTCTTTAGGCAGAAATTGAGTTTGCGTGGTGATGATGAATGTGTGTTTCTTCAACACGAAAAGACAATTGAATAGGTCATCCTGCCATTAGCACGTTGAAGGAGACGCAGTCAGCACTTCAGACACGCTCAAAAACAGCAAATTGATTGATGAACTAGAAGGAGCTTGAAGCAGCTATGTTGCAAATAATTAAAGCAAGATGGATTGTATTAGTGGTGTGGGTGATAACAGCTGTGATTCTGTTTATTACTGCGCCCAATTTAGAGGAATTAACAAGAGAAAAAGGGCAATTAAAGGTTCCGGAGGGGACACCAACAGCTGAGGCACTTCAATTATTGGATAAGCTCACAGATCAAAACGGGAAAAAAGATACGGGTGTCATTGTATTCTCCGAACAACATCTGTTCCCTAAGAAAGAGCAGGAACTAAAAAAGGCTTTATCTGCACTCATGACACATGCTCCAGACCTCCACATTGACGGAATTACTTCGTATTTTCATGTAGATCCGGACATTCAAAAACAACTTTTATCAAAGGATAAAAGTATACTTCTTGTTCCATTCAAATTCGACCACTACGAAACAAAAGCTGTGAAGATTAAAGAACAAATTGAGGAAGTTTTAAAGCCCTATCAAGTCTCTTATGAAATGACGGGACAAAAATTTGTGGATTCAGATGTCATTCAAAGCTCTCAACAAGGTCTGAAGAAAACTGAACTTATCACGATTATTTTTATTTTCTTTATTTTAATCATTGTTTTCAGATCGATTTTGGCACCTGTTGTTCCACTCATTACGATCGGCATTTCTTATGCCGTCAGTCGTTGTATTGTGGCTTTTCTAGTAGAATATATGCAATTTCCTCTATCTAATTTTACTCAGATTTTTATGGTAGCGATTATGTTCGGTATAGGAACAGATTATTGTATTTTGCTGTTAAGCCGTTTTAAAGAAGAAATTGGTCAAGGTCGTGATGTCAAAGAGTCGATTATCATCACATATAAATGTGCAGGGAAAACGGTCCTTTTCAGCGGTTTAGCCGTATTAGTCGGTTTCTCAAGCATTGGTTTTGCCAAATTTCAATTGTATCAATCAGCTGTTAGTGTTGCTGTAGGAGTTGGCATCCTGCTGATAGCTCTTGTCACCATCGTACCCTTTTTTATGTCTGTTTTCGGAAAATCCCTTTTCTGGCCGTCTAAAAGAGAAAACATTCGCCACCCGCAAAGTAAAATGTGGGAATGGGCTGGGCGTTTTTCATTTAAAAGGCCGCTGATCAGCCTAGGTTTAGTTGCACTCATTACGGTGCCTCCTATTTTGATGTACGACGGGACTCTTTCTTATAACAGCTTAAATGAGATTGGGACAAAGTATGAATCAGTGTCTGCATTTAATACGATATCAGAGCAATTTGGCTTTGGAGAAGCGCTGCCTCTGAATGTACTTGTTGAAAGTGACAACAAGTTAGATAACCAAGAAAAGATTGTCATGATTGAAAAGCTAACCCGTAAATTAAATGACATTGACGAAGTAAAGACGGTCCGCAGTGTCACTCGTCCTGTTGGTGATGGGTTAAGTCAGCTTTACGTCACCTCTCAAGCAAAAGAGCTGGGAGGAGAACTTGGTAAAGGCCATGAAGGAATCGGAAAAATTTCAGATGGTTTGACCGAAACAAATCTTGCCCTCCTTAAACAAAAACCAAAAATTCAAGAATCCGCTAAAGGCATTGACCAGCTGATTGATGGAACAAAAGCGATCAAAAGCGGCATTGGAGAAGTAAGGGAGTCCCTGATCTCTTTAGAAGATGGGGTGAGGCGCAGTAAAGATGGTGTCGGGACCATCCGAAGTAAAATCAAAAAAGCAAAAAAGGAATTAGAGCAAGAATATCGCAGCAGTGAAGCGATGATTCAAGAGCTTAAACGAATGGTGAGTACGCTAGAGCGTCATGCGAAATCAAATCAGCAGCTGATAACCACCATTAAAAAAGTAAAAAGTTCGTATGAAAGTGTATCGTTTGAAGCACTTGAAAAACGGCTTCCTGAAGTAAAAGATATGGATGAATATAAAGAAATCAAGGAAGTATTCAAAGACACAAAAGGAATGCTTGATCAAGCAGGGGATCAAATGAGTCTGTATGAAGAGGAAGCCTCTCTGTTTAAAGAAAAGATCAAAAAAGCAGATTCAGTGATTCAAAGCTTTTCAAGCAAGCAAAAAGAAGTAAAACATCAAGTGCGAGCGCTCATGGAGGGGCTGGACCAAATTTATGCCGGTCTTGATCAAACAAATGAAGGACAAAAACAATTGATCAAAGAAATGCCTAAAATTGAAGACGGCGCAGATCAACTGACAGGCGGACAAAAAGCCATCAAAAAAGGATTTAACCAGCTTTCATCAAAACTGACATTATTAACAGATGGATTAGGTGAAAGTATTGAAGGGCTTGAGCAGGTCAAAAGCGGCTTCACAGAGGCGGACGGCTATTTAAAGCAGCTTCAGCAAGCGCCAGATGAAGAAATAACGGGCTGGTTTATTCCAGAAGAAGTGCTGAAACGCCATGAATTTAAACAAATCTTTCAAACGTATATGTCTCCAGATCGTAAATTAACAACATTAGAAGTTATTTTAAATGTGAATCCATACAGCAATGAGGCGATGAAAGGCGTTGCAAAAATTGAGGAAACCCTTGATCAATATTTACCTGTCAGCGGGTTAAAGAATGCAAATTACGGTGTGTCTGGTATCTCAAGTTTAAATGTAGATTTAAAAGAAACATCTGACGGTGACTTTATTCGAACGGTCATTTTCATGTTAGTTGGCATCTTTATCATTTTAATTATATTATTACGGTCAATCGTCATGCCGATATACTTAACACTTTCACTCATTTTAACGTATTTTACATCCGTCGGTTTAACAGAATGGATCTTTAAAACATTTTTTGGCTACGACGGTCTCAGCTGGGCTGTCCCATTTTTCAGCTTTGTCATTCTTGTCACCCTTGGCATTGATTATTCGATCTTCCTAATGGATCGCTTTAATGAATGGAAGGGAGAACATGTGCAAGCATCCATGATATCAGCGATGAGAAATATGGGTTCTGTCATTATTTCAGCAGTCGCGATATTAGCGGGAACCTTCGCCGCTATGCTGCCGTCCGGTGTATTATCACTTGTTGAAATTGCAACGGTCATACTCATTGGGCTTTTATTATATGCTTTTGTTGTATTACCGCTCTTTATCCCAGTTATGGTTCGTATTTTCGGTAAATGGAATTGGTGGCCTTTTAGAATGAAATAACGGCCGGCGTCTCTGCTGATAGCAGAGGCGTTTTTATTTCCTATCCTTTCCTCTGATTGATATAATGTCTATTAAATGGCTGTTTTACGTATATATCAGCTATGTTCTAATACATAATAAATAGGATGAACAAAGGAGGTTTCTCATGACGTACTTACAAGAGAAGACACTAGACACACCTGGTCTTCATACTCATATTGTTAAAACAGAAAAATTTAAAACGGTCACAATCCTTTTTAAAATGCTTGCGCCTCTATCGAAAGATGACGTCACCATGCGTTCACTTTTCCCGCATGTGCTGTTAAGAGGAACAGAGAAAATGCCGAAAACAGGAGAATTACGTGCTTATTTTGATGAGCTTTATGGTGCAACTGTTTCGGCAGACATGGCGAAAAAAGGGGAGAATCACATCATTACCTTCCGCCTGGAAATGGCGAATGAAAAATATTTAAAGGATCAAACCCCTTTACTAGAAAAAGGGATTGCCTTACTATCTGATCTACTATTCCATCCTTATGTTGAAGATGGAGCCTTTAGTCAATTATATGTAGATCAAGAAAAGCGCACTTTAAAACAGCGAATTCAAGCAGTGTATGATGATAAAATGCGTTACTCGAACTTAAGGCTTGTGCAGGAAATGTGCAAAGGTGAACCGTATGCGCTGCACGTTAATGGAGAAATGGAAGATATCGAAACGATCACAGCTCATTCGCTGTTTGAAGCATATAAGCATGCGCTTCAAACAAATCAGCTTGATCTTTATGTTGTGGGAGATGTAGACGAACAAGACATCAGCCGAATGGTCTCTCAATACTTCAAAACAAGTGATAGAGAACCGGTCAAACAACATGCTGAATCGGCAAGCACGCAAAGAGAAGCAAAAGAAGTCATCGACGAAGAGGACGTGAAACAAGGCAAGCTGAATATCGGCTTTCGCACGCATACGACGATTGCAGATGACGATTATCCGGCTTTGCATTTGTTTAATGGCATATTCGGCGGCTTCTCGCATTCGAAGCTATTCATCAATGTTCGGGAAAAAGCAAGTCTTGCGTACTATGCTGTGTCTAGACTTGAGAGCTTTAAAGGCTTGATGATGGTCATGTCAGGGATTGAAGTCGGCAACTATCAGCAGGCAGTAGACATCATTAAAGAACAATTTGAAGCGATGCAAAAAGGTGATTTTTCAGATGAAGCGATTGACCAAACTAAAGCTGTGGTCAAAAATCAGCTGCTTGAAACGATCGATACATCTTATGGGACAGCAGAATACCTGTATCAGCATGCCGTTGTGCCAACAGGGGAAACGCTTGATTCCTTTTTAGAAGCACTTGACCGAGTGACAAAAGAGGACATCATCAAAGTGGGTCAGAAAATCGAATGGGATACGACCTATTTTCTTAAAGGAACGGAGGGTGCTTCATGACAGTGAAAACAATTCAATTCGACCAGCTCCAAGAAACGGTCTATCACGAAAAAATGGAGAGCGGACTTGACGTCTATGTGCTCCCAAAGCAAGGGTTTAACAAAACCTATGCAACCTTTACAACAAAATACGGCTCTGTCGACAATGAATTTGTGCCGCTTGGCAAAGAAGACATGATCCGAGTGCCTGATGGAATTGCCCATTTCTTAGAGCATAAACTGTTTGAAAAAGAAGATGGAGACGTATTTCATACATTTAGTAAACAAGGAGCATCCGCAAATGCTTTTACGACATTTACGAGAACAGCTTACTTATTCTCAAGCACCTCAAATGTTGAACAAAACCTTGAGACACTCATTGATTTTGTGCAAGAACCTTATTTTACTGAAAAAACGGTCGAAAAAGAAAAGGGAATCATTGGTCAAGAGATTAACATGTATGATGACAATCCCGACTGGCGTTTATTCTTTGGTCTGATTGAAAATCTATATCAAGAGCATCCTGTGAGAATTGATATAGCTGGAACAGTAGAAAGCATCGCTCCGATTACAAAAGATCATTTGTATGAATGCTATGAAACGTTCTATCACCCAAGCAATATGCTTCTATTTGTTGTCGGTCCCGTTGATCCGAAGCAAATATTAGATCAAGTTCGAGCGAATCAGGCGAAAAAGCCATTTACAGACCAGCCAGAGATCAAACGAAAAGACATCAATGAGCCTGAAGGTGTGTACCGAAAAGAATACGAACTTCCAATGAACGTACAAGGCTCGAAATGTATGTTTGGATTAAAAACAAAGAATCCTCATAAAAAAGGCAATGAACTGTTAAAACATGAGCTCGGAATGAATCTCATTTTAGAGACATTGTTTGGTAAAAGCTCCTTACAATATGAACAGATGTATGAAAAAGGCTTAATTGATGAGACCTTCAGCTACGATTATACGGAAGAAGGCGGCTTTGGCTTCACGTCAGTTGGCGGAGACACAAATGATCCAGATCAACTGGCGAAAGTATTAAAAGAAACCCTTCTTCAAGCAAAGAACTTAATCTCAGAAGAGAAAATTGAGCTCGCGCGCAAGAAGAAAATAGGCAGCTTTTTAAAAGCCATGAATTCTCCTGAATACATTGCGAACCAATTCACCCGATATGCATTTTTAGACATGAGCTTATTTGATGTCGTGACTATGCTGGAACAGATCCAATTAACCGACATTCAGCAAATTTTAGAAGAAGAAATTGATGAAGAACGGATGTCCGTTTTCAAAGTTGTCCCTAAAACAAAATAATTAAAAAAGGCAAACTCAGATAAAAGAGTTTGTCTTTTTTATGTCTAATAAATAAAAGCCTGTGATTTGTGAGGATTTTCATTGACAATCATTTTGTTCATTAGTTAAACTCTTTAATAGTTAAACACTTAAACTAAAAAGGAGCAACGTATGGAACAAAATAAAATTGCACAGCTCATTCAGAGATATGCAGACGTCTATCTCATGATGGAAAAAAAAGTATCTAGTATGATCACGGAAAAGCTTGATAAAGAGCTGACACTTGATCAGTATTACTCACTTCGATACATCAATTTACATCCTGGATGTACGTCAACTGACCTTGCAAATGTATGCAATGTGAACAAAAGTGCGGTAACTTCCATGACCAATCGTCTTTTTACAAAAAACTATATTGTCCGCGAGCATGATCAAGCCGATCGAAGAAATGTTCACCTGTACGTTACGCCAGAGGGCAAAGATGTGGTCAGCCGAATGGAAAAACAGCTTCAGGATTTAGTTCGATCTTATTTTGAAAAACTGGAAGAAAAAGAAATGGAATCATTTATTCAAACATATGAAAAGATCTATCAAGTAATCATCGAAGAGGAGGCACAAAGTACTAATGAGAGCAATCATAAAGGGTAGATGGCTGATCACGATTTTATGGGTCGTATTAGCAGCAGTGTTACTCATCACCGCTCCTAATATGGCGCAATTAACAAAAGAAAAAGGACAAATTTCAGTACCTGACGGCTATCCGTCCTCATATGCAAATCAGTTATTAAAGAAAATGTCTGAAAACGGTGATACAGAAAAATCAATTGTCATTGTCTTTCAAGAAAAGAACATCGTCAAAGAAAGAGAAACAACTTTAAAAAAAGCAATGGAGATTTTAGAAAAGGATCAAGATCTACATGTCGAGGACATCACTTCGTATTTTGACGCCAATAAAGATATCAAAAAACAGATGCTCTCTAAAGATCGAACGACGCTTCTTGTTCCAGTTACATATGACTCAAACAAAATCAAAGCTTCTGATTTTAAAGAAAGAGTCAGTGAAAAACTGAAGAGCTTAAATCTGACATATGAAATGACAGGACAGCCGTTAATTGATGATGACGTGATCACAAGCTCACAAGAGGGTCTAAAGAAAACAGAGTTCATTACGATTGGGTTTATTCTCATCGTCCTAGTCCTTGTCTTTAGATCAGCTGTGGCACCTTTCGTTCCGTTAGTCGCAGTAGCTCTATCTTACTTGGTGAGTCAATCCATCGTGGCTTATTTAGTTAAATATCTCGACTTCCCGCTCTCGACCTTTACTCAAATCTTCATGGTCGCGATCATGTTTGGTATAGGAACGGACTACTGCATTCTGCTTCTCAGCCGCTTTAAAGAAGAGATCGCACACGGTAAAGATAAAATTGAGGCGATTCTCATTACGTATAAAACAGCAGGAAAGACTGTTTTATTCAGCGGGATCGCTGTGCTCATCGGTTTTACATGTATTGGCCTGGCACAATTCCAGCTCTATAAATCAGCTGTTGCAGTAGCAGTTGGTGTCGCTGTGCTCATTGTGGCGCTTCTCACAATTGTTCCTTTCTTTATGGCGGTTTTAGGAAAAGTGCTATTTTGGCCGATTAAAGGTGATATTGCTCATCCGCAGTCAAAAATGTGGGAAACAGCAGGTCGCTTTTCATTTAAAAAACCACTTTTTAGTTTATTAATCGTAGGAATCATTACGCTTCCGCCCATTCTTATGTATAAAGGATCGCTTTCTTATAACAGCTTAGATGAAATTGGTAATAAATATGTATCAGTCAATGCATTCAATACGATTTCTGACAAATTTGGACCAGGAGAAGCTCTACCTGCAACGATTGTTGTGAAATCAGCTGATCTGTTAGACAACAATAAAGGACTGATTGCTGTTGAAAAACTCAGCCGTGCAATTGAACAAACAGATGGCGTAAGTAAAGTAAGAAGTGCGACACGTCCTGTCGGTAAAGGGCTGAGTGATCTATACGTGAAATCACAAGCAAAAGAACTGAATACCGGACTTGATAAAAGTAATGAAGGCTTGAAAAAAATCCAAGATGCACTGACGACAATGAGCCAATCCATTGAGGATCAAACGCCGCAAATCAAATCATCTGGAAAAGGCATTAACAAATTGATTTCTGGTACAGAATCAGTGCAAACAGGCATTCAAAACGTCGAAAAATCGTTAAGAGATTTACAAAGCGGAATCGATCAAAACAAAAACGGTGTTGCACAGATTAAAGAGAAAATTAAAGGTGCGAAAAAGGAATTAACGGCTCAAGTCGCACAAGTGAATCAGCAAGTGTCGCTGTATAAAAGCATCTCCAAAGAATTAAAAGCAGCATTGGCGCAGGTGGATACGTCATCCTCTGCCGCAGCAGACGTAAAAGCATTAATCACACAAGCAAATAAACAATTTAGTACACTTGAAAAACAAATTCCGCAGGTGAAAGAAAATCAATCGTATCAAGCCATCAAAGCTTCATATAATGAACTTTCTACGACCTTGCAAGAAGGGGCGAAGCAGGCAGACAGCTATGCCAAACAAGCGAAAGAAGCTAGAAAACAGCTTGAAGCAGCGGATGCCTTCATCGCAAAAGCTTCAGAGCAGCAAAAAGTTTTGACGAGTCAAATCGATGAACTCATTGCTGGCTTAGATGCAATTGAAACAGGATTGGATAAAACGTCTAAAGGTCAAGGGCAAATAGCTGATAATATGCCAAAGCTTGCAAATGGTGCCGGGCAAGTGATTGATGGTCAAAAACAAATGAAAGAAAAGATTGGCGGCTTTGGTGATGACCTAACCAAACTGACAGATGGACTGAACAAAAGCGTCGATGGCTTGGAGAAGATTTCAAGCGGATTAATGGGCGCAGGAGACTACTTAGACGAACTAAAAAATGCACCAGATCAAGACATGGCTGGTTGGTTTATTCCAAAAGATGTCCTGAAAAATAAAGCATTCAAGCAAGTGTTCGATTCCTATATGTCGGATGACCGCAAGATGACAAAGATTGACGTCATTTTAGAAAACAATCCATATGGGAACGACGCCATGAAAACGATTAAACAAGTAGAAGCTTCGGTAAAACGTGCACTTCCTGAAACAAATCTAAAAGATGTTTCATTTGGCGTATCTGGTGTATCAAGTATGAACGCTGATTTAAAACAGCTGTCAGACCAAGACTTCAATAAGACAGTTCTTTACATGATGATCGGTATTTTCCTGATACTCGTGATTCTGTTCCGTTCTCTTGTTATGCCGCTTTACTTAGTTGGATCGTTGATTTTGACGTACTTCACTGCGATTGGTGTAACAGAATTTATTTTCACCCATTTCTTTGGATATCCGGGCATTAACTGGGCGGTTCCATTCTTTGGATTTGTCATATTAATGGCGCTCGGAGTCGATTATTCGATTTTCTTAATGGAGCGGTTCAATGAATACAAAACAAAAGACATTCAGTTTGCGATGACTGAATCAATGAAGAATATGGGCTCTGTCATTATGTCTGCTGCTGTTATTTTGGCAGGAACATTTGCAGCCATGCTTCCTTCAGGAGTGCTGTCTCTCTTGCAGATTGCAACACTTGTCCTCACAGGGCTTTTGCTGTACGCACTCGTTGTGCTACCATTGTTCGTACCTGTGATGGTGAAATTGTTCGGATCAGCGAACTGGTTCCCATTTAAACGGAAAGAATAGATATTTTAAATAGAAAGTAGGAATCCATGTGATGAGTCGTTGGGCGCTGATAACAGGTGCCAGTGGCGGGATTGGGCAGGCTGCAGCCAAAAGGCTTGCCCAGGAAGGCTGCCACGTGATGCTCCATTATCACAAAAATGAACAGGCAGCCGTGCAGCTTGCTGCTCAACTGAAAGAAACATGTCATATTCAGACGCATGTCGTTCAAGCGGATTTAGCTAAAACGGGCGGAGCAGATGAGCTCGTCAGCCGTCTGCCCGTATCTCCAGATATTCTTGTATTAAATAGCGGTAAGAGTCATGTCGGATTAGTGACAGATACAGAAAAAGACGTATTAGCCAGTATGGTGCAGCTTCATGTCACAAGTCCATATGAGCTCACCCAACACCTATTGCCAGCCATGATTCAAAAAAAAGCAGGTCATATTGTTGCGGTAAGCTCGATATGGGGAGAAACAGGGGCATCGTGTGAAGTGCTGTACAGCATGGTGAAGGGCGCGCAAAATGCGTTTATTAAAGGTCTGGCAAAAGAGCTTGCCCCAAGTGGAATTAGAGCAAATGCTGTTTCACCAGGTGCCGTCCATACAGACATGATGAAAAGCTTCACACAAGAAGATATTGACATGCTGGAGGAAGAAATCCCGCTTGGCCGGCTTGCATCACCTGAGGAGATTGCTGATGTCATTTGGTTTCTCGCCTCAAAGCAGTCAAGTTATATGACAGGTCAAGTTTTATCCGTTAATGGCGGCTGGTACTGTTAAAAAACGTGTATAATTCATCACTCCATGACAAAAGCTATGGCTGTAATTCATCTTTTCGAATGGAGGAATCGACATGTCAGTACTTGAGAACTGGGACCATTGGAAAAACTTTTTAGGTGACCGTTTAAATCATGCGCAGGATAAAGGCTTAAAAGATGATACCATCAATAACCTTGCGTATGAAATTGGCGGATATTTAGCTAACGAAGTTGAAGCAAAGAACGAGCAAGAAAGAGTACTTGCTGACCTTTGGAGCGTTGCATCAGAAGATGAGCAGCGCGCAATTGCCAATATGATGGTCAAATTGGTTGAAAATAATAGCTCGCACTAAACAAAAAGAGGGGTCGTTTGTGCCTCTCTTTTTATTTTAACTGTTTCACAACATTGTGCTTTCTAAAAATGTGAAAATGCTTTATGATATAGGAAGGTAAAAATTTGCCACAATGAAGGGGGTAATATCATTTGGCAAAGCTCGAATGGTATTTTGAATATGAGATACAGGTAAACCGTCCCGGACTTTTAGGAGACATTTCATCTCTAATGGGGATGCTTTCAATTAATATTGTGACAATTAATGGTGTTGATGTATCAAGACGCGGAATGCTTCTGCGCTGTGACCATACAGATCAAATTAAGCGCCTTGAATCAATTTTAAATACAATGGAAACGATAAAAGTAACGAAATTAAGACAGCCAAAACTACGTGACCGCTTAGCGGTTCGTCACGGCAGATATATTCAGCGTGATGCAGATGACAAAAAGACGTTCCGCTTTGAAAGGGACGAGCTTGGTCTTCTTGTTGATTTTATGGCAGAACTATTTAAAAAAGAAGGACATAAATTGATTGGGATTCGCGGGATGCCGCGTGTCGGAAAAACAGAATCAATTGTGGCTTCAAGTGTATGTGCCAGCAAGAGATGGCTTTTTGTATCGTCCACTCTTTTGAAACAGACGATCCGAAGTCAGCTGATTGCGGATGAATACAGCCCAGATAACGTCTTTATTATTGATGGGATTGTGTCGACGCGAAGAGGTTCTGAGAAACACTTGCAGCTTTTAAGAGAAATTATGAGACTGCCGGCAACAAAAGTAGTTGAGCATCCAGACATTTTTATTCAAAATTCAGAATATACAATGGATGATTTCGACTATATCATTGAATTGCGTAATAGTGCAGACGAAGAGATTACATATGAACACGCTGAAGAACCACAAGTGTTTGATCATTCTGGTTTTTCTGGCTTCGATTTTTAATATGGTAATGGTAGGTGTTTGTTTTGACTGAATTGGGAAAACGGCTCATTGAGACCAGAGAGGAAAAAGGGATGTCGCTGGAGGATCTTCAGACGGTGACCAAAATCCAAAAGCGCTACTTGCTAGCAATCGAACAAGGAAACTATGATATTATTCCAGGTAAATTTTACGTCAGAGCGTTTATTAAACAATATGCCGAAGCCGTTGGACTAAATCCTGAACAATTGTTCGAAGAATTTCGTAAAGATGTGCCGAGCACGTATAACGATGAAGTATCTGATAAATTATCAAATATTAAGCCACAAAGAGAGCTGCCAAAGCCTGCCTCGAAGGTGCTTGAGCTGCTGCCGACCATTTTGATTATTGGAGGCGTCCTTGTGGTCATCGCGATCATTTATGTCATCGTGCAGGCGGTCAATCATGATAGCGGACAGAAGAACAACCAGACGGCTCCTCAGAAGTCAGAATCTAAGTATGAAGTATCTGAGGATTCATCTCTTGCAAAAGATCAAAAGAAAAAAGAAAAAGCTCCGTCAGATGATCAAGAAAAATCATCTAAAAAAGATGACTCATCAAAGGATTCATCCAAAGACGATGAAACGGTCTCTTTGAAGGCAGTGAATACAGAAGGCTCAACGACAACGTATGAAGCGTCAGGCGCAGATGAGATGGAGTTAACCATTTCTGCTACAAAAGCTTCATGGCTGCGCGTCAGAGACGAATCTGGAAAAGTGCTGAAAATGGGTGAACTAAAAGATGGTGAATCGTTTAAAACAGACCTGTCTGAGCTCTCTCAGGTCGATATCCGTCTAGGCAATGCGACTGGAATTGATATTAAGGTGAATGACGAGACGCTAAAGTACGAATTAGACCCTAAGAACACCATGACACAAAACATTGTGATTGTGAATAAAGGAAAGGAAAAGTCATCTTAAGCAAGTAGATGACTTTTCTTTTGTTCCTACTATTATATATACATAAAAAAATGGCTTATTGGAGGATTGAAATTCATGTTTAACTTACCGAATAAAATAACTCTTTCTAGGATCGCCTTGATCCCTGTTTTTATGATTATTATGCTTGCACCTTTAGATTGGGGCGTTGCGCGTTTTGGTCACGTCAGCATCGAAGTGACGCATCTTGTTGGAGCAATCCTGTTTATTGTCGCTTCGACAACGGACTGGATTGATGGGTACTATGCGCGTAAACTGAACTTAGTGACGAATTTTGGTAAATTTTTAGATCCGCTTGCAGATAAATTGCTTGTTTCAGCTGCTTTAATTATACTTGTTCAGTACAACCTCACGCCGGCATGGATGGCGATTGTGATCATTAGCCGTGAATTTGCTGTAACTGGACTAAGGCTTGTACTAGCCGGAGGCGGTGAAGTGGTAGCAGCTAATATGCTTGGTAAAGTGAAAACATGGGCGCAAATCATTGCGATTTCAGCCCTTCTCTTGCATAACCTTCCGTTTGAACTTGTATCATTCCCGTTTGGTGACCTTGCGATGTGGGTAGCAGTGTTCTTCACTGTTGTGTCAGGCTGGGATTACTTTGTGAAAAACTGGGAAGCTTTAAAGAATTCTAACTAAAAAGGACGTGTACGCTTTGAAGTCAGAGAGAAAAGCAGAAATTATTGCAGTCGGTTCCGAACTTTTGCTAGGGCAAATTACGAATACGAATGCACAATTCATCAGCAAACAGCTAGCTGAAATTGGTGTGAATGTTTATTACCATACAGCAGTTGGTGACAATCCAGAGCGTTTAAAAAGCGCCATTCAAGTGGCGCAGGAAAGATCGAATTTTATTATCTTCTCAGGTGGTCTTGGACCAACGAAAGATGATTTAACAAAAGAAACCATTGCGAGTACGCTCGGAAAAGAGCTCGTGCTAAATGAAGAAGCGTTTGAATCCATTCAAGAATACTTTCGAAAGACTGGACGAGACATGTCACCGAATAACCGGAAGCAGGCGCTCGTTCTAGAAGGTTCTGATGTGCTCGTGAATCGGTTTGGGATGGCCCCAGGTATGTTTATTCAAGAAAACGATACGTTTTATATGCTGCTTCCTGGCCCGCCAAGTGAACTGCATCCGATGTTTGAGAACGAGGCGAAACCGCTGATATCTGAGAAACTGGGTTTAAAGGAAAAAATCGTGTCTGTTGTTCTTCGCTTCTTCGGAATCGGTGAATCACAGCTTGAAACAGACCTAGAAGATTTAATTGATGCTCAAACAAACCCAACGATTGCACCTCTTGCATCTGACGGTGAAGTAACACTTAGGCTCACGGCCAAGCATGAGGATGAAAAAGAAACGGAGCGTCTGTTAAAAGAAACAGAAGCGAAAATTTTAGCACGGGTAGGAGAGTACTTCTACGGTTATGGTGATACCTCACTTGTCCGTGAAGCTTCAAAGGCCTTGCACGAACACGGGAAAACAGTGGCAGCGGCTGAGAGCCTGACAGGCGGAATGTTTTCTGAATGGCTGACAGATCTTGAAGGTGCATCGTCGATTTTAAGCGGCAGTATCGTTTGTTATACAAACAAAGTCAAACAGCAGGTACTTGGCTGCCGGGAAGAAACATTGTCTTCTCATGGTGCTGTCAGCAAAGAGTGTGCTTTAGAGCTTGCTGAAGGTGCTAGAAAGCTTACGGGAAGTGATATTGGCATTAGCTTTACGGGTGTAGCAGGCCCTGATACCCACGAGGGACAGCCTGTCGGGAAAGTGTTCATCGGGCTATCTACGAAAGACCATACTGACGTGTTTGAATGGATGTTTACAGGAAGCCGGTCGGGCATTCGCAAGCGCGCTGTGAAATACGGTCTGCATCACTTGCTCAATTTATTAAAAGAAAGTTAATTTTGTTTTTTGTTAGGTTTACTCCTTTATAAAAGAGTGTTTTTTCTACTAGAAATCACTCTTTTCTTAAAAATCTGCCAAGAAAAAATCGAATATGTGTTCGTTTTTTTCTTGGCAAATGACGTAAAACAAGGTATAGTATAGATAGTGGAATTGATAAAGGAGGAAACAATAGAATGAGTGATCGTCAAGCAGCCTTAGATATGGCTCTTAAACAAATAGAAAAGCAGTTTGGTAAAGGCTCTATTATGAAACTAGGAGAGCAAACAGATACACGTATTTCAACAGTACCGAGTGGTTCGTTAGCACTTGATACTGCACTAGGAATAGGTGGATATCCTCGCGGTCGTATTATTGAAGTATATGGTCCAGAGAGTTCTGGTAAAACGACAGTAGCACTTCATGCCATTGCTGAGGTTCAGCAGCAGGGAGGACAAGCTGCATTTATCGATGCAGAGCATGCGCTCGATCCAGTTTACGCTCAAAAACTAGGTGTCAATATTGATGAGCTGTTACTTTCTCAGCCTGATACAGGAGAACAAGCACTTGAAATTGCAGAAGCTCTTGTCCGTAGTGGTGCAGTTGATATTGTTGTTATTGACTCAGTAGCTGCTCTTGTACCAAAAGCAGAGATTGAAGGAGACATGGGTGATTCACACGTTGGTCTACAAGCACGCTTGATGTCCCAAGCACTTCGTAAACTATCTGGTGCCATTAATAAATCAAAAACCATTGCCATCTTTATTAACCAAATTCGTGAAAAAGTTGGGGTCATGTTCGGTAACCCTGAAACAACGCCAGGTGGACGTGCGCTGAAGTTCTATTCATCTGTTCGTTTAGAAGTGCGCCGTGCTGAACAGCTGAAGCAGGGCAATGACATTATGGGGAATAAAACGAGAATTAAAGTAGTGAAAAACAAAGTAGCACCGCCATTCCGTATTGCAGAAGTAGACATTATGTACGGTGAAGGAATCTCAAAAGAGGGCGAAATCATCGACCTTGGAAGCGAACTAGATATCGTACAAAAGAGCGGTGCTTGGTATTCTTACCAAGAGGAACGTCTTGGACAAGGCCGTGAAAATGCGAAACAGTTCCTTAAAGAAAACAAAGATATTCTTCTCATGATTCAAGAACAAATTAGAGAGCACTATGGTTTGGATACAAACGGAGTGAAAGCAGCTGAAGAAGAAGAAGGTCAAGAGGAATTGGAAATTTAAAGACTAAAAGACGCTGAAAAGCGTCTTTTTTTTACATTTACATGACAGCTAGCAGGTCAAAAGTTCTGACTTTGCTTGAAATAACGACTTACGCCTCAGTCTGACTAGCTTGACAAGTATTTCCGACACAATTACAATGGAAATGTATCACTTGTTTTTCTTAACATGATTGATAACTAATTTAAACTTGACAAGGGCAGTGAGGATCTCATTCCCTGTGAAGGCCCTGTATGTTGAGACTCAAAACAATGTACATGCCGACACTTTATTTGTAAAACCAAGTTCATAGCAAGAGGAGGTGAAAATATGTCGCCTACGATGTTTACGATCATCTCCATTTTGCTGAGCCTAATCTGTTTAGTTGTTGGCTACTTTGTTCGTAAAACCATTGCAGAAGCAAAAATATCCGGCGCAAGAAACATGGCCGAACAAATTGTTGAGGATGCAAAGCGTGATGCGGAAGCATTGAAGAAAGAAGCGCTCTTGGAAGCGAAAGATGAAATTCATTCCTTTCGAGTAGAGGCGGAGCAAGAAGTTCGTGAAAGACGTAATGAGCTTCAAAGACAAGAAAACCGTTTACTTCAAAAAGAGGAAAATCTTGATCGCAAAGATGAATCTTTAGATAAACGGGAGTCCCTGTTGGAGAAGAGAGATCATTCTCTGAATGAACGACAACAACATATTGAAGAGATGGAAAGCAAAGTGGATGATATGATTCGTTTGCAGAAAGCCGAGTTGGAACGTATTTCAAGTTTAACTCGAGATGAAGCGAAACAAATCATTCTGGATCAAGTTGAAAATGAGCTTTCCCACGACATTGCAGTCATGACGAAAGAATCTGAAAACCGAGCGAAAGAAGAGGCTGATAAAAAGGCGAAAAACATTCTTTCACTTGCGTTACAGCGTTGTGCAGCTGATCATGTAGCTGAAACGACGGTATCTGTAGTCAATCTTCCAAATGATGAGATGAAAGGTCGTATTATCGGACGTGAAGGACGAAATATCCGTACGTTAGAAACGTTAACAGGTATTGACTTGATCATAGATGATACACCTGAAGCTGTTATTCTATCGGGCTTTGATCCGATTAGACGTGAAACAGCGAGGATAGCTCTGGACAAGCTAGTCCAGGATGGCCGCATTCATCCTGCACGAATTGAAGAAATGGTGGAAAAATCACGCCGTGAAGTCGATGATTATATCCGTGAGATGGGTGAGCAAACGACATTCGAAGTCGGAGTTCACGGTCTGCATCCGGATCTCATCAAAATTCTCGGTCGCTTAAAATTCCGTACAAGTTATGGACAAAATGTCCTGAAGCATTCAATTGAGGTTGCACATCTTGCAGGTCTCATGGCTTCAGAGCTTGGAGAAGATGCAAAGCTTGCAAAACGAGCAGGTCTTCTGCATGACATTGGAAAAGCCATTGATCATGAAGTAGAAGGAAGCCACGTAGAAATTGGCGTTGAGCTTGCGACGAAATATAAAGAGCATCCTGTTGTCATCAACAGTATTGCCTCTCACCACGGTGACCAAGAACCGACATCTATTATCGCTGTTCTTGTTGCGGCAGCAGATGCATTATCTGCAGCACGCCCTGGTGCAAGAAGTGAGACGCTTGAAAATTACATTCGGAGACTTGAGAAATTAGAAGATATCTCTGAATCTTATGAAGGTGTTGAAAAATCGTTTGCGATACAGGCTGGACGTGAAGTACGTATTATGGTGAAGCCGGATTCAATTAATGATCTTGAAGCTCACCGTCTAGCAAGGGATATTCGTAAGCGGATTGAGGACGAGCTCGATTACCCTGGTCACATTAAAGTGACGGTCATTCGGGAAACTCGCGCAGTAGAGTATGCAAAATAGAGCGGTGCGCTTAGCGCCGCTTTATTTTTTTGTGTAAATATGCAACACTGATAAGAAGTCAATTTATAAGAGGAAGGGTTCAAAGCGCATGAAAATATTATTTGTTGGAGATATTGTCGGTTCACCTGGACGAGACACACTGAAAGAATACTTACCAAAACTAAAGAAAAAATATCAGCCCCACTTTACCATTGTCAATGGAGAAAATGCTGCTCATGGAAAAGGAATAACTGAAAAAATCTATCATGAGCTGCTCCAAGCGGGAGCTGACGTACTCACAATGGGCAACCATACATGGGATAAAAGAGACATTTTTGATTTCATCGATGACGCTGCCCACATGGTTCGTCCAGCGAACTTCCCAGAAGGCACACCTGGTAAAGGTTTGACGTTTATAAAAAAACAAGGAAAAGAATTAGCCGTCATCAACCTGCAAGGACGTACGTTTTTACCCCCACTTGACTGCCCATTTCAAAAAGCAGACGAGTTAATTGCAGAAGCATCCAAACGTACACCGTTCATTTTTATTGATTTTCATGGTGAAGCCACAAGTGAAAAACTAGCGATGGGCTGGTATACAGACGGCCGTGCATCATGTGTCGTTGGAACGCATACACATGTGCAAACAGCAGATAACCGCGTTTTGCCAAAAGGAACTGCTTATATTTCAGATGTAGGAATGACAGGACCTTATGATGGCATTTTAGGTGTTGATCGGGAGACGATTATTAAACGATTTAAGACAAGTCTTCCCGTCCGTTTTGAGATTGCAGAAGGACGTACGACATTAAGTGCAGTCATCGTAGAAATTGACGAACAGTCGAAAAAAGCTGTCAAAATTGATCGAATTTTGATAAATG
This sequence comes from Bacillus sp. MM09(2025), assembly GCF_050496725.1. NCBI lineage: Bacteria > Bacillati > Bacillota > Bacilli > Caryophanales > Bacillaceae > Bacillus > Bacillus sp. MM09(2025). The sequence continues at coordinate 456,178 of NZ_JBNWEN010000001.1, forward strand.
ATGACCATATTTTCTTTGAATAAATATTCACAAATTTATTTCAGAAAAATATTAATCAGAAAGAAGGAATATGCGCCCTCTATCGTGAATATAGTAAAAATGGTAGGTAGCCTGCTATTTTTGAAAAACATTTTGGGGATGGATTTTCAAAAAATAGCATCATCTAACAAAGATTGTTCTAATGAACACTCACTTATCCATTGTAAATTTAAGGGGGAGCAGAAATGGAAATTTTAAAAGTTTCAGCAAAGTCAAATCCGAATTCAGTAGCAGGAGCATTAGCAGGCGTTTTACGTGAACGCGGTGCAGCGGAAATACAAGCAATCGGCGCTGGAGCGCTGAATCAGGCGGTCAAGGCTGTAGCCATAGCAAGGGGATTTGTTGCACCAAGCGGAGTGGATTTGATATGCATTCCAGCCTTTACTGACATTCTTATCGATGGAGAAGAAAGAACAGCCATCAAATTGATTGTTGAGCCACGATAATTCTAATTTTATTATTTTCAACCTGCTTACATCATGTAAGCAGGTTGTTTTTGTTTACCACTATACATTTCTTATATAACATATTCAGTTCATGAAATAGATAAAAATTACATATTAGAGCTTGCATTTTTTCACCATGATGATAAATTAAGATTAAGTTAAAAGTACTTCATCAAAAATAAATATTTAAGTAGGTGAAATAATGGTTGAAGCTTTTTTGAAAAGAGGAAAGCTTGTTTTTATTTTATTTTTTATTGTTCTCATTGCTGGTGGCTATTTATTTACGCAGCTTCCTAAGCGAGAACTGCCAGAATTTCAAGCGAATATCGTCACAATTTCCACCGTTTTCCCGGGTGCGGATGCAAAACAGGTAGAAAGTGATGTAACCAATAAGCTCGAATCAGCCATATCTGATATCAATGGAGTAGAGAAAACGAGCTCTGTTTCTGCCATTGGTTTTTCAAATATTGTGCTTGAAATTGATGATCAAGCCGACTTTCAAAAGGTGGCAAGTCAAATTAAGAACGAAACCACAAGTACTGCGTCGTCCTTTCCTGATGGAGTGATGGAGCCTGATGTAAAGGATGAGTTTGGCAACGTGCCGGTTGGTTCTTATATGGTTGTGGCAAGTCAATCAGCAGACTTAGCAAAAAGTCAGGAATCGCTGCGTGCGTTGAAGGAAAAGGTTGAGGACATCAAAGGGGTAGACAGTGTCGTCATCAAAGGATTCAATGACAAGCAAGCGGTATTAAATTTAGATTCAAGCAAACTAGAGGATGAAGGGTTAAATGTAACGGATGTCACAAATGCCATCAATCAGGAGTTTGACACATCCCCACTAGGTGATATTCGGACAGGCGGTGAGAAGGTTAAGCTGTCCATAGGTACCTACGACCGTTTGGAACAAGTGAAAAAGCTTGAGCTCTTCTCCAAAACAAACCGGGAGCCGGTCACAATCAGTCAGCTTGGCAGCTTAAAAGAAGTAGAAAAAGAGAAAAGTGACATTGTGTCGTATAACGGAAAGCCTGCCTATTCATTTACAGTCAATATCAAACCAGGGCTTGATATCCCTAAAATGTATGACAAAGTCAGTGATGTTATTGAGAAAGAGAAAGAGCTTCCAAATGGCGTCGAGTGGGTAAACTACTATTCACAAAAAAGTGAAGTGGATGCCATTTTTAATGATTTGATAAAAGAAGCCATTGTTGCGGTCATCGCTGTTATTGTTGTCACCACACTTGGTCTTACCATTGGCGGTGCGTTTATCGTTTCACTTGCCATCCCGTTATCAATCACAATCGGAACGATTCCACTGCCATTTTTACAAGTGGACCTCAATCAGATTTCGATTATCGGCTTTATCATTGCCCTAGGAATACTTGTCGATGATGCCATTGTCGTCAACGATAATATTTTAAGGCAGATGAAAAAATATGAAAGTCCGCTGAAAGGAACGATTGCAGGGGTCAAAGAAGTTGCAGGATCTATTTTGACTTCCACACTTGCAGTTGTGTTTGCTTTCTTGCCGCTTGTTTTCCTATCAGGTGCAAACGGTTCATTTATACGAGCATTACCGTCTGTCCTCGTAACGACTGTACTTGCGTCTATGGTGATTTCTCTGACTCTAGTGCCAGTCTATCAATATACCGTGAACCGAAAAAGACAGAACAAGAAAATTCAAAAAGAGCCAGGATTCCTAGGCAAACCGTTAAAAAAATTAGCTAATTTTTATGCAGACCGCGTGCTGACGAACATTGTGAAGCGTCCGCTGCTTATTGGCTTAAGTGGTTTGCTTGTTGCAACGCTTGCCTTTTTACTAATTTTCATCACACCATTTGAATTTTTCCCTGCAGCGAATAAGAAAGAAGTGGTTGTCACTGTCACACTTCCGAGTGAAACAACATTAGACAAAACAAATGAAACATTAGAGAAAATAGAACAAGAGATGAAACAGCAGAAAGGTATTGAAGAGACGGCGATCTTTGCAGGCGGCGGTGTACCGAATCTGTTTAATGAAAGTATCTCAAATGCAAGTGATCATACTGGTCAGGTTGTCGTGAGAGTAGACAATGATCAGATGACGAGTAAACAATTGATCGATCGTATGACAGAGCCGTTGCGTAAGAAATTTAAAGATGCTGATATCTTTATGAAAACCATTGTTCAAGGACCCCCAACTGGTGCGCCTGTGACAGTAACCATTGCGGGTGACTCTTTTGCAAAGCTCATTGATGTCAAAGAAACGCTCACAAGTGAAATGAAAGAAAAAGGAGCAAGCTTGATTACTGACGATGTCAATCAGCCGGTAAAAACGATCTCCTTTGAACTAAACCGTGACCGAATGGCAGAGGATGGCCTCAGCGCTCAGTTTGTCAGCAGACAGCTCGGTCTTGTGACAGAAGGCATGCCATTAGGCAGCTTTAAACAAGGAACAAAAGATATCGACTTAGTGGTCAAACAGGATGTAGGTACACATCAAAATGGATTAAAGCTAAACAAAATAAAAGTGCCTGTCAATTCAAATGAAGGCGGTATGCCTTCACTAGAGCCACTTAGCCGATATGTAAAAGAAAAAGAAACAGAGCAGTATGAAAGCATTCCACATGAAAATGGAATCCCGACCATTACGCTGAAGGCGTACCCTGGCACGTCAGAGTCGTTTAAAGGCGACATGAAAGAAGTCGTCGATCAAATAGGAAAAACGGATGCAGCGAAGGATCTAGCTATTTCTCAAGGCGGAGAAAATGAAAATCAATCCCAGTTCTTTATTGAAATTAGTCTCTTGTTTGGAGTTGTCTTGCTGCTCATTTATGTAACCATCGCTTTCCAGTTCAATTCATTGATGCTGCCACTATTAGTTCTAGGAACGGTTTACTTAGCGATATCTGGAGCTGTTATCGGACTATTTGTCACACAAACGCCGTTCAGCTTTATGGCAACAATGGGAATTGTCTCATTAGCTGGTATCGTGGTCCGAAATGCCGTTGTCTTGTTCGAATTTATTGAGCAGCGGCGTAAACAAGGATTCGATCAACAGACAGCTGTCATTGAAGCAGGAAGAGCAAGGATCAGGCCAATTTTACTAACCGCATTTACGGCACTTGTCGCCCTTATGCCTGTAGCATTAAGTAATGATCCGCTCTTTAAGCCATTGGCAATCTGCATTGTATCAGGCGTATTTTTCTCTACAATTTTGACACTACTCATTGTGCCAGCCTTATATATTACCGTTTCAAAAAGACGGTGACGAAAAAAGTAAATCTCCTTTTGTTAGGGGATTTGCTTTTTTATGTGAAGTAACTCTGTTATGATGTGAATAAAAAAATAAATTTGAGCTCGTTCCAATGATTAGACCCATTTGTCACTTCGGTAAACGGAACTACGTTTGAACAATTGATCATTCAATTCATAATACTTTATTTCTATAAGGGAGGGGCTTTTTTTGGGCAAGCGGAGCATTTATAAAAGTGAAGGAAAAAAGCTTATTACTCAACATTATGATGATTATCTAAAGTCTTTTGATTTTGATGTTGAGCAGATTGATGTTGATACAAGTTATGGGAAAACGCATGTACTTATAGCAGGACCACCGGAAGGGAAACCTATTTTTATATTTCAGGGTGGTAATTGTATAAACCCGATGACTTTATCATGGTTTTTACCCCTCATAGACAAATACAGAATATATGCTCCAGATACAATTGGACATCCCGGATATAGCAGTGAAAATAGAATGTCAGCGAAGGATAATAGTTTTGCCCAATGGATCAAAGAACTAATGGATTACTTTAAGATCGATCGAAGTGCATTTGTTGGTCCGTCATACGGGGCAGGTATTATTTTGAGATTAGCTGCATTTATGCCGGACAAAATTGACTGTTCTGTTTTGGTCTCACCTGCAGGCATAAGTTTAGGCTCTAAGTTTAAAATGATACAACGTATTTTAATTCCCTTAGTCTTTTTTAAAGTAACTTCTTCACAAAAATATCTCAATAAAATCACTGATATAATGTCAGATCATAGCATGAGGGAAATGGATAAAAAACTTATTGGTGATATATTTAAATATATTAGACTTGAACAAGAAATGCCCAAGTTAACTACGAAAGAAGAATTAACATCGTATCGTTCTCCCACTTTCATCATAGCAGGAAAAAAGGATATCTTTTTTCCTGAAAGTTCATTAAATAAAGTAGCTAGTGACATCATTCCAAATTTGATTGCATTTAAGACGTACGATATGGGACATTTCCCATCTGAAGAACATCTGTTACACATGAACCGTGATATTGTAGAATTTTTAAAGAAGTACTACTAAATCTTTAATCTAGGGAACTTCATATTCATATGAGGTTCCCTTTCGTTTTTAACATCTTTTTTAAAAAAATATCTAAAAAAATATGTGGAGTGTTCATTTGTGTTTTTCCAGTAGACAGTGGTATTTACGAAGAAAATAAGACGTGTTAAAATCTCATTGGGAGAAGTTTTTTAACAAAGGGGTTGTACGTCATGTGTGGAACGATGAAAGCGATTGTTAAAAAAGAAAGCGCTTACGGAGCGGTGTTGATGGAGATGCCGATTCCAGAAATCAATGATCATGAAGTATTGATACAGGTGAAAGCCACTTCAATATGCGGAACAGACGTGCATATTTATAACTGGGATGATTGGGCAAAGGGAAGAGTTAAAGCGCCCTACATTTTTGGACATGAATTTACAGGGGAAGTTGTCAAGGCGGGGAGGCAAGTCTCTCGAGCAAAAGTAGGGGATTTTGTATCGGCAGAGACACATGTTGTATGTAATCAGTGCTCTATGTGTTTAACTGGGCAGCAGCATTTGTGTAGTGAAACGAAAATTTTAGGGGTAGACATTGACGGCTGTTTTGCTGAATATGTCAAAGTACCTGAACAAAATGTGTGGCACAATCCAGCTCAAATGCCAGTGGAGCTTGCGTCTATTCAAGAGCCGCTTGGAAATGCGGTTCATACAGTGCTGCACACACCTGTTTCAGGTAAGTCAGTGGCGATTTTTGGCTGCGGACCAATCGGTTTAATGGCGATCGCCGTCGCGAAAGCTTCCGGTGCTGTTCAAGTGTTTGCTGTCGATCAAAATGAATACAGGCTGGATCTTGCCCGAAAAATGGGGGCAGACCATATCGTGGATATTGGAAAAGATGATCCTGTTGAGGTGATTAAGCAGTTCACGCAGATGGAGGGGGCAGATGTGATATGCGAGATGTCAGGACATCCAGTTGCCATTAATCAAGCACTCGAAGCTTGTGTAAATGGAGGGAAACTCAATATACTAAGCTTGCCAGAACGACCAGTGACAATTGACATTACGAATCAAATTGTTTTTAGGGGATTAACCGTGCAAGGGATCACGGGAAGAAAAATGTTTGAGACGTGGCGTCAAGTATCTGAGTTATTAAGAACGAAGACCATCGATGTCCAGCCAGTTGTCACTCATACACTGCCATTTGATCAGTTCGAAAAGGGATTTGAACTCATGAGAAATGGGATGTGTGGAAAGGTCGTACTGATGATGCCATCAAATCAAAGGGGGAAGAAATGATGAAAGAATTCACGTATTTACAAGATGAACTGGAAACAATGAAGCAGCAAGGCACTCACCAAACATTGAAAGAGATTGACTCAAAACAATCATCTACTGTGACATTAAATGAACAATCTGTCATACAGCTCTCCTCAAATAACTACTTAGGCCTCACCTCACATCCAAGGCTGATGAAAGCGGCAAAAGAGGCCATTGATGAATTCGGTGCTGGTACAGGATCTGTACGAACGATCGCTGGCACAATGACGATGCACGAGCGTCTTGAAAAAAAGCTTGCTGCATTTAAAAAGACAGAGGCAGCCCTTGTGTTCCAATCAGGCTTTACGACCAATCAAGGGGTCTTATCAAGTATCTTGACGAAAGATGATATTGTGATTTCAGATGAACTGAATCATGCCTCAATCATTGACGGCATCCGGTTAACAAAAGCAGATAAAAAGGTATACGGGCATTCCAATATGGAAGAGCTTGAGAAAATTTTAAAGAAATCTATGAATTACCGCGTTCGTCTCATCGTCACAGACGGTGTATTCTCAATGGATGGAGATATTGCACCGCTTCCTGAGATTGTCAGGCTCGCAGAAGCATATGATGCATTTGTGATGGTAGACGATGCACATGCCTCGGGCGTGCTTGGTGAAAATGGCCGCGGGACAGTCAACCATTTTAAACTCGACGGCAGAGTGCACATTCAGGTTGGGACACTTAGTAAGGCTGTCGGAGTGCTCGGCGGCTATGTAGCGGGATCAGCCGTTTTAATTGATTATTTAAAGCATAAAGCAAGACCGTTTTTATTCAGCACCTCACATCCGCCAGCTGTGACTAGAGCGTGTGAAGAAGCGATCGAAGTGCTGTTAGACGAACCAGAGCGAATTAGCACGCTCTGGGAAAACGCCGCCTATTTCAAAGAAAAAGTCGTCAGCCTTGGGTTTCAAGTTGCTCCGACAGAAACACCGATTATTCCAATTATGATTGGAGACGAAGCTCTTACGTTCCGCTTTTCCAAGGCTTTAATAGACCGAGGTGTGTTTGCCCAAGGCATCGCTTTCCCAACTGTAGCAAAAGGAAAAGCGAGAATTAGAGCCATCATCACAGCAGAGCACACAAAAGAAGAACTAGACCGTGCACTGACGATCATCGAAGAAGAAGCAAAAAAACTGAACATACTTGATTGAGAGAGCGAAGGCTCTCTTTTTTTTGCACTATTCTTTCCATATTTCATCAAATCTACCGTTTGTTATGTATAATGTATGTAAAAAGATCTATTGAGGTAAGTGGTGAGGCAAATGTTATTTAATAAAAAAAATTTTTGTGAGCAATTTTTAGATTATAAGAACAAAGGGAGAACAGATAAGAATCACCCTTTTCACAACATGTTTAATAAAGAGATCCCAAACAACATTCGTTATGAATTAGAAAAACGTCATATGAGGAATTTGGACAGGATCGATATTAAAGCATCTACAGGAAATGGAAAAGTTGCAGAATGTTTTTGGATTGCACTGTTAGACAAGAGATTAACGACAAGTCCTAATTCCCAAAAAACAACGACACAAAAAGGTATATTTATTGTTATTTTATTCGCTGAGAACGGGGAAGATTTTTATTTAACAATTGAAACTGGAACTGAAAATTTATCTTTATCTGAAATTAAGGAAGAGGCAGCCATTTGGAGGCAAAGGCTACAGCTGGAATTAAAGCAACATAAAAGACTAGAGGGCTTTCATATAGGTGATTTTCATTTGGGTAAATCATTAAGACCTAAAAAATATGCAGCAAGCTCATTGGTCTTTAAAAAGTATAATATTGATCATTTTGACTATTACCAATTAATACAAGATATCAATTCTTTAAATGAGTTTTTTTATGATTTTGTTTACGAAATATATTTGGATCAGGACCTTACCCCAAAATTGGAAGATCAGAACAAGTATAAAAGAAAAAGAATCATTCATAGAGATGTTTATAAACAATTAAGAGAAGAAAGAGCAAAGCAAAACGAAGAGACAGGTAGAATAGCAGAGAAATTTGTTTATCATAAGGAAGTAGAGCAATTAAAAGCAGTGGGACGGGAACAATTAGCGGAAGCTGTCGATTGGGTAGCTGAAACGGAAGATGGTCATGGATTTGATATTAAATCTTATTACCCCGATGGAAAAGAGAAGCTTATAGAAGTAAAAGGATCTAAACTGACTCACCATGACTTTCCATTCTTCTTATCTGAACAAGAAAGAATGGTAGCAGAAGAGGAAAAAGAATCATATGTAATTACTTTAGTTGAGAGTGTCGGTACACAGCAGATGAAGATTGTCAAAGAAATACAAAACCCTTTAGGTAAAGACGATCTACATCTGAAACCTACTCAATATTCATGCAAAATTCGTGTGGATTGAAATGTGGTGGCACGTATGAATTTATTTTCAATTCACGACAAAATAGTCTATACTGTAGGGTGGAGCTTGGTTTGAAAGGAGTACAAATTCATGAATGAAGAGCAGAGAAAAGCGAGCGGACAAGTAAGTTCATCGGACAAAAAATCCGAGAAGGACTACAGCCAGTATTTTGAAGCTGTGTACATTCCGCCTTCCTTAAAAGATGCAAAAAAACGGGGTAAAGAAGAAGTCGAATACAATCAATTTCAAATTGACGAGCGTTTTCAAGGGTTAGGAAACGGGCGCAAGTTTTATATTCGCACATATGGCTGTCAAATGAATGAGCATGACACAGAAGTGATGGCTGGTATTTTTATGGCGCTTGGTTATGAACCGACAAACTCAACGGAAGATGCAAATGTTATCTTATTAAACACTTGTGCAATTCGTGAGAATGCGGAAAACAAAGTGTTCGGAGAGCTTGGTCATTTAAAAGCATTAAAGCGTGAAAAGCCAGATTTAATTTTAGGTGTCTGCGGATGTATGTCGCAAGAGGAATCTGTCGTCAACCGTATTTTGAAGAAACATTCATTTGTTGATTTGATTTTCGGTACACATAACATTCACCGCCTGCCAGAGCTGTTATCTGAATGCTATCTTTCAAAAGAAATGGTCATTGAGGTTTGGTCAAAAGAAGGCGATGTCATTGAAAACCTTCCGAGAGCCCGCCAAGGAAAAATTAAGGGCTGGGTGAATATTATGTACGGTTGTGATAAATTCTGTACATACTGTATCGTCCCTTACACACGCGGTAAAGAAAGAAGCCGCCGTCCTGATGAAATTATTCAAGAGGTCAGACGTTTAGCGGCAGAAGGATATAAGGAAATTACCCTTCTGGGTCAAAACGTGAATGCGTATGGAAAAGATTTTGAAGACATGGAATATGGTCTTGGACACTTGATGGATGAGCTGCGTAAAATCGATATTCCGCGTATCCGTTTTACAACAAGCCACCCGCGTGACTTCGACGATCACTTAATTGAAGTGCTTGCTAAGGGCGGGAACCTTCTCGATCATATTCATTTGCCAGTTCAATCCGGCAGTTCTTCTGTCTTGAAACTTATGGCGAGAAAATATGACCGTGAGCGTTACCTTGATCTTGTGCGCAAAATCAAAGAAGCGATGCCAAATGCTTCATTAACAACGGATATTATTGTTGGGTTCCCAAATGAGACAGATGAGCAGTTTGAAGAAACACTTTCCCTCTATCGCGAGGTTGAGTTTGATGCGGCATATACGTTCATTTACTCTCCAAGAGAAGGAACACCAGCAGCGAAAATGCAAGACAACGTGCCAATGCATGTGAAAAAAGAACGCCTTCAGCGCCTGAATGCACTAGTGAATGAAATTTCTGCGAAAAAAATGAAGGAATACGAAGGGCAGACTGTCGAAGTATTAGTAGAGGGTGAAAGTAAAAACAACCCTGAAATCCTAGCCGGATATACAAGTAAAAGCAAGCTTGTGAATTTTAAAGCACCAAAAGAAGCGATTGGCAACATCGTCAAAGTGAAAATCACACAAGCCAAAACTTGGTCTCTTGACGGAGAAATGGTTGGAGAAGCTATCGAGGTGAATTAAAATGACACTTTATTCAAAAAAAGAGATTGTCGAGCGCGCAAGAGAGCTCGCTAAAATGATTTCTGAAACAGAAGAAGTTGATTTCTTCAAGAAAGCAGAAGCGCAAATCAATGAAAATACAAAAATTTCAACGATTATTAACCAAATTAAGGCGCTTCAAAAACAAGCTGTAAATTTAAAGCATTACGGCAAACATGAAGCATTAAAGCAAGTGGAAGAAAAAATTGATGCCCTGCAAGAAGAACTGGATGAAATCCCGGTGATTCAAGAATTCAAAGAATCACAAGTGGAAGTCAATTCCCTATTGCAGCTCGTAGCGCATACGATTTCTAATCAAGTAACAGATGAAATCATTCTTTCAACCGGAGGAGACCTCTTGTTAGGAGAAACCGGTTCAAAAGTGAAAAACTCATCACCAAGTTGCTCCATTAAATGAGAAACCCCCGCAGATGCGGGGGTTTTTGTTTTGCTATCATCATTTTTGAAAGAACAAAAATCACACTCCCCGTTCTACTTCTTGCTTCGACAACCCAAAATCTCTCACTCTCCAACTTTTCCAATTTTCAAGGCAAGTTTATGGGCGACCATGCATACACTGAAACAGAAATGAATTTAATTGATCATGAAGTTCAAAATCGTGACACACTAGACGAATGCCCAGCATAAGATAAAACGATCAAGAACAAGGAGGCATGCCGGAATGTCTGAATACAGAGAGATTATTACAAAAGCGGTGGTTGCAAAAGGGAGGAAATTCACCCAAAGCACACACACCATTTCTCCATCGCAAAAACCAACCAGCATCCTAGGTGGTTGGATCATTAATCATAAGTATGATGCTGAAAAGGTCGGTAAAACTGTTGAGATTGAAGGAACCTTTGATATTAACGTATGGTATTCTTACGCTGATAACACAAAAACAGAAGTCGTCACCGAACGAGTGAAATATGTAGACATCATCAAACTGAGATATAAAGACAAAAATTTCCTTGATGATGAGCATGAAGTGATTGCAAAAGTGCTCCAGCAGCCGAATTGCTTAGAAGTGACCATTTCTCCAAACGGCAATAAAATTATCGTTCAAGCAGAGCGGGAATTCATTGCTGAAGTGGTAGGGGAAACAAAAATTGTTGTAGAGGTCGATTCAAGCTGGAAAGAAAAAGATGATCATGAGTGGGAAGAAGAGGTGGATGAGGAGTTAGAAGATATTCATCCAGAATTCCTAGCGGGTGATCCAGAAGAGTAATTCATGACTAGGGCGCATATCCCCCTAGTTTTTTTGTGTCTTATCTAGGAGAAAAAAGGGGTTTTTTTATGCTATAATGAAAGATGGTATGAATTCGAATGTAATATAGTGAGGGATTAGAAATATGGCAAGTTATACGCCCATGATACAGCAATATTTAAAAATCAAGGCAGAGTATCAAGATGCCTTTTTATTTTTTCGCTTAGGCGATTTTTATGAAATGTTTTTTGATGACGCAAAAGAAGCGTCACAAGAATTAGAAATTACGCTAACAAGTAGAGATGGCGGGACTATACCAATGTGTGGTGTTCCTTATCATTCTGCTTCTGCATACATAGAACAATTGATTTCAAAAGGCTATAAGGTCGCGATTTGTGAGCAGGTGGAAGATCCTAAAACGGCAAAAGGTGTAGTCAAAAGAGAAGTCGTTCAACTCATTACACCAGGTACGGTGATGGATGGGAAAGGCTTAAGTGAAAATGAAAACAACTTCATTGCCTCTGTGACAAAGTTTGAAAATGGATATGGACTTGCACTTTCCGATTTATCGACTGGTGAAAACATGGCGGCTTTCATCGATCGATTAGATGAAGTCGTGTCTGAAATTTATTCTGTCGGTGCAAAAGAAATTGTGGTGTCAAAGCAGCTGGATGAGGAAACAGTCAAGACCTTAAAGGAACGGTGCCAAGCGACCATTTCATACGAAGATAGTGATGAATTAATCGATGAAGCTGAGCGACTCGTGTCCCGCCTGAGCGAGCAACTAAGATCGGCATTTTTGACATTATATGCTTATTTAAGAAGAACGCAAAAAAGAAGTCTTGATCACCTTCAGCAAGTGCAAGTGTTTGAGCTCGAACAAACAATGAAAATTGACCTTTACTCAAAACGAAATCTTGAATTAACAGAGACGATCCGCTCAAAAAGCAAAAAGGGCTCTTTGTTATGGCTGTTAGATGAAACAAAAACAGCGATGGGCGGAAGGCTGCTCAAGCAATGGATCGACAGGCCGTTAATTCGTCTTTCGCACATTAAAGAACGCCAGGAAATGGTGCAAATTCTCATGGACCATCTCTTTGAACGAGAGGATCTGCGTGAACGGTTGAAGCAAGTATATGATCTTGAACGTCTAGCGGGCCGCGTCGCGTTTGGCAACGTCAATGCCCGTGATCTCATTCAGTTAAAGGAATCCTTAAAGCAAGTGCCAGCCATTAAAGAACTTGTGCACTCACTGCCAGAGGAAATGGCGAAATCAAGAGCGAATGATATTGATCCTTGTGATGATTTACTGGATTTATTAGAAGATGCGCTATATGAAAATCCGCCAATGACGTTAAAAGAAGGCAATTTGATTAAAGACGGCTACAATACAAAATTAGATGAATACCGTGATGCCAGCCGAAATGGGAAGGACTGGATTGCACGGCTTGAGCAGCAAGAAAGAGAATATACAGGCATTCGCTCTTTAAAAGTCGGGTTTAATAAAGTATTTGGTTATTATATTGAAGTGACACGAGCGAATACGCATTTGCTGGAGGAAGGGCGTTATGAAAGAAAACAAACGCTCGCCAATGCAGAGCGGTATATTACACCTGAATTGAAAGAAAAAGAAGCGCTTATTCTTGAGGCCGAATCAAATATTAGCGAACTGGAATATGAACTATTCGCAGCTCTCAGAGAACAAGTGAAAGTCTATATTCCGAGATTACAGCTGCTCGCAAAACAAATGAGTGAGCTGGACGCCCTCCAATGCTTTGCGACTGTCAGTGAAAAACGCCGTTATATCCGTCCAGAATTCTCAGAGGATGATGTAGATGTCATAGATGGCCGTCATCCAGTCGTTGAAAAAGTGATGGATCACCAGGAGTATGTGCCGAATGACTGCCATATGGGAAATGGCCGGCAAACCTTGCTCATTACTGGACCGAATATGTCAGGGAAAAGTACGTACATGAGGCAAATGGCGCTTATCTCCATTCTTGCGCAAATTGGATGTTTTGTACCGGCATCGAAGGCAACTCTTCCGATCTTTGACCAAATCTTTACACGTATTGGGGCAGCAGATGATTTGATTTCTGGTCAGAGTACTTTTATGGTAGAGATGCTCGAAGCAAAAAATGCGATGGTGCATGCAACGAAAAACAGCTTGATTTTATTTGATGAAATTGGACGCGGGACAAGCACCTATGATGGAATGGCTCTTGCGCAGGCGATCATTGAATTTGTTCACGATCATATTGGTGCCAAAACGCTATTTTCTACACATTACCATGAGCTCACCGTTCTTGAATCTCAATTAAGCGAGCTGAAAAATGTTCATGTACGTGCTGAAGAGCATGAAGGCACGGTCGTTTTCTTACATCAAATCAAAGAGGGTGCAGCTGATAAAAGCTATGGTATTCATGTAGCGCAGCTTGCTGAATTACCTGATGCGATCATTGATAGGGCCCAGACCATTTTGACGGAGCTTGAGAGCGGATCACATGAGGTGACCCCGCACGTATCTGCAGCTCCAAAAACAGAAAAAGCTGAGGAAAAACAGCAGCTTTCTTTCTTTGAAGTAGAAGAAAAACCGCAAACCAAACCAGTTCTAAAACAGAAAGATCAAGCGGTGATCGAGGAATTAAAGTCATTCAATCTAATGGATATGACTCCGCTCGAAGCGATGACTAAACTATATGAATTGCAAAAGAAATTATAATGTAAGATGAGGTGAGCAAAATGGCAAAGATTATTCAGTTATCCGATGACCTATCCAATAAAATTGCTGCAGGTGAAGTAGTCGAACGTCCGGCTTCTGTCGTAAAAGAGCTTATGGAAAATGCAATCGATGCAAGCAGTACAGTGATTGAAATCGATGTAGAAGAAGCAGGTCTTTCCTCTATTAGAATGATTGATAATGGTGTTGGAATCGATGCTGAAGATTGTAAGCTCGCCTTTCAGCGCCATGCAACGAGTAAAATCAAAGATGAAAATGACCTGTTCCGTGTTAGAACGCTTGGATTCAGGGGAGAGGCGCTGCCAAGTATCGCATCTGTCTCTCATCTGGAAATGAAAACAAGTACTGGTGAAGGAGCTGGAACGCACCTTGTGCTGCAAGGCGGAAAGATCATTTCGGAGAAAAAAACCTCTGGCCGCCGAGGTACCGAAATTGTCGTTACCAACTTATTTTACAATACGCCTGCCAGACTAAAATACATGAAAACTGTTCATACGGAGCTTGGCAATATATCAGATGTCGTCAATCGAATTGCACTGGCTCACCCAGAAGTATCGATTCGCTTGCGTCACCAAGGAAAGGTCCTGCTTCAGACGAATGGAAACGGGGATGTGCGGCATGTGCTTGCGGCCATTTATGGGACAGCTGTTGCGAAAAAAATGGTGCCACTTCACGTGCAATCACTTGATTTTGAAGTGAAAGGATATATCTCCTTACCAGAAGTGACAAGGGCATCACGTAATTATATGTCTTCTGTAGTAAATGGCAGATATGTTAAGCATTTTCCGCTCGTAAAAGCGGTCCATGAAGGGTATCACACGTTGCTGCCGATTGGCCGCCATCCGATTACATTTATTGAAATGAAGATGGACCCCATTTTAGTGGATGTGAACGTGCATCCTTCGAAGCTTGAAGTGAGACTTAGTAAAGAGCAGGAACTTCATGAGCTAATCAAACAAGGAATTAAGGACGTATTTCAAAAACAGCAGCTCATTCCAAGTGCTTCGGTGCCAAAGAAAGCACCAATGCCAGCGATCAAAAATGAGCAGCAATCCTTAACCTTTGATGCGAAAAAAACAAATACAAACGAGGCGAGAACATCGCTACCCTATCAGCCGGAGTCTCTCGAATCGGTTGTATACGAGACAAATCAGATGGACACATACGGGACGCCTACGCAGGAAATGACAGGAGCATCATCACCCGTATTTAATGAAGATACTCCATCCGAGCATATCTATGTAGAAGAATCCGCCGCTTCTCTTGAATATGAAGAATCAGTACTGAGAGAGGATGCTGCAGAAACCATTTCAGAAAACGAACGAGTTCCTGTCATTTATCCCATCGGGCAAATGCACGGCACATATATTTTGGCTCAAAATGAACGAGGGCTTTATATTATTGATCAGCACGCGGCTCAGGAGCGAATCAAGTATGAGTATTATCGTGAGAAAGTGGGAGAGATCGAACAGGAAGTGCAAGAAATGCTCGTCCCATTAACATTCCACTACTCGAAAAACGACATGCTGATTATTGAAGAGCATAAAGAGATACTAACGAAAGTGGGTGTCTTCTTAGAGCCTTTCGGTTCAGGAAGCTACATTGTTCGGTCACATCCACAGTGGTTCCCAAAAGGGGAAGAGGCTGAACTGATCGAAGAAATTATTGAGCAAGTGCTGGATGAGAAGCGTGTAGATATCAAAAAATTAAGAGAAGAAGCGGCGATCATGATGAGCTGCAAAGGCTCTATCAAAGCAAATCGTCATTTGCGAAATGATGAAATCAAAGCTTTATTAGATGAATTGCGGCAAACCAATGACCCTTTCACCTGTCCGCACGGCCGGCCGATCATCATTCATCACTCGACATATGAAATGGAGAAAATGTTTAAACGGGTGATGTGATCAAATAAAAAAAAGACAAAGGGCCAAATTAGCCCTTTGTCACAGTCTGAAGCGCTCATATTTGAGTGCTTTTTTATTTAGCATCCACACGGATTTGGCGGTGTAACCACTACTGGTCGTTTTTGAATATCCAGCGTATCTTCTGCATAAAAGGTGGAACCAATGCTAAGCGCACGGTTTTCTGCACGGAACGTATATGTACCTGCAGCAGGAAGTACTTTATGTGAAAGTTGTAATTTATATTGTGAGATTCCTAATAAATCGATTCTAGCTGGAATGCGGACAGTTTTTCCACTGTTCAAAATGTAGCTGTCTTTTAATGCTTTTCCGTTGAAGATGTCTTTTGTTGTCGCTTGAAAGCCTGCAGGTAATGTGAACTCAATGGCACCGATACTTAAAACAGAATTTGGGCGGTATGTTAGCTCAATGTCTGAAAAAGACCATTCCTGCTTACTTGTACCTGTAATTTTCGCATAAAGCTCAGCTGGTCTGGCATTTGTTGATGCTTTGCCTTCCTCTGTTTTGGCTCCTTCAGCGGATGCGGCAATCGGTACCGATAGTGCCATGACCACTGTCAGCATCCCCATCATGATCATTGTCCATATTTTTTTCATTTCTTCATTCCCCCTTGTTGATTATAGGTAAATAATAGATGATTAAATCCATTATTTACCTATAATGTTACCATATCCCTACAAGGTGTTGAATGGTATATTATACCCTTATTTTGTCATTTTGTTTAGTAATAACGGGAGAAATGCGTATTTGGTTGGTTCATTCCGTAACCAAAGCCTGGCATTTGCTGATTCGGCATCATCATATGCATATCTTGATATCCGTATGGATGATATGGCATCATTCCATATCCACCATAGTGGCCATGATGATGGTGATCCTTCATTGGAACATGTGAAAAGGGATCATGCTGATTTGGAAAAGGCAGATAGGCTGAATGATGATGCGGATAATGTCCGCTGTACTTATCTTTTTTACCATGATAATGGTTTGGCATATTCATATGATCATGCATGTTTGGCGCGACCACATGTTCATGGTTGGCTGTATACACATTCTCAAACGTATGGTACGGGTTTCCTTCGTGATGATGATTCATTGGGCTATTCATATTGTTCATTTGATATCTCATCCTTTATGTCAGGTTGCCATATCCTATGAGCATGATCCGTTTCATGAGCCTATCCATATGAAAAAAAACCGGCTTTTCAGCCGGGAAAACAAAAAGCAGGTGAAAGCGTCAATTGCTAATATGAGAAGCCGTGTCTTCTTCTGCGACGCTTCTTACAGCTGCTGCAGACACTTTTAGGACAGTAATAGGGATCGTAGCTTCTAGAAGTATCCCAGAAATCGCTCTCAAACCATTTATCTTTTTTGTGATGAAACTTTTTTTCTTTACATGGATCCTCATGGCGATGATCGTCATGCTTTTTATAACAGTTTGAGTGGGAATGTTTGCACTTGCACTTGCATTTGCACATTGTCATCCCTCCTAAATGTGACTCAATGCTAGTATATGCAAGAATAAGACAAGGGGACTGGATGGTGGCGCATTTTCTGCAAAAAAAGGCTTTTTTAAAAAACTCAAATAAAAAGAATTGACTAGTGCTAAAATAACATGATAAAATATTAATTTTTATCCAACGATGAAATGTGTTATAATCATATTGTGAATACTTTCGGAGGTGGCGGATTTGTTTCAAATAGGTGATAAAATTGTTTATCCTATGCATGGTGCCGGTGTGATTGAAGGAATGGAAGAAAAAGAGATTTTAGGTAAGACGGAGGAATATTTTCTGATTCAAATGCCGAATATGCAGATGATGATCCCAAGAGGCAGAATCAATCAACTAGGTATACGTCCGGTAGCAGATCAAGCAACGCTGAAAGTTGTGATGAACAATTTTGCAGAAGAAACAAACGACGACACGCTTACTTGGAAGCAAAGATATGATGAAAATCTGAAAAAGCTAAAAACAGGTGCGATCGAAGACGGTGCAGACGTTGTCAAAGATCTGATGAGACGAAATCAGAAGAAAGCATTAAATTCAAGTGAAAAGAAGATGCTTGAAGATGCGCGAGGCATGTTAGTGAGTGAAATTTCTCTTGCACAAGGGCTGTCACAAGATGAAGTCCTTTCAGCTTTAGAGGATGAACTAAGAGTTTAATGATGGATATACAATAATTGGCTGTAAACAGGAGGGCATCCCTTTTGTTTACGGCTTTTTTTGTTTGAAATCAGAAAAACATCTTCATTTTTGTAGGTGATTTTAACTAAAGCGAAAATGAGGTCATACGATGCAGTTTTTATGCAAGCAGCGAATGATTCAAAGAAGTCGGAAATACCTAGAGCGGCATAAAAAAACAGGAAAGTTCTCCTGATTCATTTAAATGAGCCGGACAACCTTTGAATTCTGTTAGCCATTGATAGTAAAATAATGCGATAAGATGACACCTAAGAGAATGAAAAGGAGCGGTGAAATGAAAAGGCTACTGATATGTGGATTCATCTTTCTGATCCTGTGTGCTCTTTTAATGGTGAAATGCAGCCATTCTGTTCAAGAAAAAAAAGAGCAAAAGCAACATCAAGAAGAGGTAGAAAAGTATCAAAAAGAGCGGAAAAAAGGGGATCAATATGACAGCTTTAAACAGCTTATCCGGCATGAAAGAGAAGGCTATGAAATAGAATTTCACGAAAAGGGCGGAAGTGATTTACTTGTCTTTTCACCTCATGGAGGGGAAATTGAACCAGGAACAAGTGAAATTGTAGAAGCATTTCAACAAAAATACTCGACGTATTTGTTTGAGGGAACGAAACAAGAGAATAATCGTGATTTGCATATTACAAGCACCAAGTTTGATGAACCGATATTGGTCCAAATGATTAAAACGTACCCCTTCTCCATTTCCATCCACGGCTACAAAAGTGATAAAAGGCACACGCTAGTTGGCGGGACAAACGAAAAAATGCAAAGAGCAGTTGTACGAGAATTAAAAGATCGAGGGTTTTCTGCAGAAATGGTGCAAGAAGGCGAACGGCTCTCAGGGACAGATCCTAAAAATATTAATAATCGAAATGCAAGTGGTGAAAGCGTTCAGTTAGAAATTAGTACGGCACAGAGAGAGGCCTTTTTCGACAATTTTGATACGAGAAAAGGAAAGAAAAAAGCATTCAGACGTTATATCCGTGCTTTAAAAGAAGTATTAAAAGAATTTGACCCATCATCGTAGAAAAAACGTTTTGATGGGTAAAAGTACTCTATTTGAACTTGGTAAAAAAGATAGAAATATGCGAAATGAACATAAAATATGCAATAAATTACAATTTGCCTTAAAAACATAAATTATGTAAAATAATAGTTATCAGTTTGATATGATAGAATGGGGCTGAAGTGGATGGCACATAAAATACCATCTTCCGAAGTAGGTGTAAAGATCAATCAATGGTACACGCATATTTGCAAATTTGAAGTCGAACAAGCAAACGATATGAAGCGCCTTGTTGAAGAAGAAATTCATGAGATGGAAGAGGATCAAGATTTACTTTTATATTATTCTCTAATGGATTTTCGCCATCAACTGATGCTTCAGCATTCAACGCCAGTCCATGCAGGGAGTGAAACACTTCAAGCCGTGTCTTTTCCAAAAGAAATGGAAGATGGAGAAGATGAGATGACAGGCTTACTCGGCTATTACTTTCATTTTTTCCATGGAATGTATGCGTTTATCCAACGCCGGTACATCGAGGCCATTTCCTATTACAAGCATGCGGAACATCAACTGATCTTAGTGACAGATGAGATTGAAAAAGCGGAATTTTACTATAAAATTGCTGAAGTATACTATCATATGAAACAAACTTATTTCTCCATGCATTATGCTAAAAAAGCAAGAGACATTTATAAGAAACATCAGCTTTATGGAAAAAGAAGCATTCAATGTGATTTTGTCATGGCAGGTAATTGGATTGATGTGAGTCAGCACCAGAAAGCGCTTCCTTACTTAGAAAAAGCGTTAAAGGTCTGTGAAGCGATGGAGCAGAAAAAGTGCACATCTTATTTTAAAGCGATGGCTCTTAATAACTTAGGAGCTTGTCATTATAGTATGGGAACGTACCATACAGCGACTGTCTTTTTTGAACAAGCCATTTCCCTTTATCAAAAAGATCAAGCATCCACGATGATCAAATCATTATTTTCACTTGCTCTCACCTGGTTTAAGCTCGGAGATATCGAGCGGGCGGGCGAAGCTATACGTAAAGGGATGAACGAGGCTTGTTTATTGGAAGATGAAATTTATCAGTTGAAATTCCAATTTTTGCAGGCGCTTTATATAGAAAAAGACAGCTGTGAGCAATTAAGATCGGCACTTTTTGGACTGCGAAGCAAAAAAATGTTTGCTGATTTAGAGGAATTAGCACTTGATGCGGCTAATTATTATAAGGAACGCGACATGTACAAGGAATCCTCCACTTTTTTTGAGATTGTGATCGAAGCGCGTACGCACATTCAAAAAGGAGATGAGATGTATGAGAACGAAGCATAACATGTCAGCTGATCAAGTAGATGAAAGACTTCACACATAATAACAGACAAAAACAACACCCTTTACGAATCAACGTAAAGGGCTTTTTTACTTATTCTTTGATGGCTTTTTCTGCGTCAATGGCACCTGCCCCGTAAATCATCGGGTCATCCCCAGACCACTTGCTTGTATTTTCTTTTAACAGGGTTTTGACCTCATCGGGCGTTAAATCTGGTGAATGCTCTATTAAAAGAGCACAAATACCAGCGCAAATCGGTGTTGCCATAGATGTGCCAGATAACGTCGTGTAATCATCATCGACTCTGCTTGATTTATCGAGTTTATCTAGAAAGGATCTTGGTGATCTGAGGGAGACAATGTTTACTCCCGGTGCAAGGATATCAGGCTTTGTCTCCCCATAAACAGTAGGACCTCTGCTTGAAAATGGTGCCACAATATCATCGTTCGATTCTGGTGTATTCCGGTCATCAAAAGCGCCAACCGTAATCACTTTTTGACTGACGGCAGGACTCGCAATCGTTTGGCTGTTAGGACCAGAGTTTCCGGCTGCGACGCATACAACAATGCCTTTATCCCAAGCGGCATTGACAGCACGCACCATCGGATCGTCCTGTTCGTCATCATAACGCTGAGCATCTGCGCCTAGTGACATACTCATAATATGAATCGGATCATCAGGGTGATCTTCATTGAACTGGATGCACCATTCAACCCCTTCTATTATAGTAGAAAGTGATCCAGCCCCTTGTTTATTTAATACTTTTACGCCAATTAAATGAGCTTTTGGAGCAGGTCCTTTGTACAAGCCATCTGAGGCCGCTCCGTCTCCAGCTACATCTCCAGCGCAATGAGTGCCATGCCCGTTATCATCATAAGGCTTTGTTTTCTGCTTGACTAAGTCCACAAAATCGCGAATTCTTCCTTCTAGATCTTCATGCGGATAAATCCCTGTATCAATGACAGCGACCGTAATGCCTTCCCCTGTTAAGGCTGTACCGTTTCGGATGACTTCATCCGCGTGACTGGCTTGTGTGGCCACATCCAGAAGTGCATGAACTTTCCGGTCTAAATAAATTTTACGAATATGCTCACCATTTGCTAACAGCTCCTCTAAAGCAGCTGGTGTTAGGTCTGCAGCGCAGCAGTCGATATGTGAAAAGTGCCGTTTGATATTTGTTTTTCTACTTTTTTTCATGAGCTGTTTTGTGCTTTGAATTCCTGCTTCGACCGCGCCTTCCTTAAATTCAATAATCACACGAAGCTTCTTTCTCTTCTTTAATCTCCCTTCAAAGAAACGATGAAGAAAGCATGGCGTCCATTTAAAAGGCTTATAAAGGTGAAGGACGGTCTCTCTTAAAGGTTGATCCAGTTTACTGGCATGTGTTCTGACCATTTGCACCATAGAAAATCCAAACATGTGATGCCCTCCATTCTAGCTATCCATTCTTGTACACTCTTACGTTATGAGAATGAGAGGTGCTTGGTTCGGATTCTTGTCCCTTCTTTTCTTCATATTGGCGACTTACTCATTTCTGATGAAAAAGAAAAACGCTTACATTTTGTAAAATAATAGAAAAAAGGTGGAAAACATGTAGAATCAGCCGATGATAGGTGGGAGAGTTCTTCTTAGAGAACCGGTGAAACAAACGATTTTGCAGAAAAAAAGGAGGGGATAGACAGGGTCAATGCTCATACAAATGTGACTTGTCACAGAGAGGAAAAATCAAATCCATATAAAAAGTAGCCAAATTAAAGAAAACAGACTGGATAGAACTAGGTCATTTTAAACATAACTTCATTTGTCTGTCATACTATTCTAACTCTGTTTTCAAAGAGGAGAGGCGTTTCTGTGTATATAAATGCAATTATCTTATTTTTGAGGAATCTCATCAACTAGAGTGTTATGATCAAATTTGAAGAGAAAAAGTGGAAAAAATGAAAAGAAATGATGATTCAATATAAATCATAGAAACGGCTTAGAAATCTGTTAAAGGAGAACGGGAATGAAGAAGTTTTTTGCTTTGCTTCTCCTGCTTGCGATCGGATGGGGCGTTTATTATACAATGCAAGCACAGGAACATGATGAGCCAGTGTCATCAGGTGGGGAAGACGAAAGCGGTTCAAATGATATTTATCGCAATTTTAAAGAACTAGAAGAAAACGAATCAACAAGCAGCTATCAGATTACATCCAACCCAGTGCCTGGAAGCCGTCTTCTTGTGATGTCACCCCATGGGGGGAGAATTGAAGGCGGCGTGAGCGAGATCGTCCATTTTTTTGATAATGATTTCTCTACGTATTTGTTTGAAGGTTTAAGAGAGAATGCGTCAGAACTTCATGTGACAAGTACAAATTTTGATGAGCCAGTCGGCGTCGCGCAGGCAAAAGCACACGATTATATCTTAGCAGTGCATGGCTACAAAGGTGAGGAAGGCATTGACCATACACTCGTTGGCGGAACAGATTACGACCGTGCAGAGAAAATAGTGAACTCATTAGAGCGGAATGGATTTTCTGCTGAACTGGCTGTCGCACACGCAACCCTGAGCGGAACAAGCAATCATAATATTAATAATCTTACAAAAACAGGGCAAAGTGTACAGCTAGAGATTAGTAGAAGTCAGCGTGAAGCTTTATTTGACAGTTTTGACTTTCGGCGGCGGTCGAGTACAAAAAACGAGACGTTCTACCGGTATGTCAGGGCGATTCGGACAGTGCTTGATGAGGAATATACATAAAAATGGTGCACATGTTAAGACAAGCAGCGTGAATTCTTGTTACACTATAAAAAGTGATAACAAAAGGAGAGACGAATATGGCGCGTCATCATTTTCATCTTCAGGCGAGCTGGCCTGGCCTGCGTAACGGTGTGGGTACAATCTCATGCGAACAGTTAAAAACGAACATTTCAATTCCAAAAGAAATGGATGGTCCCGGCATTGGGACAAATCCAGATGAGATGCTCTTAGGTGCAGCGGCTACGTGTTATATTATTACACTTGCCGCTATGATGGAGCGGAGCCAATTAGAAAAAGAGGATCTCACGATGAGCTCTGAGGCTGTCGTCGATGTGACAAATGGTGTGTTTACATATGAAAAAATCATACATCGGCCTGTCATCATCCTCAAAGCCTCTGCTTCTCCGCAAGATATTGAGCTTGCCCGCAAGCTTGCTCACAAAGCCGAAAGCTCATGTATGATCTCAAGAGCTGTTCAAGGAAATGTGGACATTTCCTTAGAAGAAACCATTCAAGTCGGCGGGTGAAAACAAAAAGTCATTTTCTCTTAATGAAATGGAGAAAATGACTTTTTTTATGACGTCCATTCGGTTTGATTGATATGTTCTTTGTTTTCTTCCTTTTGTTTTTTTGACAGGTTCAAGACAATCACACCGCATATCACTAATGCAAGACCAATGAAGCCTTTGATGTGAATGGTTTCGTTAAATAGCACGAGTCCGATAAGAGCAGTGAGTGCTGTTCCAACGCCAGACCATGTCGCATAAGCAGACGAAAGGTCAATCGTTTTAAGTGCTAGACTGAGGAAGGTAAAGGCACACCCAAATCCAATCAGGACCCCAATACTCGGTAATAGTTGCGAAAAACCTTGTGAAAGCTTCAGCATCGTACTGCCAAAAACCTCCGTTAAAATAGCCCCTGTTAAATAGAGCATTCCTTTCATGATCTCTCACATCCTTTATGACATATTTAAAAGTACGACCCCTGAGACAAGCATTGCCATCCCAATGATTGCTCTTTGGTTCAAGGTTTCTTTGAAAAAAAGCACGCCAAAAATAGCCGTGAGGACTGTACCAACCCCAGACCATGTTGCGTAAGACATGCTAAGTGGAATGATATTTAGTGTCAATGACAGCATATAAAAGGCAAGTGTATACCCAGCAACAACGACAGCGCTAGGCTTAAAGCGAGTAAAGCCATTTGAGAATTTTAACATCACGGCGCCAATGGCTTCTGAAAAAATGGCCACAGCTAGAAAAAGATATCCGAGGATCATCATGTTCCCTCCTCTAATAGGTGTAAAATCCGGTGAAGTAAAAGGGTTTTTTCCTCTCGGTTCAGCGGTTCAAGCTGAAACATTTCTGAAAACCATATTCCATCACATGCAAGACGGATCAGCTGGCTCAATGCAGGGTCATTAATTTCCTCAGCTGCTTTCGCTTTGAACTCTGCATAAAAATCACGCCAAGGGTTCAATAACGCTTCATCAAATGACATAGTAGCCAGCATACTTGTACATAGCTGAATCGTATTTTGATGATCAAGATCATGTAATGTTGCCGATATATATGCACGGACATAAGGCGCTTTTTCATGTTTGTAAGTTTCTAGATACGTTTCGAGCTGCTGACGAAAGCAAAGAATCGCGTGCTCATTCATTTTTTGGATGAGCTCTTCCTTGCTTGCGAAATGATAAAGCAGGCCGGCTTTGGTCATATGTGCATGCTCTGCCACTTGCTGAAGGGTAAGCTGGCTTAATCCTTCTACTAAAATTGTGCGGGCAGCTGCATCAAAGATTTGCTCTTTTTTGGTTTTAGACATAAAAAAAACACCTACTTTACTGAACGGTCGGTAAAGTAAATGTTAACCCATCAAAAACGAGTGTGTCAATCGATTCATTTGATGAACAGATTTTTCGCTAAATCGTCATATTTAATAATAAGGGTATGGTCCATATGGCGGGTACGGGGGCGGATAAGGGTACCCATAGCCATAGCCTGGTGCAAGCAGAGACCCAGCAAGCAGACCTCCAGCAAAACCACCTAAAAATGGAGGTCCGAAGAATCCAGGTCTACCATAACCGAATCCAGGTCTCCCAAAGCCAAATCCGGGTCTCCCAAACCCAAAACCCGGGCGTCCAAAGCCAAAACCAAAAGGTCTTCTCATGTCTTCTTGCATAAATGGCTGTGCATCAAAATAATTCATAAAAAAAGGCTCCTCTCACATAAAATCACTGTAACTGACATCAGTGTATTCGATTGGCCTATATGTGTTTGGGTGAACGCCTATTATAAGGAGGAATGTTAAAAATGGGCCTGTATCCGTCTGATTGGGCTAAATGCCCGCCGCATGCTCATGCCTATAAAGCACGAACGGATGTAACAGAAGAGCATTATCATTTAATAGAAGGTATTTCTCAGCCTGTCAATGGAAGCAGTACCGATCAGCATACTCATTACTATCGCGGGGTCACCTCTTTTGAGAGAGGGCATTTCCACAGATACTACGGCGTCACAGGACCTGCAATACCGAGATTGGATGGTACGCACTATCACGAGATTGAGGAAGTCACGTTTTCTGCCTATAACGATTCTGTCCCTATTCCATACGGAGGAGTCGTCTATAGTCCGGACGAGGAGCGGCCGACGCATACGCATCGCTTAAAAGGAAAGACGTACGAAGTGGTCGGAAATGAACCACTCGGCTGGTGATAGACCGTATATAGGAGAGAAAGAGAAGTTATGCTATACTGTAGGCAGTTTGTAAAAGAGAGTGATGTTATGAAAAAAACGAAACAACCAGTGATTGTATTAGTAGGACCGACGGCTGTCGGCAAAACAAAACTGAGCATTCATATAGCCAAAGCATTTAATGGAGAAATTATCAGTGGTGATTCTATGCAGATTTATAAAGGAATGGACATTGGAACAGCTAAAATCACCCCTGAAGAAATGGATGATGTCCCTCACCACTTAATTGATATTAAAGAGCCAGATGAATCCTTTTCTACAGCTGAATTTCAGCAGCTGGTCCGTATGAAAATCAAAGAGATTGCCGCTAGAGGGAAAACACCCATGATCGTCGGCGGAACAGGTTTGTATATCCAATCTGTTTTATATGATTACACATTTACCGATGAGAAAAGTGACCCTGCTTTTAGAGAAGAAATGGCGCTGTTTGAACAGCAGCATGGCTCCCTTCAGCTGCACGAAAAACTAAAGGCAGTAGACCCTGATGCTGCAAAAGCCATTCATCCGAATAATGTCCGCCGCGTCATCCGGGCGCTTGAAGTGATCCATACAACAGGTCAGAAAATATCGGAAATGCAAAATGGTCATCAAGAAGTTCCTCTTTATGATACAGCCTTCATTGGGCTGAAAATGGATCGAGAGCTTTTGTACGAGCGCATTCATAAAAGAATTGATATGATGATAGATGAAGGCTTAATTGAGGAAGTGAGCGCACTTTATCAATCTGGCTTGAAGGATTGTCAATCAGTTCAAGCGATTGGTTATAAAGAGCTGTATGCGTATTTTCAAGGTGACTACTCACTTGATGAAGCTATCCAGCAATTAAAGCAAAATTCCCGTAGATATGCGAAGCGTCAGTTCACGTGGTTCCGTAATAAAATGGATGTCACGTGGTTCGACATGACACCGCCTTGCCACTTTTCAGACAAAAAGGAGGAAATTTTCGCATATATAGCAGGAAAGCTTGGACTTAAAGCGAAACTGTAGTTATCAGAATCAAGGAGGACGAAACATGAAACCGATTAATATTCAGGACCAATTTTTGAATCAAATTCGTAAAGACAATACATTTGTCACAGTATTCTTACTGAATGGCTTTCAGCTTCGCGGTCAAGTGAAAGGATTTGACAATTTCACGGTGCTGCTTGAAACAGAAGGGAAGCAGCAGCTTATTTATAAACATGCTATTTCTACATTTGCACCTCAAAAGAATGTAAATCTAGAATTAGAATAGGATATGTTCGACCTAATAGCCCCATGTATCTGCGAATAAACCGGCCGGAACCCGCTACGTTTTTGTCAGTGCAGAGGGGCTATTTTGCATGCCGTGAAACCTTTCTGTCTATTTTGCGTATAATCCCTTATTGGATATGAAGAAAGGTGAGGGGAACGATATGGAAAATGCAGAGCTTGAATTAAGAAGGATTAGAGTGATCCTTCTACTAATTGGGATTGTTGTCTTATTTGGATCGTGCGCCATTTCAAACATTGAATCTAGGCAGGAAAGCTGGCATAACTATTCTAATCAAGATGATCATGGAGATATAGAAGGTCTGTTACAATCAGCTGTTGCACTAAAAAATAATCACTTTGCTGTTGTGAAAGATGATGAAGTACATGTGTACCGGTTTGATGAAAAAGAGGGAGAACTGACCCTTATTAAAACAAAATACATAGATGAGTGGGACGAAGATTATGATGATGACGATTCTGTGGAAGAGTAAGCACGTAAATTTACAAATGAATGTGAAGTCGCTACACTATAATCATGCATTAGACATCTAGACAGAAAAGGATGAGTTCATGACACACAAAATTAAAATTAATCATTGGGAACAAACTTGTGAAGACGACTCCTGCTTCGAATATGGAACAAGTGTTTCTGTAAATGGGAAAGAATTAGTCAGAGAAGCTTCAATCGTCTCTGCGCTTGAAGCGGTGCTAAAAGAATTAGGTGTTGAAGTGGAAATTACAGAAGTGTCAGAAGATTTACAGTGCGATGCCTACAAAAAATAAAACAAAAAGTCTAGTCTACTAAGCGATTTTTTTTCGTGTTATGATAGATTTCGGTTTCAGTTGAATAGAGAGTAGAGCAGTCTATTTTTAGATCCTGTTCTGCTCTATTTATTTGAACGTACGAGTTCGGCTATGAACTTTCGGCCGGGTTGGTTGATTTTTTTCGTTTCGAATATCTATATGTTGTGTTTTGAAAAAACATAGTATACTATATATAGTGAATAACGAAATGATCAACAATACTAAAAACTAGGTCGTGATGGAATTGATTCAAATCGTATTTGATTCAAAAACAGGAAATGTTCAACGCTTTTTGGACAAGACCCCCTTTACAGACAAACGAAAATTGACTGGAGAAGAGTTTTTGGATACGTCGTTTATTCTCGTCACCTTTACGACAGGGTTTGGACAAGTCCCTAGTACCACTCAATCTTTTTTAGAGAAAAATGCTCACCTTTTACTAGGTGTAGCGGTGAGTGGAAACAAAGTGTGGGGAGATAATTTTGCCAAAAGCGCCGATACGATTTCTAAACAATATCAAGTTCCTATTTTGCACACCTTTGAACTAAGCGGAACAAAAAGGGATGTTGAATTGTTTACACAGGAGGTAGAAAGAATTGTCACAAAATCAGGTTCCAAAGTGGATACAATTAAATAACGAGATTATGATTCAAAAAGAAGGAAAGTTTCAGTTCGATAAGGACAAAGAAGCTGTACATAGTTATTTCGTAGATTATATTAATCAAAACACAGTCTTCTTTCACAACTTAGAAGAGAAGATTGATTACTTAATAGAAAACGACTACTATGAAGAAGAATTTTTAAGACAATACAGCATGGCAGATATTAAAGAAGTATTCGAAGCTGCATATGCGAAGAAATTTAGATTCCCATCATTCATGAGTGCGTTTAAGTTTTACAACGACTATGCACTGAAAACAAATGATAAAAAGAAAATCCTTGAACGCTATGAAGACCGCATTTCAGTTGTAGCGCTTTTCTTTGCGGGCGGAGATAAAGAAAAAGCCCTTGAGTTTGTAGAACTGATGATCAATCAGGAATACCAGCCAAGTACACCAACATTCTTAAACGCTGGGCGTAAAAGACGCGGTGAGCTTGTGAGCTGCTTCTTGCTTGAAGTGAATGACTCATTAAACGATATTTCAAGAGCGATTGATATTTCAATGCAGCTTTCAAAATTAGGCGGCGGCGTCAGCTTGAACTTGTCAAAACTTCGTGCAAAAGGTGAAGCAATCAAAGATGTTGAAAACGCGACAAAAGGTGTCGTTGGCGTGATGAAGCTTCTTGATAATGCATTCAGATATGCAGATCAAATGGGACAAAGACAAGGATCAGGCAGTGCGTACCTCAATATTTTCCACAGAGATATTAATGATTTCTTAGATACAAAAAAAATCTCTGCAGATGAAGATGTTCGCGTGAAAACATTGTCCATCGGTGTCGTCATCCCCGATAAATTTATCGAGCTTGCAAGAGAAGATAAAACAGCTTACACCTTCTATCCGCACACAGTCTTTAAAGAATATGGACAGCATCTTGATGAGATGGACATGGAAGAAATGTATGATGAGCTTGTAGAAAACCCGAAAGTCAAAAAAGAAAAGGTCAATCCGAGAAAGCTTCTTGAAAAATTGGCTGTTCTTCGTTCAGAATCAGGCTATCCATATATCATGTTCCAAGATAACGTGAATAGAGAGCATGCATTAAACCATATTTCACGAGTGAAATTCTCAAACCTTTGCTCAGAAGTGCTTCAAGCTTCAGAGGTCTCTTCTTACGCGGACTATGATCAAGAAGATGAAATTGGTCTTGATATTTCTTGTAACCTTGGCTCATTAAATATCATGAATGTCATGAAAAACAAATCGATCGAAAAAACGGTCAAACTAGCAACAGATTCATTAACGCTTGTATCTGAAACAACAGATATTCGCAATGCACCAGCTGTTCGAAAAGCGAACAAAGCGATGAAATCAATCGGACTTGGCGCGATGAACCTTCACGGGTATTTAGCTCAAAACCAAATCGCCTATGAAAGTGAAGAAGCAAGAGACTTCGCGAATACATTCTTTATGATGGTGAACTACTATTCAATTAAACGCTCAAGTGAGCTTGCAAAAGAAAAAGGAGAAACATTCCATCGTTATGAAGGCTCTGGCTACGCAACGGGCGAGTACTTCAATAAATACGTGGAGAATGATTTCACACCAAAAACAGAAAAAGCAGCAGCATTATTTGAAGGCATGCACATTCCAACAAAAGAAGACTGGGCAGCACTCAAAGACTTTGTAGCGGAAAATGGCATGTACCATAGCTACCGCTTATGTATTGCACCAACAGGTTCCATTTCTTATGTGCAATCGGCAACAGCTTCAGTTATGCCAATTATGGAACGTATCGAAGAAAGAACATACGGCAACAGCAAAACGTATTACCCAATGCCAGGTCTTTCAGCGCAAAACTGGTTCTTCTATAAAGAAGCGTACGATATGGATATGTTTAAAGTGGTCGATATGATCGCAACGATTCAGCAGCACGTTGATCAAGGAATCAGCTTTACACTATTCTTGAAAGATACGATGACAACGCGTGACTTAAACCGCATCGATCTGTATGCACACCATAAAGGCATTAAGACACTTTATTATGCAAGAACGAAGGATACAGGGCAGGAAGGCTGTCTTTCTTGTGTTGTTTGATTAAAGGAGAGTTTAACGTGACAAAAATTTATGATGCAGCCAACTGGTCAAAACACGAAGACGATTTTACACAAATGTTTTACAACCAAAATGTGAAGCAGTTCTGGCTTCCGGAAGAGATTTCCTTAAACGGGGATCTCTTGACATGGAAATATTTAGGTGAAAAAGAGCAAGATACGTACATGAAGGTACTTGCTGGACTGACTTTACTTGATACAGAACAAGGAAACACAGGGATGCCGATAGTGGCTGAACATGTAGAAGGTCACCAGCGTAAAGCGGTATTAAACTTTATGGCGATGATGGAAAATGCGGTACATGCGAAATCATACTCAAATATCTTCATGACACTCGCACCAACTGAAACGATCAGTGAAGTGTTTGAATGGGTGAAGAAGAATAAATTCTTGCAAAAGAAAGCAGATATGATTGTCAGTTTATACCGTTCAATTCAAAAGGACGATCCGATTTCCCTCTTTAAAGCAATGGTTGCTTCTGTTTATTTAGAAAGTTTCCTATTTTACAGTGGTTTTTACTACCCGCTTTATTTCTATGGACAAGGTAAGCTCATGCAAAGTGGTGAAATCATCAACTTGATTTTGCGTGATGAAGCGATTCATGGTGTATACGTTGGATTATTAGCACAAGAAATTTACAACAAACAAACACCTGACGTGCAAAAAGAGCTATATGATTTCTCAATTGAACTATTGAACGAGCTTTATGAAAATGAACTTCATTACACGGAAGATATATATGACCAAGTCAATTTATCGCATGATGTGAAAAAGTTCATTCGTTACAATGCCAATAAAGCGTTAATGAACCTTGGATTTGCCCCTTACTTTGAAGAAGAAGAGATCAATCCAATTGTATTGAACGGACTTAATACAAAAACAAAATCGCATGACTTCTTCTCAATGAAAGGGAACGGCTACAAAAAAGCGACAGTTGAGCCGTTAAAAGATGACGACTTCTTCTTTGGAGATGAATCATAAGCAAGGCGTAAAAGTCAAAACGCATCACTCGTTTTGGCTTTTTGCCATTTCATACAATGCGTTACATACTGGAGGTTACCGAACATGGGAAAAATGGATGAAATCATACTAGTTGCACCGCGCACACGCGTATTCCAAAACGAAACGCTTGCGTTTAATGGTGTGAATAGTGAAGAGAAAACAATCAATACAATGATGAAAGAAATCGAAGAGCACTTCGAGCAGATGCGCAGAGGCGATGCGGAAGAAAATCCTGACTTCAAGCAGCCGATTCCTTATGTCGTGATTAAGCGTGAAGACGAAGTGTATGTATATGAAAGGCTTCAAGGCGGGGGAGAGACTCGATTGCATCATAAGTTATCTCTTGGCTTTGGTGGTCACATGAATTTCATCGAAGGCAAAAACTTTGCTGAAATTCTAAAAGAAAATACGGATCGTGAGCTAGACGAGGAACTTTCTATTCAAGAAGAAGACAAACTTGAGATGAAAACCCTTGGATTAATTAATGATGATGACAACAGTGTCGGTCGTGTGCACATTGGACTGTTATCAGCGCTTGAATTATCTCCAGGTGCTCATGTAGAAGTGAAAGAAACAGATCAAATATCAGGAAAATGGATGAAAGCATCTGATTTGAAAAAGCCTGAATACTTCGATCGACTTGAAACGTGGTCTCAATTTGTCGTGAACATTTTAGCATAAATGAACCAATCAAAAACCGGCTCAGCAGCAGACTTGAGCCGGTTTATTTCGTTAAAACAGCTTCAGTTATTGGAAAACGAATGCGTCATGACCGGCCTGTTTCAATCTTGCGACGAGGTCATCCGCATTTTGCTTTGTACGAAAAGCTCCGGCTTGTACTCGGAACATACCGCCCTCTAATACAACGAAGGCGTCAAAGCCTTTGGATTTCAGTGTGGCTGCTAACTCATCTGCATTGGCTTTCACCTTGAAAGCTCCAGCCTGTACTTTATAAAGATTACTTGCTTTTTTTTTCAGCTGAAAGGCTTTCTCTAATCCAGTGGCATGAGCGCGAGCGATGCCTTGAAGGAAGGTCGCGTTACGAAGCTTATTTGCATCAGCTGCCGTGTCAATGAAACCATTCTCTGTTAAAATAGCGGGCATAGAAGTTTCTCGAAGAACGTGGAAGTTCGCTGTTTTCTTGCCGCGGTTGGCAAAATCCACTGAGCGAACAATCTCATCATGAAGGGCATTGCGATACGTGGTGGTCGGTGCTGAAACGCCAGGATACACATAGCTTTCAAAACCTGTGCCCCCGCCTGCATTAATATGAATAGATACGAAATAGTCAGCTCCCCAGCTGTTTGCTGCATTTGTACGCTGGGTCAAAGTGACGGATTGGTCAATTGAACGACTTAAGCGGACGGAAACATCATCATAATCACTAATCAACATATCTCTCAATAAAATCGCGATTTGCAGGGTGATATTTTTCTCCAAAAGTCCATTCGCTGCAGCTCCAGAATCTGTTCCTCCATGGCCAGGATCAATAAAAATTTTCACCATCTATTCATCACCTCGTCTTTATTTTATGAGAAATTAGAAAAATTGCCTGTACAAAATGCGGAAATCATTGAGACTCTTTTCTGCACAATTTGTGATGAGAAAGCTACATTTTTCTAAGAAAAAACAAATTGTTGGTTTGTCCGCCTAAATGGGATGAATACAATGGAAATAGCACATCATTTCCTGGGAAACCGCAGAAATCCCTACAATATTCGGTATCTCGGGTCATTTTGACAGCAAACTTGGGCTTAAGCGGGCGATTGTCACGATTACAGCTCCACCCGAATAGAATAAAGAGAGAAGAGCGAGAGGTGAATACGTTGGAGCGAGCTGTCACATATAAAAACAACGGCCAAATCAATATTATACTTAACGGACAAAAGCAAGTATTGGTTGATGCAGATTCAGAGGCAGAATACCTAGAAGCCTTGCAGAAAAATGAGGCAAAACACAGCATCTTACGGGAAATAGAACGTGAAATGAACAGCCTTGTCGGTATGGATGAAATGAAACGAAACATAAAAGAAATTTATGCTTGGATCTTTGTCAATCAAAAAAGGCAGGAACAAGGGTTAAAGGTAGGTAAACAAGCGCTTCATATGATGTTCAAAGGGAATCCAGGCACAGGGAAAACAACGGTTGCAAGGCTTGTCGGGAAACTTTTCTTTGAAATGAATGTCCTTTCAAAGGGTCACTTAATTGAAGCGGAACGCGGAGATCTAGTCGGGGAGTACATCGGTCATACTGCTCAAAAAACAAGAGACTTAATTAAAAAATCACTAGGCGGCATTTTGTTCATCGACGAAGCCTATTCTCTTGCCCGTGGAGGCGAAAAGGATTTTGGGAAAGAAGCGATTGATACCCTAGTAAAGCATATGGAGGACAAACAGCACGAATTCATTCTTATTCTTGCTGGCTACTCCAAGGAAATGGATCATTTTCTATCATTAAACCCCGGGCTGCAATCCAGATTTCCAATCAATATCAGCTTTCCTGATTATACCGTCGATCAGCTCATGGACATTGCCAAACGAATGATGGCTGACAGAGAATATATATTTACTCAAGAAGCTGAATGGAAACTGCGAGATTACTTAATGCACATTAAAAGCACCACGAGTCCTGCAAAATTCAGCAACGGCCGCTTTGTGCGAAACACGATTGAAAAGGCCATTCGGACCCAAGCCATGAGACTCCTGCTTGTGGATCATTATGATAAAAAAGATTTGCTGACGATTAAAAGTCACGATCTCCAAATGAAAGAGGATACGCCTACTTAAAATGGCGTATCCTTTTTATAAAGAGATACTAAAATAAACCATCCGAATAGTGGTATACGTGTGATGTGTTTGGTATGATGGTACTACTGAAAACTTAAGTACAGAAAGGAAACAACTGACGTTGAATGAACATGAAATGACAGAAAAAGCGATCCTTGTCGGCTGTCAATTGCCGCATGTCACGGATGAACGCTTTCAATACTCAATGGAAGAATTAGCTTCCTTAACCAAAACGGCTGGCGGTGAAGCTGTCAGCGTAATGACGCAGAAGAGAAATAGACAAGACAGCGCAACATATATAGGTAAAGGGAAAGTGGAAGAGCTTGAAATGCTTTGTGAGGAATTCGAATGTGATGTCATTATTTTTAACGACGAACTGTCTCCAAGTCAGCTAAAAGCTTTGGCAACTGCCTTAGATGTGAAAATTATCGATCGGACACAATTGATATTAGACATCTTTGCAAAAAGAGCCCGGACAAGAGAGGGGAAGCTGCAAATAGAGCTTGCCCAGCTTCAGTATGCCTTGCCGAGACTAAGCGGACAAGGGATCAGCCTCTCAAGACAAGGTGGCGGAATTGGCGCAAGAGGTCCAGGTGAAACAAAACTTGAAACAGATAGACGCCATATTCGAAACCGTATTCACGAAATTAACGGGCAATTATCTACAGTCAAAGAACACCGGACAAGATACCGGGAACGCCGGAAGAAAAATGGTGTGTTCCAAATTGCCATTGTTGGGTATACGAATGCCGGAAAATCTACTTTGTTTAACCAATTAACAGATGCAGATAGTCATGAAGAGGATCTGCTGTTTGCGACCCTTGACCCAATGACACGTAAGATGACATTAGCATCTGGCTATAGTGTGCTGATTTCAGACACCGTTGGTTTTATCCAAGACCTCCCAACAACACTCATTGCGGCATTTCGTTCCACTCTTGAAGAAGTGAAGGAAGCTGATTATTTGCTTCACGTCATTGATTCTTCTAATGAGGATTACGAAGGACACGAACGAACGGTTCATGAGTTATTAGAAGAACTAGAAGCAGACCGTATACCGATGCTGACGGTTTATAACAAAGAAGATCAAATCAGACCGGATTTCATCCCATCTTCAAAGCATCGTCATCTTTTAATCAGTGCGAGACGCGAAGAAGATATAAAGCGATTAAAAGCGGATATTATGGCAGAACTGAAACAAAACTTTTTAAAACCATATCATGTGAAGATTCCAGCGTATGAAGGAAAGCTCATCTCCGCATTAAAATCAGAAACGCTCGTGGAATCACTAGAATTTCAAAAAGAAGCAGAACTTTATGACATCACCGGGTTTAGCGGTGAGGAGCAGACCATATTAGGTCAAATCAAGAAGTATATGTTGTAAGAAAGGAATTAAATCAAGATGTTTCATACATTAAAACACGGCAGTATTTTAGAAAAAGTAGCAGCAGAAACAGAACAAGAGATTTTACACATGCATCAACAAATTGATCAAAAGAGTGAACAAAATGAGTGGCGGGTGCTTGAAAGCTACCGAAAGCATAGAGTCAGTGACTCTCACTTTAACCCGACAACTGGATATGGCTACGATGATATGGGAAGAGACACGCTAGAAAAAATTTATGCGGATGTCTTCGGAGGAGAAAGCGGCCTTGTGCGTCCACAGATCATTTCCGGCACACATGCGATTTCCATTGCATTATTCGGTGTGCTGAGACCTGGCGATGAATTGATCTATATGACGGGAAAACCATACGATACGCTAGAAGAAATTGTAGGAATTCGCGGCAAAGAAGGGACAGGCTCATTAAAAGACTTCCAGATTGATTACAAGGCCATTGATTTAAGGCAAGATGGATCCGTTGATTATGACAAAGTAAAAGAGTCGATCTCCTCTAAAACAAAAATGATCGGCATTCAGCGTTCGAAAGGCTATGCGTCAAGACCTTCCTTTACAATAGAAGAAATCGAGCGAATGATTTCATTTGTAAAAGAGATCAATGAAGAAATTATTGTGTTTGTGGACAACTGTTATGGTGAATTTACTGAATTGCAAGAGCCGTGTCATGTGGGAGCGGATCTTATGGCGGGTTCCCTTATTAAAAACCCAGGCGGCGGGCTTGCCAAAACAGGCGGTTACATCGTTGGAAAAGAAAAATGGGTAGAAGCTTGCTCTTATCGAATGACATCTCCGGGCATCGGCAGTGAAGCGGGTGCCTCGCTTTATGCGCTTCAGGAGATGTATCAAGGATTTTTCTTAGCACCGCATGTTGTGGCGCAAAGCTTAAAAGGTGCAGTGTTCACGGCTCGTTTTCTTGAGAAGCTCGGATTCCAAACGAACCCAGCGTGGAATGCGAAAAGAACGGATTTAATTCAATCTGTCGAATTTGGAGATCCTAAAAAGATGATTGCATTCTGCCAAGCGATTCAATATGCATCTCCGA
This sequence comes from Bacillus sp. MM09(2025), assembly GCF_050496725.1. Taxonomy (NCBI): domain Bacteria; kingdom Bacillati; phylum Bacillota; class Bacilli; order Caryophanales; family Bacillaceae; genus Bacillus; species Bacillus sp. MM09(2025). The sequence goes on from NZ_JBNWEN010000001.1 coordinate 493,152, forward strand.
TCAACAGTCACGTCACGCCGCATGCAAGCTATATGCCGGGATACGAGGATGATGTCATTATGGCAGCGGGCACCTTCGTCCAAGGAGCTAGTATCGAATTGTCAGCCGATGGACCGATCAGACCGCCTTATACAGCCTACGTTCAAGGCGGACTCACATATGCCCATGTGAAAAATGCGATTTGTAGTGCTGTAGATGCCTTATTGGAACAAGGTTTCATCGACATACCTGCTCAATAAAAAAACCATGTTAATATTCCTAACATGTTGTTGACACATAATATAACATGACATATAATAAATTTAAGCAAAGAGGAGGAGACAGTTGAGATGAGTGATAACATTCGCCGCTCAATGCCTTTATTCCCAATTGGGATTGTCATGCAGCTAACAGAATTATCTGCAAGGCAAATTCGCTATTATGAGGAAAATGGATTAGTATTTCCAGCAAGAAGTGATGGGAATCGCCGATTATTTTCTTTTCATGATGTTGATAAATTACTAGAAATTAAAAACCTCATCGAACAAGGTGTAAACATGGCAGGAATCAAAAAACTTTTTGCCAAAGCTGAGGCAGAACATCCAGCGTCTGATGCAAAGACCGAGGAGAAAACCACAGCGAAGCACAACTTGACAGATGATGAACTCAGGAAGCTACTGAAGAAGGAACTCATTCAGGCTGGACGTTTCCAACAAGGAACGACCTTTAGGCAGGGGGATATGTCAAGGTTCTTCCGTTAACCAATTAGCAAAAGCATTGCTATACAATTTTACCTTTTGTAGGGGAGGAGTTTTACGAAATGGCAAAATACACAAGAGAAGATATCGTAAAATTAGTAAATGAGGAAAACGTAAAGTACATCCGTCTGCAATTTACAGACATTCTCGGAACGATTAAAAATGTTGAGATTCCTGTGAGCCAGTTAGAAAAAGCTCTCGATAACAAATGTATGTTTGACGGTTCATCTATTGAAGGCTTCGTACGTATCGAAGAATCAGATATGTATCTATACCCAGATCTCAACACATTTGTTATTTTCCCTTGGACAGCTGAAAAAGGTAAAGTTGCACGCTTTATTTGTGACATTTACAAGCCGGACGGGACGCCATTTGATGGAGACCCGCGTAATAACTTAAAGCGTGTTTTAAAGGAAATGGAAGACCTAGGATTTAGTGATTTCAACCTTGGACCTGAGCCAGAATTCTTCTTATTTAAATTAGATGAAAAAGGCGAGCCAACGCTTGAACTAAACGATAAAGGTGGATACTTTGACCTTGCACCAACAGATCTAGGTGAAAACTGCCGCCGTGATATCGTGCTTGAGCTTGAAGAAATGGGCTTTGAAATTGAAGCGTCTCACCACGAAGTAGCACCTGGACAGCATGAAATTGACTTCAAATATGCAGGAGCCATCCGTTCTTGTGATGATATTCAAACATTCAAACTTGTTGTTAAAACGATTGCGAGAAAACACGGACTTCATGCGACATTCATGCCAAAACCATTGTTCGGTGTAAACGGATCTGGTATGCACTGTAACCTATCATTATTCAAAAATGGCAAAAACGCATTCTTTGATGAAAAAGCAGATTTACAATTAAGCGAGACGGCTAGACACTTTATCGCAGGTATCGTTAAGCATGCAACTAGCTTTACAGCAGTCACAAACCCAACGGTAAACTCTTACAAGCGTCTTGTACCTGGTTATGAAGCACCTTGCTACGTGGCATGGAGTGCACAAAACCGTAGCCCATTAATCCGTATCCCTGCATCACGCGGCATCAGCACACGTGTAGAAGTGCGCAGCGTAGACCCATCTGCAAACCCATACCTTGCACTAAGCGTATTACTTGCAGCAGGTCTTGACGGAATCAAAAACAAACTAGACGCACCAGCACCAATCGACAGAAACATCTATGTCATGGACAAAGAAGAGCGTCTTGAAAACGGCATCTCTGATCTGCCTGCAACACTTGCAGAAGCACTTGAGCTGCTCAAGTCAAACGAAGTTATGGTCAACGCACTAGGCGATCACTTATTCGAGCACTTCATCGAATCAAAAGAAATCGAATGGGATATGTTCCGCACCCAAGTACACCCATGGGAACGCGATCAATATATGTCTCAGTATTAATCAAGAAATCCCTTGGAGCCATTGGCTTCAGGGGGTTTTTATTTTTGTGGGTGTTTCCTTTGACAAAGGGCGCTGGAGTAAAAGAATTGCAGGAAGCCCTGACTACTGTGTATTACTACCTAGATAAAGGCACAAAAAATAACGGTATTGACGGCTACTATGGTCCAGTGACAAAAGCAGCTCTTCAAAACGCATTGTGATAAAAATGAAGCAGACCTCTCTTTCAAGAGAGGTCTGTTTCTATAAGCAAGTTGATGTGGCGAAATATTTAGAGGAGAGAGCCTTACTCGCAAGCCAGTTTGTAGGAAAAGGAGTGAATTAATTGAAGAAGTCGGTTTTTATTACATTTTCACTAGCTGTGATAGCTCTAGGTACACTTTTCTTTACAAACGGTTTGACTCAACCTCTACATGATGATGTCCAAACAGTTGCATCAAGAGGTAGCTCTGGAGGATAATTGGTTAAATAACGATAAAGTGGATTAAAGTGTCAAGCTCCTTATGGTATTCTAGTAAAAGAATATTCCATAAAAGGAGTCTTTTTTATATGAAAATATTAGATGCTCCATCTTTACTTTCAGCTGTCGAACAGAGGTCAAAGGCCTATCATGAGCTTCAAGAAGAGATGAAACTTGTGAAAAAAGCATTAAAAGGTGTATCGGGATTAGGTGATGGGTTTACTGGAAAAGGTGCAGATAATATCAAAGCTTTTTATAATGATCTTGCACTATACACAGACACTTATCTTGATTTTATCGATATGCAAAAGGCTTTTTTAGATGGAGTGAAAGGAAAGCTGGATGATGAATCATTAGGCGGGAGTACATTTATTGATGAACACTTCCTAGATGCTCAATTGAAGCAAGGCATTCAGAACAATAAAGATATGGTCAAGGAACAAAAAGAAGCTCTATCAACGATTTTTGACGATATTAGTGATTTGATTGAATTACAGACATTTTCCAGCAAAAAAGTAGACGAGCATTTAGATGATGCGAACAAAAAAAGAAAAGATGCAATTGAGGCTATACATACATTAGATCATGTTCTAAAAACAGAGTACGAAAAATCAGAAGCCATTGAGAAACATCTTGCTACTTTTTATACAAAAATGATGGCTGCTACAGGAAAAGGTAAGAACGCTCAGCCCATGTATTATGATGCAAAAGCATTTCACGAGACAGATGTGTACAAGAATCATGATAAAATTGATGCACAGGTGAAAGCTTACATAAAAGTGAAAAAAGAAGAAAAAGAGAAACGAAGAATCAAAGAATTGAAAGAAAAGCTCAATGATCCTTCGTGTATATCAGTAGAGAAATACTTTGAGATTGTAGACGAAATTGGATATGAAAATCTTTCTTACGATCAAAAATTGTATTACAGCCAGCTTCTCCAGATCAAAGCGCAGGAAGAAGCATCAGAGGTATTCGTTGACAGTGTAAAAGGTGCTGCAGTTGGTCTATATGATGTGGCAAAAGATACAGTGGTTGGCATCTATGATCTTGTAACAGACCCTGGGGGTGCCGTTGAATCGGTCGTAACAGCTGTTTCACACCCAATTGAAACATCGAAGGCGATTGGAAAAGCCATTTCAGACTCATTCGAAAAAGAAGTCATAGATGGTGATGCGTATTCACGGTCACACTGGTTCGCCTATGCGACTGGTTCACTAGCAGAAATTGTCTTTGGTTCTAAAGGGACAGGAGCCATCACAAAAACGGGAACAACAGCGGCGAAAACTACAGTGAAGAAAGGGCTTGAACAAGGAGCAAAATCAATCGATAACGTCACCATTCCAAATCTATTGCCATATTCACCAAAGTTTCAACTAGCAGGTGGAGGGAAACTGCCTTATAATGTGTTTGATGGTGAGAATATCAAAAATAAGCTTCTCTCCATGGCGAAGCGACTAGACAATTCAGAAGGTAATGGAGGTCATTTGACCTCATCTAATAAAGGATATAAGGGTATAGACAATGCTAATGATATAACCAAATTAACTGTCGATGATATACCAACTGCAAAAAGTGGGAACTTTAATAAATTTTTCAATTCCCTTACAAGTAAAGAACTAGACGAACTTTGGAAAGATAAAAGAATTAGAAAGAAAATTGAACGTCAGCTTAGAGAACCTGGAGGTTTACATGAGTGGCACTTAGTTTCAAGAGCGCCGCAATTTAAGCATTGGAATATTAGTGCTGAAGAGATTAAAGATTTACGAACAGCAATAACTGATGTTAAATTCGTCAATCCAAACGGTGTTCATGGTGGATTAGGCTCAACTAAGGCACATAATGAATTGTTAGCAATAATAGATACTTCTAGCGACTATGATACATTTGTAAGACGACTTAATAATTGGGCTAATTATAGACTAGAGGGTGGGGTTTCATCTTTACCGGAAGGTCTTAAATTAAAGTAGGAGGATATTAAAATGGAAAAAAAAGGATGGGTTTCTATTTGGCTAGGTACTATTAAAGAAGGGGACTCTATAGAAGAGTATGTAGATTTAAAGTATGATGAGGATGGCGAGTCTGTACCTTCCAAATTTTTCATTGATTTTAATATTGATATGGATGAAACAGATGAGGATACAATAGAAAAAGCAGTCTATAAGAATAGTAGTAGTGATATTTCATCATTATTAGATGGGTGTTCGTATGAAGAGATTGTCATCCCAAAAATCCAGAAAAGTATAAACCTAAAGAAATCATATAACGCAGTAATTTTAATATATAATTTTGAATATAACAATGAAATTAGTTCAACTGGTGCTTTTGATTTTATTGCTACTACAAATTATGAATAAGAGAACCCTTAAAGGTTCTGATTAGCAAGACTACAGGCAAAGAGATTGATATAATGTAATTTATGTGAAACCTTGATTGGCAAAGTGCCTTTCAAGGTTTTTTTATTGAAGAGATACCTAGTGACGAATGAACTATTTATTACTTACAGAATAGAGATAATCTTTGCAATCCCAATCTGATGTTTTAACAAAATACTTATTACGTACAACACCTTTAAATTGTATGCCCTATTTAATGAATTTCTTAAAATTGTCATATACTACCATTTTTGTTCCCGAATATTTTACCATCCCTTTCTCCCTGCCTTTTAAATTTTTCTCAACTTTTACGAACGATCACTATGGACGGATTGCTAAATTCGAAGCAAGTGATTTAAAATACGGAGAGATCAAAAGAAACCAGTACGCTCAGTCAAATTCAGGAAATCCGGATCGATTACTAGATGATGACGGAGGTCATTTAATCGCGACTATTTTTAAAGGTTCCGGGGATATTGATAATCTAGTTCCGATGAATGGAAATTTAAATAAAGGTGAATGGAAAAAGCTTGAGAATGCATGGGCTGATGCTCTTCAAAATGGTGATCAGGTTAAAGTAAAGATAACACCTAACTATAAAGCTGATTCTCTACGTCCAGAAACTTTTGATATTAAGTATAAAATTGGTGAGGATGAATGGGAAATCAGACGATTCGATAATGTGTATGGAGGGAAAAAATAATGAATGAAGAAGAACTAGAATATGTATACAAACAGATAGTTGATATTGTAGTTAAGACAATACCTGTCAATTGGATAAAGGTGTATTTATATGGTGAGGTAGTTGAAGGTTCACAGATTGCTTACTTTTATTTTTTACCTGAGGAAAATGATGATCAGCCGATATATAGTCATGAGATCACTGAATTGTTTGAAGTGAGTGAACATGAATACAGAGAAAGATGGCATCAATTAGTTGACTGTATCCAAGAACTTAGGAGAGCGTTTGAACAAAGTGGTCAAGAGCCTTGGACAAATTTCACAATGATATTTAATGAAACCGGACATTTCAATATAGAATTTAATTATGATGATCTTTCGAATACAAAACCTCATGAAAGAAAAACCATTTGGAAATATAATCATCTAGGTATTATACCTAAAAGTAATTCTGGTAAAAAACATTTAGAAAAATACCTTTCTACATTGGAGTAACTTTTGAATTTTTAAGATGTTATAAAATTTCACTTTGATAGATTATAGAAAAAAAACTAGAGAACTATTGAGAGCACTATTCCATGCGGAAATGGTGCTCTAATAACTCCTTTTATTCAATAGCAAAAAAGACACATGTTACGACAAAATAAAAATATTGATTGTGATTGGAATCAATTGTTATTGATTAGCATGTCAAAGAAACCGATCAACGAAAGCAAAAAGATCGAAAAACAAATTTCCCTTCTAATTACATTTTTCATTTCCCTCTATCTAAACCGATAAACCGTCACTTCACAATCACCTAGTACCTCTTCAATCATCTCTTCAACAATCATCCAATCGCCGCCAGCCAATCCGCAGCCGATTCCATATGGAATGGCGATGGACGTTTGGTTTTTCTCCTCAGGTGATTGTGTCACTGTATCCTTTAAGTGTTGAAAGCAGCTGCGTAAGGCATCGTAGTCTGTTTGCTGTCTTGTTCTTCCGTATCTAGCTTGGGCAAATAAGTTGGCAATTGTTTTTCCGTCTTTTGTTGGGATGAGTTGAACGGAGCTTAACAAGTCATCTCCTTGTTCTGTACATAATTGTTTATAATCTTTGTACACATTCGGATATTTGCTTTTGATCTGTTTCGCTAATCCAGCGCCCATGACTCCTTTACAGTTCACCTGGTGACAGATGATGTCTTCGCTTGCCTCTAAAATGTTGCCATCCACCGTTTTGATCATATGATGTAACCCCTTTTTGATAAAATGCAAACCTATGTTCTATTATAACAGTTGTGATCATGATATTTAAGAGCCAAAATGCTTTTGATGGGTTTATTTAAAGACACTTCAACATGATCTGATTGTCAAAGTTGATACATGTCATCTAGAATATGGAGAGACTGCAAACGCGAAATCAAGCAGAAACAGTGAGGGGTACAATATGAATCTATTAGAAACGAACCGGTTAATGATTAGACCGTTTTGCGATGAAGATGCGGCAGGAATGCTAGAGTACTTGGCTCATCCAAGAGTCAATTGTTTTCTTGATGATCGAATCTCTACATTGGAGGAAGCGGCTGCTAAGGTGCAAAAGAGAAAAGAAGATTATTCATATGTAGCAGTTTGTTTAAAAGAAAGTGGGCAGGTTATTGGTGAATTGTTTCATTTAAAAGAAGAGCCTGATACGTATTCAATTGGATGGAATTTTAATGCAGCGTATGAAGGAAAGGGATATGCACGAGAGAGTGCTGAGGCATTATTGTCCTATTTATTTGTAGAAAAGGCAGCAAGGCGGCTTTATGCCTATGTAGAAGATGATAATGTCCGTTCACAGGCATTATGTGAGCGACTAGGCATGCGGAGAGAAGGGCTTTTTCTTGAGTTTATTTCATTTACTACATATGAGGATGGCACCCCTAAATATGAAAACACGTACCAATATGCTTTACTAAAAAAGGAATGGGAGCAGCATCACTCTCTATAGAGCAGTAAGTGAATAATCTTCAGTGACAGCAAAGTGACAAACATGTCATATGATTCCATGGTTTGTTCGTTCAATCGATGGAGGAGTCATCTTATTTCATTTATCCTTGTCATAAATCGAGGAAAAAGGGATGAAATGAGATGCAGGGATATAATGAAGATTTATTTAGGTGGGTGAATCAGCTCAGTATCGATCATGGTTATTTGAATCCGATATTCATTGGACTAGCTGAATATACTGTGCTGTTAGCAGCACTCACGTGTCTGTTCATATGGTTTCAAAATCGAAGTAGAACCAATAGGGGCATGGTTGTATCTGCTGGACTTACTTTCATATTGGCAGAGTTAATGGGAAAAATTGCAGGTATTTTTTATTCCAACCAGCAGCCCTTTGCCGAAATGAGTCATGTCAATCTTTTGATTCAAAAGGAAGTGAATAACTCTTTTCCGAGTGATCATACCATCTTTATTTTTTCTGTTTGTCTGATCTTTTGGCTTTTTCACAAACGCCATGTTTATTGGCTGTTCATAGCGTGCGCCGTTGGTTTTTCAAGAATTTGGGTAGGTGTCCATTATCCATTTGATGTCTTAGCAGGTGCTGTCATAGCGTGTTTAACAGCGGTCGCTGTTGTCTATTTGCCGATATGCCAAAGGAGCGTGAATGCCATTTTGGCATGTTATGAGTGGCTTGAACAGAACGTTGTAAGGAAGAGAACAAAATAACATGTTGCAGCAAAATGCCCCGATCTGTTTATGGCTCAGATCGGGGTGCTTTTTATTTTCGCCAAAACGTTGAACAATCCGCTTTGTCTTCGATATTAAATTCAATGATTTTCTTTAGGAGAGGATAATCAACTGGCAAGCTTTCCTTCATGCGAAACATCTTTTTTCCATGATCGTAACCCGCTTGTACAATGTCAGCTGAAAAGTGATCAATTCCTTTACCTTCTGGTGCGACAGAAATGTGATGTTTTGCCACGCTAAACCCAATAATAAATGTGCCATGGTCTGTGAACATCGGCTGATTCCAAGCAATTCTTGGCTCTAGTTGAGGGAATGTGTCTAAAATCCATTGTAAAATGTCTTGCGTGCGCTGCTTCAGCTCTGGATTACCAATGTTGCTTACATACTCTTCAAACACATGCATGATATTTTATCCTCCCATTCCATCTACCTCATAAGCCTCAGACGGGATTCGAACCCGCACTCCTTTCGTAAGCATAGGCTAGGGGCAACACGCTTCCCTACGGAATTTCACCTGCCTCAGCTCGTGTGCTTTTCGGTGCTTCTGAAACCCTTGCCTTGCGACCCGCCAGCTACAATTTGTTTTACGGCGCTCTTCCCTTCTAGAGCTACTGAGGCGCGGAAGTTATCGTTCATATGATATATAGTAAAATGCTAATAGGGTTATTGTAAAGAAAAATCTAAAGGAAGAGATGATCCTCAAAATAACCATTAAAAGATAAATAATGAATTCAGTATGAGTGAATGATTGCATACATGTTTAAAAAAGACTTACCTAAACCTAGCTTACCCTCTCAATGAGGTTTTATATAAAGCTCCAGTTTAGAAGAATTTTTTACTTTATAGTAAAAAACGACCCCAAAATTGGAAGTCGTTTTGTGAATGTTTTATTTTGAAACAAAGCATTTTCCGTTAGATAATACTTCGCATTTCACAAGGAAATAACTGTTGCTACTTGTCCAAACTTGAGTGTAACTGACCCCATTTTGTTTAATTAATACATAGTCCCACTGATCAGGATAAGCATCTCTGACCCACTCTAACGGAGCAGCACTTGCAGTATTCATAGAAAATAACATTGTGGCTGAAAAGGCGATAGATAATACAGCTTTTTTTAATGTTGATTTTTTCAAACAAAACAACTCCTTAATACGAATTAACCTATTATTTGTAAATAGGTTAATTCAATAGTATCAAAGAGAAAGAGTATTTTGTGTCGAAATTTGTAAAAACACCTTAAATTTACCTATTTTATAAGGTGATTATTTTCATCATTTATGAATAACCTGTTAACTCCTTTATAGGCGTCTTGATTTGGCGTTGTTTTTCGCGGAACATGACGGAAAACAGATTTTAATATCGTATAATGCAATAGACTGTTAACAATTTCTAAATGTGACTTTTCGTTCAGTACATTTTGTGATTAGTTCCATGGTGTCTCTTCCAGCTCCTGCTCTTAGACGAATCGCACAAAATAGTCATAGGCTCATATGATAAAAGACCATATGGTTTGTATACAGCATTGAATTGGGCTGATGGAAAGTGACAAACCTGTTGATGAGTAAACTGAAAGAGATCAATATTCATACAAAAAATGAAGGCTTTACTCACAAATGTCCAATAAGTTCTCCTTTATTTGCCCATCATGGAAGATGGGGAACCTTTCTACTCATGGGTGTTCTTTGATAGAAGTGTCCAACAGGAATAACCGATCCTGCACAATTGTAACCGCTAACTCAATGTACGCCTCCAGTACTTGTTGTCTTAGGCGGGACAGCGGTTTCTTTGCCTAATAATCAGAGCTTAGATGGTTTTACGGCAAGTGGTGGAAATACGATTTTTACAGTGCCAGTATCGGGTTGCTATTTCATCGCATATTAAGTGAACACAAACGCAGCGCTGCTTGCTGGAACAAGGCTGATTAACAGCGGATCTGCCGTTGCTGGTTCTATATTAACACCCGCTTTATCGGCATCTACCTACAATGTATCACTCATTACAACACTTGTAGCAGGTAACCAAATTTCTCTCCAAATTTTCGGTTTAGTCGCAACAGTGGTGTTACTTGGTGGAGGGTCTGTTGGAGCGGCACTTACCATCATACGATTGGAATAAGAACTAAAAGCCCCAAAAAGGGCTTTTTTTATTTCATCACGAGGGTGACTGGTTACTTTAAAATCGAAAAAAGGCGGAATTTTTACGCAAACTTCATTGACTAGAAGAAAGAAACGCATTTTCAAAGGAAACGGTTATTGAAGATTGAAGTGATTCATATTAAAATGATCTCAAATGGACTAATTAGCAATTGCTAATAGAAGTTCCATATTTAGTGAAATCATGTGTTGCAGCTGAAGGTGATTGGGGGTGTAGAATGAGCAAGATTCCTGTTGCGGAATTGGCATCATTATTAAATGACTGGAACATGGAAATTAAAAAGGATCATGCAGATGAGGCAGAACGGCTATTTGCTAAAGCGAAACAAGCAGTAGAGGAAATTGATGATGCGGACATCCTTATGTACTATTCTCTTCTTGAGAAGAGACATCACATTCTCATGTACAATTTAAGAGGTCAAAAGGGCAGTGTTTCAACCAAAAGTATAGAAGGTCTTCACGGGAAAAAAGAGGAGGACTTATCTAATCGACTTGCCTACTATTTTGATTTTTATGAGGGGGTGTATGAGCAGCATCAAGGGAATTACGAGGTTGCATTGCAAATGTATCAAAGTGCTGAAAAGCTCTTAGATAAAATTCCAAGTGAGATCGAACGTGCTGATTTTGATTTTAAGGTGGCCTGGCTTTACTACCGGCTTAGTCATATCATGCTCTCATTAAGCTATATCCGCAGAGCTCTTCACGTTTATAAACGGCACAAGCATTATGAAAGAAGAACCGCACTTTCGTATTCTCTCATAGCGGCGAATCAAACTGAGATCGGCCGGTATGAAGAGGCACTTGAAAATTACCGTCTGGCGGAAGAGGTTTTGACAAAAGAGCAGGATGATTTTATGCTGGCTCAGCTTCATCACAATGTGGCCATTTTATATTCATTTTGGAATAAACCGAAAGAATCAGTACATCATCTTGAAAAAGCATTGTCCCATCAAGAATATTACGAGTCGGATTTCTTTTTCCATTCTACGTATCTGATGAGCCGGGAACTCTGTGTGATTGGTGAAAAGCAGCGTGCAAGCCAATATATAGAGGCTGCGTATGCGCGAATAAAAGATGCTTCTCATGAAGTGTTTCAGCTGAAAATAGGCATCGTCCATGACCTTTACTTAACGAATGCACCACAAAGATTTCAGCAAATTGATGAGAAATTAAGAAAGTTAGAAGAGAAGAATGAATATCATGAAGTAAAAGAGCTTTCACATTTTGCGGCTAAGTATTGTGAAAAGCAAACACTTTATGAGCAGTCTGTTTTTTACTTCAATAAAAGTTTAGAAGCGGATTTACATATGAAAAGAATGGGGTTGATTTAAGATGAAAACAGGATTAAAAGTATTATTCGTTGTGGGTTTAGCGGTTGCTGCGGCAGTTTTAACTGAAAACGTAGCGGGTTCTTTCGAAGTAGCAGAAAAAATTATTGGTGGTTAATTCACCATTTATCTCTTGCCCTTGTTGATGATCGTCAGCAAGGGTTTTTTGTATGTGATTAATAGGCTCTTCTTATTAAACGCTACAAGAACGTTTAATAAGAAGAATTCGCAACAAAGGGGGTGTGCAAATTTGTTACCTGCTCCATTATTCTAAATAATCATATGGCAGAGCAACAAGTTAAAAAGGTCACCTTTCTTTGCTTAATTTAATTTTTTGCAGGACTTTTCATTCAAATTTTATCAAATTGGTCTATTGTACATAGAATTTGTTACAAAAGAGGGAACACCGCTCCATTTGTCACGCATATGATGAGATGAGGTGTAACTTGAAGGCAGGTGATTGTATGTATCCACGGGTATATGGAGGTTTTCATGGAGGCGGTTTTAGCGGAGGAGCAGTGGGGCCACATATTGGCTTTGGCGGGTATTATGTGAGCCCTGGCGTGTTCTCTGGCTTAGGAGGTTATCCTGGATATGGTGGATTCGGGACATTTTCTGGATATTCTCCATATGGCTCCACGTTCATTATGGGGCGTCCTCCTGGTTTTTATGTAAGAAGTTATTAGTGTTTTATCACAGTGATTGAAATAGCCTTCTAGAGAATGGCTATTTCAATTGGTGAAAGTGCTTAATTGCAGCAGTTATCACAATGACTCCAAGGATAGAGATAGGCAGCCAAATGATGATAAACGGATTGTATGCATCTGTGTATGCCGCTAAAGCAGCACCTAGGCAGTAAAAAACAATAGAGCCTATTCGCATGAAACTGACATGCTGAATGGGAGCTTTTCTTTTTTCCTGATGTGAAATGCGCTGAGCCAAATCCTCAAATAGGTTAGCGAGTGTACTCGTTAGAACCGTTGTGGAAATACCAGCCACATTTAATTTGCGGGCGGCCGCTGTTTGCAGGCCCATGGCCATACTTAAAAGGATAATCAGCATAAAATAAGCACCTTGTGTATAAGGGAAAATGGTCATAAGAGCAAATAGAAGCAGTATGAGGACTTCTATGATAAAGATACGTGTAACGGCTTTTGGCCAAAACGTTTTCTCATGCTTTCCGCCTATCACAACAGCTAGTAAAACCCCTAAAACAAATCCACTCAGTGCAATGATGGAATGAAGGGCCGTAAGCTGCAAGGAGCTTCCTGCTGCAATGCCAAGCAGCACAATATTACCTGTCATATTGGCTGTAAACACATGCCCTAAGCTCAAATAGCCAATCACATCCACAATACCTGCTGCAAGGCACAAGAAAATAAGTGCTATATTTCGAAATGAATGTGCGGTCAAAATGGTCATCCCTTTCTTGCTCTCTAATGAATAAGTGTAACGCTTAATGACCGCGTATGTCCATCTTATGTGCCGGGATAATGTCCTCAAGCCGGTGCAAAACTTGTCTGAAAGTGTCATCATTTACAAGGTGTCTCATGCGGCGGAATGGATCGCCTTTTTCCTTTAGACGCTCTATCACAGCTGGCATGGTAAACAAAGAAGGATGAAAGCCATCTTGATGGAGTTCGTCCCATTCAAGCGGTGTCGCTACAAGCCCAAGCTCATTTCCTCTTGGTGAATAGGGCGCAATGATTGTTTTTCCAGCATCGTGCTGAATATAGTCTAAATACAAGCGATTGCCGCGTTTTTTCTTAAGACGTTCCAGAGTAAATAGCTCAGGTTCTTGTTCACATAAAAATTGGCATATAAACGCGGTAAATGTTCTCGTTTCTTCGTATGTGAAGGCATTTTTCTTTAATGGAATATAAACTTGCAGTCCTTTACCACCGCTTGTTTTAATAAAGGCTGTAAGAAAGAGACCGTCTAAAAGCGTTTTGATTCGCTTAGCAGCTTCTATGGCTAGATGAAACTCGTTAACAGAAGGCGGGTCTAAATCAAAGACGATTTCGATCGGCCGGTTTGTATCCCTTGTTTCAAAAGGAATATGAAATTCCATTGCAAGCTGGTTACCGAGCCAAAGAAGCGTCTGAGGGTCATTACAGACAGTGTATGAAATATCATCAGCTTGATCGGTCAATACATAATCTGGGGCATAATCAGGTGTCGATTTTTGATAAAAGAATTCGTCCCCGGCGCCATGAGGAAACCGAATTAAAGTCAGCCGTCTTTCACGTAAAAAGGGCAAGAGATAGGGAGCGGCTTGTCTTAAATAAAGCAAGTAATCTGCCTTGTTCAGATGAAGAGACGGCACAATCGGTTTTTCAGAATGAGTGACGTCAATCACAGCAGGGAGCGGATACAGCTGTTTGAGCATTTGCTGAAACGTACACGCCGCTGGGTCAGTATCTAGTAAAAAGGAAGAAAAACGCGGCTCTCTTAAGGCGGACCCATCAAAGGAGATACAAGCAATGCTCGCGACGATAGAAGGTGGGATTTCATATCCTGATGTCCCTATTTGATTGCCTTTTGTTTGAAAGAGCGTACGCAGCGTTTGTTCTTCTTCTTTAGAAAATCCATGCTTGAATTGGACAACCTCGGTGAGATGATGATCTTGATAAATACAGCCTTGGAAGTAGCCATTTTCTTTATCAAAACGAGTCACAATGACAGAGATATATCGCCAGTTTTTGACTTTCAGCCATTCTTTTGACCGTGTATTCTCGTGCCATGTACTCGTCCCTTTTTTCGCAACGAGTCCTTCTGCTAAATACGTCGTCATCAGCTTTTTCATATGTTCAGGATTTGTGTCTGTATGAATGAGTTGAAGAAGGGAAGGGTGCTCAAGCTGAACAGATGGCGGAAGTTTTGCTGCTTTGAAAACTTGCTGTACCTGTTTTTTCCTTTCCATCAACGGCAAATCAATTAGAGATTGCCCTTTGCATCTTAATAGATCAAATACGATCAAATGACATGGAAACCGCTCAGCCTGTTGCTTAATCGCCTCTTTGTTTTTTAATCTGCCTCTTTGCTGAACCCTCGCAAAATCGCTTTGCTGTTCATCCAGTAAAAAGACCAATTCTCCATCAAACGTCAGAGGTAAAAAAAGAGCAAACTGATCCCTTAATTGTTCGCACTGTTCAATCACCTCAGGAAACTGTTCGTTTAATCGTTTTCCGGCTCTGCTTTCTAAATGAATCTTGTTTTGCTCCCACGTCAGAATGACTCGAAAGCCGTCATATTTTAATTCATACACCCAGTCTGCACCGGTAGGAACATCATGTGCAGCCGTTAATCGCATAGGTTTCATTTGTGCATGTCACTTCCTCATATGATGTGTTCTTAGAGTGGGATGAAATTTTCATTCACATACATAAGTCTAACGAAAACATTGCATAGTAAAGAGAAAAGAACGGAGGCGACGCGATGCATACAGTTTGGAAAGGCGGCATTAGCTTTGGATTAGTCAATATTCCAGTGAAGCTGTTTACTGCTACAGAGAACAAAGATATTAAGTTAAGACAGCTGCATAAAGAGTGTCACACACCCATTAACTATAAAAAGGTTTGTGCCAACTGCGGGGAAGAGGTGGCACCAGAACAAATTGTAAAAGCGTACGAGTATGCAAAAAATAAATTCATTGAGTTAGACGAGGAAGAGCTTGAAAAACTGCGAAAAGAAAATGAAGAAAAAGCCGTTGAAATTATTGATTTTGTGAAGATAGAAGAGATTGATCCAATCTATTATGAAAGAAGTTACTTTTTATCACCAGATACCGGCGGAGCGAAGGCTTACTCATTATTAAGAAAAGCTTTAGAGGAATCGGGGAAAATTGGTGTGGCAAAGATTATGATCCGCTCAAAGGAACAATTAGCGATCGTTAGGTGCTATGAACATATTTTGCTGATGGAAACTATTCATTTTCCTGATGAAATTAGACAGGTATCAGATGTACCAAATATCCCGCAAGAGGAAAACATTGTGAAAAAAGAGTTAGATACAGCGCTTCTTTTAATCGAACAATTAACCACAACTTTTGATCCAGCTGCCTATCAGGATGAATACAGAGAACAGCTGATGAATTTAATCGGAGATAAAATATCTGGAGAACATACCGTTCAGCCAGAAACGACAGGCAAAAAAGATCCTGTATCCAATGTAACTGATTTAATGGCAGCGCTACAGGCTTCAATCGACCGATCAAAACCAGCCAAAGCGAAAAAAACAGCACCTAAAAAAAGAAAAGCACCAGCGAAAAAAGAAAAGAATGCATAAAAATAGACCGCTCCTGGGCGGTCTTATTGCGGTTTTAACACGTCCTGAATGTTCCCATCTTTTCTATGGATAACAACTGAAGTCCCTTTATTAGAGGAAATGCCCTTAGCCCGGTCAATTGCTTCTTGTTTCGTTTGTTTGACCTCACTTGCTCGTTTTGCTTTCTCTGTTTGAATCGCCCAGCCATCTTCGTGTTTGACGACATGCTGGGCATGATCCATAAGCTCTGGTCTTGCGGAGCTGCTGTCTTTAGATGGCGTGACAGAACCACGGGCTGAGAAATTCTCGATCTCTTTTTCCGTTGCGTTCTTTTTCCATTCTTTCGCTTGACTGATCGCAATTGGGATGGCTCTACTTTCGTCATAGCCTTCCTGTATCATTTTGTTCGCAATCTCAAGCGCTTTTTTTCGAATAATGTGATCTAACGATTGAAATGAAGCCGGATAATCATTCATCGTCCAAGGCATATAAAACGCTCCTTTCTTTTATTTGAACACCTTCCCCCATCTGCAATGGATCAAACATATCATTCTTCTCAAACTAATGAAGGGGATAAAATACATCGTTTTGCTGAGGTGTCATTTCATTAAATCCCGCAGAATAGAAAGTAGAAAAGGAGTGGTTTTGATGATGATAAAGGGTTTGTATGAAGCTCATTTACCTGTGAATGATTTGAAGGCGTCTATTGCGTTTTATGAAAAATTGGAATTGACACTTGCTCACCAAAATGAACGAGTTGCTTTTTTATGGATTGAGAAAGGAAAGAGCTGGCTTGGTTTGTGGAAAGTAGATATCAATGACTTCCCATACCATCCCTCGACTCGGCACGTTGCCTTTCAAATTACAACGTCCAGTATTGAACAGATCAAGTCTTGGCTGGTTGAAAAGGGCATCGGCATTCACCCAATGTTTGGCTTTTCAGAAGAGAGGCAGCCTTTAGTTCTGGATAATCCACCGCAATTTCATGCAGCGATCTATTTTCTTGACCCAGATGGAAATCTGCTTGAATGCATTGCGCCGCTTGAGCTTGATACAGAAGAAGACTACGATAGCATGACTTATGAAGACTGGGATCGAAAGAAAAATCCATTTATTGATTGACAAAACCACTCATTGTAACTATATTGATTACAACGGTGGTGAAAGATTGTGAAGCAAATTAGCAGCAGGTATCCGATTGCTGTTCATATTGTGTCATTTATTGCAGGTGTTCCAAAAGAGTGTACAGGTGATTTTATTGCAGAGAGCGTGAATTCAAATCCAGCCATTGTTCGAAAAATGATGGCAATGCTCAAACGGGCGGATCTTATTGAGATCCGCCGCGGAGTAGGCGGTGCTTATTTAAAAAGACCGGCAGAGGAAATCACGCTATTAGATGTGTACCGCGCTGTCGATGTAAGCGAGGATGAAGAATTATTTAACTTTCATCAGCCCGTCATCGCATGCCCGATTGGTCAAGCGATGGATACGAGATTGCGGCATGAACTAAAAGAAGCACAAGCTGCACTTGAGAATCACCTAAAGCAAGTGACAATTCAGCAATTATTGACAGAGGCGGAATAAAAAAGCTCATACATTGGAGCTTTTTTTACACCTTTGTTGTAACCATTTTGATTATAACGTATGCACATCACCGTTGAACGAAAAATGAGGAGGTCAAACAAATGAAATTATTAGTAACAGGCGCAACAGGACAGCTTGGATCGCTCGTCGTCCAGCATTTACTTACAAAGGTACCAGCTGAACAAATTGCGGTGAGTGTTCGAGATCCGCAAAAGGCAGCACATTTGAAGGAAGCTGGGGTGGATGTACGCCACGGAGACTTTACTCAGCCAGACACTCTTAAGGCAGCCTTTCAAGGCATTGACCGCCTTTTGATCATTTCAACTGCGGATGGAGACCGCGTGCAGCAGCATACGGCTGCCATCCAAGCGGCGAAAGCAGCTGGTGTATCTTTTATTGCTTATACAAGCGTTGTGAATGCAAGAGAGAGTCAGCTTGTCCTTGCACACGACCATGCAAAAACTGAAGAAGCCATTGTCGCCTCTGGTATTCCTCATGTGTTTCTAAGAAACAACTGGTATGTAGAAAATGAAAAAGATACGATACTAGCAGCCGTTAGCGGCGCACCATTTTTAAGTCCAATTGGTGATGGCAAGGTTGGCTGGGCAACAAGAAATGACTACGCAGAAGCGGCCGCAAATGCGTTAACACTTTCTGAACATAGCAAAGAGAAATATGAACTGTCAGGACCTCTTCGGACGCATACTGAACTTGCGCGCATTGTCAGTGAAGTGAGCGGAAAGGAGATCAAGGTGGAGCAAATTACTGTCGACACATTTGGAGAATTTTTAGCTTCTAATGGGGTACCAAAAGAAGCTGTGCCATTTGTCAAAGCCATTCAAAGCGGAATTCGCGATGGTGCTTTAGCCATTGAAAGCCATGATTTCAAAACCTTATTAGGCCGGCCGTTAACGCCTATCGACGAAAAAATTCGTGAAATGATTTCCAAATAAATATCAAAAAACGCCCAATTAAAAGGGCGTTTTTTTGTCCAAATTTAGACAAATCACTTCATTGAAATTTCAGAAATTTGGGATTAAAATGAAAATATAGGCTGTTATTTCGTCATCAGATGACCAAATTGATGAATCAAATTGCAGCAAAGAAGGGAAGTTCGCCGATGAAAGTCCATTTATTCGTTACTTGTTTAATTGACACCATGCAGCCAAATGTAGGAAAGGCCACAGTGGAAGTATTAGAAAGGCTCGGTGTAGAAGTGGAATTTCCAGTGGCACAAGTGTGCTGCGGGCAGCCAGCCTTTAACAGCGGCTATACAAAAGAAACCATTAAAGCAGCAAAAAACATGATTAAAGCCTTTGAATCAGCTGAATATGTCGTGACGCCGTCAGGCTCTTGTAAGGCGATGTTTTTAGAATATCCTCAACTTTTAAAAGAAGATCCAGTGTGGTCAGCAAAAGCTGAAGCACTTGCTGAGAAAACATATGAATTAACCGAGTTTATTGTTGATATATTACACGTCACAGATGTAGGGGCAAGCCTGAAAGGAAACGCAGCCTATCACACATCCTGTCATATGACGAGACTGCTGCGAATTAAGGAAGCCCCTTTCACTCTATTGTCAAATGTCAAGGATTTGACGATGACACCATTGCCACGCGCAGAAAATTGCTGCGGATTTGGAGGAACCTTTTCAGTAAAAATGACACCTATATCTGAGCAAATGGTCGATGAAAAAGTCCAAAGCATAGAGGAGACAGGCGCTGAATATATCATTGGTGCTGACTGCGGCTGCCTGCTCAATATTGGCGGGAGACTGAATCGTCTTGATAAATCCATTCAAGTGATGCATATCGCAGAGGTATTAAATAGCCGCTGACTTTAAGAGGGGGAACGGCACATGAGTATGAAAATTGGAGCGAAGGCCTTTAAAGAACGAATCGGGGAAGGATTAGAAGATAGGGTCATGAGAGGAGCTGTTTCCTCAGCGCAGGAACGCCTGTATGAAAGGCGGCTATCTGCGAGCGAAGAACTTGGCAACTGGGAAAAGTGGCGAGAACTTGGCGAGGAAATCCGGCAGCATACGCTGACGCATCTTGATGACTACTTATACCAGTTAAGTGAAAGCGTTAGTGCACGCGGAGGACATGTCTTTTTTGCAAAAACAAAGGAAGAGGCATCGGCGTATATTCAACATGTGGCACAGAAAAAAGCGGCCAAAAAGATCGTTAAATCAAAATCAATGGTCACAGAAGAAATTGAAATGAATCAAGCCCTTGAAGAGATCGGCTGTGACGTGGTGGAAAGTGACCTTGGCGAGTATATTCTGCAAGTAGATGATCATGAACCTCCTTCACATATTGTGGCACCTGCTCTTCATATGACGAAAGAACAAATAAGAGAAGTCTTTCACGAAAAGCTCGGGTATGAGATGTCAGAGACACCTGAAGATATGACGAGTTTTGTGAGAGCCATATTACGTGAAAAGTTCCTCGAAGCAGATATTGGTGTCACCGGCTGTAATTTTGCTGTCGCCAATACAGGTTCCATTTGCCTTGTGACAAATGAAGGGAATGCGGATCTTGTTACGGCTATCCCGAAGACACATATCGCCGTTATGGGCATGGAACGGATTGTTCCAACGATGGAGGAGCTGGATGTCCTCGTTGGTCTTTTGTGCAGAAGTGCAGTCGGTCAGAAATTAACGAGTTATATTTCTGTCGTCGGACCAAAAGGAGAAGAAGAAGTGGATGGACCAGAAGAATTTCACCTGGTTATTGTGGACAATGGGCGGTCCAATATATTAGGTACTCCCTTTCAGCCTGTTCTCCAATGTATCCGGTGCGCAGCCTGCATCAATGTGTGCCCAGTTTACCGGCATGTGGGCGGACATTCATACGGATCGATTTATCCGGGGCCAATTGGCGCTGTTTTATCGCCGCTTCTTGGCGGCTATGATGACTACCAAGAGCTCCCCTTTGCATCCAGCCTTTGCGCGGCCTGCACAGATGCTTGTCCAGTAAAGATCCCGCTTCACGAATTATTAATAAAACATCGACAAGTCATTGTTGAAAAAGAGGGGAGAGCGCCTAAAGCTGAAATGATGGCGATGAAAATGTTCGGAATGGGTGCATCGACTCCCGGTATGTATCAATTCGGAACAAAAGCAGCTCCTGTATTGATGAATCGTATGGCTTCAAACGGACAGATTTCAAAAGGAATAGGTCCTTTAAAGAATTGGACAGATATTCGTGACCTGCCAGCTCCAAGTAAAGAAAGATTCAGGGATTGGTTTAAAAAGAGACAGAAGGAGGAGCAGTGATGAAGGGAACCATTTTTCACCGAGAATCGTTTTTAGCGCATATTCGTCAGCAATTAGGGAAGGATTCCTCCTCGTCTGCATCTATTCAGCGTCCGGCTTGGAAGCATCAAGTTCAGTGGGAAACAAACGGACTTTTGTCTAATGAAGAGCTAGTTGAGCAACTGAAGGTGCAATGTCAACGAATTCACACAAGAGTGGTCGAAACAAAACCAGAGGAAGCGCCCTCTGTATTACGATCATTAATGACAGAGTATGGAGAGGGTTCTGTGATGACATCGGGCGATCATCGTTTTGAACAATATGGATTTTATCCGATGTTTGACAGCTTGCAGCACGAAGGGTTCGCAGTCACCAGCTGGAATGCTGAAGCATCAAGGGAAGAAAATATCAGGCTGGCAGAACAAGCGGCTTATTCGGTTGTATTTAGTGATTATACTCTTGCAGAATCAGGGACAGTCGTCCTTTCATCCCATCAGGGCCAAGGAAGAGCGCTGCATTTTTTACCGATGATGTATATCGTGTGTGTCGAAAAAAGCACGGTGGTTCCGCGGATGATTCAGGCAGTTTCGGCTCTTAATCGCTCGGTAGAGGAGGGGGAAGAGGCGAAAGGTGCGATTCATTTCATATCAGGTCCGAGTAACTCTGCGGATATTGAGATGAATTTAGTAGTAGGTGTTCATGGTCCAGTTCGGGCGGTTTATCTATTGATAGATGATGAATAGGGCTTTCGAGATGAAAGCCTTTTTTCATACAAAAAAAGCTTACATAAGTTTTAAAATCATCTTGCCTCTAGCGGATTGGACATAGTAAGATGACGACATACAAGGATGAACTTCTCATCTACTGCTGATGTAAAGGAAGCTGCTCATGGACATGAAGTCAACTGCTCAAAAGAAATCAATTGCACTACCGCTTGTGATTTCAATTATTGCCATTTCGTTTTCTGCTATTATTGTGAAATGGTCAAATGCACCTGCTGCTATTTTAAGTATGTATCGAATGATCTTTGCCGCGGTTTTTATGCTGCCGTTTATTCTGCCACGAAAAAAAGAATTTCTCTCGATTCAGAGAAGAGACTGGTTTTTCTTATGTATGTCAGGCTTCTTTTTAGGACTCCATTTTGTGTTGTGGTTTGGCTCACTGAAGCTGACGACTGTGGCAAGCTCTACTATTATCATCGCCCTTCAGCCGATGGTCTCCTTATTAGGCGGCTTTCTCATTTTTCGTGAACGAACCACGCTCCCTGCACTTTTGACAATGTGTGCCGCAATTGTTGGTGCACTCATGATTGGGTGGGGAGACATAGGTCATAGCCAGGAAGCCATCCTAGGAGACATTTTATCCTTTTTAAGTGTGATCGCCGTTGTTTGTTATTTATTAATAGGTCAACAGGCTGTCAGAAAGATATCTCATTGGATTTATAGTTTTTGTGTGTTTGGTTTTGCCGGTCTTTTTTTAATTTTATTTAATTTGATGCAGCAAACTCCTTTTACAGGCTATCCAGGTAAAGAGTGGGGAATCTTTTTATTGCTTGCGATCATTCCCACCATGTCTCATGTCATTAATAATTGGCTTTTAACCTATGTCAATGCCACGACCATTTCAATGAGTATCCTTGGCGAACCTGTTGGAGCCACGATTCTTGCTGTATGGCTGCTTGGAGAAAAAGTCACGCTGCTTCAAATGTGTGGCGGTTTTCTTGTCCTTTTAGGCGTCTTTTTCTTTTTGATGCAGCAGCGGCAAGGGATTGTGATGAAACAAAAAAAATCCGGTTAAATCCCGGATTTTTACTCTTTTAAATCGTTTTTTTCAATCACTTTGTTCAATCTTTCCTCGACCTTCTTCAATTCCATTCGTTTTCTTCTGATCATTCGAAAAGCGATGACAATGATCGTCACGATAGCAGCAATGAATAGAAGAGAGAACACTTGAAATAGAAGATCACCTATGTTAAATGCCATATTCTCTCCGTTAGACATACGTAAAACCTCCCTTTCTATCTATATATTACCATAATCAATAAAAGATTGAGATTTATCCATTATTTATCTATAATAGGTAAAATATCACTTGTTAAAGGAGAACCAATATGAGAACTTTAGTCCTTTTACGAGGTCTCCCAGGCGCAGGGAAATCAACTTGGATCAAAGCCCAAGGCTTAGAGCCTTACACGTTATCAGCGGATCAGATCCGTCTTTTGACCCGCCCTCCACAGTTATCTGTCAATGGGAAACCAGAAATTTCAAGCAAACATGACCACAAAGTCTGGTCTTTATTATTTGAATTGCTTACAGCTCGTATGGAACGTGGAGATTTTACTGTGATTGATGCCACGCATATTTCAAGCAAATCGATATCTCAATATAAATCGCTGGCCACATCATATCGTTACAGGGTGTATGTCGTCGATTTCACGCAGGTGCCGCTTGAAACAGCTCTCCTGCAAAATCGCTCACGGGAAGCTCACAAAGTTGTTCGGGAGTCTGTTTTATATCAAATGAACGAGCGTTTAAAAATAGAAAAGGTTCCATCATGGGTGACGGTCTTGCAGCCTGAGGAATATTCGCAAGTGATGACCTATCAGCCTCGATCCTTTGATCAATATGAGGCCATTCATGTCTTTGGAGATATTCACGGCTGTCATACTGCTCTGACCACCTATTTGCAAGGAGATATTAAAGAAAATGAACTTTATATCTTTGCAGGTGATTTACTTGATAGAGGGATAGAAAACAAGGAAGTATTAGAATGGATGCTCGCACATAGAGAATGCCGGAATGTCATCGTGATTGAGGGCAATCATGATCAGCATTTATACCGGTTTGCACATGGTGAAAAAGTAAGAAGCAATATGTTTAACCGGCATACTGCACCTGAAATCGAAGCAGCAGACTTTGATTTAAAAGAAGTACGGAAGTTTGTCAGAACATTTCATCAGCTCACTTATTTTACGTACCATGGCAAGACATTTCTTGTTACTCACGGGGGGCTTGCTCATTTGCCAGAAGAGCTTCTGCATGTCTCAACACAGCAGCTCATTCACGGTGTAGGTGAATATTCAGATGACATTGACCATTTGTTTGTTCAAAACACTGCTGGATTAGATGTCATTCAAATTCACGGGCATCGCAATTTATACAGGCTGCCTACTCAAGCAGCGGAAAGGTCTTATAATCTAGAAGGCCAGGTTGAATTCGGGGGACAGCTGAGGGTGTTGAAAATCACAGCTGACGGGATTGAGACACATGAAATTGACAACCCAGTCTATAGAGCTTCTGAAAAAAAACCATCGGTTGCTATTCAACCAGATATCTCACTAGATGACTTTTTAGCTCACTTAGATCAGCATGAATATGTACAGGAATTAAAGCTTCCGCACCATATTTCATCTTTTAATTTTACGAAAAAAGCGTTTAGTGAACGGCAGTGGGATGATGTGAATGTGAAGGCAAGAGGTTTGTTTGTCAATATGGTGTCAAAGCAGATTGTTTCAAGAAGCTACAACAAATTTTTTAACATTGATGAGCGTCCGGAGACAAAAATGCATCATCTAGTGAACCACCTTCAATTTCCTGTTACCGTCTATGATAAAGCAAATGGATATTTAGGGACGGTTGGGTATAACGAAATGGAAGATGAATTGGTGTTTACGTCCAAATCGTATACATCTCATGTGAAGCAAAACCAGCATGCTTCTTGGATCGAAGAGTTATTCTATCAGACCTTCGGAGACGTGCAGGTCGACTACATCAAATCATACGTACGTGACCACAATGTATCTCTTGTGTTCGAAGTCATTTTGCCAGAGAAAGACCCGCATATTATCACATATGATCATGATCAACTTATTTTACTTGATATTGTGAAGCGTCAGCTGAGCTATGAAAAGGCACCATTTACTGAAGTGAAAAGAGTAAGCGAACAGCTTGGAATGTCCTGTAAGCAGGAAGTGGCTGTGTTCCATGATTGGACCTCTTTTTATAAATGGTATCAGGCCGTCTCTCATGACGACACGATCAAAGAAGAGGGATATGTCATTGAGGATGATCGCGGCTTTATGACCAAGCTCAAGCTTCCTTATTATCAATTCTGGAAGCAGATGCGTTCGATCAAACAGCGCGTTGCAGAGAAGCGTTCCACGCAAAAATATATGCAGGCATTGCAAACAGCGGAGCAAGCTAGATTTTATACGTGGCTTCTTGAGCAAGATGCCAATGCTGTCAGAAATAGCTCCATTATTGAGCTGCGTTCACAATTTGAGCAAAGCGATGCTGTCCAATTGAATAATGATGGAATAAATGCATAGTCTAAAAAGGGAGTCTTTTCTAAGGAAAAGGCTTTTTTGATGCAATTGAAAGGTGGCCCCTTGCATGCCAGACCATATTGAAGTCATTTTACGGACGATGTTTGCTTTTGCGATTTTATTTGTCGGAGCACGTCTTCTTGGAAAACAAACCATTGCGCAAATGAATATTTTTGATTTTATAGCAGCCATCAGCTTAGGTTCAATTGCGGCGAGTCTCGCGTTTAATACTACGTTGCCGTTTCATCACACGACGATTTCCTTTGTCACGCTTGTCATGATCATTTATGTGATTTCTCTCATTGCTTTAAGGAGCCGAAAATTGAGAGGATTTATGGCCGGTAAACCAACCCTTGTCATACAAAATGGCAAAATTCTTGAAGAGAATATGAAGGGAATGAGGTATACCCTTGATTATTTAAATCAGCAGCTGAGAGAAAAAGACATTTTTGATATTAGCGAAGTTGAATTTGCCATGATTGAAACAGATGGGCATATGTCAGTGAAAAAATATCCTTCGTTTGAAAATGTCACTCGAAAGGATCTTCAATTGTATATGAAGGCAGACGGCTACATGCCTATCGAAGTGATCATGGACGGAAAGCTCATTTTGAAAAACATTTATGAAAATCAATTAACTGTGGAGTGGATAGATGAAGAGCTTAAGAAAAGGCAGCTCTCCTTAAAGGACATTGTATACGCAGTCCGTTCAAGTAATGGCAGCTTATATATTGATACATATGACGACCACATTCACTCTCCGATTGATCAAGAATGAAGGTATAGTGCAGAGGTCACCCTCCTGACACATATCTGTCGATGTTTCTAAGTCGTTTGGAGGCTGTCTGACTAGGCACCATTTCTCAATTATTATTATTTTCAGAAAATGTGGTGACGGAGAAAAATAAGTATGTTTAAGTATAAATAGAAGAATTTAAAATATTAATATAATATACATCAAGCGGAATGAACATTCATTCCTAGTAAAACGAAAGGAGAGGATGAAATGTCTGCAGCGACTAGTGATAAACAGGAGCAGATTATGAAGGCTTCATTGGACTTATTTATTGAACGTGGCTTTGATGGCACAACGATGCCGATGATTTCAAAAAAAGCCAACGTTGGAGCGGGAACCATTTATCGGTATTTCGATAGTAAAGAAGCACTCGTCAACATTTTATACCAGCGAAGCCTCACTGCGTTTATCGACAAAATCAGCACAAACAGTCCAGACCCAAAAGCAAGTATCAGAGCCTATTTTAAGCATGTCTTTTATTGCTTGGTTTTGTTTACAAAGGAGAACCCGAGTGGTCTGTACTTCTTAGAAATTGATAAACGGTCACATTATTTAGATGAGACAAGTAAAGAGAAAATGCAGCAATTGTTAAATGAGCTATTCCTCATCTTTGAAGAAGGGAAGAAGGATGGGATTCATCCGAATCTATCAGGGAGAACCATTTTATCCATTGTATTTGGCGCTTTCGTCCAGCTTCACAAGCAGATTCTTGCAGAAGAAATAGAGCCAACGATTGAATTTTTAGAGGATATTGAGCAATGTTTATGGCGCGCCATTAGCGTTGCATCATAAAGAAATAAAGGGAGTGGGCATATGCATCAATCATCAATCATTCCAAAACCAAAAACATACGGACCTTTTAAAAATATTCCCCATATAAAAAAGGGAGAGCTTTCTCAAACCTTTTGGCGGCTGGCAGATGAATTAGGACCGATTTTTCAGTTTGAATTTTCAAATGCAACAAGTATTTTTGTTTCCAGCCATGAACTTGTCAAAGAAGTATGTGACGAAAGCCGTTTTGATAAATTTATTGGGACTAGTCTCAATAAAGTAAGAGCATTTGCAGGAGATGGACTATTTACAAGCTGGACAGAAGAACCGAACTGGAGAAAGGCTCATCAAATTTTGATGCCTGCATTTAGCCAGCAGGCCATGAAGGGCTATCATGAGATGATGCTCGATATTGCCACACAGCTTGTGCAAAAATGGCAAAGAACAGGCCGCGATGAAGAAATTGAAGTAGCTGAGGATATGACAAAGCTGACTTTAGATACGATCGGCCTTTGCGGTTTTGATTTTCGCTTTAACAGCTTTTATAAAGAAAATCAGCATCCGTTCATCGAAAGCATGCTGAAAGGCTTAAATGAAGCAATGGAGCAGTCGAGCCGATTGCCGATTGCAGATAAACTCATGATCAAAAGAAGAAAAGAATTTGACCAGCATGTCGATTTTATGTCGCAATTAGTAGATGACATTATTCAGGAACGAAAAAAACAAGATAAAACGGGCGATGATTTACTGTCACTTATGTTGCATGCAGAGGACCCTGAAACAGGTGAACGTTTATCCGATGAAAATATCCGTTATCAAATCATTACCTTCTTAATTGCAGGGCACGAAACAACAAGCGGACTGCTATCATTTGCGATTTATTTCTTACTAAAGAATCCAGAGAAATTAAAGAAAGCCGTCCAGGAAGCAGATGAGGTGCTGCAGGGCGGGCTTCCGACATTTAAACAGGTGCAAAAGCTAAGCTACACTCGTATGGTGTTAAATGAAGCCCTTCGCCTCTGGCCAACAGCGCCTACGTTCTCTCTTTATGCGAAAGAGGACACAGTAATCGGGGGGAAATACCCGATTCAAAAGAATCAAAGTGTCTCTGTTCTGCTCCCTAAATTACACCGTGATCCAGCAGTATGGGGAGAGGATTCAGAAGACTTTAAACCAGAGCGGTTTATGCACCCTGAGAAAATCCCACAGCATGCCTACAAGCCTTTTGGGAATGGACAGCGTGCATGTATCGGTATGCAGTTCGCCCTGCATGAAGCTACGATGGTTCTCGCGATGGTCCTGCACAATTTAGAGTTAATTGATCACACATCTTATGAGCTTGATTTAAAAGAGTCTCTCACAATTAAACCTAACGATTTTAAAATCAAAGTGCGGCCAAGGAAGCAGCAATTCTTTATGGCTCCACCGAAAGAAGAACCGAAGAAAAGCACCAAATCTAGTGATTCAAAAGTGGCGAGTCACGGTACTCCGCTGCTAGTTTTGTACGGATCAAATCTTGGCACAGCAAAGCAAATAGCGAACGAATTGGTTGAAGACGGGAAAGCAAAAGGGTTCGATGTGACCACTGCGCCGCTTGATGACTTTACACGCCGATTGCCAGATACAGGTGCTGTCCTCATCGTGACCGCTTCATACAACGGACATCCACCTGACAATGCGAAGCAATTCGTGGATTGGTTGACGCAGGATGAAGAGCAGGATCTATCAAACGTGACATTTGCAGTCTTTGGGTGTGGGGATCGAAATTGGGCGAGTACGTATCAGCGTATTCCTCGTCTGATTGATGAAGCACTTGAAAGAAAAGGGGCGAAGCGTGTAACGGATATAGGTGAAGGCGATGCAGGCGGTGATATGGATGAAGATAAAGAAACATTCCAGAAGACGGTCTTCGAACAGCTTGCAAAAGAATTTAAGATCACTTTCCAAGAAAAGGGGAAGGAAAAACCAAACCTATCAGTTGCTTTTACGAATGAGCTAGTTGAGCGTCCTGTAGCTAAAATATATGATGCCTTTTCAGCTGTTGTATTGAAAAATGAAGAATTACAATCAGAAAAAAGCACACGGCAGACAAGACATATTGAACTGAAATTGCCTGCTGGAAAAGCATACAAAGAAGGGGATCATATCGGGATTGTGCCGAAAAATAGTGATGCACTCGTTCAGCGTGTGACCCACCGCTTTAAACTAGATCCAGAGCAACACATTAAGCTTTCATCTGAGAAAGAGGCAAGTCATTTACCATTAGATCAGCCGATTCCAATCAAAGAATTACTCGCCTCGCATGTTGAGCTTCAAGAGCCTGCGACACGTACACAGCTAAGAGAGCTCGCAACACATACTGTATGTCCGCCTCACCGCGTGGAGCTTGAACAAATGGCTGGTGAAGCATATCAAGAAGCCATCTTAAAGAAACGAGTAACCATGCTGGATTTATTAGATCAATATGAAGCGTGTGAGCTGCCGTTTGTGCACTTTTTGGCACTTTTACCAGGTTTAAAGCCGCGTTATTACTCGATTTCTAGCTCGCCAAAGGTAGATGAAGAAAAAGTCAGTATCACAGTGGCAGTTGTAAAAGGCAAAGCATGGAACGGACGCGGAGAATATGCCGGAGTCGCATCAACCTATTTATGTGGTCTGAAAGAAGGTGAAGAAGTCGCCTGCTTCCTTCACGAAGCGCAGGCAGGATTCCAGCTACCACCTTCATCTGAATTACCGATGATCATGATCGGGCCGGGTACAGGAATCGCTCCATTTAGAGGGTTTGTTCAGGCAAGAGAAGTGTGGCAGAAGGAAGGCAAACCACTAGGCGAAGCTCACCTGTATTTTGGCTGCCGTCACCCTCATGAAGATGATCTGTATTTTGAGGAAATGCAGCTTGCAGCGCAAAAAGGAGTTGTTCACATCCACCGAGCTTATTCTCGTCAGAAAGAGCAAAAAGTATATGTCCAGCATTTGTTGAAAGAAGACGGCGGCACGCTGATCAAGTTACTTGATCAAGGTGCGTATCTTTACGTGTGCGGGGACGGAAAAGTCATGGCACCAGACGTAGAGGCTACATTGATCGACCTCTATCAACACGAGAAACAATGCTCGAAGGAAGTAGCTGAAAATTGGCTGACAACCCTTGCAAATAATAATAGATATGTAAAAGATGTATGGAGCTGACAAAAGGAAAGACCGCCAATTAGGCGGTTTTTTCTGTTTCATCAAGAGAGGTGAGATCGATAGAATGAAAGTTTGAAAGTTACAAAACACCTAATTTAGAAATGAAATATTTTGTAAAAAATAAGAATATTCTCTCATTTACTCCAATATGAAACAATCGTATCATTTTTGATATAGGACATAAAGGAGGAATATGATGAAAAAGGTGAAAATGTTACTCCCTTCTCTACTTGTTTTTGGTGCTTTAAGTGTGCCTAGTTTTGCCCATGCCGCATCTGATTCAGTGCTAACGTCTGATTATGACATGGTGACTTCTGATGGAAAGGTGATCTCTTCAAGTGATTTCCACAATGATACGAAATCCCCCTCATCCTTTGATAAAGTGGATGATCTATCTTCAACTGTTGGTGAAAAAGTAAAACCACTATCAAAATATTTAAAAGACTTTCAAACAAAAGTCGTCATTGGAGACGATGGTAGAACAAAAGTAGCAAATACAAGAGTGGCACCATATAATTCAATTGCTTATATTACGTTTGGCGGCTCCAGCTGCACGGGGACCCTGATTGCCCCTAACAAAATTTTGACAAACGGACACTGCGTGTACAATACAGCATCCAGAAGTTATAGTGCAAAAGGATCGGTGTATCCAGGCATGAATGATAGTACTGCGGTGAATGGCTCAGCAAATATGACAGAGTTCTATGTACCAAGCGGGTATATCAATACAGGTGCGAGCCAATATGATTTTGCCGTGATCAAAACAGATACGAACATTGGCAATACAGTTGGTTACCGTTCCATCCGTCAGGTGACAAACTTAACTGGGACAACGATTAAAATTTCTGGATATCCAGGTGATAAAATGAGATCAACTGGCAAGATCTCGCAGTGGGAGATGTCAGGTCCTGTGACAAGAGAAGATACGAATCTCGCATACTATATGATTGATACATTTAGTGGAAATTCAGGCTCAGCGATGCTAGATCAAAATCAGCAAATTGTTGGGGTTCATAACGCAGGGTATTCAAACGGTACGATTAATGGCGGTCCAAAAGCGACAGCTGCCTTTGTTGAATTTATCAACTATGCAAAAGCGCAATAAAAGCTAAATCATAAAGCTTGTTTCCTTCATAGGGGACAAGCTTTTTTATGTGGATACAAGTGTCTATCTGTCTATGCTTGAAAAATCCATTGACACTTAGCCTCTTCATTTTTTTCACATGTCAATCGTGAACGACTCATACATTAAAATGACACATTCCCTTTAAGTCAAGATTCTGCTTGAGAAAAATGAGGAGGTCTCACGCTTTTGAAGATGAGAAGAGGCTGCATTACTGCTGTCGCCTTATGTTTTGTGATATGGATGGGCACGCTGTTAGGTGGATTTGGAGAGGAACATGCGGCAAAAGGTGCGGATCGATATGATCATGTTATTCAATTTCCAAAGGAACGGTACCCTGAAACAGGAAGTCATATTCAAGAAGCTATTCGAAAAGGGCATTCAGATGTGTGTACGATAGACCGAAATGGAGCAGATGCCCGCAGGCAAGAATCATTAAAAGGCATTCCGACTAAGCCTGGATTCGACCGAGATGAGTGGCCGATGGCAGTTTGTCTTGAAGGAGGAAAAGGGGCGAGTGTTCAATATGTCAGCCCGTCTGATAATAGGGGAGCAGGCTCATGGGTCGGACACCAGATAAGTGGGTATCCTGATGGGAAAAGAATTTTATTTATTGTGAAATAAAACTAAAAGAGAGGCGCCTGTGAGTAGGTGTCTTTTTTTGTTCGATCAGAGCGTATTGGAGTTAGCAGGGACAAAAGATTCAGTGTACAATTGATCTATAAGATACAGAAGAAAATCCGAAGGGACATATGCTTATGGATAAGAACCGTGCATTATACGATTATTTCATACAACATGCAGAGAAACTGACTGAAACTTGGTACGATTCAATTGAGGATGATGATCCAGAATCAATTTATCGTTCAACAGATTCCAGCATCATATCAGAGCTGAAACGGCAAAATCAAGATTATTACCAGCATTTTATACGTGCTCTTATTGAAGACAAGACATATTTACATACTGAGTTTAAAAAGTGGTCTGAAGATTTAGCCAGTGACCCGAAGCATTTAAACACACCATTAGATTATGTTGTGAGAGAATACATGTCCAATCAAAGAGTGGTCCTTCATTACTTAAAAGAATTTATTAAGCAGCGTCAAGATGAAATTGATATTGACCGCATCTTTTATTGGTATGATTTAATTTCAGAGGCGTTTAATATTTCCATTCATGTGTTCATCCAGCAATATGTAAAAAATACAACGAGGAAGCTCGTGGCACAAAGAGACATGATTTACGAGCTGAGCTCACCTGTCATTGTCTTAAAAAGTCATATTGCGTTATTGCCGTTAGTAGGTGATATTGATACAGCGAGAGCGAAGATTATTTTAGAAAATACGCTGAAACAGTGCTCACAAAAAGGAGTCCAGCATTTATGTATTGATTTATCGGGGGTTGTCATTATTGATACAATGGTGGCTCAGCAGATCTTTGATCTTGTCACATCACTTCGGTTAATTGGAGTAGAGACAACCATTTCAGGAATCAGACCTGAAATTGCCCAAACGGCTGTACAGCTCGGGCTTCCTTTTAATGAATTTCGCACCGCAGCATCACTTGCTCACGCCCTAGATCGCATGACTGAATTTACTTCAATATAAAAACCAGGCCATTCAATCGGCCTGGTTTTTTATTTAGATAACAGCGTCAATTTTTGTGACTTTCCAATCTTTTTGTCCTTTTTCGAACGTAACCGTTCTTTTTACTTTGCGTCCATCAAGTGTTGGGACAGTGAATTCATATGTTCGGACTGTTTGTTTTTTAGAGACAAGTTTAGGTGTCGCTTTATCCCAATTAAGCATATTGTCACCGTCGCCGACTGGGACAGCCATTTTGCCTTTATGAACAATGAACTGATAGTCTTTTAAACCTTGATTAATGGCTTCTTTTGTGAAAACTTGAGATAGGTAGCTGTTTAGTTTTTTCTTTGTATCAAATGTTTTAGAAAGATAGTTGTAAGTCATGTCTTTATAGCTAAATGATTTTAATTTGTAATCGGAATGTTCATTAATTTTGTAGCCTGACATTGCACTCCAAAAGTGTTCCCGTGCATCAAGGGCAATATGTAACGCTTCTTTATTTGTCAAAGTGGCTGGTTTTTTAGAAGCGGCCAATGTTGTAGATTGTAATGAGATCATAAGCATAATAGCAGTTAATAAAACGAATAATTTTTTCAAGGCGATTGCCTCCTTTTCTCAATGAAAACTTCTTATGTTACAAATGTTACAATAATTACAGTGATATTACAAGTATTAAATTGAAATGTTTTTTATTTCTTTTCTTTCTATATATATAACGTTTGAGGGTGGCAAAAAGTTTTCATTTTTTTATTTTTTCTTTATATCTACTATTTAACCGTTCTAAAGAAGAACAAAACGTTTTTTGGAAAAATTTCTGTTTGGATGTTCAACACGCTTTGTCATTGATGACATATACTATCGTGATGAATGTCTAGGAAAGTGGTGTTGAATATGTATTATCCGTATGAAGGTGTGTGGAATGGGTACTCATATGACAGGCAGATGCAAGGTTGGCCGTCGTTCCCTTCTCAAGTTGGAGGATTTCCAGGGTTTCCAATCGGAGGAGGAGGCACTGGGCCCGGATCTAGTGGATCAGCCCCACTAGCTCCACCACAGCATATCATTTCGCAATATCAGCAAGCGTTATCGCAGCCTCAAAGCATGCAGTCTCTTATTTCAGGGCAGACAGGTGGAGGACAGCAATCGGTTCAGTTTGCTGCGGGATGTAATAGAAGATGGACGATTGTGTTTATGAGAAACGGTCAAGTGTTTTTAATGTATGTTCTATCTTCACAGCCTTTCGGGAGAACAACTGGCTTTATATGGCCGAACTTTACATTTGGCTCCTTCCCAAGCTCGAGTATTCTTGCCTATTCTTGTTCATAAAAAAAAGCCGGTTCTCATCATTAGCTGATGAAATACCGGCTTTTTTTAGTGAATATTTCTAAATACGCCAATCACTTTACCTAGTATACTTACATTCTGTAAAATAATCGGTTCCATAGATGGGTTTTCTGGCTGTAATCTAAAGTGTGTATCTTCTTTATAGAAACGCTTCACTGTCGCTTCATCTTCCTCTGTCATGGCGACGACAATATCTCCATTGTTAGCAGTGCTTTGCTGACGCACAATGACATAGTCCTTGTCCAAAATTCCTGCGTCAATCATACTTTCTCCCATAATTTCAAGCATAAATACTTGTTCATCTGGTGCTGCAAAAGTCTCTGGAAGAGGGAAGTATTCTTCTACATTCTCAACAGCCGTAATAGGCAGGCCTGCTGTTACTTTTCCGATGACTGGTACGTTCATTACAGCACTCTTTGGGATATTCATTTCCTCTTCATCTAATACTTCGATCGCTCTAGGTTTTGTCGGGTCTCTTCTAATTAAGCCCTTCGTTTCTAGTCTAGCTAAATGTCCATGAACCGTTGAACTTGATGCTAGACCGACAGCTTCTCCAATTTCACGAACAGATGGGGGATAGCCCTTACTTTTTACTTCTTCTTTGATGAATGTCAGGATATCGAGTTGTCTTTTTGATAGCTTCGTCATCTTTTGCACCTCAAAACGTCAATTTTAAAGAAATTATAGCATGTTTTTCCTAACAGTACAAACATAGGTTCGAAAAAAAGGTTTGACAGAAACGTTTGTTCGTATTTATAATAAGTGACAGAAAGAACGAACACACATTCTATTAGGAGAGATGACATTATGAGGTTAAAAGAATCTATTATTTTTATTGGGGTATTCTCATTCATCGTTGGCATATTTCTCTCACTTATTGCAGTCACAAGCCATAATGATCCAAATCAATATGTTAAAATAGAAGTTCAATCAGGTGATACTCTTTGGGGGTTAGCTGATCAAGTAAACGACAGCAAATCAATCGATAAAAATGCGTTTATTGACTGGGTCACCCAGCACAATGATCTTGCTTCAACAGAAATCCAGCCTGGTGACATCCTTGTTATACCAGTCAAAAAAGAGCATCCAGTCGTATATCAACTTGCAACAGTACAGTAGAAAGGTCGATTGAAGACATGAATGCAATCATCTATGCGAGAGTAAGCACTGTTAAAGAAGAGCAGGAAACCTCGCTGAAGAGACAAGAAGAAGAATTGCTAGCTTTAGCTGCTATGCACAAGATGAATGTGGTTAAAGTCATTAAAGAAAAAGCAAGCGGGTATGATCTAGATCGTGATGGTGTGTTTGATATGCTAGCTACACTAAAAGAAGAGTCAATTGAGGCTGTTCTTATCCAGGATGAAACACGTCTCGGAAGAGGACAAGCAAAAATTGCGCTTCTCCATTGTCTTTTTAAAGAGAATGTGATGGTGTACAGTACGTTTCATAGAGGCGAGCTTGAGCTTTCAGAAGCAGATGAAATGGTGATTGAGATCGTAGGAGTCGTTGAAGAATATCAACGAAAAATTCATAATCTGAAAATCAAGCGGGGAATGAGGAGAGCTTTAGAACGCGGGTTCCAGCCCGAACTGAATTTAAAACAGCAGGATCATGCGCCTGGCCGTGAACGTATTGAAGTGCCGATTTCAGAAATTGTTCGATTAAGAAAAAACAACATGACCTTCGCCGAAATTGCAGCAACTCTTCAGGCACTAGGTTTTGACATTTCAAAAGCAACGGTCCATAGAAGGTATCAAGAATATGAAAAAGGTCTGACCACCTAAAGCTTGATTTGTTGTCAAAATGATTGATATTTAGTAGTATGTAGAGAAAATGTTTTAAAGGAGTTAGTCATGATTTCTAAAAATCAGCTTGCAAGAATCAATGAGCTTTCAAAAAAGTCAAAAGAGACCGGTTTGTCAGACGCTGAAAAAACAGAACAAAAGCAATTAAGAGAAGAGTATTTAAAAGCTTTTCGTTCTTCTATGAAAAATACACTTAAAACCGTGAAAATCGTTGATCCTGAAGGAAACGATGTCACACCAGAAAAATTAAAAAGAGAAAGAGATCAAAACCTTCATTAATAGTTGTATGATTTCTTAAATTTTGAAAAGATGGGAAGGATATTCTCATCTTTTTTCATATTTGCATAACTTTTTAGGTGATCGATAAACTAAATGTGACAAAATCCTTCTTTTTCAGCGTGAAATAGTTGTGAAAAAAGGACAGTAGATTTATGATAATGGTGTACACAAGATACGGAAGGGGATTTATATGGAAACGATTGAATTGAAATCTATTGCAACAATACGTACTCTCTCCATAGACGCAATTGAAAAAGCGAATTCCGGTCACCCTGGAATGCCGATGGGTGCTGCACCAATGGCATACGCTTTATGGACGAATCACTTAAACGTAAGTCCGCAAAACCCAAGTTGGTTTAACAGAGACCGTTTTGTATTATCTGCGGGACATGGTTCTATGCTTCTATATAGCATGCTTCATTTAAGCGGATACAACCTGAGCATCGATGATCTAAAACAATTCCGCCAATGGGGCAGTAAAACACCTGGACATCCTGAATTTGGACATACAGAGGGCGTAGATGCCACAACAGGTCCTTTAGGGCAGGGGATTGCCATGGCAGTTGGTATGGCGCTTGCAGAAAGACATCTTGCGGAAACGTATAACAAAGACAACTTTAATGTTGTAGATCACTATACATACAGCATTTGCGGAGATGGAGACTTAATGGAGGGTATTTCCTCTGAAGCTGCTTCACTTGCTGGTCATTTAGGCTTAGGCCGTTTAATTGTTCTTTATGATTCAAATGATATTTCTTTAGATGGCGACCTAGATCGTTCATTCTCTGAAAATGTGAAGAATCGTTTTGAAGCGATGAACTGGGAAGTTCTTTATGTGAAAGACGGCAACAACATTGAAGAAGTGACGGCTGCTATTGAAAAGGCAAAACAAAGCACAGACAGACCTACACTGATTGAAGTGAAAACAACAATCGGTTTTGGATCGCCAAACCGTGCAGGAACGTCTGGTGTGCATGGTGCACCACTTGGGAGCGATGAAGCCAAGCTGACGAAGGAAGCTTACTCTTGGACGTTTGAAGAAGATTTCCATGTACCTTCTGAAGTGTACGATCATTTCAAAGAAGCTGTAAAAGATGCAGGTCAGAAAAAAGAAGCAGCTTGGAATGAACGATTTGCGCAATATGAAAAAGAATACCCTGAGCTTGCAGCTCAATTGAAGCTTGCGATTGAAGGAAAGCTTCCTGAGAATTGGGATCAAGAGGTTCCTGTTTATGAAGCAGGTTCAAGTCTTGCCTCCCGCGCTTCTTCAGGCGAAGTATTAAATGGCATTGCAAAGCAAGTACCTTTCTTCATTGGCGGGTCAGCAGACCTTGCAGGTTCAAACAAAACAACGATTAAAAACACTGACGATTTTGGTAAAGAGAATTATGCCGGCAAGAACATTTGGTTCGGTGTTAGAGAATTTGCAATGGGTGCCGCGTTAAACGGTATGGCGCTTCACGGCGGTCTTCGTGTATTCGGCGGAACGTTCTTTGTTTTCTCAGATTACTTAAGACCAGCGATTCGTCTTGCTGCCTTAATGGGACTTCCAGTCACTTATGTCTTTACTCATGACAGTATCGCTGTTGGTGAAGATGGTCCGACGCATGAGCCGGTTGAACAGCTTGCTTCATTACGTGCGATGCCGAACCTTTCTGTTATTCGCCCTGCGGATGGAAACGAGACAGCTGCAGCGTGGAAACTTGCTGTATCTTCAACGGATAAACCGACAGCACTAGTTCTGACTCGTCAAAACCTTCCAACGATTGATCAAGCACCTGAGAAGGCATATGAGGGAGTAGAAAAGGGTGGATACGTCGTTGTTGAAGCTGCTGATGCACAGCCTGAAGCACTTCTACTTGCTTCCGGATCTGAAGTCGGCTTAGCGATTGAAGCGCAAAAAGCACTTGAAAAAGAAGGGATTCGCGCGTCTGTTGTCAGTCTTCCTGCATGGGATCGTTTCGATCAGCAGTCAGACGAATACAAAGAATCAGTCCTTCCTACAGCAGTACGGGCTCGTATTGCGATTGAAATGGGGGCTTCACTTGGCTGGGAGCGTTACACTGGTCTTGATGGTGACGTAATTGCCATTGATAAATTTGGCGCTTCTGCACCTGGTGAAACCATTATTGAGAAATACGGTTTTACGGTCAGCAATGTCGTCAGCCGTGTGAAAGCGAAGCTGAACAAATAACCAGTCTCCAAGCATCATGCTTTTTTTCATCTGTTTGCAGAGCATTTTCATCCGCTCTGCAAACTTTTTTCTTTTTTCTTGTTTTTTTGACAAAACTAGTTTCTTCTTGCTTCATATATAGACAATTCTTTCTTTCACATTTTTGTATAATACAAGCAATATACGAGATTGACGAAATGTGAAAGGAAGGGATAGACATGGAACGCCATTATTATATTTATTGGATTGAGGATGAATTTGCGCATCACTATTTTGGCAGAGAATCAATTTTGTTTCATTTGTTTGAGTCGTTACACTGGACGAACCGCACGGAAGATGAATTGGTGATGCTTGTGAAACAAGTGGATTACGTGACGAAACGAATCCCTGCTTTTCATATGCACCAGCGATTAATGAACAACTTAACGAACATTCACTATACACAAATTGGCTCGATATATAGCGCTTCCTTACCTGATGGAAAAGGAACGGCTGCATTTATCATAAAAGATCGTTATATCCAAATGTCTGCCACCGGCAGTTATGAAGCAGAAGCAGTGTTTTTTGAAGTGCTGAGAAAAATTAGTCCTTGCTTCCTTGCGATGGACTTCGGTTCAAAGAAGCACGGGTGGCTCAATCCGGTAAAAGTGAGGAATTTTGTTTAAAAAAATAAAATTGAACGTGAAATGTTGTATAATAGCCTTTTGTTTAGTACACTTTATACGAGACAACATGAAGGAGGAAGAATTATGGATTTATGGGTTGTCATCCTTGTAGGCGTTGTTGCACTGCTTGCAGGAGTTGCACTCGGATTCTTTATTGCTCGTAAGTATATGATGAGCTACTTGAAAAAGAATCCACCAATTAATGAACAAATGCTTCGAATGATGATGATGCAAATGGGCATGAAACCGTCCCAGAAGAAAATCAATCAAATGATGAAAGCCATGAACAACCAAGCGAAATAATACGTACGATATTATGATCATAGATGGAACATGGTTATAAAGAATGGACAAGCGTTGTCCTTTCTTTATTGAATTCACCTTCATCAGACGCTTTAAAACCACTGTACTTGCCTAAATGAAGCAGGGAAGGTGGTTTTTTATTTTACTTCAGCCTCTTGCTAAAAAACAAAAACCCCTGTTATCAGAGGTTTTTGTTTCGTTTATGGTCACACATATCAACTGTTCTAAAAATCGTGCAGCATGATAATATCATGAGATATGATTAGTTGGCTGAGTTTGAGTGTAAGTGTCGTTGATATTGTAAGAGGAGATGATCTAGCTGCTGGCTATGTTCGATGGTCACTGTGGATGTCATGCCATTGTGCAAGACAACTTTCATCAGCTCTTCTCTTTTTTCTTCAATTTGAGTTAATAATGATGTTTTTACCAAAGTCATGTTCCTTTCATGCAAATCTTGATAAAAAGAATCGGTTCTATTATATCCATTTTAAGGTTTATTTTCAAATTTAAAGGATTCGTTATCTTGATGTCAAATTAAATTATATAAGGTTTTAAGAGAATAGACCATCTTTATTGAGAGGATGTAAAAAAAATGAAATGATTTTGTCATCTCTTATTGTATATTGTAAGAAGGGGGTGTTCTTTTGACAGATTTGAATTTCTTTTTAGCTTTTGGAGCAGGGTTTCTTTCTTTTATCTCACCATGCTGTCTGCCGCTTTATCCAGCCTTTTTATCGTATATTACGGGCGTTAGTATGGATGAAGTGAAATCTGAGAAGGTGATGCTGAGAAGAAGAAGTCTACTTCATACCTTATTCTTTTTAGTTGGGTTCTCTATTATCTTTATTGCGATTGGCTTTGGGACATCGTTTGTTGGGAAGTTTTTTGATGATTACCATCAAGCGATTCGCCAGGTTGGAGCCATTCTCATTATTTTCTTTGGCTTTATGACACTTGGCGTATTTCAGCCTTCTTTCCTCATGGGCGAAAAGAGAATGCAGTTCAAAAACCGACCAGCTGGTTTTTTTGGGTCAATTCTCATCGGAATGGGCTTTGCCGCTGGATGGACACCTTGTACAGGACCTATTTTATCTGCCGTTATCGCGCTTGCTAGTAACAATCCAGAGTCGGCTGTGCCTTATATGATTACATATGTCCTTGGATTTGCCGTCCCATTTTTTATTCTATCTTTCTTCATTACGAAAATGGCATGGATCAGAAAGCGTCAGCAGCTTATCATGAAAATTGGCGGGATCATTATGATTGTGGTAGGGATATTGCTGTTCTTTGATCTTCTCACATGGATTATCATCATGTTCTCATCCTTGTTTGGCGGATTTACAGGCTTTTGAAATCGTTTTCTACAGTCGAGGCGAATGGTTTTTTTTCGTCAATTGGAGTATATTATACATAGGCTGACCTTAAAGAATAAAGGAATGATTAGAT
This sequence comes from Bacillus sp. MM09(2025), assembly GCF_050496725.1. Taxonomy (NCBI): domain Bacteria; kingdom Bacillati; phylum Bacillota; class Bacilli; order Caryophanales; family Bacillaceae; genus Bacillus; species Bacillus sp. MM09(2025). Next base: position 533,901 of record NZ_JBNWEN010000001.1, read on the forward strand.
ATGATGGTCATAATCTCTTCTATAATTGCGGTATGTATGGCGGTAGCCGTCATGTTTATTCGCATTAAGTCATCTGCAAAACCGGCAACTGCGAAAAAAATTATATTGCCTCCTATTTTCATGAGCACGGGTGCATTGATGTTTTTTGTTCCTATGTTTCGAGTAACTGGGGCTGAATTTCTCGAGGCAATCACAGTGGGGATGTTTTTCTCCATCTTTTTAATCAAAACATCGAAGTTTGAAATTAGAGGGAATGAGATTTACTTAAAGCGGTCAAAAGCATTTGTGTTTATTCTCATTGGACTTCTTGTTCTTCGTATCGGAATGAAGACGATCCTGAGTTCATCTATTGATTATGGTTCTCTAAGCGGAATGTTTTGGATACTTGCCTTTGGCATGATTGTGCCTTGGCGTGTTGCCATGTATTTGTCGTTTAGAAAGATGTCTAAGCAATTAGATCCGCAGCAGGTTCAAATGAATTAAACCTCCTTTTATAAGGAGGTTATTTTAATAATGCTTCATATGGCGTATAATCGATGTTTTTTTCTTGAAGGCGCTTCAATAAAAACTTATGATCACGCTTTGGTGTAGCGATAATATAGCCGCGAATGATTAAGTCTAAATTAATGCTGGCAGCTTGTTCTTTTAAAGCCAGCTCGCCAATTTTTCCTGCAATTTTTTCTTTGGCGACATCTCTAAACAGCTCTGGAACAGGTAATACAAGTTCATTTAAAAGCTGTTTGTCTTCTTCCCGCCATAGGTGGAGGCTCTTTTGAATATATTCATCCTGCCAATCGAGCTCTGATTTCCCATCTTCCTTTGGCAATCGTTTTAAAAATTTGCGAAACATAAAAAAGCCACCGATTGCGAGTAATCCGATCATCACTGTACCCCAAAATAAAATGAACCACAAAAACCAGCCGCTTAACATGTTCTCACTCCTTATACCCCTTGTCTCTCTATCTTATTTTACATGAAGAAGTGATAGAAGAAAATAACAAAAATGTATGTCTCTTATCTCTATGAACGCCTTTTTTCATTCATAACTGCCCATTTACTAGAAAGACCCAAACCATCTAGTAGAAAAAGAATACATTATCATATAGCGACTCTACTATTTGGCCATGGTGGTTCGCAAAAGGTATTGACTTGACACGAACGGAAGAGAGCCCACCTATATGAAGGTGGGCTCTTAATGTTTGAAGTGCGGGACTTGAAAGGAAAATGCACCGTTTGGATGGTCAGAACTTTTTTTAATCCTTATCGAAATGATTCGGTTTTCGTATTCTGTTTCAATCTCTTTGTCGTTCAAATAAAAAGGGAGCATGACACTTTTTTCAATTGGCTGTTCGCCTTTATCATTTGGCTGTTGTACTGTGTAAGCGAGAGTGAGCTCATGTCCAGCGAAGGTCAGTTTTACATCAGTAATCGATAGGGTGGAGACATCGATTTCAATAATATAATCACGGCTTGTTTCATAAAGATCAATTGGGAGGTGTTCATCATACCAGGCAAATGGATCATCCATTAAAACATTGAGCCAATCGTCTATTTCAAGAAAATCAGAGGAATTCGATTGCTTTTCATTCTCCATAAACACTCCTCCATCACATCTCATAATAAATCATATGATGAAAATGGAAATGTGTGAAAGACCTAAAACATCCCGTTTTGCTACGGGATGAGAGGAGAATGTTTACATATCGTGATGAGAATTGTGTTTTTGTCTTGTATGGTTGCGGTTTTTTACTTTTTTACTGCCTGATAATGGCTCAGGCTGTCCGCTCTGATGTTCCTTAGGCGAGTTTTGACGGATGTCTTTTCCTGTGTTTTTATTCGTCATGATGCTTGCTCCTTTCTTATTGGTTTTTTTTGCGTTTTTTATTGTTTTGTCTTTGTTCTTCTGTTAAAACGAGTTGATCATCTTCAATATAGCCTGCACCATTTCCTTGGCTTTTGGCTGCGTTCATGCCATTAATGACATGATTTGCTTTGCGTTTTGTCATGTTCTATCACCTCATTTGTAGTATGAGCCCGCCCCGCTCCGTTTATGAAGAGTAATCATTTCCTAATGATAAGTTAAACTTATTGAATTTAATAAAAGCATTGTTATTTACTTATGTATAAATTTGTTTTAAGATGAAATTGTGAGAAAATTGTGGTGAAATACGACGATTTTTCTGAGAATTGAAATTGATCTTGATCATCAAAAGGGGGATTTTGGACATGTCGAAACAGCAGCAAGTCGCTAAACAAGACGCTTTTCAATCTAGAAAAACGTTTTCGACAAATGGGAAAACGTATCACTATTATTCGTTAGAAGCACTAGAGAAACAAGGAATTGGAAATGTTTCTAAGCTGCCTTATTCCATTAAGGTACTTTTAGAATCAGTGCTTCGCCAAGTAGACGGTAGAGTGATCAAGAAGGAACACGTTGAAAACTTGGCAAAATGGGGAACTGCCGAGGTAAAAGAAATTGATGTTCCATTTAAACCTTCTCGTGTTATTTTACAAGACTTCACGGGTGTACCAGCCGTCGTTGACCTTGCTTCTTTAAGAAAAGCAATGGCAGATGTAGGTGGGGATCCGGATAAAATCAACCCTGAAATTCCAGTTGACCTTGTCATTGACCACTCAGTACAAGTTGATAAAGCTGGAACTGAAGATGCATTAAACATTAACATGGATTTAGAATTCGAACGTAACGCAGAGCGTTATAACTTCCTTAGCTGGGCAAAGAAAGCGTTTAATAATTATCAAGCTGTTCCGCCTGCAACAGGGATTGTTCACCAAGTAAACTTAGAGTACCTTGCAAGTGTTGTTCATGCGATTGAAGAAGATGGCGAGATCATCACTTACCCAGATACATTGGTTGGTACTGACTCTCATACAACCATGATCAACGGGATCGGCGTACTTGGATGGGGCGTTGGCGGTATTGAAGCGGAAGCTGGAATGCTCGGTCAGCCTTCATACTTCCCAGTACCAGAAGTCATTGGTGCTAAATTAGTTGGAGAGCTTCCAAACGGAACGACTGCAACTGACCTCGCACTAAAAGTGACACAAGTTCTGCGTGAAAAAGGCGTAGTGAACAAATTCGTTGAATTCTTCGGACCTGGAGTTGCACAGCTGCCGTTAGCGGATCGTGCAACGATTGCAAACATGGCACCTGAATACGGTGCTACTTGCGGATTCTTCCCAGTAGATGAGGAAGCTCTTGCTTACCTTCGCCTTACTGGACGTGATGAAGAGCAAATTAATATCGTTGAAGAATATTCTCGCGCAAATGGCTTATTCTATACGCCAGATGCAGAAGAGCCAATTTTTACGGATGTTGTGGAAATTGATCTTTCTCAAATTGAATCAAACTTATCTGGTCCAAAGCGTCCACAAGATTTGATTCCACTTTCTGAAATGAAAGAAACGTTCCATCAGCACATTGAAAGCCCAGCTGGTAACCAAGGGTTTGGCTTAGAAAAATCAGAGCTGGATAAACAAATTGAATTTGATCTAGCAAATGGTGAAAAAGCTGTGATGAAGACAGGTGCGATTGCGATTGCAGCGATTACGAGCTGTACGAATACATCGAACCCATACGTCTTAATCGGAGCAGGTCTTGTTGCGAAGAAAGCAAGTGAGCTTGGCATGAAGGTGCCAAACTACGTGAAAACGTCACTAGCGCCAGGTTCTAAGGTTGTAACAGGATACCTCGTGAACTCAGGACTTCTTCCATACTTAAGAGACCTCGGATTTAACATCGTTGGGTATGGCTGTACAACTTGTATCGGAAACTCAGGACCGCTTGCACAAGAAATTGAGGATGCTGTCTCTGAAAATGATCTGCTGATCACTTCTGTTTTATCAGGTAACCGTAACTTTGAAGGACGTATCCATCCACTTGTGAAAGGAAACTACCTTGCATCTCCACCATTAGTTGTGGCGTATGCACTTGCTGGTACGGTGAATATCGATTTAACAAAAGACCCTATCGGTGTCGATAAAAATGGTGAGAACGTTTATTTCAATGACATTTGGCCATCAATGGACGAAATCAACAGCGTCGTCAAAAGCACTGTCACACCTGAACTCTTCCGTTCAGAGTATGAAACTGTTTTTGACAACAATGACCGCTGGAATGAAATTAAAACGACGGATGATGCATTGTACAAATGGGATGAAAATTCCACATACATTGATAACCCGCCATTCTTTGAAAACCTATCAGTTGAACCTGGTAAGGTTGAACCGCTTAAAGGCTTGCGTGTCGTTGCGAAGTTTGGTGACTCTGTCACAACGGACCATATTTCTCCTGCTGGAGCGATTGGTAAGGACACACCGGCGGGCAAATATTTGCAAGAAAGAGGCGTGTCGCCTAGAGACTTTAACTCATACGGATCTCGCCGTGGTAACCACCATGTCATGATGAGAGGTACTTTTGCAAACATCCGTATTAAGAACCAAATTGCACCAGGAACAGAAGGCGGATATACAACCTACTGGCCAACTGGTGAAGTGACATCCATTTATGATGCATGCATGCGTTATAAAGAAGATGGAACAGGTCTTGCGATCTTAGCAGGTAAAGACTACGGAATGGGTTCTTCACGTGACTGGGCTGCAAAAGGAACAAATCTTCTTGGAATTAAATTTGTTCTAGCTGAAAGCTTTGAGCGTATCCATAGAAGTAACCTTGTCTTCATGGGCGTACTTCCTTTACAGTTTAAAGACGGAGAAAGTGCAGAAACTCATGGTCTAACAGGAACAGAAACATTTGAAGTTCATGTTGACGAAACAGTTCGTCCGCGTGATCTCGTCACTGTGAAAGCAATTGACACAGATGGCAATGAGAAAACATTTGAAGTGGTTGTTCGTTTTGATAGTGAAGTCGAAATTGACTACTATCGTCATGGCGGTATCCTTCAAATGGTACTTCGTGAAAAATTGGCAAGCAACTAATACTCATACAGCAAAGAAGAGAAGGCGCCTAGACAGCTTTCTCTTCTTTTTTAAAATAGTGGAGGATCAATCATGTGGAAAAAAGGAATGGCAAGCGCTGTTTTACTTGTGTTGATTGGTTTACTTGTGTGGAATTTACTTGAACCAAAAGAGCCCGCAATCGGTCTTGAAAAAGGGGATCAAGCCCCTGATTTTGAACTTAAAACCCTAGATGGTCAAACGGCTTCATTATCTGATTACCAAGGGAAAAAGGTGCTCGTCAATTTTTGGGCGACATGGTGTAAGCCATGCAGGACAGAAATGCCGGATCTAGACGCAATTAGAAGCGAATACGATCAGGTCGAAGTACTTGCAGTGAATTTAACGACCACTGAAAAAAGTGAAGATCATGTTGCAGCTTTTGCAGATGAATTAAAGCTGAGCTTTCCTATTTTATTGGATCAAAAAGGCATTCAAGCACGATATCAGGTGCTTTCATACCCCACGACATACATATTAGATGAAAAAGGACGTATCATGTCTGTGAAGCATCAAATGCTGACAAAAAAAGAAATTGAGCAAGAGCTGGATCTATAATGATTCAGCTTTTTTGCTTATTTTCTAAATGTTTTGGCGAAAATGAAATACAAACACTGGAGGTGAGTACAATGAGAAGAAGAAAACGCCGTACATTTGAAGAGCTTGTACTTGAAAATAAAAAAGAATTATTAAGCAATGAGGAATTTTTAAACCAGCTTGAAGAAAAGTTGGAAGAGCGTTTTAGACAGAAATAAGTTATGAATTATCCTTTTTCGTTCATCCTAAAGAAGAGGGAGGGATGAATGATGGGTAGAGAGCATGATAAACAAGCGCAGTTTACACCAGACCATTTAGGGACAAAACCTGTAGCATACAAACGCAATAAAGGTAAAAAGATGCATAATAAATCAAATGAACAGCCTGATGTGATCCAGACGAAAGGCGAATAAGGAGGGTATTAAGATGAATGAAAAGTCATATCAATCCAATCCAGATGATCGTTCTGATAATGTTGAAAAGCTGCAAGATATGATCGAAAACACCCTTGACAATATCGATGAATCTGAAGCAGCGATGGCCCTTTCGACAGATCAAGAAAAACAGATGATCAAGCAAAAAAATGAAAATCGAAAAATGAGCATTGATGCCATGCGTTCTGAGATCAAGGACGAAGAAGCAGCAAGAAAAAATGGCTATACTGAATAAACCAGGGATTCCTGGTTTATTTTATTGCCTCCTTTTAGAAGAACCATTTCGATTGTGGTAAAATGGCAGAGACCTTAGGTTTTGATAGGAGAGCGATGAAAACGTGTATGTATCTAAAAAAGAAATAGAAGTCCGTTATGCAGAAACAGACCAAATGGGCATCGTGTATCATGCGAATTATTTAATCTGGATGGAAGTCGGCAGAACAGCCCTGATTAAAGAATTAGGATTTTCCTATGCGCAGTTAGAAGCAGATGGTGCTCTTGCACCCGTTATAGATTTGCAGGTGAAATATAAAAAACCACTCCTGTATGGTGAAACAGCGACCGTGTATACTTGGATTGAAGAATACAATGGACTCAAAACGGTGTATGGCTACGAAATTCAAAAGCCTGATGGGCAAACAGCGATTACAGGGACAACCTCGCATATTTGCGTAGATAAAGACACCTTTAGACCTATTCAATTTAGAAAAGCATTTCCTGCCTGGCACAAAGTATATGAACAGTCGAAGAAGCAGGTTTAATTCATGGCGTTTGGTATTAAAAGAAGCGATTTAAATGCGTGGAAATCAGCTGTTCAGCAAGGAGAAATGGCCTTTTTAACCCATTATTGGCTTGATGACCGTTTCCCGCATGCTAATACAGTCACTAAAGCAGCCTGTCAGGATATGAAGCAATTAATTGAGTGGGGAGAAAAACATGGACTCAAAAAAGAATGGATTCACGACCGCGCAGGGTTTCCTCACTTTGACTTGATCGGTGAACCGCAAAAAAGAATCCTTCAAAAGGAGCGGTCTTTAGGAAACATTCAGGAGTATGGGCTATATATTGAAGGATAAAACAAAAAAGATACCCGAGGGATGAGGTATCTTTTTTGTTTATTCATAATGGAATTCTGGTTCTTTTACAGACTCGTTATAATCAATATGCAGATCATGGTTGTCAAAATACCAAATATCACTTTCTTCTACAAAGAAAGTAATACCTTCTATTTCAGCGGTTGCGCCGGCATTTTGAGGTTCATCTTTTGCGACGCCGAGAGAAAAGCCTTTTTGTACATTACTGCACCCGCCATATCTCACAAAAAAGCGAACTTGATCACCTTTTTCTAAATCTAATTCATCCTTGTACCAATTGAGTGCATCTTCTTTAATCGTTAATTTCAATGTGATCGCCCCTTTTTTGAAGTCATGCTGTTTTTTAAAAATGCAGGATGCAAAAAACAGCTTTTCTTTACTTTTACCACAGAATGAAACTTATGAAACGGCTAGAGCCATTTGATTTTCGGTTCAGTTTTGTTGAGGATTCGTTTGAGGTTAGCGATGTGTCTGTAGATCACAAAACCAGCAAGAACGGCAACAACAATGATTAAGAATACGTCTTTGGTGAATATGCTGTAAATGAATGTATAGATGCCGGTCAGCATAGATGATAATGAAACATACTTACTAATGTATAAAAATAAGAAAAAAGCAGCGATCATCGTGATAAATAAGAACGGGGCATAAAATAATAACACGCCGCCAGATGTAGCGACTGCTTTTCCCCCTTTAAATTTTGCAAAGATCGGAAAGCTGTGACCGATAACAGCAGCAACCCCCGCTAATAAGGGATGAATGTCCAGTTGCATGAAAAACGGTAAAGCAGAAGCGAGAGTCCCTTTTAAAATATCAGCAGAAATAACAATAGACCCTGCTTTTACGCCAAGCGTACGAAATGCATTCGTTGCACCTAGGTTTCCGCTGCCATGTTCACGGATATCAATACCCTTTGCAGCTTTCCCGACAATGAGACCGGATGGAATACTGCCGAGAAGATAAGCCAAAATAAACATCAAAGCAATTAACATCTGCATAACTCCTTTATATTCTCCCTCTTGTCTTACATTTTAACATGATCTTATGAAAAACATGGGGATCTTTTTTTGAAAAAATCAAATGCAGATGGATTCAGCTTTGTTTTTAAGCAGAAGTTCGCTAAAATAGAGGAAAAGGGGTGTTTGGATGAATCATCCTTCGAAACAAGAAATTGGTCGTATTTTAAAGAGCAGTAAACGAATTGCTGTTGTTGGATTATCAGATCAGCCGCACCGAACGTCATATATGGTGTCTAAAGCAATGCAGGATGCCGGTTATGAGATCATTCCGGTGAATCCAACGATTGATGAAGCACTTGGTATAAAAGCAGTCGCTTCACTAAAAGAGATCAAAGAGCCTGTTGATATCGTCAATGTGTTTAGACGTTCAGAGTTTTTACCTGAGGTGGCAGAAGAATTTCTTGAAATAGACGCACCTGTTTTTTGGGCGCAGCAAGGCATTTATCACGAAGAAGCGAAAAGGCTGATTGAGGAAAATGGCAAGGTTGCCATCATGGATTTATGTATCAAGGTGGCTCATGCAATGACAAAAACTCATTAAATCGTCAAAAATCCTTGGTTTTCAAGGATTTTTGCTTTTTTGTTGCAGAAATATATTTGCGATTCTAGAAGAAAGCGATAAAATAAGGCGACAGGGACATATCGGTGATCTTGCATATCAAGAAAAAGAGCGATAAGATAAAGATAGAACATTTGTTCTGTTTTGTGAAAATCATCATATGATTGCATTTGGCTTATCAAACAGTCTTGTTTATAATGGACTTCTAGTTCTCATTGCAGAATGTAGAACATTCTCATAGCCGTGCAATGGAGCATGTTTTTTTGAACCACACATGCATGGTGATGATGCAGCTTATTAAAGTGGACAGTAATGAGCAGCATGATCATCATTAAAATCTAAAGAGATCATTTGATGGTTTGCCGGTTATGTTTGTTAGTGAAAGGGGATTAAGCATTTGGTTAAAAAGCAGCAAGTAGATTATAACGATGATTCTATTCAGGTGCTAGAGGGACTTGAAGCGGTCCGTAAACGTCCAGGGATGTATATTGGGTCAACGGATTCACGCGGTCTTCATCACCTTGTCTATGAGATTGTAGACAACTCTGTCGATGAAGTACTCGCTGGCCATGGAGATCATATCGTTGTCAAAATACATAAAGATAACAGCATTTCCGTTCAGGATAAAGGACGCGGGATGCCTACTGGTATGCATAAGCTTGGAAAACCGACACCTGAGATCATTTTAACGGTCCTTCACGCAGGCGGAAAATTTGGTCAAGGCGGATATAAAACAAGTGGTGGTCTTCACGGAGTTGGGGCATCTGTTGTAAACGCGCTGTCAGAGTGGCTCACTGTCACAATTGAACGTGATGGCTATATATATCATCAGCGGTTTGAAAACGGCGGAAAACCTGTGACATCACTTGAAAAAGTCGGAAAAACGAAAAAAACGGGAACACTGATTCATTTTAAACCAGATCGATCGATGTTCAGCGTTACAACCTATAATTTTGATACGTTATCAGAACGTTTAAGAGAATCTGCCTTTTTATTAAAAGGATTAAAAATAGAGCTGATTGATGAACGACATGATGTACAAGAAACCTTTTATTATGAGACGGGCATTGAAGCCTTCGTTGCTTATTTAAATGAAGAAAAAGATGTTCTGAGTGAAGTGGTCTCATTTGAAGGAGAGCATCAATCCATCGAAGTAGACTTTGCTTTTCAATTCAATGACGGCTACTCAGAAAATATTCTTTCTTTCGTCAATAACGTGAGAACAAAAGATGGCGGTACGCATGAGTCTGGTGCCAAAACGGCGATGACGAGAGCCTTTAATGAATATGCGCGCAAAGTAGCTCTTTTAAAAGAAAAAGACAAAAATTTAGAAGGCACTGATATTCGCGAAGGGCTGTCTGCTATTATTTCTGTCAGAATTCCTGAAGAACTGCTTCAATTTGAAGGCCAGACAAAAGGAAAGCTTGGGACAAGTGAGGCTCGCTCCGCTGTTGATGCTGTTATTTCTGAAAAGCTGGCTTATTTCCTTGAAGAAAACCGGGAAACAGCCACTCTTCTTGTGAGAAAAGCGATTAAAGCGCAGCAGGCAAGAGAAGCTGCTAGAAGAGCACGTGAAGAAGCAAGGAGCGGCAAGAAACGGAAAAAGTCCGAAGCAACACTGAGCGGAAAATTAACACCTGCTCAATCTAGAAACCCGGCAAGAAACGAATTGTACCTAGTGGAGGGCGACTCAGCGGGCGGGTCAGCAAAACAAGGACGTGACCGTAAATTCCAAGCGGTGCTGCCGCTTCGTGGAAAGGTCATTAACACAGAAAAAGCAAAACTTGCTGATATTTTCAAAAATGAAGAAATCAACACCATTATTCATGCGATCGGTGGAGGCGTCGGTGTCGATTTTAATGTAGAAGACATCAATTATGACAAAATTGTGATCATGACAGATGCTGACACAGATGGAGCCCATATTCAAGTGCTTCTGCTAACGTTCTTCTACCGCTATATGAAACCGCTGATTGAGCATGGCAAAGTGTTTATTGCACTACCGCCTTTATATAAAGTCAGCAAAGGCTCAGGGAAAAAAGAAGTGATTGAGTACGCATGGTCTGATGAAGAAATGGATGACGTACTGAAGAAAGTTGGAAAAGGGTACACGATTCAGCGTTATAAAGGTTTAGGTGAAATGAACGCCGACCAGCTATGGGAAACGACAATGAATCCAGAATCGAGAACACTTGTCAGAGTCAAAATCGACGATGCTGCACGAGTGGAACGCCGCGTCACGACATTAATGGGTGACAAAGTAGAGCCACGCCGTAAATGGATTGAAAAGAATGTCGCCTTTGGACTTGATGAGGAAAGTAACATTCTTGAAAATGAAAACTTGTCGCTAGCTGAGGAGGTTTAAACATGGCACAACAAGAACGATTTCATGATTTACCATTAGAAGAAGTAATCGGAGACCGGTTTGGTCGCTATAGTAAATATATTATCCAAGACCGTGCGCTTCCAGATGCGCGAGATGGACTAAAGCCTGTACAACGAAGAATCTTATATGCGATGTACGCAGAAGGAAACACGCAAGATAAAAACTTCCGTAAAGCAGCGAAAACAGTCGGAAACGTGATTGGTAACTATCATCCGCACGGTGACTCATCTGTTTATGAAGCGATGGTGAGAATGAGTCAGGATTGGAAAGTACGGAATGTGCTCATTGAGATGCATGGAAATAACGGGAGTATCGATGGTGATCCGCCTGCTGCTATGCGTTATACGGAAGCAAGGCTATCTGCGATTGCTTCAGAGCTCTTAAAGGACTTAGACAAGGAAACCGTCGAATTTGTCGCAAACTTTGATGATACAAGCAAGGAGCCCGTTGTTTTACCAGCGATGTTCCCAAACCTTCTCGTGAATGGGTCAACAGGTATTTCTGCTGGTTATGCTACTGATATCCCGCCGCATCATCTAGGAGAAGTGATTGATGGTGTCATTAAACGAATCGAACAGCCGCATTGTACGGTTGAGGACTTGATGACGGTCATCAAAGGTCCAGATTTCCCAACAGGCGGTATCATTCAAGGGGTAGACGGCATTAAGAAGGCCTATGAAACAGGCAAAGGAAAGATCATGATTCGCGGAAAAGCGGAGATCGAGACCATCCGCGGCGGGCGCCAGCAAATCGTGATCACAGAAATTCCTTATGAAGTGAATAAAGCCAACCTTGTCAAAAAGATGGACGAGTTCCGAATTGAAAGAAAAGTGGAAGGAATTTCAGAGGTTCGAGACGAGACTGACCGGACTGGGCTTCGAATCGTAGTAGAGCTGAAAAAAGAAGCAGATGCAAATGGTGTTTTGAATTTCTTATATAAAAACTCAGATCTGCAAATTCCATATAACTTTAATATGGTGGCGATACATAATCGTAGACCAACCTTAATGACGCTGACAACTATACTTGATGCATATATTGCCCATCAAAAAGAAGTGGTGACGAACCGCTCAGCATATGAGCTTCGAAAAGCGAAGGAACGCCACCATATTGTAGATGGATTAATTAAGGCGCTGTCCATCTTAGATGAAGTCATTGCCACAATCCGCTCCTCTAATGATAAGCGAGATGCGAAAAACAACTTGATGGAGAAATATGACTTTACAGAAGCACAATCAGAAGCGATTGTTTCCCTCCAGTTATATCGTTTAACGAATACGGATATTACGCAATTAAGAGACGAAGCGAGTGAGCTTGATGTGCGTATAGCAGAACTTGAAGACATTTTAGGTAATGAGAAAAAGCTGCTTAAGGTCATTACAAACAGTTTGAAAAAGCTCAAAAAGACATATGCTGATGAGAGACGATCTGTCATTGAGGAAAAAATCGAAGAAATTAAGATTAACCTAGAAGTGATGATTGCCTCAGAGGATGTTTACGTCACGGTGACGAAGGATGGATACATCAAACGGACAAGCCAGCGCTCCTATGCTGCTTCTAACGGTAAGGACTTTGGCATGAAGGATACAGACCGCCTGATTCATCAGTTTGAAATGAATACAACGGATGTCCTCCTATTGTTCACGAATAAAGGGAGCTACATTTATTGTCCTGTGCATCAGCTGCCAGATATACGCTGGAAAGACATGGGGCAGCATATTACGAATATCATTTCGATTGATCGTGATGAATCCATCCAAAAAGCCATTCCAATTAAAGAATTTGATGAAACATCGTATCTGCTGTTCTTTACAAAGGGCGGAATGGTGAAGAAAACAGAGCTTCTTCAATATAAAGCACAGCGCTATTCAAAACCACTTGTCGCCTTGAATCTAAAAGGGGACGATGAACTTGTGGATGTCCATGTGACAACAGGACAGCAGGAATTGTTTATTGCGACGAAAAATGGTTATGGATTGTGGTTTGATGAAGAAGAAGTAAGTGTTGTTGGTCCGAGAGCGGCTGGTGTTAAAGGCATCAATTTGAAGGATGGGGACGAAGTAGTCTCTGGTCAGATCATTGATCCGAAAAACGATGTCCTCGTGCTGACGACGCAAAGAGGGGCTGTGAAGCGAATGAACCTCTCTGAATTTGATAAAACATCTAGAGCCAAACGCGGAGTTCTAATGCTTAGAGAATTAAAGAAAAACCCGCATCGTATTGTGTCTGTCATCGCTGCATCACTGCACGATACACTTGAGATTGATACAGAGAAGGGTGCAACGATTCCGCTTGATATCTCTACTCTGAGAGCGAATGACCGCTATAGCAATGGATCATTTATTGTAGATGAGGAAGAGCAGGGAGAAGTAACGCATGTCCTTGTCACACCTCAAACTGCATCAGATGACAATAAATAAGCAAACGAAAACCCCCTGCGATGAGCAGGGGGTTTCTTTTATATACAGGTCTTAGCTCTCGTGGTTGCCAAACATGCTTGTAATGGCGTGCACTACTTCAATTCCTTGGTAGACGAAAAGAGAAAGTGAAGTGACAGAGAACAGACCTAGAATGAATACTCTTAAGAAAAATAACATCGTGTAAAACCTCCCAATTTTTGTTTTGATTTAGATGGTTGGGTTAAACACGAGATAGTCGGAAATAAGAAGATTGATAGAACACTGCAAGTAAATGCTTCTTTTTCCGGTCATATTGATCAGTATGAGTGATGCGTGCAAATCCAGCTGTCATACTGCCAATCATCAGCAGTACTGTAAATGCGGCAAATACTGCGCTCACATGTTTTTGTTTCTTTTCATCGCCCATTGTCTGAGCGATTTTCATCTCATGTGATTCTTGATCGGCAACCACCTTTGCATGATGGTATACCTGAACGGAATGAGGCATTGAGAACAAATGAAAACTTGCGAGTGCTATGAATAAGACAGCTAATTTTAGCAGCATATTTTTTTTCATTTATCTCACCCCTTCCTGTTTATTTTCATGATCTTACCACGTTTTCTGTTATTTGAAAAGTCTTATTTTTTTACTTTCCCTCTTTAAAAAAGTGATAAACATCAGGACATTTATAGGACTGTTTCACTTCATGAAAGGTTTCAATTTTATTTTTTTAATTTAAAAAAAGTGCCATGATCGAGGATCAGACACTTTTAGTGAACTTGTGATGTATGCGGTTTTGCGACAGCTTTTGTAAAGATTCCCGCAATACATATGGCGAATAAAACAAAAATAAAGGCATGAAGCAGTCCTACTTGATTGGCAAGCAGCCCTAATATAGGCGGACCAGAAAGAGAGGCGGTGTAACCTGATAAGGTCACAATGCTGACGCGTTTCACGGCGTACCGGCTATCATCACCAGCTGCAGAAATAGTTAACGGGAAGCCTAAAGAAGCCCCAAGTCCCCATAAAAAGATCGATATCATACATACCACAAGTGAAATCTTTAAAATGACCAAAAATAGTCCAGCAGCAGCTGATACAATCGCAACTCTTAGCAATAACACCCTGCCGAAACGGTCGATCAAACGTCCGCTGATTAATCTGCCACTAATCATCCCGCATAAAAATAATGCATAGATGACTGTACTCATGGAATGTGAAACCTGGTAGCCATCTACCATTGCAAGTGGAATCCAATCATTAGCAGACCCTTCGACAAACGCAAGACATAAGGCGATCATGGCAAGAGAGACCGTTCGTTTATTCAGCCACGGCGTTTGAGTATCATCTATTGTATCTGACTGCGACTGCTTCTCATGCTGATCCATTCCAGTCCCGTGCGGAATAAACCGGGTACAAATGAAGATGCTGAGAAAGAAAAGAAGGGCAATGACAAGTAAGTGATTCAACACAGAGACCCCTAGATGGATAAAAAGAATGCCAGCTCCTGCTCCAATTAAAGTACCAATGCTAAAGGAAGCGTGCAATATAGGCAAAATGGTTTTCTTGATTCTGTATTCAATTTCTGTCCCTTCTAGGTTCATCGCCACATTGCACATACCTGAACCTGCTCCAAAAAGAAATAGCCCGGCCGTGACGACAAAGATAGAAGAGAGGGTTGAACCAATAGCAAGAGTGGTGAATCCAAGAAACATCAAAAAAGCACTAATCACAATCGCCACTCGTCCGCCTTTTTTTCGAACAAATACATTTGAAAGAACAAGCCCAACAATTGAACCAACGGATAAGCCGAGTAAAATGAGTCCCATTGTTCCTGTATTGGCTTGTAATAAATCTCTCACTTCTGGTGTCCGTGAAAACCATGTAGAGATGGAAATACCAGACATCGTGAAAATGATGATGATTGCTCTATACCATTTTAATTCCATATAATCCCTCACATTTAAAGATGTATCTGTTACTGAACAAATCTACTCGATTATAAATGAGACGGGCCTATTCGTAAATAACCTGAGGCAGGGACAGGGGCAGTTTTAGGCAAAAGAAATCATACTTTCCCAATTCTTCTGAGGAGAAGGTAAAATAAACATAAAGGGGATGTATCAGGATAAATAGAAGGAGAGAGGACTAAAATATGAAAAGTGAAAAGGAAAAAATGATCCAAGGAGAACATTATGTATCTAGCGGCCAAACCTTGATCGCAGATCGAGAAAGACCAAGACAATTGCCTTTGCATACCAGCAAACCAATCAGCCAGAAAAATGAACATCCATTTTAAAGGAATTATTAGACGCTTGAGGAAATGATGTCGTTTTCGAAGGAAAGCTTCAGTGCGATTACGAATACAATATCGAGGTTGGCGAGCATTTTTTTCGAATTTTGATGAGGTGTTATTAGACGTATGCAAAATTACCACGTATGGATTGATATTGATTTTTTCTTTTTTTGTCTCAAAAAGATAAGTATACTTAGATTTGAGACAAAAGAATTGTATTCGCTGTATAACTTCCTAGAATATATATTATGTAAACTAAGAAATAAAGATTTACAGGCTGAACCCCCAAAGCTTTGCTGTTCTTGTTGTGTTCTCACTTCCGTCCCGTACATTATCCTTTGTTGCATTAGCCCCTAAACTTTCGCTGGTTCACTAAACTTAACTTTACTGATTTGAAATGTCCACAACATAATATGAAGTATTTCATTGACTCCAACATTAGAATCCACATGTTTTGTTATCCCAGAACCTAATAAGGTAATAAGGGAATAAATACTTCTTTGCTTGCATGTAGTGTATTGACTTCATTCCATACATTAAGCATGCAGCTTGCATATTCATTTAGCTTTAATTGGGCACGATTCTCTCTATCAAACTTTGAAAAAGCAACGAGAAAAAAATCCTCATCAAATCTCATATGTTATCAAATCTCATATGTTGGTTATGTTTTGTCTATTAATTAATACAAAAAAGAGGGCCTTCGACAATTTATAGTAGTATTATGTCTAGGCCCTCTCCTGCAAACTTTTAACATGAGGAGAAGAAAATCTATTGAAATTTATTAAAATAAACTCGAATAACCCTTATTAACGTACATTCATTTCATTGGGATGAGGACCAGTTCTACGCCCGCAATCTAAATTATTAATTGCTTCCATATCATTTTCAAGAAGTTCAAAATCAAATATTTGCATATTTTCTTCCATACGTGAAGGTGTGACTGTTTTTGGGATTACAATCGTATTATTTTGCAAATGCCACCGTAAAATAACTTGTGCAGGAGTTTTACCATATTTTTCTGAAATGGAAACAATTGTTTTATCATTTAATACATTACCCCCTCTTTCAAGAGGACTCCACGCTTCAATAAATATATCATGATCTTGGCAAAAATCCTTTAGTTCTTTTTGGACCAAGTAAGGATGACACTCAATTTGATTAAGTACAGGTTTAATTTCTGTTTCTGCTAAAAGATGTTTTAAATGTTCAATTTCAAAATTACATACTCCAATTGCTTTAACGCGCCCATCTTTATAGAGCTTTTCTAAAGCTTTATATGTTTCAACATACTCACCAAATTCAGGAGTTGGCCAGTGTATTAAATATAAATCAATATATTCCAGTCCCAATCGTTCTAAACTGCTTTCAAATGCAGCAAGCGTCTTTTCAAACCCATGATCTGAGTTCCACACTTTTGTTGTGATAAACAATTCGTCTCTATTCATGTTTCTTATAGCATCTTTTACCCCCTTTTCATTTTTATAGATCGCTGCTGTATCAATACTTGTATATCCAAGCTTAATAGCTTGAGACACGGCATGAGCTGTTTCCTCGTTACCAACTTGAAATACACCATAGCCTAATTGAGGCATTTTCAATCCGTTATTTAAAGTCACATAATTCATGTTTAACTTCCTTTCTGAAGAAAAAATAAAGTTTCGATTTAGAAAAATTTAATTGGAAGCAGTAATTCCACCATCAATAACAAATTCTGAACCTGTTGAATAACTTGCATCATCTGAAGCAACAAACAAGACTAGTTTAGATACTTCTTCCGGCTCACCAACTCTATTTAATGGCACTGTTAAATCATCTATAAAACCAGCAATCTCGTCTTGTGAATCAATCATTGGCGTTCTAATTGGCCCTGGATGTACAGAATTCACACGAATATTATACTCTGCAAATTCCTGTGCAGCTGTTTTTGTCATTCCAGTAAGAGCAAATTTTGATGAATCATAGGCCACAAAACCATATTCACCACGAATACCATTTATAGAAGAAATATTTACAATAGAACCCTTTCCAGCTTTCTTCATCGAATGCAATACAGCTTTCATGCCAAGAAAAGGTCCAACCTGATTGATTTTAATTACTCTGTTATACTCTTCTTCTGTAATTTCTTCAATTTTACGGAATAAATCGACACCAGCATTGTTTATAAGAATATTTACAGGTCCGAATTCAGCTTCTGCGAAATCAATTACACGCTTCCAATCACCTGCATTTGAGATATCGTGTTTAATGAATCGTGCATTATCTCCTAATTCTTTCGCCAGTTCTTCTCCTTCTTCTTCAAGAATATCTGAGAAAATGACTTTAGCTCCTTCTTCAACAAACAAACGTGCATGCGCCTCTCCTTGACCTCTTGCCGCACCAGTAATAATAGCAACTTTACCTTCTAATTTCCCCATTGATAATCCTCCTAGTGATTTTCCCTATAAAATTCTTAATAATTTCCGTACGAACGTTCGTAAGTTTTAGAAGAAAAATATAACCCGTCATATTAAACGGGTGTATATTATTAAATTGAACTCGTTATGCCTTTCCAATAAATCTCCCATGATACCGCCAATTTTTCTTCAAATTTTTCTGCATTCGAATCTGAATAGATTAACTCAACGAGAATCCCATCCAAAAGGTTTGAGAATGAAATCATTCCCTCCTTAGGAGAAACGCTGATACTTTCTTCTTTTTCAAATATTTGAATTAATATCCGTTCTAATTCGTGGTTATATAAATGAAATTGACTCATCACAGTATTCCTTAATTGGAAAGGGGGCATAAATGCCATTCTTAAAACAAATTTTAATTCTAAATCTTCTTGTATCATATACCTATCTTTATACTTCATTAACAGCTTGTTCAGGATAAATTTTGATGATTGATCTGAATTTTCTTCGAAGAAATTTCTAATGAAATATATCTCATTATTAATTGTATCTTCCATGACTTTAAGGAAAATTTCTTCTTTCGTTTTAAAATATGAATAAACAGATTGCTTTTTCAATCCTATATCTTTAACAATATCATCTAATGTTGTTGCTTCAAAACCCTTCATGACAAACTGTGCTAATGCACTTTGCTTTATTTCTTGAGCTTTCATCACAATCTCCTTACGAACGTTTGTAAGTTCAGTCTAACTAGTATAGATTTCTCTGTCAACTTATATTTATTTTTCGCCTAAAAAAAACCAAATGTCCTTAAAAATGGACTCAGAGGCCTTTTAAGAATACATATTTTAGTTGACTATTTTGGTATCTCTCCAACTAAGTGAACATGAGGATGGAACGGCAGTACAGTTTATAAAGTACTTATTTAACTAGTGTTGACAACGCATATAATGGATCTATGTTTACTTCGTTGTACACATTTTAACACCTTATCTGTTGTTGCTGTAGCATAGAGACTTTGATATATCCCCCACCATTCTGGAGTGATTTCAGCTCGATTTAGATCTGTTTGGAGTCTTCTGCTTCGAATACAGGAGTTACTCATGGGTCGGATAAGTATTCTAATTGACATATGACCTCTCCATAATAGTCAGGTCTGGTTTCGTCCGTGTACCTTCTAATATCAAAGTGTATTTACTTGAAAAACTGTATCAATTTACCGTGATAAAAAAAACAATCTAACCATAAAATAAGAACTCTTCCCCTATCATCCAAAAATAAAGTAAGGTGGTTGAGTGAATGAAGGCGAAAAACATATTGATAATTCCGATTATCACCTCTTCTATAGCAAGAGCAATGGAAATATTAAAAACAAAAGACGATGTAAATCTTCATATTGAACCGATCTTTGATTTTAAGGAATCCTTTGCAGGACCTTTTGCGTCCATTAGAGATGATGAGGGTTTTAAAAATCAAATCGGTAATGACTTCAACGTTCAGGATAATGTTGTTACTCATAGAATGAAGAATGTTGAATATGGAAGTATTATTGCTATGAAACAAGAGGGTGCAGATAGAGAACTTGCGCTTGGATACCATGGAGATAATAAATAATGGAAACGTTTATAGAAATTTTAAAGGTATATGGAAGGATCATCACTATCATCCCTTGTCTTTTAATTATGACATTGTTCATGGGAAAACGGGCAATAGGAGAAGTGCCTGTATTTGATTTCTTGATCATTATTGTACTAGGTGCCGTGGCAGGGGCAGATATCGCTGATCCGGATATTCCTCATATATATACATTTTTATCAATAATAGCTATTGGATTATTACAAATCATTGTGTCGAAATTTAAATTAAAAAATCGTTTTTTTTGGACGACTGATTACATTTGAACCAACTATTGTCATCCGAAACGGTGATTTTATTGTAGGAAATTTACAAAAAATCCGATATTCCTTAGATAATGTCTTACAAATGTTAAGAGAAAAAGATATTTTTGATGTAAATGATGTAGAATTAGCCTTAATCGAACCAAATGGGAAACTAACTGCTTTTAAAAAACCTCATAAATCTACTGTTACGGCAGAGGATGTAGGAATTAAAAAAGTATCTGGAAACATTGCTTATCCTGTTATTATTGAAGGTAACATAGAAAATCAGGTTCTCACTCAGTTACATTTAACCGAACAGTGGCTTGTTCAGGAGTTACAGAAAAAAGACCTGAAAATGGTTGATATTTTTTTTGCATCAGTTAATGCGAACCATGAATTGCATGTATCATTAAATAGTAACTACAAAAATTTTAATCAGGAGATAAATCATTAGTTTGTGACTTTTTCGTATAATAAAGCCGAGAAAAGACAATAGAAAATATGACCCAGCTAAAAGTTTCAAAAAAGCTGCGCTTAGATCAACGCAACAGATATTGTAGGCAGGCTGGTGCAACAACCAAAAAAGGGTTCATCCCATACGAAGTATAAAAGTCTATGGTATCGGAGTACGAACATGCACTAAGTGTATCATCTACCTCTTTCGCCAGCCTGCGAATGCTAATGACTTCCTATCAATACACCAATAAAAGCTAAAATAATTCCACCAACATAATTTAAATGTAGAGAAGGTTGTAAACGCCCCCATGAATCCAATCCCCAAAAAGGCATATAAGTCTGAATGTAGCCCCTTACCAACCATCCAGCATCAAAAGTCCCCCAAATAAACTAAGTAATACATAAAGCCTGTCCCCACTAAGAAATAAATCAATTCATATCATCTCCTTTAATTACTTAAGTAAAAAAATAGACTCCTACCCATTTATAAAGTGGGTAGGAGTCATTAGCACGATGGCAATTACGGCGAACTCCATCGCCTATATATATTTTTAATGCTTTAATATTTTATTATTTTAAGTTTATTTCAAGTATTTTAGAACATGCAACTCTACTTTCTATCTCTGCCTTATTTCACAATTAAAACTGGACAGTCCACTCTTTTGGCTACTTTATGACTGACGCTTCCTAGAACCATTTCTTGAAAGGAGTTTAATCCTCTGCTCCCTATAATAACTAGATCAAAATGATTGTCATTGGCATAAGAAACGATTGTTGGACCGGGATCACCATGTTTCATCGTTAGTTTATAAAGGAATTCTTCAGTTTTAAATTTTTCCTCTATTTTTTTCAGCTTCTGTCTTCTAGCTTGCTCTAGTGCCTCTGCGCTTCCACTATGCAACACTTCACTTTTAGATTTAGCATAATCCAAAATATAAATGATCTCTACTTCTGTATCAGTCGTTAATTTTCCTAATTGGATCGCATGGTCAGTTGATCTTTCAGAATGGACTGAACCATCCACAGCCAAAAGTATTTTTTTATACATTTCCATCCCCCTCATTAATGACTTGATGCTTTTGCATTTGGTTGATCATAGGTAGCTAATTTCTTTATTAATTTTTTGCTGGCGTCGTTTAATCCTGTTAGAAGAACGTCTTTATTGTTTTCTTTCAATTTTAATACAACTTTATCGATCGCTGCTACAGCTGAATCATCCCAAATATGGGCTTCAGCAAAGTTTAATGTGACTTTTTCTTTTTTTTGATCACTGAAAGAAAATGATTTAACAAAATCCTGAACTGATGCAAAGAATAGTTGACCTTTAATATCGTATACTGTTTCTCGATTTGAAGAGTTTGAAGAGATTTTCACATGAACCTTTGATATTTTGGCTACAAAAAAGATAGCACTTAAAATGATTCCCGCAAAAACACCTTTAGACAAATCGTGAGTTGCTACAACTGTAACTACAGTTACAACCATTACAATAGAGTCAGATAAAGGAACTTTAGTAATTGTTCGTAATGATGACCAATCAAATGTACCAATAGAAACCATAATCATCACACCAACTAGAGCAGCCATAGGAATTTTCACGACCCAATCACCAAGGACGATAATGAGAAACATTAAGAAAACACCTGCAACAAATGTGGATAAGCGTCCCCTACCTCCTGATTTCACATTAATCACTGATTGACCAATCATGGCGCATCCTGCCATTCCTCCGAAGAATCCGGCAACAATATTAGCAATACCTTGACCACGACTTTCCTTATTTTTATCACTTTCTGTATCTGTCATATCATCTACGATAGATGCGGTTAATAAAGACTCTAGAAGCCCAACAATAGAAAGTGCTAATGCTGTTGGAAAGATGATCATCAATGTGTCAATGTTTAAAGGAATATTAGGAATCATAAAGCTCGGTAAAGAACTTGTGATTTTACCTAAATCGCCTACAGTTCGTAATTCGAGATGACCAAAAATAGCTAAAACAGTCATTGCAACAATGGCGACAAGTGGAGCAGGTACCACTTTAGTGAACCGTGGAAGTAAATAAATAATGAGTAACGTAACCGCAACCACGATATAAGTGAGGTTCGATATTCCAACAAAATGGGGCACCTGTGCCATAAAGATTAGAATGGCAAGTGCATTTACGAAACCTACCATAACCGATCTAGGTATAAATTTCATAAAGCGAGCAATTTTAAGTGCACCAAATATGAATTGGATGATCCCGGTTAAAATTGTCGTAGCAAATAAATACTCAATACCGTGCTCTTTCACTAAGGTTACCATTAACAAGGCCATAGCACCCGTAGCAGCAGAAATCATTGCAGGACGACCGCCTACAAAAGAAATGACAACGGCGATACAAAAAGATGCATAAAGTCCAACCATTGGATCTACACCTGCTATTACTGAAAAAGCAATAGCCTCTGGTATTAGAGCAAGGGCAACAACGATCCCTGCTAAAATATCTCCTTTTACATTGGGAAACCATTCATTATGAAGTTTTTGTATGAACAAAATAAAGAACACTCCTTCTTTTTTTATTGACTTCTAACTCTCATAGAAGTCAGGTCCGTTGATAACATCTTCAAATTTAACAGACCAAGATTTAAATGTCCATCATTTTTTGTACCAAAAACGAGCTTTTTTGGTACTGTATATCATTGAGAAAGAATCGTATTGATTTTTTGTTATAATAACAATAAGCAAATTCTTTGGAGATGATAAAGTGATTTTCGGTTATGCACGTCCATTTAGCCAGGATATAGATATGACTTTACAAACAAAAGCTCTTGAAAATAAAGGGTGTGATAGGATTTATTATGAACAAACAATATCTCCTAAAGATAGACCTGAATTAAATCATTTATTACATTCTATAAATACGGGAGATCAAATATTTGTTTATAAATTTTATAGTATTGCTGATTCTACACGACACCTAATTGAATTAGTTCAATTACTACAGCAGAAGCATGTCCAATTAATATCTATCATTGATCAAGTAGATACATCAACAAATGAAGGTAAAGTGTTTTTTAAGCTTATGAAGAGTGTTGGAGATTTTCAATATGATGTTTTAAGCGAGAGTACTAAGGCAGGTATTTATGAAGCTAAACGAAAAGGAAAAAATACAGGTCGCCCTAGAAAGCCTGATGCTAATGTCAGGCGAGCATTAGATATGTATCAAAGTAAAAAATATAACATCGCTCAAATTACACTCGAGACGGGTATAAGTAAAACAACTCTATACAGATATTTAGAGGATGAAGGGTGATCTTACTCATATTATGAAAGACGAGGGTTCTTTGTCTCGACCCCTCTCTCCTCTTTATAATTAAAGTTATTGGTTTTGCAATTCATTTCTTTCAAAACGTGCTATATCTTTCATTGCTCCAATGACAATTAGTATATCGTTTTTGTGAATTTGTTCATGAGCAAGTGGGGAAATAATCACTTCTTTCCCTCGTTTGATAGCGACAATATTGATTTGATATCTCGCTCGAATGTCAAGATCATATAGTGACTGATTTTCTAAATGTCCGTTTGCTTCAACCTCAATTAATCCATATTCATCAGATAACTCCAAGTATTCGATGACATTATTTGTAATGATTTTATGCGCGATTCTTTTCCCCATATCTCTTTCTGGATGGACAACTCGATCGGCACCAATTTTATTTAGTAACTTTTCATGGTAATCATTATGTGCTTTTGCCGTTACCAGCTTCACTCCAAGTTCTTTTAATATAATCGTTGTTAAAATACTAGCCTGAATGTTTTCACCTATAGCAACAATTACATGATCAAAGTTTCGCATTCCTAAGTTTTTCAATACTGCTTCATCTGTAGAATCGCCAATGACCGCATGAGAAGCGATTTGTGCATACTCGTTTACACGATCTTCATTTAGGTCCATCGCTAGCACTTCAAGTCCCTCTTCGCTTAATGCTTTACATATACTCCCGCCGAAGCGACCTAACCCGATAACAGCAAATTCTTTTTTTGGCATTTTAATGACTCCTTTTTGTGTATATCAAATCTTGATCAATTCTTTTCTATTTAAACAAATTGATCATCGATAAACATTCTTATCCCTATTCGTTATATAATAACATTAAAATTTCAAGTGATTGAAAGTAGGCTAGAAAATGTTTAAATATGATCATTTTTTAAAAAAACCAGTAAAATTAACGCCTCCTCAAATTTTGTTGTTTGGATTTTTGACGGTCATTGTCATAGGGGCATTTTTTTTAACTCTACCATTCTCTACTGTTGAACCCATCTCAATCATTGATGCTTTTTTTACAGCTGTATCAGCAACAACTGTTACAGGTTTAGCTGTGGTTGATACAGGAACAACCTTTACTTTATTCGGGCAAATTGTCATTATGCTGATGATACAAATTGGTGGGCTTGGTTTTTTAACTTTAGCCGTCATGGTTATCCTGTTATTTGGTAAAAAGGTAGGTTTACGAGAGCGGTTATTGGTTCAAGAGGCTTTTAATTTGACAAATATAGGCGGAATTGTACGCCTTATCAAGGTTTTGTTTATCTTTTCGATGACATTCGAGTTAATGGCTACGTGTATATTATCATTTCGGTGGATACCGGAATATGGTTTTTTTAAAGGGGTATACATCAGCTTATTTCATGCCATTTCAGCTTTTAATAACGCAGGTTTTTCTCTTTTTTCAAATAGTTTGATGGACTATGTAAATGATCCACTGATTAACCTGACCATCACCTTCCTGTTTATGATCGGTGGCCTTGGATTTACAGTGATTTTTGACATTTGGAATAAACGGCGATTTAAATTATTGTCAATCCATTCAAAGCTTATGATCATAGGAACCCTCATAACAAATGTTGTTGCGCTGTTACTTATATTTTTAATGGAATTTGGTAATCCCCATACTTTAGGTCCAATGAACCTTCTTGATAAATTCTGGGCCTCTTATTTTCAAGCTGTGACACCAAGAACCGCGGGTTTTAATTCAATTGATATCGCACATATGCATGAAAGTTCTTTAACTCTGATGATGCTTCTTATGTTTATTGGTGCTGGAAGTGCGTCCACAGGAAGCGGGATTAAGTTAACAACGATGATGATCATTTTGATCTCTGTCCTGCATTTTCTGAAAGGGAATAAAGAACCCGTTATCTATAGACGTACAATAAAACATGATGTAGTTATTAAAGCATTATCTATTAGTTTTATCAGTTTATGTTTTGTGTTTATCACTATTTTTTTATTGACGATGACTGAAAAAGCTCCTTTTATTGATATTGTCTTTGAAACTTTTTCAGCATTTGGTACGGTAGGCCTTTCAATGGGATTAACACCGGATTTAACGTTTTTAGGTAAGGTTATTCTTTCGATTCTGATGTTTATTGGTAGAGTAGGTTCTCTAACGATCGTATTTATCTTTATGAAACGAACGAAAAGCCCAATACGTTATCCAGAGGGAGAAGTGTTTGTCGGTTAAAATAAACATTCATGGATTCACCTATAACATGGTGAATCCATTTTTTTGTCCGAAATATTTAATTCATTATCAACGTCTTACTTAGAGAAAAGCTAGCAATGAACTACCAACTGTACCAACTACTACAATAAACCAAGGCGGTAACTTCCAAAAAGCCAACATGCTGAATAAAATAGACACCAAGGCAAAGTCAATCGGCTTTAAAATAGCGCTTGTCCAAATAGGCTGATAAAATGCAGAAATCAAGAGGCCCACTACTGCTGCATTTACGCCCATCATAGCTCCTCTTACTTTTGGATAACATCCAACCATTTTCTTCTTCGTACATACTCTTCGTGGAAATATCCTAAGTGAGCAATTGGGCCACCAAATGAGGTGAGCCCAAGTTTTGTTGAAACCATGAATATGTCGAATACAGTTCGGATTGAGGTTCTCTCTTTATGTGTGCTGAACGATGGTTCTTTCATATTATTTCTCCCTTCACATATGAAAGATGTTATTTTCCAGTCTCAGCAAACTGCTTCAAGCGATCTCCAATTTCATCTCTTACTCTTTGGAAAAATGCCCACTTCTCTTCTTCTGTTCCTTCTGCTTTTGCTGGATCATCAAACCCCCAATGGACACGTTTGACATGAGTAGGAGTCATCGGGCATTTATCAGCTGCGTCACCGCATAGTGTTACGACTAAGTCAGCGTGATGCAATATCTTCTGATCAATCAGATCAGACGTTTGATTAGATATATCAATCCCTAACTCTTTCATTGCTTTTACAGCATTCGGATTTAATCCATGAGCTTCAATACCAGCGCTATAGACCTTCCACTCATCTCCAAGATGTTTTTTAGCCCAACCTTCAGCCATTTGACTGCGGCAAGAATTACCGGTACATAAAAAGTATATTGTTTTCTTTGACATTTGATCGTCTCCT
Source organism: Bacillus sp. MM09(2025) (assembly GCF_050496725.1). NCBI lineage: Bacteria > Bacillati > Bacillota > Bacilli > Caryophanales > Bacillaceae > Bacillus > Bacillus sp. MM09(2025). The sequence goes on from NZ_JBNWEN010000001.1 coordinate 560,768, forward strand.
TTAATGTATAATCATTAACCAGAAATACAACGCTAAAAGTGTGATGAATAGTGTTGGTACAGTTAAAATGACCCCTATTTTGAAATATGTGCCCCAGGAAATCTTCACCCCTTTTTGAGAAAGGACGTGGAGCCACAGCAGTGTTGCTAAGGAGCCAATGGGCGTAATTTTTGGTCCTAAATCAGAACCAATGACATTTGCGTATATTAACGCTTCTCTCATCATTCCTTGTGTATCGGTGCCGGATATGGCTAATGCATCGATCATGACCGTCGGCATATTATTCATGACAGATGAAAGAATTGCTGCGATAAATCCCATACCAAGAGTCCCTGCCAATAAACCTTGATCTGCTACAGCTTGAATCACGCTTGAAAGAGCATCAGTAAGCCCTGCATTTCGCATGCCATAGACAACAACATACATACCTATGGAAAAGAAAACGATCGCCCAGGGAGCTTCTTGTAGAACGCTTTTTGTTTGAACAGCAGGGCTTTTTTGTGCAATGACCAAGAATAAAATGGCAATCACTCCAGCTATGACCGATACAGGTATAGATAAAAATTCGCTTGCAAAATAACCAATCAATAAAAAAGCTAATATATACCAAGATAATCTAAACATCTTTGGATCTTTTATTGCTTCACTAGGTTGCTTTAACTCAGTCATATCATAGCGTTTAGGTATACTCCTTCTAAAGAAAAGGTACAGCACAGTGATACTCGCTAGCAATGAAAAAAGGTTTGGAACAACCATTCTGGATGCATATTCAATAAACGTAATGTTGAAATAGTCGGCTGTTACAATGTTCACCAAATTACTTACGACAAGAGGAAGCGACGTTGTATCTGCAATAAACCCACTCGCGATAATAAAAGGGAATACAATTTTTTCATTGAAGTGTAATGCTCTCACCATGGCTAAAACAATGGGTGTCAAAATAAGTGCTGCCCCATCGTTTGCAAATAAAGCAGCGACGATTGCACCAAGGATGGTCACATACACAAACATACGTAGCCCACTGCCTTTTGCAGCCTTTGCCATATGCAATGCTGCCCATTCAAAAAAGCCGATTCGATCAAGTATGAGTGAAATGACGATAATGGCGACAAAAGCTAAAGTCGCATTCCAAACGATGCCTGTCACGGTGATCACATCGTCAACATTCACAACACCTACGATTAAAGCTAAAATGGCCCCTCCACATGCGGACCACCCTATTGATAAATTTTTTGGCTGCCAGATAACCAATACCAAAGTGAACAAAAATATGAGTAATGATAAAACGGCAAAACTCAAACTCATCCCTCCTTACGAACAAGAAATGTTTGTTACGTTATGTTGTATGTTTTTTAAAAGGTCATCTTCTTTATCAATTTGATTTAAGATGATACGAATCGTCTCAAATTCTGGAGACAGTGTATTGATTGAATAATAACGCCACTGCCCTTTTCTGTTCTCCTGAACAAATCCAGCTTTTTTTAATTTTCGTAAATGCTGACTAATAGCTGGCTGACTCATTTCGAACATATCTACCAGTTCACAAACACAATATTCTTTCTCCAAAAACAATTTCATCATGATCAGTCTTGTTTGATCACTGAGTGTTTTTAAACAATTCGACATATGTGTCACACCAATTGAAACATCTGTAGTCACAATGATTCCCCCCTCTTAAAGATAGGTGACGGTTCCTGTTATCAACTCTTCCAATAGTATATAACCAAAAGATTATATAATCAATCGATTATATGAATTTAAACAAAAATTTATTCTCATGAAAATTACAGAAATTATACGGATTTTAAGAAAGCAGATTATTAGTGAGGTATTTGGAGGAGAAACCAATGATCGATTGCCTGCAAGAGGTCAATTAGATATTAGATTAAGCCATTTAGTAAGGGAATTCTCTTCAATAGAGTGCGTTCTGGAATAATTAATCCTAACATGCACCGCTGTGGTACTGTACGACCACATGGTGAAAAAGAACTGAGACAACCAGATACAAACTTTCATATCATTGGTTCCAAAAGTTATGGAAGCGCACTTACTTTTTTATTAGCCACCGGTTATGAGTAGGCTCTATCTGTTGTGAAAATGTCTTGTTGTATTAATGATTAAAAAAAGCAAGTCTCGTTTTGGGACCTGCTTAATTAGGTAGTATTTTTTCCATAGCCTTTACATCAACATATTAGTGAATTCATTTTTAATCCCGCTGTTAATAAAAAAGCGTTGAATAGCATTAGCATTTCCAGCTTCAGGTTCTATATAATGTTCATCTGTTGTAGAATTGGATAAATTTAATTTTATATCAATCCTATTGGCTCATTTTGTTGATGCGCTAGTTCCATTCCTTCTGCCAAATAAAGAGCGTTCTTTTTATCTATATCATCATCTGGCCAATTGCGGGTCAGTTGACGTAATCTAACTGCAACGGTCCTACAAACATCTGGCATTAAGTAACTATCAGAATCCGAAAGATCCAGCAAAGGAATGATGTCATCTGTAAAGTTTTCAAATGGTATGTCCCCGCCAAAACCCTCCATATCATCTAAATTCATATCGATACATGCTGCTAGCTTGCATCTGAAAGCATGGAAGTCGGTGTAGAGTTATTTTGATTTAATCCCTGCACCACAAAGAGGTATGACAATGGTTTCTTCTGGTTCCTTTTGATATTTCATGTAGCCAGCCAAATTGACTGCAGATGTCACTTCGACATAAAATCCTTTCTCACTCAGTGTAGAGCGTGCATGTAAGATCTCATCTTCTTCAATATCAATAAACGTACCATTGGTATCTAGTACAGCTTCTAAAATTTGTTTGGAGCGTGCTGGAGCAGCAATGGCAATCCCTTCTGCTAAGGTCCCTTTATTCGTCACAGGTGATGCTGATTCCTCTTCATTTTGATATGCTTTCACAAGGGGTGCACAGTTTTTCGCTTGTATGGCAACGATTTTCGGTATTTTATGAATGAAACCATTTTCAAATAACTCTTTAAAGCCATAATACGCACCTAGGAGGAGAGTACCGTTTCCAACCGGAATGATTAAAGCATCAGGTGCTCCTTTTAGCTGCTCATAGATTTCATAGGCGTATGTTTTAGTCCCTTCAAAAAAGTAAGGATTATAGACATGGCTTGCATAAAACACGTTTTCATTGTCTACAGCCTTTTGTGCCGCAGCTGCAATGTCCTCTCGCGTCCCGTGAATTTCTTTAATCGTTGCACCATGTGCTTTTATTTGAGCAACCTTTTTAGGTGAAGTGTCATCGCTTAGATAGATGTCACAGGCAATCTCGCAGCGTGCTGCATAAGCTGCAATCGCCGTTCCTGCATTCCCGCTACTATCAGCAATCACCTTTGATACCCCTAATTCTTTAGCCTTTGTCATTAGAACAGCGGCTCCTCGGTCTTTAAAGGATAATGTTGGCATCATGTAATCAACTTTGACATAAGTGTTTGGCTCATTAGGATCTAGAACGATTAAAGGGGATTGACCCTCCCCCATTGTTACAGTTTCCCACGTCTTAGAACCTTTTGAAAATGGCATGGTTTCAACATAACGCCATAATGAATTTGGATAGTGATCCCAAGCTGCGATATCTATTTTCGGGGTATCTTTCACCAAATTTAATACTCCACCACAATCACATTTCCATAGAGTTGGTGTCAACTCATATTTGTTCCCGCAATGGTTACAAATCAATTGATTCATCAATCATCCACCCCTTCGAATATTTTTTTATACGAAATATAATTTTTTATATAGAGTAGGCAAAAAAATATCTTAAATATATGCAATGGCATCCATTTCAATTTTGAAACCAAAATGTAATTCATTCGTTGGTACAATAGTACGTGCTGGTTTATGTTCACCGAAAAATTCAGTATAAACAGCATCGACTTTGTCCCATAAATGAATATTTGAAATGTATAATGTCATGCGCAAAATATTCTCTTTTTTACTACCAGCAGCTTCTACAATCATCTCTACATTTTTTAGCGCTTGTAATGTCTCTTTTTCAATGGGGCCGAATTCTTTTTCTCTCGTTTCGGGATTGATGGCAAATTGCCCTGAAACATAGACCGTGTTTTGATGAATGGTTGCGAATGCATAGTGTCCGTTTGCTTTTAGATTTCCTACCTCGAGTATGCTTTCCATTTTGACACTCCTTACCTTGATTTATTTTTGATTTCATCCAAATAGCTATAGACGGTTACTTTGGAAATGCCTAACATAGAAGCGACCTTCTCAACAGATCCTTTCATTAAAAAAATGCCCTTTTCATCCATGAATTTAATTAGTTCAATTTTTTCATGACGTTTCATGACTGGATGAACACTGTTTTGAATGATCTGTTGAATCAACTGATCTACTATTTCTTCCACATTTTCAAGATCATCATTTGATGTTGTTTCTTTCTCATGAGCTTCCACTTGTGTAGTAAGAAAAGTATCCATAAATTGCTGCATTTGATTCAGTGCTTCAACATCAAAGTTGATACAGAAAGCACCGATCACTTTTTGCTTTGAATCACGTATTAATGAAGTCGAAGAACGAATCGTACGTTTATCTTCTGTTACAAATGTATAACCAGCAAGATAATCTTCTTTAAAATCTTCTGATTGTAATACTGTCTTTACTAAATGATCAAATGATTGACCGATTTCTCTTCCTGTCACATGGTTATTTACTGTAAACATGACAGATGCTTGAGGGTTCGTTAAATCATGAATCACCACTTCACAATTTGGTCCAAACATTTTTGCAGTAGATTTTGCTAAAGGAATATAAGTTTCTAATAACTTTTTAATATGTTCCATGCCTAAGCACCTCATTTTTTTATTCCACTAGATTATATAATTTTTTATATATAAAAACAATATATAGATTTATTTATATATGTATCATGATGCTCACAAGATCAAAATGTGAAAAAAACATATAAAAAAAGCAGCCATTCATTGACTGCTTTTTGCTTGTGCTCCTTTCTAATTGATTTCTTTCTGGATTCCATACAAAATGACGTCAATTCCCCATCGGAACCGTTCCATTGAAACGGTATCACCTGCAAACATTTCTTCTTTTACACGATGAATGAAAGGAAAACGCGTTTTGTCTGCATCATCAAATGTTTTTTTAATGTCTGAAATCTGCGAAGAGCCTTGTTTCTTCCAAGATACCTTTTCGTATGCTACGGAAGATACGTATAACAGCAATAGGTCTACTCCCCATGCTGCGGATGTAGATTTGATCCCGCCTTCATGCAATGCAGCGAGAATATGTTCGGTCAACTGAAGAAAGTTCGTTCCTTGTGGAATGGTGGAAAGAGAAATTTCAGCGAGACCAGGTTTTTCGAATAGCAGTAGGAAATAAGTATGCAATATGTCAAATAACTGTTCTTTCCATGTGCCATCCTCTGCATTTGGATAAACCATTTGGCCGAGACCATAATCCAATACGTAAGCACTGAGTTCTTGAACATTGTTCACGTAGACATACAAGGATGCAGGTCCCGTATCCAATGCTTTAGCCACCTTACGCATACTCATGCCCTCTATCCCTTGCTCCTTAAGAAGCTCATAGGCCGTTTGCACAATCAGCTCACGGCTTAAGGGTTCTTTAGCCGGCCGAGACCGGCGACTTATAATACGACGATTTGAATTGTTCATACTCTCTTTATAACATGTCAAAGTAAAATAGTAAATTGAGCATCAATCACCGTTTTCTTGAAAAGAATTCATCATATCTGCAAGCTTGACCGCAGCGTCTTTTGAAAAACACAGCTTTAAACTATTCTCCGATTCACGAGCCTTTTCCGATGAATATTCGTACATCATGTCTTCGTATTCTTCAATAGCCTTTTCAATATGATGAGGATGTCGGACAATAGCAAGTGCTAGCTCCCTTGCATCAAACATCGCCATGTTGACACCCTCGCCTGCGAATGGCGACATGACGTGAGCTGCATCACCGATAAGCGTTACTCCTTTATGACGATTCCATTTAAAACCGGTAGGAAGCGTATAAATCCGTCTTGGAATGATGGCATCTTCTGCATAACGAATATAATTTTTCAGCTGATCATCCCAATCACTAAATAACTCTAATAATTGTTCTTTTGCTTCTTTCGCTTGATGAAACGGTATACCACAAGTCTCGATCCAGTTGCGTTCGACCATAAGGCTTGCATACACTTTGATTCGTCCATCTCCGTTTAATTGACCAATCAGCCCTTTGTGGTCTGCTAAAGCAAACATCTTACCACGTTTATTAAATTCAGCTAAATCAGGGTGGTTCTCCTCTACGCTTAAGACATTCAGTTCCAGCATCGTGAGCCCAGAGTATTCAATCTCAATATCTGTTAACAGAGGACGCACACGAGAGAAAGCACCATCAGCCCCAATCAAAAGGTCAACTGTCTCGACAACCCCGTTTTCAAAATGAAGCTCCGTCATGCCGCTTTCTAATGAAACACATCTTTCTAATTTGTATCCATATTTGATGTTTTCAGCATCAATTTGATCCAGCAGCAGTTCGCACAACACACCACGATCAATTTCTGGACGAGTGCCTTTTTGATCTGATTCCGTTTCTTCATCTAAATAAATTTTTCCTGATTTATCAAGTAATCGGAAATCTTCTCCTTCATAACGGGCATTTCTTTGAAATTTCTCATAAACTCCTGCTTCTTTTAAGGCTTTTTGACCTGTTTCTTCGTGAATATCCAGTGAGCCTCCTCGTTCAAGACTCTTGTCATGAATCTCCCGTTCATAGATGGTTGTTTGTATACCGTAATTTTGCAGAATTAAGGCGAGTGTTAGTCCCCCAGGTCCTCCTCCAATGATAGCGATTTGCTTTTGATCCTTAGATAATGCCGTCATCGTATGCATCTCCTCTTCCTTTATGGAAATTGTTTAAAACTACATCTCATTTGTATTATAACGAACATCGTTCGTAAAGAACAGTGTTCGTTTGAAATTGTTTGTTTCACGATTGTGTTTTAATGAAAAGAAACCAATCGCCCGCCATCATGTGATACACTCCATCTAGGAATCTTAAAGGTTTCCATTGTTCAAACTCTGAGTGTAAGAGGTGTTTCTATGAATAAATTATTGGCAATGTTGATATTAGGATTGGGCTTTAGTGGTGCCGCGCTTATTCTTTCTGTCCCTTTGTTATTCAAAGCCAAACCAGAACAAGCTGAGCTGTTATTTGCTGCTGGATCAGCGGCGCTTTCGCAGTATTTGCTGTCTCATGCCTAATTCTTCGAAAACGATTCAATCGCTAAAAAACCTAAACACACAATCCACCATTAGAACAATGGGGATGTGTTTAGGTTATTGTGGCTTACCTTGATATAAATTTAAAGAATGTGATATAAGCTGACCCCAATACTGAGAGCGAATAAAACAAGTGCAGGGATTGCTTTTTTAAAGGGATCTTTGACCAATACGATCAGAGTAAATGCAGCTGCCAGCATCGTTATTACTTATTCAAGATGATTGATCCACCTTGCATTTTCTCTTCATTTACAAGCTAAGAGAGTCAACTTGAAGAATACTCTTAAAAAATGTCAGCAGCTTACCCTATCTCACTTGTTACTGGTTTTTTTGATTAAGTCTACACCTTCATATGACAGGTTTTCCACACGTACAGCCTTTTGCAGGATATAATGATCAAAAAAAGTCTTCGTATAGTCCGTCACAAGATTTCGCATCTCTAATGCCTCCCTCGTGCCTCTGAGCTCTTCATCTACACCGCTAAACACGATGTCACAGTAATCTAAATGTGCAGCACCATCAACAGAGAAATAATAGGTTTCCATGCTGTTGTTAGCTCCAATGATTGCATTCATATCATAATTCGGTTCAGAAAACAGCAGCAAAAAAGGTTTGTTGAGGTCACTGTCGAGAAGGCCGAATGCACCACTATCTAAGCCAACCCCGCAGGCAAACCGGTCGTCATCCCGGCAAACAAAAGCCGCTGTAGGTCCGCCATAAGAATGTCCGGCGATACCCATGCCGATGCCGAGCAGCAGTCTGTTATGAAAGATGGACTTCGATTCTCCAGAGTCTAGTTTGTGAAGATAATCGGCTGCGTACTTTACATCTTCAGCCTGTTGTTCACTATATCTTGTTAACTCGTTAATGATTGGTAAGGAAAGGACGTTACGGCACATCTCAATAGCCGTTTCATCGTCAGAACGCATCTTCATCTTACCAGCTAGCGTCATCATCTCTGGATCTTCAGAAAACGCCATAATGACATTCGAAAAATCCTTTGATACATTCAACAGCTGCCCATCTTTGCGTTTGTACATGGTGCTATTCTGATGGCCGATACTGACGACAACAAATCCCATGCTTGCTAGGTCTGAGCAGAGTACTGTCCCCCATTCTGGTGAACCGCCCCCGCCGCAAACATAAAATAGTACTGGATAGCGCTCTTTCTTCCGAGAAAGAGCCACATCGTCATAACAATGCGTTTTCATATCGATAGAGAAGAAGTTTATTTTCTTCAAATGCTCAGTGACAAGCGGCTGGTCATGAAGCATTTCGTAGACTTCAGGAAACATGTACGTGGATGGAGTCTTCCCTTCGCTGCTATCAGATGGATAGTACATAAATGCGGTCAGTTCTCTTTTCGAGTGATCTGATGCCGTATACTCAAAATCCATCTGGATTCGGCCGGCTATATAGCTACCGATTGGTTTTGGAAATGTGTCATACCTTTTCATTCTTTTATGCCCCTTTCATCTTGAAAATGGATATCTGTTCTTTGCAGGGTGAGTATCGTTTTGTGATATAATCTTGAGTCAAAGACAAGTGCTAAGAGAAATGAACTTGCTGAATGGAATTCTTGATTGTGAAACATTCTGAAGAAATGATAGGGTGATAGCGATGAGAAGACTTGAGTCTGGTATATCAATAGACAACGAAATGTTCTCTGATGTTGCCAGGTATGAAAACGAAACAATCAGTAGAACGACAATCATTAACTCAAACCTTCGTTCTCCTATATTTTGGAGCTGTCACCTGCATCATCTTGTATTTGATACGTGTGATCTCACGAATGCGAGATTTTTTGCTGGTAGTACGATTGATGATTGTACTTTTAAATGGAACAGTATATGTTTAACACGAAACATATGGAGAAAATACATGGGGCTGCTTTTGTGGAGCGATTTTTCAGTCATCTTGGATGGAGCAAGGATTACATTTAACGTTTGCTGCATCCCTTTTCCTACTTTATCTTTATGTGGTACATCAGCTTCGAGTATATTTGAGCGGAATGAGTTCTTCGATTTTCACCTTGACCAGCTCCCCATCCATCTTAAGGATGACAAAACATGCTGGTCCATGAGCTCCCGGCAGATGCCGTAAGGGCTTACTCCCCTAATTCTTCTATCGTCTTCATCTGAATAAGGGTGTCTCACTGCAACAATTGTATCAAAATCCTTATATCCATTCGATAAAGCGCTGCCAATCGCAATGGCTTCTGGATAGATCTAAAGTTTTCATGGAAACAAAAAATTATGTTTACATATATCATCTTCTTATCTTTTTTTATAGCGATGAATCATATAGCAGATCATTTTTGTGATGACAGAGGTACACATGCATAGAAAGGTCATAGTGATGACCCAATACATATTCGACATATCAAACCCCGTATAGGCAAAGATAAAAACGGTTGAAGCTGCAAAGGTGATTATTAGAACGATGTAGACCCGCTTAAAAATGATATAGCCTACAATCCCCCATATTAAAAATAACAAAGGTAATGTAAATAAGATCAGAGCCATAGGTTGAAGAAAAGAAACACTCATCATTCACTCTCCTATACTAACCAGCCATTTTTCATCCCAATGAAAAAGCGAACAATCATTATATTAATGGGGAATACGCTCATTGTAAACAAAAATTGGAATTTAAGGAAGTGGAATCTGTATTGAATGGACATTGTGATTGTATTTAAAAAGACTGCTTAAAAGGAAGCAGTCTTTTTGGTGTGAACGGAATCCCTAACGATTGATCACCTGAATGATTTTCTCCTGAGCATCTTGTGCCTCAGGGATTGGCATGACAACAAACACATGCAGCATTTCAGGATAAACAAAGGTTTTGATGTCCATTCCTTGTTCTGTTAGGTTTTCATCGAGCTTTATGGCATCTGGATATAACATATCATGTGTTCCAATGAAATGAGTAATCTTCGCAAGTCCTTTGAAGTCACCGTAAATGGGACTAATCAATGGGTCAGTTACATGTTGATCAGCTATCCAAATCTTTGCAATGACTTCCATTCCTTCATGACCTAGAATCGGGTCCTTTTTTGCATATTCAAACATGAGAGGATTGCTTAAGCTCATGTCGACACATGCAGATAATAAAATAATATCCTTCGGCTGTGGTAGATTCTCCTTCTTTAAAAGGTGCGCCAGACCAAGTGAGATGTTTCCACCAGCTGAATCTCCCATGATCGTCAATTGATTGGCACTTCCGGCAGTTTTCAGAAGGTCTTTATATAGGTTAAGAATTTTCGGATACGTATCCTGATAGCTATAATGAGGCACTTTTGGATAAATAGGAGCGACCACTTTCGCACCTAGTGATTGCGCCATTTTATCCATGAACCACCAGTGGACATTCAAAGGCTGATTTGTCCATGCACCGCCATGTAGATAGAGAATGACTTTTTGATTTTGTGATGCTTGTTCATTTAATGTGAAAACTTGCATACCTTCGAATGTTTGCTCTTGTACCTCACTCATTAACTTCACATCATCTCCAATGGCATAAGGCTGCGTATTTTCAATTCCTTTTTGCTCAAGAAATTTTTTTGTGTGTTCGATACTAGAAAAACTCTCTTTATTACTTTGCGAAGCGAATAATGTTTCAAATTGAATACTTTCTTCAGAACGCTCACCATGATAAATTTCTACACTCATTTTTTTCTCTCCTTTCACTCAAATGATGATTGATCATCCTCATTTGGTACACGAAATGATTCCAGGTAGACTTGTACTTTTTTTTCAGGGGTCTTTAATAAGTTAGATAAAAGGTCTTGAATGAGACGAAGGCTTTTAATTTTCTTTTCAATTTCTTCATGTTTAAGATGGACAATTTTTCTTAGTGTATCAAGTTCTATGTCTTGACTTAGCATGTCCATAATTTCAGCTATTTCCTTTAATGAATAACCCAGCGTTTTCGCATCTTTGATCAATTGAATCTTCACAACATAGTCTTCTGTGTAGAATCTGTAACCGTTTGAACGTCGTCTTGGAGCAGGTAATATGTTGTGCTCTTCATAGTAACGAATTGCGGCAGGACTTACTCCTGTTTTTTTGGCAAGTTCTCCTCTAGTCATCAACTCCATCGTTACTCCTTTTTTATTATTTTGTCTTACTATATGTACATTATAAAGGTTGAACTATACTTCAAGGTCAAGGTGAAACATTCATTTTATGTTAGGGGAAAAATGACGAAGCCAGAGGATCAGAGAGATGAACAAAGTCAACGTTTTTTTCTAATAGATTAAATTGAAAAACCTTGTTTGTATTTTATTTTTCATTGATCATTCTACTGTTTAACATTTTTAAGGTTGCTGTAAGGTTCGGATTAATACAAGTTAAGGTTGAGGTTGTACAATGGGTTTGTAAGGAAGTGAGGGATGAGTCAAATGGTCCTCTCTTCTAAATCAATCATAGAGGTGAAAAGGTTTGAGAGAAAATAAAATTTTGTCTTCATTATGTTACTTCAGTATCTTTTTTGCACCGTTTCTGTTTCCGATTATCGTCTACTTCTTAGGAAAGGATGAAGTAAAATATCATGCGAAAAAGTCACTATGGACGCATGTTATTCCTTATTTGATTTTCGGTATTGGGATTGCCAGTTCAGGTTTACTTGGTATGAACGATATCAGCCATGCTGGTCCGTTCTTAATTGCAACGTATGCTGTGACATTCCTTGTGGCGATCTACTTCTTCATTTGGAACATTGTGAAAGGCATTAAAGTGTTTTCAGAATAATAGATGGAAAAACGGTTCTGTGATGAAGCAGAACCGTTTCTTTGTGTGTCCGTTCAAGCGGGTAATTGGATATCAATCGTTGTTCCTTCCCCTATCATACTTTGTATCGTAATATCTCCGCCGTGTTTTTGGATGATATCTTTTGCAATCGCCATTCCAAGACCAGAGCCTGCATGTGTCCCTCCTGTATTCGTCCCTCGATAGTAGCGGTCAAACACTTTTTCTAGCTCTGCCTCTTCAATTCCTTTGCCGCTGTCTTGAATTGTGATGTGGGTATGTTCTTTTTGTTCAAGGTGTACAATGATTTTCACATCAGCATCATTGTGAACAAGGGCATTTAAAATGAGATTGGTGACCGCTCTTCGTATGAGGATCGTATCAATATTCAGCATAAGCTTGTCTACATTCGTTTGCAGCTCGATGGTCTGATCTGCATATCTAGAATCGTTGAGGATATCAATTAACGTTTCACGCAGCAATGGCACAATGTTCACCAGTTCTTTATGCAGCATCACATCGTTATTTTTCAGCCTTGTGGTTAAATTTAGATCCTCCATGACATCTTTGATGTACAGTGATTTATTCTCTATGATGCTGGCATAATGTTTGATGTCTTGATCTGAAAGAGGATAATTAGGATCTTTCATGATTTCTGCATAGCCTTGAATAGAGGATAATGGTGTTTTAATATCATGAGAAATATGACTGATCCACTCCTCCCGCATTTGCTCTAATTTGTCTTTTTCTTTTTGACTTGAAGCGAGCTGCTCTGATAAGTGATTGACATTATAGAAAACATCTTTATATATCCCCTTAGTTGGCAGCTTTGTCGTATAATCTCCGTTTGCGAGCCGCTGGATGCCATAAATGGCACGACCGAGCGGTTTGATGAGCTGACGGCTGAATAAGTATCCAATGAATAAGGCAATGATGGCATCAATCGATAATAAAATCATCGTCCCGATATTGAATTGTGCTATTAAGTCTTTCGTATCAAAAGAAAATAAATATTTTCCGATGGAAGGGTCCTTAAATCCGATAAAGTAGCTGTATTCCTTGCCCTTTCCATTTTTCCCCCCAGCATAGATCGTCGACATCAATTGCTTATCTTTATATTTATGTAAGTTTACGATTTCTATAGGTGTGTATTTGCTTTTTAAGCCTTTAGGTGCTTGTGCATGATAAACATCTTGTCCATTTTCGTCTAATATTTGAATCCATGCATTTTGTTGTTTTAAGGCTTGCTGTCCTTCTTTACTCACAGTGATATCTTGATCGGACAAGGTGATGTATTGTTCAAATGTTCTTGTGAAGGTTTCGGGCGTATTTTCTTCGTTTTGCTGGCTGCTTGCTTGTAGTATAAGCCAAATCATGAATCCAAATAAGTTAATAAAGACCGTGATAATGGTCACGATAATGACAGAGACCATATATCTGCCTGTTAATCGCCATTTCATCTTTACGCATCCTTTACAACAAATTTATAGCCTAGCCCTTTAACCGTCACGAGAAATTCTGGTGTAGATGGGGAATTTTCTATTTTCTCTCGAAGTCTTCGTATATGAACCATCACCGTATTATCAGAACCGAAGAAATCCTCTCCCCAAACCGTTTGATAAAGCGTTTCTTTACTGATCACGCGATTCGGGTGCTGCAAAAAATAGGTCATGAGCATAAGTTCTTTCGGAGTGAGCTCAATCGCCGCTCCGTTTTTCGTCAGTTCCGCTTGCTGCTCGTTTAACTCAAATGGCCCTTTTTTGATGATGGGATCTGGTTGAGAAGGCTGTAAGTATGACGACCGTCTAAGCTGGGCTTTTACCCGGTAGGCGACTTCTTTTGGACTGAACGGCTTTGTAATATAATCATCACCGCCAATGGCAAGTCCTACAATTTTGTCTGATTCCTCTCCCTTTGCTGATAAAAAGATAATCGGAACATGCGAGACGTCTCTGATTTGTTTGCAAATATCGTAGCCTTCACCGTCTGGCAGCATAATATCCAGTATGACGAGATCGGGTTGTTCTTGATGGAATTGCGAGAGCCCGTCACGGGCAGTTGAAGCTGTTATCACCCGGTCAATGCCTTCTCTTGTTAATACGGTATGGATTAATTCTAAGATTTCTTTTTCGTCATCTATAATCAAGACTTTGCTTTGAAGTTTTGGCATTATGATCACTCTCCTGAAGTCATTGTTATTATTATACCCAAAGTGGAGACGTCGTGAAAAATCAACTTTCTATTTACACAGAAAAAAGCCAATTTTCTTTTTTAATGAGAAAATTGGCTTTTGTTGTTTTTTAGCGTTTGACCACAAATGTTGTCACACTTTGAGCTGGGAGATGTGCCCAAAATTGATTTCCTGATATGTTTAGGTCAGTTCCAGGCTGAAGGTTACTGTTGCTGCTCGTAATCCATCTTGACGCTTGTGAAGCGGTTCCGTTTTGCATGACAAAGTGTTGATTGACTCCTGCATTGTTTTTGTTAATCGCGACAATGACGACCTGGTTGTTTCCTTTATAGGCTGAGACGAAAACATTTGGTTCAGGGCTTTTCGTTGCATCAATTCTGACGAACCCTGGTCGCACAAACTTGGAGAAATGCGCCATGTTGTATCCACGCTTGCTAATCATTCCATCTTCTTTCATAGGACCGTATGATCTCCGGATGTACCACCATACATACGCTTGAAAGTCCCCTTCCACCATTGAATGGTGAATATGCTCTGATACCCCTAATGCCTCTGGCCAGCGGTCCGCTGAATTGTTATCACTATTCGGGTAGTAGACCTCTGTCATCCACAGCTCTTTTCCTCCTCCTTTTTGTTTGAAAAGAGGATACGGAAGCTGGCTGATTTGGGTTCCGTACAAATGGGCACCGAGAATGTCCATATTACTAAGCGCCTGCGGATCGTTTAAGATAGGATCTGAGATATTTTTAAGGTATTGAAAAGATTCTGGTGCAATCACACGTGCATTAATGGAGCCAGCATTTTCTCTCATGAATCGCAGGATTTCCTGAGGTGTCCACCATGTCCATTCATGTGCATAATCAGGCTCGTTCTGTACAGAAATGGCATAGAGATTGACGCCATTATTTTTCATGAATGTCACAAAATCATTCAAATGCTGAGCATATGCGGCGTATTGATTGTATCTCAGCCGCTTTGCAGACGCACCATTACGGTTGAAAGTCTCTACCATATGGCTTGGAGGATTCCAAGGCGAAGCGATCACCAAAGCGCCGTGCTCTATCGCTCTTTTGGCGGTGGCGACTTCTCTCTGCCAATTATTTCTGTTCTCGTCTACATAAATCCGTAAAATGGAGAATCCTAACTGATTCTGTCCATTGCCAAAGGCGGTATCCCTTTGAGGGCCGGTCAAATCACCAATCCAAGCCGGGTGGTTCATTCCGCCAAAGCCGCGGATCACTTGTCTTTCCGCATTGACATTAATATTCGCATCTGCCGCTGACACCTCAGTTACCCCAGGCCCTAAAAACATGACAGACAACATAGTGAAGCAGACCAATAAAGTGCAAATTGGTTTTTTGATTATGGACATCAAATTTTCCCACTCTCCCATCAACCAGTTTTGTTTACCTTTGAGTAAACTGCCAGGAATCAAATTGGAATAGGCTGGAACCATTTCCTTTGAAGACAAAAAATACATTGTGTACTCCCGTTGCCCCGTTGACTGCTGTTTCTATTTCTCGCCAGTTTCCACCTGTGGAAGGGACATTGAGTGTTCCGGCAATTCTGCCGTCTGGACTGCCAAGACGTACTTCAATTTGTCCGCCTGAAGCGGCTGCTACATTGGCTTTAAAGGTTCTGGCACCCATCGATCCGAAATCGACATTACTGACAGCTACCCAATCGCCGTTTTGAATATTTGTGACATGCTGATTATTGACTGGCCCACCAGGTGCTGAGGAGGCCTCTGTTAAAATGCGTCCATTCCAAGCGAACGTTTCAGCTTCTACCCGCTGATAAGGATTTAGGTTGGAAAGCTGTTTAACGCCTTCAAAATTGGCTGCGACCTCTCGAAGGGAGCCGTCAGCATTATGCACAAGCTTATTAATGTGTGGAGATCTGTAGCCTTTCCCTGCTCCGTATAAGGCAGAGCTCACCGTTTGTGTGTGATACACGACATACCACTCGTTTTTAAAATTAAACACAGCATGATGGTTGTTACCGCCGCCACCGAAAAATGAACCCGGATTTTTCAAGAAGTGTCCTTTATACGTAAAGGGACCCATAGGACTTGAGCTCGTCATATAACCGATCTCGCCTGGTGGTTTATCTGCTGGGTGGGAGCCGCCAAAATTGATGCAATAGGAATAGTAATAGGTACCGTTATACTTATGCATTCCCGAATCTTCAAACATAAAAGGGGCATCAATGGTTGATGCACTGCCGACCACACTTGTCATGTCAGGCCCTAGCTTCAGAACTCTTGCTGTTTTAGGATTGGCCCATTGTCCCTGCGTTGGATTTGAACCGCCTGGAACGCCTCCTCCGGCATATAAATAACCGGTCCCGTCATCATCTACAAATACGGCTGGATCAAACAGCCATACAACACCGGACATCCCTGGTGTATTTGGCGTGACGAGCGCTTTTCCGATAGGATCTTTCCAAGGACCAATCGGGCTGTCCGCTGTCAAGACGCCAATCCCTCCGCCGCTGTTAGCAAAATAGAGGAAAAATTTATCCTTCCCATTGATCTTCTTCACCGCAGCGGCTGGAGCCCAAGAAGCGCCTGCCCATTTGGCAATCCCTTTCCCGCCATTCGCCCCATTGGCACCTGCTACTGGAATCGCTCCGTGATCTGTCCAGTTCACCATATCCGCGGAAGAGATGACAAAAACCCTATTCAAATTTGCAAAAGAATTGTCCTTAATCGTTCCATTGCTGTGATACTCATAGTCATCGCTCGACATATAAATGTACACTCTTCCGTTATAGGTGAGCGCAAACGGATCCGCCCCCAGGTGATGGTCTATGAGCGGATTTGCATTTCCTACTCGTTTTGCAATGGGGGTACTTGCTGCACTCGCATCATATACAGGTACACAGCTTAGTACCAAAGCAAGAATCAATAAACCTAAACCGCACTTCATCCTCTTTCTCATCGTGTCATTTTCCTCCTGTTTTCATCTTCCTAATATTGGGGTTTACGCCCAATTTCAAATTATGTTGATAGACGCTGATGAAGAATGAATACAAAGGATGATTTCTTGGGCGAATCGCTGCTAAAACAACGATGAAAACCCTTACTTTTTGACTAGAAGACAACAAAAAATGCAGTTCTCCTTTTGGAACTGCATTTTCTTAGCTTATTCATGATTGTTGATCATATATAACGCGCGGTCACCATTTTTTTTCTTGTATAAAACTCCACCCCATCTGTTCCATTGGCGTGCAAGTCCCCGTAGAAAGAATCCTTCCAGCCGGAAAACGGGAAAAATGCCATTGGTGCGGGAACACCGATATTGACGCCGAGCATCCCTGCTTCGATGTTTTCGCGAAATTCTCTGATGCTTGATGCACTGTCTGTGTACAGGCAGGCACCGTTTGCAAATTTTGATTGATTGGACAGGTCGATCGCTTCTGTCAGTGAAGAGACACGAACAATTGATAAGACTGGGGCGAAAATCTCGTCCTGCCAAATTTTCATTTGATTTGTCACATGGTCAAAGATCGTTGGTCCAACGAAATACCCTTTTCCATTTGTTTCGTGATCTTTTCTGCCATCTCGAATGAGACTTGCGCCTTCTTCAATCCCTGACTGAATGTATTGAAGCGTTCGCTCCTTATGTTCCTCTCGAATGACTGGACCAAGAAAGACCTCTTCATTTATTCCGTTTCCAATGACGAGCTCGTTCGATTCATCAACTAATTTTTGAATGAGCTCATCTCCCACTTCTTCTTCCACAGCGACAACGGCCGCGGCCATGCAGCGCTCTCCTGCTGATCCAAAGGCAGCACCAATGATTTGTTTTGTTGCCGCGTCTAAATCTGCATCTTTGAGGACAATGGAGTGATTTTTTGCTCCTGCAAGTGCTTGGACACGTTTGCCATGCTCTGTGCCTTTTTTATAGACGTATTCTGCGACTGGTTGAGAGCCGACAAACGAAATGGCTTTGACCTTTTGGTGTTCAAGCAGACCATTGACAACATCGTGAGCCCCATTGACAATGTTGAGAACACCTTTTGGAAGACCTGCTTCTTCAAATAGTTCGGCTAAACGTGCGGCAAGAATCGGCGTGCGCTCTGAAGGTTTTAAAACAAACGTATTTCCGCAGGCAATGGCAAGCGGAAACATCCAGCAAGGGACCATCATCGGAAAGTTAAATGGTGTAATCCCCCCGATGACGCCTATTGGATAGCGGTACATGCCAGATTCGAGTCCAGATGCGATATCTGGTAATTGTTTTCCCATCATTAAGGTTGGTGCACCAGCGGCAAATTCGACACATTCAATTCCTCGCTGCACTTCTCCTTTTGCTTCTGTTATGCTTTTTCCGTTTTCAAGCGTGACGAGTTCAGCCAGTTCATCCCATTTTTCAACGAGTAACTGCTGATATTTAAATAAAATGCGCGCGCGGCGGGGAACGGGAGTTTTCGACCAAGTGGTAAATGCTTCTTGTGCTGCCTGTACCGCACGTTCGACATCTTTTTTTGTTGAAAGCGGTACTTCTGCGATGATCTCACCAGTAGCTGGGTTATATACTGCCTCTGTTTGACTAGTTTCTGCCTCAATCCATTGTCCGCCAATATAATTTTTCAACATTTGTACATCTGTTTTGGTCATGTTCCCTCTCTCCTTTTTATGAAAAAATGTCATGCTTATAGGATGTGTTTGGTTGTCATTGTCTCATCAAATGGGCGCCCATCAGTATACACTCTTTGTCAAATATTATTGTCGTTTTGGTTTACGTTGTGATAAAAGCTTGCTCTAACGTGTGAAAGGTTGCCGCCCATCCCTTTGGTTGTGAGAAATGATTCCCGAATGCGATTCATTCATGGTGATTTTTTGGTTAACTCTTGATTAACTTTAGAAAAATCATAATATTAAAAACGCTTTCAGTCAATCCTCTTTTTGCAGCATAAAAAAACCTGATGCGCGTTGCATCAGGTAGAGGCTGGTTTATTTCTGTTAGTTGGTTGATGCGGTATATTGATTCGGTTCTGAAAAATGCGGGAGCATCTCACCATGTGCTTCAATGAGTTCATCGCATAATTTGATGATGTCATCAATCGATAGTTCAGCGCTTGTGTGTGGATCAAGTAATGCCGCTTGATAAATGTGCTCTTTTTTGCCGCTAATTGCTGCTTCAATTGTCATGAGCTGTGAGCTGATATTGGTCCGGTTGAGCCCAGCCAGTTGTTCAGGGATCTCTCCGACATAGCATGGCATGATGCCGCTCCGATCTGCAACACACGGCACTTCGACACACGCTTTTTCAGGCAGGTTGTGAATGAGACCGCCTGTGTTCAGCACATTCCCGGCAAATTTAAAGGGAACGTTCGTTTCAATCGCTTCAATGATACGAGAACCATATTCTTTTGAGCGAGTATGTGTGATCTGTGTATTGCCCACAAGGTCATGCTTCATGGTATTCCAGTTGTTGATTTGCTCCTCGCAGCGTCTCGGGTATTCATCAAGTGGAATATTAAATTGACCGATCAATTCTGGATAGCGCGATTTGATAAAATAAGGGTGGTATTCGGCGTTGTGTTCTGAGGACTCAGTGACATAGTAGCCGAATTTATCCATCAACTCAAAACGTACCATATCATGATGCCGTGATTTCTGCTTTTCTTTGGCTCTTCTTTTGATGTCTGGGTACAAATCTTTTCCATCCCGTTTCACTTCTAATAACCACGCCATATGATTGATGCCAGCAATTTTTTCTTCAATGCCTTCATGATCCATTTCAAGTGATTCAAATAGATCCTTTGTACACACTTGCACGCTATGACAAAGACCTACCGTTTGAACCGTTGTATAGCGCAGCATCGCACCTGTCAGTGTGGCCATTGGATTTGTGTAATTTAACAATAAAGCATTTGGGCAAACCTCTTCCATCTCCTTTGCAAAATCAAGCATCACAGGAATTGTTCGAAGGAAGCGGAAGATGCCGCCGATGCCAACCGTATCTGCAATCGTTTGTCTTAACCCATATTTTTTTGGAATCTCAAAATCAATCACGGTGCTTGGCCGGTAGCCTCCAACCTGGATGGCATTGATTACATATTTTGCGTCCATTAAGGCTTCCTTTCGGTTGTGATAGGACTTAATGGTCACATGTGCACCGTAGTTCTCTTTTAAATGGCGGAGCATCGTTTCTGATTCTTTCAGCCGCTTATGGTCGATATCATATAAAGCGAATTCAAAACCGCTTAGTGCAGGGACGAACAAACAATCTCCTAATATATTTTTAGCAAATACGGTACTCCCTGCACCGATAAATGTAATTTTAGACATAGACGACTCTCCTTTTAACATCAAATATATGGAACTACCCTTTGACAGAGCCTTGTGAAAGCCCTGCGATAAAATATTTTTGCAACAGTAAAAACATTGTCACCATTGGCAGCATCGCAATGAGCGCAGCGGCACCAACGAGCTGGAGCTGATGTTGATTTTGACCAAAAAAATGGGATAGGGCGACTGTGAGTGTATGCATCTCTTTATCTTGCAAAAAGAAGATGGCAAATTGATAGTCGTTCCAAATATACACACAGGCAATGATTAAAACAGAAGCGGTAATAGGTTTCAGAAGTGGAAAAACGACGGTGAAAAAAACTCTAAATGTCCCCGCTCCATCAATACGGGCTGCTTCTTCAAGCTCCTTTGGAATGGTCGACCGGATAAAGCCTGCGTATAAGAAAATGGTTAGCGGTAAAAAAGCAGCGACATTATTTAAAATAGCGATTTGATAGGTGTTCATCATCCCGATCTGAACGACCATTTTATAGAGCGGGACAAGGGCTGTGAGTGGTGGAATGACCATAATGGCGATGAATAAAACATAAACTGCTTTATTCAGTTTTGTGTTTCTTCTTGCGAGCGGATAGGCTGCAAGAGAGCCAAGAAAGATAAGGCATACAGCAGAGCTGAACGTAATGATCACGGTATTCAAAAAGGATTGACCAAGCTGAGCCTCTGTCCATGCCGTGCGAAAGTTTTCAAGATGGAGCACTTTTGGAAACAGCCATTTTGAACTGAAATCTCCTATCCTCTTTAATGATGTCGTCACCAAGATATAAAATGGAATGAGATGAAACAATGTCACCAAAAGGGCGAGGAAGGAGTACCATCTCTTCTTACGTTTAAAAGCATTTTCCATCACACCTCGGTCTCCTTTCGTTTGAAATACATCAGCGCTGCGACACTAATGACAAGGATGATGACCGCCATGAAAACCCCTTGCGTTGCTGCATAGCCTGCATCCTGACGTTTGAAATACAGATCATACATAAAGGTCGACATTGATTGTGAGGAATCTCCCGGTCCGCCGCCAGTAAGCGCCACAATGACATCAAAGAGCTTGAGCCCGCCAATGACATTCAGCACAACATTAATGGTAATAGACGGTATAAGGAGTGGCAATGTGATTCGCCTGAATTGCTGGAGGCTGGATGCGCCGTCTAATTGTGCGGCTTCATAATAATCCTTAGGAATGCTTTGCAGTCCTGCTAAATAAATGATCATCGCAATCCCGACGAATTGATAGGTGTTGACGAGCACAATGATCCATGTGTTTAATTGCGGATTGCCGAGCGCATTCATTTGATCAAATCCAAAAAGCGCCACCACATCGTTTAAGGCACCGCCTTGGTAAGCAAACACAAAATACCAAATATAGCCCATCGCAATCGGACTAATCATGACAGGTAAATAGACAACTGTTCTTGTGATCGCTCTCATCTTTAAGCTTTGATTTAATAAAAGAGCATATCCAAGTCCAATGATATTTTGTAAGATGGTGCTCCCGATTCCGTATAGAAGCGTATTTTTAACAACAAGCCATGTCGCTGGGTCCTGAAGCAGACGTTTATATTGATCAAGCCCAATCCATTCATAAGTTTGTGAAAACCCATTCCAATTCGTAAAGGATAGCTGAATGCCGTTCAAAAAAGGATAAATGATAAAGGTACTGACAACGAGAACAGCAGGCAAGTACATCCACCAAAGGGATGAATTTTGGCTTTTTTTCATTTTCTGCTTCGGTAAAGAGGTGAATGCGGCTGGCTGCTGAGTTTTTGTGATGTCATTCATTGGCTTCACTCCTGTTTCAGCATGCGCCTGCTATTGTTTTTTCAGACGCTTATATTCCTCTTCCATCTTCTTCGATAATTGTTCTGGTGTGATGGAGCCTGCTAATAATTCTTGACCCGATGTTGCCATGACTGCCCACATGCCGCTTGGTAAGTATTTTCGATCGAAATACGGTTCAATCTTCACCTCTTCGTATTGATCGTAAAACGTAGAATAATAGTTTTTTGCTTTTACTTGCTTTAAGGCTGCTTCAGATGAGGTGCCTTCTGCGATTTTTTTCGCATTTTCAGGCTTTGCGAGAAAATCGATGAATTGTTTTGCTTCTTTTAGATGTTTGGAGTCTTTCCATGCAGCGACCGTAAACCGTTCTCCTCCAATCCAGCTTTGTTTATCTCCTTCATGAATAGATGGAACTGGCATCGTGCCGACTTTGGTCGATGGATTGAGTTCAGACGCTTCAGGTCCTAAAGAGCCTCCGACAAAGGTGAAGGCTATTTTGTTTTGTGCCATCAGTTCAGGTGCTTGAGATAGTTTTGCTGTGAGGACATCTTTGTTTAAAAGATCTTGATCTTTCAAGTCCTTTATGAACTGTGCAAGCGGTGTATAGAGAGACCAATCAAATGATCCGTTCTCAAGTTCTTTTCCGTAGTGATGGTTTGGACCGGTGATCAATAAAGGTGTGGCGAGTTCATCAAAGACTTGGGCGATATTTGAGTTGTCTCCTCCTGGTATCCAGAGCGGCACAACCTCTCCTTTGCTCTTTTCCTTCACTGTCAGCAAAGCCGATTGGAATTCATCAAGTGTTCTAGGTACCTCAATGTCATAGTCCTTTAATAGATTGGCATTAAAGCTAAGCCCGTCTTTTGCTTGATTCAGCGGATATGCGTATACTTTGCCATCTTGATCTTTTAAAATTTGATCGAGT
Source organism: Bacillus sp. MM09(2025) (assembly GCF_050496725.1). NCBI lineage: Bacteria > Bacillati > Bacillota > Bacilli > Caryophanales > Bacillaceae > Bacillus > Bacillus sp. MM09(2025). Next base: position 584,015 of record NZ_JBNWEN010000001.1, read on the forward strand.
GAAGGATCAAGTTGTTTCACCCAATTCATCTCTTTTAGATCAGCGACATACTCGCTATAGCGAAGTTTGGCCCAGCCGTGTGTGTCAAACAGATCCGGCATATCGTTTGCCCCCATTTTGACACGAATCGTATCTTCATAGCTGTTGCCTGGGAAGTTGGCATCGATTCGAAGATGTGGATGCTCTTTTTCAAACTCACGAATCACTTCTTCAAATGCTTTTCTTTCCCCGCTGTTGCTCATCGTCGAAAAGAGAGTTAAGGTGACCTTTCCGTTTGCTTCAGACGTACCGTTGCTGCAAGCAGACAAAAAAATGGTCAAGACAAAGGCCGCAGTGAGCAGCATGATTTTTTTATTCATGGTTTCCTCCTTTTGATCACTGAAAATTCAGACGATAATCGGTAGAATTCATGCAGTTGCGGAAACAAAAGAAGTCCATTATACTGGAATTCTATTCTTTTCAAAGAGATAAGAGAGCATCCAGGTAGGCTGCCTTGTTCTTCGCATGATCTGGCCATCATGCGAAGCAGCTTGCTTTCTGCTTTTTTGTCTCTTTTTTGTTTGCTGAAATCTCGGGTTCACCCCCTTTCATGGATGAGGCATGTGCTGCCTCTTTCGATGAGTTTTGTTGGCACGACGACTTTTAGAGGAAGCTTTCTGCCGTTTATTCTCTCAAGCAAAAGCTTCAAACCGACTTGCCCCATTTCTTCTGTATATACTTTGACGGTTGTAAGTGGCGGGCTTGAAAATGAAGCTGCTTCAATGTCATTAAACCCAACAATGGATACATCTAAAGGAACACGTAGACCGGCTTCATTGAGCGCGCGCATTGCGCCAATCGCCATTGAATCACTTCCGATAAAAAAGGCTTGTGGCAGATTTCCTTTTGTTATGGCTTGCTTCATGAGCGAATAGCCTTCTTGCATGGAGTATTCCCCAATATGGATGTCATCCAGATGAAGACCACCTGCTTCTTGCATTCTCTTCATAAACGTCGTTTGTCTTTCGTCCTCAATCACAGCATTCCCTTCGAAATAATGCTCACGCTCCTTTCCGCCAATATAGCCTAGATGTGTATAGCCAAGCGATTGCAAATGGCGAATTGCTCGATCTGCCGCTCTGACAAAATCAACATGTACACAATCATACAAATCCTCATCCGCATAATGATTGATAAAAACAATGTGTTCCATTCGATTAGTCATTTTTTCAACCGTATCAGGACTGATTCGTCCAATGACGATCAAACCGTCAATATCTTTTAGCATCGCGCCTTTATCCATGCTTCTCAGGCGAAAGGTATGGAGGGTGGACAGCCCTTGTTTGGCATATTCTTTTTCAATTCCTTTTCGAATCGATGAAAAAAAGGGATCATTTAATTCTTCGTCAATGGATTGAGCGACTACGATACCGATGACTGGGGATTCAGATGGGCTTTTTTCCTCTGCTTGATCGGCTTTTCTTGCTCTCACGGGGGTATAGTTTAACTTCTTGGCAATGTCGAGGATGTTTTGTCTTGTTGCGTGAGAAACGGCAAGGGTTTGATCGCCATTTAACACACGGGATACAGTAGAAACGGACACTTTTGCATCATGAGCAATATCTTTGAGTGTGGTCATAGGCAAACTCCTCTTGGTTTTTGACTAAATATTTACTAAAGATATTTGAAGGATACCACGTTGGTAAAGCGCTTTCAAGTGTGGATTTGTGATTTTTTATTTTATTTTTGAGTATGTTTTGGTTGGATGCAAAGGTTTAGTAAAGTTGCGTAAAAAAAGAGGATTGTTTCATCCTCTTTTACTCACGTGATTCAATTGAGGCTGTTTCTTTTGAAAACAATTGCTTCATTGTCTCCCAAGCCGTGTCGAGTTGCTGGTGAAGGCCGAATAAACCTGAGTTTCCGATAATATAGATCTCGTTTCCCGCCTCAGCAAGCTGCCGGAACGTGTGCTCATTACAAGAGCCGTCTACTTCAATTGAAAATGAGTATCCTCTCTTCTCTTTTACCGCTTTCACCTGTTTAATTTTCTGAAGCATTTCTTTAATAAAAGGCTGACCTGCAAAGCCTGGATCAATCGTCATGATCGTCACTCGGTCTATTAAATGTAGATAGGAATCTAATGCTTCAATTGGTGTGGCCGGATTTAAGACAAATCCGACCTCACAGTCTCTTTGATGAATATGCCGAATGATCCTAAAAACGTCTCTTTGCACAACCTCTGGGTGTAAGCAGATCATGCTTGCCCCTGCATCAATGCAGGCATCGATTAAAAATTCTTGGGGAGATTGTGCCATAAGATGCACATCAATGGGTCGATCTGTTAGTTTTCGAAGCTGTTCTATGAAAAAGGGTGATAAGGTGATATTTTTCACGTAATGACCATCCATGACATCGACATGATATCGATCTGCCCTTGTGTTGAGAATATGAATATGTTCGCGGAAGTGCGTTAAATCCATACACATCAGTGAAGGTGAAAAAATGGCTGTCATTCTCAGAAGCCTCCTTTTTACAGTTGAAATAAAAGCTTGATCAATCCAATTAAGATTCCGATGATACCAAAGTCTGTATCTCCAAAAGTTGTCCCTTCAAAACCAAGGGTTCCTAACACAGGTAATAAACAAGCGGGTAAAAAGGAAAGAAGCAATCCATTCACAAAGGCCCCAGCAACAGCCCCTCTCACGCCTCCAGTTGCATTACCATACACTCCTGCTGTAGCGCCGCAAAAAAAGTGCGGGACAAGACCAGGAACGATGACAGTTAAACCAAACAAAGGTAAAAGAAAAATAGATACAATGCCTCCTGCAAAACTGCATAAAAAACCGATAATGACTGCATTTGGAGCAAATGGAAAAACGGTTGGTGCATCAAGTGCCGGTTTTGCCCCTTTCACAAAACGATCGGCAATTCCTTTGAAAGCAGGCACAATTTCACCGATTGCCATCCGTACCCCGGCTAAAATAATGTACACACCAGCAGCAAAGGTTATCGCCTGAATGAGAATGAAGACAGCGAAGTTCGTGCCCCCACTCATTTGTTCTATAAAGGGAATCCCAGCAAACGGTGCAATCGCAAAGAACAGCAAAGCCATCGTGATTGAAATGGCCACAGATGTATCTCGTAGAAAGCCGAGTGATTTAGGCACTTGAATGGTTTCTGTTGATCTCTCTGGACGACCGATCCATTTTCCAATCATTCCCGCTGTAAAATAACCGAAGGTACTGAAGTGTCCAAGCGCAAGATCATCGCTTCCAGTGACTTTCCTTGTGAATGGCTGAAGAATAGCGGGTGCAATGACCATAGCGGTTCCTAATATAATCGAACCGGTGGTGACAAGAAACGCTCCTTTCATTCCACCTGTCGAGAGAACGACTGCGAGCATTGCAGCCATATACAAGGTATGGTGTCCTGTTAAAAAAACGTATTTAAAGGGCGTGAATTTTGCCAATAACAAATTGACCAGCATGCCAAAAATCATAATGAGAGCTGTCTGTGTTCCGAATTCCTTTTGAGCAATGGCTGCCATGGCATCTGTATTTGGCACAACTCCTTGAATGTGAAATGCTGCTTCAAACATTTTTCGGAAAACTCCAAGTGAATCAGACACGACCGTTGCGCCTGCTCCTAATATTACAAAACCCATGGTTGTTTTTAAGGTGCCTGACACGGTATCTGCGGCTGATTTTTTCTGCAAAAGTAAACCGGCCAGCGCAAACAAACCGATGAGAATTGCCGGTGTACCCAATATATCGTTCATGATCAGTTCCATCATGATGTGAATCCCCCCTTTTTCGTGGCTTATATGTGTTTGCGAAGGACGTCTTTAATGGCTTCCTGGTCTAACAAGTTATTTAATCCAGCGACCTTTCTTGTGCCGTCATCCAGCTGATCGATAATGTCTGTTGCTCCGATATATAGATCAGCTTGTTCATTTTTACTTGTGCTGAGATCGGTATGGTCCACTTCAGCTGCAAGTCCTAACTCTTCTAATGCTTTTTTGACATTCATTTCCACGATAAAGCTGCTTCCTAATCCGTTTCCGCACACAACAAGAATTTTTTTCAATCTCTTTTTCCTCCTATCGTTGTGAAAATTGATCAATTAGTTTTTGCACCGATGCTAATTCCTTTGCTTCAACCAGTTGTTTCCTTCGCTTTTCATCACTTAACAGCATAGTCAGCTGTTTGAGTGCTTTTAGGTGGGTCATACTGTCAATGGCTGCTAGCACGATGATGAGACGAACCTGTTTTTTTTCATCCTTAGAGAAAAAAACGGGCCGTTCGAATGACATGAGTGACATACTTAATTCGTTCACGCCGTCCTCTGGTCTGGCATGTGGAATGGCTACTTGTGGTGCAATCACAATATAAGGTCCATTTTGGTCAACGGACTGAATCATTGCATCCACATAACCTTTCTGAATGGCATTTTGATCGAGTAAAGGCTGCGCTGCTTTTGTGATGGCCTCTTGCCATGTTTCTGCTGTTTGTTGGAGATGAATGGTTTTTTCTGTTAATAAATCGTTTAACACTGGTTTCCACCCTTTCTGATGGGATACATATGCGGGATGAAGCAGCTCTTTAAGATCACGAAGCAGTGCTTTTTCATTTTGTACGATGGTATGCTCTTGAATGATGTTGAATAAAGCGTTCACATTGTTCTTATCAAACATGGTTTCGGCACTTTCTCCATATTGAAGCAAGGTTTTTTTCTCATAGGCAGTAAGGATGGGATGAACGAGATGAACTGGCTTTCCTTTAAACGAAATAGGTGTTGTTGACACAACAAAGTCGACATCAATCGATGACAGTTGTTCATAAGAGCGCTTTGATAATAGATCACGTACTTCGATATAACCGATTAATTCGATAAGCTGTGTTTTCAGCATGTGACTTGTGCCAATTCCTTCGCCGCAAACAATGTATACAGAACACCGCACAATTGGCGAAATCCCTTCTCTTCTCATCCAACCACCAAAATGCATCGCCACGTAAGCAATTTCATGCTCACTTATCTTGGAGCAGGTCGCCTTTTCTAAATGACATACGACCTTTTGAGTGATATCAAACACCTCTGGCTGTGTTTTTTTAATAGATTCTGTTAATTCATTGTTGATATCAATGTGATAGATGAGTCTGTAATAGGCAGGGATGAGATGCATGGTTAAGTTTTGCTCTAAGGCTTCGTACTCTTGAAAGGAGATACATGCATACCGCTGAAAATCAAAAATCATTTGTCTGGCAATGGTGCGAATGAGATGCTCTTCTGGCTTTTGACTTGATGGAAGCTTTTGTTTCTTGGCGCTGAGCCATAGAGTGCTAAGAAAATAGATTTCATCATCATGAACTTGAAGACCCGTTTCTTTTTGAATTCGTGCCATGAAACGAATAGCCGCCAAGCATTCATCAGTTTCCTGCAATGTACGCTTTTCTTCGTTTGAAAGGTGTATAGCACGTCCTAGCTTCATCCGCTTAAAGTAGAAAAAGAGATCCAAAGACAGCTGATCCAGCATGTCATCAGCAAACTCGAGCTGAAGCTCTTGTTCTGACTGCTCGAGGAGATATTTTAACCTGTTATTTGAAATAGGCCCCTTTAACCAAAGAGATGGAAAAGCTTTTTCATTTTTTATCATGGTGCGAATGGAATGAATATAAGGTTTCAGAGCCAATCGAATCGCTCTTTCTTCTCCTGAAATTAAATAGCCGAAGGCTGCCTGATAGTGAAGCGTGAGCTGCTGCTTTGAAAGTGCTTCTTTTAGCTGTTTCATATCTTCAAGCAATGTATTCCGGCTCACTTTGGTGAGCTTCATAAAATCATCAATTTTTAGACATTTCTCACTGCATGCAATAGATAAGAGCAGAATAGCCCTTCTTTCCATTACACATGGTTCATAATCATCACCAACGAGAATGCTGTTCGCTTTTTGAATAATGACTTCTTTTTCATGTGGGTGTAAGTAGTAGCCAAGTTGATCTTTTCGCTGAACGCCACTAAGCTGATGTGTGTCCAGCCAGCTATTCATGCGTTTGATTTCAGAGTAGACAGTTCGAGTAGAGACATTCAGTCGATTCTGTAAATCTTCAATTGATAAATAAGATGTCGTGTGAATCAGCATTGATAGTAAAGTCGTGCCTCTTTTGGTTAAGTGCAGTTGGAATTCCTCCCTTCTTCTCTTTGGTTATAAGTCTAATCAACTCACATGCGTCAAAGAAGTCCAAATGTTTTCAGTAAATGCTGTGCAGGTTTTTGGGTGTTTTTTTGTTATAAGAAAAAGCACACTCGTATGAGTGTGCTTTGAGACTTGTATACAAGGAGTCATTTGTCTTCTGAAACGTGATAGAAAACCTTTGTAATGAGGTCATAGATGTACTGGAAAATCTTTCGAATGCTCCTTTTTAATCTTTCACAATGATTTTAGCACCCTTGATTTACACATAAAAACTTGAAAGGCATTAGCCAAACAAGGTTCATTTTGTTGCTTCATTTTAACTGCTCCTAGACAGCAGACATTCTTTGCTAGCTTCATGGAGAAACTCATCAATCTAATGCTTCCTCTGGTGAATCAATTTCCTGATGAAATGTCACACCTGAAAATCTTCTAACTCCTCTAAATAACTGTGGCTCTCATTTATTGAATCACCACTACAATGTATTATAATTAAAATCACCAATTATATTAGACAAGTGAAACCTTGATTCCATTAAAATCAAAGTAGTGGTGATGGTTATTCAAAATCATTGTTAAATGCGGGTTTTCAGATTGTGGCTGCTACTTAATCAATTAACCTGGATTATAATTAAATCGCGCAGTTTCCAATATGCAGTTCAAAATGTTTTTCTTCTGAAAATATCTGAGCGATTTTACCAGTTGCTTTATCTGCTACAATGATGTTGTGATTCTCTGAGGATAGCCAAATCTCTTCAATTGCCTTATCGAAATCTAGAGCTTTTACATTTGCCCAAACAGGAAAAGGGTCATTTACAACTAAAATAAACCATTCTCTTTTCTCTATCAGAAAATCTAGTGAATTTTTTAACCAAGCCATAACAGATACTTTGTCTGTAATTGTTAAAATATCAGAAGGTGTAGAGTCTATTTGACGAAATTGTTTTAATACTGCTTCACATAATTTTAGCCATTGAGAAGCATCATCTTCAAAATCAATTACCTCAATATAAGCTAATTGTTGTATTTTCTTTTTAGCATTCATAAAAGCTATTTTCTTTTGTATTTTTTCATTTTGATATACCATATTTTTCATTCCTCATTATTCATTGTAATAGATATGGTGATCACCATTTGGTCCATAAATATTTGAATACCTTTCTTTTTTAAAATCATAATTAAATGGGTCGGCACCCTCTTTCGGTTTCCCTGCGTGAGTGTGTAATTTTCCGTCATTAGTATGTTGTACTATAACTCTTTTTCCTTTTGGGGTATCAAATTCATAGTACCGCCCATGATGAGTTTGGTTAGAACTGTACTCATAATTACGATGTTCTTGTCCCTTCTTAAAAACATTATCTCCTACTTGCCATTGACGAGTAGGCTGTTGTGATCTAGGTATTTCCCCTAAATCCTTAGCGTGCCGCAAAGCCCTTTTTCGATTAAGTCCTTCTTGACTTTGAGCGTTTAACCCCGTCTTCCCTTGAAACCCTTTCACCCCAAACGGCAAAAGCATTCCAAGCGCCGCATTCATACTCGCCTCCTGCTGTTCTTTCGAGATCTTATTCCCGAACATATCTCTACCAGTAATTGCTTCGCTGAAGCCGTTGGTGGCGGTGAGGCCATATAAACCTTTTTGAGATGTTTTTAAGGCGTCAAAAGACTTTTGTGACGTCTTGTAAATGTCCACTGCCCTGACTGCAGCTGATGTAGCTTGGGTCGTTTTATAGACAGCCTTTCCGCCTTTGAAAATGCGTCCTGCCCAGCCGACGATTGGAATATATCCTGCGGCTGCCATGCCGCCTGCGGCGACGCGCTGTCCTGCGGTAAGTTCTTCGCCTGTGATCGGGTCGACGCCTGTTGCGGCGCGTTTTGCATCGTTCACGCCAGTCAGTTCATTCACGATATTCCCGCCATAATCGAGTGCTTTTTCATACCAAGGACGGTTGGCGAGCGCTTCTTGTTCCTTTGCGATCTCACGGGCTTCTTCTTGTTCTTTTTTGATTTTCAGATATTCAGAAGTTTGCTTTTCAATATCGCTTTTTGCTTTGTAGATTTCGCTATTTTGATACGCTTTCTTGTCAAAATTCATTGGAGAAATCGCTTTTCCATCATTTGTGGCATTCATCATTTCTGTGTACAATGCCCTTGTAGCTTGCTGCTCCGTTTCTGACAAAGCATATTCATTTTTTATATTTTGATCAAGCTCTCTTAGGTCTTTCACTGTCTTTTTTCGCTCGTCTTCCGCATCTGCAATCTTTTCATCAAAGGTTTGGCTATCAAATACTTCTAGAGAAATGAGGTCGTCGATGTCTTGAAAAATCGTTTTAAGTGCCTTTTTTTGATCCTTTACAATGCTTTTGGCATTTTTGATGCCCATATGTACAGCGTTGTCTAAAAAGTGTTCTTCTACAAAGGTATCGCCGCCAAAGTTTGTATCATCAAGTGTCCCAGAAACACCTTCATGGAACGCTTTTTGTTTATCTATGAAGCTGATAAACATGTCCACATTTCCGGCGAGCTCTTTGTAGAAACTTTTAATGTTATCGGCACCTTTTCCCGTGAAATCATCACCGAGATCTGCCATGCCTTGAAGTGTCTTTTTTAAATTGATCATTTGTTCGCGGAGTTCCAGGTAGTGTTTTGCTCTTGCGTCCATGGCACTTTCAAGTGCTTTTGCATCAAGTATCTTCCCCAGAAGAATTCACTCCTTCCTATTCATTGACAAGGTCAATTTTACCAACACAAAGTTTGTCATTAAATAGGAATATAGATACAAAAACAGTACTTAATATGTAAATGATCCGTGTTTTATTAGATTTAGCCTCGCCATCGTCAGTAATCATTAAGACACGATTTTTAAAACATCTTTTAATTAAAATCATTTGAGATGTTCCATTGTAAACAAGTGTTATAGAGCACTTCCATGGTAAGGAAGAGGGCACTAATTGAGCCAATTATAATCCGCGCTACCTTTTTTAAACAACTAATAGTAAAACACACCCTTCACATTGTGCTCTCTTACGACTTAGACTTAAGCAATTGCAGCTCTTGGTCCATAATATCTGCTGCTTCGGTAATAAATTGAATGATTAAGTCTAATTCTTCTCGTTTGTATTCGTTTGTGAGTTGTTTGGTTGATGCTGATAAGGATTGGAAGAGTTCTTTTACCTGTGATTTTCCTGCTGTTAATGGAACGATGATAACTCTTCGTTTGTCTTTTGGGTCCTTTTCTCTTTTTGCGTAGCCCGCTTTTTCAAGGCGGTCAATCAGAGCTGTGACTGCACCTGAGCTAAGACCTGTTTTTTCACTTAATTCTCCTGCTGTGAGAGGACCGAGTTCGTTTAACAAATCGGCTGATTTCAGGTCTGTTGGGAAAAGGCCAAGCGATTGTGCGGCCGCTTGGTGGAATAAAACCGTTCGTGTGGCGAGGCGCCTCATTGTATGGATGATCAGGTCTGCTCTGTCTTCTGCGACGTTCTTTATTGACAACTTGTTCTCCTCCCTTTAAAATAAATTATCTTGATCATCAAGATAAATGTTCTCTTACTTTATATTTAAGTTGATCATAGCAAAAATAAGGAGAGAACGTAAGCAGGAGGTAAATGAAATGAATCATGTGGATAAAGGCAAGGCATCCACTCGCTTTGTTGTCATCGGTTTGCTGTTAGGAATTTTTATGGCGGCGATGGACAATACCATTGTTGCAACAGCAATGGGAAGCATCGTAGCAGATTTGGGCAGTTTTGATAAATTTGCTTGGGTGACGGCTTCTTACATGGTGGCAGTAATGGCTGGAATGCCGATTTACGGAAAGCTTTCTGATATGTATGGTCGAAAGCGTTTTTTTCTGTTTGGACTTATTTTCTTTTTAATTGGATCAGCGCTGTGCGGTATCGCACAAACGATGGATCAGCTCATTATTTACCGAGCCATTCAAGGGCTTGGAGGCGGTGCCCTTCTTCCAATCGCGTTTACAATCATCTTTGACATCTTCCCGCCTGAAAAGCGCGGAAAAATGTCCGGTATGTTTGGTGCAGTGTTTGGTTTATCGAGTGTACTAGGACCACTCTTAGGAGCTATTATCACAGATTCAATCGGCTGGCACTGGGTTTTCTATATTAACGTGCCAATTGGTATTGTTAGTGTGTTCTTGATTGCCAGATACTACCGGGAATCGCTAGAACATCGCAAGCAAAAAATTGACTGGTCAGGTGCTATCACACTTGTCGTGGCGGTTGTGAGCTTGATGTTCGCACTTGAGCTTGGCGGTAAATCTTATGCGTGGGATTCAGTGCAAATCCTCACCCTTTTTGCCGTGTTTCTTGTGTTTGGTACCATCTTCTTTATTGTTGAGCGAAAAGCGGAGGAACCGATTATTTCATTTTGGATGTTTAAAAATCGTTTATTTGCGACATCTCAAATTTTGGCGTTTTTATATGGCGGAACATTTATTATTCTTGCTGTCTTCATTCCTATTTTCGTTCAGGCGGTGTACGGTGAATCAGCGACAAGTGCAGGGTTCATTTTAACACCGATGATGATAGGGTCTGTCATTGGCAGTATGATTGGCGGAACGATGCAGACGAAAGTGCCTTTCAGACGTCTTATGACGATCTCTGTTATTTCATTTTTCGCGGGGATGCTGCTTCTTGCCAATATGTCACCAGATACAGCTAGAATTTGGCTCACAATCTTTATGATGATATCAGGCTTTGGTGTCGGCTTCAGCTTCTCCCTTCTGCCGTCAGCTTCAATGAATGATCTAGCCCCTCGTTATCGAGGCAGTGCAAACTCGACCAATTCATTTATGAGATCACTTGGGATGACACTTGGTGTCACGATTTTTGGGACGATTCAAACCAATGTCCTATCGAATCGCTTAGCAGAAGCCTTTAGCGGAATGAAAGGAGCCTCTTCTCAAATAGGCGATCCACAAGCCATTTTTCAAGAAGGTGCCCGCTCACAAATTCCGCCTGATATTTTAAATAAAGTCATTGATGCGATGTCACAAAGTATTACGTACGTATTTTTGATTGCGTTGTTTCCTATTGCTCTTGCAGCGATTACGGTCCTGTTCATGGGAAATGCACGTGTACGCACATCAAATGAAATGAAAGAAAACGAATAATGTGAAAAAGCAGAGCTTAAGCGGCTCTGCTTTTTTGTTTCACTGATATAGAGGATGGGCTTTGCCCTCACTGCCAACGATACGTATTTTCGATGTGACCATATCTTTTGCTGCTTGTTTCGCTTTTTGTAAATACATCCGTGGATCTAAGCTTTCCGGTTCGTTTGAGAAATGATCACGAATGGCTTCAGAGTACGCATTTTTTAATTCAGTTGAGACATTGACCTTTGCCATACCAAGTGCCACACATCGTCTGACGTCTTCATCCGGAACAGCGGAACCTCCGTGCAGCACAAGGGGAACATCGACCAGCGATGCAATTTGTTCAATGCGGTCAAAGTCAATATCCGGTACCCCTTTATAAATGCCGTGTGCAGTACCAATTGCAGGTGCTAAAGTTGGTACCCCAGTTTCTTCTACAAATTGACGGCATTCTGATGGAATGGCTTTTTCAGCATCCTTTTCATCGACAACGATATCATCCTCTACGCCGCCCACCTTGCCTAGTTCAGCTTCAACGTTCACCCCTACTTTTAATGCGAGGTCCACCACTTCTTTTGTGCGGCGAACATTTTCTTCATATGAATGCATCGATGCATCGATCATGACGGATGTATATCCCGCTCGAATACAGGTGAGAATCACATCAAAGTCCGTACAGTGATCGAGGTGCAGACCGATCGGGATTTGATATTGATCAGCCGCCGCTTTGACTGTATCTGCAATCGCTTTTGCTCCAAGAGATTGAACGGTTCCAACCGTTGTTTGCAAAATGACAGGTGATTTTAATTCTGCCGCCGTTTCGAGCACCCAATAAATACTGTCAAAGGAATGTACATTGAATGCAACGATTCCGTATTTATCTTTTTTCGCAGTCTCAAGCATTGGTGTTGTGGATAGTAAAGGCATGATCAAACATCCTCTCTCGTTAAAATATCTGTTTCTAATACAGTCAGCATGTCTTCATTTGTTCTTGTTTCCAGCAGCTTTTGTCGTTTCGCTTCATCCATTAATCCTCGTGAAAGGGCAGAAAGTGCCTTTAGATGAGTGGTCCCTGCTTCACTTTTGGGGATTAGTAAGGATAAGAAGAAAAAGCAAGGTTTCCCATCAAAAGCGTCCCATTCAATGCCTGTTTCTGTGCGGACGATCACGAGTGCTGGTTTTGTGATGGCGTCTGTTTGTGTATGCGGAATGGCAAATCCATCTTGAAATCCAGTTGTGCTCAGTGCTTCTCTTTCAGCTAAGCCTTTTTTCACATCCTCTGGTGATGTACAAATACCTGCTTTGTAGGCAATATCAGCAATGGCTGCGAAAACGCCAGCCTGTGACGACGCGGTTTCATGAAGATTCATATAAATATGTTCCATTATTTCTCTTCCTCCCTATTAAACTGCGGGTTTGTCTATTTTTTTACGATACAGTCCGTATAGAATGGCACCTACAAGTGATCCGATCAGTATGGATAGTACCCACTGGAATGCGCCTGTGACGACTGGAAGGACAAGGAATCCGCCATGCGGAGCTGGAACCTGTACGCCAAAGAGATACGTCAATATAGCAGAGATGGCGGAGCCAAACATGATAATTGGCAGGACAACGATCGGGTTTTTAGCCGCAAATGGGATGGCCCCTTCTGTTATATGTGTCGCTCCTAGAATATAGTTGATGGCCCCTGCATTTCGTTCCTGCGGTGTGAAATGTTTTCGGAAAATCGTTGTGGCAATCGCAATGATAAGCGGTGGTGTGATACATGCTGCTGACACACCTGCCATGAAGTAAAGGTTACCTTCTGCAAGTAAAGCCGTTCCTGTGACATAGGCTGCTTTGTTAAAAGGTCCTCCCATATCAAATCCACACATCGCTCCAACAATTAAACCTAAGAGCAGCGGATTCGTGGATTGAACAGCTGAGAGAAAATCCATTAATGAATTATTTAGACCTGTGATTGGAACTAATAGTGGTGTCATCACAGCCCCAATTAAGAATATACCGATGACAGGATAGATGAAGATTGATTTTAATCCGTCAAGTGATGCAGGTAATTTTTGAAGCAGGAATTGAAGGAGTACGATGATATACCCTGCTGCAAAACCTGCGATAATACCACCTAAGAATCCGGCGCCTCCATCGTTTGCAAGCAGGCCGCCGATAAATCCGACAACCATCCCTGGGCGTTTCGCGATTGAATCAGCGATAAATGCTGCTAAAATAGGCACCATTAAGCTAAAGCCTAGTCCGCCAATGTTTTTCAAGTAGGCAGCAAACGGATGATATGTTTCATGCTGAGGATCAGCTGAGTAAATACCGAATAGAAAAGATAAAGCAATTAAGACCCCGCCTCCAACAACAAATGGAAGCATGTGTGATACACCGTTCATTAAATGTTTGTAGATGGTGTGTATCCACTTATTCGCCGACTTTTGTTGAGCTGGTGAAGGAGCAGATGTTTTTTCTGTTCCAGAAGTTCTTCCTTTCACTTGATGAACGGGTGCTTCTCCATTCATAATGCCTTGAATCAGTTCATTTGGCGTGCGGATACCCTTCGCTACAGGCACTTCAATCAGTGGTTTGCCGTGAAAACGATCTGTATTCACATCTTTGTCAGCTGCGACAATGACCCCATCGGCCTCCAAAATGTCTTGATCGGTTAAAGCGTTTTCAATTCCTACTTGACCGTGCGTTTCAACTTTGATATCGACCCCTAGTTGCTCAGCAGCTATTTTTAATGCTTCAGCTGCCATAAATGTATGTGCAATGCCAGTTGGACAGCCAGTTGCAGCGACAATTTTTTTACGGCTCATGTGTATTCCCCCTTATATCTTGTCAATGTGTACTTGATCAATTAATGAATGAATGTCATGTAAATCACTTAAGCCTTTAGAAAATGCAGTAGATGCGCCTGTTGCAATGCCGTAACGTAAGCATTCTTCAGGTGAATGACCTTCAAGCTGTTTACTAAGAAAGGCTGCGAGCATCGCATCTCCAGAGCAAGCTGTGTTTACCACAGTACCTGTCGGTGCGTTTCCTTTTAAAACGGCGTCTTTTGTAATGAACAAAGCCCCTTCTCCCCCGCGGGAAATAAGCACTTGCTCTGCACCCATCTCAATGAGCTTTTCTCCTGATTGAATGAGTTCTTTTTCTGACATAGGATGTGTTTTGCCGAAAAAAGCAGCGATTTCTTCTTCATTCGGTTTTAATAAATACGGCTTGTATTGAAGTGTCTCAAGAACTGCTGCGGAGCTTGTGTCTAAAATAAACTTGACGTTGTGCTGATGACAAATAGCTGCTACTTCTGAAAAAATGCTGGCTGGTACGCCCTTTGGCAGGCTGCCTGACATGATCAGGATGTCCCCCTGCGGGATGGCCGCTATTTTTTCACGAAAGGCGTGAAGCGCTTTTTCTTCAATCGCAGGTCCCTGGTTCACGAGCTTGTATTCTTCAGTCGTATTAATAAAAACATTAATGCGTGTAATTCCTTCAACTGAGATAAAATCGGTTTGAATGGAAAGGTCCTTTAAGGATTGTTCAATATAAGAGCCTGAAAACCCAGCAATAAATCCTAATGCAGTGCTGGTGAATCCATATTTCTTTAACATAATGGAGACATTGACTCCCTTGCCATTCGGCTGATAATCTTCATCTTCCGTGCGGTTGACTGCATTTGCCTTCATTTCTTTTAATGCAATATATAGGTCAATAGCAGGATTTAAGGTGCAGGTATAAATCAATTGGTTTCACCTTCTTTCTTTTCTCTAAAGAAAGTATCTCATACGCAGGAGTGAAAATGTTTTCAGATTGTGTAAAGGTTTTCATGATAAAAAGCCTTCTAGATCAAAGTCTCGAAGGCTTCTTTATTGATTATTTCATTCGAATCACATAGGCATCTAGTAAAATGCGGGCGATGACATGAAGAGACAAGCGCGATCTGACCTCATAATCTGGGAAGAAGGATTGTTCGCCTTTATATCCGACTAGAGTCATATCTGATATTTTACTTAATGTAGAATCTATTCTCGTTGTGACGGTAATCGTCGTGACTTGCTTCATGCTAAGATTTTGACACGCTTCAACGAGCTCTGCTGTTTCGCCATTCAATGAAACAAAGATTGCAAGTTCGTTTTTACCGATATCCCGTGACTTCAGCCGAATGATATTCGGGTCGTCATGTACTTCACATGTTTTTCCGATGAGCTGTAATTTGATGGTCATTTCTTTGGCAATCATCTCTGAGAAGCCTCTGCCGAAAATATAAATTTTGTCCGCATTATGTATTTTTTGAACGGCATCTTCAATTTGCCCAATACTTTGCAGCTGGATCGTCTTTAAAACCTCTTCTTCATTTTTCCGAATCGCTAGTTTGATGTCTTCATCAATGTTTTTGAGCTGATCACTTGCATCGGTCATTTTCTTTTCTTGTTTCAATCGATATTTAAAGGATGTATAGCCGTTGTAGCCAATTTTTTTCATCAGCCTGACAATTGTGGCTGTCGACACATTGGCTCTTTCACTTAATGTGACGATGGATAAGGTGGAGATATCCTCTAAATGTTGGTGAATATAGTTGAGTAAATAACGTTCTGTTTCACTTAACATTTGATACACTTCGGTTGGAATGTTAAATAGTGGTTCATTCATTTTGATTCCCCCTTACTCATTTCATACTATAATTAAATGCCCAATAAAAACAAGCTGATTCTTTTGTCATATATTTTGTCGAAAGCCAAAATGAGTGAAATTTCATTTTTGACATACACTAAGGAAAAGTTGTGTCTGTGTGAAAGGAGCTGATCATAATGCTTCATCTTTTGTTTTATCTCATCCTTATTTATGTCGTCTATGTATTTTTGACCGCATTTGTTTTGTTTTATTTACCTGTTCGAAAAACATGCAAAGAACATTGCATTTATAAAGCCTCTTCTATCTCAGGAGACGATCAGGGGACAAATCAAGTCATGCTTCTTGACGACGGCTTTGAATCTGGTCAGGTGAGGATCCAAATGATTCGTGAGGCAAAGAAGATGATCCGCCTCAGTTACTACTCCATTCAAAAGGGAAAAACAGCAGAATGGGTACTAGGTGCTTTAATTGAAGCAGCTGATCGAGGTGTGAAAGTGCAGCTGTTGTTAGATGGTATCTGTCACAGTTTGCGCGGGCCGCTGAAGCATTTGCGCTATGCGGTAGCAAATCACCCGAACATGTCGATTCGTTTTTATGAACCCTTTCGTTTGTTCAAGCCATGGACGTGGCATAATCGGCTACACGATAAGCTGATCCTAGCAGATGGCCGAGTGGCTGTGATGGGCGGGAGAAATATCGGTGATAAATACTTTGCAGATCAGCCGCCGAAAGACTTTGCTTTTGACCGTGATGTACTGCTCTATAACGCGAAAAAGGGAAAAGTGTTAGATGAAATGGAACAATATTTCGTTTATTTATGGAATCATGATTTTACGAAAAGAACAAAAGATGTGTTTTCCAAGGCAAAAGCGAAAAAAGGGTTAAAGCTAAGAAAACAGCTGCTCAGATCCTATCATGAAGCAGTGCGCACGAAAGAACCTTTTGTGATGTCCTCATTTGATTGGGCAGCAGATACCACTTCTGTGAAACAGATTGCCTTTTTCACAAATCCTGTGGAACGCTTTAATAAGCGACCACTTGTGCTGAAAAAACTGAACGATCTTGCGCACCGGGCAAAGCGTTCTGTGCTCATACAGACGCCTTATATCATTCCAACACGCCCAATGAAATCCGGACTCACCCCCTTACCTAGTGAGATTCAGACGACAGTGGTGACGAATTCTCTTACGGCGACGCCAAATCCATTAGCCTTTGCTGGGTATTTAAGTACAAAAAAGGAATTGATGAAAACAGGCGTTCATTTGTATGAATACGAAGGTCCATATTCGATTCATGCGAAATCAATGGTGATTGATGATTACTTGAGTATTATCGGGACATATAACTTAGATGCGAGGTCTAGTTTTTTAAATACAGAGTCCATTTTGGTTATTGACAGTGCCCCGTTTGCGTTATCACTTACGCAAGCAATTGAACGAAAAATCGCCTACAGTTATCTCGTTGCTAAAGATCGAACTGTCTACCAGACGAGCGCTTATGGACAGAAAAAAAAGCCTTTGATGAAAAGGCTCCTTTTAAATGGATTATCCGCGATAACAGTTTTATGGCGGCGATTGATATAAAGTAGGGCAGCTACTCTTGTGGCAGCCCTTTTTCTTGCGATTGATCTTTTTCTGCAGACTCCAATTTGGTCAATTTAAACACCAAGATCCCTGCCACAATCACAATAACACCTAAAAGTTTTGTCAAAGAGAATTCTACTTTTTCTAAGCCAAGCCAGCCAAGCGAATCAAACAAAAGCGCGCAGCCAAGCTGTGACGTGAGGACAATCGAGATGCCATAAGTCGGTCCAAGCCGTTTGATACTTTGAACAAGACAAATGACCACTCCTACCCCAATGGCCCCACTGATCCAGTACCACGCTTCCATATGTCTTAATCGAAACATGCCAGTTCCCTCTAGTAAGAGCCCCATCAGGAGTGAAGCAATAAAGCCCATTCCAAGAACGAGGGTGGTAGTTGACCAAGAGCCTGTCTGCTCATTGACCTTACTGTTAAAAATGGTTTGTAAGCTGACGAGTGCGCCAGCCGTGATGGCTAATACTATTCCTATGATCATATATAAATCCCTTCATTTCCTCTATTCATAAATGTTGTGCTCTGCTATTTCTAGGAGCCCTTTCCGGTCACAAATCGTAATTTTTCCTCTCTGTCTTTCTATCAGTCCTTTTTCACAGAATTGCTGAATGACTCGGTTAATGTGACGGTAGCTTGTACCGATTAAGCTTGCCGCATCAGTGAGACGAAGGGCGCTTGCGCTGTCATCATCTGTGACAACAGACAATAAGTAGCTTGCAAGCCTGACCTCTACAGGATATAACAGGTGGAAACTCAAATCGTTTGATTTTGTATAAAATTTGTTTGTGATCCCTTTTAGCAGAAAGGTTAACATGCGCGGGTCATCCTTCGCATGGCGCATGAGCGCTTGATGAGAAACCCTTAACATATGTACTTCTGTGACCGCTTCGACTGTATTGACCATATCCGTCTGCTGAACGTATTCGATATCTCCAATCGCTTCAAGGGGATGTTTAAAGCTAAGAATAAAGGTTTTCCCTTCCTTTGTGGTCGTGAAAATCTTTAATTTTCCTTTCACTAACAAGTACAGGTACTCCCTCTTATCCCCTTTTGAACAAACGAGCTCCCCTTGCTCATAGCGCCACAAACTTACGTGTGATATGAGCTTTTGATGAAAGACACTTTCTAATTGATGTGCCTTCATATATGAGGTAAAAAGAGATTCATCATGAAGCTCCTCCATCTGACGCCCTCCTTTATAGTTTTAAAATGATCACCCCTGTGACCATCAATAAAATTCCTGCGTAATGAGGCCATTTCATTTTCTTTTTCTGAACACCAAACCATCCTTTTGCATCGATTGCAAAGGTAAAAGCAAGCTGTGCAATGAGTAACGCTGCGATAGTGAGTGTCACACCGATGATTTGAATCGCGGTGACTTCATTAAAAATAATAATCGCTGCAAATGCGCCTCCTATTAAATAAAGTGGCTGCACCTTTTGATATTCCCTGAAGTGCCCGTCTCGTACGACGAGTAAAATGACGAGCGAGATGATAAAGCCGGTCAGCTGAGTGATGGTGGCTGCCTGCCATGTACCAATATCCTGGCTGATTCTTGCATTGGCTACGCCTTGTAGTGTAATACAAGCGCCTCCTAATAAAGCGAAAATAACACCTTTCATTCGTTCAAAAGCTCCTTCTTTTTTCAGTCTAGTTCCATTAAATGATACATGCCCGCAGGTTGAAAAGGACATATGTCCCACTTTGCGTATTATATCAGAAACTTTTTCTTTTGCAGTTTGTTCGTTTTAGATTTTTCACAGTGGGTACAGTTTTATATCAGCTGAAAACAGAATATTGAATGAATCACATATAAAAAGGAGACATGTCAGAATGAGAAATCAAGAGAAACATTTTATTAACGGAGAATGGGTTGCATCAACAGGAAGCGAAACGACAGAGGTCATCAACCCTGCGACAGAGGAAGTCATTGGCACCATTAGCTTAGGAACAAAAGAAGATTTAGATAAGGCAGTGAAAGCAGCTCGTGCCGCCTTCCCTTCTTTCTCTAAAACATCTCGAAATGAACGAGTAAGGATGCTGGAAAACATTGTGCGCGGCTACGAAAAACGCAAAGATGAACTTGTAGAAGTGATGACACAAGAGCTCGGTGCACCGCTGAAAGTATCCGAAGAAGTTCATTACAAAATGGGCTATGAACATTTTTCTAAAGCAGCGGAAGCCCTTAAATCTTATACATTTACAGAGGACCGCGGCGGACATACCATTATAAAAGAAGCAATTGGCGTCAGCGGATTGATAACACCGTGGAACTTCCCAACGAATCAAACATCTCTTAAAATCGCAGGTGCCATTGCGGCAGGCTCACCAGTTGTCTTAAAGCCAGCGGAAATTACACCATTTGCTGCGATGATTCTTGCAGAAATTATTGATGAAGCAGGCGTACCGAAAGGAGTTTTCAACTTAGTAAACGGAACGGGTGACGTGATTGGTGACGGCATTAGCTCACATCCTGATATTGACTTTGTTTCATTTACTGGATCAGGTGCTGTTGGCTCTAAAATTATGGAAAACGCAGCGGACAATGTGAAGAAAGTCGCTCTTGAGCTTGGCGGGAAATCCCCTCTTATCGTCTTAGATGATGCAGATGTGGATGTGGCTGCTGAAACTGCCATTCAGCATATTGCGATGAATACAGGGCAAGTGTGTTCTGCAGCTACGCGTGTGCTTGTACCAGAATCAATGAAAGACAAGTTTGAAAAAGCGCTGCTGAATGCCCTGCCGAAGTTTACAGTTGGTGATCCAAGAGAAGATCATGCTACAGGCCCGCTTGTATCTAAAAAGCAGTGGGATACCGTGCAATCTTATATTGAAAAAGGAATCGAAGAAGGTGCTACCCTTCTTGCTGGGGGAGCTGGAAAGCCGGACGGAATCGATAAAGGATATTTCGCCAAGCATACCATTTTCACCAATGTGAAAAATGACATGACCATTGCACAAGAAGAAATCTTTGGACCGGTCATGAGTGTCATTACGTATCAGAATCTTGATCATGCCCTTGAGATCGCCAATGATACAGTGTATGGCCTTGCCGGGTATGTTGTTGGAAAAGATGAAAAAACATTAAAATATGTCGCTGAGCATATTCGCGCTGGTCAAATCACCATTAACAATGCCGAAACAGATTATTTTGCCCCATTTGGCGGCTTTAAGCAATCAGGTATCGGAAGAGAATGGGGAGACTTCGGCATCGAGGAATATTTAGAAGTGAAAGCTGTGATGGGACTTCCAACGGCGTAATTTAGATAGATAAAAGGAAAACGGATGACCGTTTTCCTTTTTTTATGTCTTCTCCCCTATTCGCATATGCTTTGTCATTAGAAATCTTAATCATGACAATCAATATTATATATTTTACTTAATGGCAAACTTTCGGTAAAGTTCAAATTGAACCTATATATATAATTCCTATCGAATTAATCTATGTTTATATTCCTTGTGAGGTGGATATCGTTGCAACTTCATGTATTGAACAGTCCTTTTAGTCAGCAGCAGGCAGAGCTACTCAATCAGCTGCTTCCGACTTTAACAGATCAACAAAAAATTTGGCTTACCGGTTATTTATCAGCACAAGCTGCGCTAGCCGGATCAGAAACAGCTACTCAAGCCCTATCTCCTTCTGCCGCAGCACCTGCGCAGCCTGTCAGTAAAGATGTGACCGTGCTTTACGGGTCGCAAACAGGCAATTCCGAAGGGTTAGCGAAAAAGACAGCACAGCATCTTGAAGAGAAAGGCTTTCAAGTGACGCTCTCTTCTATGTCAGATTTTAAACCAAATAATCTGAAAAAAATACACAATTTACTGATGATCGTCAGCACACATGGCGAGGGAGATCCGCCTGACAATGCCCTTTCTTTCCATGAATATGTCCATGGTAGACGTGCGCCAAAGCTCGATCATTTAAGCTTTTCTGTTCTATCACTTGGCGACAGCTCCTATGAATTCTTCTGTCAGACTGGAAAAGAATTTGATGAGCGCTTCAAAGAACTTGGCGGAACGCGCCTGACAGATCGAGTGGATTGTGACCTTGATTATGATGAGCCGTTTTCTGAATGGCTTCAAGGGGTGACATCGTCACTTAGCGAAGGTGAAGCCGCAGCTTTCACGCAAGAATCAGCAGGAGCAAACAGCCTAACAGCAGCTACTGAATACTCAAGAACGAATCCTTTTTATGCGGAAGTTCTTGAAAATATCAATCTAAATGGCCGTGGCTCTAATAAAGAAACCCGCCATTTGGAGCTTTCACTTGAAGGGTCAGGACTTGTTTATGAACCGGGTGACAGCCTTGGAATTTATCCAACAAATGATCCTGCGCTTGTTGATGAACTGATTACGACATGCGGATGGAATGCAGAAGAAGCCGTAACTGTTCATAAAAACGGTGAGACTCTTCCTTTAAAAGAAGCACTTACCTCACATTTTGAGATTACAGTTTTAACAAAACCCCTTCTTCAAAAGTTGGCGGACTTGACGAAAAATGAAGCCCTCCATGCCCTTTTAAAAGAAGGAAATGAAGAAAAATTAAAAGCGTATATAGCAGGAAGAGATTTAGTCGATGCTGCGCGCGATTTTGCTCCTTTTGAAGGAACAGCCGCAGACTTCACTGCGATTTTAAGAAAAATTCCGGCTCGCCTTTATTCGATTGCAAGCAGCCTGAAAGCGAATGAAGAAGAAGTTCACTTGACGATCGGTGCTGTGAGATATGATGCGCACGGGAGAGAACGTCAAGGTGTCTGCTCCATTCTATGTGCAGAGCGCTTACAACCAGGTGATACGCTGCCTGTTTATATTCAGCACAATCAAAACTTTAAGCTTCCTGAAAACCCTGATGCACCGATCATTATGGTGGGACCAGGCACAGGTATCGCCCCTTTCCGTTCGTTTATGCAGGAACGAGAAGAAATCGGTGCAAGCGGAAAATCGTGGTTATTCTTCGGTGACCAGCACTTTGTGACGGATTTCTTATATCAAACCGAATGGCAAAAGTGGCTAAAAGATAGCGTCTTAACGAAAATGGATGTAGCTTTTTCAAGAGATTCAGAGGAAAAAGTATATGTTCAGCATCAAATGAAGAAGCAAAGTAAAGAATTATTCGAATGGCTGGAGCAAGGTGCCTATGTATATGTTTGCGGAGATGAAAAGCATATGGCGCATGATGTTCATCATACCCTTCTATCGATTATCCAAGAAGAAGGTGCGATGAGCAAAGAGAAAGCAGAAAGCTATCTAGCTAACTTGCAGCAGCAAAAACGCTATCAGCGCGACGTATATTAATGGACTTGATGCTTGAAAGAAAGGAGCTTTTACTTACATGGTGAAGACAGCATTAACAGCGCCGGATGGACCTCCGAGCGACGTAGAAGAAATCAAAGAAAAAAGTGATTATTTACGGGGTACGTTAAAAGAAGTAATGCTTGATCCGATTTCAGCGGGAATTCCTGATGATGACAACCGTCTGATGAAACATCACGGCAGTTATTTACAAGATGATCGAGACCTCAGAAATGAACGGCAGAAACAAAAACTTGAGCCAGCCTATCAATTTATGCTGCGCGTACGCCTGCCTGGCGGAATCGCCACATCTAAGCAGTGGCTTGTGATGGATGAGCTTGCTCACAAATACGGAAACGGTACGTTAAAGCTGACTACTCGTGAAACCTTTCAGCTTCACGGTATTTTAAAATGGAATATGAAAAAAACCATTCAAGACATTCATTCTACTATGCTTGATACAATTGCTGCTTGCGGCGACGTGAACCGGAATGTCATGTGTACATCAAACCCCTATCAATCAGAAGTGCACCATGATGTATACGAGCTGGCGAAAAAATTAAGTGATGACCTGCTCCCGCAAACAAGAGCTTATCACGAAATTTGGCTTGATGAGGAAAAGGTTGCGGCAACGCCAGATACGGAAGTTGAACCGATGTATGGTCCGCTTTATTTGCCAAGGAAATTCAAAATTGGTGTGGCGGTCCCTCCTGCTAACGATATTGATGTCTTTTCGCAGGATTTAGGCTTTATTGCCATCATCGAAAATGAGCAATTGATTGGCTTTAATGTCGCAATTGGCGGCGGAATGGGTATGACTCATGGTGATACAGCGACCTATCCTCAGCTTGCAAAAGTGATTGGCTTTTGTACACCGGAACAGGTTGTAGAGATTGCGAAACAAGTGATTACCATTCAGCGTGACTACGGAAACCGTTCCGTGCGAAAAAATGCCCGCTTTAAATATACGGTGGACCGCCTTGGTCTTGAAAATGTAAAAGAAGAGCTTGAGCGCCGCCTTGGGTTTACTCTGTTAGAGGCAAAGGATTATCACTTTGATCATAACGGTGACCGTTATGGCTGGGTAAAAGGCATTAATGGCAGATGGCATTATACGATGTTTGTGGAAGGCGGACGCATCACAGATTATGATGATTATCCACTGATGACAGGCATCCGTGAAATTGCCAAGGTGCATACGGGTGACTTCCGTTTAACCGCCAATCAGAATTTAATCATTGGGAATGTGACAACTCATAAAAAGAAACAAATCGAACAGCTGATTCAGAAGTTTGGTTTATCAGACGGCCAGCAGCACTCCGCCCTGCGCCGCAGCTCAATGGCTTGTGTATCTTTGCCAACATGCGGTTTAGCGATGGCAGAAGCAGAGCGCTACCTTCCACGCTTGATTGACAAAATTGAAGAGATCGTCGAAGAAAACGGCTTAAGTGATAAAGAAATCACGATTCGTATGACTGGTTGTCCAAATGGATGTGCCCGTCATGCGCTAGGTGAAATTGGCTTTATCGGGAAATCACCTGGCAAATACAACATGTATCTTGGCGCTGCGTTTGATGGCAGCAGATTAAGTAAGCTATACCGTGAAAATGTTGGTGAGGAAGACATTTTAAACGAACTTGGCTCTCTTCTTCCCCGCTATGCAAAAGAACGAGAAGACGAAGAACATTTCGGTGATTTTGTCGTTCGAGCAGGTATTGTCAAAGAAACAACAGATGGCACGAATTTTCATGTGCAATAAAAAAAGACAGGAGCCTTCCTGTCTTTTTTACTTTTTCTGTTTCTTATTCAAGTATTCGGTCAGGCTTTTATATACATCTGGGTTGTCTAATGAAGAAAGGTCGGGTGAAGTCTGCTCTTCATACGCCGCTTTTAGTAAACGGCGAACAATTTTTCCATTCCTTGTTTTTGGTAAAGCTGAAATGAGATGAACTTCTTTTGGCTTGAGCGCTTTTCCGGCATGTGAACCAACATGTGCTGAAAGCTCTTGAATGAGGGCTGCTTCTTCAAAAGCATGCGGACTGGTCACGATAAAACATACGAGCGCCTCCCCTTTCACCTCATCCTTTACCCCAATGACAGCGGCCTCATGCACGGCAGGATGTCTAACAAGGATGGATTCAATTTCAGCTGGACCAATGCGTTTACCTGCTGTATTAATGACATCATCCGATCTGCCTGTGATGTGGAATTCACCGTCCTCTGTTTGCATAACCCAATCTCCGTGTGTCCATACGCCTTCAAATCGTTTGAAATACATGTCTTCATAACGCTCCGGTTCGTTCCAAAAACCACATGTCATGCCGACCCATGGCTTTTTCACCACAAGCTCTCCTACTTCATTCATCACGCTTTGCCCAGCTTCATTGTATACATCTGCCGCCATTCCTAAGATCGCTGCATTAAAGAGAATCGGTTTGATTGGTCGAAGCAGCGTACTGCCTACAATACCCCCAGAAACCTCGGTTCCTCCTGAATAATTTAAGATCGGAATGTTCCTTTGACCAATGGTGTTAAATAACCATTGCCACGGCGTTTCATTCCACGGCTCTCCAGTAGAAATAATGGCTTTGACATGCGGCAGTTCGACCCCATCAATCGTTTGCTGCATCGCAGAACGAATAAATGTGGGTGAAAGTCCAAAATGAGTGACTTTCTGCTGATGAATAAACGACCAGAGCTGCTGTTCATCTGGATAATCGGGAGCGCCGTCATATAAAACGATGGCAGCTCCATTGATTAAGCCGCCAAAGACGAGGAATGGCCCCATCATCCAGCCCATATCAGTCAGCCAAAAAAGCCGGTCTCCTTTTGCAACATCCATACATAGACCCGCATCAAAAGCCGCTTTTATCGGAAAGCCCGCGTGTGTATGAACGGCTCCCTTTGGCGTACCAGTTGTGCCTGATGTATACAAGATCATAAGCGGGTCTTCATTATTCACATAGGTCGTGCCGGCTATCGGCTGTTCTTTTAACAACTCATTCAACCGGACATCGTCTTGATATCCGGTATTAGCGGAAGTGTGCACAATCACTTTTTGTACTGTTGTTGTTTTGTTGATGGCATCAGCGACACATTCTCGCATGTTGATCGTCTTCCCTCGGCGCATCATTTCGTTCCCTGTGACGACAATGGATGCGCCTGACGCGCGAATGCGTACAGCAAGAGGCTCACTTCCATAGCCTGAGAAGACTGGGCTAAAAATGACACCAATCTTTGCAAAGGCAAGCATGACAGCGACCGTTTCTGGAAGCATCGGCATATATACGATCGCTACATCCCCTTTTCGAAGCCCTTCTTTCAAAAAGCCAGCTGCAAGACGGCACACTTTCTCTTGAAGTTCAAGAAATGACCATTTCTTTTCTTCACCGGCTTCATTGCTCCAAATGATGGCGGGTCGATGCTTCGTCTCTTCTTTTTCTGCCCATTTGTCCACGGCCGTTTCGGTGATGTTTAATGTGCCGCCCTGATACCATTTCGGCCACATGAATGAGTGCTGACCTAATGCTGCTTCATATGGCTTTTTCCATTGAATGCCGACCGCCTTTTCGGCTTCTCTCCAAAACCAGTCAGTGCGATCAATACTGGCTTGATAGAATGAGTGGTACGTAGAAAAACCAAGAGATTTCATCCACTGATGCAAACGTGTTTTTTGAATCTGCTTTTCTTCCGGTATCCATTCTGGTTTCAGGTTGATCATAAAGACGCCCCCTTTAGACCGGATAGACCGGATGTTTTCGTTTAGTAAATATCATTTCTTTCGATGTATAAGCTAGTAATCGATGACAAAGTTCCGTTCTTAGACGGTCAAACGGGATGACGCCATCGACAATCATTTCAGAGGCAAGCTCATAGATATTCATATCTTCTTGGTATTCCTTCCGTTTCTCTTGTATAAATGCCGCTCTCTCTTCGGGTGGGAGTTCTGCAATTTTATTTGCGTAGACGGCATTTACAGCGGCTTCTGGACCCATCACAGCTATTTGCGCCGATGGAAGAGCAAGGCAGCAGTCCGGCTCAAATGCTGGGCCTGCCATTGCATATAGTCCTGCCCCGTATGCTTTACGGACGATGACGGATATTTTCGGAACGGTCGCTTCTGACATAGCTGAGATCATTTTCGCTCCATGACGAATAATGCCGGCTTGTTCTACTTTTGTCCCAATCATAAACCCCGGTATGTCCGCAAGAAAGAGCAGCGGGATATGAAAGGCATCACATAACTGAATAAACTTGGCGGCTTTATCAGCTGAGTCGTGGAATAAGACGCCGCCTTTTACCCTTGGCTGATTGGCAATCAGACCGACAGGCTGCCCGTTCATTCTGCCAAAGCCGGTAATTAACTCTGCGGCAAACAGCTTTTTGATTTCAAAAAATGACCCTTCATCAATGAGTAAATCAATGAGTTGATACATATCAAATGGGGTATTCTGGCCTTTTGGGATTAAGTCTTGGATGGTGGTTTCAGATGGTTTAGGTGCTTTTGCTGCTGTCGTTTTTGGTTTTTCTGTATAGTTGGCAGGCATATAGGTTAAATAATCACGTGCAATTTGAATAGCCTCTTCCTCTGTTTTGGCTAATATATCTCCGCATCCAGACGTGCTGCAATGCATTTTCGCACCGCCCATTTCCTCAAGTGATACTTTTTCACCGATCACCATTTCAGCCATTCGTGGTGAACCTAGATACATGGATGCATTTCCTTCGACCATGACGACAATGTCACAAAAAGCAGGGATATACGCACCGCCGGCTGCAGATGGACCGAAGAGTAAACATATTTGCGGGATACGTCCAGACAGCTTGACTTGGTTATAAAAAATGCGCCCTGCTCCTCTTCTGCCTGGGAACATTGCAATCTGATCGGTGATTCTTGCACCCGCAGAATCGACTAGATACAGCATAGGACAATTGAGCTTCTCGGCCGTTTCTTGAATTCGAATGATTTTTTCTACTGTTTTGACGCCCCACGATCCTGCTTTAACCGTAGAGTCATTTGCCATGACGCAAACAGTCATGCCATTCATACGCCCGGTTCCTGTGACGACACCATCTGCTGGTAAGTGTTCATCTTTGCATTCTGCAAACATGGCATCTTCAATGAAAGAATCCTCATCTAAGAGCAAATGAAGCCGATCACGGACAAATAATTTTCCTTTTT
Organism: Bacillus sp. MM09(2025); assembly: GCF_050496725.1. NCBI lineage: Bacteria > Bacillati > Bacillota > Bacilli > Caryophanales > Bacillaceae > Bacillus > Bacillus sp. MM09(2025). The sequence continues at coordinate 612,001 of NZ_JBNWEN010000001.1, forward strand.
CTTTGTTTTTTTGATGATAGCGTTCTGCCCCGCCCTTTTCAATTCGATGTTTCTTTAATTCATATTCCTCGATCATAACCATTCCCCTTTCTTGCTACTTCCCTCTGTAATGAGGCGTTCGTTTGTCTTGAAAAGCCTTGAGACCTTCCAGTCGATCTTCTGTATGAATAAGCCGCATATAGGCTTCGTATTCTTTCATCAGACCAGTTTGCAAATTGTGATCAAGGCTGGATTGAATGGCTTGTTTTGCTTCTTTTAAAGCAATCGGTCCATTCTTGGTGATTTGTTTTGCGAGTGAGATGGCATCATTCATCAGTGAATCGGCTGTAGAGATGCGTTCAATCAGCCCAATTTGAACGGCTTCTTCTGCTCGTAAAGAGCTGCCTGTAAAGATCATTTCTTTCGCTTTCCCGGGTCCGATCAGGCGCGGGAGTCTTTGTGTGCCCCCTGCTCCTGGAAGGATAGCTAGTCCTGTTTCCGGCAGGCCGAGTGCTGCACCCGCTCTTGCGATGCGGAGATCACAGGCGAGCGCGAGCTCAAGACCTCCGCCAAGTGCGTGTCCGTTCATAGCGGCAATGACAGGGACAGGCAAGGATTCAATGTCTGTAAAGGTTTGCTGAATGATGAAGACGGCTGCTTTGGCTTCTTGTTCTGTCATCAATCGCCGTTCTTTTAAGTCTGCTCCTGCGCAAAAAGCTTTAGCGCCAGCTCCTGTAATGAGCAAACAGCGGATATTTTCATCATGTTTGATTTCTTGAATCGTTTGATTGATTTCCTCTAGCATAGCAGCTGATAGAGCATTGGCTTGTGCTGGTCTGTTTAAGGTCATGATGCCAATGTGATCATCTTGTATTGAAAAATCGACCAATGATGTCATGTGATTCACCCTTTATCAAGTAGTGTGAGACTGAAAAGCGCGTAAACAGTGACTTGGCAGGGTTCGATCCACTTTTGCTTCAATCCATTCAGCCGCTTTGATCAAGCGAGGGAGGTCGACATTTGTATCGATCCCAAGTTTGTGAAGCATGTGCACCACGTCTTCTGTCGCGACGTTTCCGCTAGAGCCAGGTGCATAAGGACAGCCCCCAAGCCCCCCGCTAGAGGCATCAAAAATGGTGATGCCTGCTTTTAATGCCGTATAAATATTGGCAAGGCCCATTCCTTTCGTATCATGAAAATGAAGAGCGATTTTATCAGCAGGAAAGCGTTCAAGTAAAAGGTCTAATCGTCTTTCTACTTGTAGCGGATGGGCTTCTCCAATGGTATCTCCGAGTGATATTTCATCAATGCCGTAGGACAGCAAGTGTTCCGTTAATCGCAGTACTTGGTCCATCGGCACTTGTTTTTCATAAGGACAGCCAAACACGGTAGAAATATATGCCCGAGTTTGCCGTCCTTCTGCTTTTAAATCGGCTGTCATTTGTTTCATCACAGGCAGTGTTTCTTGTATAGATCGATTCATATTCTTTTTGTTGTGTGTCTCACTCGCTGAGATAAACATAGCCCCTACCTCAAGGTTTGCTTCAAAAAAATGAGCTAATCCTTTTTCATTTGGGATGAGTGCGGCATAGGTGATATCATCTTTTTTGTTTAATGATTGAGCTAATTCTTTGGCATCTTTTAAGGATGGTACCCATTTCGGATGGACAAATGAGGTGACCTCAATATAGGGAAGACGGGCTTCTTCGAGTAAATGGATCCATGTTCGCTTCTCCATTGTGTCCAGCCAAACAGATTCATTTTGCAGGCCATCGCGCGGGCCGACCTCTCTAATGAGCACGTTTTTTGGTAATGCCATGCTGCTTCCCCCCTATTCTGTCAGCTCCAAGAGCACCTCACCCTCGTCAACAAATTCACCTTCCGCTTTATACACTTTACTGATTACACCTCTTTCTTCTGCGACAATGGGAATCTCCATTTTCATTGATTCTAAGATGGCGACTTCCTGTCCTTTTTGCACTTCATCGCCCTGTTTTACAAGAAGCTTCCATAAGTTTCCGGCCATTTGTATCGTGACGGTTTTCATGAACGGTTTTCCTCCCTTTTTTTCATCAGATAATCGGTTGTAATGCTCCCCTGTAAAAAGGCAGTAGATCCGGCCATTTCTTTTAAGAGCGGCAGATTGGTTTTGATCCCTTCTATTTCATATGCGTGTAATGCCGTTTTTAATCGTTCTATTGCAAGGTTCCGTGCATCACCATACACAATCATTTTCGCAATCATCGGATCGTAAAATGGGGTAATGACACTGCCGCTCGTTACGCTTGACTCATGCCGGATATATGGGGCGTCAGGTGTAGAAAGTCGAGTGATCGTACCTGGTGACGGATAAAATGTCACAGGGTCTTCAGCGTATATTCTGACTTCAATGGCATGCCCGATTTGATGAATGTCCTCCTGGCTGAAGGACAGGGGCTCTAATGCTGCAACTTTCAGCTGCTCCTCGACAAGATCAATACCTGTAATTTCTTCTGTGACAGGGTGCTCTACTTGCAATCTCGTGTTCATTTCTAAGAAATAAAATTGCTGGTTTTGATCGACTAAACATTCAATTGTGCCCGCATTTTCATACCCAATCGCTTTGGCAGCTTTGATGGCCATTTGCCCCATTTGCTGTCTCACGGTGTCATCAAGACAGACGGCAGGTGCTTCTTCAATAATTTTCTGATGTCTTCTTTGGAGTGAACAATCTCTTTCAAATAAGTGAACGCCGTGGCCGAACGAATCAAAAAGTACTTGAATTTCTATGTGCCGTGCGTGTTCAATCACCTTTTCCATGTATAAAGTACCGTCATGAAAGAAGCTTTGTGCCCTTTTTTGATTTCCTTCAAATGCTCTATACAGTTCTTCATCGTTGCGGACGAGCTGCATACCAATCCCGCCGCCGCCGCTCGATGCCTTTAGCATAACGGGATAGCCGAGTGACTGTGCTCTACTAACCCCTTCGTCTGCATCATGAAGTGGGGCTGAAACACCTGGAACGATTGGAATGCCCGCTTGTTCCATCGTTTTTCTCGCTTCAATTTTATTCCCCATCTGCTGAATCACTTGTGCAGATGGTCCAATAAAGACAATGCCCTCGCTTTGGCAGCGCTTAGCAAATGCTGCATTCTCTGATAAAAGACCATAACCTGGGTGGATGGCATCTGTATTTGTTTGTTTGGCAATACTGATGATTGCTTCCATGTTTAAGTAGCTTTCAGATACTCTAGCGCCACCGATATAATAGGCGCTGTCTGCTTCTTGCACATGAAGTGCATGCTGATCAGCCTCTGAATAAACAGCAACAGTTTTTATTCCGAGTCGTTTACATGTCCGAATAATTCTACGGGCAATTTCGCCTCGATTGGCGACCAATACTTGTTCAAACATCGCTGACTTCACTCCTTTATTAGATCAAGCGCCTGCTCTTTCAAGCGGAATTTCTGAATTTTGCCTGAGGCGGTCATTGGGTACTCATCTGTAATGAAAAAATATTTCGGGATTTTGTAGCGTGCCATTTGCGACTGACAATAGCTCGTTAATGTCTCAATTGAGATCGACTTCCCTTGTTTCAGCCGAATGAATGCGGCTGCTTCCTCGCCATATGTCTCGTCAGGAATACCAACGACCTGTGCGTCAAGAATGGCAGGGTGAGTGTATAGGACATCCTCAATCTCTTTTGGGTATACATTCTCTCCGCCTCTGATGATCATATCTTTGAGCCGGCCTGTGATTTTTACATAGCCTTCGTGATCCATCTCAGCTAAATCCCCTGTATGAAGCCATCCGTCCTCATCAATGACTTCATTTGTTGCTTCTTCGTTTTTATAATAGCCTTTCATGACATGGTAACCTCTTGTGCAAAGCTCCCCTTGCTGTCCTCTTGGCACTTCTTTTGACGTTCCTGGCAAGGTAATTTTTACTTCAATGTGAGGAAGCGCACGTCCGACCGTTTGAACTCGTCGTTCAAACGAATCATCGGTTCTTGTTTGGGTAATGACAGGTGAGCTTTCGGTCTGACCATAGGCAATTGTAAGTTCTCTAAGCCCCATTTTTTCAATCACTGCTTTCATGACATGGGACGGGCAGAGTGAACCGGCCATAATTCCCGTTCGTAATGTAGACAGATCATAAGAGTGGAAATTTGGATGATCGAGCTCTGCGATGAACATGGTCGGCACACCGTGAAGGACAGTGCATTTTTCTGTTTCAACTGTTTGCAGGACTCGTTCTGGATGAAAAGATTCAAGTGGGATGATCGTTCCCCCTTTTGTGAGACAAGCAAGTACACCAAGAACGGAGCCGAAGCAATGAAAGAATGGCACAGGGATACACATACGGTCTTGTTCTGTTAATTTCATACAATCTGCGATTTGACCGGCATTACAGACAATATTCGTATGACTGAGCATCACTCCTTTTGGATAGCCTGTTGTGCCTGAGGTATATTGCATATTAATGACGTCATCAGGCGTGAGCTCATCCATTCGCTTCTCCCACTCTTGATCCTCGGTTCTTTTCGCAGCAATTTGTATACTATCCCAGCTGCGCATACCGGTTGGGACATGCTGACCGATATAGACGCAGCTTTTCAAATAAGGGAATGATGAGGAGGTGATCACATCTTGATGAGCGGTTTGAAGCTCTGGAATCAGCTCTTTAAGCATGTTGACATAGGACGTTTCTTTAAATCCGTCTACAATAAACAACATTTTACTGTCAGAATGCTTGAGTAAATATGCGAGTTCCTGTGATTGAAAATTGGTATTCACGGTGACAAGAACAGCACCAATGGAGGCGCAGGCGAATTGCAGAATGAGCCATTCAGGTACATTTGGTGCCATGATGGCGATATGATCTCCCTTTTGAATCCCTAATGCCATGAGACCTTTACCTGTTTCCTTGACCTCGTGATAAAACGCTTCATATGAATAACGTAAAGAACGTTCTGGGTAAACAATGGCTTCATGTGCTGGGTGCTGTTCTTTTTTCTCTCTTAATAGGGAGCCGATCGTTTGCGGGTAAATTGACATCATGCTTTCCTCCCTCATGAATAGTAAGCGTTTTCATTAAGGTATTACGCTAACAGCTGTCTTGCGATCACGAGACGCTGAATTTCAGAGGTTCCTTCTCCGATTTCCATCAGCTTGGCATCTCTCACCAGCCGTTCAACACCGCATTCTTTCATATAGCCTGTTCCGCCATGAATTTGGACCGCATCAAGACTTGCTTTAGTCGCCATTTCTGAAGCAAAAAGTTTGGCATAGGCCGCTTCTTTTGTAAATGGTTTGCCTTGATCTTTCAGCCAAGCAGCTTTCCAGACCATTTGTCTTGCAAGCTCTATTTGCATCGCCATATCCGCCAGCTTAAACTGAATGGCCTGGAAGGATGAGAGCGTCTGCCCAAATTGCTTTCTTTCTTTTGCATAGGAAAGTGAAGCATCAAGTGCAGCTTGCGCAATTCCGACAGATAAGGCAGCAATGGAAATTCGTCCGCCGTCCAATGTATATAAAAATTGCTTGAATCCTTTCGACTTATCTCCTAATATGTGATGAGCCGGTACACGCACTTCGTCTAATATGATCTCAGCCGTATCTGAACCGCGAACCCCCATTTTGTCATATGGGTTTGTAATTGAAAGTCCCTTTTGCCCTTTCTCTACAATAAAAGCAGAGATGATCGGACGTCCGTTTTTATCATGATCCGTCACAGCGGTGACAATAATTGTTCTGGCAAAATTGGCATTTGTGATCCAGCACTTCTCCCCGCTGATCACATATTCTTGTCCGTCTTTGATGGCTTTTGTTTTTGTTCCTTTTGCATCTGATCCGGCGTTTGGCTCTGTTAATCCGAAGGAACCGAGTGCTGTTCCAGAAGCTAACGGAACAAGATGGTCCATCTTTTGCTCTTCCGTACCGAAGTAATAAAGGGGACTTGCGCCTAAGGAAACCGCTGCGGCATAACTAAGCCCTGTACTCGCACACTGCTTTCCAATTTCCTCGACTGCTAGTGCATACGAGATCGTATCTCCTCCCGATCCTCCATATTTCTCTGGAAAGGGTATACCCATAAAACCGAGCTCCCCCATTTTCTGAAATGTTTTCTCTGGAAAAATCGCCTGTTCATCAATCGTTTGAGCGTGTGGTGCAATTTCTGTTTTTGCAAATTCTTTGACCATCTGACGGATCATTTGCTGCTCTTTCGTTAATTCAAAATCCATTGTGCTTCCCCCTTTGGCGCTTTTCTATCATATTTATTAATCAAGTAGCTGCTTCATGCCAAGCTTGATTGAATTCAGAAAATTAAAATAAGAATAGTAGAAAAATAGAGAAAGCAAAAAAGCATAAATCGAGGAAAATCCCCATTTATGCTTTACTATGTTATTTTATTGTTTTGTAGAAGGCTTACTTTCATGGTGAAGACGATTGAGAGCCGTCACTTTGTAAGTATAGCTCTTCTTTTGATTTGCTGAAAGGTCTTTGACATGTGTAAAGGAGCCTGTTTCTTTTACGGCCGCTTGCACAAATTCATACGTCCCTTTATTTGATAATCGATAGACTGCATAATAGGATGCGGCAGAGCTCCGGTCATTTTGAATCTGTAAAACTGCGCCATCCTCTGTCTTTTTCACAGATTGGATGATTGGTTTTTTAGGAGCCTTTTGATGAAGCCATGGCATCTCTGGAATGAGGGCTGGTTTGCTATAGGTTTCTTCTATTAATCGTTTCTTTACATTCAAGGGATTTCGATTGATATCCTTCAGACTAAAATGCATGCTTCCCTGGACGAGCTGTGACTGCCTGTTCAGCTTGATCTGGCGGAAATACTCTTCGGGATCAGACCAAGCAGGATCACTGTTTTGATTGATTTTATAAGTCGCTTGACCAATGTACAAGTGAACAGGCTGCCCCTTCACCTCATTTGACCACCATTTCGTCAGTACATCATAGGCAGCGGGCTGAAAGCCGATACTCCAATAAATTTGCGGGGTGATATAATCAATATGGTGCTGCTGTATCCATTTTCTTGTATCAGCATATAAATCATCATAATTGGTCATACCTGCTGTTGTACTCGAGCCAGTCGGGTCGTCTTTGATATTACGCCATACCCCGAATGGACTAATACCAAATTTCACATATGGCTTTTCTTTCTTAATGGTGTCATTAATCTGCTTCACTAATTGGTTCACATTATCTCTTCGCCAATCTTCTATATGTGTAAATGCTTTTTTCCCATATGTTTCATACGTTTCTTGATCTGGAAATGGCACACCCGCTATTTTATTTGGGTAAAAATAATCATCCATATGCACCGCATCAATATCGTAGTTTTTCACCACTTCCTCTATGCCGTCAACAATGAAGTCCTGAGCATCAGGAATGCCTGGATTAAAGTACAGCTGATTTCCGTAGGCGATGGTCCAATCTGGGTGCGCTCTTGCAGGATGATCGGCTGATAATCGGTTGAGATCGGTATGATTCATTGTGATTCGATAAGGGTTAAACCAAGCATGAAATTCAAGGCCTCGTTTATGTGCTTCTTCTACCATAAATTCAAGCGGGTCATACCCAGGGTCTTTCCCTTGCGTACCAGTCAAATATTCAGACCAAGGCCCGAATTTCGACGGATAAAAGGCATCTGCTGTTGGTTTAATTTGCATGATGATGGCATTCATATTCATCGCCTTGATCTCGTCTAACAGTTGAATGAACTCTTGCTTCTGCTCTTCGGCGGACAGTCCTTTCTTTGAAGGCCAATCTAGGTTATACACTGATGCGACCCACACGGCACGCATCTCTCTTGTGCTCTCAAGCTTCCCTTTTGGCATTGAACGAGCTAGACTGCTAGAAGGAATCAATAAGAATACACACATAAAAACCAATATCAGAACCGTCATACTCATCTTTTTCAGCATGTTTTGCATCACCTCATATCAAGTTTATTCTGCGTTTTGTGATGGAATGCCAGCAGATGGTGTAAGCAAGATGTTTTTCATTTCTATCAGCTGAGCTTTGGGAACCCCGCAGGCTTCTAGTAAATACTGCTCTGCACTTCCGTATGTATCTATCATCTCTTTCAGTACATCCTCAAGATAATCTTGCTGCACACCAAGCAGCGGTTGAACTTGTTCTTTTGACACCCGGTATAAACTCATCATGCGAACAAATCGTTCTTGCCTTTTCACTAGTATTCGCACGCCTTCGTTGGAACGCATGTATTCATTTAAAACGGTATACACCGGCACACCTGCTGCTAATTGTATAAGAGCAGATAAAAAGCCTGTGCGGTCCTTTCCGCTTGTACAGTGAAGCATAAGCGGATAATTTTTTTCATCGGACAGTAATGTAAACAATTGCTGAATTTCTTCTTTTCGCTCATTGAGCATGCTTTGATATAAATCTTTCATGATCGGCGTAAAGGATAGAGACTTTCCTTCTGCTACCAGCATTCGAAACATGGCCCATTTGCTAGGCATCATGCTGTCAGGCTGCATAGGGATATGAACAATTTTATCGTGTTCCATGATCTTTGGTGGGTGTGATTTTCTTTCTGAGCTTGTACGCAGGTCACAAATCGTTTGAATTCCAAGTGTCGAGAAGGTCAATATGTCTTGTTTAGTGAGACGGGATAAATCGGCAGATCGATACAACATTCCTTGTTTAATCACCATCTGATCGGTTGTTTGAAGGCCCCCTATCTCTCTAAAATTTGCAAGCTTTGAAAACTGTATGTTGTGCTGATTCATGGAAGTGAAAATCCTTTCTGTCCTCTTTTCTCTATCATACGCTCTTATGAAAAATGAGAAAAGATAAGAGAAAAAGATCATTCGATTCTCCCATGTTGATCCGTGACATCTTTTACGTGGAATTATTGTTATAATAAAATCAGCATATTCGTATTGATTGGAGATTATAGCATGATAAAAACAAAACGTATTCAGCAAATAAAAGAGTATGTATTTGACCGGGAATCTGCCTCTCTTGATGAGCTTGTGGCGCATTTTGGCGTCTCAAAAAACACAATACGCCGAGATGTACAATCATTGGTAGAATCCGGCGTGCTAAAGAAAGTCTATGGCGGTGTGGCTGTGAATCACTCCACATTAGTGGTGTATCAGGAGCGAAAGACTCGTCAGCTGAGTAAAAAACAACTCATCGGACAGACTGCCGCCGCATTTGTTGAACATGGTGATATGATTTTTGTTGATTCTGGTACAACGACGCTGGAGATGCTTCCTTATTTGACGGAGAAACAGATCACCGTTGTGACAAATAACGTGGATTTCATTACACAGGCTATGCCTTATGAACACCTCACCATCTTTTCGACCGGCGGTATGCTAGAGCGAAAAACAAATTCCTTCGTTGGTTATCAAAGTGTTGAGCGTCTAAAAGCATACAATGTCAATAAAGCATTTATTGCGTCAACGGGTTTATCCATTGATCACGGCGTGACGAATTCCTCCCCGCTTGAGACTGATATTAAAAAGACACTCGTTGAAAAAAACGCCAAAACCTTCTTATTAGTCGATGATAGTAAGTTTGATCATTATGCCTTGACCACGTTTTGTGACTTAAAAGATATCGACATCGTGGTGACCAACGAGCAGCCAAATGAAGATTACCTTCAATATGGAAAAGAGCATGATGTAAAGTTTGTCACGCCTTAGTCCAAAGCGAAAAAGCCAAACGTCAGTGTTTTGGCTTTTTTCTTATGCACAAACGAGTGAAACAGCGAAGTGTTGGTTACATTATGACCGTACATTTAACACATATTGGGAGGTAGACGTGATGCCATTGTTACGATTTGACCTGATAGAAGGCCGTTCTAAAGAGGATTTAAAAAAACTGCTAGACACTTGCCATGACGCAATGGTGGATGCCTTTGGTGTACCTGAACGAGATCGCTATCAAATTGTACATCAACACCGCGCTGAAGAGATGATCATTGAAGACACTGGGCTTGGTTACCCGAGAACAAAGGATCTGGTTGTCATTAGTGTTGTCAGTAAACAGCGGACGAAAGAGCAAAAGGAAAAGTTTTATGCACAAATCGCAGAACGTGTAGAAAAAGAATGCGGGGTTGCCAAAACGGATGTGATGATCTCCATTGTGGAAAATGGAGACGCCGATTGGAGCTTCGGGATGGGTGAGGCTCAATTCATAAAAGGATTGCTCTAAAAAACGGCTCAGGGATTTGAGCCGTTTTTTGATTCATTCTTTTCAAGCTGCATCAGCAATCGGAATAAAAAGCGGTACATTGACGTGATGACACCAATAAGAGGCGTATCTTCCTCGATGTCATCAAGCTCAAGAAGGGGCAGATTCACATCAAATAAGCCGTCTTGACCATTAAATTGGAGCTGAGCACCATGTAAGGCAGAGAATATGTCTTTTAGCTGTCCTGTCTCTTTTTTCTGACGTTTGAATCCGAATAATACTGTATACGTTTGGAATACTTCATCCCATTCAATGGCCAGTCCATCGACTTCCACCACTTCAAACCACTTCGACTCAATATAAATGAATTCTTTTTGTTGTTTTTTTACATATGTAAGAGGGGTATTCAAAAAGGACGCTTTTTCCGTTTGAATCATTTCCTCCGATTCCTTGTCCACTCGTTCTATATAAACATCAGCAAAGCGTGCTTCTTCTGTCATTTTTGCCCCTTCTAGCGGCCAATTTTGACGTGCGGCTTCGTTATATTCAAAGTCTGTGAGCGCCTGCCCTTCTTTCAATAAATCTTGTAATCGATTTTGCAGTGACATGACTGTGTCTCCTTTCATCTACTTCCTATGCGTTGTTTATTTTAGCATAACATATGAAAAGAAAGATATGCCTGAGCATATGATGGTATGATAGTGTAAAAAGAAACATCTCGGAGGGGACCGTTTTGCTCACAATGACACTGGCAGAAAAAATCGTAGATGAGGTCAAAAAGGTACTGACGGAAGAAATCATCATCACACAAACAAACGGTACCATTATTGCTGCAACAGATCCAGCACGCATTGGTCAATTTCATGAAGGCGCATATGTCACGTCCTTAGAAGGGCAGAAACGAATTCTCACAAAGGATGATGTGCTGCATATGAAAGGCGTTAAAGCCGGTATCAATCTGCCTATTTATTTTAAGCAAGAAGTCATTGGTGTGATTGGAATGACAGGCGATCCAAGGCATGTCTCCCCTTTTGGCGACATTTTACGTAAAATGACGGAGCTGCTCATTCAAGAGCATGAATTTTTTCAAGAAACGGAAACAGATGAAAGGCAGCTTGAAGCCTTTGTGTTCGACTGGCTCCATCTGCCAGAGACAGCTGTTGATATGACCGAGAAGGCAAAGCAGCTTGGTCTTGATGTCAACAAGAAGCGTGTGGTTGTACTCATTGATTGCCAAGATGAATCGTTTATGAAGCAGGATCAATACAAACTGATGAAGGACAAATTGCACCTGACCAATCAGGAAATTATTGTGCGCTGGGGGCATGCCCGTTTTTTGCTCATGCTGCAAACCACACCAGATGGTCGTGCTACATGGCACAAGCGCCTGTTCCATATCCATGCTGCGCTCGCAGCGCTTTCACCATCGAGGGTTTTCATTGGCGCGGGAAAACCAGCAGCTTCTCATGTCATGAAGCAGTCTTTTCATCAAGCTTTTCGCGCTTTAAAATTGGCGCATGCTGAAACACCGATTGTGTTTGATGAAGATTTGACACTTGAACTTTTTATGGAGGAAATCAGTCAGGAAACAAAAGATGCGTTTCTTGATCGAACGATTACATCCCTTTTCCCCTATCCTGAACTAGTGAAAACATTGCGGGTACTCATAGCTTCAGATTACTCTTTGAAACATACAGCGGAAGCCATGCATGTCCATATTAATACACTTCATTACAGATTAAAACGGATTCAGGATTTAACGACACTTGATCCAAAGCGCATGCAAGATGCGATGCTTTTTTATTTGGCCTTGCTCCTTTTAGATCATGATACAAAAAAAACTATAAAACAGCCTGATATTTTGTAGAATCGTCCATAGGCATGTGACGGTTCTTTTTTTATACTGGTAGAAACGAGACGTTAAATGAGCGGGAGTGATTGTATATGCTGGATTCAGAATTTTCAAATCAATTAAAAGAGATTGTTGGGGCGTCGTATGTCCAAGACAGCAAGGCAGATCGTCTTGCCTATTCTTATGATGCGACACCAAATTTTCAGCAGATGCCAGATGCCATCGTGTCACCTCGCACGGCGGAGGAAGTGCAGCAAATTGTTAAACTCTGCGCCACTCACAAGGTGCCGATCGTCCCAAGAGGTTCAGGGACGAATCTTTGTGCAGGAACATGTCCTACCCAAGGCGGGTTGGTGATTCTCTTTACTAGAATGAACCAACTTTTAGAAATAGACGAAGAAAATCTAACCGCAACGGTGCAGCCGGGCTTGATTACGCAGGAGTTCATTCATCAAGTAGAGGAAAAAGGTCTCTTCTACCCGCCTGACCCAAGCTCTATGAAAATTTCCACATTAGGCGGCAATATTAACGAAAACTCAGGGGGCCTGCGGGGGTTAAAGTATGGAGTGACAAGAGATTATGTCCTTGGGCTTGAAGTGGTTCTGCCAAATGGTGACATTATCAAAACAGGCGGAAAGCTTGCAAAGGATGTCGCTGGATATGATATGACTCGATTGTTTGTTGGTTCAGAAGGAACGCTCGGGATTGTCACAGAAGCGGTGCTGAAGCTCCTGCCGCTTCCAGAAACGAAACAAACGATGCTTTGTTTATACGAAAGCCTGGAAGAAGCTGCGACTTCTGTCTCGGCCATCATTGCTGAGCGTATCATTCCTGCCACATTAGAATTTATGGATCAGCCGACCCTTGAAGTCGTTGAAGATTTTGCAAACATTGGCCTGCCTACTGACGTTCAAGCCGTGTTATTAATTGAACAGGACGGCAACCCCGAAGCTGTTTCTCGTGATATCCAAAAAATCGCAGAAGTCTGTGAGCAGCGCGGGGCTAAAAGCGTGAAGATCGCACATTCAGAAGATGAGGCAAGTGCGCTTTTAACAGCGAGACGCTCTGCTTTATCTGCTCTCGCTCGATTAAGCCCTACAACGATTTTAGAAGATGCGACCGTTCCCCGGTCTGAAATTGCCAATATGGTTCGTGCAATTGAAGACATTGCCCGAGAATACGAGGTGAACATTTGTACCTTTGGTCATGCAGGTGATGGGAATTTACACCCCACTTGTGCTACAGATGCAAGAAATGAAGAAGAAATGACACGTGTAGAAGCTGCCTTTCAGGCCATTTTTGAAAAAGCCGTTGCACTCGGCGGCACCATCACAGGCGAACATGGCGTTGGTCTCATGAAAGCCCCCTATTTGGAGCTGAAGGTCAAAAAAGAAGGAATCGCTGCAATGAAAGCGATCAAACAGGCGCTTGACCCGGCAAATATCATGAACCCAGATAAAGTGTTTGGAAAAGCCTCAAGAAAGCGGGTGGTGGTCTCATGAGTTCTTCTTCTAAGCAAAAAGAGATCCAGCAGCAGTTTCAGGAGCAAATGGATGAAAAGGAGCTGCTTAATTGCATGCGCTGCGGCTTCTGCCTCCCTTCCTGCCCTACCTATATTGAATCTGGACAACAAGAAACGCACTCTCCCCGGGGCCGAATTGCATTAATGAAAGCTGTAAGAGATGGCGTCATTGAACCAGATGAAGATGTTGAACATTCACTTAATCTTTGTCTCGGCTGCCGTGCATGTGAACCTGTTTGTCCTTCTGGCGTCAAGTATGGACAGCTGCTAGAAGATGCAAGAGACATTATTCAACAGCACAAAAAACAATCGCTTCCTGTCAAATTGATGAGACGAGTTGTGTTTAAAGGTCTCTTCCCTTCACAAAGTCGTATGCGGCAAGCTGCTAGCTTTCTTCGATTTTATCAAACATCTGGTCTGCAAACGGCTGCCCGCAAGACGCGCATACTGAAGGTGCTTCCCTCCCATTTACAGCTGATGGAACAAGCGCTTCCAAAGGTGCCGCCTCAAAAGAAAAAACGTTTGAATGAATATAAAGCCATTGGTAAGACAAAAAAACGGGTGGCGTTTTTTACTGGCTGTTTAATGGATACGGTTTTCTCAAGCACAAACGAAGCGACCATTCATCTTTTGCAGCTAGCAGGCTGTGATGTCGTCGTTCCTGCTATACAAACATGCTGCGGAGCGCTTCACGGTCATAGCGGAGAAAAAGACCAAGCAAAACAGTTAGCCAAGCGGAATATTGAAGCATTCGAGGATACAGATGCCGATGCTATTATCATGAATGCGGGCGGCTGTGGTGCCTTTTTAACTGATTACGGCCATTTGCTTCAGGATGATCTAGATTTCCAAAAAAGAAGTAAAGCCTTCTCACAGAAAATAACCGATATATCAAGCATTCTTGTGGAGCTGGAGTTTCACCGCAGCATGCCACTTGCGCTGCCAGCGCAAGTGATCACCTATCAAGATTCCTGTCATTTACGAAATGGTATGAATGTACAACAAGCGCCGAGGGTGCTCATGAAAGCCATTCAAGGAGTAACGTTTAAGGAAATGAAAGATGCCGGCCGCTGCTGTGGATCAGCAGGAATCTACAATATCTTGCAGCCCGATATGTCGATGCAGATTTTAGATCATAAAATGGCAGAAGCCAACCACACAGCAGCGGCTGCCATTGTTACGTCGAATCCAGGTTGTCAATTACAAATGGCAGCAGGCGTCAAAAAGGCAGGACATACGCCCAGCATGAGAGCAATTCATCTGGCTGACTTTTTATTAGAAGCCGTTCAATATGGAAAAAAAGCGTCCAGCTCATGAAGCTGAACGCTTTTTTTATGCATATCTTCAGACGATTGGTTGGATAATAGAGGCAAATCGCGAAAGGAGATGGTTCAAGTGCTGAAGAAAAATAAACCTCATCAGAAAGACCCGAATTCAGTATTTGAAGCATTATCTCGTTCCTCTGATTTTATTAATGAATTATCAAGCTCCGGAGGTTTTCTTTATCGAATTTCTTTTTTTCGACCTTTAATTAATGGCAATTTACTTCATGAACAAATCTTGCCTTTTATTCAACAATTGCATTTGACACCCACTCTTGAAGAGCTGAAAGAACACATCCCAATTGAACAAGCTGTGATTACAAGTGACCTTCAAAAAGTGGAAGAAGCTCTTCATCGTGGCAGTATTGCTGTTCGAATTGAGACAGACTGGGGCAAAACGCTCCTTTTACCGATTGAAGAAAAGAAAGGTAGACAAGTGAGTCAACCTGAGATTGAATTCGGGATTATCAGTGCGCAGGAAGCCTTTGTGGAAGGGCTGGATACAAACTTAAACTTGCTCAGACGCAGACTGCCAACCCCTGGCCTTAAAGTAGTTGAACACACAGTGGGAACCCTTTCTCAAACGAAAGTAGCCGTTGTATACATAGAGGATATCGCCAACCCGCAGAACATTGAAACCGTTCTTCAGCGGATTAAAGATGTTGATTATGACCAAATTCTAGATTCAAATTATCTTGCGCAAATGCTTTATGATGTGTCCAATACAATCTTTCCATTATTTTTAAATACAGAAAGGCCAGACAGGGTTTCTTCAGGTTTAACAGAAGGAAAAATAGCCATTATGGTTGACGGTTCGCCTCATACCCTGCTTGCACCTACAATATTACTCGAGTATTTTTCTACAATGGAAGACTATAACATGTCTTGGATCGCAGCATCCTCCTTTCGACTGTTACGCATTTTTGCTGTGATATTTTCTATTTTTGCAACCCCCTTGTATGTTGCCATTTTAACGTTTCATTATGAACTGATTCCTAAGGACTTATTAGAAACGATTGTAGCATCACGCTATCTCGTTCCCTTTCCGCCAATTATTGAGGCATTATTTTTAGAGATATCCATTGAGCTGCTTAGGGAAGCCGGGTCTCGCCTTCCAGCAAAAGTCGGACAGACACTCGGGATTGTTGGAGGTATTGTGATCGGACAGGCAGCAGTTGCAGCGGGATTAACAAGTAATATTCTGCTTATTATTGTCGCATTATCAGCTCTTGCCTCTTTTGTCACACCGATTTATAAAATGGGGACGACCATTCGTCTCTTACGCTTCCCATTTCTTTTTGCCGCACAAGCGTGGGGAGCGCTCGGAATTGCGCTCATGGGAGCTTTTCTTCTTACCCACTTAATGAAATTAACGTCTATTGGCCGTCCTTACTTAGAACCTATCTTTCCACTTCGATTGGCCGATTTAAAGGGCAGTTTGATTCGACCTCAGCTCCGATTTTTGAATAAACGCCCAGAGAACTTACGCCCGCCAAATGAAACGATACACCACCAAAAGCCGAAGCAAGGCCGCAAGGGGAAAAATGATTTTTATGAATAAGGAAGTGAAGGCATGAGTTCTTCTTCTGTAAAAGAAAAATTTCAAGTATCCCCTTTTTTTGTATTTTTTCTTGTCAATGCCAATCAAGTAGGTGTTGGTATTTTAAATTTCCAGACGAATCTTGTCCGGACGATTAATAATGATGGGTGGATTGCCATTTTAATTGCTGGTGCAAGTGTCAATTTAATGATTTTCCTTATTTACTTTTTGTTTAAAAAAGCACCTACTGACGAATTTAGTGACATTACGCAATCTGTGTTTGGTAAATGGCTCGGACAATTCATCAACATTCTCTACATTTTGTATTTTTCTTCATTGTCTTTGATTGTGCTTATTCATTATATGGATGTGATCCATGTTTGGCTGTTTAAAGAAATTCCCGGCCTCTTATTTGCATCAGTGCTTCTCATCCTTGTCTATTACATTCATACGGGCGGATTTAGAACAATCGCTGGTTGGGCATTCTTTAGCATTATCCTAACGTACTGGATGACCTTTATCTGCTTTTATGTCATGAAATATAGTCACATCCGGTTTATGTTCCCAATGTTTGATCATTCATTTTCACAACTCATGGTGGGGGTCAAAGATGCCTCTTTATCCATGTTTGGTTTTGGAACACTGCTTGTCTATTATCCCTTTATTAAAAAAGCACAAACGTCGCAAAAATTTGCACATATGGGGGCATTGCTGACCACATGCCTCAATTTGCTTGTATTTCTCGTTTCTATAGCGTACTACTCAAGTGCTCAGCTCAAACTAACGAAATGGCCGACATTGACATTTACCAGCATTGTCAAACTTCCGTTTATCCAGCGCTTTGAATTTATTGAAGTGTCGCTATGGCTTTTGCTCATCGTTCCAAATATCGCCATTCCATTATGGGCCGCCAGCAGAATGGCAAAACAAGTGTTTCAGACGAGCCAGCGCATCACGTTAATTGTTCTCAGCCTTCTCATTCTCGGCATGTTTTCATTTTTTATCGGAGCTACCTCTTTTGAGACATTTAATAAATGGGTGGAGTATAGCGGGTACATCCTCATCTATGGATTGATTGGATGTATGATCATTGGGCTGCTGCTGAAAAAAAGGTGGGTGAAAAAACGAGCATGAAACATTCTATTCTGATGTGTCTCATGTTATTTAGTCTTTTTTTAACGAGCTGTGCAGAGCCTCGTCTCTTAGATGAATTAAGTATCTCGCAGGCGGCGGGATTTGACTTATTGGAAGATGGAGAAATGAAGGGCTTCTTTGTTTTCCCTGTTTTTAAAAGCGAAGAGCAAGGAAGCTATCAAATTGTAAGTGCTAAGTCAAATACCATTAGTAATATTCAGTTTCTTGTTTCAGAAAAATCGCCTTTCCCCGTTGTCATGGGACAAGTACTCGTGATTTTAATAAGTGAAAAGCTGGCGAAAGAAGTGGGTATGATTGATTTGATGAATTACATCTATCGTGATCCGATCATTGGGTCAAGGCAAGTATTTGCCATAGTAGACGGAGAAGTTGAAGATTTATTGCATACAAAAATGAATCAAACTAACTTAAATATAGGTGTATATCTTTCAGATTTGCTCGCCCAAAACATGCGAAACGGCAATCAACCTGTCACCAATCAGCATATTTTTATGAATCAGATGATGGCAAAAGGCGTTGATGCTTACCTCCCTTACATTAAAAATACAAGCAACTCTATTAAAGTGTCAGGTGTCGCCCTTTTTGATCAAGAAAAAATGGTTGGGCATATTCCAGGGGAAGATACGTTTACGTTTAAAGCGATGATTGAAAATCATATAAACGGGATTTATGAGTTTCGATTTAATGACAAAAAGAAAACACATGTCGTCATTGAAAATATTAAATCACATGTGTCTTATCATATGAAACCAACAGAAAACCTTACAAAAAAGCCTCATATCACCATTGATATCAAACTGAAAGGTGAATTAAAAGAATTCATGAAATCGAAAAAAATCGATACGCCGTCTATTTTAAAGCATGTCGAAAAAGAAGTTGAGGAGCGTGTAGCTCAGCAAGGAAGAGAACTTGTTCAATCCTTTAAAAATCAAAAAATTGATCCGCTTGGACTTGGTTTGAGATATCGCTCTAAAGATAAAGCCATGACACCAGAAAAATGGCAAAAACTCTACCCTGATGCAGATGTTCAAGTGAATTGTCATATGAACATTGTCCAAACTGGTGTCAGCCAATAAAAAAGACTGTATGAAAAGGCTCTCCCTTCTCATACAGTCTTTTTTTAATCTTCATCTTTTACGTCCGGGTCCTCCGGAATCGGTTCATTTAAGATGTCTTGAATGAGCTCTTTATATTGTTCTAGCTGTTTCATATGTGTTTGAAACTGCCCTTGATAAATGAGATATGATTCCCCGTCAAATACGTAGCGAATCTTTTTTTGCTGAATTAATTTTTCAACATATGCTTCAGATACTTCTAGGTATTCAGCTGTTTCTCCAATTGTTAAATACATGAATGTGCACCACCGTTCGTTTCATCTTACAAATTATATCACGAGGTGATGATCCTTCACATGACAAAGAGAAACTTTCGGTCCTATGCTGCATTTTTCGTTGTAGGCGCAAGCAATATGCTGATTGACTTTCTGTTCTTCTTTTTTAACTGCCTGCTTTGTCCCCTCTTTTCTCGCACAGTGCGAAATTGGACGTTCCAAGTAAAAAAGAAAACTGACAGGTGCGAATGAGCCGCAGTCAACGGAGCAGCGTCTCTTCTCACCTATATTGTCTTATATGTCATGCATCTAGCAGGTTTCTCATGATTCTTAAGTAAAGCGATTGGCCCCTTTCTTGGCATGAAGATCACTTTGACCGTTCGATTGAACTAGAACATCATTTGCTCGAAAAAGGGAAAAAGAACAGCTGGCTGAAATCAAACATATTGCGGATATGGCCAATATTCAATCTCTTCGTCTTGGGCATGCGGTATTATGTGCACGTCATTTTACTGGCAACGATCCTTTTGCGGTTCTTTTAGGTGATGATGTTATGGTGTCAGAAAGACCCGCACTCTCTCAGCTCATGGAAGTCTTTGAAGACAAACAAATAGAGGTCATTGGCGTCCAGCAAGTGGATCGTCTAGATGTCAGCAAATATGGTATGATAAGACCAGCTAGAATAGACGGTCTAGTGTTTGAAGTCACAGACTTAGTGGAAAAGCCAGCTATTCATGATGCTCCTTCCGATTTAGCCATAATGGGCAGGGACCTTTTAACACCTATATTACTAGGAATCGAGAGAGGTGCCGGAAACGAAATCCAGCTGACAGATGCGCTGAAAATCATTGCACATGAATCACCCATTTATGCAAAACAACTAGATGGGATAAGATTTGACGTTGGTGATAAGCTCGGTTCATTTAAGGCAACGGCTGAAATCGGATTGATACGTCATGATATGCGGCCAGCCATGCTAGCATATATGCAAAGCATACTCATGAGAGAAGCAAAACAAGCATAGGCTCTTATAAGGATGCTTGAAGAAAATTCGTATTTAAAGGCAGAGTGAAATGAATGGGAACCTTGTTTAATGAAATTTTAACCTGGCTGACAAGCCTTGGTTACGCAGGTGTTGCACTTGGACTGATGATTGAAATTATTCCGAGTGAAATTGTACTTGCCTACGGCGGATATATGGTGTCAACAGGAAGCATTGGTTTTGTTGGAGCCGTCATCGCTGGGGTCATTGGAGGAACGCTGGCCCAGTGCTTTATTTACTGGATCGGCCTTTACGGCGGCAGACCTTTTTTAACAAAGTATGGGAAGTATTTATTCATCCATGAGCATCATATTGCCACGGCAGAACGCTGGTTTGACCGATATGGAACAGGCGTCGTATTTACAGCCCGGTTTATCCCAGTCGTGCGCCATGCGATCTCGATTCCAGCTGGTATTGCAAAGATGCCATTTCTCAAATTTGTTCTTCTGACCGGATTAGCCGCCATCCCTTGGTCTATCCTTTTTATTTACCTCGGTATGCAGCTTGGAACAAAATGGGACCACATTCAAAGTGTCGCTCATACGTATACAACACCAATTATGGCGATTGCCATTGTCCTGATTGTGCTATATTTCGTTTTGAAAAAAATTCGCACGAATCGAAAACGGACAATCTAACGAAAACGCCTTTCACTCATCATGTGAAAGGCGTTTTTTCTATGAGTGTGTCGATTGTTTTTTCATATACTGAGATAATTCTATAATCATTGCACCCATTCTCTCAAATTCAGGGGCAAGAATTCGGCTGACTCCCTCTTCTTTTAAAGCTTCAGCTGTGACTTTTCCGACAGCAACAGCTAATACATGCTGCTCGAATAGATGTTGCAGCTCTTCTTTTTTGCCCCATTCTTCTGCTAGTTTGAAAAAGGATTGAACCTGAACAGCAGTTGTAAAGCAGACGGCATGGACCTTCCCTTCTTTCATTTCATGAAGCAAAGTGTCAGCCGCCTCTGGTTCAGGGGGCGTGTGCTGATACGGCATGAGCTGCAAAACGTCTGCTCCCTTCTTATGTAAAAAGTCGATGAGAGCTGGTGCATTTTCGCCGTGAAGCTGCACCATGACACGTTTACCTTGCAGCTCTTTGTCTTCTAACTTTGAAATAAGGTCACGAACGGTTCCGTCTTCATCAGACACATCGGGCTGAATTCCGTGTTTTTTTAGAGCCGCGAACGTTTTGTATCCTCTTGAAGCAATATGAGCATTTGATAAATTATTCATAAATTCTTCTCCAAGTTGCAATTCTTCTGCACTTTCAATTAATGTATCTGTACCAATACCCGTTGTTAAAATCACCCAGTCAGCTCCCTTCTTTACAAAGGTTTCTATGCCTGGCTTTAACTCCTCTTTGGCTAAAAATACAGTGCCCTGAAGAGAACGAATAACAGCTTGTCCTCCTTGCTTTTCAACAAGTGTACTCATTTCTTCTGTTTTTCTTGTGCCGCATATGGCAATGGTTTTTCCAGCTAAGCCTTTACTCATTCTAATCCCTCTTTTTCTATCACATGTATTATGTATTAAATATAGATTTATTTGGAAGACGTTGCAAGTGTCTACTAAAAAAGAGCTTGACGTTTCTATCGAATTCGAGTATCTTTTGTAAGTGCAAATTGTAGGAGGTCATTATGGAAAAACAAAATGTTCAAGCAATTCGATTATCAATTGCAGACCCAACACCACTTGGTTTGTTTGGTTTAGCAATGGTGACGCTTGTTGCGTCTTCACAAAAACTAGGAATCACAGATGGCACATCCCTTATTTTACCTTGGGCTATCTTCCTTGGAGGAATCGCGCAACTCATCGCGTCCATACAAGATTCAAAGCATCATAATATTTTTGGAGCCACTGCCTTCGGCGCATTCGGTCTTTTTTGGATGGGCGTTGGAACGACTTGGATCATTCAAGCTGGCGTTTTTGGGAAAACGCTTGCGGAAGCTGCGGACCCAAAACAACTAGGTTTTGCTTTTATTGGTTATTTGATTTTCAGCTTATTTATGACGATCGGTGCAATGGAAACACATAAAGTATTGTTTTTGATTTTCGTCTTTATTGATTTCTTATTCATCGGCCTTTCCCTTAGCTCGTTTGGTGTGATGTATGATGTAACTCATACGATTGCTGGTATTGCAGAATTAATTATTTCTCTTCTTTCATTTTATGGTTCTGCAGCTGTTGTACTCAATACACATTTCGGTCGTACAGTACTGCCAGTAGGACAACCATTTCGCGTGTTTACTAAAGCATAAATAAAAAAGAACTGCTCTTTGCAGTTCTTTTTTAAATTCTTATTTTTCTTGTTCCTCCTGAAATATCTCTGCAATGATTTCATAAGAACGCATTCTTTCTTGATGGTCAAACATATCAGAATTAATCATGACTTCATCTGCTTGAGTCGCCTCAATAAAGGCTGCTAACTCTTTTTTCACCTTTTGTTTATCCCCGATCATCGTCGAACTTAATTGTTCGTCCACCATTGCCTTCTCATATGGACTCCACAGCCCATCCATATTTTCAACAGGGGCTTTAAGTTTTCCTGGTGTATTACGAATGAGGCTCAAAAATCGCTGATAATGAGACGTCGCCAAATACTCAGCTCTCTCTGTATGATCAGCAGCAAAAACCGTCACACCAACCATCGCATAAGGTTCTTTTAACACATCTGAAGGTTGAAATGACTGTCTGTATAATTCTAATGCAGGAATGGTATTTTTAGGTGAGAAATGTGCCGCAAAGGCAAATGGCAGCCCAAGTTCTCCTGCAAGCCTTGCACTAAAACCACTTGAACCAAGAAGCCAAATCGGAATATCTAGCCCCTCTCCCGGAACAGCTCTTACATGTTTTTTGACATGACCGGTCGGTTTGAAATATTGCCGAAGTTCTTCAAGCTGTTCAGGGAAATCCTCCCCATTATGAAGATTACGTCTAAGTGCCCTTGCTGTTAACTGATCTGTTCCTGGTGCCCTACCTAGACCTAAATCAATTCTCCCTGGATACAAAGTCTCCAGTGTTCCAAATTGTTCTGCAATGACGAGTGAAGAATGGTTTGGAAGCATAATCCCCCCAGAACCAACCCGGATCTTTTCAGTCCCTCCAGCAATATGTCCAATTAAGACAGACGTTGCTGAGCTCGCAACCCCTTCCATATTATGGTGCTCCGCAAGCCAATATCTATGGTAGCCCCACTTCTCAGCTTTTTTTGCTAAATCCATACTATGTTCAAATGACTCTTTGATTGTGCCACCTTCTGTTACAGAGGATAAATTTAACACGGAATATGCTGCGTGTTGTAAAACTGATTGACTCATAAATGATGTCCCCATTTCTGTCAAAAATCATACTAGTTTCATACTTTCAACACCATAACATAAAACGATTTAATTTTTAAATCATTTGATTCGATGAACTTCGAACTAAAAAATATCATTTAGCTCAATTCCGCTTTTTAAATTTCTACATAGAATAAAATATTAACTTTTAGGAGATGGGGAATTTGTATAATCAGTACGATAACAAATGTCCCTTTTGCGGAAAAAAGCATGATTGGCAACCTCACTACAGAAAATCTCGTCACGATAGACCTCTACTTGATGATTGCCCTCTTCTTAAACGAGAATGTAAAAAGAAAAAAGTTGTTAAACATCACAGCACTTGTGCTAAAGCAAAAGGACGGAAAAAAACAAATAATAAGATTGTAAAAAGAGGTCCTACTGGAGCCACTGGTGCAGCTGGAGATACTGGTCCTACTGGTGATACTGGGGCAACTGGTGATACAGGTCCTACTGGAGTTACTGGTGCAACTGGTGATACAGGTGCTACTGGGGCAACTGGTGTAACTGGCGATACTGGTCCAACGGGACCTACTGGTGCTACTGGGGCAACTGGCGATACCGGTCCTACTGGTGCAACTGGTGATACCGGACCTACTGGAGCCACTGGTGCAACCGGTGATACAGGTCCTACTGGGGCTACTGGTGCAGGATTAACAGGAATTGAAACGTTTGATCCGGTAGTCAGTCCTACTTACCAAGTAGGGCAAGTAGTGACCTTTAATGGCAGTACGTATGTAGTAAATACTGCACCACCGTCAGGTACACCAGATACTTCCCCAGACTACACATTACTGGCTGCAGAAGGATCAACTGGTGCCACTGGAGATACCGGTCCAACGGGACCTACTGGAGTTACTGGTGTAACCGGAGATACCGGACCTACTGGTGCCACTGGTGTAACTGGTGATACCGGTCCTACTGGAGCCACTGGTGTAACTGGTGATACAGGTCCAACGGGACCTACTGGTGCCACTGGTGCAACCGGTGATACCGGACCTACTGGAGGCACTGGTGCAACTGGTGATACCGGACCTACTGGTGCTACTGGCGCAACTGGTGATACCGGACCTACTGGAGGCACTGGTGCAACTGGTGATACCGGACCTACTGGAGATACCGGTCCTACTGGAGTTACTGGTGTAACCGGAGATACAGGTCCTACTGGAGCCACTGGCGCAACTGGGGCAACTGGAGATACAGGTCCTACTGGAGCCACTGGGGCAACTGGTGATACAGGTCCTACTGGCGCTACTGGTGCAACTGGAGATACTGGTCCTACTGGCGCTACTGGTGTAACTGGAGATACCGGACCTACTGGAGCCACTGGTGCAACTGGAGATACCGGACCTACTGGAGCCACTGGTGCAACTGGAGATACCGGACCTACTGGTGATACAGGTGCTACTGGAGTTACTGGTGTAACTGGAGATACCGGAGCTACTGGCACAACTGGAGATACCGGTCCTACTGGTGCCACTGGTGTAACTGGAGATACCGGACCTACTGGAGCCACTGGTGTAACTGGTGATACAGGTCCAACGGGACCTACTGGAGCCACTGGTGCAACCGGTGATACAGGTCCTACTGGGGCTACTGGGGCTACTGGCGCAACTGGAGATACCGGATCTACTGGAGCCACTGGTGTAACTGGTGATACAGGTCCAACGGGACCTACTGGAGTTACTGGTGTAACCGGAGATACCGGTCCTACTGGGGCTACTGGTGCAACTGGTGATACGGGACCTACTGGCGCTACTGGTGTAACTGGAGATACAGGTCCTACTGGAGTTACTGGTGTAACTGGTGATACCGGTCCTACTGGTGATACTGGTGTAACCGGAGATACCGGTCCTACTGGAGTTACTGGTGCAACTGGAGATACCGGACCTACTGGAGCCACTGGTGCAACTGGAGATACCGGACCTACTGGAGCCACTGGTGCAACTGGAGATACCGGACCTACTGGTGATACAGGTGCTACTGGAGTTACTGGTGTAACTGGAGATACCGGAGCTACTGGCACAACTGGAGATACCGGTCCTACTGGTGCCACTGGTGTAACTGGTGATACCGGACCTACTGGAGCCACTGGTGTAACTGGTGATACAGGTCCAACGGGACCTACTGGAGCCACTGGTGCAACCGGTGATACAGGTCCTACTGGGGCTACTGGGGCTACTGGCGCAACTGGAGATACCGGATCTACTGGAGCCACTGGTGTAACTGGTGATACAGGTCCAACGGGACCTACTGGAGTTACTGGTGTAACCGGAGATACAGGTCCTACTGGTGCAACTGGTGCAACTGGTGATACGGGACCTACTGGAGCCACTGGTGTAACTGGAGATACTGGTCCAACGGGACCTACTGGTGTAACTGGAGATACCGGTCCTACTGGAGCCACTGGCGCAACTGGAGATACTGGTCCTACTGGTGCCACTGGTGCAACTGGTGATACGGGACCTACTGGTGCAACTGGTGCAACTGGTGATACGGGACCTACTGGTGCAACTGGTGTAACTGGAGATACCGGACCTACTGGTGCTACTGGTGCCACTGGAGATACCGGTCCAACGGGACCTACTGGTGCTACTGGTGATACAGGTGCTACTGGTGTAACTGGCGCAACTGGAGATACAGGTCCTACTGGAGTTACTGGTGTAACTGGAGATACCGGAGCTACTGGCACAACTGGAGATACCGGTCCTACTGGTGCCACTGGTGTAACTGGTGATACCGGACCTACTGGAGCCACTGGTGTAACTGGTGATACAGGTCCAACGGGACCTACTGGAGCCACTGGTGCAACCGGTGATACAGGTCCTACTGGGGCTACTGGGGCTACTGGCGCAACTGGAGATACCGGATCTACTGGAGCCACTGGTGTAACTGGTGATACAGGTCCAACGGGACCTACTGGAGTTACTGGTGTAACCGGAGATACAGGTCCTACTGGTGCAACTGGTGCAACTGGTGATACGGGACCTACTGGAGCCACTGGTGTAACTGGAGATACTGGTCCAACGGGACCTACTGGTGTAACTGGAGATACCGGTCCTACTGGAGCCACTGGCGCAACTGGAGATACTGGTCCTACTGGTGCCACTGGTGCAACTGGTGATACGGGACCTACTGGTGCAACTGGTGCTACTGGTGATACGGGACCTACTGGTGCAACTGGTGTAACTGGAGATACCGGACCTACTGGTGCTACTGGTGCCACTGGAGATACCGGTCCAACGGGACCTACTGGTGCTACTGGTGATACAGGTGCTACTGGTGTAACTGGCGCAACTGGAGATACAGGTCCTACTGGAGTTACTGGTGTAACCGGAGATACCGGTCCTACTGGTGCAACTGGCGCAACTGGGGCAACTGGAGATACAGGTCCTACTGGAGTTACTGGTGCAACTGGAGATACCGGACCTACTGGAGCTACTGGTGCAACTGGAGATACCGGACCTACTGGCGCTACTGGTGTAACTGGTGATACAGGTCCTACTGGAGTTACTGGTGTAACCGGAGATACCGGTCCTACTGGTGTAACTGGTGATACAGGTCCAACGGGACCTACTGGTGCAACTGGTGCCACTGGAGATACCGGTCCAACGGGACCTACTGGTGCAACTGGTGATACAGGTGCTACTGGTGTAACTGGCGCAACTGGAGATACAGGTCCTACTGGAGTTACTGGTGCAACTGGTGATACAGGTGCTACTGGTGTAACTGGCGCAACTGGAGATACAGGTCCTACTGGAGTTACTGGTGCAACTGGTGATGCCGGTCCTACTGGAGTTACTGGTGTAACTGGAGATACCGGACCTACTGGAGCTACTGGCGCAACTGGAGATACCGGACCTACTGGTGCTACTGGTGTAACTGGCGCAACTGGTGATACCGGTCCTACTGGAGTTACTGGTGCAACTGGAGATACCGGACCTACTGGAGCTACTGGTGTAACTGGAGATACCGGACCTACTGGAGGCACTGGTGCAACTGGTGATACCGGACCTACTGGAGCTACTGGTGTAACTGGAGATACCGGACCTACTGGTGCTACTGGCGCAACTGGTGATACCGGTCCTACTGGAGTTACTGGTGTAACCGGAGATACCGGTCCTACTGGTGCCACTGGCGCAACTGGTGCAACTGGAGATACAGGTCCTACTGGAGCCACTGGGGCAACTGGAGATACAGGTCCTACTGGCGCTACTGGTGCAACCGGTGATACCGGTCCTACTGGGGCTACTGGTGCAGGATTAACAGGAATTGAAACGTTTGATCCGGTAGTCAGTCCTACTTACCAAGTAGGGCAAGTAGTGACCTTTAATGGCAGTACGTATGTAGTAAATACTGCACCACCGTCAGGTACACCAGATACTTCCCCAGACTACACATTACTGGCTGCAGAAGGATCAACTGGTGCCACTGGTGATACAGGTCCAACGGGACCTACTGGAGTTACTGGTGTAACCGGAGATACCGGACCTACTGGTGCCACTGGTGTAACTGGAGATACCGGTCCTACTGGTGCCACTGGTGTAACTGGTGATACAGGTCCAACGGGACCTACTGGTGCCACTGGTGCAACCGGTGATACCGGACCTACTGGTGCCACTGGCGCAACTGGTGATACCGGTCCTACTGGAGTTACTGGTGTAACTGGTGTAACTGGTGATACCGGAGCTACTGGCGCAACTGGAGATACCGGACCTACTGGTGCCACTGGTGTAACTGGAGATACCGGTCCTACTGGAGCCACTGGTGTAACTGGTGATACAGGTCCAACGGGACCTACTGGAGCCACTGGTGTAACTGGAGATACCGGTCCTACTGGAGCCACTGGCGCAACTGGAGATACCGGTCCTACTGGAGTTACTGGTGCAACTGGAGATACCGGACCTACTGGAGCTACTGGTGTAACTGGAGATACCGGACCTACTGGTGCTACTGGCGCAACTGGTGATACCGGACCTACTGGAGGCACTGGTGCAACTGGAGATACCGGACCTACTGGAGATACCGGTCCTACTGGAGTTACTGGTGTAACCGGAGATACAGGTCCTACTGGCGCTACTGGTGTAACTGGAGATACTGGTCCTACTGGGGCTACTGGCGCAACTGGAGATACCGGTCCTACTGGTGCTACTGGTGTAACTGGCGATACTGGTCCAACGGGACCTACTGGTGATACTGGCGCAACTGGTGATACAGGTCCTACTGGAGTTACTGGTGTAACTGGTGATACCGGTCCTACTGGTGTAACCGGAGATACCGGTCCTACTGGAGTTACTGGTGCAACTGGAGATACCGGACCTACTGGTGCCACTGGTGTAACTGGAGATACCGGTCCTACTGGAGCCACTGGTGTAACTGGAGATACCGGTCCAACGGGACCTACTGGAGCCACTGGTGCAACCGGTGATACAGGTCCTACTGGGGCTACTGGCGCAACTGGAGTTACTGGTGTAACCGGAGATACCGGTCCTACTGGCGCAACTGGAGATACCGGTCCTACTGGTGCTACTGGTGTAACTGGAGATACTGGTCCAACGGGACCTACTGGTGATACTGGCGCAACTGGTGATACAGGTCCTACTGGAGTTACTGGTGTAACTGGTGAT
Organism: Bacillus sp. MM09(2025); assembly: GCF_050496725.1. NCBI lineage: Bacteria > Bacillati > Bacillota > Bacilli > Caryophanales > Bacillaceae > Bacillus > Bacillus sp. MM09(2025). The sequence continues at coordinate 640,879 of NZ_JBNWEN010000001.1, forward strand.
ACCGGTCCTACTGGTGTAACCGGAGATACCGGTCCTACTGGAGTTACTGGTGCAACTGGAGATACCGGACCTACTGGAGCCACTGGTGCAACTGGAGATACCGGACCTACTGGAGCCACTGGTGTAACTGGCGATACTGGTCCAACGGGACCTACTGGAGCCACTGGTGCAACTGGAGATACCGGACCTACTGGTGATACTGGTGCAACTGGAGATACCGGACCTACTGGTGCTACTGGTGATACAGGTGCTACTGGAGTTACTGGTGTAACTGGAGATACCGGAGCTACTGGCGCAACTGGTGATACCGGACCTACTGGTGCCACTGGTGTAACTGGAGATACCGGTCCTACTGGAGCCACTGGTGTAACTGGTGATACAGGTCCAACGGGACCTACTGGTGATACTGGTGATACAGGTGCTACTGGTGTAACTGGCGCAACTGGAGATACAGGTCCTACTGGAGTTACTGGTGCAACTGGTGATGCCGGTCCTACTGGAGCTACTGGCGCAACTGGAGATACCGGACCTACTGGTGCTACTGGTGTAACTGGAGATACCGGTCCTACTGGAGCCACTGGTGTAACTGGTGATACCGGTCCTACTGGAGCCACTGGTGCAACCGGTGATACAGGTCCTACTGGGGCTACTGGCGCAACTGGTGATACCGGACCTACTGGTGCCACTGGTGTAACTGGAGATACCGGTCCTACTGGAGCCACTGGTGTAACTGGTGATACAGGTCCAACGGGACCTACTGGAGTTACTGGTGTAACCGGAGACACCGGTCCTACTGGTGCAACTGGTGATACTGGTGATACAGGTGCAACTGGTGTAACTGGCGCAACTGGAGATACCGGTCCTACTGGAGTTACTGGTGCAACTGGTGATGCCGGTCCTACTGGAGCTACTGGCGCAACTGGAGATACCGGACCTACTGGTGCTACTGGTGTAACTGGCGCAACTGGTGATACCGGTCCTACTGGAGTTACTGGTGCAACTGGAGATACCGGACCTACTGGAGCTACTGGTGTAACTGGAGATACCGGACCTACTGGTGCCACTGGTGTAACTGGGGCAACTGGAGATACTGGTCCTACTGGTGCAACTGGGGCAACTGGAGATACAGGTCCTACTGGCGCTACTGGTGTAACTGGAGATACCGGTCCTACTGGGGCTACTGGCGCAACTGGAGATACAGGTCCTACTGGTGCTACTGGTGTAACTGGAGATACTGGTCCAACGGGACCTACTGGTGATACTGGCGCAACTGGTGATACAGGTCCTACTGGAGTTACTGGTGTAACTGGTGATACCGGTCCTACTGGTGTAACCGGAGATACCGGTCCTACTGGAGTTACTGGTGCAACTGGAGATACCGGACCTACTGGAGCCACTGGTGCAACTGGAGATACCGGACCTACTGGAGCCACTGGTGTAACTGGCGATACTGGTCCAACGGGACCTACTGGAGCCACTGGTGCAACTGGAGATACCGGACCTACTGGTGATACTGGTGCAACTGGAGATACCGGTCCTACTGGAGCCACTGGTGTAACTGGTGATACCGGTCCTACTGGAGCCACTGGTGCAACCGGTGATACAGGTCCTACTGGGGCTACTGGCGCAACTGGTGATACCGGACCTACTGGTGCCACTGGTGTAACTGGAGATACCGGTCCTACTGGAGCCACTGGTGTAACTGGAGATACCGGTCCTACTGGAGCCACTGGTGTAACTGGTGATACAGGTCCAACGGGACCTACTGGAGTTACTGGTGTAACCGGAGACACCGGTCCTACTGGTGCAACTGGTGCAACTGGTGATACGGGACCTACTGGAGCCACTGGCGCAACTGGAGATACTGGTCCTACTGGTGCCACTGGCGCAACTGGGGCAACTGGAGATACAGGTCCTACTGGAGCCACTGGGGCAACTGGTGCCACTGGTGCCACTGGAGATACCGGTCCAACGGGACCTACTGGTGATACTGGTGATACAGGTGCTACTGGTGTAACTGGCGCAACTGGAGATACAGGTCCTACTGGAGTTACTGGTGCAACTGGTGATGCCGGTCCTACTGGAGCTACTGGCGCAACTGGAGATACCGGACCTACTGGTGCTACTGGTGTAACTGGCGCAACTGGTGATACCGGTCCTACTGGAGTTACTGGTGCAACTGGAGATACCGGACCTACTGGAGCTACTGGTGTAACTGGAGATACCGGACCTACTGGAGGCACTGGTGCAACTGGTGATACCGGACCTACTGGAGATACAGGTCCTACTGGAGTTACTGGTGTAACCGGAGATACCGGTCCTACTGGTGCCACTGGCGCAACTGGGGCAACTGGAGATACAGGTCCTACTGGAGCCACTGGTGCAGGCTTAGCAGGAATTGTAGCGGCTGATCCTGTAGTCAGCCCTAATTACCAAGTAGGGCAAGTAGTGACCTTTAATGGCAGTACGTATGTAGTAAATACTACACCACCGTCAGGTACACCAGATACTTCCCCAGACTACACATTACTAGCTGCAGCAGGACTAACTGGAACCACCGGTGCAACCGGGCCTACTGGATCCACAGGAACCACCGGTGCAACTGGGCCTACTGGATCCACAGGGATCACTGGTGCAACTGGGGCTACTGGATCCACAGGGATCACTGGTGCAACCGGGCCTACTGGATCCACAGGGATCACTGGTGCAACCGGGCCTACTGGATCCACAGGGATCACTGGTGCAACTGGGGCTACTGGATCCACAGGGATCACTGGTGCAACTGGGCCTACTGGATCCACAGGGATCACTGGTGCAACTGGGGCTACTGGATCCACAGGGATCACTGGTGCAACTGGGCCTACTGGATCCACAGGAACCACTGGTGCAACTGGGCCTACTGGATCCACAGGGATCACTGGTGCAACTGGGCCTACTGGATCCACAGGGATCACTGGTGCAACTGGGGCTACTGGATCCACAGGGATCACTGGTGCAACTGGGGCTACTGGATCCACAGGGATCACTGGTGCAACCGGGCCTACTGGAGCTACGGGAATTACAGGACCTACTGGCGTTACAGGTGTTACTGGGGCTACTGGAACAGGTGGTTTTACGGATACAGCACTTTATGCTGCTAATAGTTCTGGTCCTACCATTGTTACTGTAGCCGGGGGAACCAATATTCCCTTACCAAACTTTCAAAATATTACTGGTTTTACAGCAAACGGCACAAGTACTGTTTTCACCGTTCCACAAACTGGTAAATATTATATTACGTATCAAGTCAACACCACTACAGCACTTTTGATTAATACACGTTTGCTTTTAAATGGAACAACTACAATTTCTGGTTCAGTTCAATCACCTGTTATTTCTACTTCATTTATCAACAATACAGTTATTGTCAATTTAACAGCAGGAAATACGATTTCATTACAATTTTTCGGTGCGGTTGTAACAGCTATTCTAGTAGGTGGTGGTGCAACCGGTGCATCGCTTACCATCATCAGACTCAGCTAAGTAAAACTAAGATAAAAAAAAGAAAGGCTCAGTCGGCCTTTCTTTTTTTATCTTCAATAACGCTTATACAATGTTCAATATCATCAGATTGCAAGAGATGAAAAACAGACTGTATGATTGAAAACTCTAAATTCCACCATTCTAACAACTGAAGTTTTTCAATGATATCAGAAGAAAACCGATATTTCATGAGCCGCTGCGGGTTCCCTGCTACAATCGCATATGGTGGCACATCTTTTGTAATCAGACTATTTGCTCCAATGACTGCCCCATTTCCTATATGTACTCCTGACATGATCGTTGCTCCATATCCAATCCAAACATCGTGCCCTATACACACATCTCCTTTTGATCGTGGATGCCCTTCAATATGAGCTGCATCTGTGAAAATTTGATTAAAGGGATACGTCGTGACCCAATCTGTTCGATGTTCACCACCAAGAAAAACTTTTACTTCGTTTGCAATGGAACAAAACTTTCCCACATTCAGTGTCGTTCCTTCTCCCCAAGTCAACACTTGAAAATCTGGTCCGGCATAAGTGAAATCACCGATATTATACGAGCCGAGCTCACTTCTTTGGTTTAAAAACATAGAAGATCAGACCCCCTAAAAAGTAATCGATCTTCGTATGTATATGCCCGATGATAGGCTCACATTATGATTGGACAAGTGCAACAATCTGCTTTTTCTTCCAAACCAATCGATAATAGCTATATTGGAGGAATAAGTTTACAAAAAAGGCTGCAGGATATCCTATCCAGATTCCTTTGATCCCAAGCGATGTGTGGTGTGATAGCACATAAGCCACTGGTACTTCAACAAGCCAAATGGAACAAATACTAAAGATGGTCGGCCATAGAACGGTTCCACTTGCTCTCATTGTGGCTGCAACGATTTGCGCCGTTCCAAAAATGAGATAGCTCCATAGTGTAATCACGACCAAACTATATGCAATATCAATCGTTGCAGGATCTGTTAAAAAGATAGATAAAATTTGCGGTGCGAAAATATAGACGAAAATAATAATCAATCCGCCTATCGCAAAGTTTAGCCCCAGACCAATTTTAATGACATCTTTCAAACGATTCATGTTTCCTGCGCCAATGAATTGTGCTGCGAAAATAGAAACCGCAATACCAAGGCTCACTGCGGGCATCTGTACATAACTTACGACTTGGTTGACAACGCCATAGGCTGCTGTTGCCTGTGATCCATAATCGTTTACAAAAGAAATGACAGCAATTTCTGATAAAGAAATCAGAATCATATTAATACTAGAAGGGATACTTAACTTTAATAACGTTTTTAATAAATCCCCTTTCATCAATAAATGCTTTCTAACCAACGCATCAATGCGCAGCGGATGCTTTGTTTTATAAAGATAGATATGCAGAATGATAAACGTAACGATTGTAGAAATCACTGAAGAATACGCAGCACCATATAAACCAAATGCCGGTAGACCGAGCCAGCCAAATAATAAAATCGGCAGCAATAAAATATTTGTTCCAGTACTAATCATTAAGAAATAAAATGGTGTTTTTGAATCTCCTGTTCCACGTAAAAAGGTCGTATAGACAAAATAAAGAAATAAGACCGGCATGGAGATGAATAGGATTCTGGCATATGCCGCACTTTCCTCCACAATATTTGCAGGTGTCCCCATCAAATGTAAAATATCAGTTGCAAAAAAGCCTCCAATGACAGCTAAAGAAAGTCCAATTAAAAAAGTGAACGAAAGCGTTGTGCCTATAATTTCCTTTAATCTCTGCTCATTTTTTGCTCCATACGCTTGTCCAATGAGGATCGAGCTTCCTGATCCAATCCCAATGGAAAAAGAAACAAGTAAAAAGAAAAGCGGAAAGAATGCAGAAATTGCAGCTACTGCATCCTCTCCAATCCATCTACCGACAAGCACAATGGACACAAGCTGCCCGATTGATTGTAAAATATTGCTTAATAAAAGTGGAATTAGAAAGATCGACATGGTTTTTACTAAAGATTGATTATTATCTAACGTCATGATGGTTCTCCTTCTCTGTCTAAAGATCCTCAGCTAATATGCTGACAATGCGGTCTTCTATCTCTTTACCTTTTTCGTCATCAACGAGGTGATTCAATAATATGGAAAAAGCGAGCGTCTTTCCACTCTGCGTTTCAATATACCCAGATAGTGTACTGACCGTTGATAACGAGCCTGTTTTTGCACGCACTTTTTCTAGTGTAGCTGGTTCTTTCAATCTGTTTCTTAATGTACCTCCCACCATACGCTCACTTGCCCCAGCTAACGGAAGTGCATTGACATAGGTGTCAAACCATTTTTCCTTTTGAATGTTTGTCAAAAATAACGTGAATTGGTTTGCTGAAACAAGATTAATGGGTGATATGCCTGATCCGTCTCTCAACACAGCCATAGATGAATCTATGCCAAAGGAAGGGAGACGTTCATTCAGCACGTCAAGCCCTTTGTCAAAACTTCCTTTGTTCTTTACCCGCTTGCCAAGTTCTTTTAACAGAATTTCTGCATGTGTATTATTGCTTAATTTCATCATCGGAACAAGAAGCTCCGATAAAGGCATTGACGAATGGGAAGCGATTTTTTTTGCTTTTTTAGGAACTTGTTTTGTTTTGAGTGATCCTTTCAGCTGAATACCCTCAGCCTTTAATGCTCGTTTCATTAAGTCTAAAGCATACGTTGTCGGTTCCCATAATGCTACCCATTGTTTAGATGAAGATGCTTTTAGCGGAATCGTCCCAGTCAGCGTAATTTTGTTTGTGCCGTGAGAGCGCTTAAAAGATATTTTTTTCTTTCCGCCTTCTGGCACAGTTTTCACTTGATTGACAACTTGAGCGACGTCAGTCTTCGGGATCGTGTCATAGGTGGCCTTCTGCCCTGCTTTCTTTCCTGGCTTGACTTCGAGAATCAGCGTTCCTGCATCATAATCCTCATTCGGTGAAGCAGTGAGAGCAGATATTTGAGCGCCGTAATATTGATCTTCATCACTCCAAGGTAAATCAATCGAATACCTTGTGTCATCAAACCAAGTATCATCAGCCGCAAGCTGTCCGCGAATTGTATGTATTCCGGCCTTTTTCACTTGTTTGGCAAGTGCTGCAAAATCCTCTTCTAATAAAGTCGGATCTCCGGTACCACGTAGATACAGGCTTCCATATAACGTTTTCTTTTGAATAGAACCATCCATCCAGATGTCTGTAGGGAATGTGTGTGTTTCTCCAAGTATATCAAGGGCGATAGCTGATGTGAGCAGTTTTATATTAGAAGCAGGAGTAAGGCGCGTATCGGCTTGATGTTCATAAAGAAGAGAGGAGTCAGAAGTATCGCGGACGCTGATGCCAGAGATTGCACTTTCTAAATCAGGTGCTGTTCGTATAAATTCATCTAAAGCTGTCATCCATGGCAGTGAGCCATTACGAGCTACAAGTTGATCATCTTTTACTGAAAACGGGAGAAATAAAATCGACAGGATACATATTTGTAAAAACAAGAGCTGTGAAAAACGCTTCACGGAATCCCTCCTTTTTTGTCGCAGCCAATTTTAGAAGAATATGTTCATTATACACAAAAGAACGTTTGTTCTCAAAGGTTTTTTAAACAGAAAAGTCAGCTTTCTTTGACGAAAACTGACAAGCCCTTTACCTTTTTTCTGGATTCCAGCCATCGGCTCCGCCAAGAACAGCTTGCACCGTGATTTGACTTGCTTCATTTTTCGTTAAAATGCTGGACCATTTTACGCGGTTTGTCAAATTGCTTCCTGCCCCTGCCGATCCATATTCTTTATATCTTGCTGTTATTTCGTTATCACGGTTATCCCAGTTATGCCATCCCTCTGCCTTTATATGATCATCCATTTGTGTATAGAGGAATGTCACAGCAGAATGAGGCCGCCACGGACGTCCTAAATAAACCGATTGAGCAGCAGCCGTCCCCTTTTGCAATGTAGAGTCGATGAATACATAGCCATACCTTTGAGCTTCAGTTGTGGATGCTGCAGTAATATACCCATTTCCAAGACTTCTTATTTCAGCTCTTTTAAACACAGCTGTGGCTGATCCAAAAATAAAATCGACCGTTCCTTCGATATAGCAGTTTTCATAATATTGGCGGCCTGTTCCTGTTGCATAAAGTGTATCTTGATACCCTAAGACACGTATTTGTTTGAACGCAGCCCGGTCGCCAGAGACGTACAGTGCAACTGCCTGACCAGCATGTCTGCCGGCCGTATTTTGAAAGGTGATATTTTCTGCGTAAAAGTCGTTCGCACGAATCATTGTGCTTGAGCTATTTGTTGTGCTGCCAGTACTTGCATTTGTATCATTATACGTTAGAATCGTCTTGTGTTGGTTTTCCCCGATAAAGGACACATAAGGTTTATTTTGCGGAAGCAGGATTTTTTCTTTATACACACCATTTTTAATATAGATCGTTACGCGCTGTTGATTGTTCACTGGAATCGCATCAATGGCAGACTGAACGTTTCGAAACGAGCCATTTCCCTTTTGATCGACCACAAGGACGCGATTTGTTTGATTCTGATGATCGGCTGCTTGAAGTGAATCTAAGTTCAATAGTAATAATGACAAGACGGCCACAAGCCATACCTTTCCATACTTCATCATACATTTCCTCCTCTTTGTGAACGTTTTCAATCAAACATTCTTTTTGATCCTATTCATGATAATCACAAAAAAACACCCACTTATTGATGTTATGGGTGTTTTTTAGACTTTTCATATTTCATCGCATAAATCCCTTCATTTTCAATCCATTCACAAAATAGAACGTCTCGATAAGAAGAAATATGCTTCTTTTTTAATTGCTCTCTCAGCCATGTTTCATCGAAACCAGCTTCTTGTAAATCTTTTTTTAAAATTTCACCATCAATAATAAACGTTCTAGGCAATTTGACTTCTTTTCCCTTCACGTTCACATCTTCTGCGGTGGCTGTTGCGTATTTCATTTTCGGAAGAACGCTCACCGATCCATCTGTTTCCAAAATGGCATATTCAATTTCATTCAGGGCAAAATGACCTTTCGCGCGAATTAATGTCTGCAACTGATTGAGATCAAGCATATTTTTCTTTAAACGATTGTAGTGAATTTTCCCTTGATCAATGACAAGTGTCGGTCTCCCCTCTAAAAAGGCTCGAATCCCTTTAAAGCGCTGTGAAAACCATTCAACTGTGTAGATGAGGACACCCCATACCGCAACAGCAAATAAAATGTGCTGAATTTTGACTTCTGGGTCAAAAATGGCGTTTCCGACCATTTCCCCTAAAATTAGTGCAGAAATAAAATCAAACGGCGTAATTTGTGCAAATTGTGTTTTCCCTAATAATTTTGTAATTAAAAACAATGCGGAAAACCCGATAAAGAGCTCGATCAAAATACTAAGAAACGGCACGAAGATTCCTTCCTTTCTTGCTCTATTTACATACAGCATATACATGAAAGGAAGGTTCTAAACGACTTATGAGGGCAATAAAACAAAGACCTCGTTCCCCTCAACCAATGTTTCATATGTTTGAACGCATCCATGATCTGGCGCTTGAACATACCCTGATGATAGTTCGATTTTCCAATCATGCATTGGACAGAAGACATGATCCCCGCTGACCATTCCTTCAGCTAGTACACCGCCTTTATGAGGACAGCGATTTTCAATGGCTTTGAACTGCTGATTAGAGGTTTGAAAAACAGCTAATTCAAGAGTACCTGCTGCAACTGTTTTTCCTAGCTGCAGCGGAAAATCTGATAAGGTGCCAATGTGAACTTTTACAACTGAAACTGTCATATGATCCCATCCCTTCAATTGATTGATACAGAAGCCGTCGCTTTTTGAAATAATTGTTTCGAATCTTTTTGACTCCCGCGAAGCTCCTGCCAAGGCTCTTCATATGTTGAAAGTGCGATGTCCATTCTTTCGATCAAGGCTTCTCGTTTCTCATCATCTAGAAGTACTGATTGAATATGATCTAATCCAAGTCGTTCAACCCAAGCAGAGGTTCTTTCTAAATAATTTGCCGTTTCTCTGTAATATTGAAGATATGCAGCTGCCACTTCCTCTACTTCTTCAGCTGTACTGACCTTCATCAATAAATCGCCAGCCCGCAGGTGCGTGCCTCCATTTCCACCAGCGTACAATTCGAATCCTCCATCAATTCCCACAATGCCGAGGTCCTTAATGCCAGACTCTGCACAATTTCTAGGGCAAGCAGAGACAGCCAATTTGACTTTATGCGGTGTCGCAAGACCTTCGAATTTCTTTTCAAGTGCAATGCCAAGAGCCATTGAGTCCTGTGTGCCGAACCGGCAAAATTGTTCTCCAACACAAGTTTTGACCGTTCTTAAAGATTTTCCATATGCATAACCAGAAGGCATATCCAGGTCTGCCCACACCTTAGGTAAATCTTCTTTTTTGACACCTAGAAGGTCAATACGCTGACCGCCAGTCATTTTCACAAGCGGTATTTCATATTTGTCGACGACATCAGCTATTTTTCTCAGGTCATTTGCATTTGTGACGCCACCGTACATCCTCGGAACAACTGAATAAGTGCCATCTTTTTGAATATTGGCATGCAAGCGTTCATTCACAAATCTTGAGCTCCTTTCATCTTTGTACTCAAGAGGTTGAAGCATGCCTAAATAGTAGTTCAGGGCAGGTCGGCATTTTGAACAGCCCTCCTCTGTCGCCCAGTCAAGTACGCTCATGACTTCCTTGATATGCTGCAAGCCCTTCTCTTTGATTTCGTGAATGACCTCATCTCGTGAAAGAGTGGTGCAGGCGCAGATGGTTTCTTTTTGAGCTGTTCGGTTCGCACCCTCGCCCAACGTGTGCCAAAGAATCTCTTCGACAACAGGTTTACAGCCTCCGCATGATCGTGAGGCACTTGTACATTGCTTGACTTCCTGAAGTGTTGTTAAGCCTTCTTTATGAATGGCTTCCACAATCTGACCCTTTGAGACCCCATTGCAGCCGCAAACGATATGGTCGTTTGACATGCTTTCAATCGTGCTTTCTTGCGCTGAATCATTTGAGGTTAGGACAGATACCTTCTCCATATCCGACATATCTACCCCTTCTCTAATGTACGAAAATAGGCGGGGTCCATCATTTGTTTCTCCAAACATGACGGCACCAACTAAACGGTTTTGCTGGAAGACTAGTTTTTGGTAAATGCCTTTTTGTTCATCAAAAATTTTGATCGCTTTTTTCTCATCGTTTTCAATAAAATCACCAGCAGAGAATACATCAACTCCTGACACTTTCAGCTGTGTTGACATCACAGAACCTTCATATGGGGCAGAATTCACGCCGCATAAATGCCCAGCAAGCACATTCGCTTGATCGTATAAAGGCGCAACAAGACCGTACGTTTGTCCCCTGTGTTCTGCACATTCTCCGACTGCATAAATGCCCGGTACACTTGTTTCCATGAAATCATTGACGATAATGCCTTGATTCACTTCAAGACCGCTTATTTCTGCAAGCATTTTACTTGGTTTAATTCCTACAGCCATGACGACGAGATCTGTCTCAAGTGTTGAGCCATCTGAAAATGATAATCCTTCTACTCTTGTATCTCCTAAAATCTCAGTTGTCTGTTTTCCAAATAGAAAGTTCATACCCTGTTCCTCTAATGCTTTTTGGAGAAGCTGACCTGCAGTAGGGTCTAGCTGGCGTTCCATTAAATGAGAGCAGAGGTGAATGACATTCACTTCCATGCCTAAGTTAAGTAGACCGCGTGCCGCTTCCAGTCCAAGAAGCCCGCCCCCAATGACTGCTGCTTTTTTGTACATGTGAGAGACATTGACCATTTCCTCTGTATCTTGCAATGTCCGAAAACCCGTCACACCTTTTTTATCACTTCCTGGAATCGGCAAAATAAACGGAAGTGACCCAGTTGCTAAAATCAACCGGTCATAAGGCACGGTCCGTCCTTGATCACTGGTGACTGTTTGATTTTCTGTATCGATCTTCACAATGGTTTCATTTGTAAAAAGCTGAATATGATGCGCCTTATACCATTTCCAATCATTTAGTGTAATATCTTCAATTTTCGTATCTCCTTGAAGCACCTTCGATAAAAGAATCCGGTTATAGTTGGGATGCGGTTCGCTTCCAAATACCGTCATCTCAAATCGTTCGCTGTCAATTTTTAAAATGTTTTCGAGGCTTCGAATACCAGCCATACCGTTCCCCACTAATACGAGTCTTTCTTTCATGATAAAACACCCCTCATGTGATCATTTTTAGAAAGTACCATCATTTAAACATAGATTTAAAATACATGTTTTTATTTCTCGCATACTCTGGCGGCTGTACAGGACTGTTCCCTTGCTACCTTTTTTCATGTTGTGTGACGACGGCAAATTTTGCTCAACGATCATAATGTGAGCATTCATTTTTAAATCATCGTTCGTTTCTTAGGTCATGCCAGAATCATCAGATTCTTCATCTTATGACGGTTCACACTTCCTCTTCTGCGGGTGAAAAAGCTGCATTTGTCTTCATATAGTTGCTTGGGTGATATGTTGCTACTTTAAGCGTAACGCGCACTTCTGCGTTTGTCACGGTACGTTCAGCCTTTAAATATGACGAAGTAAGTAAAATTACATCTTCTGAATCATAAAAAGCCATGACCAACTAGTGGCCATGGCTTTTTCTTTATATGTGTAAACACCCTTTGTTTGACCTATTTTGGCAGAATCGAACTCCCCATTAAATAACGGTCTACCTCGTGCGCCACTTGTCTGCCTTCATTAATTGCCCAGACAATCAAGCTTTGCCCGCGTCTTGCATCTCCCGCTGCAAATACGCCTTCTACATTTGTTGTATACTCCCCATACTTTGCGTCAATGCGATTGTTTTTGCTGTCCACGCCAAAGTGTTTCACGAGTGGCTGTTCAGTTCCCTCAAAACCAATTGCAATAAAGACTAGCTGAGCCGGCCATACTTTTTCTGTCCCTGGAATCTCATGAAATTCAAACTTCCCATGTTCGTTTTTCACCTTTTCCATTTGAATCGTATGAAGCTCTTTTAATTTTCCATTTTTATCTGCCACAATTTTTGTGGTTTGAATGGAATATTGACGCGGATCTTCCCCGAACTTAGCTTGTGCTTCTTCATAAGCATAATCGAGTGAAAAGACGTAAGGCTGTTCAGGCCACATGTTATCCCCTACACGTGTATCCGGAAGCTTTGGATGCTTTCCGAATTGAACAACACTTTTTGCTTTTTGGCGAAGTGCAGTTGCGACGCAGTCAGCACCTGTATCTCCTCCGCCAATGACAATCACGTCTTTACCTTTTGCGTCAATAAAGTTTTTATCTTTAAATCCTGAATCAAGCATGCTTTTTGTTGCAAGTGTTAAATAATCCATTGCCAGATGAATCCCTTTTGCTTCTCTGCCTTCAATTAACAGGTCACGCTGTTTTTGTGCACCTGTACAAAGGATGACCGCATCAAACTGTTCTTTCAGTTCATCGGCAGTGACATCCACGCCGATTTCTGTGTTCGTTACAAAATCAATGCCTTCTTGTCTTAGCAGTTTGACTCTGCGCTCAACAACTTCTTTGTCCAGCTTCATGTTTGGAATGCCGTATGTCAGCAGTCCGCCAAGGCGGTCAGACCGTTCAAACACTGTAACGGCATGACCTGCTTGGTTTAATTGATCAGCACTTGCAAGTCCTGCTGGTCCTGATCCGACAATGGCGATCTTTTTCCCTGTACGGCTTGAAGGAATTCTAGGTGTAATCCAGCCATTTTCAAAGCCTTTATCAATGATCGTGCGTTCGATATTTTTAATCGAAACAGCTGGATCATTGATCGCGACTGTACATGACCCTTCACAAGGCGCTGGACATACTCTCCCAGTAAATTCAGGGAAATTGTTCGTTTTTTGTAGTCTTTCAAGCGCTTCTTTCCATCTCCCGCGATAGACAAGATCGTTCCATTCTGGAATTAAATTGTAGATCGGGCAGCCAGAAACGCCGCCTCTGATCTCCATCCCAATTTGACAAAACGGTGTTCCGCAATCCATACATCTAGCACCCTGCTGTTTTAATACCTCATCTGTATAAGGAGCTGAATATTCTTTCCAGTCATTTTGACGAGTGAGAGGGTCACGTTCATTTGGCTTTTCTCTTTTATAATCCATAAAACCTGTTGCTTTGCCCATTGTCCTCTCCCCTTTCTTAATGAGCGAGGGCTGCTTTTTGCCCGTTTGCCGTTTCTTGATTTTTCGGTTTTGTGTTTGCTTCAAATGCGAACATAACAGCTTCTTCATGACTAAGGCCCGCTTGTTTTTGTTCTTCAATACTTTGAAGCATCATTTTGTAATTTCTCGGAATGACCTTGATGAATTGTTCCTTTTCTTGCGCCCAGTTTTCTAAAAGTGCCGAAGCTTTTGCGCTGTTTGTATAGTGAAGGTGCTCTTTAATCAGCTGTTTTACTTCTTGCTCTTCATCGTGATCTGTGAGTTTTTCAAACATGATCATTTCCATGTTGCACATTCTTTTGAACTGTTTCGCATCGGATGTATGGACGTAAGCTACGCCGCCAGACATGCCTGCACCGAAGTTTTTTCCGACGTCTCCTAAAATGACGACACGCCCGCCTGTCATGTATTCACAGCCGTGATCACCGATTCCTTCAACGACCACATGCACCCCTGAATTACGAACGGCAAAGCGTTCACCTGCACGTCCGTTAATAAAGGCTTTTCCGCTTGTCGCTCCGTAGAATGCGACGTTTCCGACAATGACGTTTTCATGTCCATTTTGTACAAAGTGATCAGAGGTTTTAACCGCAATTTTGCCTCCAGAGAGTCCTTTGCCGATATAATCATTTGAATCACCTGTTAAATAAAGAGACATGCCCTTTGGTACAAATGCGCCGAAGCTTTGTCCTGCGGAACCAGTGAACCTTAGTGTGATCGTATCCTCTGGCAAGCCTTCTTCTCCGTAGCGCTTAGACACTTCACTTCCAGTAATGGTTCCCGCCACACGATTGATATTGCGAATATTCAATGATAGATCAACCGGTGTTTGATGATTCAGCGCTTCCTGTACATAAGGGAGAATTTCATTCATATCCAGTGATTCATCAATTTTATGATTTTGCGGTGTTCTGAATGTACGAGCTCCTTCTGGCTGATAAAGCAGTGTTTCAAGGTCTAGCTGACCTGCTTTCCAGTGTGCTTTTGCTCTTTCACTCACGGATAAAACATCCGTACGCCCAATCAATTCATCCATTGATGTAAAGCCAAGTACAGCTAAAATCTCTCTTACTTCCTCTGCAATAAACATCATGAAGTTGACAATGTGATCAGGATCACCCATAAATTTTTTGCGAAGTTCAGGGTTTTGAGTTGCGACACCGACTGGGCAAGTATCTAAGTGGCATGCTCTCATCATGACGCACCCTAAAACAACAAGTGGAGCTGTCGCAAAGCCGTATTCTTCTGCTCCTAAAATCGCAGCCATGACAACATCGCGTCCTGTCATTAATTTGCCATCTGTCTCAAGAACGACTCGCTCTCGAAGACCGTTTAAGACAAGGGTTTGATGCGCTTCTGCCAATCCAAGCTCCCAAGGAAGTCCTGTATGTTTAATACTTGTTTTCGGCGAAGCTCCTGTTCCGCCGTCGTATCCACTGATTACAATGACATCCGCCGTCCCTTTTGCAACACCTGCTGCAATCGTACCGACGCCTGCTTTTGACACAAGCTTGACGCTGATGCGGGCATCACGGTTGGCGTTTTTCAAATCATGGATCAGCTGCGCCAAATCCTCGATGGAATAAATATCATGATGAGGCGGTGGTGAAATCAATCCGACGCCTGGAGTAGATCCGCGTACATCGGCAACCCAAGGGTATACTTTATTACCTGGCAGCTGTCCGCCTTCTCCAGGTTTTGCTCCCTGCGCCATTTTAATTTGCAGTTCATCTGCATTGACCAAATAATGGCTCTTTACGCCAAAACGTCCAGAAGCAATTTGTTTAATCGCACTTCTGCGATCATCGCCGTGCTCGTCAACTGTAAAACGCGCAGGATCTTCTCCGCCTTCTCCGCTGTTACTTTTACCGCCAATTCGGTTCATGGCAATGGCAAGTGCTTCATGCGCTTCTTTACTTAAAGATCCAAATGACATGGCACCTGTCTTGAACCGGCGCACGATGGATTCAGCAGATTCAACGTCTTCCAAACGAACTGGTTTTTGTTTTGGCTGGAAAGCAAATAAATTTCGAAGGAAGCCGATTCTTTCTTCGTCCGCAGCCTTTGTATATTGCTTAAATAGATCGTAATCTTCATTGCGGCATGCCCACTGAAGCGTATGAATCGTTTTTGGATTAAAGGCATGGTGCTCCCCATTTTTTCTCCACTGGAAATCACTTCCTGATTCGAGGGTTTGGTCAGTCGCTGCCTGATACCCCGCTTCATGACGGAGTTTTGCTTCATGTGCAATGGTCTCAAGGTCAATCCCGCCAAGCTGAGAAGCTGTTCCTGTGAAATACGCCTGAATGACGTCTTCACTAATGCCGACGGCTTCAAAGATTTGCGCTCCTCTGTAGCTTTGCACAGTAGAAATTCCTACTTTAGACATGACTTTGACGACACCTTCGGTTACGCTTTTACCAAATTTTGTGACTGCTTCATCAAAGCTGAAAGAGATCGCTTCTTCTGCAATCAACTGTTTGTACGTTTCATACACAAGGTAAGGATGAATGGCATCTGCTCCGTAGCCAATCAGTGCGGCAAAATGATGGACCTCTCTTACTTCTCCAGATTCAACGATCAGACTCACCTTTGTCCGTAAGCCTTGACGCACAAGATGCTGATGCAGTGCACTTAATGCAAGAAGTGGTGGAATCGGCACTTTTTCTTCCGTCATTTCACGATCGGAAAGGATTAATAAAGATACACCTTCACGGATCGCTTTTTCTGCCTCTTCAAACATTGCATCCAGACCGCGTCTTAGGTCATCTGTAAAAAGTGTATGAATCGTTTTGCTTTTAAAGGCATTGTGAACAATCGTTTTCAAGCCGTTAAACTGCCCGCTTGTTAAAACAGGTGTATAAAGTTTAATTCTTCGGCATGAATATTCATTTGGATGTAAAATATCTCCCTCAGCACCTAACCAAGTCATGGTTGATGTGACGAGCTGCTCACGAATGGCATCAATTGGCGGATTCGTGACTTGAGCAAACAGCTGTTTGAAATAAGAGAACAGAGACTGCGCACGATCTGATAACACAGCAAGCGGAGTGTCGCTTCCCATTGAACCAATTGGGTCCTTACCTTCTTCTAGTAAAGGAATTAAATATTTTTGAATGTCCTCGTACGTATAATGGAATGCACGCTGGCGCGTCAATAAATCACCCATTATACTAGAATTTTCTGAATTTTCTTCAGAGCGATTGACGTGAACCATTTCTTCATCGAGCCATTTTTGATAAGGAAGTTCATTTGCAATCGAAGATTTCACTTCTTCGTCAGAAATAATTCGTCCTTCTTCTAAATCAATTAGCAGCATTTTACCTGGCTCAAGACGATCTTTATACTTCACATCCTCTTCATTTGTGTCGATCACACCGACCTCAGAAGAGAAAATAATATGATCATCATTTGTAACGTAGTATCTCGCAGGTCTTAATCCGTTACGATCTAAGATGGCACCGATTTGTTTACCATCAGTAAAGGAAATGGCTGTTGGCCCATCCCACGGCTCCATAAGAGAACTATGGTATTCATAAAATGCCCGTTTCTCTTTTGACATGTGCGTATTCTCCGTCCAAGGCTCAGGAATCAGCATCATCGCTGTATGAGCAGGAGTTCGCCCTGCAAGTACGAAAAATTCAAAGGCATTGTCTAAAATGGATGAATCACTTCCGTCTGCATTCAGCACTGGCAAAATCTTGTCTAAATCGTCTCCGAAGGCTTCAGACACGAATTGTTGTTCTCTTGCTCTCATCCAATTGATGTTTCCTCTTAATGTGTTAATTTCACCGTTGTGAATCAAGTAACGGTTTGGATGAGCCCTTTCCCATGTAGGAAATGTATTTGTACTAAATCGTGAATGAACAAGTGAAAATGCAGAAACAAATGTTTCATCCTGAAGATCAAGATAAAAAGCATCGACTTGATCTGATGTTAAAAGCCCCTTGTATACAATGGTTTGACTCGACAAGCTGACAAAGTAAAATTGCTTTTCCTCTGCTGTTCCCCAGTTCTCAGCCTGCTTACGAATGACATATAATTTTCTTTCAAATGACAGACGATCTGTGATGTTGTCGTTTGCCCCGATAAAGACTTGCCTCACAACCGGGCAGCTCTTCGCTGCGACAGTACCAATTTTCCCGGCATCAACAGGTACTGTTCTCCAGCCAATTAATGTTTGACCTTCTTGCTTAATGAATCCGTTGATTTTTTGCTCGATGGCTTGACGCGTTTTCTCGTCATCCTCTTTTGAAAAGAAGACCATTCCTACCCCATAACGGCCCTTTTCAGGAAGTGCAAAGTCTTTGCAGCTTTTTCTAAAGAAAGCGTCTGGCAGCTGTACCATTAAGCCGGCACCATCACCTGTATACGGATCACTGCCTTGCCCGCCGCGGTGATCAAGCTGGCACAGCATTTGTAATCCCTTTTTGACGATGCTGTGTGTCGCTTCCCCTTTTAAATGAGCGTACAGTCCGATCCCACATGCATCATGTTCAAATTCAGGACGGTAGAGACCTTGTGGTTGTGGTAGTTGATTATAAGTCATCGTTTCTCTCCCCCGTTTAAAAGATCCGTTTTTTCACAGTAATAAAATCTCACAAACTCTGTAACTTATTTTAAGTTTTCAAATTAATATAAACAATATATAATTTAGATGAAAACAATCTCTTTTTGAGATAGATGGGTGTGAAGTGTAAAAATGGAGCTTCGTCAGTTGCGTTATTTTGTAGAAGTCGCAGACCGTGAACACGTGTCAGAAGCGGCTGAAAACTTACATGTTGCCCAATCTGCTATCAGCCGGCAGATTGCGAATTTAGAAGAAGAACTTGGAGTGGCCTTATTCGAACGAGAAGGACGAAATATCAAATTAACGAAGATCGGCAGACAATTTTTAGATCATGTCAGAACGGCACTAAAAGCCATTGATTATGCGAAAGAGCAAATTGATGAATATTTAGATCCGCACAAAGGAACCGTCAATATCGGCTTTCCTACTAGCCTAGCAAGCCAAGTACTGCCTTCTGTCATTTCCGCCTTTAAGCAGGAATACCCAGAGGTCGATTTTTTACTTCGTCAAGGATCCTATAAATTTCTCATTGAAGCTGTAAAAAATCGAGATATTGATCTTGCCTTTTTAGGACCTGTACCGACAAACGATCCTCAAATTGAAGGAAATATTTTGTTTTCAGAAAGCATTTATGCCTTGCTTCCTGTCAGCCACCCCTTTAGCGGACAAAGGAGTATTCATTTAAGTGATTTAAGAAAAGATCATTTCGTGTTATTTCCGGAAGGATATGTCCTGAGACAAATTGCGGTTGATGCTTGTAAGCAGGCAGGCTATGAGCCAACCATTTCATCTGAAGGAGAAGATTTAGACGCCATTAAAGGTCTCGTATCAGCAGGTATGGGCGTTACCTTATTACCCGAAAGTGCTTTTTATGAAACCACACCGCGATTTACAGCGAAAATTCCGATCGATTTTCCGCAGGTGAGGAGAACTGTTGGAATTATTGCTTCTAAATCAAGAGAAATGTCTCCTTCTGCTCATGATTTTTATGTGTTTGTGAAGGATTTCTTTTCTAAAATTGAACAATATAAATAATTCATTAAAACAAGACATTTCATTTGTGGAAATAATCCCTCTTTGTATATGATGAGTTACAGAACAACACACTATATGGAAGAAAGGTATTTGTATGAAATCAATTTTATCGTTTTTAAAGCCATATCGGCTATCCGTTGTGTCCATTGTGATCCTCACCTTTTTAAGCAGTATGCTCCAGCTGTATTTACCGACGCTTACGGCAGATATCGTCGATGTCGGGATCGTCCAAGGAGATATTGCTTACATATGGAAGGTTGGCGGCTGGATGGTGGCTTGTTCTTTACTTGCCATCTTGCTCACGATCTGGAAGTCTTACTTGTCCTCAAAGACTGCACTTGGCTTCGGGCGTGATATGAGAAGACAGTTATTTGTGCATGTTGAACAATTTTCACTAGAAGAATTTCAAAAGATCGGAACGTCTTCCTTTATTACAAGATCGACAAATGATGTGAAACAAGTCCAAGATGTTACGATCATGATTTTACAAATGATGACGAGAGCCCCGCTCATGCTTGTGGGCGGAATTATTTTGGCTGTATCCCGCGATACTGTGCTGTCTCTCATCTTTTTAGCAGCCCTTCCCCTTCTTGGCGGATTTATCTATTTAGTATCGAGGAAAGCCATTCCGCTCTTTGGCCAGCTTCAGAAAAAAACAGACCGGCTGAATTTAATTATGCGAGAATCTCTTTCAGGCATCCGGGTCATTCGTGCTTTTAACCGTGTAGATGATGAAAAGGAACGTTTTCAAGAAGCCAACACATCCTACAAGGATACCGGTCTTAGAGTCAACCGTTTAATGGCTTATTTGTTTCCATTTATGCTCATCATCATGAACTTCACAAATATCGGCATTGTCTGGCTTGGTGCAAACCGAATTGATGCCGGAGAGATGGAAGTTGGGAATCTTATTGCCTTTATCCAATATGCGATGATGATTTTGATGGCACTAATTATGCTGTCAATGAGTTTCATTATGGTCCCAAGAGCACAAGCATCAGCTAAACGCATGAACGAAGTGTTAAACATGGAACCGAAAATTCAAGACAATGAAGCAACGGTTGCTGACCTTCGCGCGCCCGCACAATCCATTCGCTTTGAGGATGTGTCATTTTATTACTCAAATGCGGAAAAGCCGGCGGTTCAAGACATTACGTTTGAAGCCAAAACCGGTGAAACGACAGCTATTATCGGAAGTACAGGATCAGGGAAAACCACCCTTCTCCAGCTAATGACGCGCTTTTACGAAGCAACAGAAGGCCGGATTACACTAGATGGTGTAGACATTAGAGAGCTGCCTCAGAAGAAACTAAGAAGCCAGATGGGCTATGTTTCTCAAAAAGCGGTTTTATTTAGTGGAACCATTGCCGATAATGTGCGCTTTGGCAGGCAGGATGCAAGCGATGAAGACGTCTGGCAGGCGCTGCGCACGGCGCAGGCAGAAGAATTTGTTTTACAAAAAGATGGCGGCATCGATGCGGAAATTGACCAGGGTGGATCGAATCTATCTGGTGGTCAAAAGCAGCGTCTCTCTATTGCAAGAGCGCTAGTGAGAAAGCCGTCATTCTATCTGTTTGACGATAGTTTCTCAGCACTCGATTATAAAACAGATGCAAAGCTTCGGGCATCTTTAGAAGCCGAAAAAGCACATGCCGCTCTAATCATTGTGGCGCAAAGAATCAGCACAGTGAAGCATAGTGATAAAATCATCGTACTAGATGAAGGAAAAATTGCTGGTATCGGAACACATGAACAATTACTGAAGGACAATCTTGTCTATCAAGAAATTGTTGCATCACAGGAAGGTCAGGAGGTGGAGCGAGGATGAGTAAGAAAATGTCTTCCGGCATGGGCCATAAAGGCGGCCACCCTAGAGGGCCTGTCGCAAAACCAAAGGAATTTAAGAAAACACTGCTTCGTTTGATTGGCTATTTGAAACCGAGAAAATTTCAACTGATCCTTGTTTTCATTGCAGCGGTCGGTTCAACTGTTTTTAACGTCATTAGTCCAAAGCTGCTAGGGGATGCCACCTCTTCCCTATTTGACAGCTTTACTCAAGGAACAGCCGTTCAATTTGATGTCATTTCACGTATTTTATTATTGCTTGTCCTTTTATATGTCGTTGCCTCTCTCTTTTCATTTGTCCAGCAATATGTGATGGCGGGTGTCTCCCAACAGACCATTGCTGAATTACGGCAAGAAGCAAATGACAAGCTCACACGTCTCCCCCTTCGGTATTTTGATAAAACAACCCATGGGGACACACTGAGCCGTGTGATGAATGATATTGATAATATTAATACTTCGCTTCAGCAGGCACTCACCCAAGTAATTACATCTGTCATCACGGTCATTGGGATTGTTGTCATGATGCTCTTGATTAGTCCGCTGCTGACATTGCTTGTTTGTTTAACACTGCCGCTCAGCCTGTTTGCCATTCGCGGCATTACGTCATTTTCTCAAAAACATTTTAAAGCGCAGCAAAAAGAGCTAGGAATGATCAATGGACATATTAATGAAATGTTCACAGGGCATCAAACGGTTCGTGCATATGGCTACGAAACGAAAGCGATCGATACATTTGATCAATTAAACGAACAGCTGTATGAATCATCAAGAAAAGCGCAGTTCATATCCGGATTAATGATGCCATTGATGACGTTTATCGGGAACCTTGGCTATGTGGCAGTCAGTGTAGCCGGCGGTATTCTTGTGATTAACGGGAATATTCGTGTCGGTGATGTGCAGGCGTTTATTCAATACACGCAGCAAATGTCTCAGCCGCTCGTGCAAGCTTCAAGCGTCGCCAACTTGGTTCAATCAGCGATTGCTTCTGCTGAAAGGGTGTTTGAAATCCTGGATGAGGAAGAAGAAAGTGCCGAGGAAGATGCAGCAATTGATCTTGAATCACTTTCAGGCAATGTGAGCTTTGAACAAGTTCAATTTGGATATGAAAAAGACCATCCGATTATTAAAGATTTGAGTTTAGATGTCAAAGAAGGACAAACGGTTGCGATTGTTGGGCCAACAGGCGCTGGAAAAACAACCATCATCAATCTTTTAATGCGTTTCTATGAATTAGATCAAGGCTCTATCCGCATCGGCGGCGTCAAAACAACTGATCTCAGCCGTCAGCAAGTACGCGACTTATTTGCGATGGTTCTTCAGGATACGTGGCTTTTTGAAGGGACGATTCACGACAATATTGCCTATGGCAGGCAGAACGTCTCAAAAGAGGATGTCATCAAAGCCGCCAAACATGCTTATGCTGACGACTTCATCCGCACACTTCCAGACGGATATGACACACTCTTAACAGAAGATGCCGGCAACCTGTCCCAAGGTCAGCGCCAGCTGTTAACCATCGCCCGTGCGATTTTATCTGATCCAAAGATCTTAATACTAGATGAAGCAACGAGCAGTGTGGATACACGGACAGAGATGCACATTCAAAAGGCGATGAATGAGTTGATGAAAGGTAGAACGAGCTTCGTTATTGCACACAGACTGTCGACGATCAAAGATGCCGACCTTATTCTAGTCATGAAAGATGGCACCATCATTGAAAAAGGAACGCACAGCGGACTCTTAAAACAAAATGGTTTCTATGCAGACTTATATATGAGCCAATTTACGGAGAATCAAGTCGGTTAAAGATAAAAAAGGATAGACACGCATCCATGCGGTCTATCCTTTTTTGGTTACTCTAAACGCTTTTTCACTTTTACACTGAGTTTCGTTATATACTCTGCTTCATCTTTAGACATGAGTGAATGAAGCAAATACTCCTCAAATACATCTCCATCCAGCATCATGTCCTCTTTTTCAATTTCATCTAACAAGCGCGAATAAGCAGATTCAATCACTTCATATGATCCTTGATCATACATCACCGCATAAAGGCCCGCAGGTTTTTTAACTGCTTCCGGCGCTTCCATCCGGCAAAACAACTGATCTGACTGATGATATTGACGCTGAAGGAACTGCTCCTTTTTTAAGACAGCTCCATTTGCCGCAGCCCCTTTTATGCCAATTTCCTTTAGAAAATGTCCAACAATACGAGATATTTCTTCTACGGATGTATTCATGTCAATCGGGTTTGACACGCTTAATACAACTGGTTCTTCTGGGAGCTCTTGAAACAGCACCTCTCCTATTTTTACAGATGATAGTTCCTGCGTCGTCTCCATGACCCGCATAAGAAAAGACTGGATATCTTGAAGTTTTTCAATCTCTTGTTTGACCTTGTCTATTTGTTCAGCTGCTAGGCGTTGGAGCCTTTCGCGAGAAGGCTCAGTGAAATATTGTTTTAACTCTTTTATCGGAAATTGCACAGCTCGAAGGGATTGAATCGCTATAAAATGATCAAATTGCTCAAGGGTATAGTAACGGTACCCATTTTCATGAACACCAGCTGGCTTAAATAAACCAATTTTATCGTAATAAAACAAAGTATCTTTCTTTACATCAAATAACTTGGCAAATTCTCCAGTGAAAAAAGTTTTTTGCACATCATTCATCATCATTAAGGCTCCCCTCTTGACTATGGAGTTACTCCACCCTTTATGATAACATGCAGAACACCACTACGCTTGGAAAGGATAAAAACATGAACAACATCATTCAACATGAAGTGACATTAGAACTTGCCAAAAAAGAGGACTTCCCTTTTATGAAAAATGAGCTACAGAAAGCTTTTACAGCTGGCGTGATCGACGCATTTGGCGATGCGCATGATGGACCGATTCCTCCAGATGATGTGATTGATGCATCTTTTCATTCGAATGAACACATTGTTTATCATATGATGCTAAATGGCGAAAAGGCAGGCGGCGTTGTCATTAAAATCAACCAAGAGACCCACCACAACTCAGTTGACTTATTATACATCTCTTCATCCTCACACGGAAAAGGCATTGGTCAGGCTGCATGGAAAGCCATCGAGGCGAAATATCCAGAAACGATTGTTTGGGAGGTTGTGACCCCGTATTTTGAAAAACGCAACATTCATTTCTATGTCAATAAATGCGGCTTTCAAATTGTGGAGTTTTATCATATGAAACATCCAGATCCAAACGCACCTCATGAAACTGACCAAAAAAATGAGCCTACAGCACCTGAGGAATTTGAATTTTTTAAGTTTGAGAAAGTGATGAAGAAAACCTGTTCCAGCCAATAAATATCTGCATCAAAAAAACACTACCCCCATGAAAAAGGTAGTGTTTTTTGAATCTCATCTAGCTTCTAATCTGACCGTCACCAGAAAGAAGCAGCTTCGTTGTTGTGAGTGCTGGAAGTCCCATCGGTCCTCTGGCGTGCAGTTTTTGTGTGGAGATGCCAATTTCAGCCCCATATCCAAGTGCACCTCCGTCTGTAAAGCGAGTAGATGCGTTATGATAAACCGCCGCCGCATCGACTTCGTTTAAAAACGTGAGTGCCTGCTTTTCATCCTCTGTCACGATGGCTTCTGAATGCTTTGTACCGTACTTTTCAATATGGTGGATCGCTTCGTCGATTGAATCAACTACCTTTACGGCAAGGTCAAGACTTAAATACTCATCTGTCCAGTCCACTTCCTCAGCAGGAATGGCGTTTGAAAAATGAGACAGTGCAGCCGCGTCGCCATGAACGGTGACATGGTGCTCCTGCAGGGCTTCATTCAATGATACCGCATTCTCTTTCAGCCAATCGCGATGGATGATCAGCGTTTCAAGCGCATTACATACAGCTGGACGATTCGTTTTTGCATTGATGACGATCTCAATGGCTTTTTTCACATTGGCTGTTTGATCAATAAAGACATGACAGTTTCCTGTTCCTGTTTCAAGGACAGGAATCGTAGATTGTTCAACCACTGTTTTGATTAAAGAAGCTCCGCCTCGCGGAATTAAGACATCAATCCATTCTTTTAGATGAAGCATCGCTTGAACCGATGAACGATCTGTTTGTTCAATCAATTGCACTGCATCACGCGGAATCTTTGTTTGATCCAATGCTTCATGAATCACACTCACAATGGCTTTGTTGGAAGAAATAGCGGAGGAACCGCCTTTTAAAATCACTGCGTTACCTGCCTTAAGGGCAAGCCCTGCTGCATCGACAGTGACGTTCGGTCTCGCTTCATAGATCATCCCGATCACGCCGAGCGGTACTCTTCGGCTTTTCACATGCAAGCCGTTTTCAAGAGTCCATTCATCCAATATTTCTCCAACAGGATCTGTTAATCTCGTCACAAGCCGCAAGCTTTCGGCAAACTCATGAATTCTTTCTTCATTTAACATTAAACGATCCAAGAGTGCCTCTGAGAAGCCCTTTTCCTTCCCAGCATCTATATCTTTTTGATTCTCTTGTAAGATGAAGGTGCTATTTTGTTCTAACGCTTCTGCTAGTTTAAGCAGAGCCTCGTTTTTATCCTCTGTATGAAGTAAACCTAGTTTTTTTGAAACGTGCTTTGCTTTTTTCGCTTTTTCTTTGACCGATGTGACAACTTCAGCTGTCAGTGTCATGAAATTCCTCCCTTTTTGTTAACAAACGGGTATCGATAAATCTAAATGACAAACAAAAGCTTCAAGATCGACGACATGAACCACTTCATCCTGTAACGTGTCACTTCCTTGTGCAAGTTCATCAGATGGATAATTCACAATACCAAGCCCGATTTCTCTACCATCTTGATCTAAAATACGGACGACATCACCTTTTTTAAACGAACCCTTTACATTGACAATGCCATCGGAATCAAGGCATTTCTCCCGGTGCATGAGGTGTTCCTGTGATTTCTTTTGAACAACGATCTCGCCTTTTGGTCCAGAATGAAAGGCAATCCACTGCTTCTTGTAATTCAGCGGTGCTAAGTTTTCATCTGCGGTAAAATAAGTGCCGTCCTCTGTTCCATTGATTGCTTTGTCTAAAATGTGCGGCGTATCTGCTTTTCCTAAAAAGCCATTAATGCCAGCGGCCATTGAAATTTTAAACGCATCGAGCTTTGATTTCATTCCACCTGTGCCCACACTGCTGCCTGCATCTCCAGCTGCTGCTTCGATGTCTTCTGTGATGTCTGTGACTTCAAGAATTCTCTTCGCATTCGGATTTGTATGCGGGTTCTCTTCATACAAGCCATCAATATCAGATAAAATGGCAAGGAAATCCGCATCAATGAGTCCAGCTACTTTTGCAGACAATGTATCGTTATCTCCGAACTTCAAGCGATTAATCGTCACTGTATCATTTTCATTAATAATCGGAATGATGCCTCGATCTAATAACACATTCATCGTGTTGCGCACATTTTGATAGCGCGTTTCATCTGAAAAATCACTTCTTGTGATTAAAAGCTGTGAGGCAATATAACCGTGTGATAAAAATAAAGTAGAATATGATTCCATTAAAAGCCCTTGCCCGATTGAGGCAGATGCCTGTTTTTCCGGCAGTGTTTTAGGTCTATCGATAAATCCTAGTTTTCGGTAACCAGCTGCAACCGCACCGGATGAAACCAAAATGACTTCGTGTCCTTCATCTTTGAGTTTCACAATTTGATTGACGAGGTTTTCTAGTTTTTTTAAACTAATCTCCCCTTGAAAGCTAGTAAGAGAGCTGCTTCCAATTTTCACAACAATTCGTTTTCTCTCTTTATCTGCGTACACCTTATCACTCCTGTACCTGAGCTCTATTTATATAGATACTTTTTGTTTTTGCTGTTTGCTGATCTCTTTTGATCGATTGGCAGCATGTTTGACGGCTTGCTTGATTGCTTCTCCTCCGCCAAAATCATCTAATGCATTCAGACCTGCCGCTGTTGTTCCATTTGGTGACGTAATTTTCTCTCTTAGAGTAGAAGGATCTTCCTCTGTTTCTTGCAGCATTTTCGCAGCACCGAGAAGTGTCTGCGCGCCAATTTGGCGAGACAATTCCTTAGATAAACCTGCTTCTTCTCCTGCTTCTTCGATTCTTTCCATTAAGAAATAAAAATAGGCTGGTCCGCTTCCGGCAATGCCAGTGAAAATATCCATCTGTTCTTCCTGAATGGTATACACTTCGCCCATTTCAGATAAAAGCGCCTGACTCATGCTGATATGGGCGTCTTTCACATAACGTCCAGCACATAAAGCGGTCGCTGAAGCCCCGATTGTACTTGATGTATTCGGCATGATCCTCATCACGGGCTGCCCTTCATGCAGCATATCTTCAATATAAGATTGCTTCACACCTGCAAGGACAGACAAGATCAGCTGGTCACTCTGAATATGAGGTTTTAACGATTCAAGTGCTGTTTCAGCATCCTTTGGCTTCATGGCCAGAATCAACATATCCATTTCTTCAAAAGGAAAAGAATCCATTGTGGCTGTTTGTATTCCGTAACGTGTCGTTAGTTCATTCAATCGAAGTTGATTTTGTCTGTTTGTTGCGTAAATTTGGCCTAGCGGCATTTGTCCTGATCGCACAATCCCTGCAATCATTCCTTCCGCCATAGAACCTGCTCCAATGAAAGCAACTTTCTTTTGATCAATGATATTGACCCTCTCCCTCGTTCGCTTTTTGTTCGTGTTTTTCGCACGTTAGTTATCGTAACATGATGAGAAATCGTGTCAAGAAAGAGCCAGCGCTTTTCAAAAGTCCCGAATACGCGTTCAACCGCTTGCTGTATGTATACTGACTGCGCTTTTACAAAACAACAATTTAGATCTAATGAACTATATGCATTTGCATCATAGTACCCTTTCGTTCGACTGAATTCCCCATTTTATTTTTGGTTTCGGTGACTTCAATTCTATTTTATAGAAAACGCTATCATTTCTAATGGATTCCTATTTTCCTATACGACGAATGTGCTTGAATCTTTCGATTAGACTATTGACATATTTTAGAAAACATGTCCGTTGAAATGATATTTTACGGGTGTTACCGTGAAAGGGAAACCAAGTGAAAAAGGAGCGTTCATAATGAAAGTGAAAGAAAACTATATCAATGTCATTCCAATGAAAGAAATCCGTTCGACCGATGACCTTCTTTTCCCGTTCCCTATTTACAATGAGCTACGTACCAAGAGTGATATTAGATATGATGAAACAAGAAAGTGCTGGGATCTCTTTCGATATGCGGATATCCAGTCTGTTCTGAAGCAGCCAAAAGTGTTCTCATCACAGCGAGGAAGAAGCACGACAAAAACGAGTATTTTAACGATGGACCCGCCAAAACATACAAAAATGAGAGCACTCGTGAATAAAGCATTCACGCCAAAAGCGATCAAACAATTAGAAGATAACATTAAAGACTTGACACATGACCTGCTGCAACAAGTCAAAGATCAGCGTACGTTTGATATCGTGGAAGATCTAGCAGCTCCCCTGCCTGTCATGATCATTGCTGAGCTTCTTGGCGCAGAGATAAAGGATAGAGCGTTCATTAAGAAACATTCTGATGCCCTAGTAGCAGGTGCAAAGGATGAATCAAAAGAAGCCATTCAAGCAGTCGTCGATATGCAGAAACGCGCAGAGGGAGAGCTGTCCGCTTATTTTGCACACTTAATCCAAAAACGAAAAGAAGCCCCTGCTGATGACCTGATCTCACTTCTTATTCAAGCAGACATCGATGGTGAGCGTTTAACCGAGAATGAACTACTTGGTTTTTGTATTCTATTACTAGTTGCTGGTAATGAGACAACGACCAATTTGATTACAAATGCAGTAAGACTGCTAACAGAGCAGCCGCATATCGCCGAAGCAGTACGGCAAGACCCCTCTCTTATTCCTCAATTGACCGAAGAAACGTTACGCTATTACCCGCCTGTTCAAGCCATTGGGCGAATCGCGGCTGAGGATGTTGAGATTGCAGGCTCAAAAATTAAAAAAGGAGACTATCTCATTAACTGGGTCGCTTCAGCAAATCGCGATGAACAGAAATTTGACGATCCAGATACGTTCCGTCTTAACCGGAAATCAAACCCGCATATGAGCTTTGGCTTTGGCATTCATTTTTGTCTCGGTGCACCGCTTGCCCGCCTTGAAAGCAACATTGCACTTGAGGTTTTACTCCAGACGTATCAGGATATCACCTGCGCGGCAGATCAGCTAAAACCTATTCAAAGCACTTTTGTTTTTGGGGTAAAAGAATTTCCTGTACAGGTCACCCGTTTTTAAAAGTCCCTCTTGAGGGGCTTTTTTCATTTTCTTCAATTCATCATCTCTTTCTTACCTTCCATCTCCGAACATGCTAAAATAAAGTCCATATAAAGAGATAACGGATTTCAGAAAAGGAGCCAAAAATTCATGACCGATTATACAGCAATGAAAGACGGAATATTCAAATCAGTTTGTTCGTTAGATTGCCCAGATCAGTGTGGTCTTTTGATACATAAAGAAAATGGAAAGATCGTAAAAGTGCAGGGAGATCCAGACCACCCCGTCACCCAAGGCAACATATGTAACAAAGTGCGGAATGTCACAGCCCGTTTATATGATGAAAAGCGGCTGACCACTCCTTTGAAGCGTGTTGGCCGCAAAGGCGATGGACAATTTGCTCCGATTACATGGGAAGAAGCCATTGAAACCATTCGGCAAAAATGGACAAAGCTGATTGAAGAAAAAGGTCCAGAAAGTATTCTGCCTTACAGCTTCTATGGGAATATGGGCAATCTGAATGCAGAAGGCATGGACCGCCGCTTTTTCTATCGTCTTGGTTCAAGTCAATTAGACCGGACTATCTGTCAGTCAGCAGGAACGACCGGCTATAAATATACAATGGGTGCAAGCATCGGGACTGACCCAGAAGACACCATTCATACGAAACTATTCATCTTTTGGGGGATCAATGCTGTGTCGACCAATATGCATCAAATCACCCTCGCGCAAAAAGCCCGAAAGCAAGGAGCAAAGATTGTTGTGATTGATGTTCACAAAAACCAAACCGGACGGATGGCAGATTGGTTCATTCCGCTTCGACCTGGTACTGACAGTGCCCTTGCCCTTGGCATCATGCATGTCCTTTTTAAAGAAGGACTGACAGACGAAGCCTTTTTAGAAACTTATACTATCGGTCATAAGGAGCTGCGTGAGCATGTAAAGCAGTATGATCCAGACACTGTTGAGGGGATCACTGGGGTTTCAAAAGAGGACATCGTGACACTCGCAAGAATGTACGCAGAGACATCGCCATCTCTTATTCGTATTGGCAATGGTTTGCAGCACCATGATAATGGCGGGATGAGTATTCGTACCATTTCCTGCCTCCCTGCCCTGACTGGCCAGTGGCTCTACAAGGGAGGCGGTGCGATGAAATCAAACTCTTCTTTTCTGAGCTATAATGAAACAGCTCTTCAGCGGCCGGATTTATTAAAGGAACGCACGCCAAGATCATTTAATATGAATCAGCTAGGCAGTGTGCTGACGAATGCAGCGCCTTCCATTGATTCACTCTTTGTCTACTCGTGCAACCCAGCTGTTGTGACGCCTGAAGCAAATAAAGTAAGAGAAGGTTTGCTGAGAGAGGATTTATTTACAGTGGTTCACGACCTATTTCTAACAGAGACAGCTAAGTATGCAGACATTGTCCTGCCGGCCACATCCGCCTTTGAAAATGAGGATTTCTATACATCATACTGGCACCATTATATTCAAATTCAAGAGCCAGTGATTGAACGCTATGGAGAAAGCAAATCCAATACAGAAGTGTTCCGCTTGTTAGCCCATGCGATGGGCTTTGAAGATGCAGCCTTCCGCGAGACAGATGCGGAACTCATGGAACAAGCCCTTCATCATCCAGAAAATCCGCATTATGAGGACATTTCATACGAGGCATTAAAAGAAAAGAAATGGATCAAAGCAAAAAGAGGACCTTTCCAAGACTTAAAGCTCTCTACCCCAAGCGGGAAAATAGAGCTTTATTCGGAACAAATGAAAAAAGACGGGTATCCAGCGCTTCCAACCTATGTGCCGCTCTATCAAGAAAGCGAATATCCACTTACCTTCATACCTGGACCGAATCATAATTTTCTTAACTCGACCTTCTCACTTCATGAAAAGCATCAAAAGCTCGAGAAGTTTCCTAAGCTTCACATGAATGAAGAGGATGCAAAGGCAAGAGAGATTGAAGATGGTGACATGGTGCGTGTGCTGAATGACCGGGGTGAATGCGAGCTTGTCGTGTCAGTTGGTCAAAATGTCTTATCCGGTGTTGTGGTGAGCCAAGGATTATGGGCAGATCAAAAAGGCAAAAAGCATCTAGTCAATGGATTAACACCTGATCGGCTGGCAGATATGGGCGGCGGTGCGACGTTCTTTTCTGGCAGAGTGGAAGTTGTAAAATGATGATAGACAGAAGAAAAGCCAGCAAAAAACTGCTGGCTTTTTTTCATTAGATTTATCGAATCATCAGCTGGTTGGTAAACACATTCGCACTTCCGTTGCTTCGGTAGCCTTCTACAGTTAATGCTGTTTCATACATTTTCCCCATTGGCATACCTAGGCTTTCCCATTTTCTGAAATGCTCACTGACGGATACAGTACCGCTCGTACGTTTTGTTTGACGTACACTCCAATATTGCTTAAAGGTAGCGTCTCCAATAATAGAAGGCTGATTGACACGTAGCGTTTCATAAATGTCATATGTGCCTCCATCGGCATAAAATGATCCTTTATACGTTCCTGTTGGGCGATAGGTGCCCCATGACTCAACAATGTAGTATTCAGCTAATGGAGATTGTGTCCAGCCATAGACACATAAGTAGGAATTCCCGCCTGGGTTAAAGGCTGCGTTGTAATTGATGGAGATGTTGCCAAGTTGATGATGAGTTTTAGTGGAATCAAACTTCTTCCCTTTTCGAAACAAAGCATTTCCGATATTGTTCCATTGCGCGCTAAATGCCCCGCCGTTATTGAGTGTCATTGCGGTATTTCCGTAATCCTTCCATAATTCAAAATCGTACCCGCTGTGATTGCCTATTCTATTGTCATAAATCGTTTCCGCATGAGCTGGTACAGCCGTCAGTGTCAGCACAAATCCAATACACATCACAAACAATAGCCTCAATCTTTTCAAGTTCATTTTCCATCCATCTCCTTTTTTCATTAAAATTGTTCTGCCTTCTCTAAGATGAAGTGAGCTCATCACCTCCTTTCATGTCAACCTTTTTACTAGACGGAACGGTATTGTTCTAACCCCGCATGGATATCTCTTGTTTGTGTATAGACCTTTTGATACAGATGAAACAGATCAGCATATATACTTGCATGCTGCTGCTCTGGCTCATAGACAGCTGCTTGGTGGATAAACTGTTCCGCACATGCTTCAAGCGACGGATACCAGCCGCAGCCAAAGGCGGCCAGTATAGCTGCTCCTAAAGCAGGCCCTTGTTCATTGTCTAACTGGATGACCTCAGCCTGAAAAATGTCTGCTTGCATTTGAAGCCATGTCCGGCTTCTTGCACCGCCTCCAATGGAGACAATTGAATCTATGTGTTTCCCAGCTTGCCTGAATAAAGCGATCGATTCATTTAACGAGAAAGTAATCCCTTCTAGCACAGCTCTAACGACATGTGCCCTTTCATGCCGGCTGTCTAATCCAATCAAGCTTCCACGAATGATAGAATCCGCATGAGGTGTTCTTTCCCCGACTAAATATGGAGTGAAGAGCAATCCATTTGCTCCTGGCGCGACATCAACCGCACCCTCTAAAAGTGATTGGAACGATTCCTCTGGAGCCAGTAAATGTTTTATCCAGTTAAGGCTATATCCTGCTGAAAGGGTCACACCCATTGTGTAGAAAGCGTCTTTTTTTGCATGATGGAACAAATGCAGGTTTCCTTGAAGCTCTCTTTCATGATCCTCTTCGTAAGAGAGAATGACGCCAGATGTGCCAATGCTGCATAACGTGCGGCCAGAAGATAAAATGCCAGCTCCAATTGCTCCGCAAGCATTGTCTGCCCCGCCAGCAAAGACTTTTGCACCCTCTTCGATCCCCGTCTCACGTGCAATGTGCGGCAATAGTGTACCAACCTCTTCCTCTGATGAGATAAGCGGCGGACAAATATGAGGAGGAATATCAAATGCCTGACAAATTTCTTCACTCCACGCTTGCTCTCCAATATTTAATAACAAGGTGCCAGCTGCATCTGAATAATCGATATGAACAGAACCTGTTAAACGAAATCTGACGTAATCTTTTGGGAGTAAAAACATGTCGATTTGTTGATCAATTTCTGGTTCATGTTCCTTTACCCATAATAACTTTGGCAGTGTAAATCCTTCTAACGCTTGATTTTTCGTAATCTTTTGCAGTCGTTCCCCCAGCTTTTTTGTGATGTGTGTACATTGCGCTGTCGTTCGTGTATCATTCCATAAAATTGCAGGGCGGAGCACCTCGCGGGATTCATTTAAAAGAACAAGACCATGCATCTGTCCAGAGAAGCTGATGCCCTCTACTTTCTTTGAAAAGGCAGGCTGCCTTGCCATCAGTTCTTTCATCGCAGCCACTGTTTGCTCAACCCATTCCTCTGGGTTCTGCTCACAATATCCAGGTTTATCTTGAATGAGGCGGTAAGACTTAGTGACCTCGCCGCACACCTTTCCATCCTCATCGACTAATATGGCTTTGACTCCGCTCGTTCCAAGATCAATTCCCATTACATACTTCATGTCTTCACTCCTTCAAAACAGGTCCGCTTCTTCAATCAATCTTCTAATAAGTATTGATTTAACCGGGCTTTTAACTGTTCCTCTCTTCCCGATTCGTTTCTGATTAAAGGATGTTTGAGCGCATACTCTTCTAATGTATGAAAGTTTGCCTTTCCTTCTGAAATGTCACGTCCAATCCCTTCAGAAAAACTGCGATACCGGTGCTTGATCACATCTTCAAACACACGATCTTCTATGAGTCTATGAGCGACCCGCAGCCCTTTTGCGAATGCATCTATCCCCGCAATATGGGCATACAAAATATCTTCAAGCTCAAAAGAAGCTCTTCTAACTTTTGCATCGAAGTTGAGACCGCCAGTACCTAGTCCGCCATTTTGCAGAATTTCATACATAGCTAGCGTTGTAGCATATAAATCGGTTGGAAATTCATCAGTGTCCCAGCCAAGCAGCGTATTCCCTTGGTTCGCATCCACAGAACCGAGCAATCCATGTATTCTCGCCACGCGTAATTCATGCTCAAACGTATGACCAGCAAGCGTCGCGTGGTTGGCCTCGATGTTCAATTTAAAATGTGAATCTAATCCATATTGCTTTAAAAAGGCGATAGATGTTGCTGCATCTGCATCGTATTGATGAGTGGTTGGCTCTTTTGGCTTAGGCTCAATTAAAAATTGGCCAGTGTATCCAATTTCCTTTGCATAATCAACAGCCATATGCAAAAATGACGCCATGTGGTCAAGCTCTCTTTTCATATCAGTATTCAGCAGAGTATCGTATCCTTCTCGTCCTCCCCAAAAAACGTAATTTTCTGCGCCAAGTTCTTTAGCTGTTTCAATCCCTTTTTTCACCTGTGCGGCCGCATAGGCAAAGACATCTGCATGACAAGATGTCGCTGCGCCGTGTACAAATCTAGGATGCTTGAACATGTTGGCCGTGTTCCACAGCAGCTTGACTCCGCTATCTTGCATGTATTCTTTCATTCTTTCTAAAATGATGTCTAATTGCTGATTCGTCTCTTGAAGCGTATCTCCCTCCGGTGCAATGTCACGGTCATGGAACGAAAAATACGGTACATCCAATAGATCAAACAGTTGAAAGGCTACTTCCAATCTAGCTTTTGCTAGATCCATTCCGCTATAGGAATCCCAGGCTCTCTGCATCGTGCCAGTTCCAAACATGTCTGTTCCATCAGCAGTCAATGTATGCCAATAAGCGACTGAGAAGCGCAGGTGATCTTTCATTGTTTTTCCGCCAATCATTTCGTTTGGATCATAGTATTTAAAAGCGAGTGGATTTTTTGATTGTTTTCCTTCAAATTGTATTTTTCCGATTCCTTCTAAGCTGTGTAACGTTTTCATATTTGAGTTGGCCATCTTTTATTCCTCCTATGATTTCACTTTGTAAGTTGATTCAACAAACTAATGTTTAATTGATGATCCATTCACTTTGAATTTTCCATATTTTTTAGTTTTTTAGAAATATTTTCGTTATAATAAAGTTAAAATCATCCTTCTTACAGATTACAGACGAAGAAAAACAGCTTTTTTCTTCACTTAATCTAAAGACGAAACAAATGGAGTGGATAACATGGATATCGCTGATCAGAACTTTGTGAAAAAAATAAATCAAAAGCTATTATTAAAAGAAATTCTCCAGCATGCGCCAATTTCTAGAGCCAAATTATCTGAACGCACTGGGTTAAATAAATCGACGGTTTCCTCTCAAGTAAATACATTAATGAAAGAGCAGCTCGTCTATGAGATCGGCCAAGGTGAGTCCAGCGGCGGGAGAAGGCCGGTTTTACTCATGTTTAATAAACGTGCTGGCTGCTCCATCGGGATTGATGTCGGCGTTGATTATGTCAACGGCATTTTAACCGACCTTGAAGGGTCTATCCTTCATGAGGAGCAGATGAGGCTCCCATCAAGCGCTCCTGATGTGACCATACGAATATTAACTGAATTAATACAGCAGTTGATGACCCAAATCCCCTCTTCCCCATACGGGCTCATAGGTATTGGCCTATGTATTCCCGGGCTAGTGGATGCTGATGAACAGATCGTGTTTACGCCTCATTCTAAATGGAAAAATGTTGACCTGAAAACAACGCTACAAGATGCATTCCAAGTACCGGTCTTTATTGAAAATGAAGCAAATGCCGGTGCATATGGTGAAAAAATCTATGGTGCCGCTAAACATTATGATCATTTGATCTATGCCAGCATCGGCACTGGCATTGGAATCGGAATCATTATCAATCATCATTTATACAGAGGGGCATACGGCTTTTCTGGTGAAATGGGACATATGACCATCGACTTTAATGGACCAACATGCAGCTGCGGAAACCGTGGTTGCTGGGAGCTGTATGCATCTGAGAAAGCCTTGTTTCAATCCCTTCAAACAAATGATCAGCCCATCTCTCACCAAGATGTGGAACAGCTGGCGACGTTCAATGATATGAAAACGCTCAATGCCCTGCGCAACTTTGGTTTTTACCTTGGGGTCGGTCTCACAAACGTCCTGCATACCTTTAACCCGCAAGCGATTATTTTACGAAACAAGGTGATTGAATCGCAGCCAGCGGTATTACGTGTGATTCAAGAGGAGGTATCCTCAAGGATAGATACTCAATTCAGTTCACATGTCGAGCTGCTTCCTTCGTCATTAGGACATAACGCACCGGTATTAGGGATGACTTCACTCGTTATTGAAGCCTTTCTGCAAGATGCAACCCTCTCACCATGACAGATTCTTCGATAAAAAAGACAGCTCTTACCGTGTTGTCTTTTTTTATTTATTCTGTTTCCTCATAACGGAAATAGTTGAAATCAGCAGGCAGACGCTCGCCGCTTGTATCCTGGCACTGCATGCCGACAAATGCCCCTGTAAAAAATCCCCCTCCTCGGATGAAGTCATCAGATAGATGGCTAGATTCAAATATCACATCAATTTCCTTCCAGTCTTTTTGATCAAAAGAATAAGAATAGGTATAAGTTTCTCTCTGAACGGTCACTTTTAAATACACATAGGTGACCTCCTCTGGAATGACGATTTTTTGTGTCAATGGCTGAGAAAAGGAAAGGTTCTGACAGGCAGATAATTCAAGAATACGGCCAAGTTCCTCGTCATATGTCACCTGAAGCGCAGTCCAATTTTCCGTATTGTAATAATTTACAAGACCAGCGGCTTGCTGAAAATTCTCTGGAAAGAACGACACAGCTGTCTCTGCTTCAAAATAAAAGCTTTGCCAGCGCCTTGCAACGAAGGATTGAGTAAACTTAGATGTGAGAGATTCCTGACCATATAACCTTAAATGATGAGGTTTTTCCGTTAATGAACCGATCTGTTCAGTAAAAGGAATTCTTAATGTTTGGAAGTGTCTATTTAACGTTGATTCTTTAAACTCATCGACTGTATGGTGTGTTGGAGCAAAAACCTTTTCGTTGATCGCTGGCGCTTCAACTTCAAGCGATCCTTCTTTTCCGCCCACAACATACGGCCAGCCATCCTTCCATTCAAGCTTTTGAATCGCTGTTTCTCTTCCTAAAGGACACCACCCTCTCTGTTGAAAAATAGATTCCTTGCTTGATTGAATAGGGCGGCCAGTCAGATGAGCGAGGTACCATTCATTTGTGTGCGTTTGAACAATGGAAGCATGCCCGCATTTTTGAAGCGGATGTTCAGGCGTGTGAAAAGCACTTAAAATTGGGTTATCAGGATGAACCTCATAAGGCCCTTCAATCTGCGGGGAACGGGCAATTGTTGCCGCATGCTCGTACCTGGTGCCTCCTTCTGCTGTTAATAAATAATAGTAATCACCGATGTGATAAAGATGCGGTGCTTCTGTCAATTTAATCGGTGTGCCCTTAAAAATGACCTTCCGCTGGCCAATGAGTTTTTTTTCCGTCACGCTATATTCCTGCAGGGCAATACCCGCAAAGGAATGGTGCTTTTCCCTATGGTCCCACAGCATATTTAAAACGTATTTCTTGCCGCTTTGGTCATGAAATAAAGAAGGATCAAAGCCAGAGCTATTAAGCTTAACCGGTTCACTCCAATCACCGTCAACTTCACTTGCCGTAACCAAGTAATTATGACCATCTTTAAATGGACCATCCACTACTTTAATATCTGAATAAATAAGCCAAAACTGACCATCTGCATAGCTTAGACACGGTGCCCATACTCCACCAGAATCAGGATTCCCTTTCATGTCCAGCTGCGACGTTTTTTGCAAAGGACGCGCAGCAAGTCGCCAATGGACGAGATCCTTCGAATGATAAATTTGCACCCCTGGAAACCATTCAAATGTAGAGACCGCCATGTAATAATCTTCTCCTACACGGCAAATACTTGGGTCCGGGTTAAATCCTTTGAGCACTGGATTGGTAATTTTCATTCAACTTCCTCCTCTTTCACGACCTACATTTTAAAATCATCCATATGATCGATATATACTTGATCCCTATTCTCAAGCTCCCTCACGACTTTCTGGTGCTCTTCTTCATCTAAATTATAAAAATTAATATCAATCATCGCTAAAATCAGTAAGCATACAGGAATCACTGTTACCGTAATTAAAATGCCAAGCAATGCTTCTGGCGTCTGTATTTGGTTTGCAACATAGCCAAATCGATCGAGTACAAGCCCCGGAACGATCCCGCCTAATGCCATCCCAAATTTAAAGAAAAATCCAATGACTGCGTAGATAAGTCCGCCCATCCTTTTTCCAGTTTTATATTCGCCATATTCAACAGTCTCAGGAATGAGTGCCCACATGTATGCACCGGCTGTAATACTACCCGCAGCAGCAACGAGTCTGAAAATCAGGATTAACGTGATTTGACTCGGCGGTATCACAAGTAAGGCAAGAAGACCTACGATATTCAGCGATAAAGAATAATTCAGCAGCTTTTTCTTACCTAACAACTTGTGCAGCTTCGGAATAAACGGCAGCACCATTAAAGCTGGCAGACTGCCAATGAGTCCGTACCATTTCACTAAATCTTCTCTGCCAAGGTTATACGTCACATAATAGATCCCAACAGAGTTGCTGATCGAGTTCACACCAAAAATAATAATAAAGAAAATACTTAATACAACAAGCGGGCGATTCACTCGTAACTGGACAAAAATATCACTGAATTTAATCTTTTCCTCTGGCTTTTGAAGCGTGACACGTTCATTCGTACTTTTAAAACAGAAAATCAATAATGCGCCGCCAAGAACGCCGAGAAAAGCCATCGTCATCTGCCAGCCAAGTGCTGTATTTCCTGTCGTATCACTTAAAAAGGTCGCAAGAAAAGGAACAAAAAAAGCCACAACCAGACCGCCTAGATTGGCAAACACCATACGAACGGACGTAATACTAACAACTTCTTGGTTATTTCTTGTCATTGCGGAAGTTAAAGCACCATAAGGAACGTTGATGAATGTGTATGTGAGCGATAAACCAACATACGTGATGTAGGCATAAATGAGTTTACCCATTTCAGAAAAATCAGGTGTTGTAAAGCAGAGGATGGCAAGTACGACAAAAGGAAACGCACCGAATAACAAGTAAGGTCTAAACCTGCCAAAACGGCTGTTCGTCCGGTCCACCAATGCACCAATAAATGGATCTGCAAGCGCATCAATGGCGCGAACAACTAAAAACATCGTCCCTGCTGCTGCCGCTGATAAACCGTACACATCTGTATAGAAAAATAATAGATATGTAGAGACAGTTGCGTAAATCAAATTACATGCGAAATCCCCTGAAGCATATCCCACTTTTTCAGACATACGAATCTTCTTTAAATTCTCACTAACCATGAGCTTTCTCCCTTCTTCACTTAGCCTCTTCTAACGAACAGATGATGGAGGGCAGCAGCAATCAATACGCGGAATATAAAGCGCTTTCAATTTGTTATAAAAATGTAGCTGAACATCTCATCCTTTCAGCTTAGCCCAAATACGCAGCAAAACAGTCGAATGACAGAATCATCTCCTTCAATATAGGGTTCGATACTTGAAATTCATCTTAGTTTATTGACTAAACAAACTAAGATGAATTCATTTTATAAAATCTGATCTGACTTTTCAATATTTTTTGAAAAAATAATCCAAATAATCGATATCTTGTCATTTATCTTCTGAAATGACATGAAAATCTAAAAGAATTCATTTATTGGTTGCATTCAAGCTCATCCCATGCTATATTAATCAAGCGATGAGCTGAATTGTGTAAGTCGGGTAACATGTCTCTTTGAGACACACACGAATGTGGCGTGTGGTTATTCCGCCTCAATACGCAAAAGACATCTTCTTAGGAAGATGTCTTTTTTCTTACCCTATTTTTGTTCCATTCTCAACCGGTTCATCTGTCGCTAGCAAAACCACGTCTTCTTTTGACGGCATGCCTCCTAAGACAAGCACTTCTGATTTGAACCCAGCAATTCTTCTTGGCGGGAAATTAACGACCGCTACGATTTGTTTGCCAGTAAGATTCTCCGCTGTATAACGCTTTGTCAGCTGAGCACTAGATTGCTTCACACCGATTTCTTCGCCAAAATCAATCTTGAGTTTCAACGCAGGCACTCTTGCCTCTGCAAAAAATTCTGCCTCTATGATCGTTCCAACACGAATATCTAACGCCAAAAACTGTTCAATATCTGCCATCTGATTCTCTCCCCTTCGTAAAAGATAACGTATTCTATTGATTATCCATTGTAGCACATTCATTTTGTCAAAAAGGAGGTTCAAAAAGCCTATACAGCGCTAACATCATCTTTATAGTTTACATAATAAATTTATAGTCTCGTATTAAATGTTTGCATCCTAAAAATGAATTCGGTAGAATGGCAAATAATCCTACTGCTTCCTCTCGAATAATTTGGGGAGGGTTCACACTTGTTTACACTATCAGATATGTGGACGTTTTGCTGGTCGTTTTTTGTCATTCTTCCTATTGTTGCCATCCTGCATCAACTTGGCCATATTGTGGTCGCGTGGATGTTTGGAGCAAAGGTTTCCTTTGCGCTTGGCAGAGGCAAAAAAGTGTTGAAAGTAGGCGTCGTTGAAATTAGACGGATCTATTTTCTAGATGCATTTTGCCACTATGAAGAAATGAGGAAAAATAACCGATTGTCGCACATTCTTGTCTACTTAGGCGGTTCATTATGCAACTTGCTCAGTGTTCTCATACTGAACACAATGATCGCCAATGATTTCCTGCCAGAGCACCAATTTTTCTATCAATTTGCTTACTTCTCAGTCTACTATGTATTTTTTGCACTTCTGCCAGTCCAGTATGCAGATCATCATCCGAGTGATGGGCAAGCGATTGTGAACATCATTCGGCACGGTGAACCATGTGACATCATTGACTAACATGATGACTGTCAATATGATAATGAATCGTTAAAAAAGGAATACCGAACAGCTTCATTTGATGTACCGCTGTGAGACTTTCATCCGTCTGCGGCTTCATATGAAAGCTTTCTTCCATTGGCAGTTTCATGGTGATAAAAGGCGTATGAAAATACAATCCTTCGTCACCGGTACTGCCTTTTGGACATGTACTTTTTAATAAAAAACCTTCTTTTTCATTAAAAGGCTTTAAAATAGCTGTCAGCTGAGAATAAGGAAGTGGCAGCGCAATATTCAAATAACCCCCATCTGCATCGTAATGAAGAGCATAAAGTGCAAAAAAGACTTGCTCTCCTTTTGCGTTGTGACGTATCCAAGCCCGAACATTTTTCCTTTCTTCCTTCGGATGTTGAAATCTAGTCAGACGTCCCTTCATTTCATATGGATGACGAGATAACCCCAAATAAAGCTGACCTATTTTCTTAAACATTGGCTGAAGTAAAAAAACAAACGGCCTTACCCACCTATGAAAGCTGACGGCTGCTTTTAATGTAAATGCCATAGGGTCTTCATAAAATCTGCGAATCACGGGTGACACCCTATCAGCTGAAAATGTCTTTCCATTTAATTCATCAAGAGAATCGACTAAACCAAGCTTCTCAGAGCCATGCGCGCTGTCCTCTTGAATCGAGATCATCTGAAACCGGCCATGCACTTTCGAAATCGGAAAGTTCTTCTGCTTTAATTGATCCTTCGGTCCTTCAATCAGCCAGCCAATCAAACCTGGCAAAATCACAAAAAAAGCATTGATACTGCCATGAAACCAAATCATCTGATCAATGCTAATGTAGGTCACACGCATCAGCATACCTGCGGAATAAAGAAGTGAAAGCACGATCGTCCCCATTAAAACAAAGCTAGAAAACACAACGAGACCTTTCGCCAAAGTTGATCGAAATCTTGTTTTCACACAAAGAAAGCCATATATGTAGAGGGCTATCACATAAAGAATGACGCTGAACGTATCAAATAGACGGGAAAAGCTAATCCCAACAGCAATCATCAGAGGCGACAGCAAAATCACCCATCCCGCCGCTTTGTATAAAGCTGTTTCTTTTGCTGGCTGCCTCCCTAATAATCCATAAAAAAGCGGAATAAAAAAAGCGGAGTAATGAAAATGAATAGCGGTCAAAAGAACAATGATCGGCGAAAATGTCATCACCTGTATATCTGCTGTGTATAGCCAAAACCACAGACCCCCTAAAGCGAGATACATCCAAGCGCCATCAATCATCAGCTCATGAAGCGGAAAGATTCCTCTTTTCAATAAACGAGAAAAGCCAAATAACGCCAATAAGATTGTATATAAAAGCCATCCCGATGCGAACCAAGCGGAATGATAGATAAAAGCAGCGGTTGCACAAAGAGCCGCTAGTGGAAAGGCTTTCATTAAAAAGCCGATCAGCATCCCTGGCTTGTGTTTCTTCCCTTCTTTCTCAAAAAAGTGTAAGGCAGCGGGAAGAAAAAATAGAATCGCCATGAGAACAAAAAATTCTGCTACCCGGCCTGTCATGAAACGGGTAGCAATAAAACAAGACATGAAGATCAGACTGGATGTCAAATGCCACTTATTCATCATGAGCCATCCTTTCTGTAAAACGGCCTTTATATGTAAAAAGAGTACCAAACAGGCGGTTTTTCACGTGGACATCAATGGTATATTCACCTGCATGCTCATCGTAGCCTTCCGTTACATCTGACACACCATAAAGCCATGAAGGCAGCGGCCATTCTTTTCTGAACATCAAAAACTTCTGCCGGCCGGATTGGATGTGCAAGAAACCATGCTTTGTTACTGTAAAATGAAGCTCTGACACAAGAAGTCTAGGCTTTCCAAAGTAATCTAGTACTGTATGACTCTCCTGATCAATGATCATATCTGCATCAAAGTGCCGCTCCTTCTTTGGGAAATAAAACGTTCGATACCAGCGCATCCCTTCCTCCCCCTTATTTGTCACAAAGGGCTCGTTCACAATTTGGAAAGGAATGTTTTTACCTCGCTCGGGGAAAAAGCAACGAAACAGTGGACCCATTCTGAAGATCAACCGAATGAGTCTTGACCCGCCGCCTATTTCCTCCATAGTACCTTCAGCAGTAAACGCGCGGTTGTATCTCTCTTTTAGCTTTGGATGCAGTTTATCGTAATCTATTACTTGATGACGATGAACGACCATGTCTACCTCCCCTTTTTCGCTTGATTGAAAATACATCTACACAATCTTTTAGATTGATCATACCTGCAATCGACAAAATGAAAAATGCACTCATCACAAGCGGCTCATGAAGCGTCGTTTGCGGGGATAGGATCCCTATACAAAGCATAATGAGAAGAAACATACTTTGTAAAATGAAGAGATATTTCTTTGATCGTTTGGGAATTAGCCATGATACGCCTAAAAGCGCATAAAACAATCGGAAACTCGTGCTATGATCAAAAGCCGAATGTGAAAAAGGAATGGCTGCTTGGCTTAGCCAGACGATGGCAAACAGCAAACAAATCCCGTAATGAGCAAGGGTTCTCTCTAGTAATAACCGAGGGTGCGTTCCCTTTTCAAGCCACGTCTTTAATGCACCAAAACTAAAGGCTGTCATAAACCCGATCATTGGGCGAAAAAGAATCCGGTCTGCCCATGTCCATCCTTTTCCTTCTTTCGTTTTGTAATCAAATTGAGTTTGAAACACAATGTGATCGCTTGTTTTCATATACTTCCAGTAGCCGCTGCCTTCTTTGATAAAAGACAATGGGTGTGACGATTTAAAATGAAGTGAGGATGCCCGCTCATTCCGTTCATCCATCATTCTTGTTCGATAAGCTCCTGTCCCTGTGACACTTAAACCAAACCCAAGATGCTTTTCATACAAAAAGGATTGGGGCTGTTCATTTTGAGGTTCATTTAATGAAATGGTTGAAAAGCGCAAATCCCATTGTTCATGAAGCTTTGGATTTTGCGTATACTCCCATACTTTCTCTATCGGTGCATGAATGGTTGTTTCCACATAAACGGGCTTTCTTTTCATCTGCCTCTTCTCCTCTATGTGAATTATTTCACATAATAAGCATACCATGTTTCACAAAACTGTCAAATCTTTATTCTTTTTTTGTCAAAAAATTGCTTCAAGATGACCGCCTCTAAAACATATCGATTCACTACCAAAAAAAGACCTGTCAATGAGACAGATCTTCTTTTTGCAACACACCTGAGATATAAAGCTTGACAGCATAGCTCACACTGTCTTCAAGCTGTTCTTTTCGTTGAAATCCATTTTTATTTGAAAT
Source organism: Bacillus sp. MM09(2025) (assembly GCF_050496725.1). Classification (NCBI taxonomy): domain Bacteria; kingdom Bacillati; phylum Bacillota; class Bacilli; order Caryophanales; family Bacillaceae; genus Bacillus; species Bacillus sp. MM09(2025). The sequence continues at coordinate 685,566 of NZ_JBNWEN010000001.1, forward strand.
ATCACCGAAGCCGTGCAATAAGCTTCTTAGTCCTCTGACCACATGTGTCATCTCTTCTTCTTTGACACCGAAACGGGCCATGATGGATTGGACAAATTCAACAAGGCGCTCTGCCTCACTTCTTACATTTTTCTCCTCCATATGTGAAAAGGCTGCTTCATAAAGACCTGGATGTTCGCGGACAAATTGAACATACTGTTTGGCAAAGGCTAACACAGCTTCTTCTTTATCCAGCCCCTCTGTTACGTGTATGCCTTCTTCACGTAGCATGGATAGCCCTTTTTCTGCGAGTGCCGCCTGAATTTCATGAAGACCAGATACATGATTATAAAGAGAGGGTGGTCTGATGTTCAGTCTTTTAGACAATGTAGCAATGGTCAAAGCAGAAAAACCCTCTTCATCAACAAATGTAGCTGCTGTATCGATGATTTTTTCTTGCGTGATTCCCATTCTTGGAGACACGGTTTACTGCTCCCCTTTCTTCAGCTGCTGCTGCCTTTTTCGAACGGCAGCTTGAAGCTTTTCATGAGGTTCTATAATGAGATCGCCATGTCCTGCAGCAAGACAGGATAGGCGAAGTGCCAGTAATTTTTCGGCGCTTTTGAGTGCGGTTTCTGCATCCCATGTAGCAAAAGCCGGGAAAGGGAAAGACCAGCGAAATTCACCTGTAACGGATAAGCCGCCTTTTGTCACAAGGGCATCCCCAGCAATCACAACTTTTGATCTTTCATCGTATAAGGATATGCTGCCAGGTGTGTGCCCTGGTGTTGCAATGACTTTCAGCGGTCCAATCTCATCCCCTTCTTCGACAAGCACATCCGGTTTTGTACGAATATGTTTCGAAAAACTGCCTTTGATTTTTTGCTGGGGTTCGCCAGGAAGTAAGGACAAGTCACCCTCAAATAGGAGGGCATCGCGTTTTGATAAATAGACGACAGCCTCTGGAAAAACCTTTTTCACTTCATCTAATGCACCGATATGATCCATATGACTATGGGTGAGAATGATTTTGTGGATGGGCTTGTTCTTTTGTCGAGCAAATTCGATGATCGAGTTTGCTGCCATTTTTAACGCAGCATCTATTAAGATCAGTCCATTCTCTTCCTCAAAAACATAACAGTTTACCGGGAATAATCTCGGCATCAATGTGAGCTGGTGCAGACGGTCAAAAGTTGTCAATCTCATCAAGTGTCCCCCTAAAACTAATGTTGTTAGTTTTATATTAACTAATGCTATTAGTTTTAGCAAGCCTTTCTTCATCAACCGCAATATAAATATCAATTTGCGCTTCTTTTGGATCAATAGATCTTTCGTCATACCATTCAAAGTCGCCTGTATATGTGCGGTAATGGCGCTCATCCCACGTCCAAATCTGCTGCCATGTTTCCCACACGACCTCTTCAATCGGACCCTTTCTCGTTCGGAATTTTACGTAGGCGGAGGCAGGAATCTCTATGATATGTTCTAACTGCTGATCCACGAATTGCCCAGCAGTAAATAAATAAGAGCCATGCTCATCTTTTTCATAATCTGAATACAATCCTATGACGGGCGCTTGCCCTCCGTGAAGCTGCTGCGCAAAAAATTGCTGCCAGAGTGGAGCAATCTTCCGCTCTTTTGTTTGCTCCATTTCGTTTGTTGTTCGAACAGACAGCCCTTTTATCCATTGTTTCTCTAATGTCACGATATCGTACATACATTCTCATCTCCTTTTTTTCTATCATATAAAAAGAAACCTGACAACATTGTGTCAAGTTTCTATTCGTTTGAGAAATTGTTTCAGCTGGAGATCAAACCCTTCTTTGACATGCTTCGGAGAAAGAATGTCAACATCTGGACCTAAATGGAATAGGAAACTATTTAACCAATCATCAAGAGGTACGGTGATGGTGGCAAGATAGGTACCGTCTGAACAGACGTTCAATTCGGTCTCATCTACCCATTCCTTCACTTTCCCCACTGATGCTTCCGTTAACCTGAGCATGACTGGACTGACAGACGGCTGTTCTTGCCAAGAATCATTCCAAGGCTTCTCTTCGTTTTTGACTCTTTTCGGTTGAAAATACCCTGAAATGGTGACAAGACCGGTCATTCTAGTCAGCTTGAACAGGCGAAAAGCTTTTTTTACACAACAAAACGCATACAAATACCAATGCCTCCCTTTTAAAACGAGCGTATAAGGCTCCACTTTGCGCGAAAGAGTTTCACCTTTCGCATTGCGATAAGTAAACTGAATGTATTGGTGCGCTGACGCAGCTGTATGAATGAGCTGGAGCTTCTGCTCTGCCTGGCTGTCTTTTCCCCAGGAGCTTAAATCAATGAAGACATGGTGCTGTTTCTCACCTTCATCAGTATGCGGGGGAATGAGAGATTTGATTTTTTTCAGTACATGTTCACTTTCTTTAAAGGAGTATGCACTCGTCATGCTTTCAAGAGCTGTTAAAATGACTTCGATGTCATCATCGGTAAATAATTTTTTCTCTAAACGATAGTCCTCAACAAGTGAAATGCCTCCACCTGCTCCTTGGGTTGTCACAACAGGGATTCCCGCTTGATTGATGGTATCAATGTCACGATAAATGGTTCTCGTGCTCACTTCGTGAAGTTCAGCAAGATCTTTCGCCTGTACTTGCTTCTTGCTAATGAGCAGCATCACAGTAGATAAAATGCGGTCAATTTTCATGACTTTTCCTCTTTTTCATAAATGTAGGTTTTGTTTTGATAAAAAAAGAAAGAATGGTAAAGATAAGTAACAGCCAGCATTCGTTTACATCCCTGCACGTGCAGGAGGAGGTTGCATCATGACACATAACGTGTGGCAATTGTTCATGATTGGGAGCATTATGTTGATCTGCATCATGATTCGAATGAATCGAATGAATCGAATGAGACGCTATCAGCTTGTACGCCCCATCAGGCTTTTGATGAGAATGTATCTCTTTGGTCTTTCAGCCCTTATTCTCCTATCAGAAGGATGGCAAAATCACAATATCTTGATCTATGCCGCTATTGGTATGCTTTTTGGAAGCAGCCTTGCTGTTCATGCCTATCAGACAATTCGTATGAAAGAAGAAAATGGCCGGCTGTATATGAAAACGAGTAAATGGATTGAAAGCTTCATTTTATGTTTGTTTTTATCCAGGCTTAGTTTTAAGCTGGTTGAGCTGACAAACCATTCGATGACCAAGATCAGTGCCGTTGAACTGTATCAGCATATCGTGAGCGATGATGCGATGACCATGCTCAGCTTTTTCCTTTTAGCGGCTTACTATGTTGTCTTTTCTTTTCACATGATGAAAGCAAGTAAACGATCGACACATGTACATCATGCATAAAAACCTTCCTATTGGCGTAGGAAGGTTTTTTATCAATCGTGCTGCGCATGGTGAATCATCTGTTCAAGCACTTCCATTACATGCTGATCTTCAGGACTGTAAAAAATTGAGGTCCCTGCTCGTCTAGATTTCACAAGACGAAGATTTTTTAAAAAGCGCAGCTGATGAGAAACGGTTGATTGCATGAGATTCAGTGTTTCTGCTATATCATTTACCGAGTGTTCACCTTGAGACAGCAGGTGCAGAATTCGAATACGTGTCGGATCAGATAAAGCTTTAAAGGTTTGGGAGACAAGAAATAGACTTTCTTCATCCAGCTCCATCCGTTCCTGTTCTTGATTTGTATTCAGTTCTTCCTTCATTTTGCTTCACCTTTCTTGTCCGTCAAATCACGACTTATTCTATGTATCATCATATACCAAAACGTCCGGCATGCAAAGAGAGCACACTTTAGAAAAAAGATTTACTCAAATAGCATTGACACTTGGTAGCATTCTTTTTAAAATGAGCATTATTTATTCATTTTTTTAGAGGAGCTGATAGGCAAATTGACTGAAGAGCCAAGACTAAAACGCAGCCTGACTGTCTTTCCACTTGTTGTGATCGGGCTTGCTTATATGGATCCACTTGTCGTATTTGATTCATACGGCATTGTGGCTCAGCTGACGAAAGGACACGTCGCTGCAGCTTATATATTTACGTTACTTGCATTACTATTGACAGCGCTTAGCTATGGGAATATGGTGAAGGCTTTTCCAAAAGCAGGATCTGCTTATACATACGCGCAAAAAAGTATTCATCCTCATATTGGCTTTCTTGTAGGCTGGACACTTTTACTGGATTATTTATTTTTGCCTATGGTGAATTTTGCGATTGGAAGTGCTTATTTAACCGCAGCCTTTCCTGATGTACCTCATTACATTTGGATCATCATACTTGCTATCGCCATAACGACTGTCAATGTAATCGGTATCCGGCTTACAGCCAACATCACGGCACTATTTGTGACCTTTCAGGTCATTGTCGCCGTCACTTTTGTTGGTTTTATTATTTATGGGCTCACGCAAAACGCAGGCAGCGGAGAATTATTGTCCGCCCGGCCTTTTTATTCGGCGAGCTTAGATCCAGCGCTGATTTTTTCAGGAGCAACCATTTTATGTTTTTCGTTTCTAGGATTTGATGCCATCTCAACCATGTCTGAGGAAACCATTAAGCCAAAAAAGACGATCCCACTTGCCATCTTCTTAACCGTCGCCATTGGAGGCGTACTGTTTACCTTGACGTCTTATTTTTTGCAGCAAGTATTTCCAAATTTTCAGCAGTTCAAGCATCCCGATGCGGCGTCACTTGAAATTGCGGAATTTGTGGGCGGCGCCTTTCTCCACTCGTTCTTTTTAGCTGGCACAATGGTCGCTGTTATCTCTTCTTCCTTATCGTCACATGCAAGTGCAGCAAGGCTGTTATATGCAATGGGTAGAGATGAGTCTTTACCGAAGCGTTTCTTCGGATATATTCATCCGAGATTAAAAACGCCTGTTTTTAATATTTTATTAATTGGTGCTTTCTCCTTAACCGCAGTCGTTGGCGAACTTGAAGTCATTTATTCCTTTATCAGCTTCGGCGCGTTGATTGGATTCACATTTGTGAACTTATCTGTTTTTGCGTACTATTTCATTAGACAAAAACAAAGAGGTGTACTCAATATATTGAGATACGCAGTAATCCCTCTGTGCGGGACTGCCTTTTGTATATGGCTGTTAACGAGCATCAGTACAAATGCATTAATCATTGGTATGCTTTGGCTGATTATCGGTTTTGTTTATTTCTGCTACAGACTGAAAACAAGACCCGAATTTACATTTGGATACGATTGATTATAAGGTTTTCACTTGGTATCTTGTGCAGGATATGGCATAATAAAAAGGCTGTACTTCCCTTTTAAAAGCGGGGCAAAACAGGGGTGAACTGACCTTGAAAAAGAAAAAAACAGGATGTTTTGCCATTTCAGGCTGCTTCACGATTTTTCTGTTTGTTTTCGTATTAGCAGCCATTGTCATGTCCTTTAATCAAAAGGAGTTAAAAAAGCTGCCGATTGATACGGAATCAATTGTTTTGTCGAGATTGGATGATTTCAAACCGCTTGTAGAAACAGAGTTAAGAGATCAAGATTTAGATCAATATACCGCGTTAATCCTCGGTATGATGTATCAAGAATCAAAAGGCAGAGGTGGAGATCCAATGCAGTCCTCTGAATCTCTTGGTTTGAAACGAAATGAAATCAATGACCCTCAGAAAAGCATTAGACAAGGAGTCCAACATTTTTCTACTATGTACAAGCATGGGAAGAAAAAAGGCGTTGATTTGGAAACTATTATCCAAAGCTATAATATGGGAATTGGCTATATTGATTTTGTTGCAAAAAACGGGGGAAAACATTCCGAGAAATTGGCAAAGCAATACTCTAAAAAGCAAGTGAAACGAAACCCAGAAGTCTATACGTGCGGAGGCAACAAAGATAACTTCCGCTACCCATATTGCTTCGGTGACTTCACTTATGCTGAAAAAGTAAAAGAAAAAACGAAAACAGTTGAAGAAAAGATGAAATTGGCTTCGTCATCCTCACCATCATCGTAAAAAAAGCACTTCCTCAATGGAAGTGCTTTTCATTTTATCGATGTTCTTTCCCGATTTCCGGCAGGATCGTTTTCGCTAAATGCTGATCCATTTCCTCATATTCATCATAATGAATCGTTTCATACAACTCTTGTCTCGTTTGCATGTCCTTTAGCATTCCTTGCTGCGTCCCCTTCTCCATGATTTCTGTAAATAAACGCTCATACGCTTTTGCAGCGACTCTTAGTGATGACACAGGGTAAATGACCATTTGAAAACCAAATACAGAAAATTCGTCTGCATGATAATAAGGCGTCTTGCCAAACTCCGTCATATTTGCAAGAAGCGGTCCTTTAATATTGTTTGACGCATGCGTGAAGTCCTCTGCTGTGATGAGTGCCTCAGGAAAAATAGCATCAGCTCCTGCTTCTACGTAAAGATTGGCCCGGTGGATGACATCCTCCATCCCGTTTACAGACTTTGCATCGGTTCTTGCAATCACCAAAAGCGTTGGTGCCGCTTGTTTAATGGCTTTGATTTTTGCGACCATTTCTTCTACTGGAACGAGTGATTTTCCGTTTAAATGCCCGCATTTTTTCGGCATTTGCTGATCTTCAATTTGAACAGCTGCCACCTTACTTTCTACCATTTCCTTTGCCGCTCTTGCAGCATTCAATACACCGCCATAGCCAGTATCCATATCGACCAAAAGCGGCAGCTGAGAAGCTCGAATGATTTCCTTCGCTTTTTCAGCCATTTCCGTTGAATGAATCATGCCGAGATCAGGCAATCCTTTGCTGGCACAAAAAGCGGCGCCGGATAAATAGAGCCCTTGGAAGCCCATTTTTTTTGCATAGAGCGCAGACATTCCATCGTGAACGCCTGGGATTTGGAATAAAGCTGATTTGTGCATTTGTTCTTGAAAGGCTGCGGCTAAATCTGCTTGACTTGATTCATCATTCACGATCCACACACTAGTTCCCTCCCTTATATGACGAATAGGTCCATAAATGCTGGTACGGTTGTTGTTTTTAATTGATTTGGGTTTTGACAGAGTGACACAATTTGATCCACTTGTTTTTGTGGAAATCTTGTCTTCAAATGATAAAGCCATTTCTTTTCAAGCAGAGGAATGCCTTCCTGCCTTCTTCTGCGATGACCAAGTGGATATTCAATTTCAATTCGGTCTGTCATCGTCCCGTCTTTAAAGAAGATCTGCACACTGTTTGCAATAGATCTCTTTTTCGGATCTAAATAATCCGCTGTATATTGTTTATCTTCTTTGACAACCATTTGATCCCGGAGACGATCAATGGCCGGATTTTGCGCCGTTTCTTCTTCATAATGGTCAGCAGTAAGCTCACCATAGATCAATCCAACCGCAGTAATATATTGCAAGCAATGATCTCGGTCTGCTGGGTTATACAGCGGTCCCTTCTTATCGATAATCCGAATCGCTGATTCATGTGTTGTAATCTCTACTCGGTCAATTTCATCTAATCGACCTTTTACAGCGTCATGCAGGATCATAGCGGCCTCTGCAGCCGTCTGGGCATGAAACTCAGCAGGATAAGCAATTTTGAAAAGCACATTTTCGATGACGTATGATCCTAGCGGCTGAGCAAGTGTGAGAGATTTCCCTTTCATCAGAACATCTTCAAAGCCCCACTTCTCTGCACTAAGCGGCGTTTGATAGCCCATTTCCCCTTTTAGCGTCATCATTGCCAGTCTCACCCCGCGGCTTGTTGCATCACCCGCTGCCCACGATTTCCTAGATCCTGTGTTTGGGGCGTGGCGATATGTCCTAAGCGGTGAATTATCAACAAACGCTTGTGATAAAACATGCTGGACTTCTTCCTTTGTTCCGCCAAGCAATGCACACACAACAGCGCTAGTTGCTACTTTGACAAATAGCACATGATCCAAGCCATTGCGGTTCAGACAATTTTCTAAAGCCAGCACGCCTTGAATTTCATGTGCTTTGACAATCGCATGCAATACGTCATTCATCGAAAGCGGCTCTTCTCCGTTTGCAAGACGTGTTCTGCTGATGTAATCACTCACAGCTAATATTCCGCCTAAGTTATCTGACGGATGCCCCCACTCCTCTGCAAGCCATGTGTCATTATAATCTAACCAGCGAATCATACAGCCTATATCAAAAGCTGCTTGAACAGGATCTAGCACAAAGGAAGTGCCTGGAACTCTTGCTCCGTTAGGTACAACGGTTCCAGGTACGATCGGTCCAAGATGTTTCGTACATTCAGGAAAATTGAGCGCCAGCATTCCGCAGCCAAGTGTATCTATGAGCACATATCGTGCCGTTTCAATGGCTTCTTTACTCGTAATTTCCCCATCTACTGCATAGGCTGCGATTTCTTCTAATAGCTGATCTGTTTGATTGGCGACTGCTGTTTTATTCATGATCATTCCCCCGTTTTTCTATCATCATCTGAAACTTTTAATCCTCTTGGCCCTAAATACCGGACTCTCGGTCTGAAAATACGATTATACAAATGCTGTTCAATGACATGAGCAGCTAATCCACTTGCCCTTGCAGCAAAGAAAATCGGTGTATAAAGTGAAATTGGAATCCCGAGCACGTAATAAATAGGTGCGGCGTAATAATCAAGGTTCGGATAGAGGTTTTTCTTCTCTTTCATGTATGCCTCTCCTGCTACACACATGTCATAAAGCGTTGTATCTCCCTTTGATTCCGTAAGCGTTTTCAATGATCGCTTTAAAAGAGCAGCTCTTGGGTCCATTTTTCTCATGTATACCCTATGGCCAAAGCCCATCATTTTTTCCTTTGCGGCTAATTTTCGCTCAATCAGCGCAAGGAAGCCTTCCGTTGTTTTTCCTTCGAGAAGCATATGCATGACAGCTTCATTCGCTCCCCCGTGCAAGTCACCTTTTAATGAAGAAATCGCTCCAGTAAAAGCACCATACATGTCAGAATGTGTGGATGCGATGACTCTAGCAGCAAACGTTGAATTAGGCAGCTCATGTTCACTATATAATGTGAGTGTTTGGTCAAAAGCGGTGATTTCGTCTTGGGTTGGCGTGCGTCCGGTTAGCATGGTTAAAAAGGTTTCAGTGTAGGATTTGGTCTGATCTGGAGAAATAGCGGCGTCTTTTGTGAGAATATGATAGCTTCCAGCGACAATCGCCGGCAGCTGGCCGAGTAATCGAACAGCACGCTTTTGCTGGCACGCTTCTGATCGATCTTGTAATGCATCATCGTACCCACTAAGAGCAGATATGCACGTTCTCATGGCATCCATCGGATGAGTGGTTTTTGGCAGTTTTGTTAAAATGGTTTGAATGGTTGGATGTAAGTTGGTTTGTGAGGAAATGTCTTGCTGAAATTGGTGATATTCCATGGCATCTGGTAATCTTCCATAAATAAGCAGATAGGCTGTTTCTAAATAGGTCTTTTTTTGTGCCAACTCGATGAGGTCATACCCGCGAATTACAATCTCTTCTTGCTGCACATCTAAGTATGAGATAGACGTTTCGCTTGCCACAATGTCTTCAAGCCCCGGTTTATACTGCATTTGTTCAGTCATCATATAACCCCCGTTTCGTTCAATTGTTGTTCTCCAAACGAGCAAACGGCCAGAAATGATGTGAGTCTATAGATGGGAAGATACCGTGCAAGTCGGATACCCAATTCCCATTTTATCCAAAGCACTGCATCTTGTAAATAAAAGAACGTATGTCCAGTTGGACATACGTTAGCTGTAGTATGGAGAAATCATCATATACACAATGACGCCAGTGAGACTGACATAAAGCCATAGAGGCATTGTCCAGCGAGCAATTTTACGGTGGCGCTCGACTTGCATCTGTGCGCCTCTAAACAGCGTAATCAAGGCAAGCGGTACAATGACTGCTGATAAGACGATATGTGTGATTAAAATAAAGAAGTAAATCGGGCGGATGATCCCTTCTCCTCCGAAATGAGTATCAGCTGCCATTGAATGATAGGTGACATACGAAATTAAAAAGACAAGTGTCGTTGAAAATGCAGCAAAGATAAATCGTCTATGCGCTTTAATGTTCTTTTGTTTAATCATGATAAGTGCTGAAAGTAAAAAGATAAACGTAAAGCTGTTCATCACGGCATTAAGTAACGGCAAAAATGTAATATCCAGATGACTAAATTTATCTGATTTTGGCATTAAAAATAATAAAGCGATTAATCCGTTTATGGCAATTGTTAAAATGATCACAATACCAGTGAAATTTTTCGGTTTTTGATTCTGTTCTTTCATGTTTGAAAACCTCTCTTTATTAGTTCCGACTAAGAGTATGTTATTTAAATTTCTCTATAAAGTCAATGAATTCGCTGTCTTCGTCGAATTTTAGACAAACTTGCAGGTTACAGGTGTTTTAACGGCTTGAAAGATCCATCCACTTCCTTTAAAATTGGAATTTATGTGATTTTTATCATTTCTGATAGGAAAGGAGTAATGGACTTGTCAATCTTACAAGAAACAGCCAAAGATGTGAAGACATTAGAGCAAGAATTACAGCAATTGCAGTTCCAAATGTATCGAATGCAAGAAAATATGAAAGATATTTCGAAAAAAGCAAAAATCATTGGCATCGATCAAGCGAAAGAAGATGAGTGGCTGATCGTCTCTGCCATTGAAAGTGCAGATACATGTAAAATAATGCTCAGCGATTGTGAAAAAGCTTTTCGCGGACAATCTGATTTTTCCTTAATTGCGGAATATCCTGAAGAAGGAAAGATTCATATTGCCGATATTAAAGGCCCGCCAGATAATGGGTACGGCTCTATCTGCATGAAGCATTTAAAAGAAATTGCAAGAGAGCAGAACATCCCAGTGATTACTGGCGACCTCGTCAAAAGAGACTGGGATCACGTGGACCGCTTAATTCATTTTTATGAAAAGCATCAATTTGATGTCCAGATCAATTGGAAAGAACAAAGCGGAGAAATTTATTGGGTTGACAGCTAACGACACAAAAACCAGCGTTGTATGGGCTTATACGCTGGTTTTTGTCGAAAATGCGAATTTTTCAGAAAAATATGTGTATTTCTGACCAAAAAAAGGTATAATAAAAGCATCAGGCCGCCACCTGATGCTTTCTTCCAAAAAACAATAGACTACTAGTTAAGTACTTTAACTTTAACTGATTTTACGCCCCAATTTTTCGCTTGGGATTTGCTTGGTACATGTACATCAATTTTATTACCTTTAATTGCGCCGCCAGTATCTGCTGCGATGGCTTCACCGTAGCCTTCAACATAAACCTTACTTCCTAATGGAATGACGTTAGGATCTACTGCAATCACTTTTGCATTTGGGTTTTTGTTTAAGTTTACCCCTGTTGCAGTGATACCTGAGATGCCACCATCATTTGCTGTATAGGCCGTAGCCGTTACAGTCATTTCTTTTTGTACACTTTGACTAGCAGAAGATGATTCTGCTTTAGCTGTTTCCTTTTTAGGAGCAGCTTTTTTCGTTGTTTGCTCTTTTTGGACAGGTGCCTGTTTTTGAACAGGTTCTGAGCTTACCGGAGCTGAGCTTTGACCAGCAACACTTAATGTTGAACCAATCATAATTATATCTGAGTTTAAGTTATTCCAAGACTTAATATCGCTAATTGACACATTGAATTTTTGAGCGATTTTCCAGAGGCTGTCCCCCTTCTGGACTTTGTACTGCTCCTGAGTTTTCTCTTTTGAAGAGATTGTCAATTTATCTCCTACATAGATCATGTCTGTAGATAAATTGTTCCAACCCTTTAGGTCCTTTAGAGACACATCATTTTTTTGAGAGATTCCCCAAAGTGTATCACCTTTCTGTACAGTGATTTCCTTTGCAGAAGCTTGCTGTGCTCCTAATGCTGTTGTTGAGATTGCTGCAACAGCAACCAAGGACATAATAGTCTTCTTCATAAAGTAAATCCTCCCTTGTTAGCTTTTTATGGCGGCTAACGAGTGCTATCGTAACATATGTAAATGTCATTTCAATAACAAAACGATATGTTTTAGATTACAGTTCCTTTACATGAAACATCTCTCTCCATTGGTAAATCAGACCACAAAATGGCTTGATTCCCCGCCATATCAAGGTTTTAAAAGGATCAAAAACAGCCTGATGAAAACGTGTCCAAGTGCAGCGAAAAAAATTTATTTTTCTTCTTCAAACCTTTTATTTTTTCTCTTTTTCTATAAATAAACGAATTTCTTCTAAAAAAACATCTCCGTATTTCTCTCTTTTTTGAGCGCCAATCCCCTTAATTTGGAGTAATTCTTCATCTGTTTGAGGCTCTACCGCTGACATTTCCTTCAATGTTTGATCAGAAAAAACAACAAACGGCGGGACACCTTGCTCTCTAGCTAGCTTCATTCTCAGTGATCTCAATTGCTCAAATAATGCATCATTTTCTTGAATGGCTTCTGCTTTGATCGCCTGCTTTTTATACACTGCCTCTTGTCCAACTAGCACTTTCTTCCCTTTATGGGTCACCTTGAGTGTTGGATAAGTACCTTCAGACATGTGCAAATACTCTTCTGTAATTAAAAATTCAATGAAGTCACTGATTTGCTGAGTCGAATGTTGTTTCATTAAAGCATATGTAGGGAGACGGTCAAAACCTAGCTCTAGCACTTTTTTGTTTTTAGAGCCTGCCAGTACTTGGGCGATCATCATTTTACCGAATCGCTCATTCATTCTCACTGTACAAGATAACACCATCTGTGCTTCTCTTGTGACCTCTTCACGCTCTCTTTCATCAAGGCAGTTGCTGCATTTACCGCAAGGCGAACTAGCTGTTTGATCAAAATAGTCCATCACAAATTGCTGCAAACATTGCTCAGTATGACAGTAATCCACCATTTGCCTTAATTTAAGCAGCTCATGCTGGTAGCGCGTCTCATCTTCTATTGACTGCTCAATGAGAAAGCGCTGCACTCTTACACCTTGAGGTGAAAACAGTAAGATGCATTCACTTTCAAGCCCATCTCTGCCGGCACGGCCAGCTTCTTGATAGTAGCTTTCAATATCCCTAGGAATTTGATGATGGATCACAAAACGCACATTCGACTTATTGATTCCCATGCCAAATGCTGATGTTGCGACCATCACCTGGATGTCATCATTTAAAAAGAGGTTTTGCTGCTCTTCTCTCGTATGATCATCCAATCCCCCATGATAAACGCCAACTTTGATCTTTTGTTTTTTTAGACGATGATAAATATTATCCGCTTCTTTACGAGTGGCGGTATAAATAATGCCAGACTCAAGACTGTTTTTCTTCATATATTGTGTGATAAAACGTTCACTGTTTTCTCCTTTGATCACTTGAAAGGACAAATTTTCTCTAGCAAACCCAGTAAAGATGGTTTCTTCTCCGTTTATACCAAGCTGTTCACATATATCTTGATGGACCTTTTTCGTAGCTGTAGCTGTTAATGCGACAATCACCGGTCTTTTTGACAGCTTGTTCAAGCATTCTTGAATGAAGCGATAACTTGGCCTAAAATCATGTCCCCACTCAGATATACAGTGCGCTTCATCAATCGCAATTAAAGGAATCGTTAACCGATCTAGTAGCTGAAAAAAACGTTCATTTTGTAAGCGTTCAGGTGTGATATAAAGCAGTTCATATTCCCCATTTTCGCATTTTTTCAGCCTTTCATTCATTTCAGCTGCGGACAGGGTGCTGTTTAAAAAGGAAGAACGTATGCCCATCTCATTTAACGCATCAACCTGATCCTTCATTAATGAAATAAGCGGAGATACGACGATCGTTGTACCTTCCATCATTAGTGCAGGAATCTGATAGCAAACTGACTTCCCTCCGCCTGTCGGCATAATGCAGACAGTATCCTTTTGTTTATTTACAATTGCTTCAATGGCTTGTTTCTGTCCTTTTCTAAAGGCATCAAAGCCATAATATTGTTTCAGGAGTGCTTCTGCTTGTTCTAACATCCAATTCCCTCTCCGTCATTTGTTTTGTCCATTTTAACACAGATTCTTGCCTTTACAGGCGATCAGTCTAATTTCGTCTTTTCACAAAATAAAAAGCCATTTTCCGAAATGGAAAATGGCTTGAATCATCCTAGGAAAAGCTGCGGATGCCGTAATCTAAGTAAGAAAGTTTTAAACCACCACTCCTCAAAGTGGGTGTTTGCAGAAACGTTCCTGTCTTCCTCTCTAAGGAGGCATGACATTCCGGCTTCAATATAAAACTCCCTATTACAGCTTAAAGGTTAAAACTTAATTAACATTACGCGCATCGCAGCCTTTAAACTATATTACACGAAAGTTTATTAAATTTCAAGAGATCTTTTTTCTATGAAAGACTCGTGTATACAAGAGATTTGTCCTTGTACATATAAGAAAAAATTATTCTGAAAAAATGTAAAGTTCACTAATTATCCTATTTTTCTTCGTCTATGTCAACATCCTGCTCTTCCTCTAATCGTTCATACGTATCTGAATGCATCTGATCCATTGTTTGTCTATTTGTTAAATCACGCATTTGATCAGAGAAATTACGATCAAACTCGTTTGGATCTTGAGTGGTTTCTTCGTTTTTCTTCGCATCGATTGAATAACGTGTATAGGGAACTGCTTTTAAACGTTCATATGGAATGTCTTTCCCTGTTTTCTCACAAATCCCATATGTTCCGTCTTCCATTCGTTTCAGTGCTGCATCAATTTCAGCTTCAAGCTGGCCATCAACTTGGTCCAGCGTTTGTTCGGTCATGCGGTCTAAATAGATGCTCCCATGATCAGCGATATGGTTCCCAACACCATTTGAAATCTCGCTCGATTCACTTAGCATAGATTCTTCTTTCTTTTTTGACCCTTTTACATCTTCCTTTAATTGATTCAATCTTTCGTATAAATCAACTTTTTGTTCTTTCGTTAAGCCCACGGTCAATCACTCCTTTCTTATTACCTTCCCGATGCTAACGAAATGAAAACATCAAAAAAGCCGCTACCTGATTGGCAGCAGCCTTTCTTCTCTTACAGGATGCGAAGTGCTTCTTCTACTGGCTTATCCCCTTTAATTAAGTCAAAGGATTTATTTTTCACATTGGATTCTGTTAAGCTTTCCACAAGTACAGCGGCTACGTCCTCTCTTGAAATCTCAATGTTTTGATCATCTGGAATATGCTCTGCAGCTTCGATCTTTCCTGTCTTTTCCTCATGCAGCAAGGCACCTGGACGGACAATGGTATAGGAAAGCCCAGACTGTTTTAAGTGTTCATCTGCTTTTCTTTTTGCCTCATAATAAATTTCCATACTTCCTTGCCCTTTTCCCTGGTTTGGATCATCGGCATTATAGGAACTCAGCATCACAAAATGCTGAATATTTTCTTTTTTCGCTGTGTCAACAAGACGTTTTGCTCCTTCTTGATCCACTGCAATCGTCTTATCTGCACCTGTTTTTGAGCCTGAACCAGCTGCAAAAATGACAGCATCTGCTTGTTTCACAGCATCTGTCACATCCTGTTCAAGATCACCGATGACAGGCGCTGCACCAAGTTCTTTTAGCGCATCCGCTTGTTTTCATCTCGAATGAGAGCAAGCGGCTCATGTCCTTTTTCTTTTAAATAACGAATAACGAGTCTACCTGTATGTCCATTTGCTCCTGCAACTAATACTTTCATTGTTCATTCTCCTTTCTGTATCTGTTTCATCTTTATCCTTTTTTGCTATCATTCAAACACCTAAACAAAAAAGCCCTTCCCAGAAAATATGGGGAAGGGTACAGGAAATGTGCGATCTATGAAAATAAATACGAAGAATGAGAAAAGTGCATGTGATCTATGTAATCGCAAGGTTGATCAGCAAAGATGTTTTGTCAAAATGGCTTGCACATCACTCAAATCCGTCTCTTTCGAAAAATCGAGTTCAAATACTTTTGAGCTTGTGACAAGCAGCATACCTGTGTCCTGATCAAACACGCCAGCTTCTTGAATGGCAAAACTTTCAATTGATCGATACGGCAAGGAGACCCTGACTTTCTTCTTAGAAAATACGCGGTTATCGCCAAAGATCAGTCGTTTATTGGTGAAACAAATTTGGTCGTGACGCAGTCTGTAAACAGCTTCAATTCTCTCCCCTTCAATTAGTAAGGATTCGAATTTCTTATCATTTTGTTTACTGACAGAAAAAATACCCACGTAAACCCCCTCTTCCTCCATCAAATTCCTTTATGAAAAAACGGCCACACGCTCTGTGGATACGTTTTGTTCTCACTTATAGAATACGCTATAAATGGTCGTTATTCCATTACGAATAGATTAAATTTCATTTAACTTTTTCTTTTTGATTCGATGCTCTTTCCTCTACTTATTTAGACAGTTAAAGCAGGAAAAAAGTTTCAGTTCTTTTTGAGAAAAATGGTTGAATTGTGACCAAAAAAAAACAGTGATTTTTTCAAATCACTGTTTAAAATGACTATTCGTCTTTTGGTGTTTCAATGGTTCCCTCGGCATATACATCGGAAATCTGCTCAAGCGTAATTGCCATATCAGCATCTTCGTTATCATGCCAAGCATTTTGTTGATTCTGCTCATCTGTTTGCTTCTTTTTCATCATCATCACCCTTTACTGTTTTTCTTAGTATGAGTGATGATCACCAAAATCATTCAGCAGAAATGGCTTCGAAATACTCTTTATAATACCCGCCTACTTTACCTGTATTATCAACGACAAACAGGAATTCTTCTGTTTCATTTTTCACTTCATATGTGATTCCAGCCGTTAGTGCACGGTCGACCATATATTTTTTCGCATTCGTATGTATACATTTTACTTGTTTTAACGTTTGAGCTGTTTGCCAGTTTTGATGGATCATGATTTAAAAACTCCTTTTTTCATCTATACATTTATTGTAGCCAATTTTTCATGAAATGCAATGAGTGTTATGGATTGCTTTCAAACATGTGGTGTAATATGATGAATGTATACGTTTACATCCATGTGCGTATACTAGATCATTTACTCAAATCCGCTTTTTCACCTAGAACTCGCAGAACAACCCATATCTTTAAGGAGGTTTGTTTATTTATGAGCTCTACAACACTTCAAATTAGTTCAAAACTCGAATCTTTTCTCCAAGGGACGAAAAAACTCTACATTAATGGTCAGTTTGTCACAAGTCACGATAACAAAACCTTTTCAACTCCTAACCCAGCCACAGGTGAAACCCTTATTGATGTATATGAAGCAGGTGCAAAAGACATTGATGAGGCAGTAAAAGCAGCCAAAAAAGCCTTTCATGGTCCTTGGCGCTCCATGTCTGCCGCAGAACGCGCCCGCCTCATGTTTAAGCTTGCCGATTTAATGGAAGAAAACCAAGAAGAGCTCGCTCAGCTCGAAACTTTAGATAACGGAAAGCCAATTAATGAAACAACCAATGCAGACATCCCTCTCGCAATCGAGCATATGCGCTATTATGCGGGCTGGACAACCAAAATAAGCGGACAAACCATTCCTGTCAGCCAAGGATATTTTAATTATACCCGTCATGAGCCTGTTGGCGTTGTAGGACAAATCATTCCTTGGAACTTCCCGCTGCTTATGGCCATGTGGAAAATGGGTGCTGCACTTGCGACTGGCTGCACCATCGTGTTAAAACCAGCAGAACAAACACCCCTCTCTGCGCTTTATTTAGCTGAATTAGTAGATAAAGCCGGCTTCCCAGAAGGTGTGATTAACATCGTTCCTGGATTCGGTGAAACAGCTGGGAACGCCTTAACTGATCACCCTGATGTAAATAAGCTTGCCTTCACGGGGTCAACAAGTGTTGGGAAACTCATCATGGAGAAAGCAGCCAAATCCATTAAGAGAGTCACATTAGAACTAGGCGGAAAATCACCAAACATTATTTTGCCAGATGCCGATTTAAAGAAAGCCATTCCAGGTGCTTTAAATGGAGTTATGTTTAACCAAGGTCAGGTATGCTGTGCAGGTTCTAGGGTTTTCGTTCACCGGAGCCAATATGATGAGGTTGTCGATCAAATGGCTGAATATGCGACATCCCTCAAACAAGGAGCTGGCCTTCATCAAGATACGCAAATCGGACCTCTTGTCAGTAAAGAACAGCATGAGCGCGTGTTAGGCTATATTGAAAAAGGTAAATCAGAAGGTGCAACAGCCGTTGTCGGTGGCGATTGCCCTTATGAGGCTGGTTATTTTGTCTCCCCTACTGTTTTTAAAGATGTAGAAGATGACATGACCATCGCAAAAGAAGAAATCTTTGGACCTGTCCTATCTGCAATTCCTTACGATTCCATTGAAGAAGTGGTCGAAAGAGCCAACCAGTCTGACTATGGATTAGCAGCAGGACTTTGGACAGAAAACTTAAAACATGCCCATGATATTGCTGCACGTCTTGAAGCAGGCACAATTTGGGTCAACTGCTATAACGTCTTTGATGCTGCCTCCCCGTTTGGAGGATACAAGCAATCAGGTCTTGGCAGAGAAATGGGATCATACGCCCTTAACAACTATACAGAGGTCAAAAGTGTGTGGATTAATCTCCAAGACTAATGATGCCTTTAAAGCCGGTGACCATGTCATCGGCTTTTTTGTAATTGCATGTGACAGGCAGGCTCCTGAATATAGTAATAAAGGAAAGGAGCATGGCCGAATATGCAAGATTTCAAAATGAAAGTAAACGAATATATTGATGAATTGCACATGCAACTGCAGCACAGACAACGAGAAGATGGCGCTTTTGTCTTCTGCTTTGAAGGGCCAATGATGACAAATGCTTTTTTGATTATGCTCTTAAAGGCGGTCGGCGATTCGGATCAGGCTTTGGTTCATCAATTAGCAGAAGCAATTCACGAAAAGCAAAATGAGGATGGTTCTTTTTCTTTGTATCATGATCAGGCGGGGCATGTAACCGCAACTGTGCAAGGCTACTGCGGGATGCTTGTGTCAGGCAGGTATCAACAAGATGAGCCGCATATGGAAAAAGCAGCACATTTTATTCGATCAAATGGCGGTTTGAAGGACGTTCATTTTATGACAAAGTGGATGCTTGCCGTCAATGACATGCACCCTTGGCCATACTTCTATGCACCACTTTCATTTTTACTCATCCCTACATACTTCCCGCTTCACTTCTATCATCTTAGTGCATATGCAAGAATTCATTTTGTCCCAATGATGATTGCACTCAACAAACGATATACCTCACATGAACAGTTTCCAAGCTTAGCACATCTTGATGAAAACATGTCTAAAAATCCTTTTGACTGGTTTATGGCAAGAGAAGAACGTTCCACTCACCAATTTCTAGCATACATGCGGTCGTATACAGCACTCGACAGACGGTTCGACTTTTTCGGGTATGAGGCAGCGAAGAAGTATATGTTTGACCGCCTTGAAAAAGATGGAACGCTGTACAGCTATTTAAGTGCCAGTATTTTTATGGTCTATGCACTCATGAGTCTTGGATACTCTCCGGGACATCATCTCATTTTAAAAGCAGTCAAAGGGATGAAACAGCTAGTCACTGACTGTGGGGGCATGAAATATGCTGAGAATTCTACATCCACTGTTTGGGATACAGCCCTTGTCAGTTATGCTTCTCAGCGGGCAGGCAGAGCACAAGGTGATCCAGTAATCAAAAAGTCTTTTACGTACTTACTGAACAGGCAGCAAATGAAGAAAGCAGATTGGGCGGTCCATAACCGGCATGCGGCTCCGGGAGGCTTTGGTTTTTCAGATTTGAACACAAATAACCCAGATTGTGATGATACGCAGATTGTATTAAAAGCCATTCCTCAAACTTACGCTCCCGTTCAGTGGAAACGAGGATTTGATTGGCTTCTTTCCATGCAAAACCGGGATGGCGGCTTCTCAGCTTTTGAAAAAAATCAAGATCACTTCTTGCTTCGTCATCTCCCGCTCGAATCTGCTGAGGATGCGGCCATTGACCCTTCTACTCCTGATATTACAGGGCGTGTGCTCCAGCTTATCGCTCTTGAAGATAGCAGCAAGTCACCACTCATGCAAAAGCAAAAAGATCATTGTGTGAAATGGCTGCTTGATCATCAAGAGAAAAACGGATCATGGTTCGGCAGATGGGGCGTTTGCTATATTTATGGTACTTGGGCTGCGTTAACAGGACTAAAGGCTGCTGGCATCCCCTCATCGCATCCTGCTGTTCAAAAAGCATGTCGATTTTTAAAAACAAGTCAATTAGAAGATGGCAGCTTCGGAGAATCGTGTAAAAGTGCAGAGGTTAAAAGATACGTCCCGCTTCCATTTGGAACAGTGGTTCAAACAGCTTGGGCCGCTGAGGCACTTTTACAATACGTGCAGCCAGATGACAAAGCGATTTTAAAAGCCATCTCATTTTTGATTCAACATCAGCACTCGAGTGAAGCCTTACACTATCCAGTAGGCATTGGTCTTCCAAAGCAATTTTACATCACCTATCATAGCTATCCATATGTCTTTCCAATGATGGCTTGTTCCACATTTTTAGAGGAAATGAGGCGTAAAAATGAATAAGGAAGAATATCGCATGCAGCTTAAAGATTGGCTTAGCTCCATTCAAGATGCAATTCAAGATGACAACCTCCGTCAGAAAGCAGAACATTTATTGTTCATCATGAATGATGAACATTCCAGTGAAGGAGAGTGGTATGAAATAGCCGAGAGTATTGCAGAAGATATCATCCCTCAAGATGCTACTCGGGATGTGGCAGCTGGCGGCCACAAATTACCCCCTCTCCCTTACCGGTATGATGCACTAGAACCGTTTATTTCAAAAGAGATTATGTATTTACATCACCAGAAGCATCATCAATCATATGTTGATGGTCTGAACCAAGCTGAGCTTGCCTTAAAAAGAGCGAGAAGAACCAATGATTTTAAAATGATCAAGCATTGGGAACGGGAGCTTGCCTTCAATGGTGCGGGACACTATTTACATTGCATTTTTTGGTTTTCTATGAGCCCTTCAGGCAAACGAAAGCCAACTGGGCAAATGCTTCGACTTATTGAACAATCATTTGAAAGCTATGATGCATTCAAATCTCAATTTTCTGCTGCAGCCAAACAAGTAGAAGGTGTTGGCTGGGCGATTCTTGTTTGGGCGCCCAGATCTCAGCGATTAGAGATTTTACAAGCAGAGCGCCATCAATTTTTATCACAATGGGATGTAATCCCTCTTCTAGTTCTTGACGTATGGGAGCACGCCTACTATCTGCAATATCTGAATGAAAAAGCGACATATGTAGATCGCTGGTGGAATGTCGTTGACTGGCGTGAGCCAGAAGCACGACTTAAGCAAGCTCAGCAAGTGAAATGGACCCCATTTTAAAACGCTACTCCATGTAGGCATTTGCTTATATGGAGTATTTATAGTTTACATAATATTATTATCAGCACTAAAAGAATGGGGTTGTTTTTTCAGAAAATTCATTTAAAATAGAAAAGATATGTAAAGAAAGAGAGTTGAAGCAATATATGAAGATTCTTTTAACTATTAGTCACTTTGCAGGTAGGACCTTTGCGATTTGGGTTCTTGTCTTTGCGTTTCTTGGATTTGCCTTTCCTGCGGAATTTTCAAAAATCGGACCTTATATTCCTTTTTTACTCGGTATCATAATGTTTGGGATGGGGCTGACATTATCCGCTGAAGACTTCAAAGAACTGTTTCGAAAACCTCTTTATGTTCTGATCGGGGTACTGACGCAGTACACACTCATGCCGCTTCTCGCCTTTTTATTAGCGTACGGGCTAAGGCTCCCGTCCGAAATCGCAGTAGGAGTTGTTCTCGTAGGCTGTTGCCCAGGCGGTACAGCATCGAACGTTATGACCTTTTTGGCGAAAGGAAATACGGCATTATCTGTAGCCGTCACCACCATATCGACCCTTCTTGCTCCCTTTTTAACACCTGTCTTTATTTTACTCTTTGCAAGATCATGGCTACCTGTATCGCCGGAAGCACTATTTTTGTCAATTGTACAAGTTGTATTGATCCCTATTATCTTAGGCGTCATCGTTAAATTATTTTTCAAAAAACAAGTAACCTATGCGGTTCAAGCATTACCGCTTGTGTCTGTCGCCGGAATTGTAGTGATCATTGCAGCGGTTGTCAGTGCAAATAAAGAACAGATTCTTCAATCTGGGCTGCTAATATTGGCCGTTGTGATCTTACATAATGGACTTGGTCTTTTATTTGGTTACCTTATTGCAAAGTGGTGCAAAATGGATATCCCTTCTCGAAGAGCCATCTCGATTGAAGTAGGCATGCAAAACTCTGGACTTGGTGCAGCTTTAGCAACAGCACACTTCTCTCCACTTGCAGCCGTACCAAGTGCCATTTTTAGTGTGTGGCATAATTTATCCGGTTCCTGGCTTGCGACATATTGGTCAAAAAGAGGAAATGCTGAAAATGAAAAGAAAAAAAGCTAGCACCCATTAAGGTGCTAGCTTTTCAAATGAAAGATTATCCTTCAAGCAATAGCTGCTCTGGATCTTCAAGTAAGTTTTTAATCGTGACAAGGAATCCAACTGCTTCTTTACCATCGACAATCCGGTGATCGTAAGAAAGAGCTAAATACATCATCGGGCGGTTCTCAAAACGTTCTTCATCAATTGCCACAGGTCGAAGCTGAATTTTGTGCATCCCTAAAATTCCAACTTGAGGACTGTTTAAAATTGGTGTTGAAAGCAGTGAACCGAATGTTCCGCCGTTTGTGATCGTGAATGATCCACCTTGTAGCTCATTTAGAGACAATTTGTTATCTCTAGCTTTTTTCGCAAGATGACCAATTTCCTTTTCAATCCCTGCAAACGACAATCTGTCTGCATCACGAACAACCGGTACGACAAGTCCTTCATTAGCAGCAACAGCGATGCCGATGTCATAGAATTTCTTCAAGACAAGCTCATCACCTTGAATTTCTGCGTTAAGCAGCGGATATTTCTTCAGTGCTGCTACAACGGCTTTTGTGAAGAAAGACATGAAGCCAAGTTTTACATCATTTTGTTCAAGGAAGGCATCTTTACGGCGTTTTCTTAAGTCCATCACAGCCGTCATATCTACTTCATTAAATGTCGTCAGCATTGCAGCCGTTTGCTGAACCTCAACTAAACGTTTAGCAATCGTTTGTCTGCGGCGCGACATTCTCTCACGTTCAACTGGCTTTCCTTGTTGTTCATTTTGCACCGCAGCATTTGCTTTTGGCGCGGCTTTTGGTGCACTTGCAGGTGCTTCATTCTTTTGATAGGAAGCGACATCCTGCTTTCGTACCCTGCCCAGCGGATCTACGGTTGGAATTTCAGATAAGTCTAGTCCCTTCTCTCTCGCTAGTTTTCTAGCTGCAGGAGAAGCGATGGTTCTGCCATTACCAGATTTCGGCTCTTCTTTCACTGCTTCTTCTTTTTGAGCAGCTGCCGGTTCATCTTTCGGAGCTGGTGCAGACTCTTGCTCAGGTGCTGGAGCTGCGGACTCGCTTCCGCCAGCTTCACCCGCTGCAATTGTTCCGATGACTTCTCCAACTTGTACAGTGTCACCAGAATCTTTCAGTACTTCTTTGAGTACACCAGATTCTTCGGCTGTCAGTTCGACATTGACTTTATCTGTTTCAAGTTCTAACAGGTATTCTCCCTGCTCCACATAATCGCCCGGCTGCTTGAGCCATTGAGCTATCGTTCCTTCCGAGATCGATTCCGCTAATTCAGGTACTTTAATTTCCGCCATTTTTCATTTCCCCCTTAGTTTTTGCGAGTCAAGCTATCAGATACAATTCGTTCTTGTTCTTTTTTATGCACAGTTGGATCACCCTCAGCCGTACTTGAACGTCTTCTTCGGCCGATGTAACGTACTTTTACTTTTTCAGGCGCAATTTCACGTAAATATGGCTCAATGTATCCCCAAGCCCCCATATTTTGTGGCTCTTCTTGTGCCCATACGATTTCTTCTAAGTTTGTTAGTTTTGATAATATCGCTTTAATATCTTTGGCTGGGAATGGATATAGCTGTTCCACTCTCGCAATGTGAAGCCAATCTTTCGGCTCTTCCATTTGAGTAAAGCGATCACTAATATCGATTGATACCTTCCCGCTTGATAGCACGAGGCGCGATACTTTTTCATGATCATGCACAAGGCCTGGCTGTTCAAGAACTGGTTGGAACTGTCCATCCGTTAATTCCTGGACTTCAGACAATGTGTTCGGGTTACGAAGCAGACTCTTCGGTGTCATGATGACAAGCGGACGAATCTCTTCACGAAGCAGCATTTTCGCCTGTCTTCTAAGAATGTGGAAGTATTGCGCTGCACTTGTGAGGTTCGCCACTGTCCAGTTATTCTCAGCAGCTGATTGCAGGAATCGCTCTGTTCTTCCACTTGAATGCTCAGGACCTTGTCCTTCATATCCATGAGGCAAGAGCATCACTAGACCTGATTTTTGTCCCCATTTTGCGCGTCCAGCTGAAATAAATTGATCGAAATACACTTGAGCCGCATTTGCGAAGTCTCCAAATTGAGCCTCCCAAATGACTAACGTTTCAGGAGAATAGACATTATAACCATATTCAAACCCGATGACTGAGCCCTCTGACAGTGGACTATTATGAACTGTAAATGATGCGTTTGCATCACTCAGCTCATGAAGAGCAATAAATTCATTTCCAGTTTGACTGTCGTGAAGAACAAGGTTTCTTTGAGCAAAAGTACCGCGCTCTGAATCCTGTCCGGTCATTCGAATTGGCGTACCGTCTTTTAATATAGATGCAAATGCAAGTGCTTCCCCAAGTGACCATTCTACTTTACGGTCATCTGTAAACACTTTTGCACGTTTTTCAAGGATCCGTTTAAGTTTACCAAATACTTGGAAATCGTCCGGCCAGCTGATCAATTCTTCATTCAGCTTTCGTAATACATCAAACTCTACGGATGTATCCACTGCTGGGAAGCCATTTGATACTGGTTCTGGCAGTTCAATTTCATGAATCGTATGCTCTTTCTTTGAAGGCACCTTTTGATAGGCTTCTTCTATTCTTGTCGCTACAGCCTGCTCGATTTCTTCACGCTGCTCCTTCGTTAGAAGACCTTCTGTGACAAGTTTATCTGCAAAGATATTCTTGACCGTTTTGTGCTTTCTGACGGCATCGTACAGCATCGGCTGAGTCGTAGAAGGCTCATCCATTTCGTTATGACCGTACCTGCGGTAACCGATCAAATCAATTAAGAAATCCTTCTTAAAGCGTTTGCGATATTCTACAGCTAATTGAACAGCTGCTAAACATGCTTCTGGATCATCTGCATTGACGTGAACAATTGGAATCTCAAACCCTTTTGCAAGGTCACTTGCATATTTCGTTGAGCGAGATTCATTACTTTCCGTCGTAAATCCGATCATATTGTTTGCAATGATATGGATTGTTCCGCCCACTTGATAGCCTACAAGTTGACTTAAATTTAATGTTTCTGCCACAATTCCTTCTCCAGGAAATGCCGCATCACCATGAATTAAGATGGCTAGAGCCTTTTCAACGTCTTGTACTGGATAGCCCTTTTGAGTACGTAATTCCTGAGCGGCACGTGTGCTTCCTTCAATGATTGGATCAATGAATTCCAAGTGACTTGGGTTATTAGCAAGCGTGACTCTCGCACTCTTTGTATCTTCGTCTTTAATTTGACGATCTGCTCCAAGATGGTACTTTACATCACCTGTCCACCCGTAGCTGATGCCAATAGAGCCTTCTGATGGAACAAGCTCTTTATTTGGCGCATGCTGGAATTCCGAAAAAATAATCTCATATGGTTTTCCTAACACATGTGCTAATACATTTAAACGGCCTCTGTGTGCCATTCCAATGTTAATATTTGAAGTCCCTTGTGTAACAGACTCTGAAATAATTTCATCAAGTACTGGGACAAGTGCGTCTAATCCTTCTATCGAGAAGCGCTTTTGCCCAACAAATGTTTTATGAAGAAACTGTTCGAACTGCTCAACTTCTGTTAATCTCTTGAATACAGAAACTAGTTTATCGGCTGGTTTTTTCTTAAATAGTTCACCAGACTCGATTGATTTTGAGAGCCAGTTGCGTTCTTCGAAATCATGTACGTGATCAAACTCAAATGAAATGGTACGCTTATACGTATTTCTCAAATGGTTAATGGCTTCTATGCCGTTTGAAATGTGTTTTGGTGCGTCAGGACTAATAATAGATATTGGTATATTCTTGACGTCTTCTTCTGTTAAACCGTACTCCTTTAAAGGAAACAGCTCTTGTAATTCCTTTTCTTTGCGAAGAGGATTGACGGAAGCATTTAAATGGCCATACGTTCTGATGTCTTCTGCCAGTTTAACGACTGATGCTATCTTTTGGATTTGTTCAGAAGTAACTACGCTATTTTCTTTTTTCCCAATTTCCTCCTTCATTTCACTCGGTGGTGCACCAAGTTCATCAAATATGCCTCTTAGATCTTCATCAACACTAGTAGGATCCTGGACATACTGATCGTAGAGCTCGAGCACATAGCCGAGGTTCGGACCATGAAATTCTTCCCAACTCAACGGTTGTTTCACATCATTTTGAAACATTTTGAACACTACCCCCAACTTTGATCATCAAGTGATTGAACACTATCTCGATATAACTTCCAGAACACAATGACCAAATTTATGTAATAAAACGCTTCCAATAATATTCTACCACTGTTTCGGATTACTTTCTACATTCTTTGTTCAATTAAAGATAAAAAATTCACAGAAAAACAAAAAATTTAAATCATTCCGAAAAATATTTTGAAGAAAGGGGCAAAACCTTATGCCCCAATGCTTTTATGCAGTAATTTCTTCAGTAACGGATATAAAACATCTGGCAATGTATCGACATCTGGTACAAAAATGCTGAACTTGCCATACATATCTTGAATCGTTTTCATCTGTGCTTCTTCGATCGGTGAATTGGATAAAAACACATTGATTACCTCAATGCCTTTTTTCCTCGCCTCAAGAACTGCTTCATGTGTATCGACAATCCCATTTTGTTCGTAGCTGAATGCAGCTGGCTCTCCGTCGGAAAAAACAATGAGAAACTTTTGCTCTTCTCTTCGTTTTAATATCATTTTTGTCATTTGGCGAATCGCATAGCCGTCCCGGTTATCCTCTTCTGGTTCAAGAGACATAATGGAAGGACCTGCATCAAATAAAGAATCTTTGAACGACACGACTGTGTTGAAATAGTTCGGCTGACTTGTTTCTGATGCATCGTTTGTATCTTCCCAAAAACCCACAATTTGATGTGGGACTTGAACTGACTTTAAGGCTTCATGGAATAGAACAATGCCTTTTTTCGTTTCATCCATCTTGTCAAACATGCTGGCAGAACAATCCACTAATAAAGTGAAAACAGCATCAATCTCCGAAGAAGGTGCCTGTTTTTTATAGAAAAGACGCGGATTTGACTCTGTAAAATAACGAATGAGCTTTTTACTCAGACGTCCTGCATGAAGGTCCGTTTTTGGCCATGTTTTTTTGTGTTCAAGTGTTTTTTGAATCATTTGTTTTAAGCGTTTCTGATAAGGCTCAATCTCCTTGGCGTGCTGCTTGTATACGTCGATTTGTTCTGGCGCGGGAGGATCTGGTGAAACCATGACTGGAAATGCATATTTGTTCTCTTTTCCATTCTCATGAGCATCCGCCCCGCTTTCTTCGCCTTCAGCCTCTTCCAGCGCTTCAAGCTTTGAATAATCTTTTCGGTGAGTCTGCTTGGCAGAGCCTTGGACAGTGCCAAGTGCTTGATCTCCGTCATCGCCTTCTCTTGCTGCATCCTTCCCGAGATCACTTTTCCCTCCGTGCTCTAAATCAAATTGAAGGAAGCTTTTTGACGGCGCTTCTGTTTCTCGGTGCCACACTTCCATATACTCTTGATGGATGTCTTCATCGCCCTCTTTTTCCCTGTCTACTTTGATGTCTTCACTTAATTTAGGTTTTCTTTTTAAGTCATGAAACAGCGGTTCTTTTGCCGCTTTTTCATAGTCCAATTCTGGGAAGAAAAAGTACGTATTCAGCATATCTTTATCAAGAAGCTCTTCAAAGCCTTCCATTAATTCTTTGACGATGACTGCGATATCTCCGGTTGAACGCGCTTCATATACACGCTCAAGACTTGATTCAATAAACGGAATCATTGGGTTGATCCGCTCGTGAAGAGGCGGAACTTCTTCCAGCGGCGAATCCGCTGTCAGCTTCACATACATTGCACAATAGAGTGCATCGGTTAAAATGCTCCGCTCTTGGTTAATCGTTAATTGCGTCTTAAAATGACGCCGGTAAAGTTCTCTTCTTCGTTTAAATACCTTTTTTGTTCCTGGGCGGTCACGTTTAATCCGCTCTTCAATCCGGATATCTTCAAAGAGCATGAACAGTTGTTTACATAGGTCAGGAATGGACAATGTATGAGCATAGCGAATGATTTCCTGAAAGACAGTCAGATCACTATAAACGGTTCCTACTGCACGGAGGAATACATCACTTTTCAGTCCGGCTGTCATGTCTTCTTGTTTGCGGTCATCCCAAAAATGACTGATGAAAATTTTCTTTTCAAAAGGATCATAGTAGGACTGCACACCGTATTCAAGCTCGACATCATCACTTTTTGCTAACGTTTTGGCTAAATCCGTTAATTCCATAAATAAAAATGAATCGATTCTGCTGTCATTAAATTTGATGAATTTCAAAACTCAGAACCTCACTCGAATAATGTTTGGGCAATATTTCTTACCGCTGCTTTTTCCCGGTCATCTTCTAGCTTTTCAACAATCCCTCGTTCAACTGCACGAAGCGGCGGGATGTATTGCGCAAGATCACATGTGTCTAGGAGTGCGCGAATGGATGCTGCTTCTTCACTTACCTGCCCGTTGTGCGCCTGTGTAATGAGGTCTGATGAGAGCTGCACGAATTGATCGATTAATCGTTCATCCTTTAATACAGATTGAGATTGCAGTACATCCTTTAAGATGCCGCCGCCGATATATGGAACGTCAATGACAACAAAACGGTTTTTTAACGCTTCATTTAGAGGCACTGTACCGACATAGCCTTCATTGATAGCCGCAATCACGCCAAAGCCTTCATCTGCTCGAACGACCTCGCCTGTAAATGGATTTGTCATCATTTTTCTGTAGTCGAGTACACCGTTTAAAATAGGCAGAGTTTCTGGCTTCGCCATGTTGATTTCATCAATATATAAAAGATGGCCTTTTTTCATTGCTTTCGTTACAGGTCCTTCAATAAATTCAATAGAAGCAACTTGACCATCATTGTGAATGGTTTTATAGCCAATCAAGCTTTCTGCATCAAGATCAACTGAGCAGTTCACACTATGCATCGGCTGCTGAAAGAAAGCAGATAAAGTTTCTGCTAGTTTTGTTTTACCTGAACCGGTCGGCCCTTTTAAAAGAACGTTTTTGCCGAGTGCTAGTGCAATCATCGCATCTTGTATGATAGTCGTGTCCTGTGATTCATAGCCGCCTGTTCCAATAAGCGGACGGAATTCTTCTTCTAGTCCTTTTGCTTTTGCTTCAATCATTGCTTGAATTTCTTCTGGGAGTGATTGTTCGTTAAACATGTATGATTAATTCCTCTCTTCGATCATTTTCCTCACCAAGTATACTAAAAAAACCTTTATGCACTCAATACATAAAGGCTAGACATCTGTTATTTTACCATTTCTTTTGTGATTGCTCCGCAGGCGATGCGTTTCCCTGAGTTTCCAGAAGGGTTGCTTAAGTAATCATCTGCTTCTGCATGAATGATAAAGCTCCGCCCATTTTGATCAATTAATTGGGTTGGTCCTCCCTTTAACGTCACATCTGGTACATTTACGACAACATCAATCTGTCCATCTGCCCCAACTTCTAAATTAGGCATATCTCCAGCATGATGACCCTTTGGGTTGTCAAAGCCATGCTCCCGGTGTGTTGGATTAAAGTGAGCCCCTGCCGTTTCAAAATCTGGCGCTTCACATCTTCCAGTTTCGTGAATATGGAAGCCATGAGGACCTGGCGGCAGGTTTTTCGCTTTCACATGTAAATCCAGCCCGTTTTCTGAGGATTCTCTTACTTCGATGCTCCCTATTTTTTGCCCGTTTTCATTGATGAGTGACGTGGTAACTAGTGCTTGTTTAGGTGCTGCAACTTCAATGGTTTCTTCTGTCGTTTCTTTTTTCGGCGGTGCATGACAAGCTGTTGCAACAAAGACCAGACTCATCATGATCAACCACACTGACTTTTTCATATGATTGCCCCCTTTTGATATCAGTATGGACAACCTGATCAATAGGCAAACAAAAAAAGCCGAAAATCGGCTTTTTTTAGAAGAAACGTTTTGCACCTAAATAGGCTTTTTTCCAATATGGGTTGCTCAAGTTCGAGATCCCCACACCGCTGTCACTTGCATGAAGGAAATCTCCTCCGCCAAGATATAGTCCCATATGAGATGGACCCGCTTTGTACGTTGTGAAATAAACAAAATCGCCAACTTGAGGTGTGCTCACAGGTGTCATCATACTCCAGTAGCCTGCTGTGCTTAATCTCGATACAGATGAAACCTTGTTAATGAGATAATAAACAAAGCCGCTGCAGTCAAATCCAGATGGTGTATTGCCGCCCCATCTGTAAGGAATGCCTGTCAGTTTTTTGCCTTCTTGGATCATCGTCGTGATTTTTGCATTCATCGGCACATCGTTTTTGTTATTGTTCACTGGAGTTGTCGAGCCGTTAGACGTAGAACCATTCGATCCAGTTGAGCCTGAAGCTGCACCATTAATTTTGAGAACTTGTCCAATTCTAAGCACATCGCTTTTTAAGCTGTTAGCTGTACGGATGGATTGAACTTGCACTTTAAATTGATTCGCAATCTTCCATAAAGAATCGCCTGATTTTACGGTATAAGATGTCGCTTTCCCGCTTGAAGACTGGTTACCGTTTGAAGACGGGTTGCTTGGTTTTGCAGGTGCTTGGGGCTGACTTGGTTTTGATGCAACCGTCCCTTTTACTTTCAATACTTGATTCGGATAAATCGTATCAGATTTTAGCCCATTCAATGTTTTGATTTCACCAATCGTCGTATTGAGCGAATTCGCAATTTTCCAGAGAGAATCCCCTAATTTGACCTTGTATGTACTTGATGAAGATGAACTATTTGAGTTCGTTGTCTTATTGTTTGAGCTGGAATTTGAAGAGGAGTTTGATGACTGGCTCCCGCTTGTCTTCGTGCTTCCAGATACCTTTAGCTTTTGTCCAGGACGAATCAAGTCACTGTTTAAGCTGTTTAGACTCTTTAAACTTGCAACTGACATTTTATGATTGTTTGCAATGAGCCATAAAGAATCTCCAAGCTTTACAGTGTAGCTTGATGTCGTTGAAGCATTTGATTTTGTTGCTTTTGAACCTGTTGAAGAGCTGGATTTTGTGCTTTTTGCGGCAGGAATTTTCAAGCTTTGTCCTGCAAAAATCATCGTCGTTTTTAGTTGATTAAGAGATTGCAGCTCCGAAATACTTGTATTGTACTGTTCGGCAATCTTCCAAAGTGAGTCACCGCTTTTCACCTTGATCGTCTGTGCTTCTGCCGGTGCAGCAAACACAGCTGAGCCAGCGATCGCTGAAACTGTGAGGCCGGTTACTACTTTTTTCTTCATAGATAAATCTCCGCCTTTCATGATTTCATCCAATAAGACTTATGTACTAGTTTTAAGTTTCGCATTAAATGATTCTGCTTCTCTTGCACTATTTTATCTTTATTTCTATTATATTACTCGACATGTAGACGTTGGGCAATAACAAATAGGCTAAAGCAGTCAACTCAAAATGCTAAAACTAAGCCATATCGTTTGTATCGGCAGTTTACTGTATTTATAAACATTTTTTAAGGAATTTTTAAGTTGACGTTTAGAAATTTGTCAAAACAAGCACGCTGCTAGTTTCATAGTTCTATTCTACATGACAAATTTTTCTGTATCAAATGACTTTTTACTTAATTGCCTGTTTTTTCTCCTCGAATGAAAAAAGCATCCTTCCGAATGAAGAATGCAGCGATTGATTTTTTATTTTCTGATTTCAGGTTCTTTTACAGTGAGCGGATAAAGGACTCCTTCTTTCGCAAATGACATTTTCCCTGTTTCCTCTGAAACGACGAGAACAAGTGCATCGGTCATGCCAGAGAGTCCAATTGCAGCCCTGTGTCTTGTCCCGAGAGAAGGACTGACTTTTTTTGAAGTAAGCGGCAGCACATTTGCCGCAGATACGAGCGTATTTTCTTTGACTAAAAGCGCACCATCATGAAGTGGATTTCCTGGGTAGAAAATGCTTTCGATTAATGAAGCACTTATTTTCGCATGAAGATTTGTCCCTCTTTGAATAAAATCCTCAACCTCATCCCGCCTTTGAATCACAATCAGTGCCCCGTGCTTTTGTTTTGATAAGTTCTCAATGGCTAAAGAAAATTGAGCAAATCCGGGTGTGTATTCTTCCATATACGATTGTAAATAAAACGAGGAAGCCTCTGCATGCATTGCATTAAACTCATCATGTAATGACTCGAGATCACAAAGTAGACATTGCTCAATCTCATCAAGGGAATCAATAATGTCACTTGCATCCTTCATAATTTTCATCAAGTGTGTTCTCATGCCCACTTTAAATTGCACTTCTTCATTCGTACGATTGATCATTTGATCTTTCCCCTCCTCTTTTTCGTTGTCATAAAATAACAAATGATGCGCATGCTATTGTTATGGAGGTGACTTAATATGACCATTCAGAAAGTGATTCAATATGCTTGCAGCATTTTAGGTGTTGTCAGTCTTTCCTTTATTTATGCCCAAATGTTTAAAAAAACGAAGCCATCTAAGAAAAATAATCCGACAGAGAATTGATTTTTTTACATAGCATGATATAATCCTCTCGTTATTTCTGTTCAGAGAGGAACTTATGATGAGAGAAACAAATAGCATTCGAGCTAAGGTGACACTATTTTTAACCATTTTGATTCCGATTTTAATCACTCAAGCGGGTCTTTCACTTATTACGTTTTTAGACACCGTGATGTCTGGAAAAGTGAGTGCAGAAGACCTTGCGGGTGTTGCGATCGGTTCAAGTATTTGGACACCCGTTTATACAGGGCTTGCTGGTATATTAATGGCCGTTACGCCAATTGTCGCTCAGCTGATGGGCGCAGGGCATAAAAAAAATGTTCCCAAGGCTGTCTTTCAGGCGATTTATTTATCCCTTCTTTTAAGTATTTGTGTGATTGCGATTGGGTCAATTAGCATCCCTTACGTATTAGGAGGACTTGGACTTGAGCAATCCGTAGAGGATATTGCGCAGCATTTCTTACGTTTTCTTGCTTTTGGTATCATTCCGCTATTTGGTTATTCGGTGCTCAGGTCATTTATTGATTCATTAGGGAAAACACGAGTGACGATGTTTATCACGTTAACAGCACTTCCGATTAACTTTGTGTTAAACTATGTATTTATTTTTGGGAATTTTGGCTTTCCAAAGCTTGGCGGCGCGGGAGCTGGCCTTGCTTCTGCGATGACGTATTGGGCAATTTTCATCATGAGTATTTGTATTGTCATAAAAGCAGAACCATTTGCCTCATTTCGTTTGTTTCAAAAACTGCCTCGACTTAATATCTCCCGTATGGGGCAAATACTGAAAATCGGTCTTCCTATCGGGTTTGCGATCTTTTTTGAAACGAGTATCTTTGCAGCAGTTACCTTATTAATGGGTCACTTTGATACTGTGACGATTGCAAGTCACCAGGCTGCGATGAACTTTGCTTCTATCTTATATATTTTACCGCTCAGTATCTCAATGGCTTTAACGATTGTCGTTGGGTTTGAAGCCGGTGCCAAGCGTTATAAAGATGCGCAAAGCTATAGCTATATCGGAATTGGAACGGCGATATTATTCTCCTTGTTTACGGCAGCACTCATTTTATTATTTAGACCAGAGATTGCTGGTTTATACACAACTGAATCGGCTGTTTTACAGATGACACAGCACTTTTTGATTTATGCGATCTTTTTCCAACTATCAGATGCCATTGCTGCACCTATTCAAGGAGCGCTGCGCGGCTATAAAGATGTCAACTATACACTCATTGCCGCATTTGTTTCATACTGGGTGATCGGCCTTCCTTCCGGCTATCTGATCGGCACCTATACCTCATTTGGAGCATTTGGTTATTGGATTGGTCTGATTGCAGGACTTGCCGCTGGTGCCATTGTCCTCTTTATCCGTCTCAGATTGATGGAAAAACGACTGCTTCAGAAAGCGCCCAACCACTAAATACGAGACAAAAAAGCAGCTGATCGATGTCAGCTGCTTTTTTATTTAGTCATTCCATTGGTATGTCCAGAAAATTTCTTCATCGAACCATTTTTGGACAACAGGTTCTTTGTTTTTCAGCTTCTGTTCAAGTTCTCTCAGCATGCCTTCTGTTTGCGTTCTATGTGCTCTTAGTGCATTTAATTTGATATCTGCTACATCTGTAATGTCGATCGTAATATCTGCATTTCCAAGCACTTCTTCTCTATTTTTGGTAATAGCCATGCAGTATGTGACAGGACGGTCTTCTTTTTTCTTACGGTAAAGAGCACGAATCACCGCTTCCCCTGTCGCATCATGATCAGGATGTACACCATGTCCAGGATAAAACGTGACAATCAGTGTAGGTTTGACTTCATCAATGATGGTTTCCATCACATCAGCTAAATACTCGTCATCCTCAAATTCCAAAGTTTTATCACGCAGTCCAAGCATACGTAAGTCTGTGATATCCATTTCTTTGCAGGCATTGATTAATTCCTGTTTTCTTAACTCAGGAAGTGTTTCGCGATTGGCATATGTTGGGCTGCCCATATTTCTACCCATTTCCCCAAGTGTCCCGCATGCATACGTGACTGGGATGCCGCGTTTTCTGCTTTGTGCAATGAGACCTGCA
Organism: Bacillus sp. MM09(2025); assembly: GCF_050496725.1. Taxonomy (NCBI): domain Bacteria; kingdom Bacillati; phylum Bacillota; class Bacilli; order Caryophanales; family Bacillaceae; genus Bacillus; species Bacillus sp. MM09(2025). Next base: position 720,505 of record NZ_JBNWEN010000001.1, read on the forward strand.
ACCCCAAACGATTCATCATCTGGGTGAGGCAGCATCACTAGTACATGTTCGTTCATGACTTGTCACCCTTTCTTCTACACCTGAAATGGTGTTTCGCTAATTTGTAATGAGATCGCTAGTTTCCCGTCTGGCAAGTGCCCTGCTAACAGCAGGCGGCCTTGGTCATCAAACTCATAATCGGTTAAGCCTTCTGCGTAAATCCAGCCATCTTCTGTTTTCATTCCAACACGGTACGGACCTTGTCCTTTTATTTTCGCCTGAGAATAGACAACTTTGGCATTGCGGATATAGGCAACGACCGTCATATTTTGTTCATTTACATGAGCTGAATAAGAACCAGTAGTCGTTTCAAGATGAACGAAGACTGGACGATTTAAAAACGATTCAAGATGTGCTGTGACATCTTCCGTTTGAATTGGTTTCATGAGTGGTTCCTTCCTTCATTTTGAATTAATTCGCGCAGCTTTTTTGTATGTAAGCTGATCAGCTGCAGTTGATGATCATGCTCAAGCTCACTTTCTAATATTCTTTCTACAGCGAGCACATATTTTTGATGAAATGATTTTCTCGCCCTCGGATGAGTCCGCGCATCGCTTAAATCATCACATATTGCTCCGAGTAAAGAAGACATATCATCGACATCAAGCTGACGATTTTTCCATAAAGATTGATAAGCAGCTGTAAGCTCATTGGCTGATGACATGTAATCACCTCTACAGTTTTGGTAACAACTTATTATGACATGATCCGCCTTCAAAAAAAAGCAAACTGCTCGTAGGACTTAATGAGAATTCGCTGTTTTTTTCATGCGTAATTGAGAGGTCGTAAACAATAAAATCGCCACCCAGATACAAAGAAACGTCACAATTTTAGCTGAAGTTAAGTGCTCGTGATACACAAACAACCCCAAAAACAGCGTAATCGTTGGTGCTATGTACTGTAAAATGCCCACTTGATAAAGAGGGATTCTTTTTGCGCCTTCAGAGAATAAAAGAAGCGGGACCGCAGTAAAGACCCCTGCAAAGAATAAGAGACCAAGCGATCCGAAACTGTTAGGATTCATTGTCACCACAGGTTCTTTTAAGAAGAACAATAAGTACACAAGAGCTGCCGGGGCGAGAAGCAGCGTTTCAATTGTCAAACCAATGGCACTCGTGAAGCTCATTCTTTTTTTTATCAATCCATAAAAACCGAAGCTAAAGGCAAGTAATATTGCAACGACAGGAAATGAACCGTACTGGATCGTAGAAAGAATCACCCCAGCGGCGGCAATTAAAATCGCAATGGTTTGTATTTTATTGAGCCGCTCTTTCAAGAAAATGATCCCTAGTAAAACAGAGACAAGCGGATTAATATAATACCCTAAACTAGCTTCTAGCATAAGATGATGGTTGACTGCCCAAATGTACACATACCAGTTAACCGATATTAATATAGCAGATAATAGTAATGAAAAAAGTGCTTTACCATCGAGCATGAGACCCTTCACGGTCTGCATGGCTGGCCGAACTTGTTTTAAATACAAAAGAATACCGCACATAAAAACAAATGACCATAAAATTCTGTGCGCTAAAATTTCGCCTGACGAAATATGTTCCATCAGTTTCCAATATAATGGGAATAATCCCCATAATGTAAAAGATGCTGCCGTGTAGAGAACACCTTTTGATTGCTGTTGTTCGTTCAATCTAACCATTCCTTTCTAAACCTATCGTATATTATAGCACGCACTCAAGTGAATGGGCATATACTAATTCAGGGCATTTAGAAAGGATGATTTTCATGTTTGACTGGAACCGATTATTCCCTTTTCAAAAGCAATTTTCAAAAGAAGCCTTAAAGAATTCAGACCCTAAAGACGTCGAGCAGTACGTCAATCAAGTGATGGAAAGTGTATTCGGCTCCAATTATCCTGCTCAGTTCCCTTTTCAGGACCCACTCTCTCAACATCAAAAAACGAGAGAAACAGATGTCAAAAAAGAAAAAGAACCCGAAGTAGAAGTGTTTGAAACAACTGATCACGTGTTTGTTAAGATTGAGCTTGCTCGGCCGAACACAGAAAAAGTAAAAATCAAACATACCGCCAACCTGCTATTTATTGATCATTTTCCTGAGGAAGGCACGCAGAAGAAAGTCGTCCTCCCTGCTGCTGTCAAAAGAAAAGGAACGAAGGCTTCGTATCAGGACGGTATTTTGGAGATTATGTTTTTAAAGCATGATGATCCGGGGATTTCTGAAATCGATATTCCATTATAAAAAGCCTGCTTTGATATAGAAGCAGGCTTACTCTTTTTTCTTAATAGTATGGTGGATATCCTCCGCCATAAGGTGGTGGAACAGGCGGTGGTGGTGGCGGGTAATATGGACGGGGATAATTAAAAATCGCACTTCCTAAAAATCCGCCAAGCAGTCCGCCGACTAAAGGAGCGCCAAAACCAAAAAACAAAGGGACTCTGGATTCATATGGCGGAATGCCAGGGGCGCCGCCTCGGAAATACGGAGTATGAGGGTACATGCATTTCTCCTCCTTTGTCATGTGCCTAAGATCAGCATATTCATCAGGAGTCAAAACGTTTGGGCAAACCTGAAACTAGGCTTGCTCCTTTTTTTCATGAGATTCTGAATATTCCCCTGCCCACCTAGATACCTCATGAAACACATCATGTAGCGCATTTCCTTTTTCAGTTAAACAATAAATGACTTTAACAGGCGTCTCAGGAAGTACAGTTCGCTTTATAATCCCTTCTTGCTCAAGTTCTTTTAAACGCTCTGCGAGCATTTTCTGACTGATAGATGGGATAATGTCCGTCATGTCTTTAAATCGCTTTGGACCATCAAGCAATACATGAATAATGAGACCATTCCACCTTTTGCCTAGCAGTAAAAAAGCTTGCTGAATGTGTGGACATAATTGAAATTCCATAAATTTCAGCCTTTCTTTTCATGATTGTTTGACAAACTAACGGTATACAATTTAAAATATCTCTAGTTACAATAAGTAAGTTTCTCACTTTTTTAGTTATTGTACCATACTATTTGCAAAAACGGGAGGAAATATCCATATGGCGACTGATCAAAAAACGATTGACATTTTAAAACAAAGAGCTTCAGTAAAAGAGTATGATACGACTCATGAAATGACAAAAGAAGAGCTAACAGAGCTACTTGATATCACAACAAAAGCACCATCTGCGTGGAACCTTCAGCATTGGCATTTTACTGTTTTCCACAGTGCTGAATCCAAAGCAAAGTTACTTCCAATCGCTTATAACCAAAAGCAAATCTCACAAGCATCGGCTGTTATTGCTGTACTAGGTGATCTTGAAGCCAATCAAAATGGAGAAAAAATCTATGGTGAGCTGGCAGAACAAGGGTTCATTACTGAAGACATCAAAGAAACATTGATGACTCAAATCAATGGCGCATACCAAAGCGAGCAGTATGCACGTGAAGCTGCGTATTCAAATGCTTCATTAGCTGCTATGCAATTAATGATTGCTGCAAAAGCAATGGGCTATGATACATGTGCAATGGGTGGTTTCAGTAAAGAAGCCTTTATCAAAGAATTCAATGTAAGCGGCCGTTATGAGCCAGTTATGCTGATTTCAGTTGGTAAAGCAGCGAAGGAAGCTCATAAAAGCAACCGCTTCGACATCGAAGAAGTATCTGATTTTCTTTAAAAAATGGCAAGGCCTCAGCTTTCATGCTGAGGCTTTTTTTATTTGGTTTAAATATTATTTCTACATATTTTCTTTTCACTTCCCCCCTTTTCATCTACACTTTTTCTCCTTTTTAAGAATGAAAGCGTTATATTAGGATGATATTCTGCAAAATGATTGTTTTTTCTGAAAATGGTCTTGTGATCTAATCTGACAACTGCTATTATTATGAAATTACAAAAAATTCAGGAGGGAATCATGAATAAAAAATTGATACTGGCACTACTTATAGCGATTCCATTCATCGGACAGCTCGCACTGCTGCCCTTTGCGAATCGTATTCATCCATTTGTGATCGGCCTGCCTTTTTTCCACTTCTGGCTCTTACTATGGATTGTTCTCACACCAGTCTGTACATTTATCATTTATCGGATGCAACATTCAAATGGAGGAACTGACTAATGCAAGGAAATTTGACAGCTTTATTGATTACAGCAAGTATCATTTTCATCGTCGTGGTCATTGGATTTGCCGCTGGCCGTGATAAATCATCCAGACAGTCAGTAGAGGAATGGTCTGTTGGCGGGAGGAAATTTGGCGGGCTGCTCGTTTGGTTCCTTGTTGGTGCAGATTTATACACAGCTTATACCTTTTTAGGACTCACTAGTACAGCCTATACAGCTGGAAGTGTCGCTTTTTTCGCTATCCCCTATTCAGTTCTAGCGTATTTTATTGCTTATTTCTTCTTACCAAAGCTATGGACGGTTGCGAAAAATCACAATCTCACAACGCTCGCTGATTATGCACGTGAGCGCTTTGACAGCAAGCTGTTATCCAGTCTCATTGCGATTATTGGAGTACTTATGCTCATTCCGTATATTTGTCTTCAACTGAGCGGGATTCAAGATACGTTAACTGTCGCTGGAACTAGTTATATTAATGTGAATGCAGTTGTTATTATTTCATTTATTTTAGTTGCACTTTATACATTTTTCAGCGGGATTAAAGGTCCTACCTATACAGCCATTATTAAGGATATTCTCGTTTGGGTCATCATGCTGTTTATGGTGGTTTCACTGCCAATCATTCATTTTAACGGCTGGACCCCGATGATGAATACGTTAGCGAAGGAAGCGCCACAGCTTCTGACAATTCCTGACGGGGGTCCTAAAGGCATTTTATGGTTCATTACCGCTTCAGGCGTTTCTGCCCTTGCTTTGTTTATGTGGGCACATGCAGCAACAGGGGTTTTCACAGCCAAAAGTGCAGATGCTATCCGTAAAAACAGCATGTTTTTGCCTCTTTATAACATCGTATTGATTTTGGTCATCTTCCTTGGATTTATTGCCTTTTTAGTCTTACCAGAAGATACGAATCCAAGATTTGCACTTCTTCATTTAATTCAAACGTCATATGGCGGCGTGATGCAAGGTCTTGCTTACTCAACGATTGCACTGGCTTCCCTCATTCCATGCTCAATCATGGCCATTGGTGCATCGAATTTATTTGCCAATAATTTATATCGTGACTTAATTCATCCGAATGTATCACCTAAACGGTTGACCATCATCACTCGTTCAATGGTGTTTATCGTTATCGGACTGGCTCTATTATTCGGAATGCTCTTCCCAACAGCACTTGTAACGCTTCAGCTTATTGGTGTTTCAGGAATGGTTCAAATCTTCCCAGCCATTGCGATCAGCTTATTCTGGAAAAAACAATCGAGAGAAGCAACGATTGCGGGGTTAGTTGTTGGCATTATCGTCACCTTTACAGCCAATATCTCACAAGTCACGTTCGGTCTTTATGAAGGGTTTCTTGGTTTACTAGCAAACGTTGTGGTCATCCTGATGTTGAATCCATTCTTCCAGAAGAAGGTCACATCTAATTCTGTCATGAATGATCTATTTGAAAAAGATCAAGAAAAAACAGAAGCAATTGTAAACAACGCGTAAGTATAAAAAGAGCAGTCCCCCTAAGAGGACTGCTCTTTCTTTATTTCATTTCTTTTTTCAAGACTTCAATCGCTTTTTTCATTTGAGTATCATTATTCTTTAGCTTATCTTGGATCTTTGTCATCAGTACTGTCGTTGTATCTCCCGTCAGAATTCCGTCTGCTTTCAGATCGTTGTCTGTTTGGAAGCTTTTGACGATCGTCTGGAAGGCTTGATCGTACTCACCATTTGCTTTTGCTTTGTAACCAAGCGCTTGGAACATTTTTTGAGCCGCTTTGACTTCATCTCCATTGTCATTCAGCTGATACGTTTTTTTCGGGCTTAAGTATGGCAGCTTTGCATAACTTGGGAGTGATGCTTTGACCTGTGGTTCAATTCCTTTTTTGTGAATCCATGAACCATCCGGCGTCAGCCACTTGGCAATGGTTAACTTGACACTAGAACCATCATTATAGCTTTGCGCATTTTGCACAGTTCCTTTACCAAATGTCTTTTCACCAATAATTTTGATACCTGAAGATTGGTGCAGAGCCGCCGCCATGATTTCTGCAGCGCTGGCTGAGCCGCCATTTACAAGGACAACTGCCGGCTGATGAACTTTACGTTCTTTTTCAGCCTTGTACTCTTCTTTCTTCCCTTTTTCTTCAACTTGCATGATGACTTTCCCTTTATCGATAAAGTCATTACTCATTTCAATCGCTTCTGTCATGATGCCGCCTGGATTATCTCTCAGGTCAATGACAAACCCTTTTGCCCCTTTTTTCTCGAGGTCATCAATGGCTTTATCTAACTCTTTCGATGTTGTTTCAGCAAAGGACGTAATTTGGATTTCTCCTATTTTGTCTTTTGTGAGTTTTGCATACACTGTTTCAACTGGAATGGTGTCTCTTGTGATGGTCACATCAACATTTCCCACTCCTTGGCGGTTAAGGTGAAGCTTGACATCCGTTCCTTTTTTCCCTCTGATTAGAGAGACTGCTTGATTGACCGACATGCCTTTTGTGCTTTTTCCATCCACCTTTAAAATACGATCATGAGGTTTCAACCCGGCTTTTTCAGCAGGAGAGCCTTTAATCGGTGCGACAATTAAAATTTGTCCATCCTTCTCTTCTACTTGTGCACCAATTCCTTCAAATGATGAAGAAATGGTGTTGTTAAATCCTTCGGCTTCCTCCTGATCCATATATGTAGAGTATGGATCATCAAGTGATGCGATCATTCCTTGAATCGCACCATCTACTAGTTTTTGATCATCCGTTTTTTCGTAATACTCATCTTTTACCTTCGTATACGCAGCCATGAGTTTACTAAACTTCTCATCTCCTGAGACATTGACGGCCCCTTGTTTTGTGATCACAAATGTAATCGCTGAGGACAGTGCCGCTGTCACCAGAATAGCGATGACGATCTTAAATTGTTTTCTCAAAAAAACACCACCTTTATCTCCTTTCATTATTATCAAGGACGATGCATCATCCGTCAACCAAAGGATCGAAGTTCTCTTTGAAAAGATAAGCCATTTGACCTTACATTGCATAATCTTTAAAGAGGAACTTGATAAGGAAAGAAGGGATTTTATGAGTGATTATGTAGAAATGCTTGCCTATTTTGGCGTATCTAGTGCCCATCCTGGTGGAATTGAGTTAACAAAAACGATGCTTGAGCATATAAAATTGACGCCGGATGCACGCATACTGGATGCGGGATGCGGGACTGGACAAACGGCAGCATATTTAGGCAATATCGGTTATCAGGTGGAGGCGATTGATACACACCCTTTGATGATTGAAAAGGCCAATCTGCGATTTGAGCGAGAAGAACTGCCGATCCGCGCATTGCAAGCATCGATCGAACAGCTGCCATTTCCAGATGAAGCGTTCTCTCTTCTGATCAGTGAATCTGTTTTGAGCTTTACCAACCTTCCAGCGGCACTTGCTGAGATCAAACGCGTGCTTGCCCCTGGAAGTCAAATGATTGCAAATGAAGCAGTATTAAAAGAACCCCTTACACAGAAGGAGCTTGCCGACGTTCGAGATTTTTACGGGTTTCACGCACTCTTTTCACTTGAAGAATGGAAGGAGCAGTTAAAAGCAGCAGGATTTCATGACGTTCGCATTCTCTCATTTGATGAACACATGGTACAAGAGGAGCCGACAGAAATGGAATTATCTGAATATATCCCGCCTTCTCTTTACGAAACGATGCAAACACACTACGATCTCATTCAAGCGCACCGAAAGCAGCTAAGCCACATTCTATTTGAATGTACGGTATAAAATGAGCGAATCTCCTATATGTTTTGTCCAAACTCTATGAGGTCTCTCGCATAGGATAAGAGTGAAAAGAGTTTGTCATAAGGAGGAAAAATATGGAGCGCTATCAAAAGCTTTGTCAGCAGCATATGGGGAAAGTCGCTAGAATCACAGATCGTAATGGCAGAGTACATGTCGGACGCATTGAGCGGGTGACAAACCGCAAAGTGTATATTCGTCCAGTCGGCGGTTCTCGCGGCGGCTTTGGCTTTGGTTATTACGGAGGGTATTACGGCTGGGGTGCCGCTTATGGCATCGGGCTTGGTTTCATTACAGGTTTCGCATTAGCAGGATTGTTCTTTTTTTAAAAGAAGAATAAAGAAGGCCCCCCGAATAGCTGGGAGGCCTTTTACTTTGATTAAATTTTCTTCACTTTGTTCATGTACTCTTCAAATGTTAAATCGTGATCATGCATCGCTTTTGCCGCTTCTTTTCCAACATAGCGCAGATGCCACGGCTCATATTCATATTTCGTAATGTCTTCTTTTCCTTTTGGATAACGAATGATAAAACCATATTTATAGGCGTTTTTAGCCACCCATTTGCCATCAGGTGTTTCACCAAACTTTTCAGAGATGTCAAAGCCGGCACTTTTTGAGGAAATGTCCATTGCAAGACCTGTTTGATGTTCACTTTCGCCTGGTAAAGCGACTGCTTCTTGGGCTTTGTCTTTGCCTTTTAACTTGACTTCATTATCAAAAATGACCTTTTGACGGTCATAGGAGCGATAGCCAGATACGGCAGCCAGCTCAAAGTTTTTCTTTTTCGCATCTTTGAATAATGTTTCAAGTGCTTCCGCTGCTTCTTTACGAATATATCGTTTTTCAATATCCTCTGAAAAAGAGAATTCTACTTTTGGTACAACGAGATCAGAAGGTTTATAGGTTCCTGGTAATGCGTATTCTTTGTTGACAAGTGCTAGCACGTTTGCAGGATTTTGAATGGTTTTCAGCCCGCTTACCACTTTGATGTCATTGAAATATTCACTCTTTAACGTCAGCTCTTGATCCGATGAACCTGCTGTATTGTTTGAGTTTTGCTGGGTAGATGAATTTGCTGCGCTCTTTTGTTCGTTTGTTTTGTTCGATTCAGATGTACCGCTCTTTTGATCCAGCAACTGGCAGCCCGATAGTGCGGCTGTCAAACCAAGAATCGATGCGATTGAGAGTATTTTATAGCTTTTCTTCATGACATACCTTCCTTTTGCTCTTCTAAAAAAATAAAGATGCGCTACATCGTAGCACACCCTTTATACTATTATAAAACGGAGTCTAGTGCAATTAAGATCATTTCGTCAAATGTCGTTTGACGCTCTTCAGCCGTTGTTTCTTCTCCTGTGAGAACATGATCACTCACTGTCAGAATGGATAACGCTTTACGATCAAATTTTGCTGCAAGCGAATATAGAGCTGTTGTCTCCATTTCAATGGCTAGAATTCCGTATTGAGCCATGAGCTCAAGTGGTTTTTCATTGTAAAATTGGTCTGCTGTAAATACATTTCCGACACGTACAGCAACATTTTTTGCTTCTGCTGTGCCATAGGCTTTCTTAAGCAGTCCAAAATCAGCGCAAGGTGCGTAATCAATCGGTCCAAACGCCACACGATTCATTTGTGAATCTGTTGAAGATGTTTGAGCTAAAATGACATCACGTACGTTGACATCCCTTTTAATAGCCCCACAAGATCCGACGCGGATTAAGTTTTGAACATCATAGCTTTGAATGAGTTCATTCACATAAATCGAAATAGAAGGTACGCCCATTCCGGTACCTTGTACAGAAACGCGCTTTCCTTTGTAGGTTCCCGTATAACCATACATTCCGCGCACTTCGTTATAGCATTCGACATCTTCTAAATATGTATCTGCAATATATTTCGCACGAAGCGGATCGCCTGGCAGCAATACCGTTTCTGCAATTTGTCCTTTTTCTGCTCCAATATGTACACTCATTTTTTTAGCCTCCACTTACGTTTACTATGTGATTTGTCCTATTTAGTATAAACGATTGAGTCCAAAAAAGAAAATACCAGCTGAAGCTCAAGCTGGCATCGTCTATCATCTATTTAACTCATTGTCATCAGCCGCTTACTGCGTTTCCATCCTGCCGGAAAAAGCTGATAATAGCACTTTCCTTTTTTCTTATCATCAATCACAACAATATCGCCTGTTGTCATAAAGCGTGCATTGTAATCACTAGGGACTGTATCATGTACATTAAATGTCGAGAATGCTTTTTCCAGAACATCCAGGTGTGTTCTGCCGCCAATCTTTGTTCGGTACACAGGTTGATGCCCGCTTGCAGCGCCATATTCAGGTGTCTGATAAATGGTTAAGTGAAATGCTGAAGGTTTTTTTTGAAAAAATCTCAACGTCAATTGCATTCAAATCCCCTCCCCTTTTATATAAAATTGGCTGGGATCTGTCAATTTCCTTCTTCTATTTTTGTCGAATGACAGACAACTTTTCGTCAATCTTTTTACAAATGAGAAATAAAGCAAGTCCTATCGCAAAACCGCCCGCAACATCTGTCAAAAAATGAACGCCGATATACATTCTGCTGATTCCAATCATAAGAACACAGACCCCTGTGATCAAGTAGACGATTTTTTGTCTTTTTTTCAGCCATGGAATCATTTCAACGAGTAGATAAGCTATAAACGGATAGATTGTGGCCGCATTCATGGAATGTCCGCTCGGAAAGCTGTAATACGTTTCATTGACAAGATGATCAAAGGCCGGACGCTCTCTAGCAAACAGCCCCTTTAGTTCATGATTGATGGTTTTTTCTGTGAGGTATAATAGAAAAAGCATCATGATAGAGTAATAGCGCTTATACATGAATAAAGCGGTACTAAAAATGAGCATGATGGGCACGAGCAGCACACTAATGCCAAAATCCGTCAAAGTCAGCATGACATCATTTAAAAAAGGGAGTCTGATGCTCTCAAACCATAAGATGATCTGGTTGTCCAATGCTTGAGCCGCTCTAGATACCATGAGCGCAGCAATGGCGCCAAATAAAATCAAAAGAAATAGGATATACACGCCAAAGATTCTCCTCCCTCTCTTTAGAATCTCTTCAAAGTATAGTGCCTACCACGCCTCTTCTTCAACTATCATTGTTTTTTTCAGCATATATTCAAACGTAATGTCAGCCAGCTCAAACGTTTCCAGCTCAGCAGGTATGTACCCTCTTTTGATCAGCTCCATGTAGAAGAATTCCGCAATTTCCTCTGTATCGATCACCAAATCTGCTTCTTTCATTCCATTCCGCCTCCTTTTTTATGATGTATGAACGACGCCTGTTTTTTATTACAGTTTGTCATAATGGCTCATTCCATACATATAAATGCAGTAAACAAAAAGAAAAGGGGTTTGAGGCAATGAAATGGTTAAGCATATTAGATGAAGAAACGTTTGATCAGATGATGGGCCGTATCTTGAGGGGATGGTTTTATGTGATTGTTTTTTTCTGTGTACCTTATTTTTTATTCGTGTTAGGACAAGTCTTTCTTTAACCAAAATGCTCGTGTAAACTTTCCAATATAAAATCCATCATATCTTTGTATTCTGGATCTTCGAAAAATTCGTAGAGAATTTTATAGTCATTATAAATATCAAGAAGCTCATCCACTATAGATACAGCGAGAAATTCTAGTGATGCTTCGCTTTCTTGTTTCTCTTCTAATTGTAATAGAGCCGTTTGCACCATATCTTCTTCCATTTCTTTAGAGGTTTCACCCACGTAATGCACAAAAAGAAGCTGATGAACAAACTGGTCCATTTCATATTTCCTCAGGACAAGCGTTAAGTCTTCCTCTTCTGTTTCCAGCCACTCTCCATCCTTTAGCCTTGTGAGTTCGTAAATGACATCTTCCCATCCGTCATCAAGGTATCGCCATATTTCAGTCCGATGACCAATAATTTTAAATAGCTCTTTTCCGTAATCTTTTACATATACAACATCGCCAATGAGGAACTCATATTCAATGTCCAGCTTTTCTGTATCCACAATCACCCCGTCGTACTCATCGTAAAGCTGGAGTGATGTTTCAAAATAAAGCACCTCATTATGATTGACCTCATACAAATAGTGCTGGTCAATTTGATGGACTTTTGTAATCGTTCCGACTGTGCCGTACATGACAACGACGACAATATCCCCTACTTGATATTTTGGTGCTTTCGCCTTCATTCTGTCTCCCCCTTGCCCGACTTTTGGTCTTAACGTATCGTATGCCGGCGCAAGGAATTCTGCATGGGCAACCACACCATGCAAAACGCCATTTTATTTCTCATCAAAAAACCGCTTCTCCCATCTGGAAAAAGCGGTTGTGTGTTATTTTTTTTTGACTTCTACATCATATTGCTCAAACGCTTCGTCAAATGTTGTCATTGAGCTTAAATAATCGCCGTTTAATTCTAAATAGGCACACAGCTCATGATAATCAGTGGACGCTTTCGGGAAGCTGTGATCCTCATAAGCAGCATTTGCAAAATGGCTGATTTCATCTTTCGGTTTTGGATGTCTGTACTTCATTAAATAATGGTAAAACGACTTCACCTGTTTTTCCCTCCGCGACACTCTATTTTGTTGTTATATTATACAGCAATTTGATGACTTGTATAGGCGGAGGTACAACTTATGATGAAAAGTCAAAGTAATTTCGCTTTAATAGCCGCTCCATGCTCATTAATTCTTCGTATGAAATTTTTTCTGGAAGTTTTGTCTGATCCACTAAAATTAATTGATCTTCTATCTCTTTGACCGTCTCATCCTTTTGATATGTCATACCGCAGTGCGTGCAGGAAATGGACGGTGTTTCGATGATTTCAATGGATTGTGTGCCAGTGATCAGTTCCCAATAGACTGTTGTCTGCTCTGCGTTTGCTTTATTTTCCTCACACCAGTCACATGTCAGCACGGTTATTTCTCCTCCTTTACAGTTTGATCTTTTTTGAGCTGCGCTTGATATTTTTTCTCTTTTAATTCATCTCGTTTTTCACGTTTGTTTTTGAGTGTGTCATGCTCAGGATTTGTCTCATATGCTTCTCTTCGTTTCATCCGGCTTAAATTCTCTGGCGTAAACGATTTCGCTTCATCCTGAAATAGTGCGGTAATACCAATCGCCGGATCTTGTTTCTCTTCATAAATTTCATTAAAATACGCATCTGCCTGACCTGCAACGTAATGCTCCGGTTCAGGGTAAGAGGTGATGACACCTTCAAAGTTACGAAGGACGACTTTGTCAGGGCTTTGCGATAATAAATAATTTGGCTGCAAGGCGATCTTTCCTCCGCCTCCTGGTGCATCCACAACAAAGCTTGGCACGGCATAGCCGCTCGTATGCCCTCTTAAGCCTTCTATGATTTCAAGACCTTTTGATACTGGTGTTCTAAAGTGGCCAATGCCCTCAGATAAATCACACTGATAAATATAATAAGGTCTGACCCGTATCATCACGAGATCGTGCATCAGCTTCTTCATAATCGGTACACTGTCGTTAATACCTGCGAGGATGACGGCCTGATTACCTACAGGCACGCCGGCATTTACAAGACGTTCACACGCTTCTTTTGCTTCTTTCGTAATTTCAATGCTTGTATTGAAATGGGTATTCAGCCAAACCGGGTGATATTTTTTCAAAATCTCGCACAGCTCATCTGTAATGCGCTGCGGAAAGACGACCGGCGCACGTGTGCCTATGCGAATGATTTCAACGTGCGGAATGTCTCGTAAGTTTTTCAAAATGTATTCAAGCACTTGATCGTTGATTAAGAGCCCATCTCCGCCGGAAATTAACACATCCCGCACCTCAGGTGTTTCTCTAATATATCCAATGGCAGCATCTAACTGCTTTTTTGGCACACCCATACCGATCTGTCCGGAAAAACGTCTTCTCGTACAATAGCGGCAGTACATGGAGCACTGATTTGTTACAAGAAAGAGCACACGATCTGGGTACCGATGCGTTAACCCTGGGACAGGTGAGTCTTCATCTTCGTGCAAAGGATCTTCCAGATCATATTTTGTTTTATGAAGCTCTTCAGCAATTGGCACAGATTGCATACGTACTGGACATCTTGGATCGTCTGGATTCATCAATGAGGCATAGTAAGGTGTAATGTTGAGTGGAATGGTTTTGGTGGAGATCTTCACCCCTTCTCTTTCCTCTTCTGTTAAGTTTACGACTTTCTCTAAATCTTCAAGCGTTTTCACGGTATGCGTCAGCTGCCAAATCCAGTCGTTCCATTTTTCTTCAGGTACATCTTTCCAAAGCTCAATGTCCTTCCAATGACGCGCCGGTTCATATAGTTTTTGATTCATATCCATTCCCCCTATCAGCATTCACCTTATACTATGCAAGTTATGTGCCAACATGGGAAAATGCCCCTATTCTTTATAAAAGGAGCTTTACCCGTGATATTCAATGGATGGTGGTGCCTATATTTCGGCATCTGCAAATTTCTTCAGTTTATATTGCAGCGTTTGTCGAGGGATTTTTAAGGCGGCGGCGGTTTTTTGAATATTGCCATGATGCTTGTTTAAAGCTTCCTGAATAAGTGTTTGTTCAAATGAAGAAACCTGATTTTTTAAGGACGCATCGGTTGTTTCTTCCTCAAGCTTCTGCGTACGTAAATGAGCAGGAAGGTATGAAGGTGTGATGTCTTCCGCTTCCTTTGGCATCATCAATACAGCATGCTCAATGGTATGTTTTAATTCTCGAACGTTCCCCGGCCAGTGGTGAGCCATAAACATTTGCTTTGTTTCTTCAGAAAGGCGTTTGACGTTTTTTGAAAACTGCTGATGATAGGTTTGAATGAAATGGCGAGAAAGCAGCGGGATGTCTTGTTTTCTCTCACGAAGCGGCGGGATATGAAAAGATGACACATGCAGTCTATAAAATAAGTCTTCTCTTAAAATTTGCTTTTTCACCGCTTCAAATGGGTCCATATTAAGTGCAGTAATGAGTCTGACATCTACTTGAATTGCTTTTGCATCCCCAATGCGGCGCACCACACCATCCTCTAACACACGTAATAATTTCGTCTGCAGCGTGAGCGGCATTGCTTGCAGTTCATCAAGAAAAAGCGTGCCTCCATCAGCCAATTCAAAGAGCCCCTTACGATCAATTGCGCCTGTATAGCTCCCTTTTACAGATCCGAACAATAGGCTCTCAAGTAGCGATTCTGGGAGTGCTGCACAGTTTTGCGGAATGAACACTTGGTTTTTTCGGTCAGATTCATGAACAATGGCTTGAACGAGCACTTCTTTCCCTGTCCCTGTTTCCCCGTAGACAACAACTGATGACGGATAAGCAGCAGCTTTTTTTGCCTTTTCAAGCATTTCTTTTAAGAGCGGATCATTTGTTAAAAATGAAGAAAAATCATGCATTTGTTCTGCCCCAGCCGCATCATGTATTCGTTTTTTTTGATCTAAACGATTTGAAAGGGCTGACAGCTTCGATACATCTTTTGCGACTTCGACCGCACCTATTAACTGGCTGTCTTCAATTATAGGCAATGTCGTGTTGACGGTCTCAATTCTTTCGCCGTTTTTATTCAAATAGGTTTGCAGCGAATGATAAATGGGCTTCCCTGTTCTCAAAACATGCATAAGCGTACTTGTTTTTTCTGTTAAAGAGGGATACACATCAAGGATGTACTTGCCAATCACTTCTTCTTTTTGTAAACAGTCAAACTTAGCGGCATTATGATTGTAAAAGATCGTCATTCCTTGATCATCTACAACATGGATCGCTTCATCAATGGCTTCTAAAATTAATTCAAACCAATCCGCTCTTTCGACAACCTTCCCCATTCTTTCCCCCTCACTTTCAGTGCCGGAAAACCGGCATCCATTGCCGGGTTTTCAGCGGCTTGATCATCTTCATCACACGATCTCCTGTCCTTTCATGTTTCGCTTTTTCCTTGCAACTTCCTGCTTTTTTTGTCAATAGCATCAAAAAAGCACTCCTCTTATGAGGAGTGCTTTCGCCCTGATGTTTGATAAAGAGACATATCGAATTCTTGCAGCGATTCCATATACAGCGGCACGATCGGCTTCCCTTCTTGAAATAACGTAAATTGGGAAGGGTATAAATTAATGGGCTGATGATAAAAAGCAAATCGCTTTACAATCTCAGGATCAATACGGCAAAAGGTATGATGCATCAGTAAATACACATCTTGTTTCCATTTAAAGAGCCGCCTGTTTGGCGGATGAAATGCTGGAGACACTTGAATCATTCCTCCATCTTTAAACATCTGAAGCCGTTCATTTGAAATCGTATAGATCTCCTTAGGGTGAAACTGAAAATATTGCACGTCACGCTTTGAAGCAAATAGCCTTTTTTTCTGATCTTCAATATAATAGAACGTTTTCCCATGATCTGCCGTGACAACTGTATAATTGGGGACTGTCAGCATATCTTTTATCTCATATTTCATCACACATAACGACGGAACCCGAATCGCACGCCTGTTTTTTTCGTTCACCCAGCACCTTTCAATTCTATGAAGATTCCCGCTTGCGATTTGGAAGTAATCCCCTTCCTTTTCAATCACCGTTCCGTCAATGAGATCATACGGCATACTCGAAAACAAATGATGAAAGGAATGAGGCGTTTTATACGTTGTATCAAGTACATCTCTTAATGGAAAGAACGCAGCAAATTGATTCAGCCTCATCCAAAAAACGGAATCTGCATGATGCCAGTGTTTTGGCTCATCAGCCCAATATTGTCCGTATTTTTCATGAATTAGCGGAAGCAAACGCCTTCTGTGCATGACCGAACAATGATCCACTTGAAAGGACGCATGCTCCAATATTTGGTCCGCTTCACGCACAAAACTCATCGTCTCGACTAATTGCTTATTCACATGCACGACCCGCTGCGAGGAATACACAATATCTATATGAGGCTTCGACTGAAAAACATCCACCATTTTCTGCAAACGATCTTGATGATACACGGTATCATCTGTTAAATAACAAATGAGCTCACCTGTTATACGAGCTAACGCTTCATTAATAAGCGTCGCATACCGTACGGTTAACAGCCGTTTTGCAGGATGAACCGAGCGTGAATACAGATGAATGCGTTCATCGTCTAAATAAGGCTGGATCTTTTGGATGGTGCCTTGTTCTGAGCCATCATCCATAATGAGAAGCTCCCAATTTGAATACGTTTGTTCCACCATACTTTTTAACACACGATCAATGAAATCAGGTTTATTGTAGCTTGTTAAAATCACCGATACTTTCATGATCATTATCCTTTTTAATTAGATTAAAAAGCCCCCCAGCTGACGATGTTCACGTAAGGAACATTCACTCTTAGCTGATTTGTCGCGTTTTTAAAGACCCCTACTGTATCAAAGAGCTGCACAACAACTACGTTTTGAAGGACATCTCCATTGACTAAATGAACGCGCGGCAGCGGAATGCCAAGTTCAAGCCATGGACGAAGTAATTCTTTGATGTTTGACACACTCTCCTCCTCACTTTCTTCTAATAGACGAAGAAGAAGTAAAATCAAGATGACTTCAAGTACTCCTTCTGTTTCTAGTAATTCTTCGTTCCAACCATTTAATAATTGATCAAATTCCATTCATAATCCCTCTCTCTTCGCATTTAATCTTTACTAGAGTATGAGATTCACTTCATTTAGCCTCAACATTTGAAAACATTTTTTAAATTGTGTGAAGTGATTAAATGATAAAAAGAGCAAGGAATCAGCGTTCTGCTTATACCAAAAAAAATGAACGGCATATACATAGGGGTGAGTTTGAATTGATGAAGAAAGGATGGGGAACAAATGAGCGACAAGCGTGCCGAATTAAAAAAAGAACTATTGAAAGTGTTTTTCAAACCACTTACTCGCACATTAACAGTTAATCTTGAAGAAGGAGGAGTTCAAATGGAAGAAAAATTGAATGATTTATTAAGTGAAGTGGCAGCCGAGGCATCACCTTCAGATTCTGCTACAACACTCGATGTATCGCAGCCGGCAAGATGGATTTTTGCAAGACTTGCACCAGGAACCGTCATTAGCATTGTCACTGATTCAGGAGACTTAATCGGGCCAGTTCAATTTGTAGCATTCAATGCTTTAACGGGTGTTGTATTTGTTACACAAGAAAGCTCAGTCACACCAACAGGCTCTGCAACGACTTTATTAGATGTAGATAAAGTTGAAAGTGTTACATTCACGTCTTAATGTGAGAGGGCCATCATGAAGCTTCTTTATATCAGCTCTGGCTACGGCGGAATCTATCACATGTTTGATCAATGGGTAGAAGAGAGCTTCATTGATTCCCCCTTTTCATGTGTAAAGATTGATAAAGAATCTCTACCCGCTCACATGCACAAAATCCGGACATTTTCTCCGGATTTTGTTTTGATGATGATCGGTGATCAAGTTCCGAGTGAAGTGCTTCATCAATTCAAACAAGAAAAGATTCCGATCGTTTTGTGGATGACAGAAGATCCTTTTTATACAGATGTGTCAGCTGCTTGCACGCGTGATGCGCTGCTCATATTAACGATTGATGAAGGAGCTTTGCCATTTTACAAGGAATTGGGCATAGGTCACGCCCACTACTTTCCCATTCCGGCAAATACACGTATTTTTCAAAGAAACGAATCGGCTGAAAAGATGTGCATCTACGACATCGCACTCATTGGCTACCCTTATCCCAACCGTACGAAAGCCATTGATACACTCTTACAACAGAAAAAATGGCGAATTCTCGTTGCAGGTAAGGAATGGCATCGTCATTTAAATAAGTCACGAAGACAATATCGAGATCTCACATTAATGACCAATTGGCTAAGCCCTCAGCAAATGGCGGACATCTATCAACAATCAGCGATTGTCCTTAATCCGCATAGACCGGCACAATTTGCGTATAACAAAAACAAAGCCATGATTCAAAATGTAAGCCTAAACAACAGAGCGTTTGATATCGCTGCAGCTGGAAGCTTTCAATTGACGGATCTACAACCGCCTCAAGCTTTTTCAAGCTTCGCTTTTTATAAAGATGAGGACGATTTGCTGAAGCAGGTTGAATATTATGGATCAAATGCCGAGAAAAGAAAAGCAATCGCACGAAACAATTACGAACAAGTCGTTTCCTGGAATACATTTGAAACATTTCCACACAGACTTTATGAGATCGTAAAAAGCGCCCTATGATTGGGCGCTTTTCTTGTTAAAATTTTTCTTATGCCTAATCCTCCGCATCTCTGCGAGCCAATAAAACTTTCTCCGCTTTCTCAAGATCTTCTTCCAGTTTCACCACAAGTGATTTTTGGGGATCCATGATATACGCTCCAACAGATCCTTCTAAAAAGGAATGAATGCATTCCTTTGCATATGGAACATGAAAAGCATACACTGCTCCATTTAAACGACCATACGTATATGGCTGCTCTTTCTTTGGCATGAAAAAGTAATGATTGTCCTTATATAAAGTGGCTTCATTATTCTCATGCAATGTCCATGTCTCATTTGGGTTTTCTAGCGCCTCTGTAAAAGATGCCATGCAGTCATAACTTCCTTCTACTAGAAACTGCAAGCATTTCTCTATATCTTCCGGCTGTCTTAAAGGAGACGATGGATGCAAATATAGAACAATATCAAAGGTCTTCCCCTCACGCTCTAAATAAGCAAGCGCATGCTTCACTGCTATGAGTGACGGTGTTTGTTCTGTTACATGACTGTCTGGCAGTTCAATCACACGGGCTCCGTAGTGTGAAGAAATGATTTGCGTATTGACATCCTCTGTAGAGACGATGATTTCGTCTAACTCAATCATTTGCAGTAACGGTTGAATGGTCCAATAGATGAGTGGCCGCTCCGCCAATATGCGGATATGTTCATCATGCTGATCGCGCCTGCTTCTAAAAGCTGGTATCAAGGCTAAAATACGATTTCCCCTATACATATATTCCCCTTCTCCCCTCGCGCGCAGCTCTCTTCATTTTCTCCTGAGCTGATCGCAGTAATGAAGTGTTCAGGTCTCTCGTTTTTCTACTTATTCTCTTATCTCTCCATATTCTATTAAGACGTCAAGCAGATGGTTATAATGTGTTCACCTAATTTATATAGAAAGTGGTTCTTTTCCTCAAACGGATACCACTCTTTCACATATGATGCAAAGTAGAGAAATGAGAGTTGGGGGATTAGATATGTCCAAAAAGATAGAAAAGAATTTGAAGGCTTTTTTTCGTGACAAAACGATATTAGTCACAGGCGGTACAGGTTCAATCGGCCGTCAAATTGTGAAAAAATTAACAGCATGCTTTCCAAAGAAGATTATCGTCTTCAGCAAAGATGACAGCAAACAATACATGATGAAAAATGAGTATGCAGATCACCCAGAAGTTGTCTTCGCTTTAGGGGATGTGCGAGATGCAAGCCGCGTGAGACAGCTCGTCAAAGGCGTTGATATCATCTTTCATGCAGCCGCCTTAAAACAAGTACCTACTTGTGAAGACAATCCGTTTGAAGCCGTACAAACAAATATTATCGGCGGGCAGCACGTCATTGAGGCTGCGATTGAACATGAAGTCAGTCATGTTGTCAACATCTCCACTGACAAAGCTGTTTCTCCGACAAATGCCATGGGTGCAACAAAATTAATTTCAGAAAAACTATTTTTCCAAGCAAACGAAAGTATTCCGAACCAAAAAACAATGTTTTGCTCTGTGCGTTTTGGCAATGTGCTTGGATCAAGAGGTTCCGTCATTCCCATCATGCTCCAGCAGTTGTTAAATGAAAAACCTTTGACCGTAACTGATCCTCATATGACACGTTTTTTTATGTCCATCGAAGAGGCTGTCTCCCTCACACTTCAAGCAGCCATCATGATGAAAGGCGGCGAAACGTTCATTCTCAAGATGGAGTCATTACAGCTTGCTGATCTCTTAAAAGCGTTTCATGAATATGCTGCTCAAATCAATGTCGCATCTCCGGAAATTCTCGTTGTCGGGAAAAGACCTGGAGAAAAGCTTCACGAAGAGCTTACATTTCCGCACGAAGCAGATGCACTATTTGAGCATGAACAATTTTATGCCATTTTACCAAGACCAAAACGGCATCCTGCCTTTCAAAAAGTCGACTTAACCAATTACACATCTAATGAAGCGCCTCTCATTACAAAAGAAAAGCTATTTCACATCATTGAACAATTACATCACACGCATCATAAAAAATAAAAAATCGTCACACGGAAGCAGATGCTTTCCATGTGACGATTTTTCAATAGATCAATCAAAGAGATGTTTCAAATCCCCATAGCCTTCTTTTTCAAGATCATCTTTTGGAATAAACTTCAAAGCGGCTGAGTTAATACAATACCGAAGACCATTTGGTCCTGGTCCATCAGGAAAGACATGACCTAGATGAGAATCAGCTGTCTTGCTACGCACCTCTGTCCGCACCATCCCATGGCTTTTATCCACCTTTTCCGCTACTTCTTCATCTTCAAGCGGCTTTGTGAAACTCGGCCAGCCGCAATGGGCATCAAACTTATCTAAAGAAGAAAAAAGCGGCTTGCCTGAGATGATATCTACATAAATACCTTCTTCTTTATGATCCCAAAATTCATTTTGAAATGGCGGCTCAGTGCCATTATTTTGTGTGACTTCGTACTGCATTCGGTTTAATTCTTTTAATCGTTTTTCTTTATCGTTTGTCATGATTTATCACTCCAATGGGACTCAATAAAACCCGCTCTGCCAGAACCGACATGATATCGTTCATAGTGCATTTTGTTCTTTTTATAATAGTGCTGATGATACTCCTCTGCGGGATAAAAAGGAGCAGCATCTAATATTTCTGTCACAATTGGCTTTTGGAAAGTACCGCTTTCGTTCAGCTTCTCTTTCGATGCCTCTGCAAGCTTTCTTTGCTCGTCATGATGAACATAAATACCTGTGCGGTAGGACTCTCCTCTATCACCAAACTGCCCGCCATCATCTGTTGGGTCAATTTGCTGCCAATACAGTTCTAATAG
The DNA here is from genome assembly GCF_050496725.1 of Bacillus sp. MM09(2025). NCBI lineage: Bacteria > Bacillati > Bacillota > Bacilli > Caryophanales > Bacillaceae > Bacillus > Bacillus sp. MM09(2025). The sequence goes on from NZ_JBNWEN010000001.1 coordinate 742,459, forward strand.
CTTTTCATACGGGAAAACGTCTGGATCAAACGTAATTTGAACCGCTTCTCTATGTCCAGTTGTATTAGTACATACTTCTTCATAGGTCGGATTCACTGTATGTCCGCCAGTATACCCTGATTCAACTTTGATAATGCCCGGCTGTTCATCAAAAGGTTTAACCATACACCAGAAGCAGCCTCCTGCAAATGTGGCTAATTCTTGTTTTTCAGACATATTAGTGCCCCCTTCATTTAAAAAATGGTATCATCATATTATAACATGATGAAAAATAATGAAAATGATACGACTTGTCTACCTAAATGATCAAAAAGCATTTTGTCGTATTTTAAAATATAATGGGGGTTTAATGATTGGAACAAAGAAAAAAAATGATGTATGAAATGGATACTTTACTGAGAACCGTATTTAAGCAGATCCGTTATGAGATTAACAGCCTGCTCGAAAACGAATTATCTCGGAATGAATTTCTCATTTTAAATCTGCTTCGTGAGCAAGGTGCAAAAAAAGTAACGGAATTTGCGTCCATTCTAGGGGTGTCAGCAAGCCATATCACAGCTGTGACCGACACACTCGTAGAAAAGGGCTGGATCACCCGTATCCGTTCTAAAGAGGATCGCCGCATCATCAAAATCCACTTAACCGATAAGGGTAAGGAAATTACTGAGCATTTTGAGAAAAAGAAAACAGAATACTTTATGGAGCGATTTGAGTCATTCGACGACGAAGAACTGAAAACAATGATCAAATTATTTAAAAAGCTGGATAAAAGTCAAAAGGATTAAGCATAGAATTTAGCGCACTGGACATGCTACGGATAAAAAGAGGAGGAATAAACCATGACAAGCCCTTATCTTTGTCCAAACTGTAAAACGAACAGAACGCGCTTTAATCTGATTGAGCAGCTTTCAGAACCTGTGAAACTTGACCCTGCGACCGGAGCAGTTGTCGAAAGATACGATGGAGAGCAGCTTTCTCCTTTTCACATGAGCTATCAAGGTCCACAAATAAAAGTTCAGTGCGGTGTTTGTGGTCTCATTGAGGATGAAAAAACGTTCATTAAGCTAGCTGAATATCATCAATATTCTTCTCCTTCTTAACATGCGGGCCTGACGGAAAACGTCAGGCTTTTTTCTATGCTTCGTTTGCCTATACAGATCGCCTTTTTCATGCATACGCTACAAAAAACACCTTCCATAAGAAAGTAGGGATTAATACATGCAGCAGCTCTTTTATCATGACTATTTATACCGTTCACACGCTGCGGGTTTCGAGCATCCTCAAAGCAGCGTTTCATCCAAAGCCTTTATTCGGCTCTTTCACGCTGCCCCAGATCTTAGTGAGCTTGCTGTTTATGTGAACCGGAATGAGGTCTTGAAAAAAATGCCTTACAGCCAGTTAACAGCCTATATGGAGTGGGATGAGGGAATGTATGAGATAGAAGTGTTCAAGCTAGCTACAAAACAAAGAGTTCTTCATTCTCGTATGAAAATTAAACGTGACGAGATTTACACCCTATGTATCACGGGTGCACATGCAGGTTTTGCGCTGCTGACAGAGCGGCAAGACCCTCTGATTCAACACGAAGACCTGTCAGCTCTTACCTTTGTCCACCTTTCTCCAGACCTTCCTTCCATTGATATATATGAACGTGATCAAGGGGTGTTAGCAAAGGAGCTTCACTATGTAAACAGCACTCACATTCATCATTTCTCCCCGAATAAATATCATTTTGAATTGAAAGCCGCCGGCACTCAAAGCATACTGCTTGATATCCCAAAAGTTCATCTGCAAGCAAATCGCGCATACCTCATTCTGCTTCATGGATTTGCTAATGGAGAGCCAGAGCTTATGGCGAAGGTGGTCTTGTCTCAGCAAAGATAAAAAAGAGCCTTTTCCATAGAGGAAAGGCTCTTTACGAGACATCTTCAGCTTTTTCTTGCTTTTGAAAATCAAAAGCAAGAATCATGATACCTAGAAATAATGCACAATAGGCAATATTTAAGTAAAACTGATCGATATTTTCTGCTCTTAAATCAGTGGCAGCTGTAATACCAAAGTATGCAGCAAATAAAAACGACAGTAAACTAAAATATTGATAGACTCGCCTCATGATTTCACTCCTGACTTACTTTCTATTGCTTTGGATGATAATATGAGAACTCAATTTCATCGTTCTCTAAATCAATTTTGTTTGCTTTCACATACATATCATTCGTCAGTGGCATTTCTGAAAGGCGCACTTCAACCGTTTTTTGATCCGGTTTCACATGAACGAATTCTGGCAGTTCATAGAACTGACCCATGTAGCTTAGTACAAAACTAATCGGAATGCTCAATTGTCCAATTGAAAGGCCATCCACTTTCAAAAGCACATCACCATTATCTTCGACAGTTGGCGTAAATGAGACGTTAGCATCAATCGTCGAAGAGAAAGCTTTTATGGCGCCTGTTACTTTCACATCTTGATCGATCGCCACATGAAAGTCTGGCATATCACTTGACCCTTGATTTTTCAAGTAATCATTGATAAAGCTGGTGAGTGATTCCTTTGAACTAGATATATTAAAAGAATACTCACTTTTCAATTCTTTAGTTGAAGCGGATTGACCGCCTGGCAGTAACATCAAAATACCGCAGGCAAGTACAATCAATAGATTGATTGCAAGTAAAATAAAAAATAAGCTTTTCCACTTTTTCATACGTTCACCCTATTCCTTCGGCAGTCCTTCTTTTTTCACTTTGGAGAATAAACGATTTGCCATAAGAGAGTATCCCTTTTGGTTTGGGTGGAAATCATCATCTGCCAGTAATTTTTCATCAGAATCTTCCTCAAATAAATCTGCTACATTGACCATATCAGCATTGCCGTCTTTTTTCAGTTCTTTTTTGGCGACGGCATTCCAGTCTTTGACGACTTCATCAATGTCTTTCAGCTCAGTGAGACTGAATTTAAAAGGATTATACATGCTTACATACATGATCTTCGCGTGGTCATTATGTTCTCTCAGTTGAGAAAGAATGGTTTTAAACCGCTCCTCAAAAGGACCCTGCTCTTTTTGAAAAGGAGCAAACGTCAAATTGAGCACATTTTGACGGACGACATGCATTAAGTCATTGCCGCCGATCGTAAAGAAAATATAGTCAGCATCTTTCAGACCGTCTTGCACCTTTTTTTCTTTTAATCTTTTTAATAAATCTACCGTTCTACTGCCTTTAATGGCATAGTTTTTTAATGTGACAGATTGCACGCCGTCCACCGCCTCTAACTTGTCACGGGTTATGCCTGCATATCCTTTTTTTTGTTGATCTCCGATTCCTTCTGTTAAGGAATCTCCAACCGCTGCGATCGTAATATGTTCTTTTACGTTTTGTGTGTCTTCTAGTTTATCCTTTATGCCAGCCTCTTGTGCGGAACATGCAGAAAGAACAAAAGCTAGAGACATCACAATCAAAATCAAACGAGCCTTCAAACGATGATGTCCCTCCTTTTTCTGATTAAAAAAGTGTATCATGTTTTTGCTCATTTGAACATCTTTATGCTAGCTTCGGATCAGCGTTTTGATGTCCTTGATGATGTCATCATATGGCGTGTTTTGTACACCATCATAATTTTTCATCACTTTTCCTTCTTGATCAACTAGGAAAAACAATGACTGATGGATCACTTGGTCTTCATCTTCGGGTTTCTTCACAATGGTTTTAAAGCTTTTCATTGCGAATTTTTCAATCGCAGACTGTGAATAGCCAGTGAGGAAATCCCAATTTTTAAAGGATAAAGGATATGCTTTTGCAAATTCTTTTAGCTTTTTCGGTGAGTCTACCTCCGGGTCCACGCTAAAGGAAATGATATGTGCATCCAATTTTTCTTCTTTTAACCGTTTTTGCAGCTCTGTCATATGTGCAGTCATCGGCGGACAGATCGTTTCACAGCTTGTGAAAATAAAATCTGCCACCCATACTTTCCCCTTCAAATCATCTAATGACACCTTTTTCCCATCCTGATTTTCATATTCAAACGGCTGTATTTGATAATTTAACGCATCTTTGATTTGTCCATTTGAACATGAGACTAAAAGAAGCACGCTTATGATCATAAGCGCACCAAGTGAGGCTCTCCTTTTTTTAAGCACGGTACGTCCATCCCCTTTTTCAAGTCAATCGGTATAAAAAGTAAAGCCTATTGCGCCTTTTCCAGTGTGACACGAAATAATCGGTGTTGTGTAGGCGATGTCAACAAGTGCTTCAGGTGTATGATCAAGCAGCGCTGATTTGAGCTTTTCAGCGAGTTCTAATGCATCTGCATGCGCTATCCCAATGGCTTGAACTGTTTTTCCTTTCACCGCCTGTACATACTGTTTGGTTAAATAGCGGACAAGAGCAGAATAGCTTCTCACATTCGCTTCAGGCGTATATACCCCGTCTGTTAAGCTGGCAATTGGTTTGATGTGAAGAAGTGAGCCGATCAGCGCCTTCCCTCTCCCAATTCTTCCACCTTTCACGAGATTTTCTAATGTATCGATTGTGACAAATAGCTTTGTTTCAAGACGGATTTTATCCATTTCTTTGATAATATCTTCACGGCTTGCACCATTTTGTGCAAGTTCGGCTGCTTTGGTGACTTGAAACCCTAATCCATAGGAAATAAAGTTTGAATCAATCACGGTGATGTTTCCGTCTACCATTTTCGAAGCGCTTTCAGCAGTTTGAACTGTACCACTCATTCCGCCCGTTAAATGGATACTAATGACTTCGCTTCCATCTGCCGTTAGTTTTTCATATAATTCGACGAATTGACCGATCGCAGGTTGAGACGTTTTCGGCAATTCTTCAGCGGCCTCCATTTTTTCGATAAATTCATCTGGCTGTATATTCACTCGGTCAATATAATCAACCCCAGAAATGGAGATATTGAGCGGAATCACGTGAATTGAAAGATCATTGATTTTTTCTTGCGGAAGATCCACAGTAGAATCTGTTACAATTTTAATTTGTTTCACTATCGTCTCATCCTTGCTGTCTTAGTCTTTACTTATGATATTACCTTATTTCGTGCGTACTTGAAAACAACTGTCAGAACGTTTTTGAAATTGTCACATTTGCTTGTTTGCATGAAAAAAATCCTTGCCAAATCTGAGCAACAGCCATTTTAAAACAGCCGCTCACTCCCTTTGACAAAGATTCCTTTTTTACGCATTGTGTTTCAGTGTAGGCTTCTGATAGATCTGCTCATATGTGCTCCACTTGACGTTACGTTTCACATCCTCTCTGAAAGAGTACACAGCTCTCTTTCCTTTAGATACATAGACTTTTTTCAAGAAAGCTTCAAGTCTAAAGGTGAGCATGAAACGATACGGCTCATCTCCCTTTAGTACAGGAACTTCTGTTACCTTGATCTGAGCTCCATCCATCCGTCTAAAACATATTGTTTTGAGCAGCACAAACGATCAATCCTCTTTTCCGATGTTCTGTTACGCCTAAATAAATAGGTGGAATAAATCTTGATCTTTATTCACTTCAACATAATGGAATCCTTTTTTATTCATCCGTTCAATGAGCGCCGCATAGTCATCTCTTTCTTTCAATTCGATGCCAACAAGCGCCGGTCCTTTGCTTCGGTTATTCTTTTTCGTATATTCAAAGCGGGAGATATCATCATTTGGCCCTAATACTTCATCTAAAAACTCCCGAAGCGCACCTGCTCTTTGCGGAAAATTGACAATGAAATAATGTTGCAGCCCTTCATAGATCATCGACCGTTCTTTGATTTCCTGCATTCTGCCAATGTCATTATTTCCTCCACTGACAATACAGACAACATTTTTCCCTTTAATCTCCTCGCGATGGGCATCCAGCGCTGCGATCGGAAGTGCACCTGCCGGCTCTGCTACAATCGCACATTGATTATAAAGCTCTAAAATGGTTGTACATACTTTCCCTTCAGGTACAAGACTAATTTTATCGACAACAGATTGTAGCGATGTAAACGTCTTTTCGCCAATCCGCTGAACCGCTGCCCCGTCTACAAACTTATCAATGGAATCAAGTGTCACAACCTTACCCTTTTCATGGGAAGCATGGAGTGAAGCTGCGCCAAGCGGTTCGACGGCAATGATTTCGGTTTCTGGGGCGATATTTTTGATATATGTACCAACACCAGATAACAGACCTCCACCTCCAACACTTGCAAATAAAAAGTGAGGCTCCACTTCGATATCATTTAATATTTCTACAGCAGTCGTTCCTTGTCCTGCCATCACATCCAAATCATCAAACGGATGGATAAACTCGCGCTTTTCTTCATCTCCGCATTTCACTGCTTCATGATATGAATCATCAAACGTATCTCCGGTTAAGATAATTTCAACATATTCTTTTCCGAAAAGCTCTACTTGAGATACTTTTTGCCTTGGTGTCGTAGCAGGCATAAAGATTTTTCCGTGGATACCTAGATATTTACAAGAATAGGCAACACCTTGTGCATGATTTCCTGCACTTGCACAAACAATGCCGTTTTTTAGTTTATCTTTTGGAAGCTGGCTCATTTTATTAAAAGCGCCTCTTAATTTAAAGGAACGAACTACTTGAAGATCCTCTCTTTTTAAGTAGACATTACATTCATATCGTTCAGAAAGTCGCTCATTTTTTTGAAGTGGTGTATGAATGACTACATCCTTCAAATTTTGATGGGCCTTTAAAATGTCTTTCACTTGAATTAGCGTGTTTTCTTTGAGCAACGGTTTCATGTACAAGATCCTTTCTCTTTAACCTTATTTAATTTGTCATTATAACATGAATATTCAAAAAATAAACCAATAGATCATAGATCAAGCATAAATTTCATAAACTTTTTCGTTTCTCTGTACATTTGGTTTTATTGGGTGTTACAATTGAACCAATTAGAACCAAAAAGAAAGGAATCACCCGATGACCACACATTCATTTACGTCTATATATGGAGAGCACCAAGAAATGAAGCGTGCCATTCACCTGGCAAAGCAATTCACAAAACACGAGCAGCCGGTCTTGATCACAGGAGAAATTGGCACAGGTAAAACACGATTTGCCCATGAAATTGCTCATGCATCGGCTCCAAACGCTTCACTGACACATCTATATTGTCCCATCCTAGATGAAGATACCTTGCAGAAAGCCTTCACTGAAAAAAAACGTCAAATTCTTTATTTAGACGAAATTGCCGCATTAAGTATTCCTATGCAGCATCAGGTCATTCGTTTTCTAGAAAGCTCTCCTGCAACAAAAATCATTGCCACTTCGTCTTTATCAATAGAGGCATTGAGGGTTTCATCTACCTTTTTACCTGAGCTGTTTTATCGCTTAAACGTTTTCCATTTACCTTTACCGTCATTAGCAGATCGAAAAACAGATATTCCTGTGTTAACAACTGCTTTCTTTCAGGAGCTGAGCATGGCCCCTGATATTGATCCAAGTGTTTGGGAAAGCTTGCAGGAGTATCCGTTTGAAGGAAACGTACAGGAACTCAAAAATATCGTTCATTATGCTGCAGTCATTCTCGAAGGGCAAACGGTATTTTTACATCACCTGCCGCCTTTTGTATTAACCCCTCTTTCGCCGGAGGTAAAAGGAAAAAAAGAAGAACATCAGCTCACTTTAATGGAAAAACAAGAGTTTGTTTTCCTACTGGAAGCCATTAAATCTCTCAATGAGAAAGGTGAAGCAGCCAGCAGACGCATCTTGTCTGAATTAAGCAAGCAAGGCGACATCCCGCTGACCCCTCAGCAGGTAAGAAGCCGATTAGATGACCTTGAGAAAAAAGCATACGTGACGAAAGGAAAGGGCAGGGCCGGCACGAAGATTACTCTTGAAGGTCTTTCATTCCTGAAGTCACTTGATGGTTATATACCGGTTCAATAAAAGGAGGACATCCATTGTTTACTGTAAAAGAAGAAATTGCAAACGCCATTACACATGGCATAGGCGTTATTTTATCCATACCAGCCATTGTTTTTCTTGTGTTATTCGCTGTACAATACGGCACTGTCACAGAGATCGTAAGCTTTTCAATATTTGGCGCATCTATGCTGCTGCTCTATTTAAGCTCGACCTTGCTTCATAGCATTCGGCACAAAAAAACAAAAGATGTATTTGAAATCCTCGACCATTCGGCTATTTATGTATTGATTGCTGGTACCTATACGCCTTTTTTACTCGGACCATTAAAAGGTGCACTCGGCTATACGCTTCTTGCGATTGTATGGGCTCTTGCTGCTGGCGGAATTGTCTTTAAAATCTTTTTCGTCAAACGGTTTATCATTGTGTCCACCCTTGTTTATTTATTAATGGGCTGGATGATTATCATTGCCATCAAACCACTTTACATTGGGTTAACAGGCCCAGGGTTTGGCCTCTTACTGTTAGGCGGTCTATTGTATTCAGCCGGAACCATCTTTTATATTTGGCGGAAGATCCCCTATCATCATGCGATTTGGCACAGCTTTGTTCTAGGCGGCAGTGCATCCATGTTCTTCTGTATTCTTTTCTACTGTGTGAACATTCCTGCTGCATGAAAAAAACCAGCATCCGAAAGTGGATGCTGGTTTTTCTATGCGCGCTTTTGGGCGTAATCGCTCATCATGACAGGTGCTTTAATATGAATATCAACATTCACAGGGTGCAGTCTTTTCACGACTTTCCCAGTTAATAGACGATCCGTTCCACTTGTTTCAATCGGTACAAGCGGACAATCACAATCTTCACCAAGTGCCTCTGCTATGTGACGCTGTGCTTCTGAAAGCAATACACTCTGCCCAGATAAGATTTTTTCCTTTGCTTCTTCTAATAAGGCATCATCAGATTGATTCTGATGAATAACCGCCATCTTCTTCAGCCATTGTTTTAAAATAGGATATCGAAAAAGATTCGGCTTTGCCATGAAAGCAAATGGTTTCTCAAGGTGACCAATCAATAATGCCGTTGTGGCTGGATTCAGTGCCTGTGTGAAATAAATAACGGGTCCATCCGGCAGCTTCTTTTGCTGGTGAATGGTCATGACTGATCCTGACTGATCAATACAGCCCCTGGCAAACCTTTTTGCATGCTCATGAATGAGATGCATTCGTTTCGTATAGGAAATGCGCGGATCAGTTAATTCATGGGCATGCAAATGCCTCATACTTTTAAAAAGGGATACAACAACATAAATCGTTAAAAACCAATAACGAAACAACCGTACTCCTCCTACTCATTTATCCTTTTTTGTCATAAACGACAAATTCATAATTGTAGGGGTTCTTTTCGTCACGATGGCCTTTTTCGCGTGATACAACCGTCCATTCGTTTTCATCGTAATCAGGAAAGTAGCGGTCTCCTTCAAACGCATGATGAATATGCGTAATATATAGACGATCCGCATATGGCATCATTTCTTCATACAGCTTAGACCCGCCGATGATAAATAACTCTGTCTCGCTTTTTCCAATTGCCAAAATATCAGCAATGGAATGGACAACCTCACATCCTTCTGCTTCAAAAGAAGAACTTGTTGTGAGCACGATATTACGGCGGTTAGGTAGCGCTCGTCCAATGGATTCAAACGTTTTTCTGCCCATGACAATCGTATGGCCGCCTGTGACCTTCTTAAAATACGCTAAATCAGCTGGTAAATGCCAGGGCATTTGATTATCTTGACCAATGACTCTGTCTTTTCCTGTCGCCACAATCATCGAAATCATACACTGACTTCTCCTTTGATATGCGGATGCGGATCATAGTTCTCAAGTACAAAATCATCGAACGTGAAGTCGAAAATGCTCTTCACATCTCTTGCGATGCGAAGCTGCGGAAGCGTGCGTTCCTCGCGCTCTAGCTGCATGTTCACCTGCGGAAGATGATTCTGATAAATATGTGCATCTCCTAGCGTATGAACAAACTCTCCTGGCTCAAGATTTGTGACTTTGGCAATCATCATCGTAAGAAGAGCATATGAAGCAATATTAAATGGGACGCCTAAAAAGATATCTGCCGATCTTTGATAGAGCTGGCAGGAAAGCTTCCCATTTGATACGTAAAATTGAAACAGACAATGGCATGGCGGCAGCGCCATTTGATCAATTTCACCCGGGTTCCAAGCGCTGACGATCAGTCTTCTTGAATTCGGATTATGCTCGATATCATGGATCAGCTTTGTGATCTGATCTACAGTCTCACCATCCCCACTAGCCCAAGATCGCCACTGCGCCCCGTACACACGGCCCAGTTCGCCATTTTCATCTGCCCATTCGTTCCAAATACGGACACCATTTTCCTGAAGATATTTGACATTTGTATCACCTTTTAAAAACCACAGTAACTCATGAATAATTGATTTCAGGTGCAATTTCTTTGTTGTTAAAAGTGGAAATCCTTCCTGCAAATCAAATCTCATCTGGTAACCGAACGTGCTGATTGTGCCTGTTCCCGTTCTGTCACCTTTTTCATCCCCGTGCTGTAATACATGACGGCATAACTCTTTGTATTGTTTCATTTTTTTCATCCTTTATTTATGTTCTTGTTGTAGTTTACCTTATTTCTGCTTTTGTTTAAACCAAAAAAACATGCCTGCATGAGGAGCAGACATGTTTTTCTTTTTATACTTGATTCACTCGATCCTGCTCTTCGTCCTTAATATCTTGGTGTGAGTGAGCAATACGACTAGCTGCTGCTGCAGCTAGCGCGGCGACAAGGTCATCAAGGAAAGTATGCACTTCACCTGGGCGACCTTCATCTAATTCCCTGATAATGCCAAATTTCTCTTTATCTAAATAACCGAAGTTCGTCAAACCGATTGATCCATATACATTGACAATGGAAAGCGGAATAATCTCATCAATTCCATATAGCGGCTCATCTGTTTCAACTAAGTGCTGCAAAGGTTCTGGCAATAGCTTTTGTTCAGCCAGCTGGTCAAGGGCAAGTCCTGTTAAAACTGCATGGACAATTTCCCTTTTATTCAACACTTTCTCAACATTTTCAACACAGACACTAAGTGGAAGGTTTGGATGGTATTTTTCTTGAAGCTTTAGCACAATATGTGCAATATCTTCAATTTTCACTCCACGTTCGTTTAACATTTGTTTTGTAATCTGCACCATTTCGTTCATTGTATATTTTTTCAATTGGCATGACATCTCCTTCTAGTGGCTCATCCAGCTCGGCGGGGTGTTTTTGTCCCAGTAAATATTACCGAGTTCATGATGCGTCTGGAATCCATCTTCTGCTGTATGGTAGTGAAAGTTAAACCAATATCCGCTGTGTGGCGGCTGATCTCTTCTCACATGAAAACGGAGCAAATCTTCTCCAGTCTTCCGATTGTAGATGTGAAAGATTTTTTCGCCATTTCCGCTTGAAGGCTGATCAGTTAACACAACATCTTGAAATTTTTCGTCATCTTTGAAATTTGTTAAAACATCGGTTAACACTTGTTCAATTTTCGGTTGAATCTCTTCTCTGTACTCGTCTTCAATGACAGGCGTGATTTTACGGCCGAATTTGAGAAAGGATTGATTTTCTGCACTTGATAGAACCTCTTCCTTATATTGCTCAAAGGGGTCTACCTGCTCTTCGCTTGCCTCTTGCGATCGTTCCCAGCTGCGTAATTCATCTGATGTATCATAAACCGCTGTATAAGGCGTTTTATCAGGTGAAGAAAGTTCAGATGGCTTGTCTGTCATCAAAGCCGACGGAGGAGAAACCAAACCAAAAGTTGCAATTGTAAAGAGCGCAACAAGCGTTTTTCTCATCCACATCTTCATGATATCTAATTCCTTCCATAAGTTATCATACTGCTATTCTAGCATATAATGAATTTTCAGTCATTCAATTTGGTCACTGATTTGAGACTTTCTTTTTCATAATAAAACGTTTACAATAACAGTACAGGCAACTAAAATTTGGGAGGAATGGGTATGCTTGAAGGCTTTTTCATCACAGCTTCCTTGCTGACACTGTTTTATTTTGTCTATATGGAAATTACGGATTAAAAGCCCTTAGTGAGGGCTTTTTTCTTTCTCGATATACCCATAATGAAATTGGGCTGTTTTTCGTTTGATGACATGAAATTTGTAAGAGTCCGCTTTAAATCGTGTGCTTTTCCAATGATCTTTTAACACCACTCTTTTTCTTGCCACCCTTAATGCTTCTTGCACGGCTGATTCGTGATCAAAGTCGTGCTCTGCCGCATGACGCAGCGGCGCTATACTTGTAGATTCTTGAATCGTTTCCTCAAACATGGGGTCAAAATAGACGATATCAAATGAACAGTCAGGATACTTCTTTAGCTGCTCGATACTGTCTCCACTGATAACAGAAATCCGTTTCATCGCTTCATCAGCTTCCTCTATTCCCGTCTCCCATGTATTCAGTCCTTCTCGCACTAGTAATGCCGTAATGGGATTCTTTTCAATACCGACGACCCTTCCCTTCCTGCCTATCGCACAGCTTGCAGTTATCGCATCAGACCCTAAGCCAAGTGTGCAATCTAAAAATGAATCGCCCGGCTTTAGCTGTGCTGCTTCAATTAAAGGATCCTTTTCTCCGCGCAAGAGCCGCTTCACCCTGAACATCGCTGAGCTTGGATGAAAGAAGAACTTTTCACCATTTGGCTGATACCATTCAAATCTTTCTTTCCCGACAACAAAGACATCTCCTCGTTTCACCGCAAGTTGCTTGACGGATTGTTTGCGTCTTTCTACATACTCACCATGTAAATCCTCTGCAAGACCCTTCGCTATTTCAATCGTTTGTTCATTTGCTCTAAAGCTTGTTGTAATGAGCATATCGTTCCTCCATCATGATCAAGAAAAAATGCCCTGATCTAGTTACAGGGCATTTCAACACGTGTATTAGCAATGTTTTTCGAATGCAGTTAAGACATTTTTCATGATATCTTCCATTTCATGACCTTCAATTTCGTCACGCGGGATAAAATGAACGAGTTCATTTCCTTTTAAAAGGGCCATAGAAGGAGATGATGGCTCTTCACCTGTGAAATATTCTCTCATTTTTGCCGTGGCTTCCCGGTCCTGCCCAGCAAATACTGTGACGATTTTGTCTGGCGCTTTTTCTGCCTTCATTACAGCTTGAGTCGCTGCTGGGCGTGCTAATCCTGCAGCACAGCCGCATACAGAATTTACAACGACAAATGTTGTTCCTTCAGCCTCTTGCATGGTTTGTTCTACTTCTTCTTCCGTCGTCAATTCTTGAAATCCTGCACTTGTCAGCTCTTGGCGCATTGGCACAACGAGCTGGCGCATATATTCTTCATATGCCATTGACATAAAAAAGCCCCCTCTAAAATCCTTATGTTGTGAATAAAGGATACTATAGAGAGAGCCAATTTTCAAATGTTCCATATCAGATTAAATTTTCATGATTCCGCCTGTATTGGCTGATGTCACAAGTTTTGAATATCTAGCAAGATAGCCAGTTTTCACTTTTGGTTCAAAGCCTTTCCAGTTCGCTTTTCGTTTTTCCCATTCTTCTTCTGGAACATCGACGCTTAAAATGCGCTGTTCAATATCGACGACGACATGGTCACCATTTTCAACAAAGGCAAGCGGGCCGCCCTCAGCTGCTTCAGGAGAGACGTGTCCGATAGACAAGCCGCGTGAAGCGCCGGAAAAACGTCCGTCCGTAATTAAAGCAACCTTTGGTCCAAGTCCCATCCCGACAATTTGCGAAGTAGGAGCAAGCATTTCTGGCATACCAGGTCCGCCTTTAGGCCCCTCATAGCGAATGATAACAACATGTCCTGCTTCTACTTTTCTATTAATGATGCCTTCAAGAGCTTCTTCTTGGGATTCAAATACGATCGCAGGCCCTTCGTGACGTGTGATCCCATCTTGTACCCCGCCCGTTTTAATAATGGCTCCATCTGGCGCAAGGTTTCCAAATAAAACGGCTAAGCCGCCCTTTTCAGTAAATGGTTTGTCGATTGGATAAATGACGTTATAGTCCTTAACCTCATGACCTGCAATGTTCTCACCAAGCGTTTTCGCGGTGACGGTCATTGTATCTAAATGAAGTGCGCCTTCTTTTTTGGACAATTCATTTAGCGCAGCTGTGACGCCGCCGGCTTCATGTAAATCCTCAATATAAACATCCGAAGCTGGCGCAAGTTTTGATAAATGAGGCACACGCTCTGCTACTTCATTGATACGTTCAAGTGAATATTCAACACCTGCTTCATTTGCAATCGCCAGTGTGTGAAGAACTGTATTCGTTGACCCACCAAGTGCCATATCTAATGCAAATGCGTTATCAATTGCTTTTTCAGTTACAATATCACGTGGTTTAATATCCTTTTTAATGAGCTCCATTAGTTGTTTTGCTGACTTTTTCGCAAATTCTCTTCGCTCTGGTGATGTCGCCAAAATTGTGCCATTCCCAGGAAGAGCAATTCCAAGCGCCTCTGCTAAACAGTTCATTGAGTTTGCTGTAAACATTCCTGAACAAGATCCGCAGGTCGGACAGCCAAACTGTTCTAATTCATTTAATTCCTCTTCGTTAATTTTACCTGACTGGTATGCACCAACGCCTTCAAATACAGAAGAAAGAGAAATTTTTCTGCCATCACTTGTTCTACCCGCTTCCATCGGTCCACCGCTGACAAAGACCGTTGGAATATTGACACGCATCGCTGCCATCATCATCCCTGGTGTAATTTTATCGCAGTTAGGAATACAAACCATGCCATCAAACCAGTGAGCAGATACAACGGTTTCGACAGAGTCAGCGATGATTTCACGGCTTGGTAATGAATATCTCATCCCGATATGCCCCATCGCAATTCCATCGTCGACCCCAATAGTATTGAATTCAAATGGGACTCCGCCAGCTTCACGAATGGCTTCTTTCACAATCTTTCCGAATTCCTGAAGATGGACATGTCCTGGGACAATATCAATATAGGAATTACATACAGCAATAAATGGCTTGCCGAAGTCCTCATCCTTTACCCCCGCCGCTCTTAGTAAGCTTCGGTGAGGTGCTCTGTCAATTCCTTGTTTAATCATATTACTACGTAGTTCTGCCATCTGTTTAAAAAGCCTCCTATACTACAAGTCTTGTTGACTGTATGATTTTGAGTTGATTTTATTTTACAAATTTTCTGTTTATTTAGCCACCGATGAATGACTGATGACCAACATGGCTGCTGAAGCTAGCGCTCAGCAAGGTTCGTGTCATAAAATCTGACCTCCAATATTCTATATTGGTACTACTATATAGAGTTTTTTCGTATATTTCAACAATATTCAAAATAATTTTTCTAAAAAAATTTTTCTGTCTATGACTTTAAGAAAAACAAGCTGCCTATCATTGGCAGCTTGTTCAAATGTCTCATCATTCTGATGCATTTTTTCTGCTTTCTGTCATTTGCTTCCATACTGAACCTTTCGCTTCTTCTCCGTGCTCAATGCGCTCAATCGCCATTTTCACTTGAAGGCTGACTTCAAATTCAGGGTCTTGTTCAGCTTCTTTTAATGCGTCAAGTGCTGTTTCGTCACCTTCTTCATAAAGAAACATCGCTGCACGCCAGCGGACAAGCTTACTCGGATCCTTTAATGCTTCAATCATTGCTTCTATAGCGTTCGGGTCACCAAGGTCTGAAATGCAGTCTCCAGCGGTTCTGCGGACCGTCACTGTTTTATCTTTAAGCCCTTTATATAAAATAGGCAGAATAGCAGGATCTTCAATCATTCCAGCATTCACAACGGCTTGTCTGCGAATGGATGTTTTTGGGTCTTCCATTGCTTTCATTAAAACAGGTATATCCTTTTGTTCTGGCTGCATTTGCTCTAGATGGGCAAAACGCTTTTTCCAATCTTCCTCGTGCAGCATATCTTCTGTTACATCATATGCCTTTCGGTTCACTTGTCGATCTACAGCTTCTTGACCTTCTTTGACTGCCTCTGTTAAGCGTGCTAAACGCTCATCATCATAGGCTGCTTGCAGCTCTTCTGTGACTTCCTGACCGATATCTGCAAAGTCACCAAAACGAACGCCATGTTCTTTCCACACACGTTCAAATACGACATTGTCTGAACTGCTTCTGAGCTTTAAAATAGCTGCTTGGAAGCGTTCAGGCATGCCGAACCGCTCTTCTCTTTCACCGTCTGTTAATTTGACTTGCATCGGAATCCCATTAAACATTTGGACAAACACTTTGACTTCGCCAAATGTGTCACCGCCAGACTGCGATCCTTCCTGAAGGCCTTCTGATTCTTGACCAAAGGCTTCTCTGACCTGCTGCAAAATGCCCTGCCAGTCATACTTTGCATTACGCTCAACAGCTAAGAAATCTGCGACATGATAAACACCTTTTACACCTTCAATGTTCAAAATGCGCTTGATCATCTCTGGCGCTTCGTCTTTTTGATCCTTTTTGTAATTGTTGCTTTTACCGCCGGCAAGTGCTTCTGTCAAAATGACCTTCATCGTATTTGGACTTGGCGTCGGTTCTATCGCTGTTATTTTCATCTATACATCCTCCTTACACACATAAAGACCCAACTCATCTGTAAGGCCGCATTCTTCTTTCCATGTCTTGATAAATAGGCTCATCAAATCGTGCCGCTCCTCAGCAAGCAGCTTTCCTGTACGAGTGTTCATTAAGTCTTTTAATTTGAGCAGTTTTTCTTCCATATGTTTTAGCACGGAGCCCTGCTGCATGTCCTTTGAATAGTGGGGTTCCCCTTTTGCGCCTGCATACGTAAACACCCTCGCAATACCGGTTGCTCCTATCGCATCGAGACGATCTGCATCTTGAACAATAGCCCCTTCTAACGTTATTGGTCTATTCTGCTTATGTCGATGTCGAAAAGACATCGTTGTAATGATGTCCATGATATAACGAATATCCCGCGTATGAACTTCCCAAGAAAGGAGCTGAAGCTCAAGCCGCTTTGGTGAAAGCTGCCATTCACCCGGCAGCTTTTCATCAATGACATCATGAACAATCGCTGCCATTTCAATCACAAACAGAGAGCCGCCTTCCTGATTAGCAATTTGGCGGGCAAGCTGCCGCACACGATCAATATGAGCCGCATCGTGTCCAGTAGGTTCATATTTCAGCCGATCTGAAACAAAGGAGGCAGCTGCCTCCAATTGTTTTTTCTGCATGACGGTAAGCACCTTATTTGTCCAAAAGAGCGATGATGGAGCTTTCTAATTCTTTTGGTGATGTTTTCGGAGAGAACCGCTCAGTGACTTCTCCGTTTTGATTCACGATAAATTTTGTGAAATTCCATTTCACTGTTTTCGTCCCAAGTACACCTTTTGCATGACTTGTTAAATGTTTGAAAAGCGGGTGCGCATTGTCACCATTGACATCTACTTTTGCAAACATAGGGAAGGTCACCCCATAATTCAAAGAACAGAATTCTTGAATGGCTTCTTCCCCTTCTGGTTCTTGGTTCATAAATTGGTTACATGGAAATCCTAAAATTTCAAGGCCCTTTTCATGATATTGATCATATAGCTCTTGCAGTTGTTTAAATTGAGGAGTTAGTCCACATTTGCTTGCTGTGTTGACAATAATGAGTACTTTTCCTTTATAATCTGCCATTGATTTTTCTTGACCGTTAATGGTCTTGACCTGAATATCATAAATTGACATCTCATAGCCTCCTAGGATTCACTTTTTCCTATCGTAACATGCTTCTTTTATAAAATCGCTTTTTATGCTTCCGGTTAAAAGAGTCCTGTCACACTGCCGTCTTCTAATAAATCCATCTCGAGCGCAGCAGGTTTTTTAGGTAATCCAGGCATTGTCAAAATGCTTCCAGTTAAAGCAACAATAAATCCTGCTCCTA
Source organism: Bacillus sp. MM09(2025) (assembly GCF_050496725.1). NCBI lineage: Bacteria > Bacillati > Bacillota > Bacilli > Caryophanales > Bacillaceae > Bacillus > Bacillus sp. MM09(2025). Next base: position 760,290 of record NZ_JBNWEN010000001.1, read on the forward strand.
CAGATGGTTTTAACTCACGAATCGTAATGGTGAAGCCCTTAGGTCTCCCAATTAAAGCTGGATCATCCGAAAGTGAATATTGCGTTTTTGCCATACAAACCGGTAAATGCCCCCAGCCGTTTGCCTCGATGGCTGCCAGCTGTTTTCTTGCTTTTGAAGTGAGTGTGACCCCGTCTGCTCCGTAAACCACTTTGGCAACTTTAGATAATTTTTCTTCGATGGCATCATGCTTCTCATACAAATAGGAAAAGCTGTTCTTCTTCTTTTCAATAAGTGTTGCGAGCTCTTCGGCGAGTGCTGTGCCGCCTTCGCCTCCTTCTTCCCATACATTCACTGCCTTGACTGGGTGGCCATGTGCGTGGCACCAATCTTCTATCGCTTGAATCTCTTCTTTAGTATCAGTGATAAACCTGTTAACTGCGACAATGTACGGAAGACCGAAGGATTGGACGGTTTCAATATGCTTTTCTAAATTATGTATACCTTTTAATACAGCTTGTGCATTCTCTTCTTTGAGTTCTGTTTTCTTCATTCCGCCATGCATCTTTAATGCTCTGACTGTCGCCACAATGACCACTGCACCAGGCTTGAAATCACCAGCTCTTGTTTTAATGTGCAGGAACTTTTCTGCTCCAAGATCTGCTCCAAATCCAGCTTCTGTTACGACATAATCAGCTAATTTCGCCGCCATTTTAGTCGCAATTAAACTATTACACCCATGCGCAATATTGGCAAAAGGACCGCCATGAACGAGGGCCGGAGTTCCTTCAATCGTTTGTACAAGATTCGGTTTGAGCGCGTCTTTTAAAAGTAACGTTAGAACACCTTCATATCCAAGTGCGCCAACAGTGACTGGCTCCCCGTCTTGATTATAGGCAACAACAATAGAAGAAAGACGTTTTTTCAAGTCGGTTAAGTCTTCTGCTAAACAAAGGATGGCCATCATTTCAGAGGCAACTGTGATGTCAAACCCGTCTTCTCTAGGATACCCATTTACCTGTCCACCAAGTCCGACAACGACCTGTCTTAATGCACGATCGTTTAAATCAAGCACTCGCTTCCATACAATGCGGCGCGCGTCGATGCCAAGTTCATTTCCGTGATGGATATGGTTATCAATAAACGCAGATAAGGCATTATGTGCAGAAGTAATGGCATGAAAATCTCCTGTAAAATGAAGATTGATTTCTTCCATTGGTAGCACCTGTGAATATCCTCCACCTGCTGCACCACCTTTTATGCCCATTGTAGGACCTAATGAAGGCTCTCGCATTGCAATGATTGCTTTTTTCCCTATTTTTTCGAAGGCTTGGCCGAGTCCGACTGTGACGGTGGACTTTCCTTCACCTGCTGGCGTTGGGTTGATGGATGTGACAAGAATCACATGTCCTTCTTTTTGTTCTTTTAAACGGTCAAAAATAGTCAAAGATATTTTCGCTTTTGTGAAACCATAGCATTCTAATTCTTCGTCATGTATTTGCAGCTTAGCTGCGATGTCTTGAATAGGTCTCAGCTTTGCCTTTTGGGCGATGTCAATATCTGATAAATGCTTTGTGATCATAAATAAACGGCCTCCTTTTTTTCGAGAAACAGCTTTGTTTTTGCTCTGTTTTTCATTGTAACATAATTGAAACATTGAAATATCGCCAGAAAGTTCCTATAATGAAGTGAAATTAGCTTTGATTCAGGGGGTGGCGAGTTGCCTATTAACATACCAGTTCATCTGCCGGCAAAACAAATACTAGAGAGCGAAAATATTTTCGTCATGGATGAGACAAGGGCATTCAATCAAGATATCCGTCCTTTGAATATCGTGATCTTAAATTTAATGCCAAAAAAAATACAAACTGAAACGCAGCTGCTAAGAATGCTCGGAAATTCTCCTTTACAAGTGTACTTTACGTTTTTGATTCCAAGTACGCATACACCGAAGAATACGTCGAGAGAGCATCTAGATGAATTTTATACGACCTTTGAATCGATTCGCCATAAGAAATTTGATGGAATGATCATCACCGGCGCACCAATTGAGCATTTAGCTTTTGAAGAAGTATCCTATTGGAAAGAACTGCAGGAGATTTTAGACTGGAGTAAAACGAATGTGACGTCTACTCTTCACATTTGCTGGGGTGCACAGGCAGGCCTATATCACCATTATGGTATTGAGAAAATCAAGCTTGCTGAGAAAAAATTTGGTGTATTTGAGCATCTTGTGAAAGAGAAAAAAGAAAGATTAGTCAGAGGTTTCGATGAAGTATACTATGTCCCACATTCGAGGCATACAGATATTAATACAGAACAATTAAAAAATACGCCGAATTTGAAAGTATTGAGTGTCTCTGAAGAAGCGGGTGTTTGTTTAATTGTTTCAGATGATGATAAACAAGTATTTTTAACTGGACATCCTGAATATGATACGGACACATTGAAGCAGGAATATGAAAGAGATTTGTTGAAGGATGATACAGTCCAAAAACCTGTCCACTATTTTATAGAAGATGGTGACACATTAGTCCCAGTGAATCGATGGAAAGCCCATGCCACTTTACTGTTTATGAATTGGCTCAATTATTATGTTTATCAAGAAACACCATACGTTTGGGAATAAAATAGACTGTAGTCTGATGATAAATGGCCAAAATGTGTTAAAATACAAATGGCTCTGTCTTCCATTATCAATTTAGTCTTGTTGTTTTTTAAAATTAGTTTAATTCTTTCGTAACGAATGATATGCTCTGGTTGTTTATATGTTATCTTTATGTATATGTAGACCTATGAGATTAATAGTTTTCGTACGAAGTTTTGTTGTTGTTGATTACATTTGAGGTGAATATTCTTGAATACCAATAAAAAAATATTAATCTTGACCGCAAATTATGGAAATGGACATATGCAGGTGGCTAAAACACTGTATGATGAGTGTAAATCCCAAGGATTTGAGCATGTTGTAGTTTCTAATTTGTATCAAGAATCAAATCCCATTGTGTCGGAAGTGACTCAATATTTATACTTGAAGAGCTTTTCCATTGGGAAACAATTTTATCGCTTGTTTTATTACGGTGTAGATAAAATTTACAATAAACGCAAATTTAACATTTATTTAAAAATGGGAAATAAGCGTCTTGATGAACTTATTCAATTACACAATCCGGATATCATTATTATTACATTCCCGATGATTGTTGTTCCTGAATACCGGAACAAAACAGGAAAAGTCATCCCGACATTTAATGTCATGACAGATTTCTGTCTTCATAAGATTTGGGTACATGAAAACATCGACCGGTACTATGTTGCAACCGATTATGTGAAACAAAAATTAGTGGAAATCGGCACACATCCAAGCGATGTCAAAGTGACAGGCATACCTATTAGACCACAATTTGAAGCAGACGTGCCAAAATCGAAGATTTATAAAAAATATGGATTATCATCAAACAAAAAAGTTCTTCTGATTATGGCCGGTGCTCATGGTGTACTGAAAAATGTCAAGGAATTATGTGAAGCATTGCTTCTAGACAGTGAAGTACAAATTGTTGTTGTATGCGGAAAGAACGCAGCGCTGAAACAATCACTAAGCGATCTTGAACAAGCACATCCAGATCAATTGAAGGCGCTTGGATATGTGGAACAAATTGATGAATTGTTCAGAGTAACAGATTGTATGATCACAAAGCCAGGCGGCATTACTTTAACAGAAGCAACAGCAATCGGGGTCCCAGTCATTCTTTACAAGCCTGTCCCTGGACAAGAAAAGGAAAATGCTCATTTCTTTGAAGATTATGGTGCAGCCATTGTCATCAACAGACATGAAGACATTTTAGAATCTGTGACCAACTTACTGCAAGATGAAGAAAAACTAGAAACCATGAAACAAAATATAAAAAAACTTCACTTAAAACATTCTTCTCAAACCATTTTGGAAGATATCGTTGAGCAATCGGATCTCATCACGAATAATAAAACGTATGCTCGCGCATTATCATAAAAAGGTGTCCGTCAATGACGGACACCTTTTTTCTTTATCCTTGATTTCCATTTGTTGTGTACACTTCTTCAAACGGCTGCACGACAACAAATCCGCTTCCGCTAAACTTCATTTGAATAGACTCACCGCTTCCTCTGCCAATAAAGGTTTTGAATGAAACATCTGTCACAAATTCAGTTTTTAAATCCCCTGACCATGCAACTGTCGCATTCGGATCTGTGTAGACAGAGTCACCCGGCTGAACAATCAATGTGAGCGGCTCATAATGACTCGTAATCGCAACAAGGCCTGGTCCTTCTAATTTGACATTAAATAATCCACCCGCAAGCATCCCCGATACTTTTTTCATCAATTTGATATCCCAGCGGACTGAAGGTTCAAATGCGAGCAGATCATTCCCATTCACAAAAATGGATTCCCCTTGAGCCAGGCGAAGAATTGAGATTTTTTTGCCTTGATCTGCTACATATAATTTCCCATCACCTGTTGCCTTCATGAGTGAAGTGCCTTCTCCTGACAGCATTTTTTTGAACATCTTTGAGACGCCATGCTCAAACACGCCCTCTCGTTCAAACTTGATTTTGCCTCGGTACGAAACCATGGCACCTGTTTTTGCCCAAATGGTATCAGTCAAATTAATTTCTAAAAGTCTTGGTGTTTCAAGTTCGAAGACCCCTTCTCCCTTATCTTCCTGCTGCGTATTCTGAACAAATTCTTCGAGTGTATAACGATTCATGATAGCACCTCTTTCTGTATTTTTTTTATATACGGACAAACTGTGCATAAAGTTTCAGAAAATGGGGACGGTTCAGCTATAATTGTTATTTGTCAAAAAAAATCAAACATTCTGCTCAAAATTTGGCTCTCCCGCTTGACGCTTTACTTTTGATGGTGTATAGTGGAACCATCATTTAACAACTGCAAAGTCGTTAGGTGATGAAAATTTTTTTTAGTATGCCTAAAGGTATGCTACAGTACTAGGAGGAAAAAGCAATATGCAAAACGGTAAAGTAAAATGGTTCAATAATGAAAAAGGTTTCGGCTTCATTGAAGTTGAAGGCGGAGACGATGTATTCGTTCACTTCACAGCTATCGAAGGTGACGGTTACAAGTCTTTAGAAGAAGGACAAGAAGTTTCTTTTGAAATCGTTGAAGGTAATCGTGGACCTCAAGCTGCAAACGTAACAAAAATCTAATCAACTAAATCAATGATGCAAAATAAAGAGAGGCTTATGCCTCTCTTATTTGATTTTCAGCTGAATTTCAATTGCTAAAATATTTTGCTTCAGTCGTTGTTCAATTTCAGAGATATCTTTTTCGAGAAAAGGTCTTCCCTTCTTTGCCACATCTACAAGTTGCTCTAGATCGCTGTACACCTCTTGAAATGTTCGATGTAATACCGTTTCGAACTCCTTATTATTCATACCGGCCTTCCCCTTTTCCTCTAATATCCGTCACTTAGTCAAAAAGTAACTCAACCAAAACTTTCTATAGTTATATCGGCTCATTTTTCGAAATATGTTCTTTTTTTACACATTCTATCCGTTTTTTTTCAAGAACGGATGTTTGAGCAGGGAAAACCGGTGCGTCCTCTTATTTTTTGAGCAGCGTTTGCCCATATTCTTTTATTTTCTCTCCAACGGTGCATTGCTGTATACAAAAGGAATGGGCATATTTTTTGCCAAATTCTTTTCGAAAATGCTTCTTAATCAAACAATCTGAACAATACGTGTCTTGAAGATCGGTCAATTCTTGTACTGCTGTTTTTTTATCCACATTATTCAGCTCCGTCTGCTTCTAATTTCAATGTACTTTCGATTGGGACGTCTGCAAGAATCTGTCTTGCAAGCTGATCCGCTTCTGCATTTTGTTTCCGATCGATGGCTTCATAGGTTGGCGTCAGCTTCAGCTCTTTTAAAGCCGCTTCAATTCGGTCAAGCCATTTGTTATGTACATCATCATAACAAGGCCATTCTCCTTTTAACTGATTCATGACAACAAGTGAATCTCCTCTAATCGTGACAGAATTTCTGCTTGCTCCTAGATCTTTTAAAACTTTTACTGCTTCAAATAAAGCCGCATACTCTGCTTCATTATTGGTACTTCCTTGGAAAGGCTGATTCTTTCTCAATCGATAAGCGTCTTTTCCTAGCTTATAGTAGACGACAACGCCAAGACCAGAGTCACCTGTTTCTTTATGAAAACTTGCATCAAAATAGACTTGAAGCTGATCAGGCTCAAGCTTTAATTCTTCATTTAGCTTTTCAAGCTCTTTTATAGACCACATAGCCCCTTTTTCATCTTCAAATAACAGAAGTGACTGTGGTTCTTTTTTGTCAATATGTTTAGCTAATCTCAAGGCCTCTTTTAGCTCCAACCAATCTTCTTGGTAAAAACCAATGGACCCAATTGATTTCACTTTCATTGTGTAGTGTGCTCTTAATTTCATTGATCACATCGCCTTCCCGTGCTTTTAAGGTAAACATACGTTATGCTATAATCAAAAAGTTACATTTTACAATGAGAAAGGAAGTTCATGTCACTTGTTTAATGAAGGTATTTGGATCTTATTTGCGATCATTAATTTTATCATTGTTCTTCTATTTTATAAAGGATTTGGCAAGATGGGCCTTTTCGTCTGGATTGGCTTTGCGACGGCTGCCGCTAACTTACAAGTGGTGAAAACCGTTGAATTGTTTGGCTTAACAGCCACACTTGGAAATATTTTGTACGGCAGTGTCTTTTTTGCAACGGACGTGTTGAATGAAAAATATGGACAACATGAAGCGAAAAAAGCGGTTTGGATTGGTTTTACGACCCTTTTAACACTAACTGTTGTCATGCAGGAGGCTTTGCTTTTCGATCCTGCTCCATCTGATATCTCACAATCATCGCTGGAAACCATATTTGGTTTTATGCCAAGGGTGGCACTCGGCAGTCTCGCTGCTTATATCATCAGTCAAATGCTAGATGTTTATGTATATTCGTTTATTCGCCGGATATTTCCCTCTGATGGTGCGCTCTGGATGCGCAATGCTGGAAGTACGATGATTAGCCAGCTTCTTGATACACTGATTTTTACGACCATTGCCTTTCTTGGCACGTATCCAACTCAAGTATGGATTGAAATTTTTATCACGACATATGTCATTAAATTTATCGTCGCTGCGATTTCCACACCATATGCGTATGCAGCGAAAAAAATGGTTCCGCTTGATGAAAGGATGAAGTAATTTGCCAGCTGAAATATACATTGATGGTGCGAGTGCAGGTAATCCAGGTCCTTCTGGCATCGGCATTTTCATCAAATATGATGGAAAGGCTGAATCCTTCTCCATTCCTCTTGAATCCATGAGCAATCACGAAGCAGAATTTTCTGCTCTGATCGAGGGGATGAAAATTTGTGCAGAAAAAGGATTGCGTACCGTTTCATTTCGCACAGATTCACAAGTAGTTGACCGCGCAGCCAATGCAGGATTTGCTAAAAATCCAGCATTTCAGCATTTTATTAAAGAGATAATCGAGCTCCAAAGCCAGTTTGATTTATTTTTTATTAAATGGATTCCGAGTAAGGAAAATCAAGTAGCAGATCAGCTCGCTAGAAAAGCGATTCACCTTTCTAAAGGATGAATCGCTTTTTTTCGGTTATGCTAATGTGTGTGAGGTGATACTGATTGGATAAAGAAAATAAAGGTCGTGTCACAAATGGGACAACCCCACAAGGTGATGCGCAAACAAAAGATAAACAGCCACTATCTCAGCTGGAAAATAGAGCGAAGAAAAGCAATACAAAAAGATAACCTAAGAGATCGGCTTTAGCTGATCTCTATTGTATTTAAACGATTCATCATCGGTTCGATTCCTTTGATTTGATGGTGCCTTAGCATAGCAGCAGCTCGTTCTTGATTGATGTTCATTTTCGCCTCATCCATTGAACAGCTGAGCGGGACATCACATTTGATCTCTGCCAATAGACGAGAAAGTTTCAAATCTTCTAATCCTGCTTGCATTTTCTTTTGCTGTGCAGCCGTTAGTTCATGGACATTTTCTAACAAACCATCAATCGTTTCATATGTTTGAATAAATTTCAAAGCCGTTTTTTCTCCGATTCCTTTGACACCTGGATAATTATCACTTGCATCACCCATGAGTGCTTTCATATCAATGAGTGCCTTTGGTGAGATTCCCATTTCTTCTTCAAATAAGGCTTTTGTATAATGCTTATAATTGCCAATTCCTTTTTGCATCAAAGCAACAGTCACTTGTTCATTTAAAATTTGCAGTAAATCTTTGTCGCCAGTGAGGACAGTCACGCGTGCTTCTTTTTGGTAAAGCGCAGCAAGTGTTCCAATACAATCATCTGCTTCAAAGCCTTTTAAACCAATATTCACAATTCCTAGTTCTTCTGTCGCTTCTTTCGCTAAATCGAATTGTGGAATGAGCTCGACAGGTGCCTCTCCACGATTTGCTTTATAATCTTGAAACAATTCGTTTCGATAGGTTTGACTTCCCATATCCCAGCAGCACACAATATGAGTTGGCTCAAATGTCTGTACAGCTGTTAATAAGTGCTTCAAATAGCCATTCACTCCATTTGTTGGCACACCGTGGTCATTTATCATAAAATTGCGATGGACAGCCGTCGCATAAAACGCTCTGAACAAAAGCGCCATTCCATCTACAAGCAGTACGTGTTTACTCATTCTTATAAACTCCCTTTTCAAAACAATACTCCTATTCTATCACAGAACGCAAAACTAGACATAAAAAAGGCGCCTTCTTCTTTTGGAAAAGAAGAGGCAGCCTGTTTACTTTTGACCATATTGCATTTTTTTCGATTCTGCTTCTGCATAGGACGGCATGTCTTTTTGTTTAGGGTCACGCTCATCCTGCTGCTTTGTCTGTTGCTTTTTTTTCATGATCATTCCCCTTTCTCGGTACATCCATTAAGATGACCAAAAAAGAGAATGTTACTCTTTACTTCTGTTTGCGCTCGACATACTCCCTGACCATATCATTCGTCACAAGCTTTCGCAATGGAACAATACCGCCTCGTGCAAGCTCATTCATCTTCGACGTAATGGCGTTGATCTCGTCTGTTGTAAATGACTCGTTTTGCTCACATTTGACAACAGCCCTCTCTATTGCTTGTTCTCTTTTATGTTCAAGCTCAAGAAAGGACTGGATATGAGCATGCTGCTTTTGTGAGTGTGCGGAAATCTCTTCGTGTACGCTCGTCATTTTGTATCAACTGCTTTCTTTTTTATTTAGTCTACCATGAATCAAATGGTTTTCAACTGGTTCTTCCACTCATTTGTTTGTTCATAAACTTGTTCAATAACGGCCTGCTCTTTGGGATCTGTTGTTAGGCTCGTGATAAATGTTTGTTTTTGTTCACTTAGCTGCTCAAGCGCTTCTGTTTCATATCTTCCTGTAAAGGTCTTCACCATCATATCGTACCTGCTCAGTAATTCTTCTTTTTCTTTATCTGCCCATTTCATGGTTAACTGATGAAGAATGTCTCGAATCGCTTCAATAAACGCAGCCTTACCATTCTGTTCAAAGAAAACTTTCGCTGATTTTTGTTTCTTTAAGAGCGGTTCGAATGGTGTTAGTTCAGCTTCGACTTCAATTTGTTTTAGTTCAGCATTTTTCTCTTCTGGCGGCGACAGCGAGAGAGAAAAGTAAGGGTCTTCTGCACATGCCTTCTGCAATCCTTTCTCCCACTCCTCTTGGAAGTATTGATGAATAAACGATTCCATCCGAATATCAAGCGCCTTTAACTCCTGTATAAATTCAAATTCATAATCCTTTAGCGCCTTCTCAAGCGCTTTTTTCAATTGCTGTCCGAAATTCCCTTGAGATATTCCAGGATAAAAGGCTGTCTTTAACAGATCATTCGCAAATAGTGATAGGCGCTGCACAATATGATAGAGCTGTTCATGTAAGTCCTTTTTCACGCTTTCTGTCACTAGCTTAGATTGTTTTATATGGCTCATTTGATCAAGAATCGCTCCATAGGATGCATCTATCTTTTTCTTTTCCACTTGCTTTTCATCTTCTGACTGATGCAGCGTCGCATGCAGTTTGTCGACTGTTCTACATAATGTACCGGCTTCAAAATATAACAGCTCGATCGCATCTTTCGTTAATTCTTCGTCAATAAAATAGTCGAGCTGCTTTCTAAGCTTTGCGTATTGATTATAAGCTGTCTCTCCCTTTCCTTCGATCTCTTCCTTACTGGAGACATGATGAAGGTTTGGGTTTCTTATGCCTTCTTTTGTGAGCTCACTTTTTACATAGTCAAAGACGGTGTCAAGCTCTTCTTGATCCTTTGCGAGATCAGCTGCATTGATAATAAAGAACATTTTATCCATGCTAAATGAATCTTTTACAAGCCCAAGCTTACGTAAAAATGACCGATCTGCCTTCGAAAAAGAGTGCTGGTAGTAAGTTAAATAAAGAAGCGCATCTGCGTCCTTCATATATTGAAAAGCAATCTCTGTATGACGCTTATTCATACTACTGGCGCCTGGCGTATCAACAATAGTCAGCCCTTTATCTGTTAGAGGTGTACTCAAATAAACCGTCACTTCTTTCACCACACAAGAAACAGCTTCTTCCGCCACGTATGGCCTCAGTTCTTGAAGGGTGACATGAAGCGGCGTTTGCTTCGTAATGTGATGAAGGAAACGAGTATGTGCCTGTAAAAAATGTTCAACAATAACGCGATGATCTTGTTCAAGCTGTCTTTTTTTCAGGGCTCGTTCGAGCTTGGATGTAAACGTCTCTCCCTTTTCTTCTGAGATCGGAAATCCTAGGATCTGATTGAGCTCCTCTAATATATCCTGTTCTGTTTTGAACACCACTTTGACACTTTCATGCGGATGACCTTCTGCCGGCCGCGTCAGCTTATTAATCGTTGCCGTTGTTGGTGTGGGAGAGGATGGCAGCACCTTTCTCCCGACGAGAGCATTTGCAAAAGAAGATTTCCCCGAACTAAAAGCCCCAAATAAAGCGAGTGTGAATTCTTTCGCTTGCAGCCGTTTTGTTCGTTTTTCAAAGGACTTCCTTTGAGATTGGAGCGCATCTAATGGCAATAAAATCTGAGAAAGCTGCTCAAATTGGGCAATCGACTGTGCCGTCGTGACATGCTGTGACTGACGCATTTGAGGTTGCTCTATCTGCTTGTTCGGTTTATCTTGGTCGCTCTCTTCAGGATGAATGGTCACTTGATCCTGCTTTAGCTGGTCATGCTGCATTTGTCTCTTTTTCGCATAAAACCAATCTTCTTCGATCTTTTCATCCGTTCCATTTTGCCATATATCCCATACATGCTGAATATCTCGCTTCATTTGTTCATTTTTTCTGGTGCACTGCTCGAGTGTTTGGAGCTCTTTTGCAGACTGAGCCCATTTTTCTTGCTGTTCTGCTTTATCTTCCATCAGCTTGGCTTTCAGCGACTCCACCATTTGTTCAATCAGTGACATCACTTGCTGCTTAGCCTTTCTTCTCAAGGCTTCGCCAGCATCTTTTGCATATTGCAGTACGTATTCATTAGAGAACGTTGCTCCATGATGAATCACACTTTCAAGAAGTGATTCTTGTACAGGCGTTTCAAACGCCATCACTTGATTTAATAACTCTTCACCAAGTTGATGTTTCTTGACTTCTTTTTTTAGTAGCTCAGCAATATGCCAGTCCACTTCTGCCTTCATTCTCGCTTTGACATCTGTTAAGAAGTCAGCTGCTCGTTTTTCTTTTTCCTGCTCAGTTTTATTTTTAGCAAAAAGCAGTCCCACTTTAAAGCCAGGTGCTTTTGATTCAATATAGCCGCTTGCGAGTTCTCTCATTTTAAATGGAGTGAGGTTGGCATTTTTCAAAATGCTCTCGACTTCAGTAGATACTTCTTCTTCTAACTGTTTGGCCCCATTTTCAATGAAGTGATTTTTCTCTTCCAATTCATTTACTTCTTTTCTTTTTTCTTCGAGCTGTGACTCAAGCTCCTCACCTTGCAGGTCTTCTTTTAACGAGTCAATGTGTTCTTTTAGGACATGCTCAATTTTCTGCTCCGTATAAGCCCGAAGTGAGGCCTTCGGCAATGTCTGTAATTCTTGCAGTTTTTTGACTAAACGAATCATTTCATTTCTTGGATGGGTCTCATCGGTCACAGATGTAAAGTATAGATGTTCTTCTTCAATGCCTTCTTTTTGAAGCATATCAACTACTTGATTTTTGTAGTCTTCAAACGCTGTCTCATGCTCATCATGCCGGTCCACTTGGTTTACGATGAAATAAAGATTTGGCACTTTCTCTTTAATGGAGCGAATGAAACGAATGTTTTCCTCCGAATGAACATGGTTGTAGTGAACGACATAAAAGAGAGCATCCGCTTGATGAAGAATAGACGCAGCAGATAAAAAGTGGGCATGATCCGTCGAATCAATTCCGGGCGTATCAATCAGTGCCACTTTTTCTTCAAGTCCTCTATAGTCACCGCTAATTTCCACCATTTCAATCTGTTCTCCGTCCTTACAGAAACGCTGTACTGCTTCTTTATCATAAGAGCCGCTCATTTTTGCAAATCGGCCATCAGAGGTATGAAGCTGAACTTCACTTTCGCCTTTCCTCACGACGACCAAGTTTGCACTTGTTGGGATTGGGCTCGTTGGCAAAATGTGATCATGAAGTAGATAATTTACAAGTGATGACTTTCCAGCAGAATAATGGCCGGTAAATGCGATATATACTTCTTCTTCTGCTTCCTTTTTGATAATCGATGCAAGTTTGGCTGCGCGCTCATAATCATCCCTTTTGAGAAAGCTTTGATATAAAGCTCCTGTAGTTTGAACGAGCGAATCTCGAATAGACAAGTCTTTCATGACGATAAACCCCTTTGTTTTTAGAAAAGTCAGTTATGTATGTGATACCATTTTACACAAAATAAAGAGATTTTTCTTCTGATCTAAGGAAATAAAAAAATCTGCTGCCCGATCAGTCGCAGTTGACTGGAATCAGGAAGCAGATTTTTTGGAGACACCTTTTAATACGAAGCCAATTAATAGGCTGTATACACACACCGTACCGAGTAAGAAAATCATTGTCATGTGATCACCGTCCATCCTTCATGATTGAGAATGCTTATCATTAATGAAAGTGTAGCACAATTGATAATGATTTTCAATATTAATTTAGCAAATACTGATTTAATGCTTTCTCCTCTGTTTGAATTCGTACAGCCATCATCCATGCATTTAAACATGTAAACAAAATGCCAGTGACATATGCATCAAACAATAGCGGGATCAGTATAAGCTCAATCGCCACGACGACATAGTTAGGGTGTTTCAACCAGCGATACGGCCCTTTTTTTATAATCGTTGCGTTTGGAACGACTAAAATCTTTGTATTCCAGTACGTCCCTAGGGAGCATAAAGCCCAGTACCGAATGATCTGTGTAGCCATCAGCAAAAGGAGCAGTACAAGAAAATACTGGGATGGCCCTTTATGTAAAAGCGTTATCTCAACTATCAGTGAGAGAAAAAAAGCCGTATGCATAGCGACCATATAAGGATAATGACTAGCACCAAATTCAATGGCACCTAGTGCTTTTACTTTCTTTTCATTTCTTTTGGCAACAAGCATTTCAATGAGCCTCTGACAAACGAAAAAACCGATGACAAGCCAAATGATCACGACAAGACCTCCTCCCATTTCATAAGCAGCAACTCTGAGGAAAAGCCCGGACCAAGCGCCCCGCAAAGTCCCATCTCCCCCGCTTCAGCAGATTGATGTTCAAGGAAATGCTTGATGACATACAAAACTGTGGCAGAGGACATATTTCCGTGTTGTTTGAGTACTTCTTTTGAAGAAAACAGCTGATTTTCTCGTAAAGATAGACTTTCAACATAGGCATCAATCACTTTTTTTCCTCCAGGATGGGCTAAAAAAACGGACAAGTCTTTAGTTGAATATCCATGTTCCTCTAAAAATTGATCCACCTGCTCTTTTAACCAGCCGGAAATCATCGACGGAATGTCACGGGAGAAAATAACCCGAAAGCCGTCACTTGTAAAATCCCAGCCCATGACATCCTCAGAATCCTTCATTGTGACGGATTGCGTGCTTAGTACTTTAGGGATTGTTTTTAAATGGGCATATTCAAGCGCAGCTTTTTCTCCAGTTAAAAGAACCGCTGCCGTCCCGTCTCCAAATAAGGAGGTGCCGATTAAATTGCTTTTTGATTGATCTTGCGGCTGAAAAGTTAAACTGCACAGCTCACAGGCAACGACAAGTACCTTTGCTTCTGGAAATGCCCTTATGTATTCATAAGCCCGAGACAGCCCTGCCGCACCGCCCCCACACCCTAGGCCCCAGATCGGTACTCGTTTTGTATACGGAGAAAAAGGAAGGACGTTCATAAGCTTTGCATCAAGACTTGGGGTCGATAAGCCGGTACTTGAAATAAAAAACAATGCATCGATCTCTTCAACCGGAACTGGCTTTTTCAGAAACGTCTTCTCTTGAAGACAATGTATGATCGCTTCTTTTGCATGAGTCAAGGCTTTTTCCAAATAGATATTGTTTTTCTCTTCAAAAGAGTGGTGCGTCTGATACCATTCAATGGGCTGCACAAACTGCCTGCCCTTAATTTCTCCATTTTGAAAAGCTCTCAGTAGCCGGTCAATATCTTTAAACGATCGTTTAAATTGAGACCTTGCAAATTCGGCAGCTATTTTCTGATCCACATGATGCTTCGGATGACTCGTTCCAACTGAAAGAATGTACGCCATCGGCTTCACCTCTTTTTTCGGTTAATATCCCCTATCGAAAAAAGGATATACATGCCAAATCGTCACAATTCAGTCAAAACATTTTCCTCCGTCTAACTTTTTGTCTTGACGACAATTGATAAATATTGGATAATATAAATGAAAACATGATGTAGTTTTCCTCCTTCACAGGTTCGTTCCAAGCCAAGCGAACCTGCTTTTTTTATGCAAAAAAACACCTCTAAAAGAGAAGTGTTCAGACCGTAGACCCCCCTTTACTTATACAACACTTTCATACGGAATCTCTCCTTCGCTTCGCATTTATGGTTAAATCTGATGCTATCTTAGCGTATCAATATTAACGTTTCGATCATTATTCAGAATGATTTCATTTAAACATGAATGGATCACCTTTTTTTGCTGATCAACACAAAATAATAACCATAAATTCCTAATTTATTTGAATTTTCTATATTAAAAGGATTTTTTCCACTATATACTTAATCAATATGATCACCAAGAAAAACAGTGAAAAAAGACAGAATCTACTACATGATTCGGCTCAAAATTTAATTGACTGGAGTGATTGTAATGAAAAAGGTTTCCAAAAAAAAGACACCCTACAACACGGTACTTCTCTCAAAGGTAATTGGTTTAGTGCTTCTTACACTGTTTCTTTTTTTTATCTGGGATATGTCTAAAGCCCATTTGCAGGCGACAAACGGGCAAGCAAAAAATGTTGCCAGCAGTGACTTCCGTGACACAAGCATCAATCTGAAAGCAAAAGATCAGTCTACAAGAACATTGGATACACATTTTAAGACCAATCCAAACCAACAGGCAACGAATAAAACGGTCTTTTTAACATTTGATGATGGTCCTTCTGCTACATCAAATCAGCTGTTAGATGTATTAAAAGCACATCATGTGAAGGCGACGTTCTTCATGCTTGGACCGCAAATCCAAGCACACCAAGCAGCTGTGAAAAGACTTTATCAAGAAGGACATCAATTGGGGCTTCATGGCATGACGCATGATATAAACCTCTTTTATCAGAACAGTGAGTCTCCCGCAAATGAAATGAGAGAAGCTCAGCGCATTCTTGCTTCTGTTACAGGCGTCTACGCCCGTCTTGTGAGAACACCCTATGGCAGTGTTCCAAATTTAACATATCATCAAAAAGTACGTTTAAACCAACATGGCTTTATTTACTGGGATTGGACGATTGATAGCCTTGACTGGAGATATAAAAACTCACAATATGTTCCAGAGGTATTGAATCAATTGCAAATGTTTGAGAAAAATAAACCATGGGAACCAAAAGTTATTTTAATGCATGATCAACCCTCTACCACAAACTATTTAGATAGCCTGATTACACAGCTAAAAGCACGGGGCTATACATTTGCAGTCATTAACGAAACAATGCAGCCGGTACAACATTAATAGTGCTAATCACAACAAGCCCGTATCCAAAAGATGCGGGCTTTCAGCGTGTAGACAAACCCTCACACGCTCCTTCCTAGGATCCTAGGACTTCAAAGTTTTTTTATCAAGCTAAAAAGAAGACAAAGAGCTAAAATAAAGATCATTTTAGCTCTTTGTCCATCATCTAAACCCCTCTCTTGGAGAGGGGTTTACATAACAGATTGCTTAGGCTCTTCCATCAGGTCCTGCCCGGTTTCTTTTTTAAAAGGAATCATGTGATAAATAATATGAAGTAAAATAGCGGTAAAGCTGCCGGCCACGATGCCATTACTTGTTAATAATTTGATTGATTCTGGCAAATGCTCAAACATTTGCGGCACAACGGTGACACCTAAGC
The DNA here is from genome assembly GCF_050496725.1 of Bacillus sp. MM09(2025). Lineage (NCBI taxonomy): Bacteria > Bacillati > Bacillota > Bacilli > Caryophanales > Bacillaceae > Bacillus > Bacillus sp. MM09(2025). Next base: position 776,875 of record NZ_JBNWEN010000001.1, read on the forward strand.
CGATCCCAACTGAGCAAGCGACAATCAGCAGGTTTTCCTGTTTGGCAAAATCCACACGCGAGAGCATTTTAATCCCGTAGGCAATGACCATCCCAAACATGGCAACCATTGCGCCGCCAAGAACTGACTTTGGAATAATCGTCGTAAATGCAGCAATTTTAGGAAAAAGTCCAAATAACATGAGCAATGCGCCTGTCACAACGATGACTTGATTTTTCTTGACCCCTGTCAACTGGATCAACCCAACGTTTTGCGAGTAGGCTGTGTAAGGAAAAGCATTAAAGATCCCCCCTAATAACACAGCAATCCCTTCTGCGCGATAGCCTTTCGCTAAGTCCTTCTCTTTTAATGACCGGTTTGTCAAATCACCTAGTGCGAAATAAACGCCTGTTGATTCGACTAATGACACAATCGCAACTAACGTCATCGTCATAATCGGTGCAATTTCAAAGGTAGGCATGCCAAAATAAAATGGTTCAATCATGCGAAAAACTTGAGCGTTCGCCACCTCAGCTGTTTCCACTTTCCCCATAAATGCAGCGACGCCTGTCCCAAGGAGAATACCGATTAAAATGGCGATCGCCTTCATAAAGCCTGTTGTGAATCGATAGAGCAGCACAATGATAAACAGCACAAGGAAAGCGAGGCCTAAATTTTCAAAAGAACCATAATCAGCACTTCCTTCTCCTCCTGCCATATTGTTCATCGCTACTGGAATAAGGGTAATGCCAATAATGGTGACGACAGATATCGTTTGGGTACAACAATGGACACACCCTAATTATAATAGACTTTTACACTCAACTCAGGCTGCTTCCCATCTTCATCTTTAACTTTATATGAGATATGGCTAATAAGCTTTTTGAGTATTATATTGATTTCTGAATCTGACATCCCTTCATCTGATTCTAATAATGCCTGAACGTCTTGCTCTTGCCATAGGGAGGTTCTTTTTTCTAATGCTTTCGCTTTTTGATATTCAATTGATGAGTATAATTCTCCGAGTTCTTTTTCGGATTTCATTAAATTACCTTGAGCTTTTTCTAGCTTTTCTTTGTATTCATTTTTGTCTAAATCACCGTCTAAATAGAGTTCTTTTAATCGTTCGATTCTTCCCCTCAATTTTTTTATTGCTTTTTCTTTGAGCTCGATTAGATGAACTGAAATAGTAGTTGTTTCGGCAGATTCTCTATTTTCGTTCCTTTTAAATATTTCAGAACTGTACTGTTTCATTTCTTGTAGGATAGCACTGTATAGAATGTCTTCATTAATTCCTTTTGTGGTTTCACACATTGGTTCACGTGCAGATGATTTTCTAAGACATTTCCTAACGTGTTTTTGTCTCCCTTTTGGTTGATGTACGTTTTGAACTTTCAAACAATAAGGGCACCTAACTATTCCTGAAAGTTTGTGTGAATTCATGTTCAAACTTCTTCCAACATCTGGGTAAGTCCTTAGCTTAGTTATTCGTTCTACTATTTGAGTGTGTTCTTCCTCTGTTTTAGTTGGTTGATGAACGCCTTTATTCTTTTCATCATTCCCATACCATACATATCCTCTGTGAAAATCATTTAACAAAAGATAGGTTACAACTTCGCCATACCACATCTTACCTCTGCTTGAAGGAGGCGGAATCTGCAATTGATTTAGCCTGTCTGCAATTGCAGCTGAAGACATTTCCTCCTTTAGGAACCAATCAATCATCATACGATAAATCTTTATTTTTTCCTCATTAATCTTTGCAGTCTTGTCATTCTTGTCCCATTTAAACCCGTATGGAACAGATCCAGAATGTGGTCTCCCCTCTTTGACAGCTCCTTTTCGACCATTTAACAGCCTTCTCTTAATAGCTCTATATTCATTCCTAGCAATAACCAATTCGAACTCTGAGAGCATTTCATCACTCTCATTGGACATATTGTATATTTTTTGTGGAGTTACTAGTAGAGTGTTGCTTTCTTTAAAGGCCTCCATGATACGTCCTGAGTCGATCTGTGATCCCCTAGAAAGTCTGTCATTCGCTATTACACATACAACGTCGAATTCACCTGATCTGATTCTAGGCAACAATCTAGAAAAAATAGGTCTATTATCAATAGAATCGGAAGAAACAACTTCTTCGAACCACTCTACATCTGTAAAACTGTACCTAGTTAAGAGTGCTTTTAGCTGTTCTCTATGTTTCAGTAAAGTGTCCTCTGTGTCTGGGTCTTCTCTTGATTTTCTTGAATAGACTGCTACTTTTGAATTTTTATCAATATTCATTTTAATCACCACACATTTTTATTCATTATAAATATTATAGCAAATAAAGACAGAGACTTATCCCTGCCTACGTTTTGCATCACCTCCCTGAATTAATTTTTCGCACATCTTATTTATGTAATATGTATAATTCACTTTCTTCTTCATCCACCTTACCTCTGTTCCGATTTCTTCACAGATGCCAATAGGTATGCTGGACTTATTCACCTTGCTTAAGTATGTATGTGCTAATTGATTTTCAGCAATATTCTTATATGTAAGAAAGTCTTTTATATGGACAAAAAACACTCTATTCTCAGGTTCTCTAAAATTAAACAAGAAGCCAGGTAACACTCCTTCATATTTTGCAGCTGCTTCAAGGTGCTTAATTTGTTGAGATTTAATCATGCTTTCTGAGAACGATATAGACTTGCTTTTTGTTGATTTTAATTCTAATGGGAATAAAACTCCTTTAGCGTACAGGAAACAATCGTAATTGTTTTTTGATACACCAAAGTTACGTTTTATGGCCATTGGGTTTACATCTTTAATTCGGTAAAAGAATAAACCTTGATCCTTCGCGGATTGTTGTATATTCGCTTCAAAAACTTTCCCTAAGTTTGTGCTCAATGAACCAATCCTTTCTTTGTGTTTAATAGTTAAATGGGGTATTCTATGATTATCAATATCTAGGAGAGTGTTCCAATTGACCGAGCTTATCAACCAACACAACGAGTTAACTGACTATTTAAAGTCAAAAGGGTTTACAGTTAGATTTCATGTAGACATGTCAGAGAATCATTTATTTGAAAAACACTATGTTGTTTACAATGAATCAGAAACTGAAAATGCTGAACTCGTATTCAAAGCAAATGCTAAAACTAATGAAGTTGAATACTCATTCGTTGATAACAACCAATACCCAGATTTAGTCGAAGAAGTGAATACTTTAATAAAAAACTTCAAATCTTCTTGATGATTACCCCTGTCATTAGACAGGGGTTTAAAATTCTAATTGGATTGCTTCTCCATCTATAATCTTCACATACTTCTTATCAAACTTATAATCTTCTAAAACAGTGTTCTCCAACTCAATTAAGTCTAAGTGATACAACTCTTTACCATTGACTCCTTCAATAAGAATATAGTCACTTGAATCAAATTCAGTTTTATACCAAATGACAGTTAAATTCGTTTCAATGTTAAGTTTATTTGTTAAGTACATGTAAGCATCCTGTGATGTCCCGTCTGTAACATCTCTAATTTCTTCATCATCAATGTTATTAATTACAATTAGATTGTTTGACTTCTCATTATAAAAATAAGCAAAATCACCTCCTTGATTTTTTAATTGATAAGCGCCTTTTAAGTTATGTAAGTTAAGCATATGTATTTACGTATCTCCCTTTTTCATTGTTAAACAAGTCTCTTGCTTCTTGCATTAATTCTTCGTTATTGTTACTTAGGTTGATGCCAAGACGGTTTACTTTTGAAAAATCATTGTTATGTATCGCTTCTTCAATTGATTTCATTTGTTTTTTCATTTTGTTGTGCAGCTCAACCAAACTATTTTCTTCTATTATTTAACTCCCCTTTCATAAGCGCATTGTCTACATGCTGGCTTATAATCGTTCCCAACTTTAACTTGAGTATTTGAATCATTAGAAACTTCAAGTGAAACCCATGCGTCATCGCCACAAAAAGCACAAACTGCATGATGTTTAGTCACATGATCTGCTTTGGCCATTAAGTACGGTACAATTCCAAATGGCTTACCATACCTGTCCATGTCTAATCCTGCAACAAACACTTTCTTCCCTTGTTCGATTAGTTTCTCAATGTGAGTGATCATTTGATCTGGGAAAAATTGAACTTCATCAATGCAAACAACATCAGCTTCAAACAAATCTAGGGGTATACCAACCTTGTTTTTATTTGTTATTTGTATGTTTATTGCCTCAACTTTCTTGCCATCGTGTGTCACAATAAAGTCTTCTGAGTATCTGTTATCTATGGATGGTTTGAGAAACACTACTTTCTTTCCAGCTAACATATATCGTTTTCCATGACGTTGCAGCGCTGTTGATTTCTCAGCAAACATACCTCCTACGTCAATTGTTAAAGATCCTATTGATATGATTCCTCACCTCCTCCAAGAATAAGTTGCGTATACCTCTTATAATCTTCTTCACTATTAAATGAAAATACAGGAGTCTTCCCCTTTTGAAACGAAATTGTACCGCCCACTTGAGATAGATATGCTTGTTTTAACGCATCCTGTTCAAACGGAATTCTAATAGTCATATGTAATTTCTCCTTTCCTTGTAAAAAGTGCTTGATTTATGTAGTAAATATGAATACTTATTTCTGGTTAAAAGACCGATTTTATTTAGAAATAATTAATGTGATTAGAGCGATTATAGCTTTCATCCCATCTTTGATCATAAGGTCGAACCAGATTCATAATAATTTGTTCCATAGCGTTTTTATCACTGCATAAAGAACTATCAATAAACACATTGTTGTATTTGAATCCTCTGGCATATTCCCCAAACCGTTTTGCATGAATTGCTTGTTTGGGTGTTCCTATGTAATCGTCTCTCTGAAGAAGAATTTCTTCATTAATATTCAGAGCTATCTCGCTCAATTTTTCATTTGCTTTTTCTTGTGTATTTGAAAATATCATTGTGCTTAGTTTCATTGAAACAATCCTCCCCAAATTACTCCTGCTGCAATGGCAACAATAAAAACTGAAACCACTTTTAGTACACCAATATACACTGCAAATTTAATATCTCTTTGAATATCCATTCTAGCTAACACGACTAATCCAAATGCAATTAACAAAATCCATGCTGTAACAATCATATGCCCATCTCCCCTTTATTTTGAATTTGTGATATAATTTAGAAAAACTTGAAAGGAATTAACAATGCCTGCATATTTTAATAACAGAAAAACAACTTACTACAAATTTGATTTCCAAGCCTATCTTGAAAGTCCACCAATAAAGTCTAAAATAGGAAGACTGTCTTTCTATAAATCTTGGGTTAAATACTGGTGTGATATATTTATCGAACATGATAAAAATATTGAAGATTATGCAAGACAGAAATCAAATACTACTCCTATTTATGAGATGTCCCAATTAAGGAATAAAGATGTTGAATTTTATACTTTTGATTTCAAGACGAGCGTTGGCACCTACAAATATTACTATGATGTTGATATTCTCAATGAAATAGTAAAACAAAATACCCTAGTTCCTGAAGATGTAGATTTGAAAGATGTATATGTAGACAGTAGCACTGCATTTTTATCTAATAAAATAAAAGACAATCGCCCACCAATTTTAGTGTACAATCCAGGAGTACCCGTCCCTTTACTTTGCGTTGACGGTAATAAAAGAATTATGGCTCAGAAGAAATTAAATAATATTAAATCCGTAAAAGCAGTTACTATACCTTTAGAGTTAAGCAAGTATTTCTTCTTTACTTCTCTTGATAGTGCTTTCTATTTCGCTAACCTTGAGATGCAAATGATAGCCAGTTTGTTAGAAATGGGACAGGACGAAAAAGCAATCTATATGACAACTGCATTGTCCAGAAATTCTCATAGCGGATAGGTGATTAAACTCACTTATCCTTTTTTAATTTCTTTCATTCGCTTCTTGTTTACTTGATCTGTAATGATAACCCCAGCATCATTTAAAAAGTTGCCTTCATCATCTTGGATGCAAGTACTTCCTCCAAACTCAATACCGTTTGCTTCAATTAATTTAATGAACTCTTTATATGTAAACTGTGTGCCGTCTTCTTTAAAGAATGTACCTTCTACATGTAATCCTTTCATTTAATCACCTTATTTTTATAATGGTTAATAAAATCATCAAACTGAATTAAGTAAACGCCATAAGCTGTGTTATTTAATTTTTTGATTGTCTCTTTATCTGGTATTTCAAACCAGCTGTCAGTTCCTTGCCCACAGACTTCATAAATTTGCAGTATCTCTTTTTTATGCTCAAAAAATGCCAACTTATTTTCAAATTCACTTTCTTCATCAACTGGATTACCCACATGATTTGTCGCATACTCCATCATTGAAGTTAACATGTATCCTAATTCAACCTCTGAGAAACTCAGTTGAGGCTTAGGAATTCCATAGTAAACATCTGCCTCATTTAATGAGCCTCTGGCCTTAACTTCTTTAAGAATTTCTTCAAAAGCAGCACAACCTTGATGAATGATGAAATCTTTTTGCAGCTCCTCTCTTCTTTTTCTCTCTTCGAAAAAACTTTTTATTTTAAGTTCGTCTGTTTTCATCTTGTGACTCCTTCGTTTTAAATTGAAGTAAAAATTCTTTCACTTTCTTAGTTGGAAAGTCGCTAAGTGCATAATCACCAATCAGTTTCGTGAAAATATCCTCCTGATGGGTATCAATCATTTTTGTAAGATCGTGCTCAGGACTACAAGGACAACCCTCATTGTTGCAATAACGAAAATCATTTAAATATCTTGTTGTATGTACGATTAACTCTAGAAAAATAACTCTTAATTTCTCTTTGTCATCTCCTTGATAGCCGCACATAAAGTCATTTTGATATATTTGGATTAATGCTTCTAGAATTTTTCTGTCCATTAATATAGCATCCTCATTGTTTCTGGCATGTCTTTAATTGCTGAAATCAAAGCACCTCTCATATCCTTGTGTTCTTCTTCCCATTCATGTTCATTTTCGATCAGAAATTTATCAAACTCAATCAAGTTAATAAATCTATCTTCTTCTGATACTTTTTCAATATTTAATTGATGTAGAGATGGTAAGCCAATTTCGTTAAACCACTCTACAAAGTAACTGTCATTGCTGCTTTTATCTAAAAGTTCATGCAATGTCTTTGATCGGTTCATTTCAAAATATTTATGAAGTTCTTCTTTAATTAAATTAAGCCACTCCTCGAAAGCATTCTGAATGTTATTTGACTTACTTCTCTTGAAGTCTACGCCATACCATGAATAGAGACTACTCATTTATCTCACCCTTTGATATATTTGTTATTTATTAATTACCATGGCAACTAAAATAAGAAATGCTGGCAACAATATTAAATTTGAGTAGAATGCTCCTGAATAGAATCCTTTGACATATTCAGCAGACAACTCTTCGTCTTTTTTAAATTTAGACTTCAGTGTTTTAATCATAGACTTAATCCCTCCAATCATCACTAGCCTCGATCACCGTAAATCCATTCGCATCTCTTTTTGTGTTTTTCTCAGCAATTAGATACATGTTATTAAGCATACTTAATCTTTTAATTTCTTCATTTATCATATTGAAAAAGGTGATTATTGTATCTCTACTACTTTCAGGATATACACAGTCGATTTCTGGTTCATAAATATATAAAGCATATTCTAATCTTAAGATGAATTCGCTGTCACAGATGCCAATATTATTGATTTCTTTCCTAAGAGATATCAGTTCACTCTGTAGAAAAGGGACAATTCTTTTTTCATACTCTGGAATAGCACTTTCCAAATCTTCTATGGCAGAATCAAAAGTAGAGCGTTTAACTTTATAAAGGTTCTCAAATGTTTGTTGAATCGTTCTAAATAGTTTTATTAACAAAACTCTAGAAGATTCATCTTTCATATTTAACTCAATTCCCCACCATTCCAATTCATCCACTGTATCACCCCTCATAAATACATGTAATTTATATCTTATTAATATCTTACCTGTGAAATCATCTTAATTCGGTAGCAGTCATTGCCCAACGGTGTAACTTCAACTGTCCGCCCTTTGTCTAGACTTTCCTTAGTAAATGTAATCACTTGATTGAAACCATTCACCTCTGTATATGTATACATAACTTAAAACTCCTTGCCTTTATATTTTTCCCCAGCTTGCTTTTCCCAGAGTTTAACCGCTTCATTCATCGTATTCTTATCAAACTCTTCGCAGTATAATTCTTCATTACATTCACTACAATAAGCTACCATGCTGTTTTTTACGATCACCGTTTGTCCTTTAAATGTAAGTTGCTCATCTTTTATTCTAGCAAACATCAAAACGTCTTTATCGCAGTTATTGCAATACTTAGTTACATCTTTCTTTATCTTACTGAAGTATTCATGAACGCTTTCCATTAAACAATCTCCTTTTCAATAAAATCAACGTTTTAAACTAAAGGGGCAATAGCCCCACAGTTTTAATTTGAGTCGTAAACAATTTTATATTTCAAGTCCGTTGCCCAACTTGTGTCAATGTCTTCTAGGTCTGTGATATAAATGATTTTTTCAACAGCTCCTATTTCATTTAACTCTTGGAATATAGCCTTTCTCATTACTTCGTTTTCTACGTGACCCTTTATTGGATAAATTAAAGCAATATCAATCCCTTCGGCATAAACATCTCTACATTTCATTCTAATAGTGTCTAAAACAAACACATTTTCACCACAACAAAACCTCTGTCCTATCACAAAGTTCCTGTTTTCCAAACAACTAATGTTTGACCTTTTCAGAATATTTTTATCCATTGTTCTAAGCAGAACTTTGACATCTTTGAAGTTCTTTTGAATTAGATCAAAAACCATAGGAAATTTTTGGTGATAATGATTCCCTGTAAGAATTGCTTCACTTTCCTCAGATTCTAAAAACTCAAGAATTTTGGCTTCTGCTTGACCTCTTCCATTCATTAGTATCAACCTCCATAATTTGTTACATATTCAGTATAGAGTTCATTGGTAATAAATTAACAGCTAAATGTTGTTCTGTTCAAATTTTATTCTGATAAACTCTTCATGGAGTCTATTAAACTCTTCTTTGTTTATGTATGCTTTGGCATCACCTTTAAAATGAAATAACTTCATGAACTCTTTATTGATCCTTACAGCTTTCATCGCCATTGATGAGCTTACCCAATCTGATTCCTCTGTCAGCTGCAATACTTCGCTTAGTTCAAATAGTCGTTCCAGCGCTAATGGATTTTGATTAGTTTTAATATGTAACAGGTCTCTTTTTTTCTCTAAGATGTCTGATTTAAGCTTGTATTTGCTTTTTTCTAATTCACTTAATTTTTGATGAGATACAGTATTTATATCTCACACCTCCTAACAAGAGTTTGTTAAAATTCAGATTTTATGTAACTTAAATTGCTTTTAAATGGTTCTTCTTAGATTCTGATTTCCATTGGATCAGTTTGTTATTTGTTTTATTGATACGTCGTTTGGCATTTTCAATTGTTTTAAGTGCTTCATTATCAATACTCAATAAAGACTTTCCAAGCATATCTCTGATCATACAAAGCTTCTCATATTCGGATTTTACCTTTCTTCTTTCAATAAGAATTGCTTGCCCTCTCTTAGAAAGGCTCCATCCCTCGCATGCATTGAATACAGCTACTTCTAAGTCATGATAAAACTTACTAAGTTCTTTATCCATCCTACTAACTTCTTTTCTATAGAATTCAATGTCATTATCGATTTTTTCCTTGATTTCATTTAGTTCAATCGCTTTCGCTTCAATTTCTTTTATGTATTTAGTTGCTTTACACATTCAATCATCCCCCTTTTTAAATTAAAAAAGATAAACCGATTTGGCTTATCTTTATAATATATGTAATTTGTATTTTAGTCAATATAAATTATATGTTATTTGTATTTTTATAATGAATGAAACTGTATCCTATAGGTGCCCCTTTCTTTTTGTAGTGAACATCACTACTATTTCTTAGCCAGTTGTCATCTAGACTAGGGAAATATGAGTCTGCTTCTGACACATCATGAAACATTGTTAAATAAATATTGCTTGCATGATCAAGAAATTGTTTATATATCTCGCTGCCACCTATAACCATGACTTCATCTCCATGATTAGATTGGCCATTAATTAATTTCAATACTTCATCAATTGAATGATAAACAAATGTTCCTGGTAAGGCCTTATATGTCTTATCCTTTGTTAAAACAACATTTGTTCTGTTAGACAGAGGCTTGCCGTTAAGCTTAATAATCGATTCATACGTTTTTCGACCTTGTATGCATAGCTTACCTTGAGTTAATTCTTTAAACCTTTTCATATCCTCTTTAATAGAATACAAAAGATTGTTGTTTAATCCAATTCCCATGTTCATGTCGCAGGCTGCTATTAAACTGATCAAACTGCCACTTCCCCTTTGATTAATGGATGGTGTTCATAATCAATCACTTCAAAGTCTTCTATGCTATACTCAAAGATTGATTCAGGTTTCCGTTTAACATTAAGTTTTGGTACTTGATATGGAGATCTGGTTAGTTGTTTTTTGACTTGTTCTAAATGATTATGATAAATATGAGCTACGCCAATTGAGTGTTTCATGATACCTGGCTTTAAATCACATTGTTGAGCAATTATAGTCAGTAGTGTTGCATATGAGGCGATGTTAACTGGAACACCTAGAAACATGTCTCCTGAACGTTGAAAGTGATACATATGTAAGTATTCACCTTCCACGTAAAACTGAACAACAGTACTGTGACAACATGGTAATGCAGTATCTTCCCATTGCATCTCTGGGGCGTTCCATCCTGTAAATAAAATACGTCTACTTGTTGGATTGTTTTTAATTTGGTCAATCACATACTTAATCTGATTAAAAATGTTCCCTCGTCCATCTTCCCATCTAGTCCATTGTTTGCCGTAGATGTTTGGCAGCTGTCCTGCTTCATTAGCCCATTCCTTCCAAAACTTAATGTTGTACTTTTCTTCTAACTCTTTGTTTGATGTTGAGCCGCTTAGAAACCATAGTAGCTCCCCAAAAACACCTCTAGTAAACATTTTCTTAGTTGTAACCAACGGAAACCCTTCAGACAAATTAAACTCCATTGTTTCTCCGAAAAGACTTCTCATGCCTGTTTCTGTCCTGTCTCCAGTATCCTGTCCATATGTATATACTTTTTGCAGCAATTTTAAATATTCTTTTTCCAACGTATCTCTCCTAAAGTTTAGAATTCATTCTTTTATTTTATTGCTCACGTCTTCTAGCTTCTTACTGATATCTTCACTCCCTATTTTCTTCAATAATTCAGTAGCTTCTTTAATCCCCTCTAATGCCGCATCCCCAATAAGATCAAACTCTTTAATCATGTTTTCCAATGCTCTCATTTTCATTTCAGGGTCGTCATCCATAAGCGCATAGGCTTTATTCTGTTTCTCGACTTTCACTAATGAATGGTATATCGCATCAACATTTATCAATATCTTTCACCCTTCTCCTCAAATATTTCTTTAGGATTAAATCTGTTGCAAATCCTACTAGAACTATTGCTGAAGGAATCGTAGCAGCATAATGAAGAACTGCTAAACAAGAAAGTAGCACAAACAATGTCGCTATTGTTATGCAGATATAGATCAATCTGTTCTCTAATTTCACAAGCTCCTCTAATTTATTTGTCATTAAAACTCCTCCTTTTTATATTCATTTATCACAGACTCTGCCATTCGTTTTTCGATAGTACGTCTTCGCTTTTTTATATCTCTTTTAAAGTTCTTCTTGCTTTGTTTTTCACCACGTGTGGCCAGAGTCCATGTTCCTACAGCCTCTAACGATTCAATTTTTGAGATTCTGTTAATCATATAAAACATGCCCCTTTCCTTTAAAAGTCTTCTTTTATTGTAAACCCTATGCTGTCGATGGTTATCATTACCTTAAATTTAGCTCATTTGGTATAATCTAATTATTGTTAAAATTCTATAAAAAGGTGGCAGCAGAATTGAAAGTTACTAGAACTCATACTGAAAATGCTATTGAAGGCTATATCTACGAAGCAGGTTTCCATGAAAAAAGTCGTTTTAATTACCTTTATGAAACTGAAAAGAAAATCCTTCATGTTTATGATGACCTTTCGTCTAAAAGCACTGGCGCTTTAAACTCATTCAGTGAAATTGTTACTGAAATAGATAAAATAACAAAAGGCAATGTTAAAGGCTTAAAAGGACTCACTCAAAAATTTGTTTCTCTTTTTTCTGATAACGATCCTGTTAAAGTTATTTTTTACACAGAAGCAGGAGCAATTGGTCTTTCTGGTTCAAATAATTTCGGGGAGCCTCTAGACATTCAAGGATACGACATACGAAATAGAGAGTTCTCAGGATACACAAAGGATGAACTTCATCCTAACTTTGTGGATATTAATTCCGTTGTAGTGCCAAATTAATTAAATCACTTGGCTGTGATACTCCATAGTATAAAATCTTTAGAAATCCCACCATGCACGCAGCCAAGTGTTACTTTCTTATTTAGTACCCGTTGATCCATGTCCTCCACGATCATCGTTACCTAGATGATCTACTTCAAATAATTCAACCTCTGGCATTTTTTCAATGATTCTAAACTGACAGATACGCTCACCTTTCTTAATTTCTGTGTCTCGTAGAGCGTAGGCTGGGAAGAACCAGAAATCATTGTCTCCCTTGTATGACTCATCAATAACTCCTTTGGAGTTTGTTTGAATGATCCCAAAATGTTTAAATGTGCTTGAACGAGGGACAATATGTGCTTCATACCCTTCTGGCAACTCCATCGCAACACCTAATGGAATAAGTTTAAATTCTTCTTTTTCAATTACAACATCCTCTGCTGCACGAAGATCAATCCAATCTCCTTTTTCGATTTTGCTGATTCTTGTTTGTGTTTCGTCTATATATTTGATTTTAATTTGCATTATGTAGCATTCTCCCTTAATAATATATGTTATTTATCTTTTTATTTCGACTCTTTTTCCATTCATCCATTGTTTCCTTATACTCTTTACTGACTTTAAACTTTACATAGAGTTCATCCAATGGCGGTTGTTCTCCATTGCCAAAATCATTTAAATCGAATTTACCTCCGCTAAACGCAATTGATTTAACTTGAGCCCCATCCTGTACCCATACTAAGTAAGCACTGAGCATATTTTGAGAAACTAAATAGAAAAGCCTATCAAACACTGTTCTTACGTCTATGTTTAAGATATTCATTATCGTATCAGCATTAAACATGTTTTCTGCTAAGTGGTCTAAGTTCTCATTGATTAAATAATCGATTCGCCATTTACTCATTAACTATAATTAACTGCTTGGATAATCAATGTGTCATTAAAAACTCTTA
>NZ_JBNWEN010000003.1:0-394533 GCF_050496725.1 Bacillus sp. MM09(2025)
CGGATTTAAACAATGAAAAAAGTAATATTGATATCGTAAAAACTATTTTAGAAATTTTAGAAGAGCCCATTGATAAGATTGAATTCATACCAGATAGACTAGGGCATGATAGACGCTATGCCTTAGATAATTCAAAAATACAAAATGAACTTCAATGGGCTCCATCTTATTCCTTCTATGATTCTTTGAAAAAGACTGTGATGTGGTATGCGAATAATCACAATTAAGATTAACCGACACTTAAATAAAATTTAAGAAAGGTATGACAATGAGAATTCTTTTAATAGGATCAGATGGATCGTTAGGTAGTGAGCTTCTAAGACAATTAAAATTAAACAAACTAAATACTGTTTATCCTTTTAATAAAAAAAAACTTGATATCACTCTAAAAGAAGAAATAGTTAAGGTCTTTAATAAGGTGAAGCCACAAATTGTTATCAACTGCGCAGCGTATACAGATGTTGAAAAAGCTGAAGTTGAACCAGCAAAAGCAATACTTGTTAATGGGACATCTACAAAGTATCTTGCTGAAGCCACTGATAAAATAGGCGCAATTTTTGTACACTTTAGTACAGATTATGTTTTCAATGGAGAGCAAAACATTCCATATACTGAAAAAAATAAACCCAACCCCCTTAATGTTTATGGAGAATCTAAAAGGTTAGGAGAAAAATATATAGAGGAATCAACAACACGTTATTTTATAATTCGTACTTCTTGGCTTTTTGGAAGGGGCGAAAAAAAAAATTTTGTAGATAAGATACTGGATCTTTCTGAAATTCAAAAAGATATTCCTGTAATTACTGATCAAATTGGATCTCCTACATATACAGTGGACCTTGCTTCCGCTACATTGGACCTCATATTAACAAATCATTTTGGGATATATCATATTGTTAATAAAGGTATAGCTTCGAGATATACTTTTGCACAAGAAATACTGAGGCATTCAAAAAGAAACGTATCACAAATCTCAAAAGTAGATTCAAAATCATACCCAAATTCTGCCGAAAGACCAAAATTTTCTGCACTGGATAGTCTGCTGTTTTCGAATGTAATCGGTTATGAATTACCTAGTTGGCGTGTTGGGCTTTTGCAATACTTAAAAGAAAGAAGGAGTGGTGAGACATTTGTTAGAAGTCAATCAAGTAGTAAAAAACTATGGTGATAAACAAATATTAAAAGAAATAAGTTTCAAAGTTGAAAAAGGAGATTCATTCGGCTTTTTAGGGCCAAATGGAGCAGGTAAATCTACTTTAATTAGTATTATCACAGGGCTCTACCAACCAACAGATGGCTACGTATTAATCGAAGGGTATGATATGAACAGGCAACAAAAAAAAGCACAACAAATGATTGGAATTGTTCCGCAAGAAATAGCGTTATACCTCAATATGACGGCAAAAGAAAATTTAATCTTTTGGGGTAGAATGTATGGATTGAAAGGAAAAATTTTAAAAAAAAGAGTGAGAGAAACTCTCCAAATAATAGGACTTGAAGAGCGTGCAAACGATAAAGTCAAGCTTTTCTCTGGTGGGATGAAAAGAAGAGTAAATATCGGTTGTGCTATTTTACATAAGCCAAAAATTTTAATTATGGATGAACCAACAGTTGGAATAGATCCTCAATCAAGAAATCATATTTTAGAAACAGTCAAAAGGTTAAACCAAGATGGAATGACTATTGTTTATACGAGTCACTATATGGAAGAGGTCGAATACTTATGTGACAAAATTGGAATCATTGATCAAGGATCACTTATTGCACTAGGGACAATTGCTGAACTAAGTAAGCTTGTTGAAGAACAAAGAGAAATAATTTTAACGATTAAAAATAATAAAGCAGATATTGAAAAAGTGTGTAATTATATTCGAGAAAGCTATCCTTCTAAAGATTTTAATGTCGATGGTCAAAAATTTAGAATATCAGATCAAAAACCTCAAGAATTTATTAGTAAGTTAATTCAAGTATTAACAGATATGAAAGTGGAAATTATTTCAGCAGAAGTTGTAGAACCAAATTTAGAAAATGTATTCTTATATTTAACAGGTAAGAAATTACGAGACTAGACCGAATAGAGGTGAACACATGAGCATCTGGGTTGTACTAAAAGATCTATTATTGTTTTTTAGAGATAAGAAAAGCTTTTTTACACTTTTTTTTATGCCTATCATATTAATTGCTATTTTAGGTGCAGCATTTGGAGATAACATGAAGAAAGATAGTGAAGTCAAGATCAATTCATTTCGAGTAGGAATAACAGATCAAGATAAGTCCGCTACAAGTAAAATGTTTCTTTCAACATTGTCTAAGAGTGAACTCAGTGACATATTTGAGGTGAAGGTCACCTCGAAAAATCAATTAGAGAAAGATTTAAATAGTAGAGACATTACAATGGGCATAATCATAAAGCCGAATTTTGAAAAAAGCCTATTAAATCTTGATCATGTGCAATTGAATATTTTGAAAGGACCTAATTCAAATTTACAGGAAATGGTTCTACAAAATGTGATTTTGCAGTTCTTTCAAAATTACCATATGAATCGTATTCTGGTGCCGTTGAATCAAGGTAAACAAGTGGAAATCGTGTCTGATCAACTGAAAAAAGAGCTAGTGATCGAGAGGAATATTCATAACAACAGCCAGCCGATTACATCCTTCCAATACTATGCAGGCGGGATGGGTGTGCTTTTTTTATTAATGACTGTTGTTTTTCTAGTTGGAAGTATGATAGAGGAAAAAGAGGAAGATGTTTATAAAAGGCTGATTGTATCAAAATTAAGTAATACTAGTTACATCGTCGGGAAGTTATTGGGTATTGTTTTGATGAGTATGATTCAACTAACAGTCATTATTTTATTTACTAGCTTTGTCTTTAAGGTGAACTGGGGAGAGCCTTTTACTGTTGCTATGATCGGATGTAGTTTTATTTTAAATGCTGCGGGTTTCGGGGTGCTGATTGGTTCTTTTATCAATAGAGAAAAAACGTTTAACAGTGTGGGGATTTTAGGAACACAAGTGTTAGCTGCTTTAGGTGGGAGTATGGTGCCCTTATACTTATTCCCACAATGGATGATTGATATCAGCTTTTTTTTACCTAATTCTCTTGCACTTCAAATGTTTTTGAAAAGTATGGCAGGTGCTAATTTTAGTGAAATTCAAAGTGGATTATTACTTAGCTGTGGGATGGGACTTGCTTTCTTCATCATTGCTTTATTAAGAATGTCTTTTGAAAGGAAGCATCGTTATGCATAAAATATCAGCCATTATTGCTTTAAAGCTAAAAGAAACATTAAAGTCCCCATTGACCCTTATTTTTTTATTTGTTATGCCAATTGTATTTAGTTTTATCTTTGGAAGTACCACATCTGATACAAAGAAACCTACAGTTGCTTTTATTCAAGAGCCCAGCCAAGGTAAACTTGATCAAGAAATTTTTCAAATTCTCGAAAAAAACACCAAATTTCTCTGGGTAAAGGCAACTGAAAGCGACGCAAAAGATTTAGTATCAGAAGAAAAGGTCATTGCGTCTGTGAAAGTCGCAAAGCCATTAAAGTCCCATCTAAAAGAAAATAGAGAGATTTTTAATGTGACAGTATATAAGAAAACTGAGGAATATGCAGTCTTATCTCCCTATTTAAAAGAGACAGCGGCCATCATTTATCAAATCAATCAGGGTGTGAAAGAGCAGAAAAGTGTTTCTCTCACCAATGCTTTGAACAAGTTAAATGAATCTGGCACCATTTCATTGGTTGAAAAAAATCAAGAGGGTGAGACAAGCCAGCAACCAAATTTAATACCGCTTGGCTTTACTATTATGTTTATGATGTTTGCGATTTCAAGCTCTGTGTCATCCATTCATTTAGAGTATAAAGATTATACATGGCAAAGATTGCTTTCGAGTCCAATCCATAAAATATCTGTGTTATTGGGGTATTTCATAGCTTATTTTCTTCTTGGATGGATACAACTGGGTGTCCTTCTGACCATCTTATCAATATTCTTCAATGTATACTTAGGAAACTTTATGCTTATTTTAGTATTTGGTTCATTTGTTATAGGGCTTGTTGTGAGTTTAGGTTTTATGATTGCAACCTTATCTCATACAAAAAAGCAAGCTGAAGTATTTAGTGCAATTATCATTGTGGGAACTTGCATGCTAGGGGGTATTTATTGGCCATTAGATATCGTTCCAGACATTATGAAGAAAATTTCGTTGGCTATACCCCAAACATGGATGATGTCTGGTTTTGGTGAGATGATGAGCGGTACTGTCAATTACTCAATCTTATTATTAGACATAGCAATTTTAGCTGCGTTTACGATTGTTTTTATGGTGATTGGTTTGAAAAATATACGATCCTATTAATCTCTTTGCATGAAATTACTTTTATCATTTAGAAAGCTTAAGCCCTCTATATAGCTATAGAGGGTTTTTATATACAATAACTCTTCAGTATTTTGGAGGCGGGGCAATGAAAGAAATAGAAAAATGCTGATATTACCCGTTTAGAAGGATATAATCCTCTGTTAAATCAACAAATGCCTTTAAAGCAGGGGACATCCATTTGTTTTTATGCCAAAACAGTTGAATTTTCGTTGAGAAACAAGGTTCCATCCAATTGATTTTGATGATATTGCCTTCTGAAACTTCTCTTTTCACAGAAATTTCAGGAAGTACAGCGATTCCTAAGCCTGCCATTACACATTTTTTTATGGCTTCTACATCTGCTAATTCTAGTTTACTTCGCGGTTTTGCTCCCGCCTGTGTTAATGAATGTTCAAAGGCGTAGCGATAATCACAGTCTTCCGTTAACAACAATCTTTGCTCGTTCAAATCAATTGGATATACTTTTTGTTTTTTGCTCAAAGGATTTGTTGGGCAGCATACAATGGCCATCGGTTCATCTTTTAATTCTTTTACAAGTAAATGCGAGGATACTACAGGATTCATGGATAATAAGGCGACATCAATTTGTCCTTCTAGTAATAGATTTAAAACATCTTTTTCCGCTATTCCTGGGCGGAAGATCAGTTCGACTTTTGGATACTTTGTTTGAAAGTCCGTTAAAATGTGAGGAAGCCGGTAGGTGCATTGTGTTTCAGATGCACATATTCTCAAAATGCCGCTTGGCTCATTCATCCCGCCAACAGCCTCTAATGCTTCCCCTGTTAAACCTAAAATTTTATCCGTATAATGTTGAAATTGTTTGCCAGCTTCTGTTAAGATCACCCTTTTTCCAAGCCTTTCAAATAGAGGGGTTCCTAGCTCTTCTTCCAATGCCACAATATTTGCTGTGATGCTAGATTGAGCATAACCAAGCATTTGTGCAGTTTTTGTAAAGTTTAATACTTTTGATGCTGTTTGGAACATCATTAGTTGTTTGATCTCCAACTTCAAGCCTCCCTAAATCGGATGAGCCGATTGATATCATCAGAAAACCTCTATAGATTGATCATAACATTTTTACTATCATAAAAGTAAGCGCTTGCAAGTTATGTTATTTCAAATATTCAGATTCACAAAGGGGAGATGGCTTTGTTTGAAATGATTGTCAATTCAGTGAATGACTTTTTATGGACATATATTTTAGTGGTTATGTTATTAGGCATAGGAATCTACTTTACGGTGAGAATGAAATTCATGCAAATTGTTTTACTAAAAGAGGTCTTTCGTTCTATTTTTGAAAAAGCTTCCAAAACAAAAGAGAATAGGAATGAAATTTCCTCTTTGCAAGCTTTTTTTATTGGAGCTGCTACAAGAATTGGTACTGGAAATATGGCAGGCGTTGCGATTGCTATCACTGTTGGTGGTCCTGGAGCTATTTTCTGGATGTGGTTTGCAGCCGTTTTAGGAGGAGCCTCTGCATTTGTCGAAAGTACACTGGCTCAAATTTATAAGGTGAGAACAAGTGACGGTTTTAAAGGAGGTCCTGGTTACTATATTCAAAAGCAATTCGGATTGAAATGGCCAAGCAGGATTTTTGCTTTTTCTGTCATTCTTAGTTTCGGCTTAATTTTTAATGCAGTACAAACGAATACAATTACAAATGCCTTTCAGTATTCATTTGGTATTAGTCCGATTGGCATAGGTCTATTTGTCACCATTTTAACGGCTTTCATCATTTTTGGTGGAGTCAAGCGAATTGCTAACGTCACTCAAATCGTTGTTCCAGTGATGTCAGTGTTTTATATTATCTTAGCATTCTATGTGATTGTCACAAATATCACTGATGTACCCGCAGCATTAGCAAGTATTATGAAGAGTGCATTTGGATTAGAGCAAATCGTTGGAGGCGGGATTGGTGCTGCGATAATGAACGGTGTCAAACGTGGGCTTTTTTCAAATGAAGCAGGAATGGGAAGTGCCCCAAACGCCGCTGCTGCCGCCAATGTTTCGCATCCAGTAAAACAAGGGTTTGTTCAATTATTAGGTGTGTTTTTTGACACATTAGTTGTTTGCAGCTGTACAGCCTTTATTATTATGCTATCGACAGTAGAAACAACGGGTGAATTATCTGGTATCGAAATTACCCAAGCTGCGATGGCACAGCATTTTGGATCTTGGGCGAGTATCTTTTTAGCATTTGCTATATTTACTTTTGCTTTTAGTTCTATTGTAGGTGGCTACTATTATGGTGAAGCCAATATCGGTTTTATTCATAACAGTGCAACAGCGTTATTGGTGTACCGAATCATGGTATTAATGATGATGATGTTTGGCGCTGTTGCCAACTTACAAATCGTTTGGACTTTGGCGGATTTGTCAATGGCCATCATGGCAATCGTCAATTTGATTGCAATAGCTATCCTAGGAAAATATGCTTTTGCCGCTTTGGATGATTACATGCAACAAAGGCTGTTAGGCAAAAATCCTGTTTTTTATGCATCTAGCATTCCAGGTTTAAAAGAAATAGAGTGGTGGGGAGCAGAAAAACTAACGGCTCACTCAACAAATTTACATGAAGGAGTAGAAAAATCATGATGAATTTTGAATATCATTGCCAAACAAACATAATGATGGGGATTGGTCAGTCAAAAGAAATTGGATCTATAGTAGAGGATCTTGTTTTGCCGGGTGCCACAGTGATGATTGTGACAGATTCTGGTGTGAGAAACGCAGGGCTAGTTCAGCCAATTGAAGTGTATTTGCAGGAAGCCGGTTATTCTGTTTTTATATTTGATCAAGTATCTCCAAACCCTAGAGATAATGAATGTCTAGCTGGTGCAGAGCTCTTTAGAAAAGAACAAGCATCAGCGGTCATTGCGATTGGTGGCGGAAGTCCAATGGATACAGCGAAAGCGATTGCTTTATTAGGGCCAAATGGCGGCATTCCTGAAGATTATATATCAGGGAAGAAGGCGTATGCTAATCTATCTCCATTAATTTGTATCCCAACAACGGCTGGTACTGGTTCTGAGGTGACCCGTTCATCTGTCATTACGTTCGCTGCTTCCCATAAAAAAATCACATTAAAACATGCCTTGCTTCGGCCAACCATTGCGATTTTAGATCCGGCTCTTACATTGACGGTGCCAAAAAGCATAACAGCCGCAACAGGTGTAGATGCATTGGTACATGCTATTGAAGGCTATTCATGTAAAGTAACAAATCCAATTTCGAAAGCAATGGGTGCAAGTGCAATGGAGACAATTGTGAAATACTTACCCAAGGCATACGAGAATGGATCTGATCTAGAAGCGAGATATAAAATGCAGGAAGGTAGTTTACTAGCCGGTTTATGCTTCGGTTCAGCCGATGTCGCAGCCGTTCATTGCTTAGCAGAAGCACTTGGCAGTCTTTATGATACACCTCATGGTATCGCAAACGCGGTATTTTTGCCTTATGTCATGCAATTCAATGCAGTTGAAAACAAGGTACTGCACGCAGAGCTTGCCAAAATAATGAGCTTTGCAGATAAAACGGATTCAGATGATGTGGCGATTCAAAAATTAATTGATGGCATGTATACTTTCACAAAAAATTTAGGTATTCCAGCACTAAAAGATCTATCTTATGTAAAAGAAGAGGATTTTGAAAAAATGGCTGAATTAGCAGAACAAAACGGCTCTACATCAAGCAATGTTCGTACTGTTACGAAAGCCGACTACTTAGACATTTTAAAGGCTGCTTTTGATCAATGAATTCCAAAGAAACACCCTCCTATGACACGATCACTTGGAGGGTGTTCTTTTATGTTTCATGTGGCTAGGTATCGCTTATATAAGAGTGGTATGATAGACGACAACATCTGATAGAGAAAGGATTGGATAAACGATGAACTTTCACAATAAAACGGTCGTCATCACAGGCGCAGCCAATGGAATTGGTGAAATGATCGCATGGGGCTATGCAAAAGAAGGAGCGCGAGTGGTGCTTGCAGATATAGATGAAGAGAAGGGGAAGCGCTTGGAGGAAGAGCTGAAAAAAGAATCGTTAGAAGCTTATTTTAAGAAAACAGATGTGACGCAAGATAAGGATATTCAACACTTAATGTCGTTTGCGGCGGAGCGCTGTAAAACGATTGATATTCTCATTAATAATGCTGGTGTCATGTGCACAGTATCGCCTTATGAATTAACGGTCGATGATTGGGATCGTGTGTTACAGACGAACCTAAGAGGAACTTTTTTATGTGCAAGAGAAGCAGCACGTTATATAAAAGAGAATCCAAAAGGCGGTTCTATTGTGAACATTTCATCCACCCGAGCGACCATGTCAGAGCCAAATACAGAAGCATATGCTGCATCA
Organism: Bacillus sp. MM09(2025); assembly: GCF_050496725.1. Lineage (NCBI taxonomy): Bacteria > Bacillati > Bacillota > Bacilli > Caryophanales > Bacillaceae > Bacillus > Bacillus sp. MM09(2025). The sequence goes on from NZ_JBNWEN010000003.1 coordinate 8,753, forward strand.
AAAGGCGGAATATCGACGCTGACTCATGCCTTAGCGGCTTCTTTTAGTCCGGATCATATCACGGTGAATAGCATTTCACCTGGATGGATTGAAACGAAGGATGAGGAGAATCTTCGAGAGATTGACCACAAGCAGCATCTTTCCAATCGAGTGGGCACGCCAAAGGATATTGTGAAGGCTTGCTTTTATTTAACCGATGAGGAGAATCAATTTGTGACCGGCACAGATTTAGTCGTTGATGGCGGCATGACCAGAAAGATGATCTATGCTGATTAACTCGAAAAAAACATTGACGCTTTGATCAAGGCGCAGTACAATATGTAACAATTCAGCTGAAGATCGTGATGAAATAAAGACATGGCGCTCATAGAGAAGAGTACATCATGAGCCGTCCCGCACAGAGAACTCCGTGAAGCTGAGAAGGAGCCGGGCAGCATGATGGAACCAAACCTCTTAGCTCTGCACCGGATTCCTTCGGATGGTGGTGCAGCGACATTCTCCCGTTACAGAGATGGGTTCATGATGACCTGCTAAGGTTCATCTGGCAACAGATGAATAAACTGAGGTGGCAACGCGGAGTAAATCCCGTCCTCAAGACAGAAATGTCTTGGGGGCGGGATTTTTTTATGACAAATAGGGGGAAAAGTGATGAAAAAACATTGGCGGGATATGAGTTTGCTGCTTGGAGCTATCGGAATTGCAAATATAGGAGAATGGATTTATATGATTGCTCTCCATCTGCTCATTTTTCAAGAAACGGGCTCTGTGCTGGCTGTAACAGCTGTCTATATGCTGAGACCGGCTGCGGCTCTTTTGACAAACAGCTGGTCTGGCAGTTTGATTGACAGGCTGAATCAGCGGAAAGTGATGATCAGCTTAGATATTAGCCGGGCTATCTTGATCGCATGTATACCCTTTGCGTTATTTTCAGGACATCTGCTTACCCTGTATGTAATGGTGTTCCTCATTCAAATGGCACAAGCGATGTTTCATCCAGCTTCGATGGTCTATATGACAGCATTGATCCCAGCAGATAACCGAAAAAGGTTTAATGCCATTCGCTCATTATTACAATCGGGTGGATTTTTACTTGGACCCGCTGCAGCAGGTCTGCTTTTTTTAATAGGTACACCTGTTTTTTCCATTTATATAAATGCGATCTGCCTGTTGGTATCTGCTCTGTTCACGATGTGTTTACCGAATTTGCTCAAACAAGATGCTGTCCAAAATGGTTTTACCTTTTCAATGTTAAAAGAGGATGCGAAGCTTGTTCTTCGGTTTAGTTTGACATCACGCCAAATGATGGCGGTGTATTTATTATTTAGTGCCGCTATCACGGTACTTCCTACTGCCATTGACTCTCTTGAAACAGCCTTTGCAAAAGAAGTGCTGCTGCTAACTGATACACAATATGGTCTTCTTGTTAGTATAGCTGGGGCAGGCATTATCGCAGGCGCAAGTCTCAATTCGGTCATTGTGGAGAAGCTGCCTGTTTCGATCATGCTCGGGATTGGCAGTTTATTTGTTGCATGTGGCTATCTCATTTATGCTTTTTCCAGCACATTGTTTGCAGCTGCTGTTGGATTTTTTATACTAGCATTCTTTTTAGCATTTGCGAACACAGGTTTTATGACTTTTTATCAAACGAATATCCCGGTAGAGGTGATGGGGAGGGTAGCCAGTTTTTATGCTTTGGTTGAAGCCATTCTGACGATCATGCTGACAGGGGTCTCTGGTGGACTTGCACATGTTTTATCAATCCGAACCTCTGTTATCATCGGGTGTCTATGTATGCTTATTGTCTGTTTATTGCTATGTTTTGTCATCTTTCGTCCATTGAATGTCAAAAAGATAGTGCATCTTACTTAGAAAATTAAAAAAATTATGTTATGATTATTTAAGTAAGTTAATGAAATTGATGAGAAAAGGAGTCTTACACATGAAAGCACTACGCTGGCACGATCAAAAGGACATTCGACTAGAGGAAATTGATGAACCAAAAGTTGCTCCAGGAAAAGTGAAACTTAAAGTGAAATGGTGCGGCATTTGTGGTAGTGATTTACATGAATATCTAGGAGGACCTATCTTCATTCCAGTGAATGAACCTCATCCACTGACAAAAGAAAAAGCCCCTATTACACTGGGACATGAATTTTCTGGTGAGGTTGTTGAAGTAGGAGAAGACGTCAGCAATTACAAAGTAGGCGACCGAGTGGTTGTTGAGCCTATTTTTGCAACTCACGGACACCAAGGTGCTTACAACTTAGATGAAAACATGGGCTTTTTAGGACTTGCCGGAGGCGGCGGTGGATTCTCTGAATATGTATCTGTCGATGAAGAATTACTTCATTTATTACCAGACGAAATTTCATATGAGCAAGGGGCACTTGTAGAGCCTTCAGCAGTTGCTTTATATGCGGTTCGTTCTAGTAAAGTACAAGCTGGCGATACAGCGGCAGTGTTTGGTTGCGGACCAATTGGCTTGCTTGTTATTGAAGCATTAAAAGCAGCTGGTGCTACTGATATTTACGCAGTAGAATTATCTAAAGAACGCCAAGAAAAAGCGAAAGAGCTTGGAGCGATCATTGTTGATCCTTCTCAATATGAAGATGTGGTTCAAGAAATTGCACGCCGTACAAACGGTGGCGTCGATGTTTCTTTTGAAGTGACAGGTGTACCTGTTGTATTGAAACAAGCAATCCAATCAACTAGAATTTCAGGTGAAACAGTCATTGTGAGTATTTGGGAAAAAGGCGCAGAAATTCTGCCAAATGACATTGTCATTAAAGAACGTACAGTCAAAGGAATTATCGGCTACAGAGACGTATTCCCATCTGTATTAAACTTAATGAGAAAAGGCTATTTCTCTGCTGATACGCTCGTCACAAAGAAAATCAAGTTGGACGATGTGATTGAAGAGGGTTTCCATGCATTAATCAATGAAAAAGATCAAGTGAAAATTCTAGTGAGTGCTGAATAAGTAGGATGATAAAGAGAATGGCAGAGGCCATTCTCTTTTTTTATGCACATGATTGCTCCTTTTCATAAAGAGGCATGCGGTTGAATAGTGATAAATGAAAAGATGTTTTTGATAAGGGAGATGACATCATGTTTTATCACATCAAAGAACTGCAATATGAAGCAAAGCCCTCAAAGCCTGATCCAGTTTATGCAAAAAAATTGCAGGAGGTATTAGGCGGTCAATATGGTGAGATCAGCGTCATGATGCAATATTTATTTCAAGGCTTTAATTGTCGAGCAGATCAAAAATACAGAGATTTATTGTTTGACATAGGGACAGAGGAAATTGGTCATGTGGAAATGCTTGCGACGATGATCGCTCGTTTACTAGATAAAGCACCTGTTAAAGAACAAGAACAGGCGTATGAAAGTGATCCAGCACTTGCAGCAGTTATGGGCGGAATGAATCCTCAGCATGCAATTGTTGCCGGTTTAGGAGCCATGGCAGCGGATAGTCAAGGATATCCGTGGAATGCTAAGTATATCATTGCAAGCGGAAATTTAATGGCTGATTTTAGAGCCAATTTAAATGCAGAATCACAAGGGAGACTTCAGGTCACAAGGCTCTACGAAATGACCGATGATCGAGGCGTGAAGGATATGCTTTCTTTTCTTATTGCTCGAGATACATATCATCAAAATATGTGGATTGCGGCGATTAAAGAATTAGAAGAACGAGAAGGGGATGTCGTCGTACCAACCACCTTTCCGCGCTCACTAGAAAAACAGCAAGTATCCTATGATCTGTTTAACTTCTCAAGAGGGGAAGCAAGTAAGGAAGGCAGATGGGCACATGGCCGAAGCATGGATGGAAAAGGGGAGTTTAGATATATTTCTGCACCAGTCGTGTTTGGTTCTGCACCAAAACTAAAACCCGCACCAAAGGAACTGTTTAACACACCGAAAAAAGGCGAATAAAAAAAGTCGATCAGGATTTGAGCCTGACCGGCTTTTTTAACGTCCGAGAGATCTTCCGTACACACTGACACGTTTCTCTAACAAGGCAAAAGCGAGTTCAAAGAAAATGCTCAGCAGCCAATAGATCATAGCAGAGACGAGATACGTTTCTAAAAACTGATAGCCGTCGTTCGCAATGATTCGGGAAATCCCCATGATTTCAAGTACTCCAATCGTAAACGAAAGAGAGGTGGCTTTTAATAGCTGAATGAGCTGATTGCCTAAGTTCGGCAGGGCTACCACAAATGCCTGCGGCAAAATAATGCGCATCATCGCTTGGCGTGTTGTCATCCCCACAATTTTTGCTGCTTCAAGCTGCCCTTTGTCTACCGCAAGAAGTGCACTCCGAACAACCTCTGTTAAATGGGCAGCTGAATGGAGGCTGAATGTAATAAGAGCAACAGCTAATGGGGAGACCATGTCTGGATGAAAGGTCAGCCCGAATGTACCGCTCATTTTGGTTAGAACAAAAGGAAGTCCATAAAAGAAAGCGAACAACTGAACAATAAGAGGCGTTCCTCTAAAAAAGGAGACATAGAGCGTCACAAGCTGTCTGAGTAAAGGAATGCGGAAGAGACGAATGAAAGCAAAAACAGATCCAATCATCAGACTTACAGCCATGGAAACGAGTGCAATCAATAAAGTAAAAGGAACGCCTTTTAAAATATGAGGTACTTGGTCAATCGCAAATGGAATATCGATGGTTTGCATCAAATCGCCTCCTTAACGTGACAGGCTGGTGCGGCCTTTTACAAATTTTCTTTCAAGCAGCATGGTGATCAGTTCAATACTCATGCAAATAAGCCAATACACAATCGCAATGATCACATACACCTCAAACATACCGATTCCGTAGTTATTTCCTAAAATGATCTTTACCTGTCCCATCATATCAATGAGTCCGATTGTAAAGGCAATTGCTGTGTCTTTCACAAGATCAATGGTGTAATTTCCGAGGTTCGGCAGTGCAATGAGAAAGGCCTGCGGGATAATGATCCTGATCAATGCCTGTGTATCTGTCATCCCAACAATGTAGGCGGCCTCCAGCTGATCCTTCCCGACAGATGAATACGCACTGCGAAAAACTTCAGATAAATAAGCGCCCGTATGTAAAGAAAACGTCATCATCACAAATAACACACGATCCCAATGATTGATTTGAATCCCTGCCACAAGCAAAAGCTGAGGCAGTCCAAAATAAATCAAGAAAAGCTGAACAATTAAAGGCGTACTCCGTGTAAAAGATAAATAAATAACAGCCAATTGCTTCAGCACTGGGATTTGTTTAATACGAATACATGCAAATAGCAAGCCGATGATGATGGCAAAAAACAATGACACGATAATCATGAGAAAAGTAAGTGGCAGGCGTTCAATCACCTGTAAAAAAATGCCCAGCCAATCTCCAGCTGTAAACGTCATGACGCTTCCTTCCTTTCTTCATTTTGATCGCCTTGCTCTGAGATGTCATCAATATCTTGAAAGAAATCAACCCCAAACCACTTTTTCGCCAGTTTAGGCAGTGTTCCATCATCAATCATCTCTTGTGTGATCCGGTCCAAATCTTTTGCAAGTTTCTTCTCGCTTGGCTGTAAGACAAGATAGATAGGCTCCTTTGACACAATGCCTCCAACTTTGACCTTTAGATTTAAATGCTTTTGAATGGTATCAAAGGTTGAAATGTTCATAAATGCTGCATCTGACCGTCCACTTTCAACGCGCTTTAAGTTAAGCTCATTTGAAGGGCTCTCAATAGTCGTCAGCGGAATATCCGGATCATGTTCTTTATTATATTGATTTAAAATCGAACGCAAGCCTCCGCTAGGGCTGACAGGAGCCAGCTTTTTAGATGTCATATCATCAAGCGATCGAATCTCCTTGTCTGATTCATTCACAATTAAACCTGTCATCGAATAGCCATACGGAACCTTAGGGTAAAGGAAACGCTTTTCACGTTCAGGATTACTAAAAAACCAATTAGCCGCCATTTCAAACTTCCCTGCGCCTACACCAATTAAATTCGATTCTTCCTCGCCAAAAATGTAATCAAAATGTACGTGAGGAAGCCTCTTTTCCACTTCATTTAAATAATCAATATTATAGCCAATTGGTTCGTTTCGGTCATTTGTTGCTAAAAAGGGTGGATTGACCTCTGCACTTAGTGCGACTTTTACAATTTTTCTACCATCATCTGTCGTGGTTTTCACACTGCTGCAGCCCATCAGAAAAAGAAATAACAGAAAGACACCGGACATCATGAATGCTGTTCTTTGCTTCATTTGTCTTTCTCCGATTCTTGCCACATGCCGCGATGAATTCTTGATAAAAATTGTTTCGTTCGTTCATGTTGTGGCTTCAATAGGACGTCTTCCGGTGAGCCTTTTTCAACGATTTCGCCATCTGCCATAAAGATCACCGTATCCGCCACGTCCTTTGCAAAAGAAATTTCATGCGTCACAATGACCATTGTCATCCCTTGGCTCGCAATATCTTTGATCATTTCAAGAATTTCTCCTACCATCTCTGGGTCCAGTGCCGACGTAGGTTCATCAAACAAGAGCACTGAAGGATTCATCGCAAGAGCGCGGGCTATGCCAATTCGCTGCTGCTGACCACCAGATAATTCACTCGGAAATGCATCCTTTTTATGAAGCAGTCCAATCCGCGTTAAAAATTGCTCTCCGACCTTTTCTGCTTCTTTTTTAGACATGTTTTGAGACACGATCAATCCTTCTGTAATATTTTCAAGTGTTCGTTTATTCTGAAACAAGTGATAATGCTGAAACACCATGGAAGATTGCTGTCTGAGTTTTAGCAGATCTTTTTTATGATATCGTTCAAATTGAATCGTGGCTTCACCAACTGTCAGCTCTCCTTTGTCTGGAATATCAAGGCTATTTAAGCTGCGAAGAAGTGTAGTTTTTCCTGATCCGCTCGGTCCAATAATGGCGACCACTTCACCTTCTTGTACGGTGAAATCAATGCCTTTTAACACATGGGTTGACCCATAGGATTTATGTAGATTAGTAGCTGAAATCATAAAAGCATCACGTTCCTTTGACATATGTACTTAATATTGATAAAATTTAACACATTAAATCCTATAAGTAAAGTGTGTTTTATTTATTCCGATTGGAAAAATCAGATATGATAGATTGTGAGAAACAGAGGAGTTGGATACGTTTTGTCTAAAGCATTATTTGTCGATACCGATTTTCAAAAAACATGGCTCAATCAGCTGGAATCTCTTCGTGAAACGATCGAACAAGCGGCAAAAGAACATGATGAAGGCGCTTATTTTCCTGAAAAAAATATTGAATCATTAGTAGAGATGGGCTATACGACGTTGTCTCTTCCTGCTGAATACGGAGGCGGAGGTCAATCTGTGAAGGATATGGTTCTGTTTCAAGAAACGCTCGGCAGTATGGACGGAGCGACTGCCTTATCTATCGGCTGGCATCAAGGGGTTGTAGGCGAAATCTTCGAAAAGAAACAATGGAATGAGCAGCAGCTGCAATTCTTTGCGAAAGAAGTGAAGAAGGGCGCCCTTGTCAACCGTGCTGTGAGCGAGGCGCAGACAGGCAGTCCAACAAGAGGCGGGAAGCCTGGGACAACAGCCACTAGATCAGGTAATGAGTGGATCATCAATGGACGTAAAATTTTCACAACGATGTCACCAGCACTTACATACTTTTTAGTCGGCGTATGGATTGAAGAAAAAGAGGCAATGGGCTTCTTCTTAATTCATCGCGAGACAGAAGGTGTTTCAATAGAAGAAACGTGGAATGTTGTGGGGATGAGAGGAACTGAAAGTCATGATTTAATTTTAGATCAGGTGAAGGTTTCAGATGACATGCTTGTTGAGGTGCAAAAAGGGCCGCGTGGTGGTACGCTAAATCCTTGGATTGCACATATTCCATCCTGCTATTTAGGCATTGCGCAAGCAGCAAGAGATTATGCTGTTCAATATGCCATCACCCATTCACCGAACAGCATCAACGGCACAATTAGTGACCTGCCAAATGTCCAAACGCTGATTGGTGAAATCGACTTACTATTAAAGCAAGCACGCCACGTCATCTACTCAACGACCACATTGTATGAAAAGCCAGAAAAAAGAGAGCTGTTAATTAATGAATTTGGTGCTGTGAAGCATACCGTCGTTAATCATAGTTTGCAAGTTGTCGATAAAGCTATGCGTTTAGTCGGTGCGAAAAGCTTAAGCCTAGATTGTCCACTGCAGCGTTACTATCGAGATATTCGTGCTGGGCTCCATAACCCGCCAATGGACGATATGACGATATCAAAAATGGCGAAACAGGCCATTCAAGAGAAAAAAGAGAGCTAATATACAGCAAAAAGCCGGATATAAACCGGCTTTTTTTATTTGAAAGAAAAGAGGACAAGCGTACCTTATGTCCCATCGCTTAAGCATGCTACAATCATGGGAATCATGAGAAAAGGAGCGATTGTTTTGAAGAAAAAGTATATAAAATGGCTGTTTTCTGGCATCATGCTGATGGCACTTTGTATCAGCCAGCCTTCATCAACTGAAGCAAGATCACCAGCGTGGTCAGTAGATGAATTCTTTAAAAATCGGGAAGGAACGTTTGTGGTTCAAGAAGTAAAAGAAAAGTCCTCTTGGGTGTATAACAAAAAAAGAGCGAAAGAGCGCTTTGCACCTCAATCGACATTTAAGGTAGCAAATGCCTTAATCGGACTCCAAACAGGCGAAGTGAGAGATGAATACGACATCAAATATTGGGATGGTGTAAAAAGAGAGATTGACAGCTGGAATAGAGATCATACATTAGGCTCTGGCATGAGAGATTCAGTCGTCTGGTACTATCAAGCCATGGCACGTGACATTGGAGAAGAACGTATGAATCATTGGGTGAAAGCCATTCATTATGGGAACGAAGACATATCTGGCGGAATCGATCAATTTTGGTTAAGCAGCACCCTGCGAATTTCTCCTATCGAACAAGTTCGTTTCCTCAAACAGCTATATGAAGAGACTCTTCCATTTGACCTAAAGAACATGAGAACAGTTAAACGAATGATGGTACAAGAAGAAGAGAAACACGCTACCCTATACGGAAAAACAGGCTCGGGATCAGGTATCGGCTGGTACGTAGGCTTTATCAAACATGAAAATAAAACCTACATTTTCGCCACAAATATCGAAGGCACCGGCATAGAAGCAAAAGACATCACCTATCGCATTTTGAAAAAATATCATTTGATGGAAGCATCCGTTTAGGGTGCTTTTTTATATGCTAAAAAGGGGAAATATTGATAAGTTGATGATATATGGGTTAGTTTGAAAGAATGATATATTTATAGAAATATATTGAAGTATCATTTCAAATGTATTATTATATATGGCGTAATGTTACAAATGTTACAAATATATGATAAGGAGATTAATATGAACCTAAAAAGAAAAGTAAATTGGAAAAGAAATATTGCAGCTCTTCTATCCTTTGTGATGCTTATATCAATGTTACCTTCTGACATTTTTGCAGAAGAACATGTAGAAAATACAAAACCAAGTCATAACAGCTTAGAAACATTCGACAATTCAAAAGTCCTAGAAATGGCAGGAATTGACGAAGATGAAATTGGAAAAGACGGAGAAGTTCTTTCAGAAAGAACAGAAAACAGCAAGCTTTTTTATGAAGGAGAGGGTGTATTTACACAAGAGGTTTATCCTGATCCTATTCATATTAAAGAGGCTCCAGATGCTGAGTGGGAGGACATCTCTCCAGAATTAAAGACGATCTCGAAAAAAGAAATAGAAACAGAAAATGCGAAATTAGAAACTACTTTTCAAAAGCAAATGAAACAAGGACTATATGCGACATTTGAACACAAGAAGCATCAAATTGAATTTTCAATTTTAAAAGCTTCAGGGAAAAACAAATCAGAAATCAATTCCAAAGATACCTCTGCACAATTTAAAGAGAACACCAACGAGCTTACATATGAAGAGGTATTTCCAAATATAGATTTACGATCATTCACCTTTAATGAAAACATCAAGGAAGATATTGTACTCAATCAATATGATGGCTACAATTCATTTACATTTAAAATAAAGACAGATCTAACTGGGGAAATTGAGGAAGACGGTTCTATTACATTTTACGATCAGAAAAAACGGACCATTTTTCAAGTCCCGAAACCGTTTATGACTGATTCTAATTTAGATGAAAAGTCAGGTGAAGTGGCTCGCTCAGAAGATGTGAGCTTTAAATTAGAAAAAGAAGACGATGGCTATTTACTTCATGTGACAGCAGATGAAAAATGGCTCAAAGATCCTGAACGAGTTTATCCTGTGTCTATCGATCCTTCGACTTCTTTATCTGTATCAGCAGACACATTTATCATGAGTAAGTACCCAACAACAAATTATTCATCCTCTACGCAAAAATGGGACGCTAAACTTAAAAGTTATGTACTCAAAACAGGTTATTACGATAAAACAACTGGTACAAACTATGCGTTCATGAAGTTTAACTCATTCAAACCGATTCAACATATGAATGTAACGAAAGCGACGCTCAAAACGTATGTTGCTCATTCATATTACGGGACGAAGGCTACTGGTCTTTGGCTGGATACAGTGAATGCCAACTATGATCATACAAAACTAACGTGGAACAATAAACCAAGCTCCAAAAACATCGGCAAAGCCAATGTATATAAAGGACAATGGGCGAGCTATGATGTGACATCAACCATCAAAGCTTGGGATAGCGGAACAGCTAACTATGGTTTTAAATTACATGCAAATGGAAATGGGCAAGACCATTGGAAAAAAATAATCTCATCAACAAACTCTACCAATAAACCAGTCATTGAAGTAACGTATACCATTCCACAGGCAAATGCACCAACTGTAAAAGGTTTTAGTAATGGAAATGGGACAGGTTACTTAAACTTAAGTTGGAAAAAGGTGTCTGGCGCAAAAGGTTACAAAGTGTGGCTATACAACGGAAAAGAATATGAAGCCATTTCAGTTGGAAATGTAGCATCATGGAGTACAAAAGGGAAGAATATTTGGCCGACAGCGAGCGAGATTGCAGCTAAGAAATATAAACTTCATTTAGACGGAAAAGGGGGGACAGAATTAGCAGTTGATCCTTCCCCAGTTTACAAAAACTCAGGCGGCAATTATGCGACAAGTAAAAATTATTGGGTAGCTGTAAGTGCGATTTTTGACCAAGGTGAAGGCGCAATGTCAGCAAAAGTAAAACCTGTCGTGCCAAATGTAGCTAGAGCGAAAGCACCTAGTACAAAAGGCTTCAATAATAACAACGCAACAGGTTACTTTGATCTTTCTTGGAATTCAGTATCCGGTGCGACCGGTTATAAAATACAAATGTTTAATGGGAAAAACTATGAGACATTGGATCTCGGGAATCAAACATCCTGGTCAACAAAAGGGAAAAAAGTATGGCCGACAGCTGCTGAGATCAAAGCAGGTAAATATGCATTGCACCTCCAAGATGGAAAAGGGGCGGAGCTTCCAATTCATCCTGGTGCGACTTACAAAAATGCTGGAGGAGATGGGGCTCAAAAACATTATTCCTTCAGAGTGATTGCCTATAATAAAGATGGAGAAGCCATTGCTTCACCGCCAGCTGGACCAACTTTACCTGATTTATCTAGACCGAAAGCTTTATCTGGATATGCTTATACCAATACAAAAGAGAGCCAAACGGGTTATATCAATCTACATTGGGATAAGGTAAAAAATGCAAAAGGATATAAAGTTAATATCTATAATGGTAAGACGTATCAAACATTTGATGTTGGCGATGTCGATCATTGGACAACACAAAACAAGAACATTTGGCCGACTCCTACTGAAGTTAAAAGTGGGAAATATGTGCTTCATACAGATGGTAAGGGCGGGGAATTAGCGCTAGACCCATCACCAGTATATGAAAATGCGAATGGAAATTATAAAGGACGCAAGAACTACTCCTTTACTCTTTCCGCCTACGATGCAAATGGAGAAACCATTCCGACACCAGCCTTTAACCCGACATTCCATGAAGGTGCCGAATTCCTTGGAACAGAGGATTACTGGTCGATTATTGATATACCAGACGGCCAGCTAAATGGTGCAACTGGTAATGTGATTGTCAGTGAAGAAGAAATGTCGATTGATGGAAGAGGACCAGGAATTGGAATTGGTCGAACGTACAACAGTTTAGATGCAGCTGACCACCTGTTTGGTCAAGGGTGGTACGCAGATGTAGAAACGAGTATCACGCCAACAAAAGAAGGTGCCATCTATCTTGATGAAGATGCCACAACTCATGTTTTTACAAAAAAAGCAGATGGTACGTATCAACCACCAACAGGTATTTTTCTTGAATTAACGGAATCAAAAGATGAATACATGTTAAAAACGAAGGATCAAACCTTTGCGCACTTTAGTAAAAATGGTGGGAAGATCACCAAGGTTGTAGATGGACATAAAAATACAACGACATACAAATATAACGAAAACAATCAGCTCACTTCAATGGAAGATGCATCTGGCCGAAAAATATCAATCGATTATGATGAAGATGGTCATATCATTTCGGTTCAAGGACCAAAAGGGAAAAAGCTTTCATATGAGTATGATGCAGGTTTACTAACGAAAGTCATTGATTCAGATGGAACAAGTATCTCATATGAATACGATAAAGAAGGCAGATTGATTAAACAATTCTCTCAAAACAGTACAAAAGATCAGCCTGTTTTTACAGAATATCAATATGAAAATCATCGTTTAGTCAAGGCAATTAATGCAAAAAAAGAAACCTTTGAGTATGCATATGATTTGTCTAAAAAGACACTCATGCTAACGCAGCCAAACGGGCGAAAAATACAGTATACGTATAACGAAGCAGCCAATCCAATTCAAGTTGTAGATGATGCGGAAGGGCTTAAAATCACCACTAAAACGAAATATGAAGGCAACCAAATCGTAGAAGAAACTGACCCAAATGATGTAGAGAAAGGAAAAGCTACAGAAAGCTATTCGTATGACAAAAATGGCAACGTCATTCAGGCGAAAGATGCTTATGGGACAGAAACCTACGAGTATAACAAAAATAATGATGTCACTAAAGTGAAAGATACAGAAGGAGATATTACAGATATCGCCTATGATGGATTAGATGCTGTATCTGAAACGGATCAAAGTGGAAATATGTCTTCAGCAAGTATTTATGACTCGTACGGAAATTTGGTACAAACGAGTAAAGAACTTGCTGCAGGTGCGAGTATATTAAAAAATGGCAGTTTTGAAGATACGCTAACTGGCTGGAAGCTTACAGCATCTAAGGATGACGGGAAATTAGCGCAAACAGCTGGGAAAAGTGGTGTGTTATCTGGCGGCCGGGTATTAGAGATCAGTTCACAATCGACAACTGAAGGAACCGAACTTGGCTATTCTTCAGCTACTCAAGAAGTAATACTAGAGCCAAATACGACGTATACACTGAGTGGAAAAATAAAGACAGAGTTAACGAAAGCAAGAGCATTTTTTAACATCGATTTAAGAGATACAAACAACAAGCGAATTCAATGGATCAGCAACGGCTACAGCACATTATCAGGCAACAACGATTGGACAAAACGCCAAGTCACGTTTACGACGCCATCTCATGCAGGCAAAGCTGTGATCTATATGGAAGTGGATCATCGAGATAAGGCTGGAAAAGGAAAAGCCTGGTTCGATGAGATTCAGCTAGAAAAAGGCGAAGTTTCATCAAGTTATAATCCAGTCAAAAATAATTCCTTTACGGATAAAACAACAAGCTGGAGCGGGTCAGGTGGTTCATTAGATAATGAAGAAGGCTTTAACGATGACGTTTCGTTAAAAATGACCAGAACATCTTCATCTCAAGCGAATGCCATCTATAAACAATCTGTACCAATTGAACAAAGTGCAAATGATCAATCTGTGTATTCCACATTGACTGGGATGTCTAAGGCTGAAAAGGTCAAAGCCTCAAATGAAAATGATTACTCACTTCAAGCGTCCGTTACGTATACAGATGGCACAACAGGAACGTTTAATGCGAAATTCCCAACCGGTACACAGGAGTGGAACCGAGCGGCGGTTGTCATACCAAAAACAAAACCATTGAAAAAAGTCGACGTTCAGATTGTTTTCCAAAAAAGCGCGACTGGAACGGTTTGGTTTGATGATATCCGTCTAGTAGAAGGTAGTCTTTTAACGAGAACCACTTACGACGAAAAAGGGAACTATGCAGTTAAAGAAGAGGATGAGCTTGGTTACTCATCTCAATCTGTCTTCGACGAAACAGGCAAAAAACTTTCTGAAACCGATGCGAAAGGCGAAAAAACAACATTCGAATATGACCAGGCTGACCAGCTGAAGAAAATCACTTTATCTAACGGGACATCCATTGTGAGAACGTATGATAAAGAGGGCAATGAACAGTCGAAAACCATTCGTGCAGAGTCAGATCAGACGTATCAGTTTGAATACGACCTGATGGGCAAATTGACAAAAACCATTGATCCATTAGGGAATGTGTTAAAAAGTGAATATGATGCAAATAGCAACTTAATCAAAACCATTTCTGCTAATGGACATGAAGTGTCTCTCACGTATGATGGAACAGACCGAGTGAAATCCAAGTCATACAATGGGACAGAAAAATATCACTTTAGCTATGATAAAAACGGAAACGAAACAACGGTTGTCAACAAAGAACAAAACACAACCAAAAACAGAACGTTCGACCAACAAAACCGCATCACAAAGTTAACAGAGCGTGGCAGCAGCCAAACTTGGACGTATCCAGCCGATTCAGACAAACTGAAATCCTTTGAGTGGACACACGGAAATCAAAAAGGGACGAACCAATTCAGTTACAATAAGCTTGATCAAATGACGCAGATGAAGGATTCGAATTCTACGTATTCGTTTGATTATGATGAAAATGGAAATGTTCAGTCCTTTATTACAGGTAACGGCAGTGGTGCTAGCTTTGCTTATGATGAGCGCAACTTAATCAATGATTTGCACATTGGAACAAGCCAAGGCACGACGATCTTAAACGAAGCTTACGAATATGATCAAAATGGAAACAGAATAACGGTTGATCAAGGAAGCAACGGGAAGATTCGTTATGAATATGGAAAATTAGATCAATTGATCAAAGAAACTCATCCAGATGGCACGGTTATTGAGTACACATATGATGGGTTTGGAAACAGAAAAACCGTCACGGCTGAAAAAAATGGCACTAAAAAAACAATCAACGCATCATTCAACATCATGAACCAACTGACAAAGGTAAATGATGAGACTTTAACTTATGACAAAAATGGCAATCGAACGTCTGACGGGCAATTCCTTTATGAATGGGATGCAGAAGATAATATTACGGCCATCAAGAAAAAAGGGGAAGACAAGCCATTTGTCACTTACAAATATGATGAGCGTGGATACAGAATTCAAAAAACAGTGAATGGAGAAGTCACCAATTACTTTTATGACGGCGACAGCCTGAATGTTTTATACGAAACAGATCAAGACAATGAGGTCACCAAAGCATACACATACGGTGACAGTGGACAACTCCTTGCCTTCACGCAAAGTGGAAATAAGTATTTCTATCACTACAATGCACACGGAGATGTCATAGCCATCACAAATAGTGCAGGAAAAATCGTCGCCGAGTACGAATATGATACATGGGGCGTTCCAACAAAGGTAAAAGAAGATGAAGAAGTAAAAGGAAACCCATATCGCTATGCTGGTTACCGCTTCGACGAAGAAACAGGACTTTACTATTTAATTGCACGCTACTATGAACCGAGAAACGGCGTATTCTTGTCACTAGATCCATATCCAGGAGATGATGGAGGAGCACTAGATCAAAACGGGTATATTTATGGAAATAATAATCCAGTCATGAATGTTGATCCAGATGGTCATTGGGTATGGATGCTAGCTGGAGGAGCTATTGGAGGAGTTTCTAGTTATAAAGCTGCTAAAGCCAGAGGTGCAAAAGGATGGAAGTTAGTAGGTGCTACAGTTATTGGAGTAGCTGGAGGAGCTATCGGAGGAGGGGCTCTACGAATTGGCAGTTCTCTATATAAAGCCGGGAAACTATCTAAAACCTATTGGAATGCTAAAAAAGTTGCTAAAGCGAAAAATGGGAGTATAAAAAGAGCAAAAAATAAAAAAGGATGGGTAGTAACGACTAAAAAGCATACAGTAAGATTAATGGGAAGGAATTCTGGTGAAAGAAAAAAACCTTATTACAGAATGAGTCATAAAACGAAGGGAGCTATGAATAAAAAGGGGGAATTCAGTGGACTTAGAGAACATACTCATATTAAATTGAAATGGCGCTCATATAAAAATATAAATAAGAGAATACGTTAGGAGAGTGAATGAGTTGTTTAGTAGTGTAGAAAAATGGATCGATTATCTAGATGGGGGTTGTAATGTACTTGGAGTCACATTTGATTTGTTTCATAAAGAATTAGTACTGAGCGTAAAAGTATCAGAATTAAATAAAGTTACTCAACATGAAATACGATTTATGAATGTGGCAAGTCTTTATTATAATGGGGGTGAAGGTAATTATAGATTTGAAGAATTGATAGAAGAAGAGATGAATTGGCAGATTTTTGAATGCAGTTACCACCCTAATGGAATAGGGAACCTTAAAAATGAACTTCTTGAAGAATTTGATTCAAATGCAAATTTTCTATTTGACATAAATTGTATGCTGATCGCGATAGAATCCAAAAAAGCATGTTTCGACTCACAGGAATTTATTTGCTAATAAAATAGTAATTAAAAGGGTAGCTTTAGGTAAGTAAAGCTACCCTTTTTAAAATGAAGAGAATATTTCTGGAAATCTATAAATATTAATATAAATTAGACTCTGATTAAATACGATTATCCTTTTTTAAGAAGGTTTAAACAAACTTCACATCGGAAACAGAAACCCTATTAAAGTTATTAAACAATGTTATCAATACATATTTCAGTCCGCTTATCCAGATGATATCGTCTCTTTTGAAGAAGATACTGTTATATGGTCCGATAATTTTATTTATTGCACTTGTTGCGGGGAGCTCGAGTCTTGTGATCGATCATAAACGAATACCGAAAAAACAGTTAAACTTTCTGCGTCAGTCATTTGAAGAGCATTGTCCTCAAATCGTTTAATTTTTATTACATGCCTATATCCAGTACCATGAAGAAACAAGAAAACGAATCATTGTACTTATACAATAACCTCTTGGAGGACAAATGATGACATGGTTTTTAAATGAAAAAATCCAGAAACAAATCCCTGATTTCAATATCAACCATCTAAAGCAAATCAATGAATTTCATTACTTTAAAGAGTATAATGAACATTACGACTTGATCAACTGTATTGTTCTGCACATCCCATATGAATCCCCGAATCTACAAGCAGACATTCATCTGAAATTCACCAACGTTTCTTCTGTTCAAATCAAAGATTTGGAGTTAACAAACGATTCCTATCTTTTTTTGAACATTCAACTTTTGGATAGAGGCTGGGAATATTTGAATTACTTTGTCGAAGATTATGAAGAACAGTATTTTTCTTTTTATTGTGAAACGGTTCAAGTCATACAAGTCGTATCAAATGAATCGGGCTAGTCTCTCTACATATGTGCGAATCATGCTTCTCCATCCCAACATAGAAAGGTGCAATGACATTGAATCGAATGATGAAATGGCTTTTATTTGCGGCAGTCATCGCTGGCTTATTGGTATGCGCATTCTTTGTGTTCCGTTTCAACCAGCCTAAGCCGACGACGAACATCCATTATGCAGACACACAAAACAAACAGCAAACACTGGATATATATATGCCAAAGGGAAAAGATGAAGACAAAAAGAAGAAGCATCCCGTCATGATCTATCTCCATGGCGGCGGCTGGACAGGCGGCGATAAGAATAGAGTCGCTTCAAAGGCTGATTATTTTACCGGTCAAGGGTATGTGTTTGTTTCAATGAATTACAGGCTTCATCCTGATGCCAACTACGAGCAGATGGCAGATGATACGGCAAACGCCATTAAGTGGGTGAAGGATCATGCGTATGAATATCAAATCGATTCATCAAAAATCAATGTCATGGGTCACTCAGCGGGCGGTCATTTGACGGCGCTGGTTGCCACAGATTCAACCTACTTAAAACGTGTGGGGCTGTCGCCAAAAACGATCAATTCCATTGTTGTTCTAGACGGACCGTTAAACCTCAATCAATTTATACAAGCCATCCCATCGTACAAAAAAGTCTTTGGCAAACAAGAGGAGAATTGGACAAAGGCATCACCTGTCACTTATATGAATCAAAAGAATGTACCTCCAGTCTATTTGGTTACAGGCTGGGAAAATCCTGAGGTGTACCGATTTGCAGAAAAACTGAATCATGATAAAGGCTCTCGGTTTGTTTTTCGGGTTCATTCGCTGAGCCACAGTGACTTGAATAAATGGTTTGGATCAGACAGGGCGCCAAAAGAAGCGCAAGATATGACAAAGGCTGTGATGGCTTTTGTCAAAAAACAAAATCAATAACGAAGACCGTATGTTAGGCAATCCATTTTGCCGCAGTATATGATAAAGGGTAAATGGTTTGTAATGAAAGGAGTGTATGTTGTTGTCATCACGTATGGAAAATAAAGTGTTCAATTGCGAAAAAGAGCTGACGCTGAATATTATCGGCGGTAAGTGGAAAATGCTGATTTTATGGCACCTTGGCAGAGAAGGGACAAAACGGTTTGGTGAGCTAAAGTCGTTAATGCCTGGGATTACGCAAAGAATGCTTGTCAATCAGCTAAGAGAATTAGAGGAAGATCACATTGTGCATCGGGAGGTTTATCCTGTCGTTCCGCCAAAGG
The DNA here is from genome assembly GCF_050496725.1 of Bacillus sp. MM09(2025). Classification (NCBI taxonomy): domain Bacteria; kingdom Bacillati; phylum Bacillota; class Bacilli; order Caryophanales; family Bacillaceae; genus Bacillus; species Bacillus sp. MM09(2025). The sequence continues at coordinate 27,673 of NZ_JBNWEN010000003.1, forward strand.
TTGAGTATTCACTCACAGAACTAGGAGAAAGCTTAATGCCGATTTTAGAAGCGATGTATGATTGGGGAAAACAGTATCTCGACAGCAATTTTTTAAAGGATGATAAATAGAAAGATGACCGATGTAGACAAAGAGCTAAAATCACTTTATTTTAGCTCTTTGTCTTTTTTTTAGCGTGACTTGAAAACCTTTGCAGTCTAGGAAGGCCGAGTACCGGAGCGGCATCAGAACACAGACATGACACCGAATGCGAGGGTTTGTGCGCTCGCTGACATACTGGTCGAAAAGACAGTGTCTTTTTTGTAACCATATGCGAAAAAGTATAGTATGTAAAAAAAAAGTGCGTACTTGGATTGCTTCCATCCTGTTGTTATACTCATTTCATCGTGCAAGAAGCCCTATCCACGGAGCTCTTGAAGATGAAATGAAAAAATAGGAGTGAGCGTTCATGAAATTACAATTAGCATTAGATTTAGTGAATATACCAGAAGCGATTGAGCTGATTAAAGAAGTAGAAGGATCGATCGATGTAGTCGAAATTGGAACACCTGTTGTGATCAACGAAGGCTTGCGTGCCGTTAAAGAAGTCAAACAGGCATTTCCAAACTTACGTGTACTCGCCGATCTGAAAATAATGGATGCGGCCGGTTATGAAGTACAGCAGGCATCTGAAGCTGGAGCAGATATCGTGACCATTCTTGCAGCGGCAGAAGATATGTCCATTCAAGGAGCCGTGAAAGAAGCGAAAGCAAGAGGGAAACAGATTTTAGTGGATATGATTGGTATCAAAGATATCGCTGGCCGGGCAAAAGAGCTGGATGAACTTGGAGTCGATTATATTTGTGTGCACACGGGCTATGATCTGCAAGCGGTTGGTCAAAACTCATTTGCTGACCTTATGACCATTAAACAAGTCGTTAAACAAGCGAAAACAGCGATTGCAGGCGGAATTAAGCTTGATACGTTACCTGAAGTCGTGAAATTAAATCCTGATTTGATTATTGTCGGCGGTGGTATCGCAAGCCAGGACAATAAAGCAGAAGTGGCCGCACAAATGAAGCAGCTGATCGCACAATCATGAAAACCAGTGACTATGTGAAAGCCATTTTGAATGAGCTTTCTGAGCACTCGCCCGCTATTCAAGACGAACAAGCAGAGCGGCTTGTCTCAAGCATTTTAGCTGTAAGAAAGGTCTTTGTGGCAGGGGCTGGCAGGTCTGGTTTGATGGGAAAATCATTTACCATGAGACTCACGCATATTGGCGTCAAGGCGTATGTGATCGGTGAAACCAATACACCTTCTTTTACAGAAGAAGATCTCTTGATTGTCGGGAGCGGCTCTGGCCGTACAGAGACTTTGCTTGTCCTTGCAAAAAAGGCAAAAGCAATTGGCGGAAAAGTGGCAGCTTTTACGCTTTCTGCTCAGTCACCTCTAGCTGATCTATCGGATGAAGTCATCTTACTGTCAGGTGCGCCGAAGGATCAACAGGAAGGAAGCCATCATACCATTCAGCCAATGGGCTCGCTATTTGAGCAGTCGCTTCTTCTGACATACGATGCGGTTATTTTGCGGCTAATGGAAATGAAAAAGCTCGACACACAGACAATGTATGGTCACCATGCAAATTTAGAATAGTCATTTTCAAAGCCTCTCCTTTCTTAAAAGGAGAGGCTTTTTCATTTCAATCAAGATCAGAATCTTGACATAACCGATTTGATGTAACTATAATTGTTACATCGTTAAAGAAAAAGCGTAAACACGAAAGGAAGATGAACATGAAAGTGCAAATCTGGTCAGATATCGCCTGTCCTTTTTGTTATATAGGAAAAAAACAACTAGAAACAGCGCTAGAACAATTCCCTCAAAAGGAACAGGTAGAAATCGAGTTTAAAAGCTTTGAGCTTGATCCACATGCACCTGCTGAGGTCAATTATGATGTCCATGATATGCTCGTCAAAAAATATGGGATGAGCCGCAGCCAGGCCATGGCGATGAATGAGCAGGTGAAGCAGGCCGGCAAAGAGAAAGGAATCGATTTTCAATTTGATCCACTCGTGTTGACAAATACCTTTGATGCCCATCGATTGGCGCAATATGCTGGTCAAATGGGGAAAGGCGATTTCGTCATGGCAGAGCTGTTTCAAGCATACTTTACAGATGGAAAGCATGTTGGTGATCGTCAAACCCTTTTAGACATTGCAGAAAAAGCAGGTCTTGATTTGCAGGAAGTACAGCAAATTTTAGGCGGCGAAGAGTTTGCCGATCATGTCCGAAAAGACGAACAAGAAGCGAGACAGCTTGGTATCAATGCTGTTCCGTTTTTCTTGATCAATGACAAGTATTCAGTGGCAGGTGCACAGCCAGCCGATACGTTCCTGCGTGCACTTGAAACGGCTTGGACAGAAGAAGCAGCTCAAGCTGATAAAGCGGCTTCTAATTCATTTGAAGCGGCATGTGCAGATGGCGTATGCGCAGTGCCTACTCCTAAAGAAGAGATCTAATCATATAAAAAATGAGCCTCTTGCGGCAAGGGCTCATTTTTTTCTTGCATGTATTTGTTTGATCGTTTCTCCTGGAACCAATTCAGGTTCATAAAAGGTTTGATGAGGGAGATTTTTCTTCCCTTGCACCTTTTTAATCATCCAGTCTGCTGCATCCCGGCCCATTTGCTCCTGAGGGTGCGTCAGTGTTGTCAGCTTCACATGGGCATTTTTCTGGGCAATATATGAATTATCCTGTCCAATAATGGAGAGATCCTCTGGAATGGACAGCCCGATGTCACTGCATACATTGGCAACCTCTAATCCAACCTCATCGTTATAGCAAACAAGGGCAGTCAGCTCATGCTGATGCATTAATAAGAAAGTTTTAATATCATCCCCCAAATGTTGCTTCGATTCTGTATCGAAAAAGAGGACGTGCTCAGGCAGAAAATTAAGCTTCGCTTCACCGAGCGCTTGAATATAGCCTTTCATTCGGTACTTTCCCTGTAAATCATCTGTTTTTGAAATGAGCCCAATTTGCTGATGCCCCGAGGTAATCAGCTCTTTTGTGGCTAAATAACTGGACTTCACATCATCCAAACAGAGAAAAGGAACCTCTAACTGCTCATAATAAGCATTGATCATAATGAGCGGTACATCCTGTTCTTTAAAAGATAAATAGTACGAGATGTTTGGATTATATAAATTACTTTTCGTTGGCTCGACAATGAGTCCGTCCACACCAAAGGACAGCATCATTTCGAGCGCTTTTTTCTCCTGTTCTACATCATTATTTGTACTCGCCAGTAACAAAGAATAGTTCTCTTCGTTTAATCGGCTTTCAATGCCTCGAATGATGGAAGGGAAAATGTAATCGGATATGTATGTCGTGATAACCCCAATCGTTTTCATATGCGCATGTCCCGCAGGCTTTGTTTGATATTGATTGGTCACAAATGTGCCTGAACCCTTCTCACTTCGCAAAAAACCTTCGCTCGACAATTCTAAGATGGCTTTTCGAACTGTATGCCTGCTCACTTGATACATCTCCTGCAGGCTTGATTCAGTTGGAATACGTTCCCCGATCCGGTAATCTCCTGTAAGTATTTTGCTTTTTATATCATCGATAATGATCTGGTACTTCTTTTTCATCGTTTCACTTCTTTCTCAGTTGATCATCTACTCGGATTGAGAAGAAATTGTATGGACATATTTTAACATGGTTGTCGAATCAAAAACAGGCGCTTTCCCTTTCTGACGTCCCAGCTTTAGAAAAGTGCAGGTTTTTGTCGTATTGTGTATGTACAACTATATTTATTATTGACATATGTACGTACAAATATTATATTGTGAATGTGCACAGAGAATCAATGAATCTAGAAAATTAAAATTGAAACCGCTATCAATCATGGAGGTGAACGCAGAATGAATCATGAAGAGACGACCAAAGCCTTAAAAGAAGGACGGACATCTTTAGGGATTGAATTTGGTTCAACAAGAATTAAAGCTACCTTAATAGATGAAGCGTTTCAGCCAATTGCCCAAGGTGCATTTGAATGGGAAAGTTCTCTTCAGGAAGGTATTTGGACGTACAACTTAATTGATATCATTACAGGTCTTCAAGTAGCGTACCGAGAGATGAAAGAGCAAGTCGAGCAAAGGTATGGCGTGACCATTCAAACCATTGGCTCAATTGGGGTATCAGCGATGATGCATGGCTATGTGGCATGTGATCATACAGGAGAGGTCCTCGTTCCATTTCGCACATGGCGGAATGCAACAACCATAGAGGCGAGTCAAAAACTGACGGATGTTTTCCAATTCCATATTCCAGAAAGATGGAGCATTGCCCATTTGTATCAAGCCATATTAGAAGAGGAAAAACATCTTTCCCGTTTAGAATATATGACCACCCTATCAGGATACATTCACTGGCTGTTAACAGGAAAGCAGGCCATTGGCATTGGGGATGCGTCAGGTATGTTCCCAATTGACGAACAAACGAAAGATTACAATGAAGAAATGCTCCATCAATTTGAAGACTTGATCGCAGAAAAAGGCTATCCGTGGAAGCTTCGTCATCTTCTGCCGCGTGTTTATTTAGCAGGTGAGGAGGCTGGCGTGTTAACGGCAGCAGGAGCAGCCATTTTAGATCAAGGCAAACATTTGCGGCCAGGCATTCCATTTTGCCCCCCGGAAGGTGACGCCGGAACGGGAATGGTGGCAACAAACAGTGTAGAAAAACGAACAGGGAACATTTCAGTTGGGACATCTGTTTTTGCCATGATTGTGCTAGAGCAGGAGCTAAAGGGTGTATATCCAGAAGTGGATATGGTCACAACGCCGGACGGACTGCCAGTCGCAATGGTTCATGCGAACAACTGTACAAGTGACTTAAATGCTTGGATGAATATCTTCAGAGAGGCATTTGACGCATTGGGTATGCAAGTAGCATCAGAAAAGGTGTACGAAGCTTTATTGCAGCAGGCGTTAGAAGCAGATCCAGATGGCGGCGGACTCTTAAGCTATGGCTATTATTCTGGTGAAAATATTACAAGACTGCCAGAAGGAAGACCTCTTTTTGTCAGATCAGCTGAAAGCCGCTTTAATCTGGCTAACTTCATGCGTACCCATCTTTTTTCTGCTTTTGGCGCAATGAAAATAGGGATGGATCGCTTAAAAGAACAAGAACATGTTGTGATTGATCGTTTATTAGCACATGGAGGGTTATTTAAAACACCGCTCGTTGGTCAAAAAATGGTGGCGGCAGCGCTTAATACACCTGTATCAGTCGTTTCCACTGCGGGAGAAGGCGGTGCGTTTGGAATGGCTGTCCTCGCTTCCTATATGATCCATCATCAAAAGCAAACATTGGCTGAATTTCTCACGCATCAAGTGTTTGCCCATACATCAGAAGAACTGATAGAACCCGATCCGCTTGATGTCAAAGGCTTTGGCGAATTTTTAAAGCGCTATCAAGACGGCCTTCCGATTGAAGAGGCGGCAGTAGCACATCTGATGCCAAAGAAAGGAGTGACAACCGTATGCTAGAACGCTTAAAAGAAGAAGTATACGAAGCCAATTTAGATTTACCAAAATACGGACTTGTGAAATTCACATGGGGCAATGTCAGCGCGTGTGATCGTGACAGCGGTCTATTTGTTATTAAGCCTAGCGGGATAGCGTATGATCAATTATCACCGAAAGACATGGTTGTGGTCGATTTTGACGGTGAAGTAGTGGAAGGGGAATACAGCCCTTCATCAGATACAGCAACACATGCTGTCCTTTACAAACACTTTGAGGAAATTGGCGGTATTTCACATAGCCATTCCATGTGGGCAACCGTTTGGGCACAGGCAGGTCTCGATTTACAGGCAATGGGCACAACACATGCCGATACATTTTACGGCGCTGTTCCGTGTGCTCGATTTCTGACAGAAGAAGAAGTCAATCGCGGTTATGAGGTAGAAACGGGCCGGCTGATCATCGAAACGTTTGAGAAAAGAAACCTAGATGTGATGGCGGTGCCGGGTGTTTTGCTTCAAGGCCACGGCCCATTTACGTGGGGGAAAGATGCAAAAAGTGCGGTCACAAACAGTGTGATTTTAGATGAAGTCGCCAAAATGAATTTATTCGCAAAGCAATTAAATGAATACGCGGAGCCTCTTCCGCAGCGAATTTTAGATAAACATTACTTAAGAAAACACGGCGAACATGCGTATTACGGACAAAAACCTTCAAGATAAAGAAAAGAGGGATACCTATGTTAACAAGTCAACATAAAGAATGCTGGTTTATTGTCGGATCACAGCATTTATACGGAGATGAAGCACTACAGAAAGTAAAAGCAGATGCACAAAAAATGACAGATGCCTTAAATGAGAGCGGTTTACTTCCTTATCCAGTGATCTTGCAGGAGCTAGCTGTCAGCGCGGATCAAATCACAAAGCTGATGAAAGAGGTCAATTATCGTGATGAGGTTGTCGGCGTCATGACGTGGATGCATACATTTTCACCGGCAAAAATGTGGATACGCGGGACCAATCTTTTGCAGAAGCCTCTTTTGCATCTTGTCACACAGTATCATGAAAAGATTCCGTGGGACACGATCGACATGGACTATATGAATCTTCATCAATCGGCACACGGAGACAGAGAATATGGCTATATCAATGCACGTCTAAATAAACAAAATCAAATTGTTGCCGGTCATTGGTCTAAGCCGGATGTGCAGCAGCAAATCGCTGATTGGATGGACGTGGCAGCTGCCTATCATGAAAGCTTTCAGATTAAAGTGGCTAGGTTTGGTGACAACATGCGCCACGTGGCTGTCACAGAAGGTGATAAAATCGAAGCCCAGATTCAGTTAGGGTGGACCGTTGATTACTTTGGTATAGGCGATCTTGTCAAATATGTGAATGCAGTAGAAGAAGCAGAGGTAGATGCATTATTTGCAGAGTATTTAACGCAATATGATGTGGATTATGGGACGTATTCAGTTGAAGAATGGGAAAAAAGTGTGAAGGTGCAAGCGCGCTATGAAATCGCTATCAAACGCTTTTTAGATGAAGGCGGGTACAATGCCTTTACGACAAACTTTGAAGATTTACATGGAATGAAACAGCTGCCAGGACTTGCGGTACAGCGGCTAATGGCAAAGGGATATGGCTTTGCGGGTGAAGGCGATTGGAAAACGGCTGCGCTGGACCGGTTATTAAAAGTGATGAGTCATCATCAATCCACTGGTTTTATGGAGGACTACACGTATGAAATGACCTCTGGACAGGAAGCAGTGCTGCAATCTCATATGTTAGAAGTAGATCCGGCGCTCGCCCATACGAAACCTGTCATTGTCGTATCTCCGCTTGGAATCGGAAACAGGGAGGATCCAGCTCGTCTTGTGTTTGATGGAAAAGCAGGGGAAGGTGTTGTTGTTTCTATTGCTGACTTTGGGACTCATTTCAAATGGCTCATACAAGAAGTCGAAGCCTTTGAGCCGGAGGAAGTAGCACCTCATTTACCGGTTGCACGTGTTCTTTGGAAAATCAAGCCGAATTTTCAGGATGGCGTCAAAGCGTGGATTAAGCAAGGCGGGGGTCATCATACAGTCGTATCCCTCAATTTAACGGTTGATCAAATTGTTCATTTTGCAAAGCTTGTGAGTGCAGAATATGTGGTTTTATAGAAGGGTGAAAGGTCTTCTACTGATTACAGTAGAAGCACGGGATGAAATGAAAGCGGTTAATTAAGTGAGGGGGTCATCCACTTGGAGAAAAAAGTGTCAAGCAAATTTATTTTCTTTTTCGGGTCCTTTGCAGGCATCTTATTCGGATATGATATTGGGATTATTGCAGGGGCAGAAGGGCATATTCAGCAAGAATTTCAGCTCAGCCCATTATGGCTTGGAATTGTCGTCTCTTCATTAATGGGCGGGGCGATCATCGGCTCCATTTTAAGCGGTCTCTTAGGGGATAAATTTGGCCGCAGAAAGCTTATTTTGGTCTCATCTGTTATCTTTTTTGTCGGAGCGATCGGATCAGCTATCGCACCAGAAGAGATTTCACTAACCATTGCACGTATCTTTTTAGGAACAGCCGTTGGTACAGCCTCATCTTTGGTGCCGGCATACATGTCTGAAATTGCTCCTGCTAAAATTCGCGGGAAATTGTCCGGGCTCAATCAGCTCATGATCGTGAGCGGACTATTGCTGAGCTATATTGTCGCATTTGTGTTTGAACCTATTCCAGACAGCTGGCGCTGGATGCTCGGTAGTGCCGCTTTATTTGCCATCGTGCTTTATATTGGTATGCTGAAGCTTCCTGAATCTCCGAGATATTTAATTAAACACGGAATGGCTCATAAAGCACGGGAAGTATTAGGATCACTGCGCTCTTCTCATGAGGAAATCGAAGCAGAGATGCAGGAAATTTTAGAAGTCGCAAAAGAAGAACGCTCTGGTATTCGCGAGTTGTTTCAAAAGAAATTTAGAATGGCTCTTTTCATCGGGGTTGGGATGGCGACCCTTCAGCAAATTCAAGGGGCGAACTCTATTGTGTATTATGCAACGAGTATTGCTCGAAATGTAGGGCTTGCACCTCAGGTTGCCGCAGGTTTTACAGTCATTGTCGGTGTCATTTTTGTCGTCACCACCGTGATCTTTTTACAATTTGTTGACCGGTTCGACCGCCGAACGATTCTCACTGTAGGGGGAACGGGCATGGCCCTTTCTTTCTTTGCACCAGCCGCATTAGGTGCACTTGGCGTTAGTGAAGGGATTTTAAACTGGGTAACATTGATTTCACTTTGCTGCTTTATCTTGTGCTACGCCTTCTCATGGGCACCAATCACTTGGATCATCATCGGCGAAATCTTCCCGCTTTCTGTCAGAGGTATCGGCGCAGGTATTTCATCTGCCTTTAACTGGACGGGATCGTTAGCCGTTGGACTCGTGTTCCCTATCCTGGCAGACAAATTCAGCTTCGGGGTCATTTTCTCCTCATTTGGTGTCATCTGCTTAATCGGACTATTGTTCACCCGCTTTGTACTAGTGGAAACAAAAGGAAGAAGCTTAGAACAAATCGAAACCGATATGGCAGCACGAGTATAAAGAGAACCCTCTATCCCATGTGGATAGAGGGTTTTTTACTCAAGCGTCTGTTTTAGCTCATCTGGCAATAAATCAATCAATTGATCATAAGAAGATAAATCCAGCACTTCAAGCAGTGCATAGTATTTCGCATAAACCTCACTCAGCTGATCAGGATGATTCGTTTCATATCGATTCAAATGCATTTGAGTCAGTTCAAGTGCAATGTCTAGCTTATTTCGTTCGATTGGTTGTGTCGTATTGATCAAATCGTTCACCTCGTGTTTGATGATGAGTGGGAAGGCTATGGGGCACATTTTCTTCTATCACAAAATATCATTTGTATAATATGTTAAAATCACCCTTTTGTAAAGAAAGAGAATACGAGATGAATAGCGGAATTTTTAAAAAATAGACAAGCATCTAATCACGAATGGCGTCTCTTACATACGATAGAGTGTAAGTGAAAGACAAATTGAAGGGGTGTTGAGATGAGCCGGAATCGATTAGATGATTTTTTCTTTGGACCTCGCAGAGGAAACCATGGAGGAGATGAAACGGTTGTTTTCCCCACACGTCAAATTGTCAACACAAGAACGAATGAACAAACCATCAGAAAAATTCATCCAACTCATATCACAAACGTCAACAAAAACATCAAAAGAATTGAAAACTACTATCCTGTCACTGAGTCGACTCATAACGAGTATATCGTGAAAGAATACGATTGCGGCAGTGATATCAAAAACCCTTGCTGCCGTCCAGTGAAACGCTGTAAGTGGTAATGGAGGGGGCATCCTTTTAGGGGATGCCTTTTTATTTTCAGGAGAAACATTTTGATCAAAATCTCCTTTCAAGATAAAATTGGACGTATTAATCATTCTGTTGGGGGGCGATGTTCTGAATATTCGATTGTTAACACCAGATGATGCTGAAGAATATGCCGCATTGAGACTAGAAGCACTGCGATTACATCCTGAGGGCTTTGCGATGAGTTATGAAGAAGAGCAAATCGGTACAATAGAAAAATACGCAGCTCGTTTTGCTTCTGTACAATTGATGTGGACCTTTGGCGCCTTTGATCAAGGGAAACTTGTGGGCATGGTCACGCTCATCCAAGAAAATTTGCAGAAATTAAAGCACCGAGCGAATGTAGCAGCGATGTATGTAACGGCGGGTGCCCGCGGAAAAGGAGTAGGCAAGGCCTTGATGACAGAAGTTCTTTCATTCGCCGGAGAACGACATGACATCGAGCAAATGTATTTATCAGTCGTGACGACCAATCACTCAGCCAAACGCCTGTATCGCTCTATTGGATTTGAGTCATACGCACTTGAAGAAAAAGCACTAAAATGGCCTGATTATACATATGCAGATGAGGAAAAAATGGTTTTATTTTTAGCATAATCTGGAGGGGATAAAAGTGGATCAACAGACGATGCGCATTATGTTAGCAGCAGGACCAAATAGTGAGCTGGAATCTTTTGCGCTGCGTGCAGCACTTGAAAACTTCGGTGTGAAAGTCGATATGCAATGGATCGGAAGACCAAATGACCTGATCCATGTGTTATCTGGAAAAAATAGAGGAGAAATCGATTACATTCTTTTATCGTTTCATGGGGAAGAAGGAGCATTTCTCATGCCGGAATTAGGGGAAGATGTATATGAAGATGGGGAGCCTAGAGGAGCTGCTTTTGGAGTGGATGAAATCAAGCGATATGCTTCGTTAGAAGGGGTTCACGTTATTTCTACAGGCTGCACACTAGGTGAGAAAAAACTAGCGGATGCCTTTTTAGAAGCAGGTGCCATGTCCTATGTAGCGCCGGATGATTACATTGATGGGAATGCGGCATTCATCTTTGTATTGACTATGCTTTATGAGCGATTGAACAATACAAAGACGCTTAGAGCGGCTTTTGATCGAGCGAGTTCGATTGATGAAGAAACGAAATTATTTCAACTATATATGCAAAAATAATGTTAGGGCTGAGAAATCAAGCCCTTTTTCTATTCCTCTTTTAAAATGTGTCTAAAATGTGACGAGTTTGTTTTTTGAAAACTAAATGGGGTTCACGCAAAGTCTATCCTACAAACACACGTCATCAAGGCATGACGCCATCACGAGAGGGGAATTATTGTGTCAATGAAATGGAAGATTAGTCTCGTCCTATGCGGACTTGCAATCATCATCGGAATTGCTGCGTTTTATCATAATCAGCAGGCAAGCGGGACGGAGAAGAAGAAAGTAGAACAAGATGCGAGCTATAAAGAAGTGGAAATAGTCACCCTCGTGAATGACGGGAGATACATGAGATATGCTGTCAACTATCCGGTGTTTCATCAAGAAAAGCTAGATCAAGAGATGAAAAGATTTGCTGAAACAGCGCTAGATAAATTCAAAACATCATTCAGTGAAGCAAACGATGTCGATGAAGATCATCGATACGAATTAAACATAGATTACGAGATTACTCATTATGCCAAGCAAACCGCTGCGATAAAATTCAATACATATGAATTGAAAGGCGGAGTAAAAGGCGCACATCAAACGAAGTTGTTCAATTTTGATTTCAAGAAACAGCATTTTTTATCAATAGATGATCTATTTTTATCAAAGAAAGAAGATCTGCAAAAACTGTCTCAAATGACATTTAATGAATTAAAAAAAGATCGCTCTCTTGCTGAAAATGAGCATTTGCTCAAACATGGAACGTCTCCTGCAGCAGAGCATTATCAGTATTTTGCCATCAAAGATCGTTTTATAGAATTCTACTTTCCAGCAGGGCAAATCGCACCAAGCGAACAAGGGCCTCAAGTGCTGGCGATTAAAAAAACGCTGCTTAAAGGAATGTTAAAGCCTGAATACATTCATAAAGAAAAGAACAAAAATGAGAAAAAAGAACCGATCTCAAAAAGAAAGCTCGTCAAACTGCCAAAACAAGCAACATTCAACCCGAGTCAAAAAGCTATTGCCCTGACATTTGATGATGGACCAAATCCATCCACGACCTCAAAAATTTTAAAAGCCTTAAAAGAAAACAAAGGACATGCGACATTTTTTGTATTAGGAAACAGGGTTCAATATTACCCTGATATGCTAGGTGAAATCAGAAAGGGTGGGAATGAAATCGGAAATCATTCCTATAGCCATCCTTTACTCACAAGACTTCCATTAAAACAAGCCGTCAAACAAGTGGAAGAGACCCAGCAAATCATTGAAAAAGCGAGCGGTTTCACACCGACTCACTTTAGACCGCCATATGGAGGAACAAACGGGCAAATTAACGCGGCTGTCAACATGAAAGTCACGCTTTGGGACGTAGATCCAGAAGACTGGAAATATCGCAACAGCCAGTACGTTGCCAACTACATTCTCACACATGCATCTAGCGGAGAAACTGTTTTAATGCACGACATCTACGACACCTCGGCAAACGCAGCTGTCACGATTATCAAGGAATTAACCAAACAAGGATATCAATTATTGACAGTGTCAGAGCTTGAGCAGTGGAAGGAAGCGCGGGCGAAGAAAGGTGAATTGAATACGTAATGATCATGCGAATCTTAGTGGATTCGCATTTTTTAAATCCAATTATGAAAATAAAGGAAATGATGTTAGAGTTGTAGAAAGGGAGGGCTTCGAATGGTATTGATGAGGTTGATCAGCCTATATATGCTGACAGCGTTTTGTTTGGGTTTTATCGTCAACTATGTACCTGGTTTGATGCTGCCCATTTATATTCTTGCGATGATCGGGCTCATTTTATGTCTCGTTCATATTGCGCTGCATTATATTCGTCGAATCAGATATATGTTGCTTCATGAGAAACGGTAAGAATAATGGCTTACTCTAAAAAACCTCTCTCTAAAAGAGTGAGGTTTTTATTTTTTCGGTTTTTGCTGTTCTAACAGTTGTATAATTTTCTCGTTTGATTCTTTCATTTGTCTTAATAAAGAAACGATATTCCCTGTAAACCCAATGAGGACAATAAGTAAAATGATGATGATCCACATGCTGTGGCCTCCAATCTGCTCACGAAAGCTGTTTGCTTTCTTATCCATTCTCTTGTATCAAGGATACCGTATAATGAATGTATTGAAATGAACAGTTCGTGCTATTTATTGGATAATTGATGAGAAAAGAGAATGATTGAGGGGGATTCATTTGAAAAGAGTAGACGTAGTATCAGCTATTATGAATGATGAGGCAGAAAATATTTTAATGGTCAAAAACGTAAAGGGATATTGGGGGCTTCCTGGTGGTGCTGTAGAAAAAGGCGAACAACTGCATCAAGCCGTGATCCGTGAGGTGAAAGAAGAGACAGGGTATATTTGCAAAGTAAATGAACTTCATTCGGTTCGAGAAGCATTCTTTCAAGACAAAAAGCATCATGCACTGATGATCACCTTCTTTGCTGAAATCACCGGAGGACAAATGAGTATTCTCGATCCGGATCATGATATTGAAGAAGTAAAATGGGTCAGCAAGCAAACTTTTCAAAAGCTAAACCCAAAGCTATATCACTTGCTGAAATTAAACGAAGAACCACAAGCTTTTTATAAATTTGAAGGAAATAGAACAGTTGGATAACAAATTGATATAGGCATGAAGGAGAGATATGGATGTTTTTGTACTACGGTCCTACAGGCGATCCAGTCGAAAATCCGGGCGAAGAATTCTTGAAAAAGATCTTCTTTCAAGAGGGTGAACAGTATTGGAAACAAGGAAACGGGGAATCTTCCATTGAGATAGAGGAAGATTGGGAAAGTGAAAGTCTAGTTTTCTTTTATACTGAACCGTATGGGTTCTTGATCATGAGGTATCCGAATTTTTTAGTCCCTTTTAAAAAGATAGAACAAATAGAAACAATTGAACATGATGTTGCGGGATCGCCATTGTATGTGCCGTCGTGTAGCTTCATCAATCGTGATCAAGCTTATCAAATCGTTCACCATTTTTTGCTGACAAAAAAGGTTCCTGATTTTGTTGAATGGGTCGAGTTGAGGGATATTGATTTTCAGCATGATAAGAAAAGTTAAGGGAGTAAAATGAAAGTGTGTACAGATGAAAGAGTACATAGGTTAGACGATACTATGCATTTACATGTAGGATATTACGAACATGGTTTTGATTATGAAGGCGTGTTTTTTAAGAGTTTAGAGACAGGAAGATGGCTATTGTTTTTTGATCAAAAAAGTGATGGTATAACGCTTTTGAAGGAATATGAGCAGTGGGATGATCTAGGGCTATTGATTGGAGAATATCTGATTGAAGATGATCTAATTGAGGAGGAAGGTCATAAGCTTTTTGAACGTTTTTTAAAAGAAAACATCATGGTGAAATAAATGAGGATAAAACATGACATAGCTTTCTTTTGTATATATGAGCTAAATGATGATGATAAAATAAAAACAGACCCAACAAGGTCTGTTTTTTTAATAGAAGTTGGGAAAAGTTTATTTTCACTTCCCCTTCTCCCGCTTCCGTTTCTCCTTCTCCGCCCGGTAAAACTCATGAAACATCTTCATCAGCGCCCGCTTCTCAATCCGGGACACATAGCTCCGCGATATTCCGAGCTCCTTGGCTATTTCCCGCTGCGTTTTTTCTTTCTTTAAATCAAGGCCGAACCGGCCGACGATCACTTCTTTTTCCCGGCCGTCGAGAATGTCGATATACTCTTTTACTTTTTCAAGCTCCATGTTGAGCTGAATCGTATCAATCACATCTTCATTTTCGGATTTTAAGACATCAATTAAAGAAATTTCATTGCCTTCTTTATCCTGACCAATGGGGTCATGCAAGGAGACATCCTTTTTTGTCTTTTTGAGCGCGCGTAAATGCATCAGGATTTCATTTTCAATACACCGCGCGGCATACGTTGCCAGCTTTGTTCCTTTTCCAGAGGAATAGCTTTCGATGGCTTTAATGAGTCCGATCGTCCCGATGGAGATGAGGTCTTCTGCGTCTTCCCCGGTATTTTCAAATTTCTTGACAATATGGGCGACGAGCCGAAGGTTATGTTCAATCAGCATATTTCTCGCGTGTTCATCGCCCTCTGCCATAAGGGCTAAGTATTTTTTTTCATCATCTCCCGAAAGGGGCTGTGGAAAGGCATTGTTTTTGACATAGGACACTAAGAACACCAATTCTTTGACCATCAATCCCATCGCTGTAAATACTCCTGCCACGATTTTCACCTCCACCATGTTTAGGCCACTGCCTATATCCTCAAATGTATGTGAAGGGGGGATTGTCTGTGTCTGTACGATGAAAAAATCATCTTTTTCGAAAAAAACGGGCTTCTGTTCGTCTTGTTTTGCTTCCCTTCTCATATGTTTGCGGTTTCTTTGCGGTGCTTGGCGGTCAAGAAGCGTGCTAAAATATGTAATATTAGACCGAAAAGGAAGGGGTTTTTTCGGAACATGGGGAAGGTTCTTTCTTCACATGTAGGTATGAAAATTAATGAATGGTATCGAATGATACGGCAGTTCAGTGTTCCAGATGCGGAAATCCTAAAAGCAGAAGTAGAAGCGGAAATTGAACGGATGGAAGAGGACCAGCATTTACTGATTTATTATCAGCTCATGTGTTTTCGGCACCAGATCATGCTTGACTATATACACCCTTCAAAATATCAACCTTTCTCAGTATCTAATCTTGTCGATAAAATCGAAAACTCCAATCATGAGTTATCTGATATGCTGCATTATTACCATGCATTTTTTCGTGGCATGCATGAGTTTAGTCAAAAAGAATATTTAGAAGCCGTCAAATATTACCGAGTGGCAGAAAAACAGCTGTCTATGGTATTTGATGATATTGAGCAGGCTGAATTTCATTTTAAAGTAGCGGAAGCCTACTATATTATGAAGCAAACGCATGTCTCGATGCATCATATTTTAAAGGCGCTGGAAATATACGATCAGCATGATGCTTATTCTATTCGCATCATTCAGTGCCTGTTTGTGATCTCAGGAAACTATCAAGATTTAAAACGAAAAGACCGAGCACTGCCTCATTTAAAAAAGGCAAAACAGCTCGCATCACAAATTGATCACCCGCGGATATACAGTTCAGCGCTTTATAATTTAGGGAAATGTTATGGGGAGCTGGGCTACCTTGAGGAAGCAGAACGCTATTTAACAGAATCGGCTAATATTGCCTGTAAAGAGCAGCTTCCCACGCTTCCGCATACGCTCTATACGCTGGCAAAACTGCTTTTTAGACAAAATGAACAAGTAGCAGCATGCCGCATATTAGAGGAGGGAAAATTAGCTGCAAAGAAGCATGAAGACCAGCTGTTCTGTCATATGTTTGAGTATCTAGATGCTTTATATGTTCAAGAAATGAATGAAGAACAACTGCAAAAAACCATTGATTATTTGGAAAAACTTAGCCTATACTCTTATATAGAGGATATCTCACTAGAAATTGCGACAGCCTTAGAAGCCTCTCAACAATACCAGAAGTCCAACCAGTATTATCGGAAATTATTATGGGCTCAAAATCAAATCCAAGAAGGAGAGTGTCTGTATGAATTCTAAGCAACGTTCGACAGTTGAAGAGAGAAACCAAACGTGAAACAAAAAGCGGGCCTGATGGCCAGCTTTTTTTTATGTAAAAAAGAAGCCAGAGATGCGGATCGTGACCTTGAATGTTGAATGATTCATTAAAAAGCGGGCAATTTAATCTGTAAGAATGTTCTGTGGAGGCGGTCAAGTGAGAGGGTTGCATGTCTTGATGTGTATATTAATGCTATGCACGTTTGTTCCTAATAAAATAGAAGCTCGAACATTAAAAAGAATCGACCTAGAAAAAACAGGACGAGCTTTTTGGGACATGAGACAGGAACGAAAAAAGATTGCACTGACCTTTGATGATGGACCTCATCCAGTGTACACGAATCAAGTATTAGATGTGCTGAAGGAGCATCAAGTGAATGCCAGCTTTTTTGCTATAGGCAGCCGGATTCATACATATCCAGAGATTGCGAAACGAATCGTAGGCGAGGGAAATGAGCTTGGCAACCACACGATGAATCATACGTATTTTGACCTGTTATCATCAAAGGAGATCAAGCAGGAGCTAAAAGAATCAGCGGCTCATATCGCTTCACTCCAGCCAGGAGGGCCCTTATTATTTCGCCCTCCTGGCGGCCGCTTGACGATGAAATCTTTCCGCATTTTGTCAAAACAAGGATATGATGTGGTCATGTGGTCCTTTACGCAAGATCCGAAGGACTGGTCAAGACCAGGCTCACGCAAAATAGCAAGCCGGATTATTGATCACATTCAAGGCGGCGATATCATTCTTTTGCATGATGGCGGGGGAAACCGGAAGCAGACGGTCGAAGCACTGAAACAAGTGATACCTGAATTAAAGGATCGAGGCTATGAATTTGTCAAAGTGAGCGAACTGCTGCATCATGACAAAGCGTATGTACCTGTTCAACTGCACTAGGAAGTATTCGTCAAAAACAGTCATTCATTGAAACCAAAAGTCTTGTCGTTTACTATATGAAGAGGGCTTTTGGAGGTGAATGTTGTGAAGAAATATGTTGTCCTTTTCATCCTGCTTTGTGTCGTTGCTGGGTGTTCAAAGCCAGAACAAGAAAGTGTCATTGCATTTGGCGACAGCAATACAAAGGGAT
Source organism: Bacillus sp. MM09(2025) (assembly GCF_050496725.1). Lineage (NCBI taxonomy): Bacteria > Bacillati > Bacillota > Bacilli > Caryophanales > Bacillaceae > Bacillus > Bacillus sp. MM09(2025). The sequence continues at coordinate 45,396 of NZ_JBNWEN010000003.1, forward strand.
CAAACTGGGACTTTCGAGATTATCCAACATCTGAAAAATGGGTGAATCTCATGAAAAACGTCGAGCGCGGTCAAATTCAAGTGAAGAACGCAGGGATTGGCGGGCAGACGACTGAAGATGCGAAGCTTCGCTTTGAGCAGGATATTTTAAAGCAGAAACCAACTTACGTCCTCATCATGTTCGGTACGAATGATGCGGCGATTTTAGACGGGAAACATCCCCGAGTGACGAAAAAAAGATTTAAAGAAAATATAACCTACTTCATTTCTGAAAGTAGAAAAGCAGGTATTACCCCGATTCTCATGACGTGCGTTCCTGTTGTAGAAGGCGGAAAAAAGGGCTTGTATTATTACTCTAGGTATAAGTCATCTTATTTTACTGAGAGAGGCGGGGCAAGAGCTTGGCAAAATTCCTATAATGACATCACGAGAGAACTAGCCAAGGATCAGCAAGTACCGCTTGTCGACAACTGGAAAGCGTTCATCCGAGAAGCAGGCGAAGATAGTGACAATGCGCTGATTCAATCAGGTTTGATCGACCCTTCTGGCAATCATATGACGCCAAAAGGGGCAAGAATCATTTATAACGAAATCAAAGAGCGTGATGTCATTAAACATTTTTAAATGATGGCCATCTGCCTAAACAAGACCATCCATCCAGCATAGTCTAACAGTATATCTTCCTAGAAGGAGGTAACTGATATGTGGGGATGCCCTTATCCTTACCCTGCGTGTTCGCCTTATCCAGCTCAAGGAGCAGGAATCGGTTACGCTTTTCTTGTTGTGTTCCTTGTGGTCATTTTGGTCGTAGGTGGAGGGTTATGGTTTTGGAATGAACAGCCTTGCAAATAAGACACCTCTTCTTTGTTAAGAAGGGGTGTTTTTTACGGAAAATAGTAGTAAGCCTATAGCGCAAGTGATATAATATCAGTCACCTGAGTTTAAAAAAGGAGAGTGCTCGGGAGGCATGGTTCCTGTGATATGGAATTAAGAGGAAACAGAGAGCATATGCCCGAGCGAACGTCTTTTCATTTCTGTCTCAATTAATTCAATGAAGTCGCGATTTAAGTTCATTTCATTTGCTTTATAGTACGATTCTATAAGTAAATCATCTGACAGCTTTTTCATACTAGAAACCCATATGATGGGAAAAACACCTCCCCTGAAAAAGTTGGCATAAAACTTGAGGAAAAGACATATCATCATAGGTTGATCGAATGTCTCTGAAGTACCTTTAATCTACCATGAATGGGAAACAAGAACAATCGTTCTGTTATCCACATGGTGAAGTGGATAACTTGTGGGTAGAGTGTTTATAATTGAATGAAAGCGTGATGGAATATAGGTGGATAATGTGTGTAAAATTATCCACACCTGTTGAAGGTCCTCATCATATGTCGAAAACTTTTTCATTGTATTCGATAGACAGACAAATTGTGATTTGATTCGACACAATCGCTGAAAAACCAATGGAAGAAAGGGTGCAAATTGTGCTAAAGAAGTATTTCTTACCGGATGAATTTGTGAAAAGCATTTTCCACATTTCACCGCAAAAACTAAAAGAACGAAATGTAAAAGGAATTATTACCGATTTAGATAACACACTAGTAGAATGGGATCGTCCAAGTGCGACGCCCCGCTTAATTGAATGGTTTCAAGAAATGAAGGATCACGGGATACAAGTGACGATTGTATCGAACAATAATGAAAAAAGGGTCAAGCTTTTTTCTGAACCCGTTCATATCCCGTTTATTTATAAAGCGAAAAAGCCGATGGGAAGAGCTTTTAATAAGGCTGTCGCTGATATGCAATTGAAAAAAGAAGATGTGGTGGTCATTGGGGATCAGCTTATGACCGATGTTCTAGGCGGGAATCGTCACGGCTTCCATACGATTTTGGTCGTCCCTGTTGCTGCCTCAGACGGATTTTTCACTAAATTTAACAGGCAGATTGAACGCAGAATTTTAGGAGCCTTAAAGCGTAAGGGCCACATTCAGTGGGAGGAAGAGTAATAATGGAAAAGGTTGTTTGTATTGGCTGCGGTGTAGCCATTCAGACGGAAGATAAAGATCAATTAGGATATGCGCCGGCAGCATCTCTATTGAAAGAAGATGTGATCTGTCAGCGCTGTTTTAGGTTAAAGAACTACAATGAAATACAAGATGTTTCTTTAACGGAAGACGACTTTTTAAATATATTGCACAGCATCGGAGAGACAGATTCTCTGATTGTCAAGGTCGTTGATATTTTTGACTTTAACGGAAGCTGGATAAATGGGCTGAGTCGTATTGTCGGTGGTAACCCGATTTTACTCGTCGGCAACAAAGTAGATATTTTACCGAAATCCGTGAAAAAAGATCGTTTGATTCATTGGATGAAACGGGAAGCGAAAGAAAACGGATTGAACCCGATCGATGTGTTCTTAATCAGTGCAAGCAGAGGTCAGGGCGTACCTGAGGTGATGGAAGCGATCGATCATTATCGCGAGGGAAGAAATGTCTATGTCGTCGGCTGTACGAATGTTGGGAAATCTACATTTATCAATCGAATCATCAAAGAAGTATCTGGCGAAGAGAACGTGATTACCACATCACAATATCCAGGTACAACACTTGATGCCATTGAGATCCCGCTTGATGATGGATCTGCTCTATTTGATACGCCGGGCATTATCAATCGTCATCAGATGGCGCACTATGTCAGCAAAAATGACTTGAAGATCTTAACGCCGAAAAAAGAATTGAAACCGAGAACGTTCCAATTAAATGAAGCACAAACGCTTTATTTTGGCGGGCTTGCTCGATTTGATTATGTAAAAGGCGGCAGAACGTCATTTGTCTGCTATATGCCAAATGAGCTGAACATACACAGAACAAAGTTAGAGAACGCAGATGATTTATATGAAAAACATGCAGGGGAACTGCTATCACCGCCATCAAAAGAGGGGATGGAAGATTTTCCAGCACTCGTTCCGCATACCTTTACCATTGATCAGCCCAAAATGGATATCGTTTTCTCAGGCTTAGGATGGATCACGGCAAATGATGCAGGTAAGCAAATTAAAGTCTATGCGCCAAAAGGCGTGCATGTGTTTATGAGACGTTCGTTAATATAATTGTTCAGAGGGGGAGAGACCTTGAAACCTTTATACGGAGTAATCGGTAACCCTGTTGGCCATTCAATGTCTCCAGATATTCATAATGCAGCATTAAAGGATGCTGGAATTGATGGACATTATCACGGTTTTCAAGTAGAAAATGATGACCTGAAAGATGCGATTAGCGGTATGAAAGCCTTAGGAATCAGCGGCTTTAACGTCACTGTTCCGCACAAGGTAGACATCATGCAGTACCTAGACAAAATTGATGTCACAGCTGAACGCCTGCGTGCCGTCAATACGGTGCGGCTCGAAGGAGGTCAGCTCGTTGGATACAACACAGATGGAGAGGGCTTTCTTCATTCATTGCTTGAAGCCTTAGATCAGCCATTATCAGAGCTTTCATTTCTTCTAATTGGTGCTGGAGGAGCGGCAAGAGCAATTTATACGACAATTGCTGGCTATGCACCGAAAAGCTTTGATATCACCAACCGCACCATTGAAAAAGCTGAGGCTTTAATTGAAAGTGCAGATGGGAACATCACTTCTAGTGCCATTACATTAAAGACGGCGGAAGAGCAGCTTGGGGAATATGATGTCATCATCCATACAACCTCTATTGGTATGCACCCGAATGTTGAAGAAACCCCGATTTCTTTAGCAAACGCAAAAAAAACAGCGGTCGTTTGTGATATTGTGTATAATCCAATAGAAACAAAACTGCTCAGAGAAGCAGCCGGGTTAGGTTTGAAAACAGTAGATGGTGTCGGCATGTTTGTTGGACAAGCAGCTAGAGCCTTTGAACTATGGACAGGCATCACGCCTGACGTAAGAAAAATGAAGTCAATTGTGATACAGAAATTAGGAGGAACACCATGTTAAAAGGGAAACAAAAACGTTTTTTACGTGCAAAAGCACATCATTTATCGCCTATTTTTCAAGTAGGAAAAGGCGGGGTAAATGACAATATGATCAAGCAAATTTCCGAGGCGCTTGAAGTAAGAGAACTGTTAAAGGTCAGCGTATTACAAAACTGCGACGAGGACAAAACGGAAGTTGCGAAAGCACTTGTCAAAGGTGCAAAAGCTGAACTTGTTCAAACGATCGGAAATGTGATTGTCCTTTATAAAGAATCGAAGGAAAATAAACAAATTAAGCTGCCGTAAAGGTGGATGTGATATGAAAAAAATAGGGTTGTTCGGCGGTACGTTTGATCCTCCTCATAATGGGCATTTACTGATGGCAAATGAGGTGCGTTTTCAAGTAGGGCTTGATGAAATTTGGTTTATCCCAAATCACAAGCCTCCTCATAAAACAGACCGGAAACGAGCAGATAGTCGTCACCGGGTGAAAATGGTGGAAGCGGCGATCCAGTCAAATCCACATTTTCGATTGAAGCTCATTGAAATGGAGCGAGAGGGTCCATCTTATACAGTAGATACGGTGGAGCTTTTAAAGAAGCGTCACCCTGAAGATGAGTTCTTTTTTATGATTGGAGCGGACATGGTCGAGTATTTGCCAAAATGGCATCGGATTGATGATTTGCTTCAGATGATTACTTTTATTGGGATGAAAAGACCGGGTTATACCGGAAATACGACATATCCTCTTTTATTTGCAGATGTTCCAGCTTTTGATGTATCATCGACATTGATTAGGCAGCGAATCTTGCAGGAAAAACCTGTCGATTATTTGATACCGAAACCTGTTGAGCGTTATATAAAGGAGCATCACTTATATGAATCGTGAAGAAGCATTGAACTGTGTCAAAGAGCAGTTAACAGAGCATAGATATACACATACACTCGGGGTTATGGAGACAGCTATTTCATTAGCGGAACGGTTCGGTGCAGATGTGAAAAAAGCAGAAATCGCCGCTATTTTTCATGATTATGCGAAATTTAGACCAAAGGATGAAATGAAGGGGATTATCCAAAAGGAGCAGATGAACCCTCTATTGCTGGAATATTCGCCCGAGCTTTGGCATGCCCCGGTCGGTGCCTATTTGGTTAAAAAGGAAGTAGCTATTAACGACCAAGACATTTTAACGGCTATTGAATTTCATACATCAGGCAGACCAAACATGACATTACTTGAAAAGGTCATTTATGTCGCTGATTATATCGAACCAGGACGTCATTTCCCTGGTGTTGAAGAGGTAAGAGAGTTAGCAGAGCAAGATCTAGATAGCGCACTGATTCAATCACTAAAAAACACGATCAGCTTTTTATTGAAAAAGAACCAGCCAGTCTATCCAGATACGCTTGCGACTTACAACTCACTTGTGCATAAGAACAATTAAGGAGGAATTTGGATGGATTCATCATCAATTTTAAACGTCGCGGCAGGAGCATGCGATGATAAACGGGCGGAGGATATTATTGCCCTTAATATGCAAGGAATTTCACTTGTTGCCGATTATTTTCTCATTTGTCACGGGAACTCTGATAAACAAGTTCAGGCCATTGCAAGAGAGGTAAAACATCTTGCAGAGGAAAGTGGAATTGAAGTGAAGAAGATGGAGGGCTTTGATGAAGCAAGATGGGTATTGATTGATCTTGGTGATGTCATAGCTCATGTGTTCCACAAAGAAGAAAGAGGATACTACAACCTAGAGAAGCTATGGGGAGATGCGCCGAGAGAAACGCTTTCACTTGGCATTAACTCATGATTTATCAAGGGTTTGCAGGTGTATATGACGAGCTCATGACACATGCACCTTATGATGAATGGGTTCAGTGGATCCAGCAGAATATCAAACCGAATGCTGCCATTATTGATGTTGGCTGTGGAACTGGAGAGATTTCTCTTCGGTTAGCTGAAAAGGGTCATGCAGTCACAGGAATTGACCTCAGTGAAGAAATGCTGGCTTTCGCGCAGCAAAAAGCACAGGCGAAAAAGCAGTCCATTCAATTTTTACATCAAGATATGAGAGAGCTGACGGGTTTTGAGCAATTCTTTCAAGCGGCGGTTATATGCTGTGATTCCTTGAATTACTTAAAAAACGAAAATGATGTCAAAAAAACCTTTAAAAACATGTTTCAGCTTTTAGAGGCAGATGGGGTTTTACTCTTTGATGTTCATACTCCTTATAAAATGGATAAGGTATTCCCAGGTTCGACTTATGCCGATCAAGATGAAGAGATCAGCTATATTTGGCAGAGTGGTAAAGGGGATGACATGTATTCGGTCATTCACGATTTAAGCTTTTTTGTAAAGGACGGAGACGTGTATCAGCGTTATGATGAGACACATGAACAGCGTACATTTCCATTTGAGACGTATGCGGCGTTCCTTGAGTCCGCTGGCTTTGAACAAATAGACGTGACTGCTGATTTTACAAATGAAGCGCCCGGGGAATTCGCCGAAAGATATTTCATTTCAGCTAAGAAACCAAAAACCATCGTTTAATGGAACGATGGTTTTTTAAAATCCTTTTTTCGCTTGTTGCAGAGTTGATTAATTTCTGTGATCATCAGTAAACACACTTGGCGGGTATTGATGCGCAACTGCTTCAAGATCTTCATCGAATTTTTCATGTGTGTTTTGAAAAAGGCGGTGAAACATATCTTGAACACCTGCTTCAAGTGCTTTAATCCCTTCACCAGTGACGCCGCCTTTTACACACACTTTGTCTTGCAGTGTCGGAAGGGTATAGACTCTTTTTTCGATCAAACGGCCAAGCCCTACAAGCATATCTTCTGATAAGGAGGTGGCTTCTTCTTTAGAAATATCCGTTTCTTCAACGGCTGCTTCAATCATTTTCTGAACGAGGAAGCTGATAAAGGCAGGACCGCAGCTGACGATATCTGACGCCGCTCTTGTAATCGAATGATGAATTTCGATAGGTGTTGAAATGCAGGAAGCTAATTGTCTTAACGCTGTTTTCGTTGTGACATTACATGACGATCCAAATGTTAAAAGTGACGCTCCTGATAAAGCGCGGTTCGTAATGCTTGGAATCAGCCTGGCTGTTTGACAAGGAACGACATCCTGAAGCTGCTCAGGATGAACCGGACTTGTGATGATGACAATGGTTTGCTGCTCTGTTAAGAGAGGGCTCACTTCCTTTAACAGAGGATAAATATCAAGCGGTTTGACACAAACAAAGATAAAATCTTTATTCGTGATAGCTCCTGTAAGCTGTTTCGTAACTTCAAGATCTGGGTGGTTCTTTTTTATATTGAACGCTTTTTCAATGGTCCGGTTTGTGATGGTGATGGATGAGGGATTGACTGCCTTTGATTCAATAAATGCCTCAGTAAGTATGGTACCCATGTTTCCTGTACCGATTATCCCGATATTCAAACGTTCTCCCTCCTTAGGCGCATAGGATCTGTTATCTTCTAAACAGTATGTTGAGCAATAGAAAAATATGATTGAAAGAAGCGTGAGCACTTGAAGCGATTCATTCCATTGAAAAAATACAGTCTTTATATCGGAGCTGGGCTCATGGGCGCGATCATCATCACTTTCTTCCTTTTGGTAGGAAATAAGGGGGGCACTAGAGAGCCAAGTGTATTGAAGGGCGATCAAGACAAACAAGTCACATTAGAAGACAAACAAGAAAAGACCGATAATGAATCATCCTCCATTTTTGTGGAGGTCAAAGGGGCTGTAAAAAAGCCAGGTGTTTATACGTTTCAGCCTGATGCGCGGGTAGAAGAAGCCATTCGAAGGGCAGGAGGCTTTACTAGTAAAGCAGACACGATTGAAATTAATCAAGCAGCAAAATTAGAAGACAGTATGATGATTTATGTCCGGAAGCAGGGAGAAGCAGAGAGAGACACACAAACAGCAGGTGCAAGCGTTCTATCAGGTAATGAAAAGAATCAAGGTGTCAATGTCAATCAGGCTGATGCGGCGGAATTGCAAACCATTAATGGAATAGGGCCAGCTAAAGCAGAAGCCATCATTACGTACAGAGAGGAACACGGAGAATTTCAACAAATTGAAGATTTGCGGAACATTTCAGGTTTTGGGGAGAAGACCATTGAACGGCTGAAAAATGAATTGACCGTTAAGTAGAATTGACGGTATAGAAGGAAGGCATGTACACTTAATACCAACCATCATTCTGGAGGGATCAGCTCGTGGAAAGAATTTCATGGAATCAATATTTTATGGCACAAAGCCATTTGCTTGCTTTACGAAGCACCTGTGAGCGGTTAGCTGTTGGGGCGACCATCGTCAGAGACAAGCGTATCATTGCGGGAGGATATAATGGCTCAATTGCTGGTGATGTCCATTGTGCAGATGTGGGATGCTATGTCATTGATCATCACTGCGTTCGCACCATCCATGCGGAAATGAATGCTATTTTACAATGTGCCAAATTTGGTGCACCTACATCCGATGCTGAAATATATGTCACACATTTTCCTTGTTTGCAGTGCTGTAAAGCCATTATTCAAGCAGGTATTCGAACCGTATACTATGCAAAGGATTATAAAAATCACCCATACGCCATTGATTTATTTGAGCAGGCAGGTGTTCAAACGGAACAAGTTGAACTTGATGAAATGATCATCGACTTAAAAAATCAAGAAAAATTAGCCTTTGTTGCAGATCTAATTGGCAAACTAAGTGAATCAGGACTTAGTGAATCAGAAATTCGCGATATGCATGAGAAGGCGAATCAATTATTTACTTCGTATGTTTAATTATTTGCCGTTTGGGGCAATTTCAGCAGCTGTTGGAATTGCTCTGGCTGCATATCATCTTCATATGTATTTCCTTCTCTTTCTTCTCATCATCTTCCTTCTCAGTCTACTGAAAAAAATTCCCAAACTCTTTCTCATGATCAGCCTATGTGGAGCTGTCTATATTCTTATTTTTATGGTTCATGAGTCTTTTGAAAAAGATCAACCTGTTCAAGAAAAACTCTTTTCCGGCTCCGTTGTGATTGAAACGATTCCGAAAACAGATGGCAATCGTTTTTCGGCGACTGTGTCAACAGAAGATGAGCGTCTAGCCGCTTTCTATACCATTCAAACAGAGCGTGAAAAAGAGGCGCTAAAAGATATAGAGCCAGGTATGAGCTGTCATATGACAGGTGATGTTCGACGACCTAAACACGCAACCATTCCTAACGGGTTTCAATACGATCAATTTCTAAAATCAAAAGGCATTCGCGCTATTTTCTTACCGCAGTCAATCAAAGGCTGTACAAAAAATGATCGTCCTTCCTATTTTCTTCAAAAGATGAGGCAAAAGGGCTTAAAATTCTTAGAAGATCATGTACCGAAAAACTCTGTAGGTATTGTACAGGCTCTTATTTTTGGAGAACGAGAATTGATAGATTCTGACACACTAAGAGACTATCAAATGCTCGGCATTATTCATCTGTTAGCGATCTCAGGACTCCATGTGCAAACGCTTCTTGCCTGTTTATTTTGGTGTCTGCTTCGTGCCGGTGTGACTAGAGAGACAGCACGTCTTCTTCTATTATGCTTTCTTCCAGTTTATGCTTGTTTGACAGGTGCTGCACCATCAGTTTTAAGAGCTTGCCTTATGGCAGGAATCTATTTAGTGATGACAAGCCTGCCAAAAGAAATGAAACAGTCCTCTGCTGTCGTATTAAGCGCAGCGTTTTTATTCTTATTAGCGATTCATCCTCTATATCTATTCGATATCGGATTTCAGCTTTCATTCGTGGTGACGTTTTTTATTTTGTTATCGACCAGAATCCTATCACAAGCGAAAAGCGCAGTGATGCAGTTATTCCTGATCTCATTTGTTGCACAGCTTGCCTCGCTTCCTGTTCTTTTATATCATTTTCAGCTATTTTCTTTGCTGAGCATCCCATTGAATATGATATTTGTGCCTTTTTATACGACAGTTGTCCTGCCTCTGTCCTTACTCTTTTTTCTTTTGTCTATCATTTATCTTCCGCTTGGGCTAGCGTTGTTCCAGCTGCTTGATTCGGTCATCCAGCTAAGTCATCAGTTGTCAGCACATATGGCAGTTTTTGATGGGTTCAACTTAATTTTTATGAAATCGACTTGGTGGCATATTCTGCTTGAAGTGAGTGCTATTGTTTTTCTGCTATTTATGATGGAGTGCAAAATGTCCGTTAAATCCTATGCCGTGCCGATTCTATTACTCATTGGTGTCTTGAGTGCACACTATTTCACCCCGAATTTTCTCCAAAAAGGAGAGGTCACGATGCTGGATGTCGGACAAGGGGATAGTCTGTTTATTCAGCTCCCTTACCGAAAGGGACATCTACTTGTGGACACAGGTGGCAGACTTTCTTTTGATGATGAACCATGGAAAAAAAGACGTAAAGTATCTACGATCGGTGATCAAACGCTAATCCCGTTTTTCCATTCAAAAGGTATAGCAAAACTTGATGTGTTGATTCTCACGCATGCAGATCAAGACCACATGGGAGAAGCGGTTCATTTAATCAAGCGAAATAAAGTAAAGCGGCTGGCTATACCAAAAGGTTTTGCCCGAAGTCCAGAGGATGCAAAACTGTTAAAAGAAGCCGCTGAAAAAGGGATTATGATTGTTGAATTAGAAAGAGGAGATCAGCTCCAAGTTGGAGAGCACACATTTGAGGTTCTCCACCCTTCGAAACACCGGGTGACAAGTAAGAACAATGATTCACTTGTTCTAGCTTTTACTCTTGGTGGGAAAAGGTTTCTGTTCACTGGAGATCTTGAACATGAAGGGGAACGAGACATTATGGAAGCCTACCCTCACCTGCGAGCAGATATCTTAAAGGTTGGGCATCATGGGAGCAAAGGGTCAACAAGTGAGGAGTGGCTTCGGCATCTAGAGCCGTCGCATGCACTCATTTCGGCTGGTGAACGCAATCGTTATCAGCATCCTCATCAGGATGTCTTGAAAAAACTCATGGATCATCAAACGAAGGTGTACCGTACAGATCGAGACGGGAGTGTGACATATGAATTTCTTGAGGAGAAAGGAACGTTTTACACGCATCCTCCATATGATATCTTACAAAATCAATAAAAAAACTGCCAAAACGGCAGTCATGTAGCATTCATGAAGTTAAGATCCAACGAGGTGTATAATGGTGGCCAAAATAAACATTGAGGCGAAAAATCCGAATGTGACGATAAAACCAACGGCTGAGTCGGTCACATCATTCCGCTTGCTTTGAACATTTTTTTCAAATTCATTCATTTTCATCCCTCCTGGCTAATTTTAGTATACTTGAACTCATTTGGAATTGCTAGAAGGTAAAGTAACCGTTTTCCATTTTCATGATCATTTTATGAATATCGTCTGTGGCAAGCTGACCCGGGAGCTTGCACCAGACGTTTACTATAAATGAGGAGGCGGTACTTTCAGCTTCCTCTTTACTAATGTCTTCGCACACTTTAGGATAGAGGAGGAAGTGAAAGAGAGGGATTCAATTTATGGTCTTTGAGGTTTGGAACAATTTAAAAAGAGGGGATATCCATCCCGTTTATTGCTTATATGGAAAAGAAACGTATTTACTGCAAGAAACAGCAGCTAAATTAAGACAAACTGTAGTAGATGAGGAGACAAAGGATTTTAATTACTCCGTCTTTGATATGGAAGAGGTACCGCTTGAACAGGCTGTGACAGATGCAGAAACCTTTCCGTTCATGGGAGAAAGGCGTCTTGTTGTGATTAAGAACCCTTATTTTCTTACAGCGGAAAAGAAAAAGGAGAAGATTGAGCATGAGCTTTCTCTGTTAGAAGCGTATTTAGAAAAGCCGGCGCCTTATACCATTCTCGTCTTATTGGCACCATATGAAAAGCTGGATGAACGGAAGAAAATCACCAAATTGCTAAAAAAGAAAGCGGCTATGGTTGAGGCAAAAGAGTTAAACCCAAAAGAAACAACGGATTTCACCATTACACTGGTGAAAACAGAAGGAAAGTCGATTTCCTCTGAAGCAGCTGAGCAGCTTGTGATGCTGTGCGGAGGGAGCCTATCCTCATTGTTTCAAGAGGTCAGGAAGCTCAGTACATATATTGGAGAACGAGAAGAAATTGAATTAGCGGATGTTAATCAGCTTGTTGCAAGAAGCTTAGAGCAGAATATTTTTGAATTAATTAACCAAATTGTCAACAGACGCCGCTCTCAGGCCATGCAGATGTTTTATGATTTGCTGAAACAAAATGAGGAACCCATTAAAATATTAGCGCTTATATCCACTCAATTTCGTTTGATTTTGCAGACAAAGTATTTCGCTCAGCAAGGATATGGGCAAAAACAAATTGCTTCAAATCTAAAAGTTCACCCATTCCGCGTCAAACTTGCTATGGATCAGGCAAGACTGTTTACAGAAGAAGAGCTCAAGCAGATTGTCAAAGAGCTGTCAACGATCGATTATGAAATGAAAACCGGTAAAAAGGACAAGCAGCTATTGCTAGAATTGTTTCTGCTTCGCCTATTAGGCGCTTGAACATACAAAAACGACCTTCTAAAAAGAAGGTCGTTTTTGTAGATGTATAATTGCCAGTCTGTCCTAATGGCTGAGCCGGTCAGGACGGACGTACAGTTAAACAGTTGCCTCATTACTGAGGCGTTGCAAGCATTATGCAGAAAGTCCGTTTACTTGTTTAGCAAGTCTTGACTTGTAACGCGCAGCTGCGTTTTTGTGTACAAGACCAGTTTTAACGGCTTTGTCAATGCGTTTTGCAGCAGAAGAAAGAGCAGCTTTTGCTTGCTCAGCATCGTTGTTAGCTACAGAAACTTCAACTTGTTTAATCGCAGTACGCATCGCAGACTTGATTGTCACGTTGTGTGCACGGCGTTCGTTATTCGTTTTTGTACGTTTGATCGCTGATTTAATATTTGGCATGTGTTTCACCTCCTAAGATACAACCTAAACACAATTGTCTTAAGGTTAAATCTTCACAATAGAACAAGTTGTATTCTATCAAACACACCTTTAGAATGCAATATAAATGTAAAGTATTTTTCATTGATGAAGCGCTCGAATGTTTCTTTCAAGAGATGGAAAGACTACTGTTAATTACTTGGTGGAAGGAGTCTTTTTATGGAGAAACAGAAACTTGATTTAAGTGCTTATCAAATTCGGACAGACCTGGCTGTTGAAACAAAAGAGATACTAGAACAAGAGAACGATCCGAATGTCGTCAAAAAGGACGGAATTCAAGGGATTGTCGAAAAGGAAAAAGAGGAGCACGGCATCCGTATACGCACGGTGGAGATCACGAAAGAAGGGGAGGCGCTGACCAGTAAAAAGGCAGGAACATACTTGACACTTGAGGCGCAGGGCATTCGGGAGAAAGATTCTGAGATGCAGGAAAAAGTTGTCGAAGTCTTTGCCCATCATTTTGCTCAGTTTTTAAAAGACCGAGGCATTCAGAGTGATGCGAGCTGTCTTGTAGTAGGACTAGGAAACTGGAATGTCACGCCAGATGCGCTAGGTCCGCTCACGGTTGAAAGTCTGCTTGTGACCCGGCATCTTTTTGAATTGCAGCCGGAAAATGTACAGGAAGGCTACCGCCCAGTGTCCTCTTTATCACCGGGAGTGATGGGACTGACCGGTATTGAAACAAGCGACATAATTCAAGGTGTCATCGAGAGGTCCAAACCCGATTTTGTCATTGCAATCGATGCCCTTGCTGCTCGTGCAGTAGAACGGGTAAATACGACGATTCAAATCTCTGATACAGGCATCCATCCCGGTTCAGGTGTAGGGAATAAGCGAAAAGAATTAAGCAAAGAAACGTTGGGAATTCCAGTGATTGCGATTGGCGTTCCGACAGTCGTAGATGCAGTCACCATTGCAAGTGACACAATTGATTATGTCTTAAAGCATTTTGGTAGAGAACTGAAAGATGACCGGCCGTCCCGCTCTCTTGTGCCGGCTGGTTTGACGTTTGGGAAGAAAAAAGTACTAAACGAAGAAGACTTACCAGATGAGGAAACGCGTCAATCATTCTTAGGTATCGTAGGAACTCTTCCAGAAGAAGAGAAACGGCAGCTGATCCATGAAGTGCTTGCGCCGCTAGGGCAAAATTTAATGGTCACGCCTAAGGAAGTGGATACATTCATTGATGATATGGCAAACGTGCTCGCCAATGGATTGAACACAGCGCTTCATCAAAAAATCTCTCAAGATAACAAGGGTTCTTATAATCATTAATCGGTTCTACTTTCTCTAGCTCGCTCATAGTGTAATTACTAGAAAGCGTGCTGGAGGGAGTAAATCATGAAAAAAAGACCCCGCCGTCCTCGACAGTTGGTCGTTGCGATTAATGGAACGAAAGTAGTCAAAAGCATTTTCTTATTTATAGCCTCGCTTGTTGTAGTATTTGTGATGTCAGGGGCGCTGACATCTTTAAAGCCGGAGCTGAGGCCACAAGCCTCGCTATATGGTGTAGCAGATGAGCTTTCCGGGGCTTTTTTTGCCACATTAATGGGCATGGAAAATCAATATTTCGCCTCAGCCGTCCCGAAAGATCAAAAAGGGTTTCATTTCTCTGGACTGTCACTCAAGCTTGCGACCAGTATCAATTTAGAAGACCCGCGTAGTTTTCTAGGGAGAGAACTCCCGGGCTTTGAACATTTTGATACAAAAATCATTTTAGCGGGTGAAGGCACAGATTATACCAACATGCCAATGGAATCGCCGCCGCCAAGTGAAGTCATCCAAGATGAAAAAGAAGCAAATTTGGCAGAGCTGGACAAGCTCGACAAAGATGTGCCGAAAAAGCCTGCGAAAGAGCCGGACCGGTCGACAGGAAAACGAAAAGCAGTGTACATTTACCACACACATAATACGGAATCATATTTACCATTTTTAAAAGGAGAAACGAATCCAAACAATGCACGGCACTCAAAAGTGAATGTCACCCTTGTCGGCGACATGTTCGGAAAGGCGCTTGATCAGCAAGGAATCGGGAATACGGTCGACAAAACAGAAGTTGAAAAACGGCTTCTGCAAAAAGGACTAAAGTATCCCCAGTCTTATAATGAATCAAGACTGGTCGTAAAAGAAGCCTTAGCGAAAAATGATGATCTCGAATATTTAATCGATATCCACCGTGACTCAAGAAGAAAGAAAGACACCACTGTCGAGATCAAAGGAAAGAAATATGCGAGAATTGCGTTTGTTGTGGGGAAGAAGAATCAAAGCTATGAGAAAAACCTCAAGCTTGCGACGGAGTTCCACCATTTGATGGAGAAAAAATATAAAGGGCTCAGTGTCGGTGTGTTTGCCAAAGGCGAAATTGGTGATAATGGAATTTATAATCAAGATTTATCCGACAAAGCCCTTCTTTTAGAATTTGGCGGAGTGGATAATAATATGGAAGAATTGAAAAATGCATCCAATGCAGCAGCTGATGTCTTCAGCGACATTTTCTGGGACGCGGAAAAGGTAAACGGCAAAGCAAAGGATGAGAAAAAACGCTCTTAAGGTGGTGACGGTGCATGGGATCATTTATTGGAAAAACCATTATTTTAGGACTGGTCTTGCTATTTGGCGTCTTTTTAGGAATGCAGCAGGCAAATAATGGAATGCTGCAAATGAAGGGTTACCATGACCCGCAATTAAAAGGCGCTTTCTCCATCCAAATGAACGATGACGAAGAACGAGAAGCCTCTATCTTAGGAACAGCTGTTACAGAAAAGGATCTTGCCGAAAAACAAAAGCAGCTTGAGGAAATAGAGAGCTTTAATGCCTTCTCCAAGGCAGGGAAGGCGTTGTCTGATGGCATGACACATGCAGCTCGTTCTCTTTATGATTGGGTGAATGGGAAATAAACAAATCAACACCATATGACTAAAGCCGCTAATCAATGAGCGGCTTTTCTTGATTTCGATTGAATCTTTACAGCCCTATTGATATAATCTAACCTAGCGCAACCCGCGTTTTATAGTAGGAGTGATAGATTGTGACAGATAAAGAAAAACGATTAGAACGGCAATCAAGAATTCGAAATTTCTCCATTATCGCCCATATTGACCACGGGAAATCCACATTGGCCGACCGTATTTTAGAAAAAACAGCGGCGATTACGCAGCGAGAAATGAAAGAACAATTACTTGATTCCATGGACTTAGAGCGTGAACGCGGCATAACAATTAAATTAAACTCTGTCCAGCTGAAATATAAGGCGAAGGATGGAGAAGAATATATTATGCACCTGATTGATACACCAGGGCATGTCGACTTCACCTATGAGGTATCTCGAAGCCTTGCTGCCTGTGAAGGTGCGATTCTCGTAGTAGATGCAGCACAAGGAATTGAAGCACAGACACTTGCGAACGTTTATTTAGCTCTTGATAACAACTTAGAAATTCTTCCGATTATCAATAAAATCGATCTACCAAGTGCAGAGCCTGAGCGTGTAAGAGGAGAAATTGAAGATGTCATCGGGTTGGATGCATCTGAAGCTGTTCTCACCTCTGCTAAGGCGGGTATTGGGATCGAAGATATTTTAGAACAAATCGTCGAAAAGGTGCCAGCACCTGCTGGAGACCCAGAAGCACCGCTTCAAGCTCTTATATTTGATTCTCTCTACGATGCGTATCGCGGCGTTATTGCGTACATACGAATTGTGGAAGGGACCGTCAGACCAGGTCAGAAAATCAAAATGATGGCGACGGGCAAAGAATTTGAAGTACTTGAAGTCGGCGTATTCACACCAAAAGCCATGCCGACAGATGAACTCACTGTTGGAGATGTTGGCTACTTAACAGCAGCGATTAAAAATGTCGGCGATACACGTGTGGGGGATACGATCACAAGTGCGGTGAACCCAGCGAAAGAAGCACTGCCAGGATACAGAAAGCTGAACCCAATGGTTTACTGCGGTCTTTATCCAATTGACACAGCGAAATATAACGATTTACGTGAAGCACTAGAAAAGCTTGAATTAAATGATTCTTCACTTCAATATGAGGCAGAGACGTCCCAAGCACTTGGCTTCGGTTTCCGCTGCGGCTTTCTTGGAATGCTTCATATGGAAATCATCCAAGAACGGATTGAACGTGAATTTAAAATCGATCTCATTACGACAGCACCAAGTGTTATTTACGATGTGTATATGACAGACGGAGAAAAAATCATCGTCGATAACCCGTCCAATCTGCCTGATCCGCAAAAGATTGAGAAAATTGAAGAACCATACGTGAAGGCAACAATGATGGTACCGAATGATTATGTAGGTTCTGTCATGGAGCTTTGCCAAGGGAAGCGCGGACATTTCATTGATATGCAATACCTTGATGCAAACCGAGTGAGCATTGTGTACGAAATTCCTTTGGCGGAGATCGTGTATGAATTCTTTGATATGCTCAAGTCCAATACAAAAGGCTATGCGTCCTTTGACTATGAGCTGATTGGCTATCGCCCATCTACTCTAGTGAAAATGGACATCATGCTGAATGGCGAAAAAATCGATGCTCTTTCCTTTATTGTTCACCGCGATTACGCCTATGAACGAGGCAAGATCATCGTAGAAAAGCTGAAAGAACTTATTCCGCGCCAGCATTTTGAAGTACCAGTTCAAGCAGCGATTGGACAAAAAATCGTGGCTCGCTCTACCATTAAAGCGATGCGTAAAAACGTACTTGCTAAATGTTATGGTGGAGACATTTCCCGAAAAAGAAAGCTTCTTGAGAAGCAAAAAGAAGGGAAAAAGCGCATGAAACAAGTGGGCTCTGTTGAAGTCCCGCAAGAAGCATTTATGGCTGTGCTGAAGATGGATGACAGCACACCGAAAAAATAACATCCTACTCAAGGCAACCTGCTTTACAATGTCAGCCTTGGCGTTTATAGTCGAAAACAAACAAAGGTGCCGCAGCGATAAACTGCGGCTCTTTACCTGTAAAGAAGGTGTCATCAAATGAAAGCAGCATACATTCACATTCCATTTTGTGAGCACATTTGCCACTATTGTGATTTCAATAAATTTTTCATTAAAACGCAGCCAGTCGATGAATACTTAGCGGCTCTTGAAAAAGAGATGCAGCACACGATCGAGCAAAAGGGTGAGCAAGAACTAAAGACGATCTTTATTGGCGGGGGGACTCCGACATCATTGACCGTCAGCCAGCTAGACCAGCTCATGAACAGCATCCACCTTGTGTTAAAACCGTCAAAAAACTTGGTTGAATTTGCAGTGGAAGCGAACCCAGATGAATTATCACTCGAGAAGCTGCATGTGTTAAAAGAAGCCGGTGTCAATCGGTTAAGCTTTGGCGTCCAAACCTTTGAAGATGATTTGCTCAAAAAAATCGGACGAGTTCATCAAAAGAAAGATGTTCTCACATCTTTCGAACGAGCAAGAGATGTTGGATTTGACAACATTAGCCTTGACCTCATGTTTGGCTTGCCGCATCAAGAAAAGCATCATGTTATGAATTCACTTGAGACAGCTTTCTCTTTAGGAGCAGAGCATTATTCTGTCTACTCACTGATTGTGGAGCCGAAAACGGTGTTTTACAACTTAATGCAAAAAGGAAAACTGCATTTACCGCCGCAAGAACGTGAGGCTGAAATGTATGAGGTTGTGATGGATGAAATGGAGCGCCATGGATTACATCAATACGAAATCAGTAATTACGCCAAACCTGGTTTTGAAAGCCAGCATAACCTGACCTATTGGAGCAATGAAGACTACTTCGGTTTCGGTGCAGGGGCACACGGGTATGTAGATGGCATCCGAAATGTGAACGCAGGACCAGTGAAGCACTACTTGGAACTGATTGAGCAAACTGGGTTCCCGTATAAAGAAACTCATCAAGTCACAAAAGCAGAGCAGATAGAAGAAGAATTGTTTTTAGGCCTTCGAAAAATCGAAGGGGTGAAAAGTGCCGACTTCCAAGCCAAATATGGTGCTTCACCAGAAGCTCTTTTTCCCTCAGTCCTTGAAGAATTAGCAGAAAAAGGTCTCATTGTAAAAGATGACATTGGAATTCGTTTAACAAGAAAAGGAAAATTGTTAGGAAATGAAGTATTTCAAGCGTTTCTCGGTGAGTTATAATTGACATTTTAATTTGAGTTTGGTAATTTTGTTTATACAATTAGCACTCGTTGAAAGAGAGTGCTAACAGGGGTGATGATGATGTTAACAAATCGTCAGCTTTTGATTCTGCAAGTCATCATTAATGACTTTATTCGTTCGGCGCAGCCAGTTGGGTCAAGGACTCTTTCTAAAAAAGAGGACATCACATTCAGCTCTGCGACGATTAGAAACGAAATGGCTGATTTGGAGGAACTTGGTTTTATCGAAAAGACCCATTCTTCATCAGGAAGAATTCCTTCAGAAAAAGGATATCGTTATTATGTAGATCATTTGCTCTCTCCGCGAAAACTGTCGTCTAAAGAGCTTGTGCTTATCCAGTCGGCTTTTCAGGAGAAAATTTTTGAGCTGGAAAAAACAGTTCAAAAATCGGCGGAAATTTTATCAGATCTCACAAACTATACATCGATCGTGCTTGGTCCAAAGCTGAGTGAAAATCGATTAAAGCAAATTCAGCTTGTCCCCGTTCAGCCAAACAAAGCAGTAGCGATCATGATTACAGACAGCGGACATGTTGAAAACAAAACCATTACCTTCTCTGAGCATCTCGATGTCTCCGATATTGAGAAGCTGATGAATATTTTGAATAGCCGCTTAGCTGGCGTTCCAATGGACCAGTTGAAGGACAGGATGTATAAAGAAGTGGTCATGCTTCTGCGCACACATTTAAAAGATTATGATCACATTTTAGATGCGCTAGGCAACACATTTACATCGACACAAAACGAATCAAAACTTTTCTTTGGCGGGAAGATTAATATGTTGAATCAGCCTGAATTTCATGACATCGACCGCATTCGCTCACTCATGATGCTGATTGAGCAAAAGAATGATGTCATGCAGCTGTTTCATCCAAATCAGCAAGGAATCACCATTAAAATCGGTTCAGAAAACAATTTGGAAGCAATGGAGAACTGCAGTCTGATCACAGCGACTTATTCGATTGATCAAAAATCACTCGGCTCCATTGCCGTCATCGGACCAACCCGCATGGATTACGGGCGAGTCGTTAGTCTTTTGCATCATGTATCAAAAGACTTGTCAAACGCACTTTCCAATTTGTATGATGAGTAGGGTGATAAAAGGCAGGGGCACAGCCCCTTTGTATTCTTGAATCTTTTGAGGGAGGTGAACACAATGTCAGAAGAAAAACAGACACCTGAGCAAGAAGCAGAGGTTGAAGCACAAGAAGAAGCAGTTCAAGCAGATACTGAGGAAGTAACACAGGATGAACAGTCTGCCTTCCAAGAGAAAATCGATGAATTGCAGCAGCTTCTAGATGAAAAAGAAAACAAGATTCTGCGTGTTCAAGCAGATTTTGAAAACTATAAACGCCGTGCTCGAACTGAAGTGGAGACCGTGCAAAAATATCGTTCTCAACATGTTGTCAGCGATCTTCTCCCAGCTCTTGACAACTTTGAAAGAGCGCTTGGAATTGATCCAGACAATGAGCAGGCGAAAAGTTTGTTAGAAGGAATGCAAATGGTTTACCGCCAGCTGGTAGAAGCGTTGAAAAATGAAGGCGTTGAACCAATTGAAGCTGTCGGCAAAGAGTTCGATCCAAACCTTCATCAAGCCGTCATGCAAGTTGAAGATGAAAACTTCGATTCAAATATCGTAGTAGAAGAATTGCAAAAGGGCTATAAACTCAAAGACCGAGTTATTCGTCCATCAATGGTAAAAGTAAATCAATAACTACATAATGGGAGGTCATCGATTATGAGTAAAATCATTGGGATTGACTTAGGAACAACAAACTCATGTGTTGCAGTACTTGAAGGCGGAGAGCCAAAAGTCATTGCAAACGCTGAAGGAGCACGTACAACACCATCTGTTGTCGCTTTTAAAAATGGAGAGCGCCAAGTTGGTGAAGTAGCGAAACGCCAATCAATTACAAACCCGAACACAATCATGTCTGTTAAAAGACATATGGGTACAGATTATAAAGTAGAAGTTGAAGGCAAGAACTACACGCCGCAGGAAATCTCTGCAATCATTCTTCAACATCTTAAATCTTACGCTGAAGGTTACCTTGGCGAAGAAGTAACAAAAGCTGTTATCACAGTTCCTGCTTACTTCAACGATGCAGAACGTCAAGCTACAAAAGATGCTGGTAAAATTGCTGGTCTTGAAGTAGAACGTATCATCAACGAACCAACAGCAGCTGCACTTGCTTATGGTTTAGATAAAACAGATGAAGATCAAACGATTCTTGTATATGACCTTGGCGGTGGTACATTTGACGTATCAGTCCTTGAGCTTGGAGACGGCGTCTTTGAAGTACGCTCAACTGCTGGGGACAACCGTCTAGGTGGAGACGATTTTGACCAAGTGATCATTGATCACTTAGTGGCTGAATTCAAAAAAGAAAATGGCATTGACCTATCAAAAGATAAAATGGCGCTTCAGCGTTTAAAAGATGCTGCTGAAAAAGCGAAAAAAGATCTTTCTGGTGTATCTTCTACACAAATCTCACTGCCATTTATCACAGCTGGAGATGCAGGTCCTCTTCACCTAGAATTAACGCTAACGCGTGCTAAATTCGAAGAGCTTTCTGCAGACCTTGTAGAGCGTACAATGACACCTGTACGTCAATCTTTGAAAGATGCTGGTTTATCTGCTAGCGAGATTGATAAAGTCATCCTTGTTGGTGGATCAACTCGTATTCCTGCAGTACAAGAAGCAATCAAAAAAGAAACAGGCAAAGAGCCTCATAAAGGTGTAAACCCTGATGAAGTGGTTGCTCTTGGTGCGGCGATCCAAGGTGGAGTCATCACAGGAGATGTCAAAGACGTTGTTCTTCTTGACGTAACACCACTTTCTTTAGGAATTGAAACAATGGGCGGCGTATTCACAAAGCTGATTGAACGTAATACAACAATTCCAACAAGTAAATCTCAAGTATTCTCAACGGCTGCTGACAACCAAACAGCGGTAGACATCCATGTCCTGCAAGGTGAGCGCCCAATGGCAGCAGACAACAAAACATTAGGTCGTTTCCAATTGACTGACATTCCGCCAGCACCACGCGGCGTACCACAAATCGAAGTATCTTTTGATATTGATAAAAACGGTATTGTCAACGTACGTGCGAAAGATATGGGTACAGGCAAAGAGCAAAACATCACAATCAAATCTTCTTCAGGTCTTTCTGATGATGAGATCGAAAAAATGGTCAAAGAAGCAGAAGAAAATGCTGAAGCAGATGCGAAGAAAAAAGAAGAAATCGAAGTGCGCAATGAAGCAGATCAATTAGTGTTTACAACTGAAAAAACATTAAAAGATCTAGAAGGCAAAATCGATGAAGAGCAAGTGAAAAAAGCAAATGACGCGAAAGATGCACTAAAAGCTGCGATCGAAAAAGGCGAGCTTGAAGACATCAAAGCGAAAAAAGATGAGCTGCAAACAATCGTTCAAGAACTAACGACAAAGCTCTATGAAGAAGCTGCAAAGCAAGCACAAGCTCAGCAAGAAGGCGGCGCTGAAGGTGCTCAAAAAGCAGATGACAATGTAGTGGATGCAGAATACGAAGAAGTAAACGACGATCAAGAGAAAAAATAATCACCTTTACTTTTGAAAAAGACTGCTGAAACGTACTCGTCAGAAAGTCAAAGTCAGGATCTCTTGGCTTTGACTTTTTTTCTTTCCAACGATGAAAGCAATTGAAAAAGGTCAAATCAAAATGATACAATCGTATTTATGTGAGAAAATCGGGAGTGTGAAGAGATGAGTAAGCGTGATTACTATGAAGTGCTTGGCGTGAGTAAGAGCGCCTCAAAAGACGAGATCAAAAAGGCATACCGCAAGCTTTCAAAAAAGTATCACCCTGATATTAATAAAGAAGCTGGCTCAGATGAGAAATTCAAAGAAGTAAAAGAAGCCTATGAAACCCTTTCTGACGATCAAAAACGTTCGCAGTATGATCAGTTCGGTCATACGGATCCAAACCAAGGCTTTGGCGGCGGCGGTTTTGGCGGGGGAGGAGACTTTGGCGGCTTCGGCGGCTTTGATGACATCTTCTCTAGTATTTTTGGCGGCGGAGCCAGAAGAAGAGATCCAAATGCACCGCGTCAAGGAGCAGACTTGCAATATACAATGACGCTTTCATTTGAAGAAGCAGCATTTGGGAAAGAAGCAACGATTGAAATTCCTCGTGAGGAATCATGTGAAACGTGTCATGGATCAGGGGCAAAGCCTGGAACAGATGCGAAGACTTGTTCACATTGCGGCGGCTCTGGTCAATTAAATGTTGAGCAGTCAACTCCGTTTGGTAAAGTGGTCAACCGCAGAGTATGTAACTACTGTAGCGGAATAGGAAAACAAATCGATCACAAATGTTCTACATGCGGCGGCTCTGGTAAAGTGCGTAAGCGTAAGAAAATCAATGTGACGATCCCAGCTGGTGTTGACGATGGTCAGCAGCTCAGAGTGTCTGGTCAAGGGGAGCCAGGTGTAAATGGAGGACCTCCAGGCGATTTATTTGTTGTGTTCCATGTGCGCTCGCATGAATTCTTCGAGCGTGACGGAGATGACATTTACTGCGAAATGCCGCTAACCTTTGCACAGGCTGCATTAGGTGACGAAATTGAAGTGCCGACATTACACGGTAAAGTAAAATTGAAAGTCCCTGCTGGCACGCAAACTGGCACGAAATTTAGACTCAAAGGAAAAGGTGTGAAAAATGTACGCGGCTATGGTCAAGGCGATCAGCATATCGTTGTACGAGTCGTCACACCAACAAATTTAACGGACAATCAAAAAGATATTATTAGAAAATTTGCTGAAGTGAGCGGAAATAAACCGGACGAACAAGAAATGAGCTTCTTCGATAAGGTAAAACGCGCATTTAAAGGCGAGTAAGACGGATAAGGAGTTGGTAGTATTGAAGTGGTCAGAAATTAGCGTCCATACAACAAATGAAGCGGTGGAACCAATCACCAATATTTTGCATGAAGCAGGTGCGAGTGGTGTCGTGATTGAGGACCCGCTTGATTTAGTCAAGGAACGTGAAAATGTATACGGTGAGATCTACCAGCTCGATCCGAATGACTATCCTGAAGAAGGGGTCATCGTCAAAGCCTATCTTCCAATGAACAGCTTTTTAATGGAAACGGTAGATGAGATCAAAGAAGCCATCAACAATCTTCTTCTATACGATATTGACCTAGGAAGAAATACGCTGTCTATCTGTGAAGTAAATGAAGAAGAATGGGCCACCGCATGGAAGAAATACTATCACCCTGTGAAAATCTCTGAAAAATTCACCATCGTTCCAACATGGGAAGAATATACTCCGGTTCATTCTGATGAACTGATTATTGAAATGGACCCAGGAATGGCATTTGGAACAGGGACACATCCAACAACCGTTCTGTGTATTCAGGCGCTTGAGCGCTATGTGAAGGAAAACGATACGGTGATTGATGTTGGAACAGGCTCTGGGATTTTAAGTGTGGCAGCAGCGATGGTTGGTGCAAAGGACATTCAAGCCTTTGATCTCGACACCGTTGCGGTTGAAAGTGCGAAGCAAAACATCGAGCTAAATGGTGTAAGCGAACAAGTGACGGTCAAGCAAAATAACTTACTTGATGGGATTTCAGGTGAACGTGATGTGATCGTCGCCAACATTCTCGCAGAAGTGATTTTGCGCTTTACAGATCAAGCTTATGATTTATTGAAGAAAGATGGCTATTTCATTACATCAGGCATCATTGGACAAAAGAAATTACAAGTCAAAACAGCATTAGAAGAGGCAGGTTTTGACATAGTTGAAGTGCTGTCAATGGAAGATTGGGTCAGCATTATAGCGAAAAAATAAAGCGAGTAGGTGTCAAGACACGTATGCAACGATATTTTATCGACCTCACGAAAGAAGAAGTGATCGCAAAGGGATCTATCGTCATAAATGGTGAAGATGTACATCACCTTTCCAACGTCATGCGCATGAAAGCAGGGCAGGAAATCCTTTGCTTAACGATAGACGGCTTTGAAGCGCTCAGTAAAATTGATACAATAACAAAGGAAGAAGTCATTTGTCACCTTGAAGGCTGGACAAATAAGGACAGAGAGCTTCCGGTAAGGGTAACAATTGCGAGCGGACTCCCAAAAGGAGATAAGCTTGAGCTGATTATCCAAAAAGGCACAGAGCTTGGCGCAAGTTCATTTATCCCGTTTCAAGCGGCTCGTTCTATTACAAAACTTGACCAAAAGAAGTCACATAAAAAACGAGAACGCTGGGAGAAAATTGCGAAAGAGGCAGCTGAGCAGTCCTACCGGAATATCATTCCTCATGTTTATCCAGTATCAACGTTTAAAGAGCTGACTCAATTAGCTGGTGAATTCGATAAATGTGTCGTTGCATACGAAGAATCATCGAAAGAAGGAGAGCAAAGCCGCTTTCAAACTGTGCTCCAACAGATGAAAGGCGGACAAACCTTGCTAGTGGTTTTTGGCCCTGAAGGCGGTTTGGCAGAAAAGGAGATTGAAGCGCTTGAAACGCTTGGTGCAGTCATTTGCGGGCTCGGACCACGCATTTTAAGAACGGAAACAGCTCCTCTTTACGCGCTTTCTGCTATATCTTATCAAACAGAGTTATTAAGAGGTGAATCATGATGGGAACAGTAGCGTTCCATACACTTGGCTGTAAGGTCAATCACTATGAAACAGAAGCGATCTGGCAGCTGTTTAAAGAAGCAGGCTATGAAAGAAAAGAGTACGAATCAAAAGCAGACGTATATGTCATTAATACATGTACGGTCACGAATACAGGCGATAAAAAAAGCCGCCAAGTCATTAGAAGAGCCGTTCGTCATAACCCGGATGGTGTCATTTGTGTAACAGGCTGTTATGCGCAAACATCTCCAGCAGAAATCATGGCGATTCCTGGTGTTGATATTGTCGTGGGAACACAAGACAGACATAAATTGCTCGGTTACATTGAAGAATATCGCAGAGAAAGACAGCCGATTAATGGGGTTGGCAATATCATGAAGGCACGTGTGTTTGAAGAACTCGATGTTCCTGCTTTTACAGACAGAACACGTGCGTCATTAAAAATCCAAGAAGGCTGTAACAATTTCTGTACATTCTGCATTATTCCTTGGGCTCGCGGACTTCTTCGTTCTCGTGATCCAGAAGAGGTCATCAACCAAGCGCAGCAGCTTGTGGATGCCGGCTATAAAGAAATTGTATTAACAGGTATTCACACAGGCGGATACGGAGAAGACTTAAAGGATTATAACTTTGCAAAGCTTCTGAAAGAATTAGATGCACGTGTCAATGGCTTAAAACGAATTCGTATTTCATCTATCGAAGCAAGTCAAATTACAGATGAAGTGATAGAAGTGCTTGATCAGTCAGATAAGATTGTCAGACATCTTCATATCCCGCTTCAATCTGGCTCTAATACAGTGCTGAAAAGAATGCGCCGTAAATATACGATGGAATTCTTTGCAGAGCGTTTAACAAAGCTGAAAAAAGCATTGCCAGGTCTTGCTGTCACCTCTGATGTGATTGTAGGATTCCCTGGAGAAACAGAAGAAGAGTTTTTGGAAACATACAATTTTGTCAAAGACCATCAATTCTCTGAACTGCACGTATTCCCTTACAGTAAACGTACGGGTACGCCAGCTGCAAGAATGGATGATCAAGTGGATGAAAATGTGAAAAACGAACGTGTCCACCGCTTGATCGCTCTTTCTGACCAGCTTGCGAAAGAATACGCATCAGCTTATGAAGGAGATGTCCTAGAGATTATTCCGGAAGAATCCTTCAAAGAACAAGAAGGAAAGCACAATCTTTATGTGGGCTATACAGATAACTATATGAAGGTTGTTTTTGAAGGAACAGAGGACATGATCGGCCGTTTGGTCAAAGTGAAAATCACGAAAGCGGGTTATCCTTATAACGAAGGACAATTCGTTCGTATAAGCGATGAAGTACAAACAGACAAAGTGAGAATGACCTCATAATCAATAAAACACCGGCTGCCAAAAGGGTAAGCCGGTGTTTTTATTTTGATTGATTCGGTAAAAGACATATAATCAATGTGTGAAATGGACGGATGAATGGGAAGAAAAGCAAAGAGCTTGCCACATTAAACAGCAGGCTGAAGTGCGCAATTTGCTGAGCTGGAGCGTTTGCAAGAAGGGCGACAAATTCTGTCATCATGGCGAGAAATGGGAGACATAAAAGTACTCCGAGCACATTAAACAAAACGTGGGCATAAGCCGTTTGACGTGCTGCATAGCCGCCAGATATGGCAGCCATAACGGCTGTAATACATGTCCCGATATTGGATCCTAACACAAAGCTGATGCCTTCCTGAAGCCCAACCGTTCCTTCATTCATAAAGCCCATTAAAATGCCGATACAGACGGAGCTCGAATGAACAATTGCTGTGAAAATAGTACCCGAAAGCAGCGCCGTCCAGTCAGAATGCTGCATCATTTCGAGAAAGCGCAATGTCTCAGGCTGACTTGTCATCATACCTGCAATTTTAGAAAAGCCTTGAATACAAAAAAAGATCATCCCGAGTCCAAATATACTTTTTCCTGCATGCCGAAAAGATTTTCTGCCTAACATCATACATATGAGACCAGCTAGGATCAAGACCCACATGAAAACATCCATTTTAATGGCGATAAATTCTGTTGTAAACGTGGAGCCAATATTGGTACCAAGAATCATTGGAATGGATTTTTTAAAAGAGAGAATGCCTGTACTGACAAAGCCGATCACGATGACCATAAACGCCGAACTGCTTTGGAGAATCCCTGTAAAAATAATGCTGACTAAGAATGCTTTAACTGGGTGATCTGTAAAGAGAAGAAGTGATTTCTCAATACGAGACGACGCAAGCGCCATTAATCCTTTTCTCAGCAAACCCATTGACCATAAAAAAATGAAAATAAGTGCACAAAAATAAATGATCGCCATCATAGAAAAGTCCTCCTCTTACCAATGAATATATGGACTTGTCTACCTGCTCATGACGAAAATATATTTCCAAATCACTTAGTTGACCTCACACTAGGCTTATATTATAATATCTAGGTACATGTTTCGCATGTATATCTTTTTTTAATGCAGTCGATTGGTGTATTCGGAGGGAGGGAAAGAGAATGTCAAAAACGGTCGTTAGAAAAAACGAATCGCTTGAAGATGCTCTTCGTCGCTTTAAACGCAGTGTATCCAAAACTGGAACATTGCAAGAAGCAAGAAAGCGTGAATTTTATGAAAAGCCTAGCGTAAAGCGCAAGAAAAAGTCTGAAGCTGCTAGAAAACGTAAATTCTAAAGAGGGTGGATTTTATGAGTCTTCTTGAGCAATTAAATTCTGATATGAAGCTTTTTATGAAAAACCGTGAGAAAGACAAGCTTGTTGTCATTCGGATGGTAAAGGCTTCACTCCAAAATGAAGCAATTAAGCTTAAGAAAGACAGTTTGACCGGCGATGAGGAACTAACCGTCCTTTCCCGCGAGATTAAGCAACGTAAAGACTCCCTCCATGAATTTTCGAAAGCTAATCGCTTAGATTTAGTAGATAAAGTTCAAAAAGAGATTGACATCTTAGACGTTTATTTACCTGAACAGTTTTCTGAAGAAGAACTGCAAACGATCGTGAAAGAGACGATCGCTGAAACAGGCGCTTCATCGAAGGCTGATATGGGTAAAGTTATGAGCGCTATTATGCCAAAAGTAAAAGGTAAAGCTGATGGAGCTGTCATTAACAGATTTGTCAGCGAGCAGCTGTCTCAATAAAAAAGTATCCTTCTATTGTTAGAAGGGTACTTTTTTTATACCCTCATCAATCTGTCATATAAAAATGAAACCTATGATACATTTGTAACGTATGTAAAGGAACGGTAAAATGGAAGATAGAGAGGAGGGATCACCAAATAGATGAAAAAAATAAAAATTTCTATTGCTCTCTTCAGCTGTTTTATAATATGCTTATTATTAGGGGTTCAATTGACCGCGAAATCAGCAGATCAGAAAGTTCATGTTATCCCAATTGAAGATACAGTAGAAAAAGGACTTTCTCAATTTATTGAGCGATCATTTGAGCAGGCAAAGTCCGAACGAGCGAAACATATCATTCTAGACATCAATACACCAGGTGGCGCAGTCGATGCGGCGCTTGAGATCGCAGATACCATTCGTGCGTCTGATATCCCTGTGACAGCGTTTGTGAATCATAGAGCGCTTTCAGCAGGGGCTTTCCTTGCGCTAAATGCCGACCAAATCTATATGACCCCAAATGGAAAGATGGGGGCTGCTGCGATCATTGACGGAGAAGGCAATGCTGCCGATCAAAAATCTGAATCGCTATGGCTTGCTGAAATGAGTGACGCTGCCGAAAAGCAGGGGCGTGATCCAAAGTATGCACTTGCAATGGCAGATGTAAATATAGACGCAAAAGAAGCTGGTGCACCAAAAGGAGAATTGCTTACCTTCAATACAGACCGTGCCCTTCAATTCGGTTATGCAGAAGGGGAAGCGAAAAATATGGATGACTTGCTTCAGAAGCTGAATTTAGCAGACGCTTCTATTCAATACGATGAAGTGAGCTTTGCTGAAAAGGTTGCGCGCTTTTTCACGCACCCAATTGTCATTCCAATCCTTTTATCCATCGCAAGCTTAGGGTTAATCGTTGAGCTTTATTCACCCGGCTTTGGAGTTCCGGGTACCATGGGAGTGACAGCGCTTCTTCTATTCTTTTATGGTCATCTCGTGGCAGGTTTTGCAGGTTATGAGACGTTGTTCCTGTTTTTAGCAGGGTTATTGCTCTTGATCCTGGAATTGTTTTTGCCGGGGGGAATCGTAGGTGTCATTGGACTGATCTGTGTGGTTGTCAGCTTATTTTTAGCAGCTGGAAGCTTTACAGAAATGGCGATTTCCATCTTGATTGCCACTGCTGTTTCAATCATAGCAGTTATTATATTGACAAAGGTGTTGGGGAAACGTATGAAATTTTTTAAAAAATTCATTTTAACCGATTCAACCAATAAAGAAAGTGGTTATGTCTCAAATGAAACAAGAGAGGATCTTGTTGGACAGATCGCTGTTACATTAACAGCGCTTCGCCCATCTGGGACGGCTGTACTTGGAGATGAGCGCATTGATGTTGTGTCAGAAGGTGCATTCATCGATAAGGATGAAAAAGTAAAAATTGTGAAAGCGGAAGGCTCACGCATTGTCGTGAGGAAAGTATAGATAACTGATTTTATAGGAGGAATAAAATGGATCCATCTACTTTACTATTATTTGTGATTATCGCAGCAGGTCTGATCGTTCTATCGATCTTCTTCACCTTTGTACCGGTGATGCTGTGGATTTCTGCCCTAGCGGCTGGCGTAAGAGTGAGCATTTTTACACTTGTAGGAATGAGACTTCGCCGCGTTATTCCAAACCGAGTGGTCAATCCGCTCATCAAAGCACATAAAGCAGGTCTTGATGTGACGATTAACCAATTAGAAAGTCACTACCTTGCAGGTGGTAACGTTGACCGTGTTGTAAATGCATTGATCGCGGCTCAACGTGCGAATATCGAATTGAACTTTGCACGCTGTGCAGCGATCGACCTAGCAGGCCGTGACGTACTTGAAGCTGTACAAATGAGTGTAAACCCTAAAGTCATTGAAACACCATTTATCTCTGGTGTGGCAATGGACGGGATTGAAGTAAAAGCAAAAGCACGTATTACAGTTCGTGCAAACATCGAACGACTTGTCGGTGGTGCAGGGGAAGAAACAATCATTGCTCGTGTAGGTGAAGGGATTGTCTCTACAATTGGTTCATCAAATAATCATAAAAAGGTTCTAGAAAACCCAGATATGATTTCTCAAACGGTTCTTGGTAAAGGATTAGATTCAGGTACTGCGTTTGAAATTCTCTCGATTGATATCGCAGATGTGGATATCGGTAAGAACATCGGGGCAATTCTGCAAACAGACCAAGCAGAAGCAGATAAAAACATTGCACAGGCAAAAGCAGAAGAACGCCGCGCAATGGCTGTTGCCCAGGAGCAAGAAATGCGTGCAAGAGTTGAAGAAATGCGCGCGAAAGTCGTAGAAGCAGAGGCTGAAGTACCACTTGCCATGGCTGAAGCATTACGTGAAGGTAATATTGGAGTCATGGACTACATGAACATTAAGAATATCGATGCTGATACGGACATGAGAGATTCATTTGGTAAAATGACAAAAGGTCCATCTGATAATGAAAACAAATAAGCATCCTCTCACGCTTTAAGGAGGGAGCCCAATGGACATTCTATTTGAAAATCCGTTACTAATTGCGATTATCATCGGTATTATCTCTGCTGTATTTGGAAAAATCGGCAAACAAGAGGAGAAGGAACAAAACAACCGGCAACATAAGCCGGCTCCTCAGAATAAGCCTATGTCTCAAAAGAAAGCAGAACAAACGAGCCCAAACCCGGTCAAAACAGACCAGTTGGACGATTTCGGCGATGTACATGATCATGGCGGGATGAAGAAGCAAGGATCACAGTCCTTACAGGATCGTTATACCGCTACACTAGCTGAAATGGAAGAAAGAAAAAGCGAGCTGAATAAAGAGTTCCAATCTCTTGAAAGGCAGCTGACCAAGCCCAAAGCTTCTGCTGCGGAAATGAAGCCGCACGTCATTGACAAGCTTAATCAAAATACTGTTGTTCAAGGCATGCTTCTTGGAGAAGTATTTGGAGAGCCGCGCGCGAAAAAGCCGCACAGAACGATGAAACGGCCATATAACAGATAAACAAAAAAGTCCCTTTATATAAAAAGGGACTTTTTTTATTTGACCTGATGGAGACCTCTCGCAGTGAAAAATGATGAAATGGCCGTTTTGCGGGATTCATTAGCATGATCTGAACCGCTGAGGAATAAGATGACATAGAGGCTTTCTCATCAGTCTCACCATCTTTCAGTTTGATCTCATACACATGAGGTGGGAAGGGGTTCTTATTGAATGGGAAAAAGAAAAAATCGACTTAAAGCATGGCTGACAAGAACACTTGAAATCCCTCCAGACGTCATGATGGATCTTCCCCGTATTACGATGGTTGGCAGACTCCACATTTACATAGAGAACCATAAAGGGCTTTTGCTTTTCAGTGATCAAGAGGTAAGGTTGATGCTCAAACAAGGACAATGCATTATTTCAGGGAAAGATTTTGTGATTAAAACGATTTTGCCAGAAGAGATCTTATTAGAAGGGAAAATCGATGAGGTCCGTTATATTGATTCTTAACTGACGGAGGGGAGAAGTGTGAAGAATAAATGGTTTGCCTATTTTATTGGCAGAGTGGAAGTGGAGATCAAGGGAAGCGGCATTGAGCGGCTCATCAATGAGTGCACGAGACAGGGGATCACAATGTTTCAAGTGAGCCGCCGTCAAGACAGCGTGCGCTTATTTATTCGCTTATCAGATGTACATGCCTTCAGAAAAGTACAAAGACATTATGAGGTAACATGTTCATTTCATCAAAGGAAGGGATTTCCATTCCTTCTCCTATGGTCAAGAAAGAATATTGGGTTTACCTTTGGGATTGTGTTTTTTCTAGTGACGATATTGGCGCTTTCAAACATGGTGTGGAAGATAGATATTAAAGGAGCCAATCCAGAAACTGAACATCAGATGAGAAAAC
Source organism: Bacillus sp. MM09(2025) (assembly GCF_050496725.1). NCBI lineage: Bacteria > Bacillati > Bacillota > Bacilli > Caryophanales > Bacillaceae > Bacillus > Bacillus sp. MM09(2025). The sequence goes on from NZ_JBNWEN010000003.1 coordinate 78,158, forward strand.
ATTTAGACGAGATTGGGGTGCAAAAAGGCCGTTTTCAGTTTCTAATGGGAACACCTGAAAAAATTCAAAAATCACTGACCGCCAATATTCAAAGCATTACATGGGTTGGCGTTGAACTAAACGGTACAACATTTCAAATGAAAGTTGTGGAAAAAAATGAGCCTGAGAAAGAGAAATATACGAGTCCTCAGCATATTGTGGCTAAGAAGAAGGCGGTCATCACAAGAATGTATGTGGAAAAAGGGGAGCCGCTTGCCGCAGTTGATGAACATGTGAAGAAAGGACAAATGCTCGTCTCAGGCCTCATCGGCAGTGAAGACAAGCAAAAAACGGTCGGTGCTAAAGCGAAAATTTATGGAGAAACGTGGTACCGTTCTGAAGTTTCTGTCCCTCTTCGAACATCTTTTGATGTCTTTACGGGTAAAATGAAGACAAAGCACAAGCTCTCCGCATTTGGAGGTTCAATGCCATTTTGGGGCTTTTCCTTTAAAAAGGATGATTTTAAGCAGCCAAAAATCGAAACAGAAGTTCACCCACTCCATTTCTTACAGTTCCAGCTCCCATTTTCCTATGAAAAAGAAACGACACGCGAAAGTGAAAAAATTAACCGGACATACACAAATAAAGAAGCGGTTCAAGCAGGGATTAAAATGGGTAAAAAAGAATTAGAAGAGAAGCTAGGTCAAACAGGAGAGGTGAAAAGTGAAAAAGTTTTGCACGAGACAACAGGGAATGGTAAAGTTAAGTTAATCATCCTTTACCAAGTAATAGAAGATATTGTTCAACCAACACCTATTGTTCAGGGAGACTAGAGAATGACAGAACATTTACTTGAAATTCAACAAAAATTAGATAGCCCAAACGAAGCGATTGCTTTATTTGGAAATCAAGATGCTTATCTGAAACTGATGGAAAACGAGCTGAATGTCTCCATTATTACGCGCGGAGAAAAAGTGTATGTTTCTGGACAGGAAGCATCAAGAGAAACAGCGAGCCGTCTGATGACATCTCTCTTACATCTCATCCGAAAAGGAATTGAGATTTCTGAACGGGATGTCGTATATGCCATCAAAATGGCGCAAAAAGACAAGCTCAATTATTTTGAAAATATGTATGAAGATGAAATTACGAAAAATGCTAAAGGAAAGTCAATCAGGGTAAAAACCATTGGCCAGCGGGAATATGCTGCGGCGATGAAAAAAGATGACTTGGTCTTTGGAATTGGACCAGCTGGAACAGGGAAAACGTATTTGGCAGTCGTCAACGCGGTACATGCACTGAAAAATGGACATGTGAAACGAATTATCTTGACAAGGCCAGCTGTTGAAGCAGGAGAAAGTCTTGGTTTTTTACCAGGTGATCTAAAGGAAAAAGTAGATCCTTATTTAAGACCACTATATGATGCCTTGCATGATGTGCTTGGCAGTGATCATACAGAACGTTTAATTGAGCGTGGTGTGATTGAAATAGCGCCTCTTGCCTATATGAGAGGACGGACACTCGATGATGCATTTGTTATTTTAGATGAAGCGCAGAATACAACGCCCGCCCAAATGAAAATGTTTTTGACGAGACTTGGGTTTGGCTCTAAAATGGTCATTACAGGAGATATTACACAGATTGACCTGCCGAAGGGCATGCAGTCTGGCCTTGCAGCTGCAAAGGACATGCTTGCAGAGATCAAGGGCATCTCATTTATTGAGCTAGACCAGACAGATGTGGTCAGACACCCCCTTGTGGCAAAGATCATCGGAGCATACGAAAAGCAAAAATGACCTTAGTGACCCGATCGTCTACATCGGGTCATTTTGTTTCGATCGTGGTTTAAAGTAAAAAAGGAGGTACTTTCCTTGAGAAAGAATCAGAAAGACAGTAAGCGCAAAAGACTGCTGTCTAAAAAAGAACCTCAGAAAATGGAGCGCTCACGTTATTTAAATGTATTGCTATACGCTGGTTTAGCAGCCATTCTATTCGTGGTGCTCTTCTTCCATGTAAAGCCTGAATCGCTCGACTTAGATTTGTTTTCAGTGAGCGAACAGACCATCTATTCTCCATCAACCGTTGATGATCAAGAAGCGACAGAAGAAAAGAAGCAAGAAGCAACAGATCAAGTAGAGGATCAATATACACTCAAAAAAGCGTATTCTGACAATCGTGTTGACCTCATCTCCTCCCTTTTTGAAGCCATTAAAGAAGAGAAGAAAGCAGCTGATGAAAAAGAAAATCCACCATCAGATAAAGAAATGGTCAAGCGTGTCAAAGAAAAACTCACATCAGATATGCAGGAGGCTGTATCAGACCAATCTATTAAAGCACTGCTTCAGGCAAGTGACGAAAATCTCTCTTTTAATAAGGATTCCATCATCACAGTGGTGAATTCACTGATGAGTAAAGAAATCACAGCAGCGAAATTACAAGAAGAGAAAAAACAAGTGAAAACAGAGCTTGAAAATAACTCAATTCCATCCAAATACTTAAATGCAGCGAAAGAAATCGGTGAATTTGCGATCATTCCAAACTATGTATTTGATCCAGTGGCGACAGAGAAGAAAAGACAAGAAGCCGCAGATAATATTCAGCCGGTTCAGATTAAGCAAGGGCAAATCTTAGTCGAAGAAGGAGAACTTATTGACCGAGAAGTGTATCGTAAATTAGAACTGACAGGGCTCTTAAACAGCTCCAATTTGATTAAGCCTGTAAGCGGTCTTATGATATTGATAGGCCTGTTCTTAGCAGCGATTATTCATTCACTTGAATCGAGGAAAAAATCGCTTGTTCATAAGAATAAGTCGTTGCTGCTCTACTCGCTCATTTTTACCATTATTTTAGTTATCATGGAAGTATTCAGTCTCTTCCAGGAAACAAAGTATACGACAATAGGTTATGTGGTGCCAGTGGCACTTGGCACGATGCTGATCAAGCTCCTTATCAATGAGCGGCTGGCGATCTTCTCTGGCCTTGTATTTGCTCTTTGCGGCAGTATGATGTTTAATCAAGGAGTAACCGGCGTCTTTAACTATGTGATCTGCGCTTATTACCTTGTGAGCGGGATGGCGGGCATTTTATTTTTGAGAAAGCATAATGCACGTTCAAAAATATTGCAGGCAGGGCTTTGGGTCGCTTTGGTGAATGTCCTTGTGGTTCTATCCATTACGCTGATTCAAAACTCCTCACCATCAGGGCTTGAAATCGGTGTAAACCTTATGATGGCGATTGTGTCAGGGTTTGCATCATCTATTTTGGTCATTGGGTTAATGCCTGTGTTTGAGAGTATGTTCGGTATTCTTTCAACAATGAAGCTGATTGAACTATCAAACCCAAATCATCCGCTGCTTAAAAAGATTTTAACAGAGACACCAGGTACATATCATCATAGTGTCATGGTGGCAAATTTAGCGGATGCGGCATGTGAAGCAGTCGGAGCAAACGGTCTTTTAGCAAGGGTTGGCGCTTATTATCATGACATTGGCAAAACGAAAAGGCCGCAATACTTTATTGAAAACCAAATGAATATTGATAATCCGCATGACAAACTTTCCCCTCAGCTAAGTAAAAATATCATTATTGCCCATACGACAGATGGAGCTGATATGCTGAGAGAAAAGAAGTTTCCCGAAGAGCTTGTCGATATTGCTGAACAGCATCACGGCAAGTCACTGTTAAAGTTCTTTTACTATAAGGCAAAAGAGCGTGATGATCAGGTGACAGAAGAAGAATTCCGTTATCCTGGACCAAAACCGCAATCAAAAGAAGCGGCGATTATTTCTGTAGCGGACAGCGTGGAAGCAGCGGTACGATCGATGCATAATCCAAATCCAGAGCGGATCGAAAAGCTCGTCAAAGGCATTATTTCCGATAAAATGCAGGATGGGCAATTCAGCGAATGTGATCTGACATTTAAAGAGTTAAATATTATTAGTCAAACGATTTGTACAACATTAAAGGGGATTTTCCATTCTCGGATTGAATATCCAGATGCCCCGAAGCAGAAGGTGAAGTAAATGACATTGTTAATCGATTTAATAGATGAAACAGGACAAGTAACAAAAGAACAGCTTGAAGAAGTGGAAAAGCTTCTTCAATTCGCTGCTGATGCCCTTGAGGTCAAAGATCAAGCGGAGGTATCAGTGACGATCGTCTCAAATGAAGAGATTCATCAAATTAATAAAGAATACCGCGGAAAAGACGCACCGACAGATGTGATCTCCTTTGCACTTGAGGAAGAAGGAGAAGGGGAAATTGAAATCATTGGTGCTGATGATATTCCGCCTGTACTCGGTGACATCATCATTAGCGTGGACCGTACAAAAGAACAGGCAGAGGAATACGGACATTCTTTTATGAGAGAACTTGGATTTCTCACCATTCATGGGTTCCTTCATTTACTCGGGTTTGATCATATGACAGAGGAAGATGAAAAAGAAATGTTCGCCAAACAGACAAAGATCTTGGATGATTATGGCCTTTCAAGATCTTCGTAAGAAGAGAAGGCCGCTTGCCCGTTTTTTTCGGAGTTTTTATTATGCATTTAGAGGAATATGGCGAACTTTCTTGAATGAACGGAATTTTCGATTTCACACAGTCGCAGCCATCATCGTGGTGATCTGCGGCTTTTGGTTTCACATTGAACCATTCGAATGGATGATCGTATTGCTTTTGTGCGGGGGGATGTTTGCGCTTGAACTTGTCAATACAGCCATTGAACATACAGTGGACCTTATGACAGAAGAGAGGCACCCACTTGCTGAGAAAGCGAAAGACGCCGCAGCAGGCGCTGTTTGCGTTTACGCCGCGATTTCGGTTATGATTGGGTTGATCATCTTCTTACCGAAGATCATGCAATAGAACAATATTACTATTTATTAACATTTTTAGAAATGGGCGTGAAAATGTCACGTGAATTATGTAAAATATAAATGTGACAGTGGTACCATTTCTTCTGAAAGTGGGAACTAGGAATGAACAAACAAGAGTTGATTTCAGAAGCAGTTAAAGCAAGAGATTTTGCATATGTACCCTATTCGAAATTCAAAGTCGGTGCAGCATTGTTGTCGAATGATGGAAAAGTGTATGGCGGCTGCAACATTGAAAATGCAGCATATGGTATGTGTAATTGTGCGGAAAGAACAGCACTTTTTAAAGCCTATTCAGAAGGCATCACATCGTTTCAAATGCTAGCGGTAGTAGCTGATACAGACCGGCCTGTTTCGCCGTGCGGCGCATGCAGACAGGTTATTTCAGAGCTATGTGCACCTGACATGCCAGTGATTCTAACGAACTTAAAAGGACAAATATACGAAACAACAGTAAACGAACTATTGCCAGGCGCATTTTCACCGGAGGATTTAAATGACTAACGAAAGCTTCAAATCAGGATTTGTATCAATTATTGGTAGACCAAATGTAGGAAAATCAACCTTTCTTAATCGTGTGATTGGACAAAAGATCGCCATCATGAGTGATAAGCCCCAAACAACGCGAAACAAAGTGCAAGGTGTCTTAACAACAAACACGTCACAAACGATCTTTATCGATACACCAGGGATTCATAAACCTAAGCATAAGCTTGGTGATTTTATGATGAAAGTGGCTCAAAATACACTGAAGGAAGTCGACCTGATCTTGTTTATGATCAATGCAAAGGAAGGCTATGGCAAGGGTGATGAATTCATCATTGAACGACTCAAGCAAACATCTACACCAGTATTCCTAGTTGTCAATAAAATCGACCAAATTCATCCAGATGAGCTGTTCCTTTTAATTGATGAATACCGCACACGTTATCCATTTAAGGAAATTGTGCCAATTTCAGCTCTTGAAGGAAACAACATTGACACGCTTCTTCAGCAGATTGAAGGTTATCTTCCTGAGGGCCCGCAATTTTATCCAGCGGATCAAGTAACAGATCATCCAGAGCGGTTTATTATTTCTGAATTAATTCGTGAAAAAGTGCTGCATTTAACGAGAGAAGAGATCCCGCACAGCATTGCAGTTGCGATCGAATCCATTAAGCCAGATGAAAATGGCAAGATCCATGTGGCGGCGACCATTGTCGTAGAACGTGATTCACAAAAAGGGATTGTCATTGGTAAACGAGGCAGCTTATTAAAAGAAGTGGGACAAAAAGCGCGCAGAGATATTGAAGCTCTTCTCGGTTCAAAAGTGTATCTGGAGCTTTGGGTAAAGGTTCAGAAGGACTGGCGTAATAAATCCACTCACCTTCGTGACTTCGGATTTAGAGACGACGAATATTAAAAAATCGCTGCTGTTGTCATAAAACCTGACAATGGTGCGGTTCGATTAGTAAAAATTGTTTATCATGAAATGGAGGTAGTCTGGTCAAGATAAAATTAATATGTTGGATGTAGCGTTGCTGCTTCTAATAAAGAAAGGTGGGGTTTTTATGTTGAATTTTACATGGAACGTATTTTCACAAACAGGAAGCGTTGACACGTATCTGCTTTTCAAAGAGTTAGAAAAGGAGAACCTGGAAAGACCCGATGTACTTGAAGAAGAGATAGCACGATTTGATTTTCCAATCTTATAATTCTTGACCCCCTCCAATGCTCGGAGTGTAGACAAATGCTCATTAAAAGTGAAGGAATCGTCCTTAGAACAACAGATTATGGCGAAACAAACAAAATTGTCACGCTGCTCACTAGAGAACATGGGAAAATTGGTGTGATGGCAAGAGGCGCGAAAAAATCAAACAGCCGCCTGTCAGCCATAAGCCAGCCGTTTTTATACGGAACCTTCCTGATCCAATCATCAACAGGACTTGGAACGCTCCAGCAAGGCGAAATGATTGAAAGTATGCGAACCATTCGGGAGGATTTATTCTTGACCGCATATGCCGCATATATGACAGAGTTACTCGATAAAGGCACAGAAGAAAAAAAGCCAAACCCTTATTTGTTTGAGCTCTTGCTTCAATCTCTGCGTCATCTGAATGAAGGCACAGATGCTGATATTATCTTATTTATCGTAGAGGTCAAAATGTTATCAGTGATGGGAATGAAGCCCGAACTGGATCAATGTGTCCACTGTGGTCAAAAAGAAGGGCAGTTTCATTTCTCGATTAGAGACAACGGCTTTATTTGCCAAAATTGCTTTTCTAAAGATCCGTATAAACTGCCCTTATCCCCAGCAGCTGCAAGGCTGCTCCGTTTATTTCATTATTTTGATTTATCAAGGCTCGGTCAGGTGGATGTGAAACCGCAGACGAAACAAGAAATTCGTCAAGTGCTCGATCACTACTATGAAGAGTATTCAGGCCTTTATTTGAAATCAAAAAAATTCATGAATCAGATGGAATCCATGAAAAAGCTCATGGGCGGGGAAAACAAAAGTTGACATCTTCCATGACTTTTTGTAAGATCATCTAAGATAAAATATGTTGCATTGACAGAAAGAAGTACTTGCGCAGAACCCATAAAAGCGACCTTAGGGCGGTGTGAGCTAAGGATGGAGGCGTAACGAAAGGCATTCTTGAGCAACGTAAAACAAAGCGGCTGGTTGCTACGATACCAGCAAATAGGGTGGAACCGCGGGAAAAACTCTCGTCCCTATGTTTGCAAGGAGCCTTGCGAGCATAGAGACGGGAGTTTTTGTGTTCTTTTGCGAGGTTCTAGACCCACCCGCCATACATAGCGGATGGTGTAGAAAAGATGGAGGTGCGATCATTGAATATTCAAGACATGATTTTGACGCTGCAAAAGCATTGGTCAAATGAAGGCTGCGTATTAATGCAGGCGTATGACACAGAAAAAGGTGCCGGAACGATGAGTCCATACACGTTCCTCAGAAGCATTGGTCCAGAGCCATGGAAGGTAGCGTATGTAGAGCCTTCAAGACGCCCGGCTGATGGCAGATATGGAGAAAACCCAAATAGATTGTATCAGCATCATCAATTCCAAGTAATCATTAAGCCGTCACCTGACAATATTCAAGAACTGTATCTTGAATCATTGAAAGCGCTTGGTATTGACCCGCTGAAACATGATATTCGTTTTGTCGAAGACAATTGGGAAAACCCATCTCTTGGCTGTGCAGGACTTGGCTGGGAAGTATGGCTTGATGGAATGGAAATCACCCAATTCACGTATTTCCAGCAAGTCGGCGGCTTAGAATGTAAGCCTGTTTCCGTTGAAATCACATACGGTATTGAACGTCTTGCTTCCTACATTCAGGACAAAGAAAATGTCTTCGATCTTGAATGGACTGACGGATTTACGGTCAGAGATTTATTCTTAATGGCTGAATATGAGCACTCTGTTTATACATTTGAAACATCTAATACTGACATGCTGTTTGAGCTATTTACGACTTATGAGAAGGAAGCGCATAGCCAAATGGACAAAGGGCTTGTTCACCCAGCATACGATTACGTACTGAAATGCTCTCATACGTTTAACTTGCTTGATGCAAAGGGCGCAATTTCTGTTACTGAGCGAACTGGATATATCGGAAGAGTGCGCCAGTTAGCAAGAAAAGTTGCCAAAACCTATTATGAAGAACGAGAAAAATTGGGATTCCCTATGCTAAAAGAGGAGGCGGCTTCTCATGAATAAACAAGATGTATTACTCGAAATCGGCTTAGAAGAGATGCCGGCTCGTTTCATGCCAGAAAGCACAAAGCAGCTAGGTGAAAAAGTAAAAGCGTGGTTTGAAGCGCAAAACATTTCATTTGAAGATGCTGCTCTATTTAACTCACCAAGACGTCTTGCTGTACTTGTGAAAGGTGTCGCAGAAAAACAAGAAGACATCAAAGAAGAAGCAAAAGGTCCGGCTAAAAAGATCGCGCAAGATTCGGAAGGCAATTGGACAAAAGCAGCGGAAGGTTTTGCCCGCGGACAAGGTGCTTCAACAGATGATCTCTATTTTAAAGAGATCAAAGGAGTGGATTATGTCCATGTCCAGAAGTTTCAAGAAGGAAAGCAAGTTAAAGACCTTCTGCCAGCATTAGGTGAGATCGCTGCTTCATTAAGTTTTCCAAAGAACATGAGATGGGGAAGTAAAGATTTACGCTACATCCGTCCGATTAAATGGATTGTTTGTTTATTTGGAGAGGAGATTGTACCAGTTGACATTGCTGGGGTGAAAAGCGGCCGTGAGACAAGAGGACACCGTTTCCTTGGTAAGGCAGCTACCATCGACTCTCCTGCTTCTTATGAGCAAACGTTGCGCGATCAATTTGTCATTGCAGATTCAGATAAAAGAAAACAATCCATTACCGAGCAGCTAAATGCTCTATCTTCTGAAAAAGGCTGGGTGATTCCTGTTGATCCTGAGCTTCTAGAAGAGGTCAACAATCTTGTAGAATACCCAACGGTACTATCTGGTTCCTTTGAAGAAGAATTCCTTGCATTGCCGGAGGAAGTTTTGGTAACCACAATGAAAGAGCATCAGCGCTATTTCCCTGTGAAAAATGAGCAAGGAGAATTATTGCCTCACTTTATTACGGTGAGAAACGGAAACAGTGAGGCGCTTGAAAATGTCGCAAGAGGGAACGAAAAAGTCCTTCGTGCGCGTTTATCAGATGCTGCCTTCTTCTATAAAGAAGACGAAAAACTAGTCATTGAAGACAATATTAAGAAGCTTGATAAGGTTGTATTCCATGAGAAACTTGGCACAATTGGCGACAAGCTAAAGAGAGTGACAGACATTGCGACGCGTCTAGCGGCACATGTCGGTGCAGATGACGAAACGACAGAGCGTGTGGCAAGAGCCGCCAGTATTTCGAAGTTTGACCTTGTGACTCAAATGGTCTATGAATTCCCAGAATTACAAGGAATCATGGGCGAGAAATATGCAAAAGCACTTGGTGAACATGAAGAAGTGGCTAAAAGCATCAACGAGCACTATATGCCGCGCTTTGCCGGTGATGAGGCGCCTTCCACTTTAATTGGTGCGATTGTGGCAGTAGCCGATAAGCTGGATTCTATTTGTTCCTTCTTCTCAATTGATGTCATTCCAACGGGCTCTCAAGATCCTTATGGACTAAGAAGACAAGCGAGCGGTATCGTTCAAATTCTGCTTGATCGTCATTGGAACATTTCATTCAAAGAGCTTTTGGCACTTGCTCAAGTAGAAGCCGCACATGAAACTGCTCTCATTGAATTTTTAACATACCGTTTAAAATATGTCCTCCAAGCAGAGCATATCCGTCATGATGTTGTCGATGCAGTACTGGATGTTGAAAATATTGAACCTTATGCAGTTGTGAAAAAAGCAGCTGTTCTTGAAGAGAGTGTGAAACAAGAAAGCTTCAAAGAAACAGCAGAAGCATTAGGACGCGTCATTTCAATCAGTAAAAAAGGAGAAGACGCAGAGATTCAGCCTGAGCTGTTTGAAAATGAGCACGAGCAAAAGCTCTATGAGGCGTATCAGCAAGTAGAGACAGCTGTCAATGAACATGAAGCAGCAGGGCAATACAGTGCAGCGCTTGAGGCACTTGATACGTTAAAAACACCGATTGTTCATTATTTCGATCACACAATGGTTCATGCAGATGATGAAAAGCTGAAGCGAAATCGTTTGGCACAAATGGTGAAACTAGCTAAAGTCATTCAATCATTTGCGAATATGAACAATTTAATTGTAAAATAAATACCTAAGAACGGTTGCCTTTTTTTGAAGGGCAATCGTTTTTTACTCATTTAATTCACGGTTTTTGAGTGGATTTTTGTTTCATTCGGACAAAGATGCGCTATAATATGATGAGTTATGAAAATGATATACATAAAGTAAAGATTCGCTCTCTCTATTTAAAGGTGGTGAGTACAATCGAGTTAAATAAACGGCAAGAGCAGATTTTACAGATTGTCAAAGAGAATGGTCCGATCACTGGAGAGCATATCGCCGATCGGCTGAACTTAACGAGGGCGACCCTCAGACCGGACTTAGCCATATTAACGATGTCAGGCTTTTTAGAAGCAAGACCAAGGGTCGGCTACTTTTTCACAGGAAAAACAGGCACGCAGCTTTTAGCAGATAAGCTGAAAAAACTTCAAGTGAAAGATTTTCAATCCATTCCAGTGGTGATACATGAGAATGTTTCAGTTTATGATGCGATTTGTACGATGTTTTTAGAGGATGTGGGCACATTATTCGTTGTGGACGATCACTCTATTTTAACAGGCGTGTTGTCAAGGAAGGATCTTCTTCGCGCGAGTATTGGAAAACAGGAGCTTCCATCGATTCCTGTCCATATCATTATGACAAGAATGCCGAACATCACCGTTTGCCGCAAGGAAGATTTCATTATGGATGTGGCGAAGCACTTGATTGAAAAGCAGATAGACGCACTTCCTGTTATAAAAGATACGGATAAAGGCTTTGAAGTGGTCGGCAGAATTACAAAAACAAACATGACGAAAATACTTGTTAGCTTATCGGAGAACGAAATAATCTAATTTCAGAAGACTGCGAGGGGATGTTATGAGTAATCGCGTAATTTTTGTGGTATCAGATTCAGTAGGAGAAACGGCAGAGCTCGTAGTCAAAGCGGCACTTAGCCAATTTGATGGCGGCTCATCAGACCATTCAAATATTAGAAGAATCCCATATGTAGAGGATGTCGGTACGATTAAAGAAGTCATTTCACTGGCGAAAGCAGATAACGGAATCGTCTGCTTTACTCTTGTTGTGCCAGAAATGCGCCAATTCTTAATCGAAGAGGCAGAAGCAAACGGAGTTGTTTATTATGACATCATCGGACCACTGATCGACAAAATGGAGACTGCTTATGGAAATGAAGCGAAACATGAGCCGGGGCGTGTACGTCAATTAGATGAGGACTATTTTAAGAAGGTTGAAGCCATTGAGTTCGCAGTGAAGTATGATGACGGCAGAGACCCAAGAGGCATTCTAAAGGCTGATATTGTGCTCATCGGTGTATCACGTACATCTAAGACACCACTATCTCAATACTTGGCGCATAAACGGCTGAAGGTAGCGAACGTTCCAATTGTTCCTGAAGTAGATCCGCCAGAGGAGTTATTTTCAGTTGATCCAAAGAAATGCATCGGTCTGAAAATCAGTCCAGACAAACTAAATCATATTCGTAAAGAGCGTTTGAAATCTCTAGGTTTAAATGATCGCGCCATTTATGCGAACATTGAACGGATTAAAGAAGAGCTAGAGTATTTTGAAAAAGTGGTGGACCGCATTAACTGTCAAGTTGTTGATGTATCGAATAAAGCAGTTGAAGAAACGGCAAATGTTATTCATCAAATGCTGACCAAAAGAGGTTCCGAATAAACTCAGGATGCTCCTCCTGGGTTTTTCCTATGGTGGGAAACGGGTAAACAAAAACAATGGCATATTTGCTGTATTTGTATTATAATAAAAAATTGTGATAAAATGATTGATTTTAGGTTTAAGTTAAGTCAAGAACGAATAAACTAATATTGGCAGAAGTCAAGTGATTCTGAACATAACTTTTCGACAAAATGAGTTGTACTGTTGTTAGCTATATGGGGGAAAAGTATGGTCTTTTTGCTTCTCTAAAGCAGGAATAAGGTGGAGGGATGGAGAATTAGTCACCTGAATGAACATAAACAAGAGAGGACGATTTATGTCGATGCAGATGCTTGTCCTGTAAAAGACGAAATCCTTTCTGTCGCATCTCAATTTCAAGTACCTGTGACGTTCATTGCTTCATATGAGCATTTTCAAACCAAAAGATCTCCACTTGAAGATTGGCGGTTTGTAGATACACATAAGGAAGCAGCGGATTTAGTCATTGCGAACTCAGCTGCCGCGCATGATATTGTCGTCACCCAAGACATTGGTCTTGCCTCCTTACTGCTTCCAAGACAGGTCATTGTCCTGTCTGAAAGAGGACGGATGTACACGAACGAAACAATTGATTTTGATTTGGAACGCAGGCATGTTTCCAGTAAACAGCGAAGAAAAGGTGTATACGGAAAAGGTCCCAAAAAGCTTTTAGAAGAGGATAAAAAGCGATTTATTGCGCAACTTCAAAAAATCCTGTCGAATCATGAAGGATTTTTGAATTAAAAGGCGAATAATGTACGACGGAGTGTTATTAGGATGAGCAAACGTATACCAGATGAACTTTTGGAGCAAATCCAAAAAAACGCAGACATTGTCGAAGTGATTGGAGAATACGTACAGCTTAGAAAGCAAGGTCGAAATTACTTCGGTCTTTGTCCATTCCATGGTGAAAATACTCCTTCATTCTCTGTTTCAGCAGATAAGCAAATCTTCCATTGTTTTGGCTGTGGTGCAGGAGGTAATGTATTTTCGTTCCTCAGACAAATGGAAGGCTACTCATTTATTGAAGCCGTTTCACATGTTGCTGATAAGTACCATATTGATTTGCCTGATCATGTAGCAAATGCTCAGATCAGCTCCTCACAGCAAGAGGACACTGCAGATCATAAGATGATTGAAGCGCATGAGCTTCTTAAGAAATTTTACCACCATTTGCTGGTAAATACAAAGGAAGGTCAAAACGCACTCGATTATTTACGGGCGAGAGGCTTTACAGATGAAACAATTGCCAAGTTTGAGATCGGATATGCTCTTGACTCTTGGGATTTCGTGACCAAGTTTTTAGAAAAACGAGGGTTTGATCCTGCGATGATGGAGAAAGCCGGTCTTTTGATTCAACGTGAAAACGGAACAGGCTTTTTTGACCGCTTTAGGGATCGTGTGATGTTTCCCATTCATGATCATCATGGGACAGTCGTCGCTTTTTCCGGAAGATCGCTTGGTGATCAGCAGCCTAAATATATGAATAGTCCTGAAACGCCACTTTTTCATAAAAGTAAGCTGCTTTATCACTTTCATGACGCGCGTATGCATATTCGAAAACGCGAACGAGCGGTTCTTTTCGAAGGATTTGCTGACGTCATCTCAGCTGTCACATCAGGTGTCGGCGAAAGTGTTGCAACAATGGGTACGTCTCTAACAGAAGAGCACGTAAAACTTCTCAGACGGAACGTAGAAGAGATCATTCTTTGCTATGACTCTGATACGGCCGGTTATGAAGCCACCATGAAAGCATCAGATTTGCTTGGAAAAAGAGGATGTAAAGTTCGCGTTGCCATGATACCAGATGGACTTGATCCAGATGATTACATTTGTAAATATGGCGGCGAGAAATTTAGGAATGACATCATAGATGCAAGTGTGACATTAATGACTTTTAAGATGAACTTTTTCCGTAGGGGAAAGAATTTATCTGATGAAGGAGACCGGCTTACTTATATGAAGCAAGTACTCCGAGAAATTAGCCGGTTAAACGGTTCCTTGGAACAAGAGATTTACATGAAACAGCTTGCTGGAGAGTTCTCGATCTCACTTGATTCATTAAAGGAACAACTGGACCTGTTTGAAAAACAGCAGCGTCAAGAAGCCAAAAGCACGCAGGAAGAAAGCGGGCTTGAAAAACGGCGTGCACATCTGTCAACACAGGTACGGAGAAAGCGTCTGCGGCCAGCGTATGAAAATGCAGAGCGAATGCTGCTTGCTCATATGGTAAAAAGCGATGACGTGATCCGCAAAGTACTGGACAGAGTAGGGATTGAATTTAATATAGATTCTCACAGGGCGCTGGCCACGTACATTTATGCTTTGTATGAAGAAGGCAAAGAACCAACGCCGCAGCACCTGATGAACCGTATAGAAGATGATGTCATCAATCAGCTTCTGACGGATATATTCATGATTCAAGTTGGAGACGAACTAAGTGAAGCTGAATTAAGTGATTATGTAAAGAAAGTGTTGAATCATCGGAATTTGTCAATGATAAAGGAAAAAGAACTAGAACGTGCAGAAGCGGAGAGGCAAAAAGATTTCTTCAAAGCGGCAACACTTGCAAAAGAAATTATTCAGTTGAACCGTTCGCTGAAGTAATACGTCTAATATTTATGACAAGACTTACGGCTGGCAATGAATCCTTTACGGGAGGAGCATAAGACCGCAAGCATCTTGCCTTCATCATTATTTATTTTATTCCTATTTGCTCATCTGTTTGATAAAGAGAGAAAAGCAGGGCGGAAGCAAATCGCAAGTTACTTTAGAATTCGTTGCAAGCTTTGGAAGGAGGGATCCATAATGGCTGATAAACAAGCCCACGAAACCGAAACTGAACTAACCTTTGAACAGGTGAGAGATAAGCTCACTGAAACGGGTAAAAAACGGGGCGTTTTAACATACGAAGAAATTGCAGAGCGTATGTCTAGCTTTGAAATTGAATCAGACCAAATGGATGAATACTATGAATACTTAGGCGAACAGGGTGTAGAGCTCATTAGTGAAAACGAAGAGACAGAAGACCCAAATGTTCAGCAGCTGGCTAAAGCGGAAGAAGAATTTGACCTGAATGATTTAAGCGTACCACCAGGTGTCAAAATTAATGATCCTGTTCGTATGTACTTAAAAGAAATCGGACGCGTCAATTTGTTATCTGCTAAAGAAGAAATTTCGTATGCTCAAAAGATCGAAGAAGGCGATGAGGAATCAAAAAGAAGATTAGCGGAAGCAAACCTTCGTCTCGTTGTCAGCATCGCGAAACGATACGTCGGTCGTGGTATGCTGTTCCTAGACTTGATTCAAGAAGGAAACATGGGTCTTATGAAGGCAGTTGAGAAGTTTGATTATCGAAAAGGATACAAATTCTCAACATATGCGACTTGGTGGATTAGACAGGCGATCACGCGTGCGATTGCCGATCAGGCAAGAACAATCAGGATCCCGGTTCATATGGTGGAAACCATTAATAAATTAATCCGTGTTCAAAGACAGCTTCTGCAAGACCTAGGCAGAGAACCAACGCCAGAGGAAATTGCTGAAGACATGGATTTAACGCCAGAAAAGGTTAGAGAAATTCTTAAAATTGCGCAAGAGCCTGTATCTTTAGAAACACCTATTGGTGAAGAAGATGACTCGCACCTTGGTGATTTTATTGAAGACCAAGAGGCGACATCTCCATCTGACCATGCTGCATACGAATTGTTAAAAGAGCAGCTTGAAGATGTATTAGACACACTAACGGACCGTGAAGAAAATGTACTAAGACTACGTTTCGGACTAGATGACGGAAGAACACGTACGTTAGAAGAGGTTGGAAAGGTGTTCGGCGTCACAAGAGAGCGTATCCGCCAAATTGAAGCGAAAGCTCTGCGTAAATTAAGACACCCAAGCAGAAGTAAACGATTAAAAGACTTCTTAGAGTAGAAACTGGACGGATCTTGAAAGAGATCCGTTCTTTCTTCATCAAAAATGAAAACGCTTTTTTCAATCTGATTATATTTTACTGAATAAATAATGAATTTGCAACGTTCTTAGAGAAAAGATGTATAAAAAATACATCAAAATGTGCTGAAGGCTTCATTTCTCATCTTTGCATCATTTTTGTCTAATCTGTGAACTTGACCAAAGTTTTGTATCATAATTCGTTTACTTTTTGTAAAATTAAAGTAGAATTAGAATTGTTTGTATAGTCTTAAAGGGGTTTTCACAAAGGGGAGGATGAAAGAAATGAAACGGAATCCACTTATACCATTCTTATTGATTGCCATTTTAGGTATTGGACTCACTTTTTTCTTATCAATGAAGGGGTTGAAAGATGAAGACAAAATCGCCTCTGGAGGCGAGGAGCAAAAGCAAGAAGAAACAGCAAATGCGACGCCGGAAGAATTGTATAAACAGAACTGTATTAGCTGTCATGGGGAAAACTATGAAGGCGGTGCTGGTCCTGCATTAAAAGGTGTTGGCGACAAGCTTGAAGTAGCAGACATCAAGAAGAAAATTCAAGAAGGCGGCAATGGGATGCCAGGCGGGCTGATTCCGAATGAAAAGCTTGATGAAATGTCAGAATGGGTATCCAAAATTAAATAATGTTACGCAAAAAGCTCTTTTTGATCAGAAGAGCTTTTTTCATTTGAAAACGACTTTTAATTTATATAAGATAGACAAGAATGAACATTAAAGAAAAGTAGTGATACGTATGAATGAAATGAATTTATCAAAACGATTAAAAAGAGTCGCAGACTTTTTACCACAAGAGGCTGTCTTTGCTGATATCGGCTCAGATCATGCCTATTTGCCGTGTTATGCGATCCTGCATCAAAAAGCAGTAAAAGCAATTGCTGGTGAAATTACAGAAGGTCCGCTTCAATCAGCGAAGCAGCAAGTACATAGACTTGAATTAGATGACCAGATCTCGGTCAGAAAAGGAAATGGCCTTGAAGTCATTGAAAAGGGCGAAGTGAATGCTGTAACGATTGCAGGTATGGGCGGAGCACTCATCGCAAGCATTTTAAATGACGGCAAGCATAAGCTTACAGGCCTTGAAAGGCTCATTCTTCAGCCAAATATCCATGCTCACCACATTCGTTTATGGCTCTATCAAGAGGAGTATGAAATGATAGATGAAGTTATTTTAGAAGAGGATGGCAAAATATACGAAATCATCATCGCTGAAAAAGGCGACAAAGATAAAGCCTATGAAGGGATGTCAATTGAAACAGGCATGCTAGTTGGGCCGTTTCTTGCGAAAGAGCAAAATGATGTCTTCCGGCGCAAGTGGATGCAAGAGCTTCAGCATATGGAGAAGATAGAAAGTCAAATCCAGCAGGCAGCGCAAACAGAAGAGAACAACGATCGCCTTGAAGAGCTGCATGTGAAAATAAAGATTCTTAAGGAGGTTTTGACTGTTGGCTAAAACAGTAAACGGACATGAAATCATCCAATTATTTGAACAATTTTCACCAAAGGCATATGCCATGGAAGGTGACAAAATTGGTCTTCAGATCGGGACATTAAATAAAAAAGTAACCAATGTTATGATCACTTTGGATGTATTAGAGAATGTAGTAGATGAGGCGATCGAGCGAAAAGTGGATCTCATTATTGCTCACCATCCGCCGATTTTTCGTCCATTAAAACATGTAGCGACAGATCAGCCGGCTGGACGGATCATTGAGAAATGCATCAAACATGATATTGCAGTATATGTGGCACATACGAATTTAGATGTGGCTGACGGAGGAGTTAATGATTTGCTTGCTGAGGCTCTAGAGCTTGAAGAAACAAGTGTGCTAGTGCCGACATATGAAGATCCAATCAAACAGCTTGCCCTCTATGTCCCGCAGGAATTTGAAGAAGCCATCCGTACGGCTTTAGGAAATGCGGGTGCCGGCCATATTGGCAACTATAGCCATTGTATGTTTTCAAATGAAGGGACAGGCAGCTTTTTGCCATCAGAAGATGCGGATCCGTTTATTGGTGAGACCGGTCAATTGGAATTTGTGAAAGAAGTGCGAATTGAAACCATTTTCCCGGCAAGTATTGAAAAACAAGTCATTCGTGAAATGATCAAGGCACATCCTTATGAAGAAGTCGCCTATAGTGTACACACGACAGATCTTCCTCCTATTCAAAAAGGTCTTGGCCGTATAGGGGAGCTAAGAGAGCCAATGACCCTTGGAGACTTTACACGATTTGTGAAGACAAAGCTCGATGTAAATGGTGCTCGCTTTGTAGGTGATCAAGACGCTGTTGTGAAAAAAGTAGCTGTGCTTGGCGGAGACGGAAATAAATACATTCATCAAGCGAAAAGAATGGGTGCTGATGTGTATGTGACAGGGGATCTTTATTTCCATGTCGCCCATGATGCCATGATGCTCGGGCTGAATGTAGTGGACCCAGGGCATTATGCAGAAAAGATTATGAAAGAGGGCGTAAAGGCAAAGCTTCAATCGCTATGTTCAGATAAAAAGTATGATGTACAGCTCTTTGTTTCTGAATCGAACACAAATCCATTTCAATTTATGTAAACAAAAAAACGTCAGAGCTTCTATGCTCTGACGTTTTTTTATTTCTTTGTTTTCACGCGCGGTAGTATTTTCGAAAGAGGAACCGACCGTTCAATCTTCCAAGTTGATTCATCATCCGGTTCGTAGTTTTCTAAGAAACGGATCACTTCCTTTGTAATAGGTGTCGGTGTAGAAGCGCCAGCAGTAATGGCAACGGTTTTGACGCCTTGCAGCCACTCCAGCTTGAGTTCACTTAGGTCACCAATACGGTAAGCCTGCGTTCCGGCAATCTCCATTGACACTTGTGCCAGACGGTTGGAGTTATTACTTTTTGGATCTCCGACAACAATGGTAAGGTCGGCTTGGCCAGCTTGCTGAGATACAGCTTCCTGACGTACTTGTGTCGCAAGACAAATTTCTTGGTGGTACTCGACGTGAGGATATTTCTCTTTTATGAGCTCCATCAGATCGTGGACATCCCACTGAGACATCGTTGTCTGATTGGTGATAAGCAATTTATCTGATGTTAAATCGAGCGCCTCAATGTCCGCTTCTGATTCGACAAGATGCACCTTGTCAGGGGCTACTCCGACAGCTCCCTCTGGCTCAGGATGACCTTTTTTTCCGATATAAATAATGTCATATCCATCGGCTGTTTTCTCTGAAATGAGTTCATGTGTTTTCGTTACATCGGGACAGGTTGCATCTATGGCGACAAGGCCTTTTTCTTCTGCAATTTGACGAACCTCAGGTGAAACGCCGTGAGCAGTGAAAATGACTGTTCCGCTTTCAACCTGCTTTAAAATGTCCAAGCGGTTTGGGCCGTCCAGTGTGTAGATCCCATCTTCTTCGAAGGCATCTGTCACGTGTTTGTTGTGCACAATCATACCTAATATATAAATTGGGCGTGGCAAGTTTTTATCAAGTGCGGCATTTTTAGCAATGACCATTGCATCTACAACGCCATAGCAATAGCCACGCGGCGAAATTTTAATTACATTCATTTATTCGTCCTCCTGTAGGGAAGTGCTGCTAGAGAAGAACAATATAAAAAGCCGTGAAAAAACGGCTTTTTATCATTCTCTAGCTTCCATTATAGCCAAAGTAAGCGTATATATCAAAGATTGTTATACGCAGGGGACATTTCGCCATTAAAAGATCACTAGACATATAGTTTTGGAACAGAGCTGCCAGGTCTTTTTTTCGGTTTCACTTCAGGAGCAGGTGATGTGTGAGGAGCTGTTTTTTTGACGAGGATGTCTTCTGGTTCTTCGGTTTCTTCTATTTCATCATCTCCTGATGCAACCTCTTTTTGCACTTCTGTTTCCTCGCCGATTTCTTTAGGTTCTTCATCTGTACTAGTTTCATCATCATCCGCACTGCCAAGCTGGCTATATAGCTTAATCATCGCAGGCAGATTTCTGACTAAAGGACCGTATTGCTGAATCATTGGCGTAAATTGCTGCGCCATACCGAGCACCTTTTGAACATTTCCCAACATGCTTGAGAGGGTTGCAGGATTTGCGAAGCTCTGGATTCCTTGTAAACCCGCACCACCTCCAGAGACTCCTGCTCCCCCTGCGCCAGGAAGAAATTTAGCGAGCATGCCTTTCATTCCTGCTCCGCCGCCTAGTGCACGGCTTTCGCCTCCTGGAATTCCGCCTATTCCGCGTACACCGCCTCCCTGTACAGACGGGGAGCGAGGCATCATTTGCTGAAATTGATTGCCTTGCCCTTGAAAAGTCTGTTCGATAGGAGCCTGCTGCCTCCTTTGAAAAATTCCGGGCTGTCCGCCATTTCCAAGATGCCGGCGTGAGGGACGGTGCGGCTGAAAATCGCCCATAGGCCTTTGCCCTAACATACTTGTACCTCCCTTACTGCATTCTCTTTCTCTTCATAGGTTATGCAACAAAGCATCAATTGGTTTCCTTTAAGAAAAGCGGACATGGTTTTTTTGCTGAAAATCAGCTATAATGAGGAGATGAGCAAAAAGGCATTGCCTTAAGGAGTGAAAACATGAACGAAACAAAATTTACGACATATGAATTAAAGTCTTTTATTATAGATGCTATTCATGAACTTGGCTTTTATGAGCCAACTGATATTCAAAAAAGAATCATCCCTGCTGTGTTAAAGGGAGAAAGCGTGATTGGTCAATCACAAACAGGAACAGGAAAAACCCACGCGTACTTATTGCCGCTTATTCATTCAATTGATCCAAGCAAAGAGCACGTACAAGTCGTGATTACTGCACCTACAAGAGAATTAGCTAATCAAATTTTCAAAGAAGCCCAAACAATTTTAAAAAATGCTTCTCCAGAAGAAGAGATTAAAGCGAAGCTTTACATTGGCGGAACGGACAAGCAAAAATCCATTCAAAAGCTAAAAAACCAGCCGCATTTGGTTGTCGGTACACCTGGACGTATTGCTGACCTCATTCATGAGCAGGCGCTGAACGTTTACAAAGCGACATCTCTTGTCATTGATGAAGCGGATTTAATGCTGGATATGGGATTTTTAGAAGATGTGGACCGTATTGGCTCACAAATGCCAGAACAGCTGCAAATGCTTGTGTTCTCAGCAACGATTCCAGAAAAACTAAAGCCGTTCCTGAAAAAATATATGGACAATCCCAAATATGCCCATGTTGAACCAAAACGAATTACAGCTGAAAACATTCAGCATATTTTAGTTCCATCTAAACAGCGTGACAAGCTGAAATTGCTTCATGAAATGGTGACGAATGTACAGCCTTATTTAGGCATCATTTTTGCCAATACAAAAACAACCGTTGATGAAATCGCATCATTCCTACAAGAAAAAGGAATGAAGGTTGGGGTGCTTCATGGCGGATTAACACCGCGCGAACGTAAAAAAGTGATGAAGCAAATTGATGATTTAGAGTTCACTTATATAGTGGCATCAGATCTTGCAGCCCGCGGAATCGACATCAAAGGCATCAGCCATGTGATCAACTATGAACTACCATCTGATCTTGATTTTTATGTTCACCGTGTTGGGAGAACAGCTCGAGCTGGTTCATCTGGAATTGCGATGACGATTTATGAGCTTGCTGATGAGGATGCACTCATTCAGATCGAGAAAATGGGCGTTGTGTTTGAAAACAAAACCATTGTTCATGGCGAATGGCGAGATGCAGATGACCGCTTGAAGCGTCAAAGACGTAAAAAAGCACCTAATGAAATTGAAGAAAAAGCAAAGCGTCTTGTGAGAAAACCGAAAGCCGTCAAACCTGGATATAAAAAGAAAATGACACGTGAGATGGACAAAATCAAAAGACAGGAACGTAGAAAGTCAAAGCGTAATGGAAAGTAGGGGGAAACATTGTTGAAGATTGGTTCACATGTATCCATGAGCGGAAAACATATGCTTCTTGCAGCGAGTCAAGAGGCTGCCTCTTATGGTTCGAATACGTTTATGATTTATACAGGTGCACCTCAAAATACGCGCCGTAAAAAAATTGAAGATCTCAATATTGAAGCTGGACAAGCGCATATGAAAGAGCATGGTATGACAGATATCGTCGTACATGCACCGTATATTATTAATATTGGGAATACCGTCAATCCAGCGACCTTTGAGCTTGGTGTGGACTTCCTTCGCTCTGAGATTGAACGTACAGAAGCGCTAGGTGCGAGGCAGATTGTTCTCCACCCAGGTGCACATGTCGGAGCAGGACCAGAAGCAGGAATCCAAAAAATCATTGAAGGTTTAAACGAAGTCATCATAAAAGGGCAAAAGGTTCAAATTGCACTTGAAACAATGGCTGGCAAAGGTTCAGAGTGCGGAAGAAGCTTTGAAGAGCTTGCCCAAATTATCGACGGAGTGACACATAACGAAGCACTTTCTGTCTGCTTTGATACGTGTCACACACACGATGCTGGTTATCCGATTGTGACTGACTTTGATGGGGTGTTAGAAGAATTTGATCGAATCGTTGGTATTGACCGAATCAAGGTTCTTCATATTAATGACAGTAAAAACGTACAAGGCGCAAGAAAAGACCGACATGAAAATATCGGCTTTGGAGAAATTGGCTTCGATGCACTGAACAATATTGTGCATCATCCGCAGCTTCAAGATGTGCCAAAAATCTTAGAAACGCCTTATGTAGGTGAAGATAAAAAGAACAAAAAACCACCTTACAAATTCGAAATTGCGATGCTAAAAGAAAAGCAATTTGACGAAGGCTTACTAGATAAAATTAAAGATCAGTAAAAAGCATACAACATCATGAGGTGCCGCTAAATGCGGCCCTTTTTTTCTTAACTTGTAAACTGATTAAACAGATCATTGACAGTCTGAGCCGTCTGTTTAGATGTAATTGCTTCTACTTGCTTAAGAAGCCGGCTACGCTCTGCATCATTAAAAATATTGACGTTTTTCCCATTCATGAGTTTGGCCACCTCAGCAGCTTGGTTTGACGTTAAACTGACGCCATACTGTTTCGCATACCTTAACAGATCATTTGCTGTGATCTGATTGAGCCGCTGCAGGACAATTTTTTGAATTAAAATCAATTCCATTCCTCCCCTCTGTAACAATGTATGGGCGAAAACGGAAAATGTGCAAAAAATTTTATTTTACCCTGTGAAATGATAAAATAGTAAAGTGAATAAAATGTTCATTGAAAATTTAACATGTGTAGAAGGGAGAACGTATGGCAAATAGTAAACAGCATAGAAAGGAATCAGTGCCTCATTTTATATTTAGAATTTTCCTAATTCTAGTAGGCGCTACATGCGCAGCAGTCAGCATTGAATTATTTTTAGTGCCAAACAATATTATCGATGGAGGCATCATCGGCATTTCGCTTATTTTGGATTATCTCTTTACAGATAACCCATTCATCAATTTTGCGACGATTGTTGTCATTTTAAATATTCCATTTATGATATCAGGATACAAACATATTGGGAAAACGTTTCTTATTTCCACTGTGATTGGGATTGTCAGCTTAGCCGTCATAGAATCTTCACTCCATCATGTAGAGGCATTTACCAATCAGCCGATCTTAGCTACTGTATTTGGCGGGCTATTACTTGGTTTTGGTGTTGGACTTGTCATCCGTAATGGAGGCTCAATGGATGGAACAGAGATCTTAGGCATTCTGCTAACGAAAAAAATTCCTTTTTCCGTCGGTGAGTTTGTCATGATCGTCAATGTGTTCATTTTTATTTGGGCAGGCTTTGTCTTCGGACCAGAGCAGGCTATGTATTCTGTCATGACATATTATTTGGCAATGAAAACAATTGATGCTGTCATTCAAGGGCTTGATGAAACAAAAGCTGTCATTATCGTATCAGATTATTATGATGAAATTTCAGATGCGATTCTTCATCGACTTGGCAGGGGAACGACAAAGCTGAGAGGGAAAGGCGGTTATACAGATGAAGAAAAAGATGTCATCTACGCCGTTGTCACAAGACTTGAAATTACAAAGCTAAAATCCATTGTATTTGAAATTGATAGTCAAGCATTTATTACAATTATGGATACGCATGAAACAAAAGGCGGTAAGTTCAAAACAGCCATTCATTAGCTTTTATTTTACTTTTTAATCTTTCTTTTATATAATGAAATGTATGTATGGACAGAGAAAATGGCAAAAGCCATTTTCTTTTTGTTGTATAAATCGTAATCATTCTTTTTATATTGATTAAAGGTGGAAAGATTCATGGCAAAGCCAATTATTGAAATGAAGGACATTTCGTACTCGTATGGACAGCGAAATGTCATAGATCACATTCATTTAACAGTAGAGGAAGGGAACTTTCTAGCACTTGTTGGACCGAATGGATCTGGTAAAACAACCTTATTAAAATGCCTGCTTGGACTCATTAAACCACAGCAAGGCGAATTAAAACTATTTGGCACGCCTGCTTCTAAATTTAGAGACTGGGATCAAATTGGATTTGTTTCTCAAAAGGCGAATAGTTTTAATACAGGTTTCCCTGCTTCTGTTTACGAAGTCGTCGCAAGTGGATTGACGGCGAAAATAGGATTATTTAAACGAATGAGCAAGCAGGACAAATGGCAAGTTGAGGATGCCATTCGCTCAGTTGGGATACAAGATTTGAAGCATCAAAACATTGGGGAACTTTCAGGCGGTCAGCAGCAGCGTGCTTTTATTGCACGTGCGCTCGTCAGTCAGCCGAAACTGCTCATTTTAGATGAACCAACGGTTGGCGTAGACCAGCGGACAGTAGAAAGCTTTTATCAGCTGTTAGAAACATTGAACAAAGAAAAAGGAATGTCTTTAATTCTCGTCACACACGACGTGGGCACTGTTTCTGATAAAGTCACCCATGTGGCTTGCTTAAATCAGACACTTCATTTCCACGGAGATGCGGAAACGTTTGATTCAATGGATGATCAAGCGTTATCCCAATTTTACGGACATGACATTCAAGTGATTCATCACGATCATCACCATCATGGGGGACATGAATAATGCTATTTCCATTTTTTCATTATGAATTTTTACAAAATGCGTTTATCGCAGGAATGCTGATTGGTTTTATTGCGCCCTTGCTTGGTGTATTTATCGTCGTGAGAAGGCTCTCGCTGATTGCAGATGCCCTCAGTCACGTATCACTTGCCGGTATTGCAGCTAGTTTATTCCTTGATAAAAAGTTTGGCCTCTTGACAGGGGTGAGCCCGCTGTACTTAGGGATGGCGTTTTCTGTTGCCGGTTCGTTATTTATTGAACGCCTGCGTTCTGTGTATAAGCATTATCAGGAGCTGGCGATACCTATTATTTTATCAGGCGGTATTGGGATTTCCGTCATCTTCATTTCACTAGCGAATGGCTTTAATACAGATTTGTTTAGTTATTTGTTCGGAAGTGTCAGTGCGGTGTCGAGATTAGATCTTTGGATTGTTGTTGGGATCTCACTCGTTGTTGTGTTAGTTGTCGTGCTTTTATATAAAGAATTATTTTTACTTTCTTTTGATGAAGAGCATGCAAAGGCTTCTGGTATTTCAGCGAAATGGATTCATTTTATTTTTATCTTAGTTGTCGCACTTGTCATTGCGGCGTCGATGCGTATCGTAGGTACACTGCTTGTCTCTGCGCTCATGACACTTCCTGTTGCGGCAAGTATCCGCATTGCCAAAGGATTCAAACAGGCGATCTTCCTTTCAATCTTGTTCGGTGAATTGTCTGTATTGGCGGGATTGATCTTAAGCTATTATCTAGATTTAGCACCAGGCGGAACCATTGTGATGCTGTCCATTTTGATTTTAATCGGATGTATTTTTATTGGAAAATTCAAAAGGGGGAATCATCATGAACGTACAAGAAGCGCTTGATTTATTAAAGGAAAAAGGCTACAAGTATACAAGCAAACGTGAAGACATGCTTCAACTGTTTTCTGATTCTGATAAATATTTGACTGCTAAAAATGTGCTGACGTCACTAAGTGAAGACTACCCGGGTCTTAGCTTTGATACGATTTATCGTAACCTGTCGCTATATGAAGACTTAGGTATATTGGAAACAACGGAATTGTCAGGGGAGAAGCTTTTTCGTTTTAAATGCTCATTTTCTCATCACCATCATCATTTTATTTGTCTGACATGCGGTAAAACAAAGGAGATCGATGCCTGCCCTATGGACAAGTTAGACGCCGATCTAGAGGATTATCACATTAGCGGACATAAATTCGAAATATACGGAACGTGTCCTTCCTGCGAACCGAAGGAAGTTCATTCATAAGACAGCCAGCCGCAGAGCTGGCTGTTTCTTTTATCTTTTTGAAAACGTTTTACAAAGGACGGCTGTTTCATTAAAATGAGAACAGGGTACTGAAGTAATTTGTGTCTTTTGGAGTAAGGGGAGGGGCAAAAATGGCGTATTATGTCGTGTTTGATGTAGGTGGGACGAGAACAAAACATGGTTTAATGGATCAGGATGGGGAACTTGTTACGAGTGGTGACTATGAAACGAACTGCCGGCAGCTTGAACCGTTTTTAGAAGCGATGGCGGATGTGGTCAAGCAATATCAGAGAACGTCGGATGTCAGCGGAATCGCGATTAGTCTTCCGGGCTTTGTGGACAGTGAAACAGGTTATACAGAATTTGCAGGAGCCATCATCGCCTTAAATGGTCAAAATGTAAAAACACTTTTAGAAGAGAAAACATCGCTTCGTGTGGAAGTGGAAAATGATGCGAACTGTGCAGCTCTTGCAGAAAAATATAGTGGTCATGCGAAAGAGTGTGACAGCTTTATTTGTATGACGCTTGGCACAGGTGTTGGGGGTGGTATTTTCGCTGGCGGTCAGCTTGTGCGCGGGGCTTCCTTTCGCGGCGGTGAATTTGGCATGATGCTGACAGAGACAGAAAATGGACAATTCACAACACTCAACAGCAGTGCTTCAACAGCTGGTTTAATTCGCAGCTATAAAGAAAAGCAAGGAATTCCGCAAAGTACGCAAATAGACGGTCAAGACATATTTGAAAAAGCAAAGCATGATCCATCCATTGAAAAGCTGGTGGATCAGTGGTACAAGCGAATCGCCATTGGCATTTACAATGTAGCAACTGTCCTTAATCCAGAGAAAATTCTCATTGGCGGGGGCGTTAGTGCCAGACCAGATTTGCTATCAAACATTGAGAAACATTTACATACACTGCATGCGTGGAAGAACATTCAGGTGAAGCTGGAAACGTGCTACTACTTGAATCAGGCAGGCATGAAGGGAGCACTGTACCATTTTCTCATGAAAGAAGGGCAGTTTGTTCCATCAAAAAAGCCGATACATTAGAGTATCGGCTTTTCTGTATTAATAAGCAGTTTCCAAACGCTGCTCGTATTGTTTAATCCAGTGAGACGCTTCCTGCCAGTTGTTGACGCGTATAATCCTGTCATCAATAGGCATTTGATTATATGGAGAGTTAAAAAGAATAACCGGGATGTCAGCCTCTTTTGCAATCATGGTGGCATTCCCATGATGATCCTCGAAAAACACATCAATCTTGTGCTTTTGAACAGCTTCGAGCTTATGATGACCGCCAACCAGCTCAATGTCATCATAGTGCACGTGATGTTTGTGAAACCACTCGTAGGTGATATCCGCATGATGCTGCCTTCTTGCTGTAATATAGATCAGCCTATGTTGATGTTTCATTTGATCAAGAATCTCTTTTGCATCCTTAGCAGGCTGTGCCTGTTTATATATAAGAGGCTCGTGCTGATTCATCCAGCCCCAAAACTCTT
This sequence comes from Bacillus sp. MM09(2025), assembly GCF_050496725.1. Taxonomy (NCBI): domain Bacteria; kingdom Bacillati; phylum Bacillota; class Bacilli; order Caryophanales; family Bacillaceae; genus Bacillus; species Bacillus sp. MM09(2025). The sequence continues at coordinate 106,191 of NZ_JBNWEN010000003.1, forward strand.
CTTGAGAAATATTTAAAAGCTTCGTCAAATCATATTCTGTCATATCATCTAGTGTCATGGCACATTGGAACGACTCATTTAAATAGGGAACAAAGGTGTCCTGTGCCGTCACTGTGCCATCTATATCAATTCCTAAACGTAACATGCCCACACTCCTCATTTTTATACTCTTAAAGTGTAACATAATCAATTCACAATTCCAGCAAGTTTTAGCAAACATGAAACAGACATTTTTGCTCATACTAAAAAAGCTCCTTTCTATTAACCAAAAGGGGGAATTGATCATGGAAAGAGACGAAGATTTCAGAAGAAATGATCGTGAAATCGATACACACTTTAGTAATGATGATGGCTATCTAGAGGAAACAGCTGCTGAAATTGCAGAGCCATATCAGGCTTCAAGAGATCGAGTAGACAGACGAGAACGTGACCAAGTAGGTGACGATTCAGGCAGTAAGGGGATAGGCTATACAGCACTCGCGATTGCGATTATCTCGTTATTTGTCTTGCCAGTGCTATTAGGAGTAGCGGCAATCGTCGTTGGTTATATTGCAAGAAGAAAAGGAGCACATGCGCTTGGCGCATGGTCAATCGGGATCGGAATTGTTTCCGTCATCCTTGGCATTTTTATCACCCCGTTCTTTTAACAAGAACAGAAAAACGCCTGACAGTGACGTCAGGCGTTTTTTGTTATGCGTTGGCTTTTGCTTTTTCAGCTTCCATTTTTGCATAATGCTCTTCAGCAATTTTATCGATTTCTTTTTTCAGTTCTTCGACCATTGTTTCTTCGGGCACTTTACGAACAATTTCACCTTTACGGAACAATAGGCCTTCGCCTCTAGCGCCGGCAATTCCGATATCAGCTTCACGCGCTTCACCTGGACCATTTACAGCACAGCCAAGAACAGCTACTTTAATCGGTGCTTTAATCGTGGAGATATATTCCTCAACTTCATTTGCAATGCTAATGAGGTCAATTTCGATTCGGCCACAAGTTGGGCAAGAGATCAGTGTTGCTGCATTTGCTGCAAGACCAAATGATTTCAACAGTTCACGTGCTACTTTTACTTCCTCAACTGGATCAGCACTTAATGAGATGCGGAGTGTGTTCCCAATTCCCATATTCAAGATAGCGCCGAGACCAGCTGCACTTTTGACCGTACCTGCAAATAATGTACCTGATTCTGTAATCCCAAGGTGAAGAGGGTAGTCAAATGCTTTTGCAGCTTTTTCGTACGCCTCAATCGCTAGGTTGACATCAGATGCTTTCATGCTGACGATGATATCATGAAAATCTAGATCTTCTAGAATTTTAATGTGGTGCAGTGCACTTTCGACCATACCATCTGCTGTTGGATAGCCGTATTTATCAAGAATTTTTTTCTCTAATGAACCAGCGTTTACCCCAATACGGATTGGAATGCCTTTTTCTTTTGCTGCTTTTACAACCGCTTCGACTTTTTCTCGTCTTCCGATGTTTCCTGGGTTGATTCGAATTTTGTCTGCACCTGCTTCAATCGCTTTCAGTGCAAGCTTGTAGTCAAAATGAATATCGACAACTAGCGGGATGTTGATCTGTTTTTTTATGTCTGCAATCGCATTTGCTGCACGCTCGTCTGGGCATGCGACACGCACGATTTGACAGCCTGCTTCTTCAAGACGCTTAATTTCAGCTACTGTCGCTTCGACATCATGTGTTTTGGTTGTTGCCATACTTTGAATGACAACCTCATTATTTCCACCTATAGTTAAAGGTCCCACTTTGACGGGACGCGTTTTAGTACGATGTGTGACTTCACTCACTTGTCAATCGCTCCTTAGTGTACAAGCAATCATTTGCCATGTACGTCTTGTTTTACAGTTCATATTGTAACAGTCTCTTTGTATGAATGACAAGGAATTAACGTTTTATCTCTTATAGACCGGAAACTTATATGTGCTGCCTGCCCGAATTTCGTTTGCTTTGACGCCTTGATTCAGCTCTTCAAAATCTTCAATGACTTCATCAAGAGGCTTACTTGTATGGACGATAGAGACGACGGTTTCACCTTGTTTCACCGTGACCTTCTTATATGCTTTTTTCTCAGGCGTTTGAAAGGCATTGGCAGGAACAGCTGGACCTTCTTCAACGGGAATGGTGCCATTTTTTAAATCAAAAAAGATAATAAAGAGGACAAACAAACTGATTAGCAAAAAAATAATACGCCGCATTTCACTCACCGCTTTTAAGAGTTTACTTCAGTCTATGCATGTCCCGAAATGATAGAACCAACATGAGGAAAAAAGCTGGAAAGGGAGGTTCTAGTTCGTTCTAGTGAGTCTCGCATTGAATTTACGCTCGGCGGTGCTTTTTCAAGCTTCTATCACGATTATGATAAAATAAAAACAGGGGGGAGAGTTTATGAAGAAAATCAGTCAGCAGATCTATGTGAGAGCGCTAGCAGAAGAAGATGCACAATCACTACTTACACTTGAGCTTGAGAATCGCTCCTATTTTCAGCAATTTACACCTTTGGTCAAAGATGATTTTTTCACGTTACCTCGTCAAATTGAACGAATTCAGCGCAGTGTGAAAAAATGCGCACAGGATGAAGCCTACATGCACGGTATTTTCTTAAATGAAACAGATGCCTTAATTGGGACAATCTCATTAAGTTCTGTTGAAAGAGGTCCGATAGAAGGAGCTTGGCTAGGGTATGTACTTGATGAAAAGCATGGCGGGAAAGGGTATATGACAGAAGCCATTCGGTTAATCATCGATTATGCCTTTGAAGAGCTGCACCTGCATCGTATTGAAGCTGGAGTAAAGCCGAGTAATATAGGTTCCATTCGTGTGCTTGAAAAGTCAGGTTTTGAAAATGAGGGACTTAATCGTAAAAAAGTAAAGATTAATGACGTATGGGAAGATCATTATTTGTTTGCGATCATTCATCCGGATGAATCATAGGGCATGCACATACATAAAAAGCTCCTCCAAGTTGGGGGAGCTTTCGTATACTAAATTAATTTTTGACAAGTGGTTTATGTTTAGCGGGTATTTCCTTTACGACAAGGTATAAGAAGATAAAGTTAATGACCCAATTTAATAAAAATGAATTCGCAACAGGTGTGTTTAATGCACTCATGATGGCGAAAAAGACGGTTGTTAATGTGAGTGAGTAAGCAGAGAGCTTCCATAGCATTTGGAAGGACAGCTCTTTTTGCTGCATGCGTTTAATAAATGTACCGAGCATCGCAAGGAAAGTTGCGCTAATGAACATGAGAGCCGCAGTTGATAGATATAGCAGCACGCAGATAACTGGGATAATAATCGCTTGATTCTGATTTGTAACGCGGGCAAGTTCGTCTTTTGTCAGCGTCCCACCAAGCAGCTGATACGGGATATCTGTCATTTGCCCATCAATGGCAATCACTGCTTTTTCTTTTAATAATGCGATGGCTGTTTGCTTTGATTCAAGCTCACTTGCTTTTATTTTTTCAGCTGGATCAAAAATGATCGTAATGCCGTTTTCTTCTTTTTCTATCGGTTCACTTTGATCCGCTTGAAGCTTTCCTTTTTCGATTGAGAAATCAGGTAAATCTTTTTTGATCACATGCTGAAATCCTGACATCGCATTCGAGATCTCTTGACTCATGTGGTAACCCTGAGGAACTGCTGCGATAATCGAAAGGATAAAAATGAATAAAATCGCTTTGCCAATCCCTGTAAACCGTGCTTTAGCAATATCTTTTGGTGAATAAATGCCTTTTAACAAAAGTTTAAATACGTTCAATCAATTCACTTCCTACATTCTTTTCTATTTCTCATATTGTATCAATGTCTATCTAACAAGTACAAGTATGGCCTTCATTGCTGGTTAAGATAGAGGGAATGAGGCATAATGTATACAGCAAATAAAAAGGAGGCGGCTGTGACTTGGATGTGTTGTATTGGATTCTCATTATTTGTGCATTTATCATTGCATTTGTTGGACTTGTTTATCCAATTATCCCTAGCGTGGTTTTTATGGTTCTCGGATTTATTCTATATGGTTTCTTTTTCAGCTTCGAGCCGCTGACACTGACGTTTTGGCTCATTCAAGCCGTATTTACCGCAGTATTATTTGCGGCAGATTATGTCTCGAATCTTATTGGGGTCAAGCGTTTTGGCGGCAGCCGTGCAGCTATTTGGGGAAGCACCATCGGGTTATTAGTCGGTCCTTTTGTCATTCCGATTGCAGGAATTATCATTGGTCCATTTATCGGAAGTGTTATTGCAGAGCTCCTTGTTCATCAAAAAGATGTGAAGACAAGTGTGAAAGTAGGATTAGGCTCATTAATCGGATTTATATCAGGTGTATTTGCCAAAGGATTGATCCAAGCGCTGATGCTGGGCATCTTTTTATTTTATGTCCTTCGATAAATAGAAAAAGGGCGTTTAAAACTTTTTCTAAAGGGCTAAATACAAAATAAACACTGAAATGTTTCAGATCATGAGCAATAACGTTGAAACAAGCCAATTCTTTTGATACTCTTTGAGTAGGGTGAATTGCTTGCTTATGAATTAAGGAAGCATTTCAGTACATACATTTCTAAGGAGGAATTTAACCATGGCTTTTAAACTTCCAGAATTACCATATGCTTACGATGCATTAGAACCACATATCGACAAGGAAACAATGACGATTCACCACACAAAACACCACAACACATACGTAACAAACTTAAACAAAGCAATCGAAGGTGTATCAGCTCTTGAAGATCAATCAATCGAAGAGCTAGTGGCTAACCTAAACTCTGTACCTGAAAACGTTCGTACAGCTGTACGTAACAATGGCGGAGGACATGCTAACCACTCATTATTCTGGACGCTTCTTTCACCAAACGGTGGCGGTGCACCAACTGGTGAACTTGCAGATGCAATCGAAAAAGAATTAGGCGGATTTGAAAAATTCAAATCTGATTTCGCTGCAGCAGCTGCAGGACGCTTTGGTTCTGGTTGGGCATGGCTTGTTGTGAACAATGGCAAACTTGAAATCACAAGCACACCAAACCAAGATTCTCCTTTAACTGAAGGAAAAACACCAATTCTAGGACTTGACGTTTGGGAGCATGCTTACTACCTAAACTACCAAAACCGTCGTCCTGATTACATTTCAGCTTTCTGGAATGTTGTGAACTGGGATGAAGTAGCTCGCCTTTACAGCGAAGCTAAATAAATCATTTGACTTGAAAAGACCTGCTCTTTAGTGAAGCAGGTCTTTTTATATTTTCCCTCCTTTTTTTACATATCTGCCTTTTGATGAGACAGACTATTGTGTAGAAAAGGAGAATGAAATATATGAGCAGATTAAAGAAAATGTTCGGGGACATGGATGTTACAAGAGATTTAATGCTCCTCCTCACGATTGGCGGATTATATGCACTTGCCATTGCGCTTTCAAATACGTTTGTAAACGTGTATTTATGGAAACAGTCTGGGAAATTTACGGATCTTGCGATTTACAATCTGGCTATTGTTGTGCTTCAGCCCATTACATTTTTATTCGCAGGCCGGCTCGCTAAAAAAATAGACCGGGCGTTTGTTCTTCGTTTCGGCGTTATCTTCTTAGCCGCTTTTTACTTAATTGTCTTAATAGCAGGAGAACAAGCGGCCGCGCGGCTTGTTTTATTAGGGAGTGTCCTTGGGATCGGTTATGGTTTTTACTGGCTTGCTTTTAACGTACTTACCTTTGAGATCACCGAGCCTGAAACAAGAGATTTCTTTAATGGGTTTCTCGGTGTGCTGTCATCTACAGCTGGCATGATCGGTCCTCTTATTGCAGGGATTGTCATATCTCAATTAACGGATGATACAGGCTATACGGTGATTTTCACGTTATCGCTTTTTTTGTTCTCACTTGCGGTTGTAATGAGCTTTTTCCTCAAGAGAAGGCAGTCCAAAGGGAAATTTATCATCAAGCAAATATGGAAAGAACGCCATGCCGACGAGAATTGGCGTAAGATTACAACAGCTCACTTTTTTCAAGGGCTTCGTGAAGGGGTCTTTGTCTTCTTAATTAGTGTCTTTGTGTTTATCGCAACAAACAGTGAGCTTGCTCTCGGGACATTTGGTTTAGTGAACTCAGGTGTTGCCTTTTTCGCTTATTTTTTCGCTACACGTTTGATTAAGAAAAAGTGGCGTAAGAAAGCCATCATGCTTGGCGGGCTGATTTTATACGGCGCCTTGTTCTTAATCGTCTTTCACTTGTCCTATGTATCACTTCTCATGTATGCGGTAGCCATCGCGATAGGATATCCGCTTCTGCTTGTTCCATATGTATCCTTAACATACGATGTCATCGGCCATGCAAGGTATGCAAGGAAGGCCCGAATTGAATATATTGTGGTCAGAGAGCTGTTTTTAAATGCAGGCCGTATTTGTTCTATTGTATTGTTTCTACTGTCTGTCACTTTACTTGGTGATGAGCTCGGGATACCTGCATCTCTTGTTGTGCTTGGAGCGGGGCATACCCTCATTTATTTCTTTGTAAAAGATATTCATTTGAAAGAAAAAACTGCTGATATGAAAGAGGCAGACGGTCAAAAGCCAGTTTCTCAGACGAACCTTATTAAGGGAGAAAGGTAAAATTTCTTACCAATGGAACATCAAATTTCTAGATAAATAATAGAAAAACCGCTAAAATGATGATGGCACCTTTTATACACAAAAAGGGGTGCCATTTCTTTCTTGATAGAAAAGGTGATGTGATGAGAAACAAGAAAAACAAAAAAGACGCGAAGGAAGGGCGCAAAACACTTCCACTCCGGCTGAATTTACTATTTTTAGCTGCGTTTATTATTTTTACTGGTGTTGTTGTAAGACTCGGATTTGTACAAATTGTCAATGGAGAAGATTATAAAAAGCAGGCAGAAAAACAAGAGGATGTGAATGTCAGCTCATCTGCTCCGCGCGGAAAAATTTACGATCGAAACTATAATACGATTGTCAGCAATAAAGCGCTAAATGCCATTACATATACGAGAACCTCGACGACTTCACAAGAAGAGCGGCTCAAAGTGGCTACAAAATTAGCGGATATGATTCATGTGAGTACGAAAAAAATCACAGATCGGGACAAAAAAGATTTCTGGATTTTAACGCACCCGAACGAAGCGAAAAAGCTTGTTCAAAAGGAATCGGAATTAAAGGGTGACGATAAGGTCGCTGATGATAAATTATATGAGCTTCAGCTGAAACGCATCACGGACAAGGAATTAAATCAACTGACGAAAAAAGACTTACAAGTGCTTGCGATTAAAAGACAAATGGATGCAGGCTATGCACTTACGCCTCAATTCATTAAAAATGAAGATGTAAAACCAAGTGAAATTGCTTACGTCTCTGAGCATTTGGACGAGCTGCCAGGTGTAGATGTCACAACAGACTGGTCGCGCAGCTATCCTTATAAAGGACTGCTCCGCAGTATGCTCGGCAGTGTGTCTTCAAGTGATGAAGGTCTTCCGTCGTCACTGCTTGAACATTATCTATCACTCGGCTACAGCCGAAATGATCGTGTAGGAAAAAGCTATCTTGAATATCAATATGAAGATGTGCTGCAAGGTCAAAAAGAAAAAGAACAAAGTACAACGGATAAAGAAGGCAATGTCACAAGCTCTAAAGTGTTAACAGAAGGAAAGAGCGGGAAAGACCTTGTGCTGACGATTGATATTCAGCTGCAAAAAGCGGTGGAAAAAATCATCGAAAAGAACTTGAAAAGTGCCAAGCAAAGAGGCGGCACAGAACTTCTTGATCGTGCGTTTGTTGTCATGATGGACCCGAGAAATGGGGAAATGCTCTCGATTGCGGGTAAACAGATTACCAATAAGAATGGGACATACAAATTCGATGACTATGCACTAGGATCGATGACATCATCATATGCGATGGGATCAGCAGTAAAAGGGGCAACTGTACTGACAGGTTATAAAACGGGCGTCCTTCACATTGGAAGCACCCAATATGACGAACCGCTCAATATTGCGAATTCACCGCCAAAGAAATCCTATGAAAATATGGGACTCATTAATGATTTAACCGCACTAGAACGTTCATCAAACGTGTATATGTTTAAAACAGCGATTGCAATTGGGAAAGGGGAATATCGTAAGAATCAGCCGCTCCCAATTGATACAAAGGCGTTTGATACGTTCCGTTACAATTTTAGTAAATTTGGTCTTGGAGTGGAGACAGGTATTGACCTGCCAAACGAAGCAACTGGCTATCGTGGAACGTCTACACAATCCGGTCTCTTACTTGACTATGCGATTGGACAATATGACACGTTTACACCGCTGCAAATGGCGCAATACGTTTCAACGATTGCCAATGGCGGCTATCGTTTACGTCCTCAGCTCGTAAAAGAAGTGAGAGAGCCAGATCCGCAAAGAGGCATTGGGGCTGTAACGGAGTCCGTCAAGCCGGATGTACTGAATAAGCTCGATATGACAAGTGATGAGATCAAACGCGTACAGCAAGGATTCAAGCTTGTGATGCAGAACCCAAGAGGGACAGCATATTCGAACTTTGGCAACAAAAAATACAATCCAGCTGGCAAAACAGGGACCGCTCAATCATTCTATGACGGCCCAATTAAAAGCAAGCGCGGCACACCAACGTATAACACCACTCTTGTTGCGTATGCACCTGCTGATAACCCAGAAGTGGCCATTTCCGTTGTTGTACCATGGGTGTATCAAGACTACAATCAGCGCTATCCAATTACAAATGATATCGGTGAACAAGTATTAGACAAATACTTTGAGCTAAAATCAAAACAGGAAAGCAATGATACACAAGCGAAGAACAAAAATAAAATTGAAAATGAAGCAGAAACAAATGACTAGACCTTCTCTAGGTAAAAACGCTCACTTTTTGTGGGCGTTTTTTTACGTTTTCTTCAAAATTTCCGAGATAAATTGACAAAATACATAAAAAATATCGCAAGATCTCTACAAAACTTCGACATTTACAAAACCTTAACATTCCATTTAAACGAAATTAATAAAGAACCTTTAATGTATTACTCGTAGGACAAATTATTCAGGGGGTATTCTTGAAATGAAAAAGAACAAATTATGGCTGCTTACTTTCCTTACGATCGCATTGTTAGCATTCGTCACAGCATGCGGAAACAGCAGCTCAAGCGGAGATTCAAAAGACAGTAAAGGAAATGCTTCAAACAAAGATGAGGCATCAGGTTCCATTACCATCTCAGGATCATCTGCGATGCAGCCTTTAGTTCTTGCGGCAGCAGAAAAATTCATGGATAAACATCCAAAAGCCGATATTCAAGTACAAGCCGGCGGTTCAGGAACAGGACTTTCTCAAGTGTCAGAAGGATCTGTACAAATTGGTAACTCAGATGTATTCGCTGAAGAGAAAGACGGAATCGACGCAAAAGCTTTAACAGACCACAAAGTAGCAGTTGTTGGAATGGCTGCAGCTGTAAACCCTGAAGTGGGTGTCAAAGACATTACAAAGGACGAATTGAAAAAAATCTTTACTGGTAAAATCAAAAACTGGAAAGAGCTTGGCGGGAAAGATCAAAAAATCACTCTTGTGAACAGACCTGACTCTTCAGGAACTCGTGCAACATTTGTGAAGTATGCACTTGATGGTGCAACACCTGCAGAAGGAATCACAGAAGATTCTTCAAACACAGTGAAAAAACTGATTGCAGAAACACCAGGTGCGATCGGATACCTAGCATTCTCTTATTTAACAGATGACAAAATTACACCGCTTAGCATTGATGGTGTGAAACCGGAAGAAAGCAATGTAGAAAGCGGTAAATATACAATTTGGGCTTACGAGCATTCTTATACAAAAGGTGAGCCAGATGGTCTAGCAAAACAATTCTTAGATTACCTCATGAGTGATGAAGTGCAAAAAGAAATCGTCAAAGACCAAGGCTACATCTCAGTTTCTAATATGAAAGTAGAAAGAGACGCAACAGGCAAACAAACAGATAAGTAAGAGGTCTTGAATTGCTGATGAAGGAAAAGTGGAGCTTTTCACTTTTCCTTTTATGACATTCATAGGAGTGTAGAAAAAGATGAAGCAGATAGAACATACAGAAGCGAGCGATCGACTGATCAGCTCGAAGAAAAATAGGCAAATGGATGAAGTAAGAGGAAGTATTTTGGTGAGATTTTGCGCATTCTTAATGATTGCTGTCTCGATCGCCATCACCATCTTCCTTGGCATTAAGGGTTTACAATCTTTCATCGTAAATGGTGTAAGCCCAATTGAGTTCTTAACCAGTATCAATTGGAACCCAACAGCAGAAAACCCGCAGTACGGTGCATTTCCTTTTATCTTCGGATCAATCGCCGTCACGCTCCTATCGGCACTCATTGCAGCGCCGCTAGGCATCGCAGGCGCAATCTTTATGACAGAAATTGCACCTGCTTGGGGACGTAAAATCCTCCAGCCAGTCATTGAATTGCTTGTAGGGATTCCATCCGTTGTTTACGGATTCATAGGTCTTACAGTATTGGTGCCGTTTATCGGACATTTCAAGTCAAGCGGTTCAGGGCATAGTGTGCTAGCAGGAACGATTGTCCTGTCTATTATGATCCTGCCAACCGTTACATCCATTGCGACCGATGCAATGGGTTCACTACCAAAAAGTTTACGTGAGGGATCGTATGCACTAGGCGCAACAAGATGGCAAACGATTAGACGTGTGCTTGTCCCGGCAGCTCTGCCAACATTAATGACAGCGGTCGTTCTTGGCATGGCTAGAGCATTTGGAGAAGCCCTTGCTGTACAGATGGTCATTGGAAACACGCGTAATTTACCAGAGAGCATTATGGATACAGCTGGTACATTAACAACCATTATTACGTTAAACATGGGTCACACAACGTATGGAAGTGTTGAGAACAATACACTTTGGTCAATGGGACTTGTCCTTCTAGTTGTATCATTTATGTTCATGCTCATTATCAGATACTTGTCGTCTAGGAGGAAGATTTAATGAATAGCAAAATGACCGATCGATTTGCCACATTTATATTTGGATTATGTGCTGCCATTATTACGGCGATTCTCGTTGGTTTGTTTTCTTATATCATTTTCAACGGTGCAAAAGAATTAAATTTCGACTTTTTGACAACCCGCTCAAGTGCGATTGGCTCTGGCGGCGGCATCAGGGATCAGCTGTTTAACTCGTTTTATATTTTGTTTATTACGATGCTGATTACAGTCCCGCTTGGCGTCGGCGGCGGAGTGTATATGGCAGAGTACGCGCCTCAAAACAAAGTCACAGATTTTATTCGTACATGTATTGAAGTGCTGTCTTCACTTCCGTCTATCGTCATTGGTATGTTTGGTTTACTCATGTTTGTGAATTTAACAGGCTGGGGCTATACGATCATTGGAGGAGCTCTTGCGCTCACTGTGTTTAACCTGCCGGTGATGGTCAGAGTGACAGAAGATGCGCTGCGCTCTGTACCGAAGGATCAAAAGGAAGCATCACTTGCGCTTGGTGTAACGAAGTGGCATACAGTCAAAACGGTCCTTATTCCAGGTGCGCTTCCTTCTATAATTACCGGTGCGATTTTAGCATCAGGAAGAGTCTTTGGTGAGGCGGCTGCCCTTCTTTTTACAGCAGGTCTCTCCACACCGCGCCTAGATTTCACAAACTGGAGTCCTTTTTCTGATACGTCACCGCTGAATGTGTTTAGACCGGCAGAAACATTAGCCGTTCATATATGGAACGTCAATACACAAGGAATCATTCCAGATGCAGAAGCCATCGCAAATGGTGCATCAGCTGTACTTGTGCTTTCAGTCTTATTATTCAACTTAGCAGCTAGATGGCTGGGTTCATTTATTCATAAAAAGCTTACGTCAAAATAATGTGAGAGAGGTGTGAAGGGGATATGGTTCAAATGCTAGCAGAAAAAAAAGAGATTGCAGCGAAAAAGGCTCCACTTCAAGCGGAACAGATTTTACAGGTGCAGGATTTAAGCATTTATTATGGTGAAAAAAGAGCGGTCAATCACATTTCATTCGAGATTGAGAAGAATGCAATTACTGCATTAATCGGTCCATCCGGCTGCGGGAAGTCAACCTTTTTACGCAGTATTAACCGCATGAACGACTTAATTCCAGGTGCGAGAAGTGAAGGGGCGATCATGTACGAAGGATTAAATATTTTGGATGACCGTATTAATGTGGTGAATTTAAGAAGAGAAATCGGCATGGTCTTCCAAAAACCAAATCCATTTCCTAAATCGATCTACAATAACATTACCCATGCGTTAAAGTATGCCGGGGAGAAAAGAAAATCTGTGCTTGATGATGCGGTTGAAGAAAGCTTAACAAAGGCGGCGTTATGGGATGAGGTCAAAGATCGTTTGCACCGATCCGCTTTGTCATTGTCAGGCGGTCAGCAGCAGCGTCTTTGTATTGCTCGTACACTTGCGATGAAACCTAGTGTCTTGCTATTAGATGAACCGGCTTCTGCCCTAGACCCTATCTCAAATGCGAAAATTGAAGAGCTATTAGGCGAATTAAAAAATGATTATTCAATCGTCATTGTGACACACAACATGCAGCAAGCGCTCCGTGTATCAGATCGTACGGCCTTTTTCTTAAACGGAGATCTAGTAGAATATGATGCCACAGAACGTATCTTTACACGTCCTGCGCAGCAAAAAACAGAAGACTATATCAATGGTCGATTTGGATAAGGCGGGTGGATTTGATGAATGCAGTAGCAACTGAAACAGCAAAAAAAGAAGTGTTTCGTGTGAATGATATGAATCTTTGGTATGGACAGCATCATGCATTGAAGCATATTGACTTAGCGATTAGAGAGCATGAAGTCACAGCGATTATCGGCCCGTCCGGCTGCGGAAAGTCAACGTTTATTAAAACGTTAAATCTTATGGTCAAAACAGTGCCAGGTGTGAAAATCACCGGGGATATGATGTATAAAGATGACAACATTTTAAAAGGTCGTGTCGATTTAGTCGAGCTGCGTAAAAATGTCGGCATGGTGTTTCAAAAAGGGAATCCATTTCCTCAGTCAATCTTTGATAATGTCGTATACGGACCAAGAATTCATGGAGTAAAGAGCAAGCAGCAATTGAAAGAAATCGCGGAAAAAGCGCTTCGAGATGTTGCCCTATGGGATGAAGTGAAAGATCGATTAAGTGCCCCCGCTCTAGGTCTTTCTGGCGGTCAGCAGCAGCGTCTTTGTATCGCAAGAGCCATTGCCACAAGCCCAGACATCTTATTAATGGATGAGCCAACATCAGCGCTTGATCCTGTCTCCACATTAAAGATTGAAGAATTGATTATGAAATTGAAAGAGAAATATACAATTGCCATTGTGACGCATAACATGCAGCAAGCGGCTCGGGTATCAGACCGAACGGCATTCTTCTTAATGGGAGAGCTTGTTGAAGTCAATGATACAAATGTGATGTTTTCTGAGCCAAACGATCAAAGAACGAATGATTATATATCTGGTCGATTTGGATAAGAAAAACCCCCTGGAGGTCAGTGCCGCCAGGGGGTTTTTCTTGTTATTTTGTTAAGGCTTTGACAATCTGTTTGAACGTCATTCCTGTTTTTAAATTGAATTTGCCTGCACGAATTTCTTTATGGTAGCCAGCGTCAATTACGTAATCATTAAAGTCTTTAGACGAGTTGATGATGCCGTCTTTTTCAAGCATGTCTGAAACATCACTTGTACTCATACCGTTTTTAATCACGAATTTGATCGATTTGCCTTTAGGCTTGTCCTCTTTTTGTTGATCACTATTAGAATCGCCGTCTTCATTTGCCTTCAGCGCTTTTTCCTTATAGTCAAGAAGCTGCTGGTACGTTTCACGGCTGACAGTGACTTCTTTTTTGGAGTCTAAATAGTTTTTCACGTCAGTGTCTGTTACTTTCTGTGCGAGTGTTTCTTTTGTTGTTGTATCAGCTGCTGCCTCGTCTTTCCCAGTGAGGAAAAAGACAATCGCAAGAACCCCAGTTGCAAGAATCATACCTGCTGCAAACGTTTGGATGCTTTTTTTCGTCATACAAGCACCCTCTCGTTGTCTTTAATGATCATGTTGACATCTTCTACAGATACATGCTCAGCGCGCGCAATGGCCTCAGGAGACATGCCATTTTGATGCTTTGAAATGATCTGTCTTGCGATGGATGGATCAATTTCAGAATGCTGGCGAACAACGATGTTTGTTTCAAGTAATTCTTCTTCAAGCACTTTCATTTTCTTTTTCAGTTTATAGATTTCTTGCATTGCAGATAGTTGAAGTGTTTCAAGTTCCTGCTCGACTTCTTTAATCGGCTCTCTTTGAAAATATGAGAATGCGATCAGTACAATACTGACAACAAGCAATCCGATAATTGCAATTTCCATGTTTCATCACCTTTTATTCATATTTTAATGCTGAAAGCCATAAAAGGCTTTCAAGATTGTTTCAGACAGTTTTCGACCCTTCTTTTTTATACCATAAAAAAGCTAGTTTCAAAAGGAATTGCTGAAGAAAATCACCTTTTTTTCATCTTTTTTCTTTTTATATGTAAAACGGGTATGAAAACCTTGCCTCGCTGTCAAAATAAATGAAAGCGGCGGGGAGAAGAGGGGTCTCATGTATACAGTACGACAAAGGATCAGGTTTTATAGGGGAGCAGACGATTTTTCATGACATAAGCATGCAATATGTAAGTGAATGCATTCAAATTGAAATTGGTGAAAAAACATTCTAGCATTCCTAAGCTAGAAGTGGTATTATGGTTAGGTCTGAATGTGAATTGATTTTAGTTTGGAGGGAAAAATATGCGCGTAAATATTACTCTAGCTTGCACTGAATGCGGTGAGCGTAACTATATTACTAAAAAGAATAAGCGAAACAATCCAGATCGCGTTGAATTCAAAAAGTATTGCTCACGTGATAAAAAACAAACTGTACATCGTGAAACAAAGTAAGCAGCAGGGAATTTTCCTGCTGTTTTTTTATGATGGGAGATGATCTGTATGAAAAAGGAGCTTCGCCTTCAAACATTAGCCAAGCTTGATCAGATAAGCGCTGAAGAATTTGAGCGCAGCACGGCTTTACTTCATGAGCATTTACTGCAGCTGCCAGCATGGAAACAGGCGGAAACGATCGCTTTGACGATGTCTAGAGGAAAAGAGATACCGACAATGCCTCTGATTGAAAAAGCGTGGGAAGAAGGAAAAACAGTATGTATCCCCACCTGCTTTCCGAAAACAAAAGAGATGATCTTTTATGAATATACACCCGAAACAAAGATGACATCCAGCTACTTTGGGCTATTGGAACCAGATCCTCAAGTATCAACAGCTGTACATAAAGAAGCCATTGATTTAATCATTGTGCCTGGAGTATGCTTCGATCAAAAAGGCTACCGGATTGGATTTGGGGGCGGCTATTATGACCGCTACTTAGCTGACTTTCACGGCGTCACCATTGCACTTTGTCTGTCTTTACAGCAAATTAGGCATGTGCCATCTGAAGCACACGACATGCCGGTGTCTATAATTGTCAGTGAAAAAGGTACGTTATATCAAAAGTAAAAGTCCGCTGATTGTCCAAAGAACGGGCTTTTTGTTGTTTCATAAAGTCATTTCATTTTAGCTGATAGGAGGTCCGTTTTGAAAAAATTTCGTGGAAAGAAAAGATACTTCCGCAATATGCGGGAGGAAGTCAATACTTGTGATCTAAAACTCGATCAGGATTCATGGTTTTATTTTTGGCATACGCACCTTGATTTTTTTGGAGTCGGGGAAAATAGCTTAAAAATAAGAAGAGAGCATATCAAAGCCCATATCGCCTTATATCATAGGCTGTTAAAACAGCTTGAAGGCTTTGAAAAGCCATACCAAACATGGATTTGTATTCACGAACATGACCCTGGTTTGGACGCTGTATATGTACATACACCAAATCCATACGACAGTTATTTCCCGCATAAGATCGAAGAGGTAGAGCGGAATTGTAAGCTGCCTCATACGTTCAAGGATTTAATCGACCTTCATCGATTTGACGTTTCTTTTGATCAATCAGAGTGTGAAGAGGTCTATTATATTCAATCAAAAGAACAAGGGATTAGAGTGTGAAAGCAGATCGCATGGTAAGCGATAAAAATGATGGTTCATGCATAAACACACCCTATTTAAGCCACGATACGAACATAGGAGGGAATATGATGAATAAAATGATTTGGAGCATTGTGTTCACATTGTTTGCATTTGTTCTCGTGCAAAATCGTTATCGACTGATGAATTTGATCTTAGGTCAAAATCAAGTGCGTCACTTTTTTATTAAGTGGCTGATGAAAATCCCATATTTTCGGACGAAATTTATTCGCCAAGCATTCTAATCCCGCAGACGCCGGGATTTTTTTGTTCAGAAATGCGGATCAGAACGATTCTTGTTATAATAATGTAAAAAATGGAGCGCGAATGAATGAATGTCATAGATAGTTTATTTTGGCGAGTTGTTGATGAATTAAGACAAAAAGGGTACGAGATGATTCAAAGTCCGTATCCAGAAGATGAAATATTTTTCGAAGCACCACGAAACTCAGGGTATGATCTTATCCGTCTATATAGAAAAGATGTGAATTTTAAACAGGAGGTCGTTCGAGATATCGAAGAGCAGACGTATCGGATGAATCAGCTGAGAGAGGCCATGCGTAAACGGTCTCTTCATCTCTTGCAGCTCCAATTTACAGCTGACCACCCTGTAGATGATTGGGAGGACCTAAACGGTCAGCCGCAAAAAAAGCAAAAGGTGACGGTTACACCTGTATTACTGAATGCAGACACTCTTCAACACGACGTTAACGAGCTGCAAAAATGGCTCAATACATCGTTGACAGTGGATGTAGAAGAGGCAAAAAGAGACACAGCTGAAGATGTCATAAAGCTTAAAGTGAACGCACTTCAAGCATTCGATGATCAGGAAAAGCAGCGTGAACGAGAACGGGCCGTTTTTCAAAATGGCAGGCCGATTTTCACCTACCTGCTCATCGCTGTTCAAGTGGTGATGTTTCTTTTACTTGAACTATTTGGCGGAAGTACCAATACGGCAACTTTGACAGCGTTTGGTGCTAAAAATAATGGGCTGATCTTAGAGGGAGAATGGTGGCGCCTGATTACACCAATGTTTTTGCACATTGGCTTGACGCACTTACTCTTTAATACATTTGCTCTTTGGTCTGTCGGAGCGGCTGTTGAGAGAATTTATGGTTCATGGAGATTTGTGCTCATCTATTTCATTTCCGGCATTTTTGGTTCCATAGCGAGCTTTGTCTTTAATACCGCCATCGCAGCCGGTGCATCAGGTGCAATCTTTGGATGCTTAGGTGCACTATTATATTTGGCAATCTCTAACCGTAAGCTCTTCTTTCGGACGATGGGGACAAATATTATTGTGATCATCCTCATCAATTTAGGGATCGGCTTCACCGTATCAGGTATTGATAACGCAGGGCACCTTGGCGGTCTAGTTGGCGGTTTTTTAGCTGCTTTAGCTGTCCGTCTCCCTAAACAGGTGCAGCCTGTCAAAATGTTTCTTGCTAGTATTGTTCTACTGTTGATTGGTGGTTTTGGATTGTATACAGGGTTTCATTCCGATGATCAAAAGGAAGCGGCGGCAGTAAGTGAGACAGCAAGTCTATTTGATGACAAGAACTATAACGAAGCAAGTAAACGTTTAGAGGAATATGTACATCAAAAGGACGCATCAGCTGAGGCTCTCCATATATATGCACTATCGGAAGCCCAGCTCGGCCACCTTGACAAAGCGATTGGATTTTTACAAAAGTCGCTTAAAAAAGATCCAGATGATCCAAATAAACTGTATCATTTATCGTTGTTGTACGTAGAAAAAGGAGAGACAGCGAAAGCAGAGGATCTAATAGAAAAAGGATTAGACCAAGATCCAAAAAATGATCAATTTTTAAAGCTGAAACAATATATTGAAAACACGCAAACACATTGAATGACTTGACTGAAAGCGCATTTATGAATACGCTTATCCTATCTGTTGATGAGAAGAAATGGTGGAAACAATGAAAACGTTATATGATGTACAGCAGCTGCTCATGAGATTTGGAAATTATGTGTATTTCGGAGATCGTGAAGTGGAATTAGAATTTATGGCAGATGAACTGAAGGAAATGTATACATCGGGCATTATTGACCGGACCGAATGGTCAAACGCAATGACGATTCTTCAAATGGAACTAGCCAAATTAAATCGAAAAACAATGTGAAGGTGGAGGGCATATGATAGGGGATTGGTTTGTAGGAGTTGATCTTGGCGGTACGACAATTAAGCTTGCGTTCATTAATCTATATGGTGAAATTCAGCATAAGTGGGAAATTCCTACGGATAAATCAGGGCAGACGATCACAGTCGATATTGCCAAATCAATTGACCACAAATTGGTCGAAATCAGTATGCCCAAATCAGCGCTGATTGGGATTGGAATGGGTGCACCTGGGCCTGTAGATAAAGTATCTGGGATTGTCTATAAAACAACGAATCTCGGCTGGACAAACTATCCACTCAAAGATCACCTAGAGGCAGAGACAGGACTTCCATCTGTCATCGAAAATGATGCGAATATTGCTGCACTCGGTGAAATGTGGAAGGGTGCAGGCGATGGCGCAAAAAATATCCTGATGGTCACACTTGGTACAGGTGTTGGCGGCGGTATTATTGTAAATGGTGAAGTTGTTCAAGGGGAGACAGGGGCTGGCGGAGAAATTGGCCATATTTGTGCTGTTCCATTCCAAGGAGCACCGTGTAACTGCGGAAGAACGGGCTGTATTGAAACCATTGCATCTGCGACTGGCATCGTCCGGCTAGCAAAGGATAAATTAGAAACAGAGCAGCATACATCTTCACTGGGCACACTCACCTCGCTGACTGCAAAGGATGTGTTTAAGGCCGCTGAAAGTGGAGATGACCTTGCCATGCGTGTCGTAGAAGAAGTGACGACTCATCTTGGACTTGTCCTAGCGAATCTTGCCAGTGCGTTAAACCCAACAAAAATTGTCATTGGCGGCGGTGTTTCAAAAGCAGGTGAGCTCCTTCGCAGTAAAGTAGAGCGCGTTGTTAAGCATCATGCATTTCCGCCTTGCGCTGATGATGTCGAAGTCGTGATTGCCTCTCTCGGAAACGATGCAGGAGTCATCGGCGGTGCATGGATGGCAAAAAACAAATGGTTGTCTTAAACAAAAAAGTCATCATGATGTCATTTTTATTAAAAAAAGCGATAGATGGGCATGAAATGAAATGTTTAGCATATTTATAAGTTTGTCATGAGGAAAAAGACATTGATTTTCCAGCACATACAGGATAAGATATAGTTTAGTTATTTTTGAAGAAGCACCAATAATTAGGGTGTATCCCTAGCTTGAGTGCTCGCTTAGCATAAGGAGGTTACAATGCGAAAGAAAAGATTAAAGGCGATGTCATTTTTACTGATTGCGACTTTGCTCATGTGGGTCAAAACCTATGTTATCTATAAATCTAGCTTCAATATTAAAATAGAAAATTTCATGCAGGAGTTTATCCTGTTTATTAATCCGCTTAGCTTTATCTTGTTTATCTTCGGTATAGGTCTATTTATGAAAGAAAAAAATCGCAATCGATATATCATCGTGACGAGCTTTATTTTGACATTCATTTTGTTAGCTAACATTGTGTTTTATCGATTCTATAGTGATTTTCTAACCATCCCCGTCCTATTTCAAACAAACAATATGGGGGACCTCGGGTCAAGTATTACCTCTTTAATTGAACCAGTCGATTTATTGATGTTCGTTGATATCATCATTTTAATGTGGCTCTATAAAAAGCAGCCTTCCTTTAGAACGGATGTCACCATTTCACGAAAAGAACGAGCAGCGTATTATTTATTTGTGGCAGCGACTTTCTTCTTTAACCTAGGTTTGGCTGAAACAGAAAGACCAGAACTGCTCACTCGCTCATTTGACCGTGAGATGCTGGTGAAAAATATTAGCTTATATAATTTCCATATTTATGATGGAGTGCTGCAATCGAAGCAGTCTGCTCAACGAGCCCTTGCTGACAGCAATAGCTTAACGGAAATTGAAAACTATGTAAGCGCAAATCAAACCGACCGTAATGAAAAGACGTTTGGTCAAGCTAAAGGACGAAATGTCATCCTTGTCTCACTTGAGTCTACTCAGAGCTTTGTGGTCAATGAAAAATTAAATGGGAAAGAAATCACCCCATTTCTCAACAAACTAATCAAGAAAAGCTACAACTTTACTAATTTCTATCATCAAACAGGCCAAGGAAAAACATCGGACTCGGAGTTTATTGTTGATAACTCTCTCTATCCACTTGGAAGAGGGGCTGTGTTCTTCACAAATCCAAGCAATGAGTATACAGCCACACCTGAGCTGTTAAAGGATGAGGGGTACCATTCTTCTGTCATTCATGCGAATAACAAAAGTTTCTGGAACCGTGACCTGATCTACGATAGCTTAGGCTACGACAAGTTTTTTGATATTAAATCATTTGATGTAAATGAAGAAAATTCAGTTGGCTGGGGGCTGAAAGATGGTCCATTCTTCGAACAGTCAGCGGAATTGATGAAATCGATCCCGCAGCCTTTCTATACGAGATTGATTACATTAACGAATCACTTTCCGTTTGATCTAGACGAAGAAGATAAGCTGATTGATGAATATGATTCTAAGAGCAAAACGTTAAACAAGTTCTTTCCGACAGTGCGATATCAAGATGAGGCGCTGAAGATTTTCTTTGAAAAGATGAAGGAAACAGGTTTGTACGAAAATTCGATCTTTGTTTTATATGGGGATCACTATGGAATTTCAGAAAACCATAACGAAGCAATGGGACAATTTTTAAATAAAGAGATTACGCCATTTGAAGAAGTGCAGCTTCAAAAAGTGCCGTTTGTTGTACACATTCCAGGGATCACAGATCAACAGCCAAAAGAAATTGATACAGTAGGCGGACAAATCGATATCCGTCCAACTATACTCAATCTTTTAGGAGTCGATACAAGTAAACAAATCCAATTTGGTCATGATCTTTTATCAAAAGATAAGAATGACTTTACCGTGCTTCGTGATGGCAGCTTTATTACGAAGGACAGTGTTTTCACAGATGGTGTTTGCTACAATAAAAAAACGGGTGAGCCGAGAGATGATGAGACTGTTTGTCAGTCTTATGAAGAAAAGGCAAAGCAAGAGCTCCAATTCTCTGATCAGATCATCTATGGGGATCTCCTTAGATTTTATGACCGGAACAGCCCGGACCATTCTCCATCCAAAAAAGAAGATGAAACGAAGCTGAAAAAGGCGTCCTAACATATGAGAAAACCTCTGTTATTTTTACATGCAGAGGTTTTCTTTTTTTGTATGCCAGCTCATATAGTATGAGAGGAGGGATGTAAATGAAGACAACGTCGTTTGGGAAAATTGAATGGCAGCTTGATGAAGAGGAAAAGGATAATGTGGCAAAGCAGCTAGGGATAGGGAATGCGGCTTTCCATTTATCCAATCATATCAGCACTGAGTATCTCCTTTTACCGGGATATCGACTTCCGGAAGGCATCCATTCATTTTCTTCCATAGGTGAGCTGCAGAAATTTATTGCGCCATACAGGCTGCAGCAATCCGATGATTGGATCAATGGAACCTTTGAATATGATAGTGTTCAATTAGAAGAAGAGCTGGGCCGATTAAAAGCCGCATTTCCTTTTCTTCAAATCAGTGTCATAGGTCATTCAGTGCTTGATACACCTATTTATGAAATCCGAACAGAGCCTGTTCAGCATTTGCATTCTATTCATTTGAATGCCTCTTTTCATGCAAATGAGTGGATCACGACGTCTGTTTTAATAAAATGGCTGAAATCGCTGTGTTTGGCTGCATCTGACCCGGTGCAAGCAAGACATCATGAAGCCGTTCATATTCTGCGAACTACAGCTCTCTCCATCGTACCAATGGTGAATCCAGATGGCGTGGATCTCGTACGAAATGGACCAGAGTCACTAGGGCTCAGCAGTGAAGAATTCACAGCGCTACATGGAGGATATGCTGATTATCAAGAATGGAAAGCAAATATAAGAGGGGTGGATTTGAACAATCAATTTCCTGCTTATTGGGAGATCGAATACTACCGTTATGAGCCTAAGGAACCGTCCAATCGCGGTTTTCCTGGATATCAGCCGCTAACAGAGCCAGAAGCGAAAGCGATGGCAAATCTAGCGTTACGAAAACGCTTTGACAGGCTTGTTGCTCTTCATACACAAGGAGAAGAGATATACTGGGGTTTTCTTGGTCATGAACCAGCCATCTCAAAAGAAACGGTCAAACGATTTGAGCAAGTAAGCGGCTATCAGCCAGTTCAATATCTTGACAGCTATGCAGGCTATCGTGATTGGTTTATTTATCAATGTCACAATGAGGGCTATACAGTCGAGCTTGGTCTAGGAAAAAATCCTCTTTCCATGAATCAATTTGACACCATCTATGAGAAAACAAAGCGGTTGTTATGGGAAGCATGTAAGTGTTAAAAAGCACCTGTCAGGTGCTTTTTACATTTGACATGAAGCAATTTCTTATTGTCAATAAAAATAATAGTAGGGTCATTGACGAAGGCCTCCCTTGTGAGCTATTGTGAAAGATATGGATGTAAAAAAAAGGATATGTTTTAGGGAGATGTCGATTATTGAGTGCTCAAAGCCTGTGGAAAAGGAATTTCACTTACTTATTTATTTCTAAAATGTGCAAAATAACAGCTGATAGTCTTTCTTTCAACACCATCTTGTGGCTTTTAGTACTAGGCGGAAAAGGGGCAATTGGAACAGCCTTTTTTATTGCGGTCAGCTTTGTTCCGCAAGCCATTGTTGGCCCGCTCATTACCCCAATGATGAAGCCGCATCAACTGAAATTTTGGATGTGTTTTGCTGATTTAACTAGAGGAGCGATAATCCTTGTGATTGTGGTCAGTTACTTTTATGGTTTCACGCCATTAGCACTAGTTATTGGCTGTATGCTGCTTCATTCAGCAACTGGTGGCTCCTACGAACCGGCGTCTGTATCAATTATTCCAAAGCTTGTCCATGAGGACCTCATACAAAAAGCGAATGCAACTATTCAATCAGCAAGTCATGTAGTCAGGCTTGTGACGGTCACGGTTTGTGGTGTCATGATTGCATTTGTGGGGGTAGGATATACAATGCTTGTGATTATTCCTCTTTATCTCTTGTCCGCTTTACTCGTATTCATCATTACATATGAAACAGAAATCATCATCGATAAAGCCAAAAAAGGGTTATCATACGGCAAAAGATTGATTCGGGGATTTTCACTTGTGAGAAGGCATCATATTTTGTTCCCATTGGCGATTTTTTGTGTCTGCTCGAACTTTGCTGCCGCACCATGGGAAGCATTGTCGGTTATTTATTTAACAGAGGATTTACATAGTGGACCAGTGATCTATTCATTTATTAAAGTCACAACGGCACTAGGTGCATTCTTGATGGGATTTGTTTTGACAAAGGTAAAAGTGAACCGGTATGGGCTGCTGTTTATAGGTGCCGGGATCGTTGACGGAATCTCGTTTTTCATCACAGGTATGAACGCATTTTTACCACTTGTATTTATATCAGCTTTTGCTTTAGGTGCCGCCATCAGTGCAGTCAACGTGCCTGAACATACAATGATTCAATTGTCAGTAAAAGCAGAGGATCAGCCGCAAGTGTATGCAATTATCAATATGATTTCCTTCTTCATGATTCCGTTAGGCGCACTCATTGGTGGCTATATGGCAACACAATTTGGGTCTGGATATGTCATTGCGGCTGGCGGCATCATTGAAGCTGTGTCTGGGATATGCCTGCTGCTATTCACAAAGATTGGGAAGGTAAAGAGGACGGATTTGACGATAGAAAGAGACAAACCTTCTTTAAATGCAACGTGAGCATGGCATGATGGAATGCGAATAGGTTACAATGAGGACGAGAAAACATGAGGATTCAATGGAAAGGGGCACTAAACATGGCCATAGCAGATGTCACGATCATTCCAATAGGCACCGAAACACCAAGTGTCAGTGCTTATGTAGCAGATGTACAAAGAATTTTAGAAGGCTTTCAAAAAGAAGGGAAAATTAATTATCAATTAACACCAATGAATACGTTAATTGAAGGTGAATTATCCGTTTTATTTGAAGTCATTCAGCGCATTCATGAAGCACCTTTTGAAAAGGGACTGCACCGCGTAGCGACCAATATCCGCATTGATGACAGGCGGGATCAAACCACAACGCTTACAAGTAAAATAGAAAGCGTGAATAAGCACTTGAATCAATGAAAAAAGCCTGCTAAATGCAGGCTTTTAATGTGCAGTTGGATAACCGCTATAGATGATGGTCATGACAGTAAACCAGCCAAAAACCAAAAAGGTTGCGCCAGCAAAAGCGATGGCAAGTACGTTCACTTTTTTAAGTGAGCGATAGATCCCGAGTGCAGCTAAAATCGTGACTAGACCAAAAATAATGACGAGCATCATGTGAAAGTCCCCCTTTGTCATCAATCCCCTTGATTTCCTTTCTTTTCATTTTAACCGTTTTCATAAAGCTTGTCGAGTAGATTCCAGTTGACGATTGTTTGAATTTTTATTGTGTAGCCTTCATAATAAAAAAGAATGAATAAAGTAGGTGATGAAAATGAATTGGAGAAGAATGCCACTAGGCTATGTACAAGCGAATGCGTATATTTGGAAAAATGAGCACGGAGAATGTTTAATCTTTGATCCAGGCGGTGAAGCACAAAAGCTGATTTCCTATGTAAAAGAAAAACAGCTCACACCGCTTGCTGTCTTACTGACACATGCTCATTTTGATCATATCGGTGCCGCAGATGAGGTGCGGGCAGAGTGGGGAGTGCCACTCTATGTACATGAGAATGAAAAAGAATGGCTCACGAATGCTGAATTAAACGGTTCAGCTCGATTGATTGGGAATGGAATTACGGTCAAAGAAGCTGAAAAATTAATCACGTCAGAAGGAACTCTTCAAATTGGATCGTTTACATTAGAGATGTTCCACACTCCTGGGCATTCTCCAGGCAGTGTATCTTACTATTCGGCGGAAGAAGGATTTGTGATTTCTGGTGACACGCTATTTGAAGGCGGCATCGGGAGAAC
Source organism: Bacillus sp. MM09(2025) (assembly GCF_050496725.1). Classification (NCBI taxonomy): domain Bacteria; kingdom Bacillati; phylum Bacillota; class Bacilli; order Caryophanales; family Bacillaceae; genus Bacillus; species Bacillus sp. MM09(2025). Next base: position 131,429 of record NZ_JBNWEN010000003.1, read on the forward strand.
AGATTTAGTAGGGGGCAGTCAAGAAGTGCTGCTTCAATCAATTCATAACAAATTGTTGTCATTACCAGAATCAACTCTTGTTTTAAGTGGACATGGCGGAGAAACGACTGTACTCACGGAGCAAGAACAAAATCCATTTATCAATGGTTTTTCTCTTTAAACGTATGAAAAAAAGCATCTCTTTTGATAGAGATGCTTTTTTTCAATTAATGTCCGGTACCGGGAACCATGATGAAAATCGAATAATATGTAAATCCGGCAAAGAAAATCGTCAAGTACGCTCCGAAAATGTAAATATACATTCTTTCGGATAGATTCAAGTAGGATAAAAATACAAAAAGAACGGTTTGACCGAAGAACAGCAACGATGCATCTTTCATATGCCCTAAATAGAACATGACAGCAAAAATACCCGTCCAAAAGCCAAGCACGCGGAACATGCGATTCATTTCTTTCCCTCCCCTTAAAAAAACCCCTTTGATTCATATTATAGCTGATCATCACTTGTTATGTAAACATTTACATTTTTGACAACGTGTGAACATTTATTTTGCAGGTAGAAAAAATTTTTTTGAAAAAGTGATCAAAATGTGTTTATGCCGAAATACATGAGGGTACTTACTCCATAAGAGAAAAGGTTAACGACCTAAGGAGGAAGACTAATGAGTGACATTACTTTTTATTCATACCCGAGCTGCACGTCTTGCCGCAAAACAAAACATTGGCTAAAGGCGAATCAAATTGATTTTAAAGAGCGTCACCTTTTCAGAGAAACGCCAACCCTAGAAGAATTAAAAAAGATCCTTTCCTTAACAACAGAAGGAATGGATGAAATTTTAGCCACACGAAGCCAAGCTTTTAAAAGCTTAAATTTAAATATTAATGATTTAAAAGTAAACGAGGTTCTTCAACTTCTCATTGAAAAACCAAAACTGCTCCGAAGACCAATTATCATTGATGGAAATAAGTTAGTAGTAGGCTATAATCCCGGAGAACTCATGAAATTATCAAAAAAGAAAGCGATTCATCAATCAGTTTCCTAATAAAAACGAAGATCAGCTGAAACATGCTTCAGCCGTCTTCGTTTTTGTGCTGAACTGGGCTAGCTGGGTTCGAACCAACGATCACGGAGTCAAAGTCCATTGCCTTACCACTTGGCTATAGCCCAATATCAAACGTGTAATGATATTGTTCACCATCTACGGTCATTTATACATAGAAGTTGTATGTCGCGAGTTTTAAGTGAAAAAGGAGCGGAAGAAGTAAATGAAGAATGAAAAATCTAAGCAATTATATGAATTTATCCTAAAAGAAGCCCCTGTCATGACCGAAGAATGGCTAAAGACAAGAACAGAAGAAGGCTCATTATATTCTAAACATGCTTCAGAGGAAACGGAAAAGAAGCTGAAGGAACAGAATACAGCGTTTATTCAAACTATTGCAGCAACACTTGTGACACTGTCAGACAAAGCAGAAAACCATTTGAAAAAATGGTCTGTTGATATTGCTCGTGATCGAGCAGTGCACGAGGTGCCGTTATATGAAATCATTGGACAATTTAAGATCTTCCGCTACATTTTCTGTTCGAGAATTGAGACATTCACCCAAGAAACAGAGCTTGAAGTGACCCTGCAAGATGTGTGTCAGTGGAATCAGCACTTTCACGCCACATTTGATGATATGATTGAGCGTTTATCAGAAGAATATGACCGCGTGACACTCAGTCAGCTGAATGCACAGAGAGAGATGATTCAAGAACTGAGTGCCCCTGTTATTCCGGTATCAAAGGAAATCGGGATTTTGCCGCTGATCGGAGAAATCGATACGTACCGGGCCAAAATCATTCTGGAATCCGTACTAGAACAGGCTTCAAGACTTCGTTTAACGCATTTATTCATTGATATATCGGGCGTACCGATCGTTGATACGATGGTTGCTTATCAGCTGTTTAAAGTGGTCGATAGTTCGAAGCTACTAGGAATTGAGACGATTATATCAGGCATTCGCCCAGAGATCGCTCAAACTGTAGTGAAACTCGGCATTGATTTCTCAAAAGTAAATACAGAACACAGCCTTGCAAAAGCGTTAGAAAAAAGAGGATTTCGTATCTTTGAAGAGCAGCAGCAAGAAGCAACATGAACAAAACCTTTACTTGTAAAAGTACCGGGTCCGTTGACAAGGAGAAACAATATAATTAGCATATTCATTAGATGGCCAATTCGCATACAGGTTTGGTCTCTTTTTTTACCCATAAATGCTGATTTAATAGGATTTGTCTTTAACAGTTCGTTTAACATACCTATTTTATGATGCATAATCATGATGAGTCAATGTCCAATCTGTATGCTAAAATAACTGCTGGAATTTTTGTTAATTCATCAACCAAAATAAGGAGTCTTTATTTAAGATGATGAATTGGAGCTAAATAAAGCCGGAAAATCAAAGCTCAGATAATGTGAATTGGGTCATTTCCGAACAGACATGAAAGGATATTCTTTATCTTCCGTAATAAGTAACCTGTTGAGGAGGACATACATTTGGAAACACCGAAATTGTTTGCAACAATTTTGAGCAAACCAGAAATAGTTAATTATCTTATTGAATACTATGACTTTGAATTGATTGAGCCTAATTCAGATACAGAAAAATTTCATTTTAAGGTGGATGAACAAGTTGCGATTATTGCTCAAGACGTGTCGGGTGGAATTTTTTCATTAATTGGTTCTGGTGAAGTTGAAAAGCGCCCAGTTCTCTATATTGATTCAGAAGGAAAGGCTGGAAAGGTTGGAAAAAGTTTTAATGGTTTTATTTCACTCATGTTGGCTTGTCCGTACTGGCGTGATTTATTAAAGTTCTCTGGAAATGGACAAATGACAGAAATGATGAAAACACAGCCATTTTTAGAATCGGAAATAGTTGAGGATTACCTTGGGCTAGTGGATATTAAAGATAAAGTTATGACCGAACTTTTAATTGAAGAATTGTCCCATCCGGTAGACACATTATATGAGTCAATGATTTCTCAACCTCAAATTTCTGTTTTCTCACTCGAAGGGGATAAGTATGATTCACTATTTAACTCATTCGTTGTAACGAATCATCCACAATGGAAGAACAAAATAAAATAGTGATGATCCTATGTAAATTAGTATAAAAAAGAGGTGCCAATAGCATCTCTTTTTTTAATGTTATTTAGTTATTTTCCCCTCTGAACGGAACCCGTTGTTGTAAAAATCAATTTTTTTATATGCGCTTCTGTTATTTATAGATGGAATACATCTCATATTGAACATGTTCACACCTTTTCAGTCATGAAAATGAAGAAATACGCTTTTGTCAGGAATGTTCTACCACCTTACAATAGGGTCACTGAAAGGAGTGAACCACTTGTATGGGATTGAATATTTGGGGCAAGAGCTGCTAGAAGAAGCATGCCGTATGAGGGCTTCTGATGTGCATATTGTCCCAAAAGAAAAGGAAGCGTCTGTATCTTTCCGAGTAGACTCAGATTTAATTCAGCAGCGGACCATTGATAAAAAAAGCGGCGAGCGGCTCATTGCTCATTTTAAATTTTTATCATCCATGGATATCGGAGAAAAACGGAGACCGCAAAATGGGTCGCTAGCTGTGATGCTAAGAAGAGGCCAGGTGTTTATTCGAATGTCTACCTTACCAACTGTAAATGATGAGAGTTTAGTGATTAGAATATTGCCGCAGGATCATGTTCCGAAAATAAAACATCTATCACTATTTCCGAAAGCCTCTACTCGATTATTATCGTTTTTGAATCATTCGCATGGGCTCATTTTATTTACCGGTCCAACCAATTCAGGCAAAACAACGACCCTCTATTCATTGATCCAGTTTGCAAAAAAGAATTTCAACCGAAATATAATTACACTTGAAGATCCAGTGGAAACAAGAAATGAAGAAGTGTTACAGGTTCAAGTAAATGAAAAAGCCGGTATCACATATGCCGCAGGATTACGCGCTATTTTAAGACATGATCCAGATATGATTGTGCTAGGAGAAATAAGAGATGCTGAAACGGCCCGAACGGCAATTAGAGCAGCACTGACAGGCCATTTAGTGATGAGTACACTACATGCGAAAAATGCAAAAGGAGCCCTTTATCGTATGCTTGAATTTGGTGTCACGATGAATGAACTCGAACAAACGATGGTTGCGATTGCTGCGCAGCGATTAATCGAGCTCACCTGTCCTTTTTGCGGAGAAACATGCCAGCTTTACTGTAAATTAAATCGTCCGGTCAGACGAACAAATGTATTTGAACTGCTGTTCGGAAAGGAGCTCGGTGAGTGTATCAAGGAGGCTAAAGGAGAATATGCTCACTCGTCATATGAAACACTGCAAAGATTAATTCGTAAAGGAGTGGCACTAGGCTATTTATCGAAAAACACCTATCATCGCTGGGTTTATGAAGAAGCAAGCCTATAAAGCGTGGTCTAAAAAGGATCAAGCGGAATGTCTATCAAAACTTGCTCAATTGATTCAGGCTGGATATACACTGGTTGAGGCATTAACGATGGTGAATATTCAGTTGTCGAATAAACAGCAGCAACAATTAGCACCGGGCATTCAGTGGCTGCTTGAAGGGGAGCCTTTGTATGTGGTGCTAGAAAGACTTCATTTTCAGCGGGAAGTCATCGCCATTTTAAGTTTTTCCGAAAAGCATGGCAGTCTAGCAACAGCACTTGAACAAAGCGCACGGTTTTTAGAGAAAAAAATTAAACAGGTAGACACGTTTAAACGCATATTACGTTACCCAATTTTCCTCATCTTTACGGTTTTGATCGTGCTCATACTTGTTCAGCAAATGATCATTCCTCAATTTTCTCTCTTGTACTCCTCGATGGATACCCGAATGTCATGGCTGATTCAAGGTATGTTTGGAATCTTTCAATTGCTTCATGTATCTCTCCTCCTCATCGGCTGTGTGTGTATTTGTCTGACTGGATACTATGCCTTCTTTTTTAGGAAAAAATCTACCCTTGAGAAGCTGAGGGTCATAAGCAGGTTTCCTTTTTTATATAAAGGAATGCGGCTGATGCATACGTACCTTTTCTCTCTACAGTTAAGCGGACTGCTTCAGGCTGGGTTATCGATGTACGAGAGCTTGCTAGCTTTTAAGCAGCAAAGCTACTTACCCTTTCTTCAAGAAATATCAGAACAGATGATTGAAGAGCTAAGAAAAGGAGAGAGCATGGCATATCAAGTGAGCCTGTCGCCTTTTTTTGAAAAACATTTTGCCGCCGTCATCGAACATGGTGAAGCGAGCGGGATGCTTGCAAGAGAAATGTACACGTACAGCCAATTTCTATTAGAGAATGCAGAGCTGAAAATTGAAAAATGGATGTCGTGGCTGCAGCCGATTATCTATGGTCTGACGGCAATTCTAATACTCATTGTGTATTTATCTATTCTTTTACCAATGTATCAACTGATGGAGCAAGTGTAAGAAGGAGGACAAAAATATGAATGATAAAGGATTTACTCTGTTAGAAATGTTAATTGTCATGCTTGTGATTTCAATTCTTTTACTGATTACCATTCCGAATATCACTCGACACCACCAAACGATTCAAGCAAAGGGCTGTGAGGGGCTTAAATCAATGGTGAGCACACAGGTGATGGCATATGAATTAGAGCACGATGGCAAGACACCATCTTTAGCTGAATTAGAAAAAGAAGGTTATGTCAAAAAGGGATTAACGTGTCCTAATGGAAAAGCGATTGTCATTCAAAACGGCCATGTGAAGCATGAATAAATTAGTTTTTCATGAAAAGGGTTTTACCCTCATAGAACAGCTAATGATCTTACTGGTTCTATCGATACTATTGTCGATCATAGGAGTGAAAATCCCAAATGTAATAGAAGACGCTGAAGCCAAAAGACAAGTGAACATTATGAAACAAGATTTTCAATTGGCTGCTTATACTGCATTTGTCAAAAAAACACGTGTGTATGTTGAATTCCATCCACCACATGTATCGTATCAGGTAATCGATCAAAAGGATGGCGAAATCATTGCTTCTTTTCAGCAGCAAAAGGGAAGCATTAAGGCTTCTACATTTCCACAAGGTATCTATTTTAATGTAAACGGACATCCGAGCAGCGGCGGGTCTCTCATTATTCAATTTGGCAGTCAAACGTATAAGCTCACGATCTATTTAGGAAGCGGGCGAATCCATGTTCAAAAGCAATAGAGGGTTTAGTACGATTGAAACGCTGTTTGCTTGTCATATCTTCCTATTTGCAGCTCTTGTGCTCATGCCAGCTTATGAAAAAATCATGATAGGGAAAAATGAAATAAGAGCCAAACTTGAAGCTTACCAAATTTTGCATGAACAGATGAATGAATTGTTCATAGATGGTACAAAAACTTCTGTCAAAAAGAAGCGAGGCGACATCACATATGTATTCAATTGGAGTAAAGAGAAGGGATGTGTATCATACACGATACATAAAAAGCAGACCATATGCTTTCACCATGTTGCTGAACGGTGAACAAGGTTTTACCCTTGTCCAGGCTTTGTGGCAATTGCAGCTCTTTTTGTTCCTTTCAATTGGCTGTGTACTGATCTTTTCTACAGCTGAGAAAGCTCGTCCTTTTGAAGAGGTCAACCGATTTTCACAAATGGAGTGGAGACAGACCGTGCTGCAATTAGATGAGGAATTAAGCCGAGCAACGGCTATTCGATCGGCGCAAGGAGGTAAAGCGTTAGAGTATGTGTCTGATCAAGGGCGAGTCGTAACGATTGAGCCATATCAAGAGATGCTTCGAAAGAGAATGGATCAAGCAGGCCATCTCCCTTTATTGCAAAAGGTGAAAGAATTTCGCGTAAGAACAAATCAGCATAAAGCTATCCTTAAAGTCACAGATGAATCTGGTAAGGTGTATGAAGCCGTTTTTTTCATATATAAAGGGGTGGTACCTACATCGTGAAAAGGGAAGGAGGATTTATCTATCCGCAAGTACTGGCTGCGATTCTATTTTTTCTCTTGATTCTAGGGGCGATGACGATGGGGTTTCAAAGAGAGCTGAGAAGTGCAGAGCTGACGATTTCATTTTATAAAAAACAGCAGCTTTTCAGGGTGGGTGCGAATGAAGCTGCCAGTACATTACATCGGTTGTGTGAAAAGCAGCATACCCCTATTGACACTGAAGAAGGACGAGTGACATTAAAGCAGGTGACATGCGATCAAAAGAAAAAGCATATCCACATGTTAGTCAGTGTGAAAACAAAGGATGGTTTATCAGATGAGCGGGAACTCGTGCTAAATTGGAAGACCCGTGAAATCATGAAATGGGCAAACAGTGAATAGCCAGTGTATAAAATGATCCTCTTCCTGGTAACACTTGAAGAAAGAAGAGGTGAATGTGCTTGAAAACAAATGACTATGTAAAATATATGACACAGGAAATCATTAAATATATGAATACACCACGTGACGAACGGAAGGAACATAAACAAGAGAAAATGGAAATGAAACCGCCATTTTCACAGCGTTTATTTGGGGTTCTGCCGTTTGGGTTTTCAATGATGCTAAAAAAACGTAAGCGACATCGACAAAAGTAAAAAGCCGCCAGCAGGCGGTTTTTTTATGCCTATTTAGCTGTATTCTTCCACAACAATCACTTTATTGACCTTGTTTGAGTAGGGATTATAAGAAATAGTGACATATACCCCAAATTCTTTGGTGTGGTCTTTTAATGTAATATGATACTGTTTCACAGATTCCTTCTCGCGATGACGGTCCCATACTTTTTGTTTGAATAAGACTTGCGTTAGAGGATATCGCTTCTTTGCTTCTTTGACTGCCCGTGTTTCCCATTGATCTGCGGCGGCAGTGAAACCTCTCGCATCCGCAGGGTTGGTGTCTTGTATCATAGGAATCAACAGTAAACAGAGCATGATTATCATCTTTCCATATTTCACTTCACATCACCTCACCTGCTATTATTCTGACCAAATGCTGCACTTTTATGTAAATTTTTAAGAAGTACAAATGTCACACAAAAAAATATTGAATACGGCGAAAGAATGAGAAAATGGAAGAATTTTCTCGTAATCATTCTTGTTTAAGAACAAAATGGACTAATTTGACGTTTTGGGTTTTATAGGTATTTCCTTATACTGTATGTAATCGTTCTTATTAAAGAACAATCGTTCAAGGAGTTGGAGAATGAATGAAACAGTCGCTCTTTGTACTTTTTTGTGCCATTTGTTTGATTTTCACGTCTCTCTTGATCTCAACAACGAACGCTTCTTTTAACGATGTTGAGCACTCAAACTTTGTCATGAAAACATGCGAAAATTTTGAACAGACGGATCAGCATTGTCAGCCTGCCAAATGGGATAGAAGTCATTTGGAACTCATCGATCAAACAATGATCAAAGGAACAGTCTGTGCGCCTCAAAGCTTGAGCATGACATTAAAAAATAGTGGACAATCTATTGCACACTCTGAATGGAAATGGGAATTACATAAAGTGAAAAGTGAGCAGAAGCCGTTACAAGATGGTCATATTCTTGAAAAAGGTTCTATAAAATCCCTTCTTTCACAAGAAACAGTGACTGTCACGACAGATAAAGCAAAAACGAATGGAATTTATGCGTTTAAAATTTATTATCCTAAAGGTTTTGGTGGGTCTGAAAAAGCATTTATATGGTCTAAATATATGCAGCTCGTAAAGTGTCAAGAAAAGGTATCTTAAATAGAGCTGTCTTTTTTAATGAAACAATGATAGGCGAAGGGGAGAAGAGGTCATGAAAAAATGGATGAAGATGTCTGGAAGTATTCTTTATGTGGTGGTATTCACGGTGATGATTGCATGTATTATTGTCGTATTGTCATCAAGAACTACAGGAGGAGATCCTCAAATTTTCGGTTTTCAATTCAAGCAAGTATTATCTGGCTCAATGGAACCAGAATTTTCAACTGGCTCTCTCATTGCTGTAAAAGAAGTGACTTCACCTGAGTCGCTTAAAAAAGGAGATATTATCACGTTTCAAACAAAACAGGACCAGTCTTATGTGACCCACCGAATTGTTGGGGTGAAAGGAAAAGGAGCAAAAAAAGCCTTTGAGACGAAAGGTGACAACAATATGTATCGGGACGGCACGCTAGTAAAAGCGGATCAGGTAGCTGCGCAGTATACGGGTGTGAACATTCCTTATGCAGGAAAGCTTCTTTCGTATGCTGGGACTTCTGCTGGAACCGCGTTGCTGCTCATTATACCAGGTGTGATGCTGCTCGTTTATTCAACTCTTCATTTTGTGGGCGCTGCAAAACACCGAAGACGCACAGCTGATTTACATATGTCAGAGGAACAAGCTTAAATTTTCGTTTGTAACCTAATTAGGTTTCAATAAAACAATTTATTAGGGGGTTCATTCATGGCAAAGAAAAGATCAATTCGTTTAGGTGTATTATCAGGGGCTTTAGGCCTGGCATTAATCGGTGGGGGGACATGGGCGGCGTTTAACGATGTTGAAACGGCAAACGCGGTCTACTCGACAGGAGAGCTGGATTTATCTGCAAAAGAGAACTCCGGCGCCATCAACCTTTCAAACTTAAAACCTGGTGATCGGATCAAAAAAGAATTTAATTTTGAAAATAAAGGATCGCTTGCGATCAATCAAGTGCTGATGAGTCTTGATTACAGCCAGTTTCAAGACGGAGCTTCCGCAAAAAATGGCAGTAAGAATACAGCTGAAGAATTTCTTAGCCAGTTTCAGGTAAGTGTTCTGACGGTCGGAGCTGAAGGTGGAAATGGTTATCCGAAAAATATTATCTTAGACGCTGCAAACCTGCTTGACTTGCATCAACTAACGGCAAAACAGGATCAGACCGCATTTGAAAAGCTTCGTCATGCCGTCGATGAGAAGTTTTTACATGAAAGCGGGAAGATTAATGTAGCAACTGTTGATGGAACAGTGGCTCCAGAGTATGACGGCATACCAAAGAACCCGTTTGATTACGATAAAATGGAAATGATCATTGAATTTGTCAATGACCAGACGAAGGATAAAGCTGGTCACTATATCCAAAATAAATACCAAGGCGATGCGATTCAAATTGATCTTTCCTTCGAAGCGACTCAGTGGAATGGTTTAACGATCAATCCCAAAAAGCATACGGATGAAAAAGGCTACGTGAAAGAAAACGAAAAAGCACACAGCGAAGATAAAAAATAAAGCCAGTCTTTAGACTGATATCAAGTTCTGCATAGCAATTGGAGGAGTATGCGCTAAAATGTGCGCTTTACTCCTCTTCTTGCTTTTTTCTCCAGATTTGATAATCTAAAAATTCACGAAATTGCTTTTTCGAAACCCCTGATGTCATTGCATCTCGAACTAGTTTTTCCCATTCACTATCTAATTGACCATCGTATTCGGTTTCATCTTTTTCGTGTAACAGTGTATGAACCGAGACGTCCAGAACAGCGGAGACTTTTTCAAGAAATTGAATGGAGGGGTTTGTTTGCAAGTTTCTTTCTATTGAGCTTAAATAAGACTTCGCTACCCCAGCCTTTTCGGCCAGTTCTGATAGTGAGTAGCCTTTTTCATTGCGGTATTGTTTAATACGCTGGCCAATCAATGTCATCACCTTCCTTTCGATATTATAGCACATTCAGAAAGGTTTGATAGAATGACTTCTTACCAGAGGGTGAGACTCAGAGGACTTTTCACTTGATTTGAGGAATTGACGGACTTCTTCCACTGTTAGCCCTGCTTTACGAGCTTCAAGTAATAATTGAACCCATTCACTGTCTAATATGTTCGTTTTCTTTTCCATACAAATACCCTCCTAAAATACTGAATCATGTATTTCAGGCACTTAACGCATGAAATGGAAAGACACAGGTGGTAAGACCTCGTAGTTTGCTTGCGTCATTTTTCCGCCCAATACAAACAGACAAACGTTGCTTTTGGCTGATCGAAAATTGTACGTCACATGAAAGGGAGGGGCCCTATGGATCAACCTCCTCTTTTTTGCTGTAAGTAAAAAAGTCCGCCATTTTCAATCGTAAGACTGATTTTTGGTTCGTATAAAGTTTTGAGTGCTTGTCTTTCTATTTCATATTCTACAGACGTGTCTGAAGTCCCTTCATAAAATTGGTTTAAAAGTTCAGTGTCTTCTTTCCATTTTTGAACAGCTCTTACCGCCCAATCATCTGGTTCCTCATGGGCGTAATGCTCCATTAAACTGTAGAGCCGTTTGACTCCGCTTTCTGGCTTGATCATTGTACTCATCGTAAAGCAGTAATCGGGAATTTGAGATGACAGCTTACGGGTTTCCAGCTTTTCTTGAAATTGTTCAACGACTTCTCCTCGTATGAGATGAAGTCCTAGTGATAAAAGCTTATCCTTCTTTCGATCTGCGAGATAAGAAATTTTCACATTGAGACCAAGCCAAGGCTCGAGTGCGATCTGGTTGGCCATGAGCGGAGTGACTCGTTCATAGAGCCGGATAAATCGACCCTGCTGTTTGACGGCTTCAAAAATCTGAAATAAACGAGGGGAGCCGAAGTGGATAAATTCACCCTCAATGGTGTCATCCACTATTTTTTGATCGGTGATGAGGGTCAATTGCCGCGGCTCCGGAACACCACCAGTTTTTTCAAGCCAGTGCCAATAAAAAGGGCGGTTCATTATCAATTTATCCATATCGATGGTCAGTTGTACGTTCATATGTCCTGCGCTTTCTTCCAATATATCGCATTGATTTGCCTGAAAGAAACGGAGAAGAAAGGTATGTATGTCACGCTGCTTCATTGATCAACTCTCCTTTATGAGCCTTGCTGTCTTTTTTCTAAAAGCGGTGTTTTTGCTTCTGTTAAATAGGAAGCAAACTGGGTTAATTTCTTGTTCATGTCTCCATCTGATTCATGATGAAAAAGAATCTGATGCAGTTCTGTTTCGGCATCTTTGATATCGATTCGCGTCAAGATATCATCTAGATCGCCAATGACGTTTTCAAACAGCTGAATTTTTTCATATAAAAGCTTTAAGATGTGTTCCTCGACGGTACCGTTAGTAGCCATATTGTAAATGTGGACATCCCGCTCTTGTCCAAGGCGGTGGATACGTCCAATCCGCTGTTCTAGCCGCATCGGATTCCACGGAAGATCGTAGTTGATGATCTGATTACAAAACTGAAGGTTGATTCCTTCGCCGCCTGCTTCTGTAGCAATTAACACTTGCGCCCGTTCTCTAAATAAATCTTTCATCCAATCTTTTTTGCCCCGCTTAAAGCCGCCCCGAAAAGGAACGGAGCTGATGCCATTTTGCTGAAGAAACCATTGTAAATAAATTTGTGTCGCGCGGTATTCGGTGAAAATAATGACCTTTTCATTTAACTGCTGAATAAGCTTGACGACTTCAAGCGCCTTTGTGTTTTGCTGCACTTGGTTGATTTTCTCCATAATTTGCGCTATAGCAGAGGATCCAAGGATATGTTTTTCATCTTCCTGCATTTTTTTAATTGTCATATAGACCGCCTCACGGCTTGAACAGCATTCTCGTTCCAAGGTCATGATGGAAAACATGTGTTTCGTATAAGATGGGTTCTCTTTCAGCTTGCAGATTTCATCATATAATGCTTGTTCCGTCGGAGAGAAATCAATGGAAATCGTTTTGACATGCCGTTTTGTCCACTCGATGCCCGTGTCTTGTCTTCGGTTACGAATCATCACTTTATTCACAAGCTGTTTTAAACGGTCATGGTCTTCTAGCTGTAAATCCTTTTTGGCAAAGACATCTTTAAACTGATGTTCATTTCCTAGGTGACCTGGCTTCAGAAGGGAAACGAGATTAAATATTTCTCCGATACGGTTTTGGATAGGCGTCGCTGTCAGCAGCAAGCAGAATTTCTTATTTAGATTTCTCACAAATTCATAGTTTTTCGTTTTATTGTTTTTCAGTTTGTGTGCTTCATCGATAATGACCATATCGTAGGCAATGGATAAAATGGTATCTCGATGCGGCTGCCTTTTAGCTGTATCAATGGAGGAAACCACGACGTCACACTGCTCCCACACGTAGCTCTTTTTTTGTTCGACAGCATCAATATAAAATTTCGTGCGCAGCTCCTGTACCCATTGAGATACAAGAGAGGCGGGAACGAGTATGAGAATTTTTTTGGCAAGTCCACGAATCATGTATTCTTTGATAATAAGTCCTGCTTCTACGGTTTTTCCAAGTCCCACTTCATCTGCTAAAATGGCTTTTCCGTTCATCTCTTCTACGACTCTTCTGGCAACTTCAAGCTGATGTTTTAAAGGGGTGAATGCAGGCAGATGGGCAGGAGCTTGCAGTCCTTCAAATGAATCAATGGCTGTGACTTTTTGGACCTGCGTCGCTAAACGGTACATTTCCCAGTTCGCCCATGGTCCGTCTGCTGAAAGCCGCTGCTGAAATTCACTTGCCCATTCCTGATCAAAAACCGTTTGAATCTTCAATGTGATCGCCTGCCTTTCTAGTAGGTTAAGGATAAAATTGTTCTGTATTTAAACGCTTCATTTTTTAAGAGGTCTTGAAAAGACTAGATATTTGAATAAAAGCGAACGATAATGAGTGGTTGTTTAAAAAATGTTAATGATTTTTCTGTTGCTCTTCATCCGTTTCTAATGGTAGGATGTTGGTAAGTGATCTAGAAAATAAGTCACCCATTTTGATAGTATGTCCAATAAATGTGAAGAATATGAGCGGATGATGGTATGAGGAGAGACTTGGCGGTTATTTAGCACTGGCAGGCGCCGAAGGAGCAAGCTGAATCGTTTCAGTGAATCTCTCAGGCAAAAGTACTCTTACCGGACGCAACTCTGGAGAGTGTTTGCTCATCGTTTTTTAGCAAACCACCAAAGGGGAAAACGCACAATGATGTTGTGCTGTAAACTTTCAGGTGCAAGGACAGAGACTTCTTTTTGATAAAAGGGAGCGCTCTGTCCTTTTTTGCTGTGATTTTTTTCTGAAAATTCAGCTTGAGATCTGCACTGAAAGAAAAAAGGGGGAAACGATTGATGTTGAAACGAACACCGCTTTTTCATGCGTATGAAACGTTTGGCGCAAAAACCATTGACTTCGGGGGCTGGGAATTACCTGTCCAATTTTCTTCCATTAAAGAAGAGCACGAAGCTGTTCGAACAAAGGCAGGGCTTTTTGATGTGTCTCACATGGGTGAGGTGGAAATCAAAGGTCAAGACGCCCTTCCTTTTTTACAAAGGTTATTAACCAATGATGTGTCGAAGCTGACAAACGGCAAGGCACTATATACAGCCATGTGCTATGAAGATGGCGGGACAGTGGATGATCTGCTCGTCTATCAAAAAGAAAAGAACGATTATTTGCTTGTCATTAATGCATCGAATATCGAAAAAGATGTGGAATGGCTGCTTCAGCATCAAGAGGAGAACGACGTATTGATCCAAAATGTCTCTGATCAAATCGCCTTGCTAGCCCTTCAAGGACCTCTTGCCGCTGACATCATGAAAGATGTAGCGGGTGAAGAAGTGACATCGCTCAAGCCATTTACATTTTTATCAAAAGCTGAGGTTGCTCAAAAAGAGGTGCTTGTTTCAAGAACGGGCTACACAGGGGAAGACGGCTTTGAAATCTACTGCCAGTCAGAAGATGCGGTCCACATTTGGTCGGTTTTATTGAAAGCAGGCGAGCCCAAAGGGTTAATACCGTGCGGGCTCGGTGCGCGTGACACCTTGAGATTTGAAGCAAGACTTCCGCTTTATGGACAGGAGCTGACAAAGGAGATCTCTCCATTAGAAGGCGGGATTGGCTTTGCGGTCAAAACAGATAAAGAAGCCAATTTTATTGGCAAAGAAGCGCTCAAGAAGCAAAAAGAAGAAGGGCCGAAGCGAAAGCTTGTCGGCATTGAAATGATAGATAAAGGGATTCCGCGCACAGACTATCCAGTCTTCTCAGGAGAAAAGCAGATTGGAGTTGTCACCACAGGCACACAATCCCCAACATTAAAGAAAAATGTCGGGCTTGCTTTAATCGAATCTTCTCAGGCGCAGCTTGGAACAGAGATAGAAGTACAAGTTCGCAAAAAACGTCTAAAAGCAAAAATCGTCGCAACACCATTTTATAAAAGAGCCAAATAACGAGGGGGAATAGAGGATGAAGCACAGGTATTTGCCGCAAACCGAGCAAGATCAAAAAGAAATGCTGGATGTCATCGGCGTTCAGTCAATCGATGAGCTTTTTTCAGATATCCCAGAAAAAGTGAGATTTAAAGGAGCATACAACATTAAAGCGGCCGCATCTGAAACAGAGCTTGTAAGGGAATTATCCCGATTAGCTGCAAAGAATAAAGATACGGTTTCCTATGCATCGTTTCTTGGTGCCGGTGTATATGATCATTATCAGCCTGTCATTGTGGATCATGTCATCTCACGTTCTGAATTTTATACAGCATACACACCTTATCAGCCGGAGATTTCGCAAGGTGAACTACAAGCCATTTTTGAATTTCAAACAATGATTGCTGAGCTGACGGGTATGGATCTTGCTAACTCCTCGATGTATGACGGCGGGACGGCATTAGCTGAAGCGGCGATGCTAGCTGCTGGACATACAAAAAAGAAAAAAGTGGTTGTTTCTGAAACGGTTCACCCTGAATCAAGAGCCGTGCTAAAAACATACGCCAAAGGACAGCACATCGAAGTTGTTGAAGTGCCTGCCAAAAAAGGGCAGACGGACCTAGCAGCATTAGAAGAGGCCGTCTGCGACGAGACAGCAGCAGTTCTTGTGCAATATCCAAACTTTTTTGGTGTCGTCGAACCGTTAAAAGACATCGAACCCATTGCGCATAAAGGAAAAAGTCTGTTCGTTGTTTCTAGTAACCCACTTGCACTCGGGTTACTGACGCCGCCAGGAAAACTTGGAGCGGATATTGTCGTTGGTGATGCACAGCCGTTTGGCATTCCAGCAGCGTTTGGCGGGCCGCATTGCGGATATTTTGCTGTCACGAAAAAGTTGATGCGAAAAGTGCCAGGCCGTTTAGTCGGGCAGACAGAAGACGAAAATGGTGTTCGTGGGTTTGTACTAACCCTTCAAGCGCGTGAGCAGCATATTCGGAGAGATAAAGCGACGTCTAATATTTGTTCGAATCAGGCATTAAATGCATTAGCCGCTTCCGTTGCCATGACAGCGCTCGGAAAAACAGGCATCAAAGACATCGCCTATCAAAACGTGCAAAAAGCTCACTATGCGAAGACGCAGGCAGAAGCATATGGACTGCTTGCTGATGTAGAAGGGGCCCATTTCAATGAATTTGTCATCAAATTACAAGAACCTGTAAAAGAAGCCAATAAACGATTGCTTGAAAAAGGAATCATCGGCGGCTATGACTTAGGGAGAGACTACCCAGCGCTTCAACATCACATGCTCGTCGCCGTGACAGAGCTAAGAACGAAAGAAGAAATTGATACGTTCATTAAGGAATTGGGGGATCGCCATGAATAAACAAGATCAGCCGCTTATTTTTGAATTATCCAAAGAAGGAAGAATTGGTTATAGCCTGCCTGATTTAGATGTACCTGAACAGGAGATCCCGTCCTTATTTGATGAGGCGTATATCCGTCATGAGGATGCGGAGCTTCCTGAAGTATCTGAACTTGATATTATGCGTCATTATACAGCATTATCAAGACGTAATCACGGGGTCGATTCCGGATTTTATCCTCTTGGCTCTTGTACGATGAAATATAATCCAAAGATTAATGAAAAGGTTGCACGCTTTGCAGGCTTCGCGCAAGTCCATCCACTACAGGAGGCGGACACTGTGCAGGGAGCATTAGAATTGCTGTATGACCTAGGTGATCATCTTGAAGAAATTACGGGTATGGACGCTGTGACATTACAGCCTGCGGCAGGAGCACACGGAGAATGGACAGGACTCATGATGATCCGTGCGTACCATGAAGCAAGAGGAGACCATAAGCGAACAAAAGTCATTGTACCGGATTCTGCCCATGGAACGAACCCAGCATCTGCGACAGTGGCCGGATTTGAAACCATTACCGTCGCATCTGATGAAAATGGGCTTGTTGATTTAGAGGACCTGCGCCGTGTTGTCAATGAAGAAACTGCGGCTTTAATGCTGACGAATCCAAATACACTTGGCCTATTCGAAGAAAATATTTTAGAAATGGCTGAAATCGTTCACGGAGCTGGCGGCAAGCTTTATTATGACGGAGCCAACTTGAATGCCGTTTTGAGCAGAGCAAGACCGGGGGATATGGGCTTTGACGTTGTTCACTTAAATCTTCATAAAACCTTTACAGGTCCACATGGAGGCGGAGGCCCTGGTTCAGGTCCTGTAGGCGTCAAAAAGGATTTGATTCCGTACTTGCCAAAGCCGGTGCTTGTGAAGAAAGAAGGCCGCTTTTACTTCGATGATGATCGACCAGAATCAATTGGCCGCGTGAAGCCGTTCTATGGCAACTTCGGCATTAATGTCAGAGCGTATGCGTATATTCGCTCTATGGGTCCAGACGGCTTAAAGGCTGTAACTGATAATGCTGTGTTAAATGCGAACTATATGATGCGCCGTTTAAGTACTCATTTCGATTTGCCATTTGACCGTCACTGTAAGCATGAATTTGTCCTTTCAGGTAAACGTCAGAAAAAATTAGGTGTGCGTACACTGGATATTGCCAAACGATTACTTGATTTTGGCTATCATCCGCCAACGATCTACTTCCCGCTCAATGTAGAGGAATGTATCATGATTGAACCAACTGAAACAGAATCAAAAGAAACTCTTGATGCCTTTATCGAAGCAATGATTCAGATTGCCAAAGAAGCAGAAGAAAATCCAGAAGTGGTACAGGAAGCGCCGCATACAACAGTCGTCAAACGAATGGACGAAACAAAGGCCGCGCGAAATCCAGTTCTCGTTTTTGAAAGATAAAGAAAAAAGACTCAGGGGGGATCATGCTCCCAGAGTCTTTTTTGTTAGTTCTTTGTTTTGATGCGGCCGCCCCATTTTTTAAAGCCGCCTTTTAAATTATAAATCTCACGACAGCCGTTTTTACGTAAAGTTTGCGCTGCTTTTCCGCTTCTCAAATTGTTTTGGCAATAGAGATAAACAGGCTTGTCAGGACGAATTTCATTTTTGCGCTGTTTTAGCTGGGAAAGGGGGATGTTTCTTGCCCCTAAAATATGTCCGCCATCAAACTCATTTGGCTCTCTCACATCAATGAGTTGAGCTTTGCGGTAACCTTTAATAAATTCTGCTTCCGTCAGCGTTTTCATAATACGCTGCTGATAAATGTAGCTGCCGACAGAATAAAGAACGAAAAGTCCACAAAGTGAGAGGACGATATAGTTGAACATTGACAATACAACTCGACTCCTTCTTGAGCATCAGCACAGTGGCCTGTCTGATGGTACGTTTTAGACAAATACTATTATAGTAAAGCAAAAGAAACTTGTCATCATAAATGGTCAGAATTATTTTCAATTCGTTCCCTATTTGATAGACTGATGAAGAGAGAATATCGGTGGCTGTGACCATCATCTAACATTGACTACGTAAAAGAGAAGGGATTTTTATATGCAAAAAGAGAAATGGTGTTTCATTGATACAGGAAATCAAGACCCTGCCTTTAACATGGCAATGGATGAAGCCTTGCTTTATTGGCATAGTGAGAAGCTCATCCCGCCTGTCATCCGTTTTTATGGATGGAATCCGGCGACATTGTCTGTTGGGTATTTTCAGCATGTTGAAAAAGAAATCAACATGGAAGCAGTCGAGCGTTATGGCCTTGGGTTTGTGCGCAGACCAACTGGAGGGCGGGGGGTTCTTCATGATCAGGAGCTGACCTACAGTGTGATTGTGTCAGAGGAACACCCAGAAATGCCGGCGACGGTGACAGAGGCATACCGCGTCATTTCAGAAGGCATTTTAGAGGGCTTTAAAGAACTGGGACTCGATGCGTATTTTGCCATTCCTCGAACAGATAAAGAAAAAGAAAGCTTAAAAAATCCAAGATCGTCTGTATGCTTTGATGCCCCTTCCTGGTACGAGCTTGTCGTAGAAGGCAGAAAGGTAGCAGGCAGTGCTCAAACGAGACAAAAAGGAGTGATCCTCCAGCACGGCTCCATCTTAATTGACCTTGATGAGGACAAATTGTTCGATTTATTTCTTTATCCAAACGACCGTGTGAGAGAGCGGATGCAGAGAAGCTTTAAAAACAAAGCGGTCGCAATCAATGAAATCTCAGACCGAACCTGTACAATAGATGATGCGCGTGTGGCGTTTAAACGAGGATTTGAAAAAGGATTAAATATTGAGCTTGTGCCTTATGAGCTGACAGATGAAGAGCTAGCATTTGTCCACCACCTTGCCAAAACGAAATATGCATCAGACGAGTGGAATTACAAGCGTTAAAGACAGTGGACACTCCTTGTTTTTTAATGGGCGATGGTGTAGAATTGTTATGATTATTAAGTAAAGGTGCATTATGGAGGGGTTTTATGACTACACCTAGTATGGAAGATTACATTGAACAAATATATATGCTGATAGAAGAAAAAGGATATGCCAGAGTCTCTGATATTGCAGAAGCACTCGCTGTCCATCCCTCCTCTGTAACAAAAATGGTTCAGAAGCTAGATAAAGATGAATACCTCATTTATGAGAAGTATCGTGGTCTAATTTTAACCCCGAAAGGCAAAAAAATTGGAAAACGTCTCGTATACAGACATGAACTGCTAGAGCAATTTTTAAGAATCATTGGTGTAGATGAAGAGAAAATTTATGATGATGTAGAAGGCATTGAACATCATCTCAGCTGGAACAGCATTGACCGTATCGGCGATCTCGTTCAATTCTTTGAAGAAAACGACGAGCGATCTGTTCAGCTGAAAGCGATTCAAAAGAAGAACGAACAAACAAATCAAGAATCTTAAGAAAAAGGACACCCTCAGCATGGGTGTCCTTTTTGATTAAAGTTCTAATTGAAAGCATATGCTCTTACACTATTAATAGCGTGATATCAAAGGGGGCTCCTCGATGAAGATAGATGGTGTGTTCTCAGGTGGAGGCATTAAAGGGGCAGCACTTGCGGGTGCCTATGAAGCGCTTGAAGCGAGAGGATATCAATTTGTCCGCCTTGCTGGTACAAGTGCTGGAGCGATCATTGCTTCACTCATCGTGGCAGGCTTTACAAGTCAGGAGATTCGGGGGCTTTTAGATGAAATGGATGAACATCAGTTGCTTGATAGGAGATGTCAATTCATTCCATTTAAAATGCTTAGGTGGGTCTCCATTTACTGGCGCCTCGGTTTGTACAAAGGCGACCGGCTGGAAAAATGGCTGACAGATGTGTTGAAACGAAAGGGGGTCACCGTATTTGGGGATCTCAAAAAAGATTCGCTGAAAATTGTTGCCTCTGATTTAACAAATGGAAAAATTCTCGTGCTGCCAGACGACCTTCCTTCATACGGCTTAAATCCAGAGCGTTTTTCTGTTGCAAGGGCAATCCGGATGAGCTGCAGTCTGCCGTATTTTTTCGAGCCTGTCAAACTAAAGTCATCAAAAGGCATTTGTACCATTGTGGATGGAGGCGTGCTTAGTAATTTTCCAATTTGGTTGTTTGCCGAAGAGAAAAAAAGACCGTTCGTCGGTGTCACACTAACCCCAAACGAAAAAGAACGCCCTCAACACTCCATCCGCAATGCGTTTGAACTGTTTGGCGCTCTTTTTGAAACGATGCGTGGTGCTCATGACGAAAGACACATTGCCACAAAACACGAACGTCATGTGATTTTTATTCCTGTAGAACACGTCATTGCCACTGATTTTCAGCTGATGACAGAAAAGAAAAAGGCGCTCGTCGATCTAGGCAGACAGAAGGCCGAGCAATTTTTAAAAAGCTGGACATTTTAAAACAAAGCGCGATTCTTCTTTTTGTTTTTCTTGCCTTCAATCACAGTTAACTGTGTTTGGCTTTTCTTTTTGAGAAGGACGGGCTTAGACTTGTGGTCAGTCGGCACGCTTCGCAAATGAGTGACCCGATTTTTCATCTGGCTTTTCGTTTTTGGTTTAGGCTGCTGGTAGCGACGTTTTGATTGTTTGACTGCTTTACGATAAAGATTGCCCTCTGTTCCAGTTCTTCGATTCATCAGCCATCTAAATAAGAAAAACATAACCGCTCCAATGATCACAACTGATAGCAGCATTGTAAAAAGTCTGCCTGGATTCGTTGTGAGTGAATACACAAATCCCAAAACACCTAAAGCGAAAATAATGGTAAAAGCAGGATGTACTCGGCGATTCATAACTGTCCACCTCCGAAGGAATTTACCGGATTTATAAGTTAGATCACTTGATGAGCAGAATCTGACGCTTGTTTCTCAGATGCTTCCTCTAAACGAAGAAGTTCATTAAAACTTGCAATGGCTACCTCGACTTGATCGTCAGAAGGTTCTTTTGTTGTCAGCAATTGCAGCCAAAGGCCAGGATAGCCAAGCACTTTCAGCACAGGCACTTCTCGGAGTTTGTTCGTAAGCTGAAGCACTTCAAATGAAATGCCGAGAACAACTGGAATGAGCGCCAAGCGATTCAGAATTCTCACCCATAAAGGATCTGTCGGTACGAGTAAATAGACGAACATTCCGACAATGACAGTGAATAAAATAAAGCTGCTACCGCATCGATAATGAAGACGTGATTGTTTTTGGACATTTTCCACTGTGATGTCAAGATTCTGTTCATAGCAGTTTATGACTTTATGTTCTGCGCCATGATATTGAAATACCCTTTTAATTAAAGGGGTCATGGAAATAAAGTAAATATAGCCTAATAACAGGACCAGTTTAAAGAATGTTTCAACTGCGATTTGTGCGAAATTCCCTGAAAAGACGGGCCGCACAAGTTCAGCTAAAAAGACAGGTACTAGGGTAAAGACAAATTTACTAAAGAGGAGAGAGAGAACTCCGATCACAGCAATGCCGAAAATCATAGATAATTTTGAGCTTTGTTGTTCTTTTTCAAGAGTATGATCTTCTGAAGGATCTAAGTCATAGCGCTCGCTGGAGAAGTTCAAGTGCTTACTGCCATTTGCGCTTGCTTCAACAAGTGCAACAACACCCCTGACAAAGGGGATTTTCTTGAGAAAGGCGGTTCGTTTATTGAAGGTCCGGGGAAGCTTTAAAAACTCAATGGACTGATCCTTACGCCGAATCGCTGTCACATAGTTCTTTTTACCTCCGAACATGACACCTTCGACAACTGCCTGCCCTCCATATGCTGGAGGTTTTGTTTGATTGGACATATTTCATCAACCTGCCTGTTTCCTGTAATTTACATGCATTTCCTTATACCTTTATTGTACAGGAAATGTAGGGAAATCACTAGCGCACAGGTCGATTATCTACTAGAATTCTATCTACCTCTTTTTAGCCAGTATACCCTGTTATAAAAATTTTACACTCACGTATGGAAATCCTTTTTTTTATGACATTTTGGACATACTACTTGCTGGAGGTGTTCACAAATGAAACGTGATGAAAAGAAAAACCAAGAAGAGAACAATCAGTCTGTACAAACGTCATCGCTATTGGCAAGAGCAGCTGCGACAGGCTTTGTTGGCGGTGTTTTTTGGGGCTTTATCGGGTTTCTGACCCATATGTTTCATTTCTCAGAGGTGAGTCCCAATATGCTCCTTCAGCCTTTTGTACTCGGAGAGTGGAAAAAGGGCGGCCTTGGTACTTTTATCAGTATTGTGCTTTTAGGGGTTTTATCGATCGGAGCAGCCTTTATTTATTATGGGCTTTTGAAACGGATCAAAGGCTATTGGATGGGGCTGATATATGGCGCGCTTTTATGGCTGATCGTTTTTTACGTATTTAACCCGATTTTCCCAGATGTAAAGCAAGTACAAGATTTGCAGCAAAGCACCATCGTCACGACATTTTGCCTATATATTTTATACGGCATGTTTGTCGGGTACAGTATTTCGTTTGAATATAATGAATTAACGAGTCAAAAGCTTGCGAGGGCACTCGGGAAAAAGACAGAATAAAGTGTAAATCACCTATTCATATGATAAAATATTTTTGGAAACGAAAGGTTTCTAAGGAAAAAGAAACAGATCTCGATATAGATTGAATTAGGGTGAAGGAGTGGTTGTATGCCTCATTTTCTTGTGCTGAATGGGCCGAATTTAAATAGGCTTGGCAAAAGAGAGCCGGCTGTTTACGGAAGTAAGACGCTGACAGATTTAGAGACAGATTTGTTCCAGTTTGCAGAAAGAGCCAATATCCAGTTAACGTTCTTTCAATCAAATCACGAAGGAGATTTGATTGATGCGCTCCACGAGGCAGAAGATCAGTACGATGGAGTCGTATTTAACCCGGGGGCTTTTACACATTACAGCTATGCCCTGAGAGATGCCATTGCAAGTATTTCTTTATCCGTCGTTGAAGTACATATCTCAAACGTTCATAAGAGAGAGGAATTCCGCCATCATTCTGTACTTGCTCCAGTATGTCAAGGGCAAATCGTTGGTCTTGGTTTAGAAGGGTATAAATTGGCGATTCGTTATTTAGTGAGTGAAGGGGGAGCAGTATCATGAAACTTAAAAAGTTAAGAACACTTTTATCTGAATTAGAGATCGATGGTCTAGTCATTACGAGCAGCTTTAATTTACAGTATATGACCAGCTTTACTGGTTCAGCCGGTCTCGCCGTTGTTTCAAAGGATCGGGCAGCTTTTATCACGGATTTCCGTTATACAGAGCAAGCGAAGGACCAAGTAAAAGGCTTCGACATTATTGAACATAAAGGAAATATCGCAGAAACCGCAGCTCAAACGGCAAAGGAATTTGGGATCAAACGCCTTGGATTTGAACAAAACCATATGACATTTGCCACGTACCAGCAGTATGCAGAGAAAACAGGTGATATTGAGCTTGTTCCGGTCTCAGAATCAGTTGAAAAGTTGCGCTTGATTAAGTCTAGTGAAGAGATTAAGATATTAGAGGAAGCTGCGAAGATTGCAGATCACGCCTTTGATCATATTCTCACTTACATCAAGCCGGGCTTGACGGAAATTGCTGTCATGAACGAGCTTGAATTTTTCATGAGAAAAGAAGGCGCTGAAGGATCTTCATTCGATATGATTGTCGCCTCAGGTGTTCGTTCAAGCCTGCCGCACGGAAGAGCGAGTGAAAAGGTGATTGAATCTGGTGATTTAGTTACACTCGATTTCGGTGCTTACTATAAAGGGTATTGTTCTGATATGACAAGAACGATTGCTGTTGGCACACCGAGCAATAAGTTAAAGGAAATTTATCATATCGTATTAGAAGCAGAAAACGCTGGTGTGGATAAAATCAAGCCAGGCTTAACAGGAAAAGAAGCTGATCGCATCACACGTGACATCATTGAAAAGTATGGCTATGGTCAATACTTCGGGCATTCAACTGGCCACGGGCTAGGGATGGAAGTACATGAAGCGCCAGGCCTTTCCTTACGATCAGAGGTCGTTTTAGAAGAGGGAATGGTCGTGACAGTTGAACCGGGAATTTACTTGCCGGATGTCGGCGGCGTGAGAATTGAGGATGATATTGTCCTGACAGCTGACGGCAATAAACGATTGACCCACTCACCGAAAGAACTTATCATATTATGATGGTGAAATGTAGGAGGATGACAAAATGATTTCAGTAAACGATTTTCGTACAGGCCTGACAATTGAAGTGGACGGCGGTATTTGGCGTGTAGTGGATTTCCAACACGTAAAGCCAGGGAAAGGCGCAGCGTTTGTTCGTTCGAAACTGCGTAACCTGCGTACTGGTGCTATTCAAGAAAAAACATTCCGTGCAGGCGAAAAAGTAGCGAAAGCTCAAATCGAAACAAAAACAATGCAATATTTATATGCAAATGGCGATCAACATGTCTTCATGGATACAAGTTCTTATGAGCAGCTTGAACTAAGTGAAACACAAATTAAAGATGAGCTGAAATATTTGCTAGAAAATATGTCGGTTCACATTGTGATGTATGGTGCTGAAACACTTGGAGTAGAACTTCCAAACACGGTAGAACTAGAAGTAGTAGAAACAGAGCCTGGTATTAAAGGTGACACGACATCAGGCGGATCAAAACCTGCAAAAACAGAAACTGGTTTAATCGTCAACGTTCCTTTCTTTGTGAACCAAGGAGATAAACTAGTCATTAATACATCAGACGGTTCATACGTGTCAAGAGCGTAATGAACGAAAAAAGACTGTAAACCTCGTGTTTACAGTCTTTTTTTATTGTAAAACATGTAAGACTCCCCCAAAAGGTACGCCTTCTCTCAATTCTCTCATTCATCTCTTTTCCTTTCCGAAAAACAAGACTACTTCCAGCTAGACAAGCATATAGTGTAAAAAAAGCTGGAGGTTCTAGTATGAAACAATTTCTCCCGGGCATCCATCCATCAGTCGCTGCGATGGCAGGCATGAGGTTTTTATCAGCAGCGATTGAAATGACAGCCGCCATCCTCATTTTAGTCACAAATGATGTCCGAAAAGCGGTTGTCATTAATAGTATATTGGCGATCATTGGGCCGCTCATTTTTATTATCACGATGACGATTGGAATCTATCAAATCGCAGGGCAGCTATCCTATGCCAAGCTCGTCTTTATTTTCATTGGTGTCGTATTTATTCTTGTTGGGATTTATAAGTAAAACGGCTTGGCATAATTAGCGGCTCCGATCATACATTTTAGAGAAGAAAAAAAGGAGGGGAATTCGTTGCGGAGCTTGTTGGATATTCTCCCGCACTCGATTGGACAAGAACTTAGACTGCTAAAAGAAGCAGAATGGGATCAAATAGAAGAAATCCGCATTCGCACGGATCGTCCTATTGAATTAATGCAAAGAGGAAAACCGCGCTTTCTTTCTTATCACACAACAGGAGAAGATGCGTCTCAGTTATTAGGCAGGCTGAGCAATTACAGCATGTACACACTTGAAGAGGAGCTAAAGCAAGGCTACATCACCATTTCAGGCGGGCACCGGGTGGGACTTGCAGGAAAGGTGATCGTTGAAAACGGCATTGTCAAAGGATTAAGAGATATCTCTTCATTTAATATCCGCATCGCAAAAGAAAAAGTCGGGATTGCGCTTCCCTTTCTTCCTTATTTATATGATGAGCACTGGTGCAATACACTGATCATCGGTCCACCGCAAACAGGGAAAACGACATTATTGCGAGATATAGCAAGACTGGCTAGTACGGGCACAAAAGCAATTCCTCCTAAAAAAACAGGCATTATAGATGAGCGTTCAGAAATCGCTGGGTGTATAAGAGGGGTGCCGCAGCACCAGTTTGGACACCGGGTAGATGTGCTCGATGCGTGTCCAAAGGCTGAGGGCTTGATGATGATGATTCGGTCTATGAGTCCAGAGATCATGATTGTCGATGAAATCGGCAAACGCGAGGATGTGCAGGCACTTTTAGAAGCGATTCATGCGGGGGTCACCATTATCGTTTCCGTTCATGGCTATTCACTTGAAGATGTATATAAACGTCCATCATTGAAACCGCTATGGGAGCTTCGTGTGTTTGAGCGTTATGTTGAATTAAATCGCAAGGACGGTCCCGGCACGATCGGACGAATATATGACCAAGGCGGACAAGAGATGAAATGGAGGCGGGGAGTGGACGTATGTTAAAGCTCATTGGCGCTATCTTGATTGTCGCGGCTACGACTTGGGGAGGGTTCGAGTTTGCCAAACGATATAGCGACCGGCCGAAACAAATTCGACAGCTCCGGTTTGCGCTCCAGTCTCTTGAAGCTGAAATTATGTATGGTCAAACACCTCTAGCGCGTGCAGCAGAGCAAATTGCGTCACAAGTAGGCACTCCTGTGAATCGGTTATTTGAACAATTTGCAGAAAAGCTGAAAGGTGGAACTTTTTCTGCACGGCATGCATGGAATGAGAGTCTTGAGGATGTTTGGAAAAAAACCGTCTTAAAAAAAGGCGAATATGAGGCACTGAAGCACTTTGGAGAAACACTTGGCCAGCATGATGTCACGTCTCAGCAAAAATATATCAAGCTTGCTTTAGGTCATTTGGAATCGGAGGAGAAGGAAGCTGAAATCGCCCAAGCCAAAAATGAAAAAATGGTCAGAAGCCTCGGATTTTTAAGCGGATTACTACTGATTCTTTTATTGATGTGAGAGGAAGGGAGTCGAGAGCATGGGCGTTGATGTAAACGTCATTTTTCAAATTGCGGGAGTAGGCATCGTTGTGGCATTCCTCCATACGATTTTAGATCAAATGGGGAAAAAGGAGTACGCTCAGTGGGTCACGCTGCTTGGGTTTATCTACATTTTGTTTATGGTAGCAACCATTGTAGATGATTTGTTTAAAAAGATTAAAGCCGTATTTCTATTTCAAGGATAGGGGAGGGCTTACAAATCGAAATCATACAAATTGTTGGACTTGGTTTAATCGCTACTTTTTTAGCATTAATCGTCAAAGAACAAAAGCCAACCTTCGCCTTTTTGCTTGTTGTATTTACAGGGTGTGTGATCTTTCTTTATTTAATAGATCAAATCTATGCCATTATCTCGATGATAGAAAAAATTGCGGCAAGTGCCGGTGTCAACATGAAGTATGTTGAAACCATTTTAAAAATTATTGGCATTGCCTATATTGCGGAATTTGGCGCCCAGCTGACAAAAGATGCTGGACAAGGCGCCATTGCATCAAAAATAGAACTTGGCGGCAAAATTCTCATCTTGGTCATGGCAGTTCCTATTTTAACAGTCATCATTGAGACGATCTTAGGTATGATCCCGTCCATGACTTAATTGAAAAGAGGTGATGACAATGAAACGGGTGACAGCTGTTATGGGACTGATGCTTTTCTTCTGGCTGATCGCTCCGCACGCAGGTGCAGAAGAAAAAGAGCCATTATCAAATGAAGCACCAGCAGCAGAAGAAGTGGCGGCTGGACAAGCTGATGCACTTGAGCTTCATTCCATTAGTGACTTTTGGGAAACCATATTGGATGAGTATGGCGGCTTTCTGCCAGAAAGCCAAAAAGGAACAGTGAAAGAAATGATTGATGGCGATAAAGAGCTGTCTCCCAAGACATGGCTGAAAGCCTTTGTTCATTATCTTTTTCACGAGGTCATCGCAAACGGAAAGCTCCTTGGGACACTGATTTTACTCACCATCTTTTGTTCGCTTTTACACCTTTTGCAGAATGCATTTGAACAGAGCACTGTCAGTAAAGTCGCATACGCACTTGTTTATATGGTGCTGATCATTATTGCACTCAACAGCTTTCATGTGGCGATTTCTTATGCAACGGAAGCCATTCAAACGATGACCAGTTTTATTCTTGCTCTTATTCCTCTGTTATTAGCACTTATTGCTTCCTCAGGCGGGCTTGTCTCAGCCGGATTCTTTCATCCGGTTATCTTATTTTTGATGAATACGAGCGGCGTTTTTATTCAATATGTCGTTCTTCCGCTTATTTTTTTATCAGCGATATTGAGTATTGTCAGTACGCTGACTGAACAATACAAGGTTACCCAGCTTGCCCAGCTGTTAAGAAATGTGGCGATAGGCGGGTTAGCCGTTTTTTTAACTGTCTTTCTTGGTGTCATTTCTGTGCAAGGGGCATCTGCTGCGGTTACAGATGGTATCACACTTCGTACAGCCAAATTTATTACCGGAAATTTCATCCCCGTCCTTGGCAGAATGTTTACAGATGCGACGGATACTGTCATCAGTGCCTCTGTATTACTTAAAAATACGGTCGGACTTGTCGGCGTCGCTATTCTCATTTCAATTGCCGCCTTCCCTGCGATCAAAGTGCTCTCGCTAGCTCTTATATATAAGCTTGCCGCAGCCATTCTTCAGCCATTAGGAGGCGGTCCGATTATCAGCTGCCTCGATGTCATTTCAAAAAGTGTGCTCTATATCTTTGCTGCACTTGCTGTCGTATCGCTCATGTTCTTTTTAAGCATTACCGTCATTATCACTGCTGGCAACCTGACCATGATGATGAAGTAAGGAGGGGACACCTTTTGAGTTTTCTCACGGAATGGATCACAAGTATTATTCTCTTTATCTTATTTGCGATTGTCATTGATCTTCTGCTTCCCAATTCAAGCATGCAAAAATATGCCAAAATGGTCGTCAGCCTCCTGTTGATTGTCGTGATGCTCAATCCGATTTTTGCTTTATTTCGGGCAGACCCTGACCAAATTTTCTCAGAATTGATGAAGGGGAAGGAAGAAGCACAGTCAGAAGAAATAAAAAATCAAATGAATTTAGAAAAAAAAGAAATACAAGCCTCTCAGCGTGCATATATTTTAAAGCAAATGGCTGTCCAACTAGAAAAAAGCGCAAAGGAGCCACTGGAGAAGGAGAGCTATGAAATGAAACACGTAGAAGTGCAGGCAGATGTTGAGCACCTGGATCAGAATATGGAGGCGGATCAATTTCGCATCAAAGCAGTTCTTTCCCCGCTCACAGGTGATGCTGTAGAAACGGTGGCAAAGGTGGACATTGATCTCTCCAGGCAAAAGGAGGAAAGCGCTGGATCTTCTAGCAAAGAGATCAAGAGGGTGAAAGAGACGCTTGCTGATGTTTGGAATACGAGTCCTGAGCACATTGCGCTGAACATTGAGGGAGGTGACGCAGCAGATCATGAATAACAAGGACTGGAAACAAAAGCTGAAATCATTCTTGCAGCCGCCTGAAAAAGGTGAAGGGAAACCAAAATTAACGAAGCACCATTACTTGCTGCTTGTATTCATCATCGGCGTATCTTTCATGTTAGTCAGTCAGATCTTGTCACCGCCATCAAGCAAAGAACAAGCTGCTGTTCCTGCTTCTAAAAAAACAACCTCACAAGAGCAGGAGGTATTCAAGCCGGCATCGTCAAGTAAATCAAAGAATTCGATTGAGGATGTGGAGCAAGAATACGAAAATCAGCTGAAAGAAATTTTAGAGACCATTATTGGCGTTGAGGATGTATCGATTGTGGTCAATGTAGACGCAACTTCTTTAAAAGTGTTTGAAAAAAACAAATCCAATAAAAGCACAACGACCGAAGAAACAGATAAAGAAGGCGGCGTGCGAAGTGTCACTGATCAAACAAAAGAAGAAGAAATCGTCATCATCAAAAATGGCAATGAAGAAACGCCAGTCGTGGTGCAAACGAAAAAACCAGATATTCGAGGTGTTCTCGTTGTTGCTCAAGGAGTAGACAACGTTCAAATAAAGAAAACCATCATTGAAGCGGTTACACGAGTGCTTGATGTACCGAGCCATAGAGTGGCTGTTGCCCCTAAAAAAATCAAGGAGGATTCGGAATGATGTTAAAAAAACAAACGGTTTGGCTATTAACGATGCTAAGTTTAGTTGTCGTCTTAAGTGTGTACTATATCATGTCTCCACAAGGTGAAAATGCAGTGACAGTAGAAGAGATGAAATCAAAAGGAACGGAAGAGAAAAAGACTGAACCAGAAAAAGGAATGGATAAAGGAACAGAAAAAGGCGCTGATGAGAAGTCCACTGACAAAGAAACAAATGGTAAACAAGAGGATATCGAAACAAGCGGTGAAGAAGGAAAGGCTGTATCAGAGCAAACAGACGATGAGCTTTTTACAACATACAGATTAGAGCTTGAAGATAAACGAAGCAAGCAGCGCGAAGAGTTCAACGAAATCGTATCCAGTGATGATGCAACAGCACAAGAAAAAAGCGAAGCGTATGACCAAATGACAGCGCTTAGTGAAGCAGAAGGAACGGAGCGTCAACTTGAAACCTTAATTAAAACAAAAGGTTATAAAGATGCGCTAGTGAGTGCAGAGGGAGATAAAGTGAGCATCACAGTTCGTTCTGACAAAAAATCAAAGTCCCAAGCGGCCGATATTATTGATATGGTCACAAAAGAAATGAGAGGTCTTGATAACGTAGCGGTCACTTTTGAGCCCTCTAACGAATAAAAAATGAAAAGACGCCCTTTGCCGAAAAGGGCGTTTTTTGATGCGGTTTTGCGCCCTCTTCAAGATGCTCTCGCAAAGCGCTTCGCCACAATAGTAGTTGAATTCATTGAAATCCTCCTGTAAGATGGTTATAGTATGTACTTTTAGTACTAGCCTATAAAGAAAAAGATAAATCCATACATAGGGGTGCAAATCCATGTTAAAAATTGAAGAAATTCATGAACTGATTAAATTAATTGACGAATCTACTATTGATGAACTTACGTACGAAAACGAAGGTGCAAAAATCAAACTGAAGAAAAATAAAGAAGTCGTTCAGCAAGTTGCGGCACAAGCATCAGTGGCTCCTGTCCAAGCAGCTCCAGCTCAACAAGCTCCTAAAGCACAAGCTCCAGCTCAGACCGAAGCCCCTGCACAAGAGGCAGCTGCGTCTGATAATCTGCATAAAATTACATCCCCAATGGTTGGCACATTTTATGCTTCATCTTCACCAGAAGCAGGTCCTTACGTGACAACAGGTTCTAAGGTGAACGAAAACACAGTTGTGTGCATCGTAGAAGCGATGAAACTGTTTAATGAAATCGAAGCAGAAGTAAAAGGTGAAATCGTCGAAGTATTAGCTGAGAACGGTCAGCTTGTAGAATTCGGACAACCCCTCTTTCTAGTGAAAGCAGAGTAAGGAGTACGATCATGATTAAAAAGCTATTAATTGCAAACAGAGGAGAAATCGCAGTTAGAATTATCCGCGCTTGTAAAGAGCTTGGAATTGAAACAGTTGCGGTATTTTCGGAAGCGGATCGCGATGCGCTTCATGTTCAAATGGCTGATGAAGCATATTGCATCGGACCGACTGCTTCAAAAGATAGTTATTTAAATGTCACGAATATTGTTAGTGTTGCTAAATTAACAGGTACTGATGCCATCCATCCAGGATACGGCTTCCTTGCTGAAAATGCAGACTTCGCTGAGCTTTGCGGGGAATGCAATGTCATCTTTGTTGGGCCAACTCCGTCAGCGATTTCCAAAATGGGAACAAAAGATGTCGCGAGGGAAACAATGAAAGATGCTGGCGTTCCGATTGTTCCTGGTTCTCAAGGAATTGTAAAAGATCTTGATGATGCTGTTTCAACAGCAGCAAGTATTGGGTATCCTGTGATTATAAAAGCAACTGCCGGCGGCGGTGGTAAAGGAATCCGTGTAGCTCGTACCGAAGAAGAGCTCATTAACGGTGTCACCATCACGCAGCAGGAAGCAGCGCAAAACTTTGGTAACCCTGGCGTCTATTTAGAAAAGTTCATTGAAGACTTTAGACACGTGGAAATCCAAGTGCTTGCAGATCAGCATGGCAATACCATTCATTTAGGAGAGCGTGATTGCTCAATCCAAAGAAGAATGCAAAAGCTTCTTGAAGAAACGCCATCACCAGCGCTAAATGCAGACATCCGTGAGCAAATGGGTGAAGCAGCCGTAAAAGCTGCAGAAGCTGTTGAATACACTGGTGCTGGAACAGTCGAATTTATTTATGATTATAATGAAGAGAAGTTCTACTTCATGGAAATGAATACCCGTATTCAAGTAGAGCATCCTGTAACAGAAATGGTCACAGGTGTTGACTTGATCAAAGAACAAATTAAAGTGGCATCAGGTGAGAAGCTTTCTCTTACACAAGAGGATGTCGTATTTGAAGGATGGGCAATCGAATGCCGTATTAATGCAGAAAACCCAGAGAAAAACTTCATGCCATCAGCTGGTGAAATTAAAATGTATCTTCCGCCAGGCGGTTTAGGAGTACGCGTGGATTCTGCCGCTTATCCGGGCTATGTGATTCCGCCATATTACGATAGTATGATTGCAAAGGTGATCACATATGGTAAGACGAGAGAAGAAGCGATTGCGAGAATGAAACGTGCGCTTCAAGAATTCGTCATTGAAGGAGTCTACACAACAATTCCATTCCATCTAAGATTGCTTGAGCATGAAACATTTGTGAGCGGTAATTTTAATACGAAGTTTTTAGAAACATACCAAATCATGAAATAATCACAGCTTTCGGAGGTGAATGATCGTGTCAGAAAACAATTTGCTTGAAATGAACCTTGATGAAGATCAATTGGGAAAAGTGCAAATTGCACCAGAAGTGATTGAGGTCATTGCTGGGATCGCCGCTTCAGAAGTCGAAGGCATTGCCGAAATGCGCGGCAATTTCGCTGCTGATGTAGCAGAACGCTTTGGTAAAAAAAATCACCGTAAAGGTGTGAAAGTAGATGTCTCTGATGAAGGCATCACAATCGATGTATATTGTGTGATTGAATTTGGCCTATCCATTCCAAAGGTATCCACTGCTGTACAAGAAAATATCCGTCAAACTCTTTTGAACATGACTGCCTTAACGATTAATGAAATCAATATCCATGTCGTTGGTATTCAATTTGATACAAAATCAGCTGATGCTGAAGTAGATCAAGAAATGTAAAAAAGAGTTCAAGTGAAACCAAGGAGGCATCGCCTCTTTGGTTTTTTAAAGCCCATTTTTGGGTCATTTCCGAATAATGATGATCTCACACGTGGATTGATTCGTTTTTCGTGACAGCTCACATGGATCTTGGTGCGACCACGGTCAAAATATGTTATGATCTCTGTATGGCTTAACGACAAGCGGATAAAGTGGTTAAAGGAGTAAATAATGAAAAGAAGAACTGCAAGAGAAAAGGCGCTACAAACATTATTTCAAATTGATGTGAGCAATATTGATCCGAAAGAGGCCATTACACATGCGCTGGACGAACAAGAATCAGATCCTTTTTTTGAGGAGCTGGTTTTCGGTGTGCTTGAACAAAAGGACAAGCTCGATGACATGATTTCACAGCATTTAGTGAATTGGAAACTCGATCGTATTGCAAACGTAGACAGAGCCGTTTTAAGGCTGTCTGTGTACGAGATGGTGTATCAAGAAGATATCCCGGTTAGTGTCTCAATGAATGAAGCGATTGAACTGGCCAAATTATTCGGTGATGATAAAGCACCGAAATTTGTAAATGGAGTACTTTCAAACATTAAAAACGACCTAAAGCAGCAATAGGAGGATTCGACATGACAGCAACAATCATCGATGGGAAAGAAACAGCAAAAGAAAAGCGTGAGCAATTAGCAAAAGAAGTAGAAGAGCTAAAACAAAAAGGTGTCACACCTGGTCTTGCCGTTATTCTAATCGGTGATGATCCGGCTTCACTTTCTTACGTACGCGGAAAGAAAAAAGCAGCAGAAGCAATGGGGATGCATTTCCAGCTAGATCATTTAGATGCTTCTTTAACAGAAGAAGAATTGCTTCAGCTGATTGATCAGTACAATGCGAACGATCAATTTCACGGGATTCTTGTTCAGCTTCCACTGCCAAAACATATTTCTGAAAAAGCCGTGATTGAACGTATTTCACCTGAGAAAGATGTTGATGGTTTCCATCCATTGAATATCGGGAAAATGCTGCTTGGGGAAGACACATTCCTTCCATGTACACCAGCAGGTATTGTTGAACTACTAAACAAGACGGGTGTTAGTCTTTCTGGAAAAGAAGTCGTTGTTGTCGGACGCAGCAATATTGTCGGTAAACCAGTAGGACAATTGCTGTTAAACGAAAACGCAACGGTTACTTATTGCCATTCAAGAACAGCGAATATTTCAGAACATACGTTGAAAGCGGATATTTTAGTTGTTGCCGTCGGTCGAGCAAACTTTATTAAAGCTGACCAAATTAAAGAAGGCGCTATTGTGATCGATGTAGGAGTCAATCGTTTGGATACCGGGAAGCTTGTTGGTGATGTTGATTTTGAAGAGGCAAAAGAAAAAGCTTCTTATATCACACCAGTCCCTGGCGGAGTCGGTCCAATGACGATTACGATGCTTGCACATAATACGGTTAAATCAGCAAAACGTACATTAGCATAAGCTTTATCCATTCATCCACCTGCATACTGCTGGTGGATGAATGTGCGTTTTTGAGGAGGAGGAATACGTCATGAGTGAAAAAGCCTTTGTGACGGTCACAGCCCTTACAAAATACATAAAAAGAAAATTTGATGTTGATCCGCATTTAGAAGATATTTGGATCAAAGGTGAGCTATCCAATGTCAAGATTCATTCAAGGGGACATGTGTACTTCACCTTAAAAGACGAAAACGCCCGCATGCAAGCTGTCATGTTCCAGCGCTCTGCGGCGAAGCTGCCTTTTTCACCTAAGAGTGGGATGAAGGTGTTTGTACGCGGCGGAATTCAAGTCTATGAACCAAGCGGCAACTATCAATTATATGCAAAAGAAATGCAGCCTGATGGTGTTGGTGCTCTTCATCTTGCTTATGAAGAGCTGAAGAAAAAGCTAGCAAGTGAAGGCTTATTTGATGCGCGCTATAAAAAGCCAATCCCTGAATATCCAGAGGTTGTTGGTGTCATTACGTCTCCAACAGGAGCGGCTGTTCGAGATGTCATTACGACGATCAATCGGCGCTATCAGCAGGCGAAAATCATTGTGCTTCCGGCGCTCGTCCAAGGTGAGCATGCGACCCGTTCCATCGTAGAGCGAATCAAGGAAGCGAATGAAAAAAAGCTCTGTGATGTCTTGATTGTCGGAAGAGGAGGCGGTTCGATTGAAGAGCTTTGGGCTTTTAATGAAGAAGCTGTCGCAAGAGCCATCTTCGCATCAGACATTCCAATCATATCTGCAGTTGGGCACGAAACAGACTTTACGATCAGTGATTTCACTGCAGATATGAGAGCACCCACACCAACAGGAGCGGCCGAACTTGCTGTTCCAAGCACGACCGATTTAATAGAGCGAATCAAATCAATCGATATACGGCTAACAAGAGCAGTAAAGAATCGAACCTCACAAGCGAAAGACCGTCTTGTGGCGCTGCAATCCTCTTATGCCTTCCGTTTTCCAAAACGATTACAGGAGCAAAAAGAGCAGCAATTCGATTTGGTATTTGACCGTTTTCAAAAGCAGCTGACGAGACAAATTGAGCAAAAACGCAGTCAGCTAGACCGCCAGACATACAGACTGAAGCCGCTTCATCCTAAAGAACAGCTGCTTCAAGCGAAAAAACGACACGCCAATGAAACAGAACAGCTCATTCGCAGTATGAATGTGCAAATGAAAACAATTCATTCGCAGTTCCAATCGGTTCTTGGTAAACTAAATGCATTAAATCCACTTCAAGTGATGGAAAGAGGCTACAGCTTAGCCTATAAAGAAGAAGAACTAATAAAAAGTGTGAACCAAGTAGAGACGAAGGATCAGCTGACTATCACGATGAAGGATGGACGTCTAATTTGTGAGGTTATTGAGAAGGAGGGGCAATCATCATGACAGAATCCAATAAACAAAAAGAAGAACAAATGACATTTGAAGAGGCGATGAAAGGTCTTGAGGAGATTGTGGGAAAGCTCGAAGAAGGAGATGTACCACTTGAGCAGGCCATTCATTATTTTCAAGAAGGCATGACCCTTTCGAAGCTTTGTCATGAAAAATTACAGCATGTTGAAAAGCAAATGGATTTCATTTTAAAAGAGGACGGTGAGCTGGCTCCCTTCTCAGTGAAGGAGGCAGATGCTGGTGACAAGTAATTTAAATGAATTTTTAACAACACGAAAGCAGGCCATTGAAGATTATTTATTTACATATGTTCAGGAATTGACGATTCCAGAAGACCTGAAATCTTCTATGCTCTATTCACTTAAAGCGGGCGGGAAAAGGCTTCGACCTGTTCTCGTTCTTGCTCTTCTAAATGCTTACGGTAAAAACGAAGAAGACGGTATACCTGTCGGCTGTGCGGTTGAGATGATTCATACGTATTCCTTGATACATGACGACCTTCCTTGCATGGACGACGATGACCTTCGCAGAGGAAAACCGACGAATCATAAAGTGTACGGAGAAGCAACAGCGGTTCTCGCAGGTGATGCCCTTTTAACAGAGAGCTTCCGTTTGATTACATCACAGCTGTCAAGCAGCGTCTCTGCTGA
Organism: Bacillus sp. MM09(2025); assembly: GCF_050496725.1. NCBI lineage: Bacteria > Bacillati > Bacillota > Bacilli > Caryophanales > Bacillaceae > Bacillus > Bacillus sp. MM09(2025). Next base: position 168,470 of record NZ_JBNWEN010000003.1, read on the forward strand.
CAAAAAGATCAGAATTGTAGATGAGCTTGTAAAGTCAGCAGGTGCACTAGGAATGGTTGGCGGTCAGTTTGATGACATGGAAGCAGAGCAAAAACAAGTATCGCTTGCTGAACTAGAATCCATTCACGCCCGTAAAACAGGAAAGCTCCTCACGTTCAGCGTCGCAGCAGGTGGAATGCTGGCAGGAGCATCAGATGACGATATCGAGAAGCTAAGGGAATTCAGCTATCATATTGGCATTGCGTTTCAAATCCGTGATGATATTTTAGATCTCGAAGGAAGCGAAGAAAAAATCGGAAAACGGGTCGGCTCTGATACAGCAAATGAAAAGTCGACATATCCTTCTTTATTAACGCTTTCAGGAGCAAAAGAAAAACTGCATGAGCACATCACACGTGCAAAAGAAATTGTCTCCAATCTTCAATTAGAGCAGCAATTACTGCATGATTTATGTGATCTAATTGCCTCAAGAGATCATTAAAAACAGCCTAGATTTGAGGGTCCTCGAGCAATTGTGGTAAACTGTAAACAGTTTATTATGATGAGACAACTCTTATTCCCTACTGGTTTTCAAAGGAATAAGGCATTATAGATGTATATAGAAATTTTGTTGAAAGCGAGTTGATCCTAATTGGATCTTTTATCAATAAAAAATCCAACGTTTCTAAAGGGAATGTCAAATGCAGAATTAGAGGAGCTTAGCGCTGACATTCGCATGTTTTTAATTGAGTCCTTAGCTAACTCTGGCGGGCATATCGGTCCGAACCTGGGAGTCGTTGAACTGACTGTTGCGCTTCATAAAGTATTTGACAGCCCGAAAGATAAATTTCTCTGGGATGTTGGACATCAGTCTTACGTTCATAAGCTGTTAACGGGAAGAGGGGCGGAGTTTGATACACTTCGCCAATATAAAGGGCTTTGCGGTTTTCCTAAACGAAATGAAAGCGAGCATGATGTTTGGGAGACAGGTCACAGTTCAACCTCATTATCTGGTGCGATGGGTATGGCGGCAGCGCGTGATATCAAAGGGACAGATGAATATATCCTGCCGATTATTGGAGACGGTGCACTAACCGGAGGTATGGCGCTGGAAGCTTTGAATCATATCGGTGATGAAAAGAAAGATATGATTGTGATCTTAAATGACAATGAAATGAGTATTGCACCAAACGTCGGTGCGATTCACACAATGCTTGGCAGATTACGTACAGCTGGCAAATACCAATGGGTAAAGGACGAACTTGAATATTTATTCAAGCGCATTCCAGCTGTAGGTGGTAAGCTTGCTGCGACAGCAGAGCGTATCAAAGACAGCCTCAAATATTTACTTGTATCTGGCATGTTCTTTGAGGAAATGGGATTTACCTACTTAGGTCCTGTTGACGGACATTCGTATGAAGATCTTTTTGAGAATCTTGAATATGCAAAGAAAACAAAAGGGCCTGTTCTTCTGCATGTCATCACGAAAAAAGGAAAAGGCTATCAGCCGGCAGAATCCGATAAAATTGGCACTTGGCATGGTACGGGTCCATACAAAATTGATACAGGTGATTTTGTAAAACCGGCAGCAGCAGCTCCGTCTTGGAGTGGTCTCGTCAGTGAAACAGTCAGAAAGCTGGCACGGGAAGATGAGCGGATTGTTGCGATCACGCCTGCGATGCCTGTTGGTTCAAAGCTTGAAGGCTTTGCGAAGGAATTTCCAGAGCGGATGTTTGATGTAGGCATTGCCGAGCAGCATGCAGCCACAATGGCAGCTGGTCTTGCGACGCAGGACATGAAGCCATTTTTAGCGATTTATTCAACGTTCCTGCAAAGAGCCTATGACCAAGTGCTCCACGATATTTGCCGCCAGAACCTAAACGTCTTTATTGGCATTGACCGTGCTGGACTTGTCGGTGCAGATGGAGAAACCCATCAAGGTGTGTTTGATATTGCCTTTATGCGTCATATGCCAAATATGGTGCTCATGATGCCAAAAGATGAAAATGAAGGGCAGCACATGGTCAATACAGCTATTCAGTACGATGACGGTCCTATTGCCATGCGCTTCCCGCGCGGTAATGGGTTAGGTGTCAAAATGGATGAACAGCTGAAAACCATTCCGATTGGGTCCTGGGAGGTTCTTCGTCCAGGGAAGGATGCTGTGATTTTAACATTTGGTACGACGATTAAAATGGCGCTTCAAGCAGCAGAAGAACTTCAAAAAGAAGGGAAATCGGTTCGTGTTGTCAATGCTCGTTTTATTAAGCCTCTTGATGAAGCGATGTTAAAAGATATTCTTTCTGAAGGTATTCCGATTTTAACGATTGAAGAAGCTGTGCTCCAAGGCGGGTTTGGCAGCAGCGTTTTAGAATATATACACGATAAGAAAGCATCTCATATCAAAGTAGAACGTATGGGCATTCCAGATGAATTTATTGAGCATGGAAGTGTTGATGCCCTGCTTGAAGAAATTGGTTTGACGAAAGCACAGGTTGCTGACACTTTACGTGACCTGCTTCCCGCAGCACCAAGAAAAGGAATTGGATCATGACATCAAAGAAAGAACGACTTGACGTTTTATTAGTCGAACAAGGACTAATGGAAACGAGAGAGAAAGCAAAGCGTGCTATTATGGCAGGGATCGTTTACTCAAATGAAAACCGTTTGGATAAACCAGGAGAGAAAATCGCTCGTGATACACCGCTCACTGTGAAAGGGAACCCTCTGAAATATGTGAGCCGCGGTGGATTAAAGCTGGAAAAAGCGCTAAAAGAATTCGACTTAACTGTTGAAGGGAAATTGCTAATTGATATTGGTTCATCAACAGGTGGATTTACAGATTGCGCTCTTCAAAATGGAGCGGTCAAATCATATGCTGTTGATGTTGGCTACAATCAGCTTGCATGGAAATTAAGGCAGGATGACAGGGTAATCGTCATGGAGCGCACCAATTTCCGTCATTCCGTCCCGGCAGATTTTACCGAAGGATTGCCAGAAGTAGCGTCAATTGATGTCTCTTTTATTTCACTTAAACTCATTCTTCCGGCTTTAAAGCACATTCTTGTTCCGGGCGGAGACTGTATTGCACTCGTCAAGCCCCAATTTGAAGCAGGAAGAGAGCTTGTTGGGAAAAAAGGCATCGTGCGAGATCCGTCTGTCCACCTTGGTGTGCTGGAAGAGATGAATCAATTTGCTGCAAAAGAAGGCTATGATGTGAGGGATGTCTCATTTTCGCCTATTACAGGCGGAGACGGGAATATTGAGTTCCTTCTCCATTTAGTGCTTCACCCTGATCAAGAAGAGAATGCGGCACTTCCAGTTTCAGAACTTGAAAAGATCGTCAAGGAAGCCCATTCTGTATTGAAAGAAAAGAAAAACAGTCCTGAGCCGGCTGATACATGAGGTTGAAACAAAAGGAATAATAGCTCGCTATTATTCCTTTTTACATGGTCAAAAGATGAGAATTGACCGTTTCTTACGTAACGCTTGTTTTTTGAACTGTGGTTCATATAACATAGAACGTAAAGAAAAACTGAGATCAAACGCCTAGGGGGGTCAATAATGAATAAAGGTCAAAGGCATATTAAGATTAGAGAAATCATCGCGAGCCAAGAGATTGAAACACAAGATGAACTAGTCGATATTTTAAAAGCCGATGGATATAACATTACACAAGCGACCGTTTCAAGAGATATTAAAGAATTGCATTTAGTGAAAGTGCCGACGAACAATGGAACATATAAATACAGCCTTCCTGCGGATCAGCGGTTTAATCCGCTGTCTAAACTAAAGCGATCCTTAATGGATGCATTTATTAAAATGGATGCTGCCAGTCATTTAATCGTCCTCAAAACCATGCCGGGTAATGCTCAGGCGATTGGGGCTTTAATGGATAATTTAGATTGGGAAGAAATCATGGGAACCATTTGCGGAGATGATACCATTTTGATCATTTGCCGCACACCAGATGATACGGAAATAGTTTCAAGCAAAATTTTAGAGCTCCTATAAAGAATCAGGTTTACAAAAAGAGGTGGCAAATGAGTGTTAGCAGAACTAACCATTAAAAACTTTGCAATCATTGAAGAGTTAACGGTTTCATTTGAAAAAGGACTCACAGTCCTAACAGGGGAAACAGGTGCAGGGAAATCCATCATGATTGACGCTGTCTCACTTCTTGTGGGAGGTAGAGGGTCGTCTGAATTTGTTCGTTATGGTGAGAAAAAGGCTGAGCTGGAGGGGCTTTTTCTTGTACCAGCAGCTGACCACCCTGTATTTGCTTTATGCGAAGAGCAGGGAATTGACGCAACTGATGAAATGATGATCCTTCGCCGTGATATTAACAATAACGGGAAAAGCATTTGCCGCATCAATGGCAAGCTCGTCACAATCTCACTTTTACGCGAAGTAGGACGCCTTTTGCTCGATATACATGGACAGCACGATAACCAGTTATTGATGGAGGATGAAAATCATCTGCATTTACTCGATCAATTTGGAGCAGAAGAAATTGCACCTGCTTTGTCACAGTATCAAGAAGCATATGAGCAATATACAAAGACAGCCCAAAAGCTAAAACAGCTCTCTGAGAATGAGCAAGAAATGGTGCACCGATTAGATTTATTGCAATTTCAGCTAGAAGAGATTGAAGCGGCACAATTAGAGCCGGGAGAAGATGAGAAGCTTCAAGAAGAGCGCCATCAGATCAGCAACTACGAAAAGATCTTTTCCTCACTCCAAAACGCCTATAATGCCTTGCGCAATGAGCAGGGGGGACTTGATTGGGTTGGCATGTCATCGAGCGAGCTCGAGCAGGTTTCTGAGATTAACGACGATCTAAAAAAGCTTTCCGAACAAGTGTCGAACTCTTACTATTTATTAGAGGATTCGACGTTTCAAATGCGAAGCATGCTGGATCAATTAGAGTTTGACCCAGCACGTCTTGATTTTATTGAGTCTAGGCTGAATGAAATGAAGCAGTTAAAGCGAAAGTACGGGACGACGGTTGAGGAAATTTTGGAGTATGCGGCGAAGATTGAAGAAGAAATCGATCAAATTCAAAATCGAGACAGTCATCTGCAGACACTTAAAAACAAACTGGATGCAATGAGCCGTGACGCCCTGCTTGAAGCACTTAACGTTTCGGAGCTTCGTAAAAAATGGGCCAAAAAGCTAGCGAAGCAAATTCAAACAGAACTAAAGGATTTGTATATGGAGAAGTCAACATTTGATACATCCTTTTCCATTCGGTATGCGCCTTTTAGCAGCACGGATAATCCGCTGCTAGATGGAAAGCCCGTCCAGCTTGGGAAAAACGGAATTGACCAAGCTCAATTTGTGATTTCTACTAATCCTGGCGAACCGATGAAATCTTTATCAAAAGTTGCTTCTGGTGGAGAAATTTCACGTGTTATGCTCGCCGTGAAAAGTATCTTCTCAGCCAAACAAGAGGTCACTTCCATTATTTTCGATGAGGTGGATACAGGTGTAAGCGGCAGAGTTGCACAGGCAATTGCCGAAAAAATTTATAAAGTGGCGGCTGGCTCACAAGTGCTCTGCATTACGCATCTCCCGCAAGTAGCAGCAATGGCTGACACGCATCTCTTCATTTCGAAACGCTCTAAAGCTGGTAGAACACTGACAAACGTCAAACCATTAAGTCATGAAGAAAAAGTGAGTGAAATTGGCAGGATGATTGCGGGTGTCGAAGTCACTGAGCTGACAAAACAGCATGCAAAAGAATTGCTGCATCAAGCAAATGATGTCAAAACAACAGGGTAGCTGAAAAACCAGCTGCCTTTTTATATTGTGTCAAAATCGCTGTATATACCCACGAATTCGTCTTTTTCTTTTATCAATTTATCCAATCATTTTCTATAGCTGCTGGTTATAAATCAAAGCGAAGAAGGCAAAAGTAAAGATGTAGCCAAAACATGAGTGTTCTGGTGTGGGTAAGGAGCGAGGAGAGTGAAAAATGAATGCCCGAAAAGATGAGAAAAGCCATTGGTGTGATTCTCCTTGTTTCTTTAATAAGTACAGGGTTTATGAGCATAGTGAAGGAATACATCAGCATTCCAACAAATGTTGCTGTATTTGAAAAACAGAAGCACGCAATTGACACATCAATAGAAGCGTCAGCCAATGCTTCTTCACAAGCCTTTAGTCTTTCAGAGAAAAAGAATCAGCTTGAAGTAACAGGACAAAAGGCAGGAAAAGCCGAAATTGTTTATGATTTTAAAGGATTTCCTATTAAGAAAACAAAAGTCGACGTTCTCCCTGAATTAAAAGTTGTTCCTGGAGGACAATCCATTGGCGTCAAGCTCCACTCTGTAGGAGTTCTCGTTGTAGGTTTTCATCAAATCACAACAGCAGACGGCAAAAAATCACCAGGCGAAGCCGCAGGCATTCAATCAGGGGATATGATCATTGAAATCAATGGTCAAAAGATGGAGAAAATGAATGACCTCACCCCATTTATCCAGAAAGCAGGGAAAACAGGTGAAACGCTTCGTTTACTCATAAAAAGAGACCATAAAACCTTTCAAACAACATTAACACCCGCAAAAGATGCAAGTGAAGGCACCTATCGAATTGGTCTTTACATTCGAGATTCCGCCGCAGGAATCGGCACGATGACCTTCTTTGAACCATCTTCTAAAAAATATGGTGCCCTTGGGCATGTCATTTCTGACATGGATACAAAAAAACCAATTGTTGTCGACAATGGTGAAATTGTCAGATCAACCGTAACATCGATTGAAAAAGGCACAGGAGGCAATCCTGGAGAAAAATTGGCGAGATTCTCTTCCGAACGAAAAACGATAGGGGATATCTCCCGCAACAGTCCATTTGGTATCTTTGGTACGTTAACCGAAAAGCTTGAAAATCATGTATCAGACAAACCGCTTCCAGTTGCTTTATCAAATGAAGTGAAAGAAGGTCCAGCAGAGATTTTAACCGTTGTGGATCATGATAAGGTGGAGAAGTTTGATATTAAAATCGTCAGCACGACTCCGCAGAAATTCCCGGCAACAAAAGGGATGGTATTAAAGGTAACAGATGAGCGTCTTTTAAGTAAAACGGGCGGTATCGTCCAAGGTATGAGCGGAAGCCCCATCATCCAAAACGGAAAAGTCATTGGGGCGGTCACACACGTCTTCGTCAATGACCCGACAAGCGGCTACGGCGTACACATTGAATGGATGCTGTCAGAAGCAGGCATCGACCTTTATCAAAAAAACAAAAAAGCAAGCTGATCATCAAACTGCCGCGAATCTTCCGGCAGTTTTTTTCTCCTCTTTCTTTCTCTGTCATCATGTTATAAAATAAGGAAAAAGAGATTTTTCGACAAAATGAAAAATGGTATGTTGTCAAATTGCAATAATCGTCGATTCGTTAAGAAAAACGTAGAAAAAGCTAGATAATGCTCTATTATTCGGAAAATTAAAGTTTTTTAAAGGGGATAGCATGGTTTTGTCGAATTGAACACTCAGAAGAGAAATACAAAAGACTAAAGGAAATCGACATTGGGGAGGAAAGAACGTGGAGAAAATTAAAGTGTGTGTAGCTGATGACAATCGAGAGCTTGTTGGCCTTTTGACAGAGTATATTGAGGGACAGGAAGATATGGAAGTACTTGGCGTGGCGTATAATGGTCAGGAATGTCTGACATTATTTAAAGATAAAGAGCCCGACGTTCTCCTCTTAGATATTATCATGCCTCATTTAGATGGCCTTGCTGTACTGGAACGCCTCCGTGAAAACAATGACATGACCAAACAGCCGAGTGTGATTATGCTAACGGCGTTTGGACAAGAAGATGTCACGAAAAAAGCAGTTGATTTGGGCGCATCCTATTTCATCTTAAAGCCATTTGATATGGAAAACCTAGTCGGTCATATTCGTCAAGTCAGTGGAAACGGCACACAAGTCACCCATCGATCTTCATCTATCCAAAACAGTGTTCTTCGAAATAAACCTGAACCGAAGCGTAAAAACTTAGATGCGAGCATTACGACGATTATTCATGAGATTGGTGTACCTGCTCATATTAAAGGTTACTTATACTTAAGAGAAGCCATTTCGATGGTGTACAATGACATCGAGCTTCTCGGAAGCATCACAAAAGTGTTGTATCCAGACATCGCGAAGAAATTTAACACGACCGCGAGCAGGGTAGAACGAGCAATTCGTCATGCGATTGAAGTGGCTTGGAGTAGAGGAAACATTGACTCCATTTCCTCACTCTTTGGTTATACAGTCAGCATGTCTAAAGCAAAACCAACCAATTCTGAATTTATCGCAATGGTGGCTGACCGTCTGCGCTTGGAGCATCGAGCTAGCTAGTTCATTTTTATAGAAAAACGTTTCTTCAAAGAGGCGTTTTTTTATTTTGAAAAAATATTGTAAAAAATTGGTTGTATTGATACAATCATCTTATTGTTTCATTTGGACAACTCAGCTTGATTTATTTTCAGAATAAAATGAAAAATAAAGCATGAAAGAAATGGGTATGACATAAATTAGTGGTAATCAGCTACGCCAATCAATTGTTTGGTCTTCAAAATAGTAGAAGGAAACGCTCATTCGTAAGAAAAAGGATGAGAGGAAAAGGTCTGATGAATTTGGTAAATAAAGCAAATGAGATCGAAAGTTCTATTGCTATTGACCTGATTGGTTGGCGTTTTAAAGTCACTGGCTTCTTAGAGATTGTGCCATTTGAACTGAATATTCCCATTGTCGAATTTAATAATTTTCACATTCTTTTACTATGCTATAATAATGAAAAGAAGAGGGTGAGGTTATGGGAAAGCTGAAAATCCACTCTGCTGAGGTAGCGAACGAAATTAGCAAGTGGACGAGGGTCATTTCTCAAAATGACCTAGAAAAATCTGCGATCTATAAAGAGAAAATTCAGAATTTGCTAAAAAATACAGATGAAGACCGCGAAGTTCTCCTGTATTATCAGCTTGTTAATGGCAGACATGAAATGTTACTTGGAAATATTGAAAAAGCCAATCACATTATGAAGAGTGTCGGAACGCTTGATGAGAAAGTAGATGACATTATTAATTTTTATTTTTACTTTTACAAAGGTCAATATGCTGCATATGTGAAAAAATATGATGAAGCCATCAGCTTTTACAAAATTGCAGAACAGCGTCTAAAACGTGTGAATGAGGACCTTGAAGTAGGGACTTTTCATCATAAGGTTGCTTCAATTTATTACGAACTGAAACAAAATTTCATATCCATTAATCATATCAAAAAAGCCATCGATACGTTCAAAGCGCATGAAGAATATACAGCGCAGGCGATTGACAGCTTGATTTTACATGCAAGTAATTGTATCGATTTGATCCAATTTGACGAAGCGGAGGAAAAATACCAAGAAGCACTTGAGAAAAGTAAACGTATTAACAATGAAGTGCTGATTGGGAAATGCTATCACAATTTAGCCGTTCTTTATTATGCGAAACATGATTACGAAAACAGCGCACAATATGCCAAAAAAGGGATGGGCATTCAAATGCACCGTGACAATAGCCATTATTACATCCAATCTTTATATGTTCTGGCAAATGCCTTGGTTCATCTAGGAGATCAAGAGGCGAAGGAATATATTAAAGAGGGCATTCAGTATAGTTGTGATATCCAAAATAATGAATATATAGTAAAATTTGAAATTTTAGATTTGATGTGCGAAAATAGTGGAGCAGCAGACTTATTCTCTGAAAAATTAGACTACATAGAAAAAAATAGATTATATGTGGAGCTTGAGGATTTGTCTGAACAAATATCGAAATACTTCAAGGAACGAAATGACTATCAAAATGCCATACGTTTTCTTGAAAAGAAATTCGATGCACAAATACTTCAAAAGAAAGTGGAGGTTATCTTATGAAAAAGTTGTTGTTAGGTTTAACCGTTGTTACAGCAGTCGCAGTTGTTTCTTCCCTTTTTGCTCTTGACGCAGAGACGACAGAGCAAGCCATCAGAGCGATTACGTGATCGAATTTATACAGAACCTCTTCGTACGAATCAGAAGAGGTTTTTTTATGTGCTCAAACTGGAAAAACGAAAAGAGAGACGTCATAATGAAAGGAAGCATCATACTTAGAGGTGACATATGACGAAAATTTTTGCACACAGAGGTTTTAAAGGCATCTATCCTGAAAATACCATGATAGCCTTTGAGCATGCACTTCATTCTGGGGCTGACGGAATTGAGCTGGATGTTCAGTTGACGAAAGATGGCAGGCTTGCTGTTATTCACGATGAGAAGCTGAATAGAACAACCAATATGAAAGGCTTAGTGAAAGACCATACATATGAAGAGTTAAAAGCAGGAGATGCGAGTCATTCTTTTTATGAAGAAACCGGTGCTGTATCCATTCCCCTTTTAGAAGAAGTATTGGAGCTAGTGACGCAGCAATCATCTCTCATCATCAATATTGAACTGAAAAACTCCATTTATCGATATCCTGGTATTGAAGAGAAAGTAAAAGAGCAAATTGAACATTTTCAAATAGAAGATCGTGTACTAGTCTCATCGTTTCATCACGGCAGTTTAGCTCTTTTTCACAAGCTGATGCCGCATGTTGAGCTTGCTGTTCTCACAATGGATGTCATTCATCAGCCAGAGATGTACATAAAAACAGTACCTGCAAGAGGTTATCACCCCAATTTAAAGGGCGCAGGGGTAACAAAAGAAGTCGTATCAGCTCTCCATGCTGCCCAGCAAGTGATCAGGCCATTTACAGTAAACAGTGAAAAGCAAATGAAAAACATGTTTTCCTTAGGTGTCGATGGGATTTTCACAGATTTTCCTGATAGAGCCGTCGAAATAAGAGAAGAAATGAAATAAAGACCTGCTGTCATCAGCGGGTCTTTTTTCGTGTTTATCACTGCTTAAAGCGAGTAGTCACTTTATTGCGTTTGCGGTCTCTATATAAAATAAAGCCAGCAACTACATAAAGACCTCCGCCTAAAAATAATAACCCTGCAATTCCTTGCAGCCATAAAAATGGAAATGGTGAAATGATGATACCGAAAACAGTGTCGCGCAAAAGCTTAATTCCAAGTGCAGCAAGCGCGCCAGGTATTAAAATAATCACTAATGCAAGTATTCTCCCCATCAAATGTCCCCTTAAACGTCATTTACTTCCATTGTCTAATTCAAAAAATATTTTGTCAAGAAAGGAAAACGTGGTAATATAAGAGTTGTGCAATTTTTTGCAACGGAAAAATATGGTGTGCAAAATTTTTCATATAAAGGGGTAACGGGATGCAGAGAGTCTTGATTGTCGGTGCAGGACAGGGTGGATCAGCATTACTTGAAACATTGCTGAAAACAAATATGATTCAAATCGTTGCAATTGCCGACCTTGATCTTGGGGCACCGGGGATGGTAGAAGCGAAAAAGAATGGAATTGATACGACAACGAATTGGAAAGAATACATAAAAGATGACATTGATATCATCATTGAAACAACGGGCAGTTCAGCTGTCCTTAAAGAACTGATGGAAGAAAAAGCAGAGCAGTCTGTCATTGTTCCAAGTTCGATGGCATACGTCATTTCAGAATTAATGTCAGAAAAGCATCAGCTCATTCAAATATTAAAAGAACAAACCTATAAACATGATCGCATTTTTAATGCAACGAACGATGGCATGATTTTTATTAATATGGATGAAGAAGTTGTTCTGTTTAATCGATCGGCTGCCAAAATGGTTGGACGTTCGCAAAAAGATGCGATTGGCCGGCACATACGTGAAGTGATCCCAAATACAAAACTCCCCGATATTTTAAGGTCGAGGGAGCCAGAATTTCATCAAAAACAATTTCTGAATCAGCAAATACAAATTGTCACAACGCGTTTGCCGATTATTGATGACGCAGGAAGAATGCTAGGCGCTCTATCCATTTTTAAAGATATTACAGATGCAGTGGAACTTGCAGAAGAAGTCACAAACCTCAAAGAAGTGCGCACGATGCTTGAGGCGATCATTCAATCATCAGATGAAGCGATATCCGTCGTAGATGAGCAGGGGAAAGGAATTTTAATTAACCGAGCTTATACGAAAATGACGGGATTAACAGACAAAGAGGTTGTGGGCAAACCTGCGGGTGCGGATATTTCTGAAGGGGAAAGCATGCATTTGAAGGTGCTTGAAACAAGAAGGCCAGTTCGAGGCGTCAGAATGAAAGTCGGACCTAATAAGAAGGATGTGATTGTCAACGTAGCACCAGTGATCGTTGATGGCATTTTAAAAGGCAGTGTCGGCGTCATTCATGACGTATCAGAAATTCAATCACTCACGAATGAATTAAATAAAGCAAGACAGCTCATCCGAACACTTGAGGCAAAGTACACTTTTGAAGACATTATTGGAGAAAGTGAGCAAATGCTTGTGGCGCTTGAGCAGGCAAAGCTAGGGGCTAAAACACCAGCCACCATTTTACTCAGGGGAGAGTCAGGGACTGGAAAAGAGCTATTTGCGCACGCTATACACAATGAAAGTGACCGGAAATATAATCGCTTTGTGAGAGTCAACTGTGCTGCCTTATCAGAAACACTTTTAGAGTCAGAGCTTTTTGGCTACGAGGAAGGTGCATTTTCTGGTGCGAGGCGCGGCGGGAAGAAAGGGCTGTTTGAAGAAGCGAATCACGGCAGTATCTTTTTAGATGAAATTGGTGAAATGACGCCAAGTACACAAGCAAAATTATTACGCGTCATGCAGGAGAAAGAAATTGTGAGAGTAGGCGGAACAAAAGCGATACCAGTTGATGTGCGTGTGATTACCGCAACAAATGTCAACATTGAAAAAGCGATGGCGGAAGGAAAGTTCAGAGAGGACTTATATTATCGGATGAACAGATATCCGATCTCCATTCCGCCTCTAAGGCAGCGCCTTGAAGATATTGACTCATTAAGCAAACGTCTTATTCAGAAAATCAATTTAGACTATGGTCGAAATGTGAGCGGCTTAACAGAAGGTGCGCTCGATAGACTTCGGTCTTACAGCTGGCCTGGAAACGTGAGAGAACTGGAAAATGTCCTTGGACGAGCCATGATCTTTTTGAATCCGCAAGAAGAATGGATCGATGAAGATCATATTTCCTTCATGGAGTCAGAAGAGCAGGAAGAAAAAGAGCAGCAGGAACTAGCTGTCAGTCAATTTGAGGGAGAGACTCTTTCGGATGCTGTTGAAGCGTTTGAAGCGCAGTTGATTAAACAAACCCTTGAAAAGCATCAATTCAACCGTACGAAAACAGCGAAAACGTTAGGGATTAGCATTCGTAACCTTTACTATAAAATGGATAAATATCAACTTGCAAAAGATAGCATGCAATAAAATGCACGTTACCTGCAAAAAATTGCACGTATTTCTTGTGGAATGCCTCATTTCACTGCATTTCAAGTTGGCATAGAACTTGCATATGAAAAACCATGAACCCGAGCATAAGGAAAGGTGGGCATATATGAAGCTTGACGATCTGATTATGAAAGCCGCCCAGCTGCAGAATAAAACTGCTGCTGTGGCTCATGCAGAAGACGAAGAAGTGCTTCATGCCATCAAAATGGCAATTGAACGCAAGGTCGCTCGCTTCCTACTGGTTGGGAACAAACGCAACCTGAAGGAGCTGGTGAAACAGCATGAGATCAATGAAGACTGGATAGATATTATTCATTCGGATTCTCCTGAAGAATCAGCCAAGATTGCCGTGCAGGCAGTGAGTGAGAAGCATGCAGATATATTGATGAAGGGGCATGTCACGACAGCCGTTCTTTTAAAAGCGGTGCTGAATAAAGAGTACGGACTGCGGACGGCGAGTGTTCTATCACATGTCGCGGCATTCGAAGTGCCGGGCTTTGATCGTTTTATTTATGTCACAGATTCTGCGATGAACATCGCGCCGGATTTAAACATGTTCAAAGAGATCACGATCAATGCTGTTCAAGTAGCACAAGCTGTCGGAAACGACATGCCAAAGGTGGCTGTGTTATCTGCGGTAGAGGTCGTGAACCCGGCAATGGATTCCACTTTGACAGCGGCAAGCCTGGCGCAAATGAATAGGCGAGGGCAAATTTCTGGCTGCCTCATTGACGGGCCGCTTGCTTTAGACAATGCGATTTCTCAAACAGCAGCTTCTCATAAAAATATTACGAGTGATGTCGCCGGTCATGCAGATATTTTGCTTGTGCCAACGATTGAAGCAGGGAACATTCTTTATAAATCTCTCATCTACTTTGCGCATGCAAAGGTGGGAGCTGTGGTGGCAGGAGCGAAGGCGCCGATTGCTTTAACAAGCAGGTCGGATACAGCTGAAAGTAAGCTTTATTCAATTGCACTTGCCATCTGTACATCAAATTAAGCGAAAGTCATAGGAGGAATAAACAATGGAACTTTTTAAATATATGGAACGATACGATTATGAGCAGCTTGTATTTTGTCAGGATGAACAATCTGGCTTAAAAGCGATTATTGCCATTCATGATACAACACTTGGGCCAGCACTAGGCGGGACAAGAATGTGGACGTATGAAAACGAAGAAGCAGCGATTGAAGATGCGCTTCGTCTAGCAAGAGGGATGACTTATAAAAACGCAGCAGCAGGTCTGAATCTTGGCGGCGGTAAAACAGTCATCATCGGTGATCCAAGAAAAGATAAAAATGAAGAAATGTTCCGTGCATTTGGACGCTACATCCAAGGATTAAATGGCCGCTATATCACAGCGGAGGATGTCGGTACAACGGTAGAAGACATGGATCTGATTCATGAAGAAACAGACTTTGTGACAGGTATTTCTCCTGCATTTGGTTCATCCGGAAACCCGTCTCCTGTTACAGCTTACGGTGTATACAAAGGGATGAAAGCTGCTGCCAAAGCGGCATTTGGAACCGATTCATTAGAAGGAAAAACGATTGCAGTCCAAGGTGTTGGGAATGTGGCCTACAATTTGTGTAAACATCTGCACGAGGAAGGCGCACAGCTGATTGTCACAGATATCAACAAAGACTCTGTAAAACGAGCTGTAGAAGACTTTGGCGCAAAAGCAGTAGATCCTGACGATATTTATGATCAAGCATGTGATATTTATGCACCATGTGCACTTGGTGCAACGATCAATGATGTAACGATTCCTAAGCTGAAAGCAAAGGTTATCGCAGGTGCAGCGAATAATCAGCTGAGAGAAACGCATCACGGCGATCTGATTCATGAAATGGGCATTGTGTATGCACCTGATTATGTGATCAATGCAGGCGGTGTAATTAACGTAGCTGATGAGCTTTATGGTTATAATGCAGATCGTGCGATGAAAAAGGTAGAAGGTATTTACCAAAACATTGAACGCGTGATTGAAATTTCAAACCGTGATGCCATTCCAACTTATAAAGCGGCAGACCGATTGGCGGAGGAGCGAATTGAAAGAATGCGCAAATCAAGAAGTCAATTCCTGCAAAATGGCCAGCATATTTTAAGTCGTCGCTAATTTGAAGAATGAGTTGAAACGGAGGTTTTGTTTTTGCTGACAAAAGAATGGCGTATTCTCACAATTAATCCTGGCTCTACTTCAACAAAAATCGGTGTGTTTCACAATGAACGATCTATTTTTGAAACGACACTGAGACATACAGATGAGGAATTAAAGAAATTCCCTCATATCATTGATCAGTTTTCATTTCGTAAAGAAACAATCTTGAAGACGCTGCATGAACAAGGGATGAACATCTCAAAGTTTGATGCAGTTTGTGCGCGTGGCGGTCTACTTCGTCCGATTGAAGGCGGCACATATGAAGTCAATGAGCAAATGGTGCAAGACCTGAAAGAAGGATATGCCGGCCAGCATGCATCAAATTTGGGGGGTATCATTGCACGAGAAATTGCACTAGGTTTGAACATCCCAGCTTTTATTGTCGATCCAGTTGTGGTGGATGAGCTAAAACCAATTGCTCGTATTTCAGGGCTGCCAACGATTGAAAGAAAAAGCATCTTCCATGCATTAAACCAAAAAGCAGTCGCAAGAAAAACAGCTGCATCCTTTGGGAAGCGCTACGAAGATTTGAATATGATTATTACCCATATGGGCGGCGGCATCACCATTGGTGTCCATGAAAAAGGAAAAGTCATTGATGTCAATAACGGACTCCATGGTGAAGGCCCTTTCAGCCCGGAGCGTGCGGGGACACTGCCAACAGGTGACCTCGTCAATCTTTGCTTTTCTGGTGAGTACAGCCAAGAGGAAATGCTGAAACGCATTATTGGCGAAGGTGGTCTTGCGGGCTACCTTGGTACGACAGATGCTGTGAAAGTTGAGCGCATGATTGAAGCAGGCGATGAACGGGCGGCGCTGATTTATGAAGCGATGTGCTATCAAATTGCCAAGGAAATCGGTGCGGCTAGTGCTGTCCTAAAAGGTGCAGTTGACGTCATTGTGTTAACAGGCGGACTTGCGTACAGCAAACAAATTACATCAAGTATTAGAGGTCACATTGACTGGATTTCAGATGTCGTCGTCTATCCAGGCGAAAATGAACTGCAATCCTTAGCAGAAGGTGCACTTCGTATTTTAAAAGAAGAAGAATCTCCGAAAGAATACCCAAATGATCAAGAGATGAAGAAAGGAGTGACAAGTCATGGCAACTGAATATGACCTCGTCATTCTTGGTGGAGGCACAGGCGGCTATGTAGCGGCCATTCGTGCCTCACAGCTTGGATTGAAAACAGCAGTTGTAGAAAAAGAAAAGCTTGGCGGAACATGTCTCCATAAAGGATGCATTCCGTCTAAAGCGCTGCTTAGAAGTGCTGAAGTCTATCAAACCGTCAAACGTGCTGCTGATTTTGGCGTTGAGGCAAATGGCATCGCCTTGCAGTTTGCAAGTGTGCAGAAAAGAAAAGCAGAGATTGTAGAGAAACTAGCAGGCGGCGTCAAACATTTAATGAAACAAGGGAAAATTGATGTCTATGAAGGGATCGGCCGCATCCTTGGTCCATCTATCTTTTCGCCAATGCCAGGAACCATCTCCGTAGAAATGGCAAATGGAGATGAAAATGAAATGCTTATTCCAAAGCAGGTCATCATTGCGACAGGTTCAAGACCGCGTGTGCTGCCTGGACTTGAAGCAGATGGGACGCACATTCTTACATCAGATGATGCACTAGAACTGCCAGAGCTTCCGCAGTCGATGCTCATTGTCGGCGGCGGGGTAATCGGAATCGAGTGGGCTTCTATGCTCAATGATTTTGGTGTGAAGGTGACGGTGATTGAATTTGCAGACCGCATATTGCCAACAGAGGATCATGACATTTCTAAAGAAATGGAAAAGCTTTTATCTAAAAAAGGCATCACCTTTGTGACAAATGCGAAAGTACTGCCAGATACCGTCAAAAAGCAAGAGAATCTCGTGACGATTCAAGCAGAAAAGGATGGAGACATTCAGACGTTTGAAGCGGAAAAACTTCTTCTATCAGTCGGTAGAGTACCAAATATTGAAGGCATTGGTCTTGAAAACACGGACATCCAAACAGAAAAACAAGGCATTGTCGTGAATGAACATTATCAAACGAAAGAATCACATATTTATGCAATAGGAGATGTCATTGGCGGGCTTCAGCTGGCACATGTGGCATCACACGAAGGCATGATTGCTGTGGAGCATATGGCTGGGCAAGATCCAAAGCCGCTCGATGAAACGCTCGTTTCTAAATGTGTTTACTCTCACCCGGAAACCGCTAGTGTTGGACTCACTGAACAGGCGGCAAAAGAGCAAGGCTTCGAAGTCAAAATGGGGAAATTTCCATTCATGGCGATCGGAAAAGCACTTGTATACGGGGAGTCTGATGGATTCGTCAAAATCATTGCTGATCAAAAGACAGATGATATTTTAGGGATTCATATGATTGGTCCTCATGTCACAGATATGATATCTGAAGCTGGATTAGCCAAAGTACTTGATGCAACGCCGTGGGAAGTCGGGCAGACAATTCACCCGCACCCAACCTTATCAGAGGCGATTGGCGAGGCTGCCCTTGCTGTTGACGGGAAAGCGATCCATTTTTAATCAAGGAGGGAAATAAGATGAGTAACATGCGTCATCATGAATTAGGATTATCTGATGAACAAGCAATTGATATATATAGAACAATGCTTCTAGCAAGAAAAATTGATGAACGGATGTGGCTTTTAAACCGTTCTGGTAAAATTCCATTCGTCATTTCTTGTCAAGGGCAGGAAGCGCAGCAAGTCGGTGCTGCTTTCGCTCTTAATAGAGAAGAGGATTACGTCTTACCTTACTACCGTGATATGGGGGTTGTCCTCGCATTTGGAATGACAGCAAAAGATTTAATGATGTCAGGTTTCGCAAAACAAGACGATCCAAACTCAGGCGGAAGACAGATGCCAGGGCATTTTGGACAGAAATCAAATCGAATTGTGACAGGATCTTCACCTGTTACAACGCAGGTTCCTCATGCAGTGGGGATCGCACTTGCTGGACGACTAGATCAAAAAAACTTTGTCAGCTTTGTTACGTTTGGAGAGGGCTCTTCAAACCAAGGTGATTTCCACGAAGGTGCTAACTTCGCTGCTGTGCATAAGCTGCCTGTTATTTTCATGTGTGAAAACAATAAGTACGCGATTTCCGTACCTTATGACAAACAAGTAGCATGTGAACGCATTTCAGACCGTGCGATTGGGTACGGAATGCCTGGCGTAACCGTTGATGGCAATGATCCGCTTGAAGTATATGCCGCTGTCAAAGAAGCGAGAGACCGTGCGACAAGAGGCGAAGGACCAACGTTGATTGAAACGATCTCTTACCGTTTAACTGCGCATTCAAGTGATGACGATGATTCAAGCTATCGAGAAAAAGAAGAAGTGCTTGAAGCGAGAAAGAAAGATCCGCTCATCCAATATGAAACGTATTTAACCGAAGGAAACGTCATGACTTCAGAAATGAAAGAAGAGATGACAAAAGAAATCATGCAAATCGTAAACGAAGCTACTGATGAAGCGGAAAACGCTACTTATGCTGATGCTGAAAGCGCACTTCGTTACGTGTATGCGGAGTAAGGGGGAAGAAAAATGCCTGTTATGTCATATATAGACGCCATTACACTGGCGATGAAAGAAGAAATGGAGCGAGATCCGAAAGTGTTTGTGCTCGGAGAGGATGTCGGGAAAAAGGGCGGCGTATTTAAGGCGACAGCGGGTCTCTATGAGCAATTCGGAGAAGCGCGCGTCATGGATACACCTCTTGCAGAATCAGCCATTGCTGGTGTAGGGATTGGAGCCGCGATGTATGGAATGCGCCCAATTGCTGAGATGCAATTTGCGGATTTTATCATGCCTGCCATTAACCAAATCATTTCAGAGGCTGCGAAAATTAGATACCGCTCAAATAACGATTGGAGCTGTCCGATGGTCATCCGTGCACCTTATGGGGGCGGAGTTCACGGGGCGCTTTATCATTCACAATCAGTTGAAGCGATTTTTGCCAACCAGCCTGGTTTGAAGATTGTCATGCCTTCTACACCTTATGATGTAAAAGGTCTTTTAAAAGCTGCGGTGCGAGATCCAGATCCTGTATTGTTCTTTGAACACAAACGTGCCTACCGTCTCATTAAAGGAGAAGTGCCTGAAGAGGATTACACACTCCCTATTGGAAAAGCAGATGTGAAACGTGAAGGCGATGATATCACGGTCATTACATATGGCCTCTGCGTCCATTTTGCGCTGCAAGCAGCAGACCGCCTTGCAAAAGACGGCATTTCTGCGCATATTCTCGATTTGAGAACAGTGTACCCGCTTGATCAGGAAGCCATTATTGAAGCGGCATCAAAAACAGGCAAAGTGCTTCTTCTAACGGAAGATACAAAAGAGGGGAGCATCATGAGTGAGGTAGCGGCGATCATATCAGAGCATTGCTTATTTGATTTAGACGCACCAATCAAACGTCTAGCTGGACCAGAAATCCCGGCAATGCCTTATGCACCGACGATGGAAAAATTCTTTATGGTCAACCCAGATAAGGTAGAAGCTGAAATGAGAGAGCTAGCGGCGTTTTAAGAAAGAGGAGGGTTTCAAGTGGCAATTGAACAAATGAAAATGCCTCAGTTAGGTGAAAGTGTAACAGAAGGAACCATCAGCAAATGGCTCGTTTCACCTGGCGATCATGTGAATAAATACGATCCTATTGCGGAAGTCATGACGGATAAAGTGAACGCAGAAGTCCCGTCATCTTTTACAGGAACGATAACAAAGCTATCAGCTGAAGAAGGCGATACACTGCAAGTAGGAGAAGTGTTCTGTGAAATTGAAGTAGAAGGCAGCTCGCAGCAAAGTGCGAAAGAAGAAGCTGCACCTGAGCAAAGTGAAGCTCCCGAAGCAGATCAAGCAAAAGAGAATCAAAGTCAAAAGAAACGCTACTCTCCAGCAGTCCTTCGTTTAGCTGATGAGCACAGCATTGATTTAGCGGCAGTGCAAGGAACGGGAGCAGGCGGACGAATCACAAGAAAAGATTTACTACAGCTTATTGAAAGCGGCGGCGTACAAGAGAAGGCAGCACCTGTCACTGAACAGGCGGTCAAGCCAGAGCCTGTGCAGTCATCAAAATCAAAAGCGGCGCCTTCCATCTCTACAATGCCTGGTGATGTTGAACTGCCAGTCACGCCAATCAGGCAGGCGATTGCGGCAAATATGCTGAGAAGCAAACATGAAATTCCGCATGCATGGACAATGATGGAAGTTGATGTAACAAACCTTGTGACTAGAAGAAATCAGCTCAAGGACCAATTTAAAGCAAAAGAAGGCTTTAATTTGACGTTCTTTGCGTTCTTTGTCAAAGCAGTGGCTCAGGGCTTAAAGGAATTCCCAGAAATGAACAGCATGTGGGCTGGAGATAAAATTGTGCAAAAGAAAGCAATCAACGTCTCGATAGCTGTTGCCACTGATGACGCTCTATTTGTTCCAGTTATTAAGGATGCAGATGAAAAAACGATTAAAGGCATCGCCAAGGAAATTCATGAGCTTGCTTCCAAGGTGAGACAAGGTACGCTGAAGCAAAGCGACATGGAAGGCGGCACCTTTACTGTAAACAACACGGGATCATTTGGTTCTGTACAATCTATGGGAATCATCAATTATCCGCAAGCGGCGATTTTACAAGTAGAATCGATCGTGAAGCGTCCGGTGATTGTAAATGGTATGATTGCAGCAAGAGACATGGTTAACCTTTGTCTTTCATTAGATCACAGAGTACTTGATGGTCTTGTATGCGGCAGATTCCTTCAACGGATTAAACAAATCCTTGAAGGCATTGACGAGCAGACATCTGTTTACTAAAACAAGAATGTCCCCCTCCCGCTATGGAGAGGGGGATTTCCCCATGATGAGAAAGGAGCGATGATATGTCTGGACTAGACTTTTTTGCATTTTTAACGATTGGACTCATGTTTATCACAGCAATTGCGTTCGCTTTTCTTCGATATATTTCTAAATCACGCAATCATCCTGAAAGATTACTACTGATCATATCAATCGTTTCTATTATTCAAGTTTTGTATTGCTTGCTGCTTGTCGGTGGATTTAAAGGAGCAGCGAATAGCCTTTTAGGAATTTCTCTTCTTACCGGAACGCTGCTCGGATATGCACTTGAATATTTATACAGACGGTATATCAAAAAAACGCCCGAAAAAGAATGATCTCGGGCGTTTTCTTTATTCTGCTGGAACAATAAAGGTCAAATGCTGTTTTAACACTTCTAAAGAAGTTGGGGCTGTCATATACACTTCACCATCTGTATCAGCATCCATTTCCTCTTTTGTGTGGATCTGAATACTGGATGCTTGAATGAGAGAGAGGTCGCCGGTGAAATCCTCCAGTTCTTCCCGGTCCATAGAAAAGATCTCTTTTAGAGCAGAGAAGCTCGTATTTCTGCAAATTAAGATTTCTGCTTTTCCATCATCAATTGCTGCTCTCGGCAAATCAATTTTATTTGTCCCGATGAAATGTCCATTCATAACAAGAACGATGACGGCTTCTTCTTCCCAGCTTTCCTCCTCTGTTTCAACTCGTACGTGAAAAGGATCTGTTTGCTGCAAGGTGCGCAAGGCACTTGTGAAGTAGCTGATTTTTCCGAGTACAGCTTTTTCCTTATCATTAATATTGTTGGACGTGTCTGCAATGAGGCCGATGCCCCAAAAGTTTAACAAGTATCGATCTTCTGCCTTGATTAAGTCGACCTTTTTTTCTACGCCGTCTACAATCATTTGAGCGGCTTTCTGCATTTGTTGCGGAATACCAAGCGTTCTAGAAAAGTCATTACATGTCCCGCCTGGTAAAATCGCTACAGCTGGCCTTTTTTCTAAACCACCGATGCCATTCATACATTCATGCACGGTTCCATCTCCGCCTAATATGATAAGTAATTCAATCGTCTCATTAATTGTACGACAGAATTCATAAGCATCATTTGGCTGCTTTGTTGGTTTAAGAATGAGTTCATCAATATGTAGAGAAAGAAGAGGTACTGTTTGACCGAGAACTTTTTCCATGTTTTTTTGTCCAGCATTTCCATTATAAATGAGCATCGCTTTTTTAAATTGTGCCATCACGCAGTTCTCCCTTTCATCTCTTTATCATCACTTTTCCCCAATTTTGCGGCGTATAAACGATGTTCAGAAAAAGTGTGGAATGAAAAGACAACACATTTGCCCGCAGGCGTTTTCCTTGATATGATGTTGTTAAAATGGTTTTGGCATGCTAAAGGAGTGGACGGACAATGAATATTGATTTTAATTTATTTATGAATGATATTGTGAAACAAGCGAGAGAAGAGATCAAACAGGCTGGCTATACTGAGCTTACATCAGCTGAGGAAGTGGATGAAGCCTTGTCTAAAGAAGGCACGGCACTTGTCATGGTGAATTCAGTATGCGGATGTGCTGGCGGTATTGCAAGACCAGCTGCAGGCTATTCTGTTCATTACGATAAGCGCCCTGATCAATTGCTGACAGTGTTTGCTGGACAAGACAAAGAGGCAACAGCAAGAGCCCGTGAATACTTTGAAGGCTTCCCGCCATCTTCACCATCCTTTGCATTATTAAAAGATGGAAAGATCATCAAAATGGTCGAGCGTCATGAAATTGAAGGGCACGAGCCAATGGAAGTCGTGTCAAAGCTTCAAGCTGCATTCGATGAGCATTGCGAAGAAATTTAACATGTGACGTTTGAATGATGACATATAAAGCAGTCCGGTCTTTAGATCGGTCTGTTTTTTGTTTTATAAGACCATTGAATCAAAATAATTTTAGCAAAATACTATTGCATCTTAAAAAGAAAGTGTTTAAAATACATTATAGTGAATAAATATTCAAAACAATACATGATTTTAAATACTGGGAGGCATTATCTTATGAAAAAGTGGTTATTATTACTTATGACAGCTGGTCTTGCAGCTGCACTCGCAGCTTGCGGAACTTCTTCTAATAATTCAAACGCATCAGGAGATGACAAAACACTCGTTATGGCGACATCAGCAGATTATCCGCCATTTGAATCAAAAGACGGAGATAAAATTGTCGGCTTTGATGTTGATCTTGCTACAGCACTAGCGAAAAAGAACGGCTACAAGCTAGAAATTCAAGATATGGATTTTGCAAGCCTTGTATCAGCTCTTAAAACAAATAAAGCTGATATCGTCCTTGCAGGCATGACCCCTACAGAAAAACGTAAAAAACAATTAGATTTCTCTGATGTTTATTACAATGCTAAAAACTTAGTTGTCTCAAAGAAATCTAGCGGAATGAAAACAGAGAAAGACTTAAAAGATAAAACAGTCGGCGTTCAATTAGGTTCAATTCAGCAGGATGAAGCAAACGGTTTGCAAAAGAAATATAACTTAAAAGTGGAAGACCGTAATAAAATCTCTGATATCATTCAAGAAATCAAAGCAGGTCGTTTTGATGCAGCCATTATTGAAGATAAAGTAGCTGCTGGTTATTTGAAAAAAGAAAAAGACTTCCAAGCATTTGGATTGAATAGTTCAAATGAAGGTTCAGCTATTGCATTCAAGAAAAATAGCGACTTAACAGCTAAATTTAATAAATCATTAAAAGAAATGCAAGACAATGGCGAACTTGATAAATTAATTAAAAAATGGTTTGCTGATGAAAAATAAGTCAGGAAAAGGATCAGCGTCATTCACGAAAATCCAGTAGAAAGCGCTGAAAAGTTCAACTCATGTTGAACTTTTTTCCTGTTTTATTTTTTGATTTCGTATGAAGGCATAAAAAAGGAGACTGTCATGTTAGATTTTAAAGATGTAATACCTCAGATGCCCTTTATTTTAGAAGGGCTTAAGGTCACACTTTCTATTGTAGTGGTATCACTTTTTCTTGGATTTATCTTAGGGATTTTATTAACGCTTTGCAAAATTAGTGTATTTAAGCCGCTCATTTGGCTTGCGGATTTTTATACATCCATCTTCCGAGGCACACCGCTTGTGCTTCAATTGCTCATTATTTATTTCGGTCTGCCTCAGCTTCTCGGGTTTCAAATCGATCAATACTGGGCTGCTGTAGCGGCATTTTCACTAAACTCTGCTGCATACGTATCTGAAATTATTCGTGCTGGTATTAATGCCATTGATAAAGGGCAAAAAGAAGCAGCCGTTGCTTTAGGCATCCCTTATGCTAAAATGATGAAGGACTTATTGCTTCCGCAGGCATTTAAAAATATTTCACCTGCACTTGTGAACGAAACGATTACACTGACAAAAGAATCAGCGATTGTAACAGTCATTGGACTGGGAGATGTCATGAGACGAGCCTATCAAGCAGGTGCCGTCACGTATAATTATCTTGAACCGCTTATTTTTGCGGGCCTCATCTATTATGTCATCGTGCTTGTTCTCACCTTTGTCGGCAAATCGGTGGAAAGGAAGTTAAAATCAAATGATTAACATAGAGAAACTCACAAAATCTTTTGGTAAAAATGAAGTATTAAAAGGGATTGACACCACCATTAAAGAAGGGGAAGTTGTCGCAGTCATTGGACCATCTGGTTCAGGAAAATCGACGTTTCTTCGCTGCATCAACTTGCTTGAAAAGCCGACTTCTGGTGTCATTACGATTCAGGATACCGAAATCACAAACCCAAAAACCAATGCACTCAAAGTGCGTGAGAACATCGGAATGGTGTTTCAGCATTTTCACCTGTTCCCGCATAAAACGGTGCTGGAAAATATCACATATGCGCCAATGAATGTGAAGAATCAATCGAAGGAAGACAGCATCAAACAAGCTGAAGATCTGCTGAAAAAGGTAGGGCTTTTAGAGAAAAAAGATGATTTTCCGAACCGCTTGTCAGGTGGTCAAAAGCAGCGTGTCGCAATTGCACGTGCGCTTGCGATGACACCAGACATCATGCTGTTTGACGAGCCAACGTCTGCACTAGATCCAGAAATGGTCAAGGAAGTGCTAGAGGTCATGAAAGAGCTGGCTCAATCTGGAATGACGCTTGTGATCGTCACACATGAAATGGGCTTTGCAAAAGAAGTGGCTGACCGCGTGATCTTTATGGACGATGGGAAAATTGTAGAGGATGCAAACCCTGTGCAATTCTTTGAATCACCGTCGTCACAGCGCGCGAAAGATTTCTTGCAAAAAATATTATAAAGAAAAAAGAGAAGGAGACTTAACATCTCCTTCTTTTTTTGATTATAATGGGGAAAGTAAAAAAGTTCATCATTTCACAATAAGTGAATAGAAACAAGACAGAAAAGAGTGACTCACATCATGTTTAAAATCGGTTACCGAACGCTGAAAACAGCATTAGGAACAGCGATCGCCATTTATATTGCGCAACTGCTTGGCCTTCAAAATTATTCCGCTGCCGGGATTATTACGATTCTGTGTATTCAGGTGACAAAGAAACGGTCGCTTCTTGCATCAGGCGCCCGCTTTGCCGCATGCAGTCTTGCCATTTTATTTTCTTATCTATTTTTCGATCTGATTGGGTATCATCCTTTTGTGATTGGTCTGATGCTGCTTGTCTTTATTCCGACAACCGTATTGCTTCGCATTAAAGAAGGGATTGTCACAAGTTCAGTCATCATCCTCCATTTATACATGTCCGGCGGGATTACCCTTCACCTCATTTGGAATGAACTGCTGCTGATTACGATTGGTGTTGGCGTGGCACTGATCATGAACCTGTATATGCCAAGTGTTGATAAAAAGCTTAAACGCTACAGCGAACAGATTGAAGCCAACTTTGCAAAAATTTTTGAGGAAATCGAACAATACTTAATGACAGGGAAACAAGACTGGACAGGCAAAGAAATACCAGAGACACATCAATTGATTAAAGAAGCAAAAGCTCTTGCATATCGTGATGTTGAAAACCATGTGTTAAGACATGAAAACCTGTATTATCATTATTTCAATATGAGGCAAAAGCAATTCGAAATCATCGAGCGTGTGCTTCCGAAGATCACGTCCATTTCCATTACAACAGAGCATGGACAAATCATTGCAGAATACATTAGAGACTTACGTGAACATATTCACCCAGGGAACACGGCACATAAGTTCTTAAGGCGCCTCATTGATATGAAAGAAGAGTTCGATAAGCTACCGCTGCCGCAAACAAGAGAAGAGTTTGAGGCAAGAGCTGCACTGTTTCATTTCCTCGGAGAAATGGAACAATATTTAGTACTGAAAAGCTATTTTAAAGGGATGAAAGAATAGAGACGCATGAGTTCCTCCTTCATTGGTCAATCTAATGAAAAAGGAGGAGCTTATGCGTCTTTTAATTTATACCGTATTGACCATGTCCCTTTCACCAATCTGGCCGCTCGGACAAAACCCGCTTCCAGGAGACCCGTATGTCATTATTAATAAACAAACAAATGAACTTGCCTATATTGATCAAGGGAAAATCCAACAAATATATCCTGCTTCTACTGGGAAAACGTCAGATTTAACGCCAGAAGGGGAATTTACCATTATGATCAAAGCGAAAGATCCGTATTACAGAAAAAAGAATATCGAAGGCGGTGCGAAAAATAACCCTCTCGGCAGAAGATGGATTGGATTTGATGCACGAGGAACAGATGGCAGAACATACGGAATTCATGGGACGAGTGACGAAACAACGATTGGGAAATTTATCACGGCAGGATGTGTGAGACTTCATAATCACGATGTAGAGCTTCTATTTGACCAGCTTCCGGTTGGGACAAAAGTATGGATTACAACATCAAGCGATTCATTTGAAAAGCTTGCCAAAGACAAACAGGCCATTCGTTGATTGAACGAATCACCTGCTTGTCTGCTTTTATTGAAATCTTATAAAAAGGTTGCCGCTCCTGCTAAAAGTGAAGATATTAGCAGCAGGCTAATCATGAGCAATACCATGAATTTCATCATTTTCTGAGACATATCGCACCCCTATAACCGAAGATTTTTTGCGATGAACGCACCTTTCTTTATTCTAGCTCGTTTTTTCAAATGCGACAAGTGATCAACAAAGGAAGTGAACGGATGAATCAAATCGACCATATTGCCATTGCGGTCTTTTCTATAAAAAATACATCTCGCATTCTTCAACAGCTGTTTAACTGGCATTTTTCAGACATACAAGAGATTCCTGAACAGGAGGTTAAAGCGTCTTTCGCTTCACTTGATCATGTGCACATTGAATTAATTGAACCGATGTCCGGCAGCAGCAAACTACATACCTTTTTAACCAAAAGGGGAGAAGGACTTCATCATATTGCGTTAAAGACAGGTGACATACAGGCGGACCTTAACCGTCTTGATCATCTTGGCGTGGAGCTTCTCCAACAATCAGCACAGATAGGCGCGAGCGGGAAGCGGATTGCATTTATTTCACCGAAAGAAACGTCCGGTGTGTTATTTGAATTGTGCGAGCCCTTGAAAGGAGAGGAACATGGCAATGAATGAATCGTTCAATTACTTGGCGAAATGGCGCGAAAAAGTATTCATGGGCGGTGGCGTGAAACGTGCAGCTGCGCACCGGAACAAAGGAAAACTATCGGTTCGTCAGCGGCTGCATGAACTTCTTGACGGGGGCAGTTTCATGGAAATTCAAGCATTTGCAACAGGCCGCATGTCAGAGCATGTCGGTGACGGCGTCGTCACTGGAACTGGACTCATTCATGGAAGGCCAGTATGTGTTTATGCACAAGATGCAACAGTGCATGGAGGGTCTTTAGGCGAAATACATGCTAAAAAAATTGCTTCTCTCATGGATCTCGCAGCTAAGAATCAGATGCCGGTCATCGGTCTAAAAGACTCAGGTGGTGCGAGAATTCAAGAGGGTGTGGTATCATTAGAAGGATACGGACAGATCTTTAAACGGAATGTGCTGTACTCCGGTCAAATCCCGCAAATATCCGTTATTTTAGGTTCTTGTGCTGGAGGAGCAGTCTATTCTCCTGCCTTGACCGATTTTGTGTTCATGACAGAACAGACAGCTCATATGTTTTTAACAGGTCCGAAAGTCATAGAGAAGGCAACAGGAGAAACGGTCTGTCCTGACCGTCTTGGCGGTGCAAGTGTTCAGCATCAGACAAGCGGGAATGTGCACTATACTGGGAAAGATGAGAAAGACGTGTTAAAAGCGGTTCGAACACTTTTAACGTACATACCAACGAAACAACAGACTGTCATGGATGCGAAAACGAGTGAGCAAGACGCAGCTGATCCAGGTAACATCTTGCCAAAGGATCCATCACGCACCTATGATGTCAAACAAGTGGTGACAGCCATCATCGATTCAGGCTCATTCTTTGAGACGCAGCCTTGTTTCTCAAAAAATATCGTCACAGGGTTTGCGAGATTACAAGGGGCTTCAATTGGTGTAGTTGCCAATCAACCAAAGGTGCTGGCAGGAAGCCTTGACCTTGATGCGGCTGATAAAGCGGCTAGGTTTATTCGATTTTGCGATGCGTTTCATATTCCGATCTTAACGCTTGTAGACGTCCCTGGTTTTTTACCAGGTGAGAAAGCCGAGCATGCGGGAATTATCCGTCACGGTGCAAAGCTTTTATATGCATACGCTGAAGCGACCGTTCCAAAAATCACAGTGATTTTAAGAAAGGCGTTTGGCGGAGCATATGTCGCAATGAATAGCAAGGGCTTAGGCGCTGATTTTGTTTATGCATGGCCAGCGGCAGAAATTGATGTGATGGGGAAAATGTTCGCAGACGAAATCGTTCATCCTGATTCGCGCGAGGTTGAAACGAAGCCAAGTGTATTAAAAGCGGCTCAGGCAGGGCTGATAGACGATATTTTTATGCCGTCTGAAACGAGAGAACGATTGATTCGCTCATTTGATTTGGTTCGCAGGAAGGAAGAAGAAAGACCGTTAAAAAAGCATGGCAACATGCCGCTATAAGAGGAGGAGCAGTATCATGATCAATGAAAAACGTTTATTAGACGAATTTTTAGAACTTGTTCAGATTGATTCCGAAACAAAACACGAAGAGAAAATTGTGGAAGTCTTAAAAGAAAAATTTTCGCTGCTTGGACTAAAAGTGGTGGAAGACGACTCAAAAGCGAAAACAGGCCATGGTGCAGGCAACCTCATCTGTACACTGGAAGGTACTCAAGAGGCTGATACCATCTATTTCACTTCTCATATGGACACAGTTGTTCCGGGCAATGGTGTAAAGCCAGTCATTGAAGACGGCTATGTGAAAACAGATGGAACAACCATTCTAGGTGCTGACGATAAAACAGGACTTGCGGCAATGTTTGAAGCAATCCGTGTGCTGAAAGAGAAGAATTTACCGCATGGAACGATTGAATTTGTCATCACAGCAGGTGAGGAATCAGGACTTGTCGGAGCAAAAGCGTTAGATCCAAAGTTGATGACAGCGGCATACGGCTATGCCCTTGATTCAGATGGCAAGGTCGGAACCATTATCGTTGCAGCGCCAACACAGGCGAAAGTACGCGCAACCATTTACGGAAAAACAGCTCACGCAGGTGTCGCGCCTGAAAAAGGTGTGTCAGCGATTACCATTGCATCAAAAGCCATTGCTAGTATGCCGCTTGGCCGAATTGATGAAGAAACAACGGCGAATATCGGCCGCTTTGAAGGCGGAACGCAAACGAATATTGTGTGCGATCAAGTCGATATCCTTGCTGAAGCACGCTCTTTAGAACCTGCAAAAATGGAAGCGCAAGTAGCGAAGATGAAAGAAGCCTTTGAAAAAACCGCTAAAGAAATGGGCGGAAGTGCCGATGTACACATTGACATCATGTATCCAGGCTTCAAATTCTCTCACGGCGATCAAGTCGTAGAAGTGGCGAAAAAAGCGGCTGCGAAAATTGGCCGTCCATCAGAACTACAGACGAGCGGCGGAGGCAGTGATGCAAACGTCATTGCAGGAAACGGCGTCCCAACTGTCAACCTAGCTGTTGGATATGAAGATATTCATACGAAAAATGAGAAAATGCCGATTGAAGAATTAGTCAAAACAGCTGAAATGGTTCTCGCCATTATCGAAGAAACGACAAATCCATCGTAAAGGCAGGAGACTCTGTGAGCACGCAAAAGATCATTATTTTCCAAGTGGGGCAAGAGGATTTTGGCATCAGTGTAGAACATATTCGTTCAATTGAGAAGGTCCCTTATTTACAAGAAGTATCGAACCTTCCAAAAGAAATAAAAGGACTCATGTCTTTAAGGGGAGAGGTCATTCCTGTCAGTGACACAGGCGTGATGCTTCACGGAAAGCCTCTTGATGTGAACGAGCAGTCCAAGGTATTGCTATTTGAATTAAACGAACAAATGGTAGGCTGTCTTGTCTCGGATGCAAAAGATATTATCGATATCGAGCAAAGTGAGATCAAGCCATTTCATATGAACACGAAAGCCTCTGAATACTTCTTCGGCGTTGTGGAGAGAGAGAACAAGATGATTTTACAAGTGGACCCAAATAAGTTCCTTGGGAGAATTGAGGATCTCGATCAATTGCCAGCGCGGTTAAAAGAAGAATTGGCATAAAGAAGATCCCCTTATCTGATGATAAGGGGATTATTTTTATTCAGCAGCTGGGCTAGCTTGGTCGTTTGCCTCAGCTTTTGATTTTGATTTTTGGTACATGACATTCAAAATAATGGTTTGGACTGTGAGTAATAATCCGCTTGTCATCCAGTATAAAGGAAGGGCAGCGGGTGCATTAATTGAAATAAACAGCATCATGATTGGGAAAATCATGCCCATCACTTTGGCTTGCTTTAGCGCAGTCTCTGTCTGGGTGCCTAATTGCTTCGCAAACCTTTGCGTAACATAAAATTGCAAGAAATACATAGCGCCTGCAAAGATCGCGACCAATAGATCAGTTTGTCCTAAGTTAAACCATAGGAACGAATGTGTTGCGATCTCAGGTGTTGAACGGATCGCTGAGTAAAAGCCAAGAACAATTGGAATTTGAATCAGCATAGGCAGACAGCCCATTGCCAGCGGGTTCACATTGTTCTCTTTGTATACTTTCATCATTTCCATTTGTAATTCTTTTTGTTTTTCAGGTTCTTTCGTTTTCTTTAATTTGCTTTGAATGTCGTCAATTTGAGGCTTCACCAGTGCCATTTTCTCCTGCATGACTCTTTGCTTCTTAAATTGGTTCGCAAAAAGAGGGAAAATCAGCAGGCGGACGATCAAGGTTACGAACATAATCGATAAACCATAATCATCATGGAAGAAGTTCGCAAGCCAAATGATCAGCTCAGAAAAAGGCTGGACAAAATAATGATGGAAAAACCCATCAGAGCTCGCATTTGTCTGCCCACTCGCTGCAAAAGCAGGTGAGGCAATCATCATTAAACATAAAGTCGTACAAATCGTTAATAAACGTTTCAATTCGTTTCCTCCTCATTTTTAAAAAAATTAATTAGAGAGAGGAAGCGAATGGTCTTCATCATCGTTTGATGATCGTTTCATTCGAATGACTTTACTAATCCAAGTTGTAATGCGATCATATATGATAAACAGAAAGTCTGTTCGATTCAATAAAGATGCGTCCAACTCTTCCAAACGATGTCCACCGAGGTGCTCGTTCATACGGCAGTCTTTTAATAAAAACGCAATGCCGATGGCCGTCAGCGCTGGAAGAATAATCGTAAAGAATTCAACAAGGAAAAAGACTTCATTGAATGTATCAATAATCATGATTATCACATCCATTTCATTACTCACAGTGTACTATACACATTGTGAAATGTCTAACAGGACCAAGTGTTTTCTTTATTAAGTGCAAATCCTTATTTTGTATAAAGTGGTATTTGTCATCCAAACTTCACCATTCCTATCTTATAATGAGGGGGAATAGAAGAAATGGAGGTTTTGAATATGACAAGTATTTACCCGAAGTTTCGAGCAGCTGCGGTACAAGCAGCCCCTATCTACTTAAATTTGGAGGCAACCGTTCAGAAATCATGTGAACTGATCGACGAAGCAACTTCAAATGGTGCTAAACTTGTGGCATTCCCAGAAGCATTTTTACCTGGTTATCCTTGGTTTGCTTTTATTGGTCATCCAGAATATACAAGAAAGTTCTATCACAAATTATATAAAAATGCAGTCGAAATCCCTAGCTTAGCTATCCAAAAAATAAGTGAGGCAGCAAAAAGAAATGAAACGTACGTTTGTATATCATGCAGTGAAAAAGATGGCGGTTCCCTCTATTTAGCTCAACTTTGGTTTAACCCAAATGGGGATTTAATAGGAAAACATCGGAAAATGAGAGCTTCTGTAGCAGAAAGACTGATTTGGGGAGATGGAAGTGGAAGCATGATGCCCGTTTTTCAAACTGACATTGGCAATCTTGGCGGATTGATGTGCTGGGAGCATCAAGTACCACTAGATTTGATGGCGATGAATGCTCAAAATGAACAGGTGCATGTAGCATCTTGGCCAGGTTATTTTGATGATGAAATTTCAAGCAGATATTATGCTATTGCGACACAAACTTTTGTGCTGATGACTTCTTCAATCTATACGGAAGAAATGAAAGAGATGATTTGTTTAACGCAGGAGCAAAGAGATTACTTTGACACATTTAAGAGTGGGCATACGTGCATTTACGGTCCAGATGGAGAACCGATCAGTGATATGGTTCCAGCTGAAACAGAGGGAATTGCATACGCAGACATTGATGTGGAAAGAGTCATTGATTACAAGTATTATATTGATCCAGCTGGCCACTACTCCAATCAAAGCTTGAGTATGAATTTTAATCAGCAGCCGACTCCGGTTGTGAAACATTTGAATGACAATAAAAATGAAGTGTTAACATACGAGGCTATTCAATATCAAAATGGTATGCTTGAAGAAAAAGTATAATTCGTGAAACCTTCTCTTTTTTAGAGAAGGTTTTTTTGAGGAAAGATGAAATAAATCAATGTATAATTGAGCATAAAAGAGATTCATCATATTTGATCGATTCGGAACTTCTGATTAAAATATAGGAACTGAAGAAAATGGGGTTATGCCAATGTCAAATATTATTTTTCATATAGACATGAATGCGTTTTATGCCAATGTAGAAATGGCGTATGATCCTTCTTTGAGAGGGAAACCTTTAGCCATTAGCGGAAATGCGAAAGAGCGTAAAGGGATTGTGGTGACGTGCAGCTATGAGGCAAGAGCGCTAGGTGTAAAGCCCCCGATGCCGTTATGGGAAGCGAAGCGGCTTTGTCCGGGGCTGATTGTCCGTACACCAAACTTTGACCGGTACCGAAGCTCCTCACAAGAGATGTTTACGATACTAAGAGAATACAGCGATTTAGTCGAGCCAGTATCCATCGACGAGGGCTATATTGATTTAACGCATACGCCATATGCCGAGCACGCGTTGAAAACGGCTCATGATATTCAAACGAGGCTTGTAGAGGAGCTCATGCTTCCTTCAAGTATTGGCATTGCGCCGAATAAATTTTTAGCGAAAATGGCGTCTAATTGGAAAAAACCAATGGGCATCACCATTTTGCGTAAACGAGATGTACCCCAAATGCTATGGCCGCTGCCAGCGGGTGACATGCACGGAGTTGGACAAAAAACGGCAGATAAATTGAAAACGATTGGCATTCACACCATTGAAGACTTAGCGAAAGCAAATGAGTATACACTAAAGGAATTACTAGGCATCAATGGACCGAGATTAAAGCAAAAGGCGAATGGTGAACATGACGGCATCGTAGACCCAGAAAGAATATACGATTTTAAATCCGTCGGTAATTCGTCAACCCTTCCTCATGATTCTGACGATCCAGATGAACTTGTCGCGTTAATTGATAAGCTATCACAATCTGTGAGTGCAAGGTTAAGAAGAAAAGAAGTGATGGCAAATCGGCTGCTCATCATGATTCGGTACGCAAGCTGGAAAAATATTACGCGAAGTGTCACCCTCACGAATCCGACGGATCGGAAGGAAGACTTATTTGAGGCAGCAAGGCAGTTATTCCTTAAACATTGGAATGACCAGCCTGTGAGACTCTTAGGTGTGACGGGGACAGATCTTGTAGAACGAAAAGCAGCCGTTAAACAGCTTGATTTATTTTCCTATACAGAAGATGCAAAAGAAGAGCCTCTTCAAACCATTTTAGAAGGACTGAAAGAAAAGTATGGAAAATCCCTCGTTCAAAGAGGGATAACAATCAAGGAAAAAGAGAGCAAAACAAGTGGAACAAGTTTTAATAAAGACTTTTTTCAGGACAAAAGAGGAAATGACTAGCCTGAAAACTTGATAAAAGAGGTGGTGTTGTGGTAATTTCAAAGGGTACATCATTTCAGCATTAATCAATATAGTGTGTTAGAAGGGACGTCAGAATTATGTCAAAACAACAAATCGGTGTGGTTGGACTAGCCGTTATGGGGAAAAACCTTGCCCTTAATATTGAAAGCCGCGGGTTCTCCGTGTCCGTTTATAACAGATCTAGCAGCAAAACGGAAGAATTTCTTCAAGAATCAAAAGGGAAAAACGTTGTAGGCACATACAGCATCGAAGAATTTGTTCAGTCGCTTGAAACACCGCGTAAAATTCTTTTAATGGTAAAAGCTGGTGCAGCAACGGATGCAACCATTCAATCATTACTTCCTCACCTAGAGAAAGGTGACATCTTAATTGATGGTGGAAATACATATTACAAGGATACGCAAAGACGTAATCAAGAGCTTGCGGAAAGTGGTATCCACTTCATTGGTACAGGTGTTTCTGGCGGTGAAGAAGGGGCACTAAAAGGTCCATCGATCATGCCTGGCGGTCAAAAAGAAGCGCATGAGCTAGTGAAACCAATTTTAGAAGCGATCTCTGCGAAAGTAGATGGCGAGCCATGTACAACGTATATCGGCCCAGATGGAGCAGGACATTATGTCAAAATGGTCCATAACGGCATCGAGTACGGAGACATGCAATTGATTTCTGAATCATACTTTATCTTGAAGCATGTGGCTGGATTATCAGCAGAGGAGCTTCATGAAGTATTCTCAGAATGGAATAAAGGTGAGCTTGACAGCTATTTAATCGAAATTACAGCTGATATTTTCACAAAAGTGGATGAAGAAACAAACCAGCCGCTTGTGGATGTGATCTTAGATAAAGCTGGACAAAAAGGAACTGGAAAATGGACGAGCCAAAGTTCTCTTGATCTAGGTGTTCCGCTTCCAATCATTACTGAGTCTGTTTTCGCGCGCTACATTTCAGCGATGAAAGATGAGCGTGTTGAAGCAAGTCAATTAATCGAAGGTCCTAAGCCAGCACAATCAGCAGAGAATAAACAAGAGCTGATCGAAGCGGTTAGAAAAGCCTTATTCATGAGTAAAATCTGCTCATATGCACAAGGTTTTGCGCAAATGAAAGCAGCATCTGATGAGTATAACTGGGATTTGAAATACGGTGAAATTGCAATGATCTTCCGTGGTGGCTGTATCATTCGTGCAGCCTTCTTACAACAAATTAAAGAAGCATATGACCGTAATCCAGAACTGAAAAACCTATTGCTTGATCCTTACTTTAAGGATATTGCTCAAAGCTATCAATCATCTCTTCGTAAAGTCATTTCACTTGCAGTGGAGCAAGGAGTTCCTGTTCCTTCATTCTCAAGTGCACTTGCTTACTTTGATAGCTATCGCACAGCTGTCCTGCCAGCGAACTTAATTCAAGCGCAGCGTGACTATTTCGGTGCACATACGTATGAGCGCACAGATAAAGAAGGCATCTTCCATACAGAATGGATGAAATAAACATAGAATGACTGAAAAACCTTACCCTTTGGTAAGGTTTTTTTGTGTTTGCATCTTTTCGGCTAAAAATGCGAAAAAGAGGGATGCTATGTAAAAAAGAAAAGAAAGTAGGGATCGAAGTGGGCATCTTATATGCACTTCTCCCAGCGATATTTTGGGGAAGTATTGTTCTCATCAGTGTCAAACTTGGCGGGAATGCTTACCAGCAAACCCTCGGTATTACGCTTGGCGCATTTATATTTTCAATTGCAGCCTTCTTCATCAAAATGCCAGAGCTGACACCGTTTATTTTTGCAGTTTCTATCATTTCAGGCATCTTTTGGAGCATTGGGCAAATGAATCAGCTTTCAAGTGTTGCGTTTCTCGGAGTCTCGAAGGCGGTTCCTTTGTCAACCGGCATGCAGCTTGTGAGCACTACGTTATTTGGCGTCATGGTCTTCAAAGAATGGCAAACGATGACGGTCATACTCATTGGTTCTTGTGCCATTTTACTGATTATTGCAGGTGTTGTGCTGACATCGCTCGGTCAAAAAAAGAATGGCGGTGGGAACGGTGGGGGCAATTTCAAAAAAGGGATCATGATTCTGCTTATCTCAACGGTTGGTTATGTCGGATATGTTGTTATTTTGCGATGGTTTCATATTGATGGCTGGTCTGCCCTCGTTCCGCAATCGGTCGGCATGCTGCTTTCATCCTTGGCGATTAGTCTTAAGCAGAACCCGTTTAGTAAATATACGTTTAAAAATATCATTGCCGGGCTTGTTTGGTCGACAGGAAATCTCGGACTTCTTTTGGCCATTCCGCTCATTGGTGTCGCCGTAAGTTTTTCGATGTCACAGACAGGGATCGTTATCTCGACATTAGGCGGCATTTACTTATTAAAAGAGAAAGCATCCAGAACAAGCTTTGTCATTGCAGGCTGCTTGATGATCATTGCAGGTGGCGTGCTATTAGGATTTACAAAATAGGAGGGTAAACGAATGTATCCAGATTTAGAAGGAAAAACAGTCGTGATTACAGGAGCTGGTACAGGAATAGGTCAAGCGATGGCGCGCCGGTTTGGACAAGAAAAAGCCAATGTGGTAATTAATTATTTCTCCGACAAAGAAAACCCAGATGACACGATTGCTGAGATTCAGAAAAGTGGCGGACAGGCTGTCAAAATTAAAGGAGATGTATCAAAGGAAGAGGATATGAAGGCAATGATTGATCAAGCTGTCGATACATATGGCAGTCTTGATGTCATGATTAATAATGCAGGAATTGAAAATGAAGTCCCTTCAACGGAGATGACGCTAGATAATTGGAACAAAGTGATGTCCACCAATTTAACAGGTATGTTTTTAGGCTGTCGTGATGCATTGAAGTATATGACAGAACATGGAATTGAAGGATCGATCATTAATATGTCATCGGTCCATCAACAAATTCCATGGCCGCATTTCGTCCATTATGCAGCAAGTAAAGGAGGCGCCAAGCTTTTAACAGAAACGCTGGCACTAGAATATGCCCCTAAAAAAATCCGCGTAAACAGCATTGCACCAGGCGCAATTGATACCCCGATCAATGCTGAAAAATTTAATGATCCAGCATTGAAAAAAGGCGTAATTGAGCTTATACCGATTGGTTATATCGGAAAACCGGAAGAAGTAGCAGCATGTGCTGTCTGGCTGGCGTCAAAAGAGGCGAGCTATGTGACAGGGTTGACGCTCTATGTGGACGGCGGCATGACAAAGTATCCTGGCTTCCAAGCAGGAAAAGGATAAGAAGAAACAAAAAGAGCGTACACACACATACGCTCTTTTTTATATAAAATACAGACAAATCATTCTAAATGTCTAGACATTTAGAAATAAAAATATATAATATTAACTGGAAGCGCTTTTATTACAACAATGGGGTGAGAGAAATGAAACGTATTTTATTAGCATGCAGTTCAGGAATGTCTACGAGTTTACTAGTTACAAAGATGAAGGCTCATGCCGACTCAATAGGGGACGAGGCAGAAATTTGGGCAGTTGGACAAGATCAAGCGAGGAAAGAAATGGCGAATGCGGATGTTGTGTTAATTGGACCGCAAATGAGCTTTTTAAAAGGGGATCTTCAAAAAGAAGCAACAAAATACGGGATTGCAGTAGAGGTCATCGATATGCAGGCGTATGGGCTTGCCGATGGACAAAAAGCGTATGAACAAGCCGTTACATTGATGGAGGAAGCGTAAAGAATGGAAAAGAAAACACTCGAAGGGCTTACGGAGGAACAAGTCAGTTTTCAATTGATCTTACACAGCGGTAATGCACGCAGCAAATTGCTTCAATCTCTGAAACAATTTCGAGAAGGTCAAGAAGATGAGGCATTTGGTCTCATGAAAGAAGCCGAAGCAGATTTACGTCATGCACATGGCATCCATTTTCAACTCGTACAGCAAGAGGCAGGCGGGGAGAAAACGCCTTTCTCCTTATTGCTCATGCACGCAGAAGACCACTTAATGTCGACTATTACGATGAAGGAGCTTGTGGGAGAGCTCCTGCCGATTTTCCAATCGCTTAAACAATAAAGGGTGTAAACAAGGGGGGGAAACCAATGTTTGATAAAATAAGTGCCATTTTGGTTCCGATTGCTGGGAGACTGAACAATAACCGCTATTTAGGTGTATTACGGGATGCCTTTATGCTTGCGTTCCCGCTTACTATTTTTGGTTCCATAATGGTTGTGCTAATGAATTTGCCATTTTTAGATAAAATCATGAGTCAAACCGCACTGGAAGGTGTCCAGTCTGCACTGAATATCGCGCCAAGTGCGACCATCAGCATTATGAGTGTGTTTGTTGTATTTGGGATTGGCTACTATTTATCGAAAAGCTATGATGTAGAAGCTGTCTTTGGCGGCGTGATTGCTTTAGCCTCTTTTCTACTTCTAACGCCATTTTTACTAGAACAAGAAGGCGGTGCATCTATTGCAGGCGTGATCCCAGTCGATCGTTTAGGAGCAAAGGGAATGTTCCTTGGGATGATCACAGGCTTTTTGTCTGCTGAAATTTATCGTTATTTTGTCCAAAAGAAATTTGTCATTAATATGCCGCAAGGGGTTCCGCCAGCTGTTTCAAAGTCTTTTGCTGCACTGATCCCGGCTACTTTGACACTCACAACCTTTTTACTGATCAATATCATCATTACACAAGGCTTCAAAACAAACATGCATGACTTGATTTATCATGCGATTCAGGCACCGCTTGTCGGACTTGGAAGCGGTATCATTCCTACCTTGATCGCTGTTTTCTTTATACAAATTCTTTGGTTCTTTGGGCTTCACGGCCAAATTATTATCAACTCTGTCATGGACCCCATTTGGAATACGTTGTCCATTCAAAACCTAGAGAGCTATACAAAAACTGGTGAGGTTCCAAATATCATCAGCAAGCAGTTTATCGAAATTTATACGGTTGGCATGGGCGGAACCGGTATGACGCTAGCTGTCGTGTTTACGATTTTAATTTTCCTGAAAAGTAAGCAATTAAAACAGGTAGCAAAGCTAGGCTTAGGACCAGGATTATTTAACGTCAATGAACCGATTATTTTCGGCTTACCGATTGTCATGAACCCGCTTATTCTTATTCCATGGATTTTGGCGCCAATGGTCATTACATGTATTTCTTATTTTGCGATGGCATCAGGCATTGTACCACCGCCGACTGGCGTGAATATTCCTTGGACGGTGCCGATCTTTATAAGCGGAATCATGGCAACCAATTCACTAGCTGGCGGGCTTCTTCAGCTGTTTAACCTGATGATCGTGTTTGTCATTTGGTTCCCGTTCCTGAAGTTTATTGACCGTATGAATGTGAAAAATGAAAAAATAACCACAACGGAAAAAACAAAAACAACCAACATCAAAGGTGAAGGAGACTCAATACATGTCGATGGAAAATAACAAGCAAATATATACATTTCCGGAAGGTTTCTGGTGGGGATCTTCTGCCTCTGCCACGCAAACAGAAGGAAGCGTTCCTGGTGATGGAAAAGGACCGAATATTTGGGATCATTGGTTTGAGCAAGAGCCGACTCGTTTTTTTGATGGCGTTGGACCGAACGTGACATCTCAATTTTACCGAAAATATAAAGAGGATATTCGTTTGATGAAAGAAATTGGGCACAATTCATTCCGGTTGTCCATTTCATGGTCACGTCTCTTGCCTGAAGGGACAGGTGCGGTCAATGAAGAAGCAGTATCTTTTTACAATGATGTGATCAACGAATTGATTGCACAAGATATTGAGCCGTTTGTGAACCTGTACCATTTCGATATGCCAATGGCACTTCAGGAAAAAGGCGGCTGGGTCAACAGACAGGTAGTAGATGATTATGTGAGCTATGCAGAATTGTGCTTTCAATTATTTGGCGACCGGGTGAAAAAATGGTTTACCCATAATGAACCGATCGTTCCTGTAGAGGGCGGATATATGTATAGCTTTCATTATCCAAACGAAGTTGATTTCCAAAAGGCTGTACAGGTCGGTTATCATGAACTTTTATCAAATGCGAAGGCGATTGCGGCTTATAAAAAGCTGAAGCAAGGCGGTAAGATTGGCATCATCCTTAATCTTACCCCATCTTATCCGAGAAGCCAGAATTCGTGCGATGTAGAAGCAGCTGAGATGGCGGATGCTTTCTTTAACCGTTCCTTCCTAGATCCTGCGGTGAAGGGACATTTCCCAGAGAAACTAGTAGAGGTCTTAAAGAAAGAAGGCTTTATGCCGAGTATGGAAGAAGGAGACCTTGAGCTCATTCAAGAGAATACCGTCGATCTCCTTGGAATCAACTATTATCAGCCAAGAAGAGTGAAAGCGAAAGAGCATATGCCGCATCCAAATGCCCCATTTATGCCAAATCATTATTTTGATGCATTTGACATGCCGGGAAGAAAAATGAATGTGTATCGTGGCTGGGAAATCTATGAAAAAGGCATTTATGATATATTGAAAAAAGTCCAAACAGACTATGATAATATTGAATGTTTTATTTCTGAAAATGGAATGGGTGTTGAAGGAGAAGAGCGGTTTAAGGATGAAGAAGGAATGATTCATGACGATTACCGCATTGACTTTATTTCAGAGCATCTGAAATGGGTGCATCAAGCCATTCAAGAAGGAAGTAATGTAAAAGGCTATCATCTGTGGACCTTTATGGATAACTGGTCATGGTCGAATGCCTATAAGAATCGCTATGGATTTGTCTCAGTTGATCTTCAAGAAGACGGAAAACGTACGATTAAGAAAAGTGGATACTGGTTTCAATCGGTATCAGAAAATAACGGTTTTTAATCAAGATACTTGCTCTTTCCTTGAAAAGGGCAAGTATTTTTCTTATGTGACGGTAAATGGATGAAACAAAAATGGCTGGTACCTTTTAAGCTCACTAGGCTTAGTGTAGAATGAGAGGAAGCTATGAAAAAACAAGTCAGTTGGTGGTGTGAGATGAAAAAGTACGAACTCATTTCAGAAGAAATCAGAAAACGAATAGGAACAGCATATTATCCAGAAGATCAACCCATTCCAGATGAAAACTCGCTTGCCGCTGAATTTCAATGCAGCCGAATGACGATGAAGCGTGCGCTCGATCTTCTCGTAGCAGAAGGTCTCCTCTTTAGAAAAAGAGGTCACGGTACATTTATTGTGAAGGCAGCTCTCAATCAAGGGGCAATCAATGTGTCAGGACATGAAAATAAAGGGTTCACAAAAGTCATGGCGGATAAAAACGTCACGACGCAAATCATTCACTTTGATGTCCATTTTCCAAGCAAAGAGGTGGCAGCCCACCTATCCATAGACTCCACCACACCCATTTATGACATCATCCGTCTCCGTCTTGTGGACGAGGAGCCATACGTATTAGAAAAAACGTTTATGCCCGTCAATCTTATTAAGGGAATAGATGAAGAGGTTTTATTGGGATCCATCTATGGCTACATATCAAATGATTTGAATTTAAAAGTGGCAGGCGCGCATAAGAAAATTAGAGCGGCTAAATCAGACGAGCTAGACCAGCAATATTTAGGCTGTGACCCAACGGATCCTGTGCTAGAGGTCGAACAGGTTGCTTATTTAAACACAGGCCGGCCGTTTGAGTACTCCTTTAGTCATCATCGCTATGATAAGTTCGACTTTTCAACGGTTGAAATTACGAAAACAGGACGTTAAAAAAAGAGCAGAACCCCCAAGGGAGACTGCTCTTTTTTATATCATTTTATATATTCCACCAATGATACCCATCTTTTTCTAGAAGCTGATCGGCTTCTTTCGGTCCCATAGAACCAGCAGGATAATTTGGTTTTAATGTTTTGTTTTCTGCCCATTTTTCAGAAATCGGATCAACAAAGTTCCAAGAAAGCGCCACTTCATCCCAGTGAGCAAAGTTCGTAGCATCACCCAGCAAGCAGTCATGAATCAGCTTTTCATATGCTTCTGGTGTATTCATGATGTCATTATGGTTTGTTTGGTAGTCGAGCTTAATCGGCT
Organism: Bacillus sp. MM09(2025); assembly: GCF_050496725.1. Classification (NCBI taxonomy): domain Bacteria; kingdom Bacillati; phylum Bacillota; class Bacilli; order Caryophanales; family Bacillaceae; genus Bacillus; species Bacillus sp. MM09(2025). Next base: position 211,251 of record NZ_JBNWEN010000003.1, read on the forward strand.
TTGCAAATGTACCGCCATCAAGCTTGCGAGCGTTCAGGTGAAGGGTAATGCCTTCATCTGGCTGAATATGAATGACGAGTAAGTTCGGATGCATGGAATTTCCGTTACCATAGTACAGGTTCATTGGAATGTCTTTAAATTGAACAACGATTTGAGTAGATTTCTTTTCTAAACGTTTTCCAGTACGAATGTAAAATGGCACGCCGGCCCATCTAAAGTTATCGATGAGCAGCTTCCCTGCAACGAATGTTTCCGTGTTTGAGTTCGGGTCAACATTTTGCTCTTCAAGATATGAAGGAACCATGCCGCCATCAACCGTACCAGCATCATACTGTCCGCGGACAAAGAATTGATCGACCTCATCTTTAGAGAAAGGACGAAGAGCGCGTAATGCTTTCCGTTTTTCGCTGCGGATTTCCTCGGTATTCAGCTTAATTGGCGGCTCCATTGCTAAAAGTGCAACCATTTGAAGCATATGGTTTTGGACCATATCTCTTAGAGCACCTGAACTTTCGTAATAGCGGGCCCGGTCTTCAACCCCTAATGACTCACTAGATGTAATTTGAATGTTTGAGATATATCGGTTTGTCCAAAGTGGTTCAAAGATGGCATTTGCAAAACGGATGACCTCAATGTTTTGAACCATTTGTTTACCGAGATAGTGGTCAATACGATAAATCTGATCTTCAGAGAATGCATCTCGAATTTCTTCATTTAACTTTTTCGCACTTGGCAAGTCATGGCCAAATGGTTTTTCGATGACAAGTCTTGACCAGCCAGTTGTTTTTGATACACCTTCACTTTTTAGGAACTTTGCAATCGTTCCGAAGAATTCCGGTGCCATCGCTAAATAGAACATCCGGTTGTTTGGGATACTGTACGTATCTTCAAGGCCTGTTAGAAGTGTGTTAAGCGATTGATAGGAAGCAGGGCTTGATACGTCAAAGTCGTGATAATAAAAATGTGAACTGAATTCCTCTATTTTCGCTTCTGCATCATCAGAAGAAACAGATTCTTTTACCACAGCTCTTAGATCCTCATGAGACCACGGACGGCGTCCAACACCGACCACGGCGAATTGATCGCCAAGTTTTCCGCTATGATAAAGTCTATGTATAGAAGGGTAGAGCTTGCGTTTGGCAAGATCTCCTGTTGCGCCAAAAATGACAATGACTGCTTTTGGATTGTTAGTTTCTGTATTCACGAAAAGTACCTCACTTTATTCGTAGCATTGTTGTAAAAACCGAGAATGTATGTACATTTTCTTTATTTTAAAGCTTCATTGTTCGTAAAGCAAACATTTGATTCGACTTTTTCTGCTCTCGTTTGACTTTTTTCGAAAATTCCGCTGAATTCACATTTACCTTGTCTTCATGTATTCTATATGAATAAAGATATTGTATACCGGCTTTAGGAGGAAAAGTAATGGAACTGCTCTTTTTAGGAACGGGTGCAGGCATTCCTGCGAAAACTAGAAACGTCACTTGCACTGCACTAAAGCTTTTAGAAGAAAGAAAAGCAGTGTGGCTTTTTGATTGCGGAGAAGCGACGCAGCATCAAATATTACATACAACGATTAAACCGAGAAAGATTGAGAAAATATTTATCACTCATATGCATGGTGATCATGTATACGGTCTCCCAGGACTGCTTGGGAGCAGATCCTTCCAAGGCGGAGAAGATGAACTAACGATCTATGGACCTAAGGGCATCAAAGCGTTTGTGAACGCAGCACTTTCAGCTACACAAACGCATTTGACATATCCGCTGCATATCATAGAGATAGATGAAGGGATCGTATTTGAAGATGATACCTTTCAAGTAGAAGCAAGAAGAGTATCTCACGGGATTCCAGCTTACGGCTATCGGGTAGTAGAAAAAGATGTACCAGGTGCATTAAAAGCCGAAGATCTAAAAGAAATCGGTGTAAAACCTGGACCTTTGTATCAGAAGTTAAAAAATGGTGAAACCGTGACACTCGAAGATGGAAGAATCATTGATGGAACCGATTATTTGGAACCCCCTAAAAAAGGGAGAATCGTTGCATTTTCAGGAGATACCCGTTTATGCGAGAATATAACAAGGCTTGCCAAGGATGCGGATGTGTTAGTCCATGAAGCAACATTCGGTAAAGAAGATGCTGAGCTAGCCTACAATTATTATCACAGCACGACAGAACAAGCAGCGAAAACAGCGCTGGAAGCGGGCGCAAAAAGATTAATTTTGACCCATATTAGTGCACGTTACCAGGGAGAAGAGGCACTAAAACAACTATTGAAAGAGGCACGCGATATATTCCCGCTGACAGAAGCTGCACAGGATTTCTCTTCTTTTTCCATTGACCGCACCCTGTAAAAATTGGATGAAACGTCAAAAAAAGTTGTGTGATTTTTTTGATATTTATAATGACTCTCTTTTTCAGGTAGTGGTAAAATGGTGAAGAAAAAACAAATGACGAATGAAACTATGAAGAATACGGGAGGCACAATCAAAGATGAGCGGTTTTACAGCGTTAAGTGAAGCAGAATTAAATGACCTATATGCAGCACTACAAAATGAGTACGAAACGTATAAAAGTAAAAACTTACACTTAGACATGTCTAGAGGAAAACCTTCACCAAAACAGCTCGATTTGTCTATGGGCATGCTCGATGTTGTGACATCAAAGGATGCGATGACGGCTGAAGATGGCACAGATGTGCGTAACTATGGCGGTTTGACAGGGCTTCCTGAAACGAAGACATTTTTTGCAGATGTGCTCAATCTGAAGCCAGAACAAATCATCATCGGCGGTAATTCCAGCCTGAATATGATGCACGATACCATTGCCCGTGCCATGACCCACGGTGTATATGACAGCAAAACACCTTGGGGAAAGCTGCCAAAGGTAAAATTCCTTGCACCAAGCCCAGGATATGACCGTCACTTTTCCATTTGTGAGCTATTTAACATAGAGATGATCACGGTAGATATGAAAGCTGATGGACCTGATATGGATCAGGTCGAAAAATTGGTCGCAGAGGATGAAGCGATTAAAGGCATTTGGTGTGTGCCAAAATATAGCAACCCAGATGGCATTACGTATTCAGATGAGGTGGTTGACCGCCTTGCTTCGATGAAAACAAAAGCAGACGACTTCCGCATTTTTTGGGATGATGCATACGCAGTCCATCACCTAACGGATACGCCTGATACGTTAAAAGATATTTTTCAAGCAGTAGAGGAAGCAGGGCACCCTAATCGTGTATTTATGTTTGCATCTACTTCTAAAATTACATTCCCAGGCTCAGGTATTGCACTCATGGCATCTAGCCCGGATAATGTGAGCTTCACTCAAAAACAATTATCGATTCAAACGATCGGACCAGACAAAATCAATCAATTAAGACACCTTCGTTTCTTCAAGAATCCAGAAGGCTTGAAGGAACATATGAGAAAACATGCAGCGATCATTAAGCCAAAGTTTGACCTCGTTCTTTCCATTCTTGATGAAACACTTGGCGGGAAGGACATTGCAGAATGGCACAAGCCAAATGGCGGATATTTTATTAGTTTAAATACACTTGATCATTGTGCAAAAGCTGTTGTGCAAAAGGCAAAAGAAGCTGGTGTGACCATGACAGGTGCAGGCGCGACTTATCCTTATGGAAAAGACCCGCTCGATCGTAACATTCGCATTGCACCAACGTTCCCATCACTTGAAGAACTAGAGCAAGCGATTGACATCTTTACATTATGTGTTCAGCTTGTCAGCATTGAAAAGCTGCTGTCTAAAAAAAGTCAGTCAGCTCCAACGGCATAAAGAAAAAAACTCCTTGACGCAAAACTAGTCAAGGAGTTTTTGTTTTTAATTGGCTGTTTGATAATAGGAAACAGGTTGTTTGGCTGCGCACCATACATCATAGATCGCAAGCTGCACAATATGCGGTTCATCATGATGAATATAGTGCGAGCTGTTCTGCGCTTGAATCCATCCACTTTGGGATGACAAAGACAGCATCCGTTTATGAAGTCTGAGCCATGCCTCGTGTGCTGGATGAAACAATCGGCTCTTACCTGATGAAATGACAAGGAGCGGCATCATCCCATAATGGGTTTGCTCCTCTTTCATTGTGCTGAGCATTTGCTGAAAATCCTCATGCGTACATTCTGCTGTAAACTGCGCCATATATGAGGTGCGTTCTTCCTTTGATAAAAGCGGCAGGATCACCTGCTCTTGCTCCTCACTTGCTGGGTCTAACAGCACCATGCCAATGACGTCATCCCCTCTGCGGCTTGCCCATAACCGGCTGACAAGAGAGCCAAATGAGTGAGCCACAATGAGAAAAGGCGGCTGGATATCGGCTTCTTTTAGCAGCGCATCTAAATCATCTGCAAGATCATGCAATGTTCTTCCTTCACTGCTCTCACTGCTTTTTCCATTTCCTAATCGATCATATAAGAAAACCCCAAGCTCAGGATCGATATCACGGGCCATATTCGACCACGTATCACCCGAAATGCCGTAGCCTGCTTCAAAGATAATGGTGGCTTGCCTTTTGCCCTGACGATGTTTTGTATAAAAATGATGTCCATCTATATGATACATTCTTTCAATCATTGCCGAGTTCATTCTTCCATCTCCTCTAAGTGGTTCTTTAGCTAAAAGACGGCACAAAAGGCAGATATGTTTCTCTTAAAAACAAAAAAGATGCCTATTTCAAAAAATAGACACCTTTTTCCTATGCATTTTTACCAAGCGCGGTCATATTGACGCGGGCTTTCGATGGATGTACGAAGCTCTTCAGCAGCTGTTTTTGGGAAGTATGGATCCCGTAAAAATTCTCTGCCTATCAAAATTAAGTCTGCACGCTGATTTCGTAAAATCTCCTCTGCCTGTACACCAGATGTGATCAGACCGACAGCACCTGTTTGAATACCGGCACCTGCTTTGATTTTTTCTGCGAAGGTCACTTGGTAGCCAGGGAATGTGCTGATTTTCGCCTGTATGACAGCGCCTGAGCTGACATCGATTAAGTCGACACCTTGTTCCTTCAGCCATGTAGCAATGCCAATGTAATCAGCAATATCAAGTCCTTTTGTCGTGTAATCAGAAGCCGACACACGGACAAATAATGGGCCGTCCCATACTTCATTGACTGCATCGACGACTTCTCTTAAGAAACGATAACGGTTCTCTGGTGAACCACCATAATCATCTGTTCGATGATTTGCCAGCGGTGAAAGGAATTCATTAATCAAATAGCCATGCGCCCCATGAATTTCAATGATGTCAAAGCCGGCCTTTTTTGCCCGGACTGCTGCATCCTGAAACGCCTGAACAGTATCTTTGATTTGATCGACGGACATCTGGACAGGGGTTTTAGACTGTTCATCAAATGGAATGCTAGATGGTGCTAGGATGTCACCATCTAGTTCAGCTTTACGTCCTGCATGAGCCAGCTGGATGGCTGTCTTGGTTCCGTATGCTTTGATTTGTTCATTTAATGAAGCGAAGCCTTCAATGTGCTCATCACTCCAAATTCCGAGGTCTTGATCACTAATTCTTCCCTCGGGGGAAACGGCACTTGCCTCCACCATGATCAGGCCAGCTTGACCTTGGGCACGGGAAATATAATGTGTAAAGTGGAAAGGCTGTAATTTCCCATCCCGATCATAGGATGAATACATACACATCGGGGACATTACGATGCGGTTTTTGAGCGTAACACCTTTTAATGTCCAAGGTGAAAAGAGTTTTGTTTCCAAATACCTTCGCCTCCTCATAGAATTGTATAGCCGATTATAACAGCCAATCAAACTTTCGTCATAAAAGGTGCTCAAAGAATATAGCTTTTATACACGTTTTTGTATAATGGAGAAATAGAGAAAGCAAAGGGGGAGAACGAATGAAATGGCAAACAGAGAGTGAACGAAAGGAACTGCTCACAGCTCTTATGCAGTATGAAAGCATATCGGGTACAACTGGAGAAGTTGCGTTAGCTGAATATTTATATTATTTACTGAGGGAGCGGCCTTATTACAAGCAGAATCCTGATCATTTGGCTTTGCATCCGATGAAAGATGGCCGGTATTATTTAACGGCGCTTGTAAAGCGCCGTTCTCTTTCTCGTACCGTTTTGCTGCTTAGTCATTTCGATGTTGTCGATACAGAAGATTACGGTGAATTTCAAAACATGGCATGCAAGCCAGAGGAGTTAATGGCGTCATTTTCTCAAAAAAGTGCGCTTCTCCCAAAAAGAGCAAGAGAAGATCTAGCTTCAGGTGACTGGTTGTTTGGAAGAGGTGCCATGGATATGAAGGCAGGTCTTACTGTACAGCTGTCTATGCTGGAAAGAGCGATGGCAGAGACATTTGATGGAAATGTCCTACTCGTCACAGTCCCAGATGAAGAAGTGAATTCTCAAGGAATGCTTGAAGCTGTTCCAAAACTAAAGGAGCTTAAGGAAAAGCATGACCTTGACTATACCGCGTGCTTAAACAGTGAGCCTATGTTTGAAAAGTATCCAGGTGATGAACATTATTATATGTATACAGGCAGTATAGGGAAGGTGCTGGCCGGATTTTTCTGCAAAGGAATTGAAACACATGTAGGAGAGCCGTTCTCAGGCTTAAATGCGAATTTTATGGTATCTGCATTAAATCGGCTGTTAGAGCTGAATAGTGATTATTGTGAGGAAGTAGATGGGGAAGTCACGCCGCCCCCAACTAACCTAATGCAAAAGGATTTAAAAGAAGCCTATTCCGTTCAAACACCTCACACAGCTGTTTCTTTATTTAATGTGCTGATGATGAATCGTTCAAGTGAAGAACTGCATGGGCTTCTTTATGACACGGCGAAACAAGCAGCAGACCAAATCGAAGCTGATCTCAAACAAAAAACAGCAGATTTTCAGCGCTTTAAACCATTTACACCGATTGATACGAGAATCACCGTTCTCACGTATCATGAGCTGTATCAAAAAGCTGCTGAACGCTCAGGTAAACAGGAGGTTGAACGCATTGTAAACTATGCGTTTGCCAATCGAGGTGAGCTTGGAGATCGTGATTTTTCAACCAAAATCGTCTCTGAGCTGACGACGCTTTGTAAGGAAGATGGGCCGCTCATTGTTCTATTTTATAGCCCGCCATTTTATCCAGCGGTTTCCTCAACGGAAGATCCGCATATCCAAGCAACCTTAAAGAGGATTCAAATTGAGGCGAAGAAGAGTTATGGTCTTGAAATAGAAGAAGTGAAATATTTTCCGGGATTGTCTGATTTAAGTTACTTACAGCTCGAAAAACAGGACGTAGGGCATTACACGACCAATATGCCGCTTTATCAGAAAGGCTATTCTTTACCGGAAGGAGAAAAGGGAGCACTTTACGTTCCAGTCATCAACGTGGGTCCATTAGGAAAGGACCCACACAAATGGACAGAGCGCCTGCACATCCCGTTCTCATTTGGCATTTTGCCAGAATTATTAGACTCAGCGATTCATGCTTTGTTAGAGAAAAAGTAAGTATATGATGAAGAGCCCTATCGTGATGATAGGGCTTTTTATTTTTAAATAAACGATCCGACGACTTAGATAAATAGAGTATGATAAAGAATATGACTTACATTTATTTGAAGAGGATGGTGAGAATGAAATGGAAACTGGAAAATTAACAAAAACAGAAATTACTACATCGCTTCAGGAAAGTATCCGTGAACTAGAACAGCTAGTGGGGACATGTGATGAGCACACACTAGATCAATCTTTGGGAGAGGGCAAGTGGTCGATCAAGCAAATTGCAGGGCATTTGTATGATACAGAAGAAGTCTGGTCAGAGCGAATAAAGCAAGCAATATCAAATGACCATACGCCTTTTCAATCGTATGATCCTGAAATGTATGTGAAGGAAAGAGCTTACGAAAGATTTAACGTACAGGAAATCAAAGCATTGATTAAAAGACTGAAAGAGAGAAGAAGCAAGACACTTCATCTATTAGAAAACGATACATGGGAGCAATCAGGTCTGCATCCTGAAGAAGGGGTGATGACAGTGCAAATATTAGCTGAAACGATCGCCTTACATGAACTACATCATCTCGATCAAATCAAAGCCATCATGTCAATGAGTGAATCATCTGCATGAGGAGGTGCTAATTAGTGAAGCATCAAGAATGGTTAATCGATATGAATTTTTATCAGGCACGTAATTCTTTATTAGAACAAGCCATTTCTAAAAAAGCACCGAAGTGTGAAACAGGCAGTTTGCATCAAGTTGCTAGTGAGAAAAAATAGATGCGTATGTCAAAAAGCACCTGTCATCAACACAGGTGCTTTTCTCTATCATTTATAAGTGCTTGCTGAAAACATTTCGTTTAATTCTGCTGCTCGTTTTGTTGCGGTTTTGACACAATCGACAACGGCTTCTTCAAATCGATAGGCAGCAAGTGTGTTCAGGCCGGCTTCTGTCGTTCCGCCCTCACTTGTGATTTCTTTGCGCAGTTCAGCAGGTTCTTTACCACTGCTTTGAAGCATGTTGGCGGCACCCGCAATCATTTGGCAGATGAGCAGCTTCGCTGTTGCTTGGTCCATCCCAAGTTCTGAAGCGCCTCGCTCCATTCCTTCAATCAAATGATAAATGAAGGCAGGACCGCTTCCTGCAATAGCTGTAACAGCATTAAGCTGTGATTCATCTAATACCGTCACATGACCGATCGTTTCAAACAGCTCGATTGCTTTATTCTTTTGATCCTCTGTCACTTCTTGACTGACAGAAATGCCTGTTGCTGATTGCTGAATGGCGGCTGATGTATTTGGCATCGCGCGAACCACCGCAGTCTTCTCGCCAGCATTGTGTTGGATCGTTTCAATTGAGATGCCTGCTAAAATAGAAATGATCAGCTGCCCTTGTAAATGAGGCCGAACTTCAGATATCCCGCTTTCAGCATCTTTCGGTTTTAAAGCAAATACGAGAATATCCGCTTCTTCATAAATAAAAGAACGAGAGAAATCCGTTTTGACCCCATAACGCACCTTTAATTCTTCTAGACGTTTTTCATTCGTTTTGTTTGTGACAATAATATCGTCGTTTGACATGATGCCGCTTTTTAATAAACCTTTCATCATCGACTCTGCCATTGAGCCTGCACCAATAAATCCAATTTTACTCATAAGCCGCTCCTCCTTGTAGAAAATAAAAAAACCTCTCGCCTGAAAAGGACGAAAGGTTTTTCGCGGTACCACCCTCAATTAGCATGCAAATATGCATACTCAGCTCTAGTCCCTTAACGCGGGAAACGTTTAGGTTTGCCTAACAGCTCAAAGGGCAGGTTCAGCAAATAAGAGGATGGTGAGGTCTTACAGCCGGCGGACCTCACTCTCTTGCATCATTATTTTGCTTACTAATCCTTGTCATCACGCATTTTATATTTGTTGTTCATTATGCAACGATGGACAAGTTTGTGTCAATAGGGACAGATAAAAAAATTGACCGCCTAAACCGCATGACAGTCTGCCCTTTGCAGGATACAATGAATAAAGAAGACGAAGTGACAATGAATCATGAGTCAAAAAGCAGGAGATGACATAAAAAAGTGAAAGAAGACATCATTCAATTATCTATCCCGACCCCTTTTGCTGTTGGGGATGTACATGCATATATTTTAAAAGGAGAAGCTGTGACTTTAGTGGACTGCGGGCCGATGACAGAAGAGGCGGAGCACGCCTTTGTCACGCAATTACATGAGCATCGTTTATCAATTGACGATATTGATCAAGTGGTGTTGACCCATCATCATGCAGATCATGTCGGTCTTTTAAATCTGATGAAGCCTCATGTTCGTGTGATCGGACATGAGGTAAATGAGCCGTATATTAGCCAGGACCCTGTGTTTAAAGAGCATCAAATTGCTTTTACGAAACACTTTTTTCAGCAGTTAGGTGTGCCGCTTCGCCCTGATGAGTGTGAAAGAATCGTGAAGCAATCTTATACATATTCCTGTACTGCACATGTAGATGACGTCATCAAAGAAGGCGATCGGTTGAAAGGGCATGAACATTTTTTCGTCATGGAAACACCGGGACATGCACAATCTCATCTTTCCTTTCTAGATGAAACAACGGGCCACTTCATTGGTGGAGACCTTCTTTTGACGACTATTTCCTCAAACCCGTTAATGGAAGCGCCGTATGAAGGGGAGGAACGCCAAAAATCGCTGCTTCAATATAAAGCATCACTCAATCGATTACTTCATCTGCCGATCAAGACGATTTATCCAGGACACGGGCAGCTCATCACGTCTCATCATGAATTGATCGAAGAAAGATTTAAGAAACAAGAAAAACGGGCAAATGCGATGTATCAGCTGCTTAAACGAAAAGAAATGACTGCCTTTCATCTTTGCCGCAAGCTATTTCCAGTGCTGTATGAAGAGGCCTTGTTTTTAACGATGTCAGAGACTGTTGGGCAGCTGGATGTCCTCTTAGAAGCTGGACAAATTGAAGAAGTGCAAAAAGATGGAATTCTCTATTACAGGGCAAACTAAGGAGTGAAACGCATGGGGCGATTAACAGGAAAGAGAATATGGATTACAGGCGCATCTGGCGGCATTGGTGAAAAAATGGCGTACTTGGCAGCAGCAGAAGGCGCAGAGATCATTATTTCAGCAAGACGAATTGAAAAGCTGGTGGGTGTAAAAGAAAAGATTATGAGTGCTGGCGGGGTGTGTCACATCGTGGAGCTAGATGTCAGTCATCTTGAGGACATTGATCGCGCATATAAAGAAGTGGGGGCTGTTGACATTTTGGTGAACAATGCCGGTTTTGGTGCGTTTGATCTCGTTGAAGATGCCTCCATTGAGGAAATGGTGTCGATGTTTGAAGTAAACGTGTTTGGTTTAATCGCCTGCACGAAAAAGGTCATTCCAGAGATGAAACAAAGAGGACACGGACATATTATCAATATTGCCTCTCAGGCAGGAAAGATTGCCACCCCGAAATCAGCCATTTATTCTGCATCCAAGCATGCCGTCCTTGGCTTTTCAAACAGCCTCAGAATGGAGCTGTCAGACATCGGCATTCACGTCACCACAGTGAATCCAGGCCCGATTGCCACTGACTTCTTTACCATCGCCGATCGCAGCGGTGAATATGTGAAGAATGTTGAATTCATGATGCTTAGTGCGGACAAGGTGGCGGGGAAGGTCGTATCCGCTATGATGACGAAAAAAAGAGAGATTAATCTGCCTGGATGGATGAACACTGGCAGTAAATTGTATCAATTATTCCCATTTTTATTTGAAAAAGCAGCACGCAAAGCGATGATGAAAAAATAATAAAAAAGAAACCGGTCGTGAACTGGTTTCTTTTTTTTGAAGTAAGCCCGCCATTGTGACCGTCTTTTTATCTCCGCCTTGCTGCTTGCTGAAGCGGGTCCCACACACTGTTAAAAGGCGGTGCATAGCTAATATCTAAATCTTCAAGATCTGTTATGGTTAGCTGTTGGTAAAGAGCAGTTGCCATCACATCGATCCGTTTATCTACACCGTTTCTTCCGATGATTTGGGCACCGAGCAAGGTGTAGTCATCACTTCTGTAAAGCAGTTTGATTTTCATTTTTTGCGCATCTGGATAATATCCAGCGTGATCTGTACTGTCAATGGTGATGGTGGAAAAAGGAATATCAGCTGCTTGTGCTTCCTTTTCAGATAAACCCGTTCGTCCTGCTGTCATGCTCATAAATTTCATGACGGCAGTTCCAGTCACGCCTTGAAACGCCCGGTTTGTTCCCGTCATATGAAAACCAGCGATTCTTCCTTGTTTATTCGCCGTTGTGCCGAGCGGAATATAATCGAGTGATTGTTTGATGCGGTGATAAGTGGCTGCGCAATCCCCGGCAGCATAGATGTCTTTTACATTGGTTTGCATGTATTCGTTTACAATAATGGCACCATTTGAAAGTCGTTTGATTCCTGTTTTGTCTAAAAAAGAGGTTTGCGGGGTGACGCCGATGGCCATGATGACCATATCTGTTCTTATGGTTTGTTTGTCTGTTTGAACAGCTGTGACACGTGACTCGCCCTCTAATGTCTGCACGGTTTCCCCGAGAGTCACGTGAATGCCTTGGGCATCCGCCTCTTCTTTCAGGTGCTTTGCCATATCGGGGTCAAAGCCCGGACCAAGTGTTGAACCCCGCTGAATGATATGTACATTTTTCCCCAGTGCTTTTAAATTTTCAGCCAGCTCTAAGCCGATATATCCACCGCCGATAATGGTGACATGTGTGATATTTTGTTTTAAGTGGTCTAAAATGGACAGCGCATGCGGAATGGTTTTTAATACGTGTACGCCTTCTAGCGGCTGATTATTTAAATTCAGTGTGACGGGGCTTGCTCCTGTCGCAATTAAGAGGCGGTCATAGCTTTCGGTAAAGGATTCTTTTGTTTTCGTATGAGCCCCTGACACCATTTTTTGCTTTGGGTCAATGGAGGTCACTTCGTGTAAGCATCTAGCATCAATTCCGTATTTGTCGCGAAATGTTTCAGCACTGCGTGCAATCAGCTTGCTGTGGTGATCAATGAGACCGCCGATCAAGTAGGGGAGGCCGCACTGTCCATATGAGAAAATCTCTCCTTTTTCAAAAGCGACAATATGTGCATCCGGGTCCTCTCGATATATTTGCATAGCACAGCTCATTCCTGCTGCATCTCCGCCAATGATCACATATTTCATTTGGTGTGCTCCCTTCTATCTATCGAACTGAATACTCTTATTTACCCTCATTTTCCTTTTTTTAATGCTTTTTTTCGCAAAAGAAGCAAACTTTAGTTGAAAAATAAAGACAGCGCCTTCATTTTAAGCTACAATCGGATTATCGTCTTTTTGGTTACGAGTTTAGTGAAGATTGGTGGGAAAGACTTTGAGTGACACACGACTAGATTTTAATACTTTATATACACGTCATACAAGAGAGGCTTGGTCTGCTCTTGGAGAATATATGCCGGTATCTGTTTCAGAAGAGGAAGCAAGAGCACTTCAAGGATTAAATGACTATTTATCGCTTGAAGAAGTTCAAGATATTTACATACCACTTATTCGTTTTTTGACATTGCATGTTTTTGCAGAAAAACAAAAAAATCAGCATGTGAATGCCTTTTTAAACTACCCGCATCATGCGAAAATTCCTTTTCTAATTGGGATTGCTGGAAGTGTGGCTGTCGGGAAAAGCACAACGGCCCGTATCATCGAAACACTTTTATCGAGGCTTGGAGATGGACTGAAAGTGAGTCTTGTGACAACAGATGGCTTTTTGTATCCTCAAAAAGAATTAAAGGATCGAGGACTCATGGAAAAGAAAGGCTTCCCGGAAAGCTATGATGTCAAAGCCTTGTTGTCTTTTTTAAACGAATTAAAATCAGGGAAACAAACCGTGCATGCCCCGGTATATTCGCATCTGACTTATGACCGGCTTGAAGGTGTGTATGAAACGGTGGAAGATGCCGATATTGTCATCATTGAAGGAATCAATGTGCTGCAATCCCCAGCGCTGGATGATCTGAAGGATGAACCGCGTGTGTTTGTATCAGATTTCTTTGATTTTTCGATTTATGTAGATGCTGCTGAAGCGCAAATTCAATCATGGTATAAAGAACGGTTCCGTTTGCTGAGGGAAACAGCTTTCCAAGACCCTGAATCCTTCTTTCATCAATACAAAGATTTGACGGATGAAGAGGCAGATCACATGGCAAGCACAATTTGGAATACTGTCAATCGCCCTAATTTATATCAAAATATTTTACCGACAAAATATCGAGCTGATCTCATTTTAAAAAAAGGCGATCAGCATAAGGTGGAAGAGATCGCCATCCGCCGAGTATAAAGAAAAACCGCTCAAACGAGAGCGGTTTTTTTAGTGACCTCCACTTACTTTTACAGCGACGGCAGCCGCCGTTCGTTTTTTTAGGCGGTAGTATCCGATGAGTAAGAACGGAACGCCTGCAGCAGTGACAATCGCCAAGACTGAAAAAATGGAAAGGGGATGGGATGCACCAAATAAATCAATACACAATCCTCCGACAAACGGTCCGACGACGCTGCCTAGCTGAGAAAACCCCATTGCGCCGAAGTATGATCCTTTCATTTCAGGTTTTGCAATATTGTCCACAAACAGATCCATCATTGCAAAGAGCAGTACTTCACCAATCGTAAACACGACAATGATAAAAGCAAGCGCACCGAGACTTTGTGAAAAAGCAATGGCAAACAAACTGCCTGCTAGAAGCAAGTTCCCAGTCGTTAACGACAAAATCGTTGAATAGCGCTTGGCGATCATAATCAGCGGGTACTGAATGACAATGACAACAACAGCGTTTAAGGATAAAAGGTAACCAAATAGCTTAGGGCCATCCTCAATCATAGGCGATGCCGATAAATATTGAGGCAGTGTTGAACTGAGATGCGAATAGCCAAACGAACATAAAGTAACGCCAATGAGGATGATGCTAAAGACCGTATCTTTCTGAATAATGGAAAGAGCTTTTTTGACACCGATTTGTTTGGTGCTTTCTGGAGCAGCCACTGGATGCTTTTGAAATTGCCATGCCAGCGTTAATCCGTATAACAAGTAAATGAGGGCAGCGACGAGAAATGGAAAAGTCGTTTTTGATGACCCAAGATATAAGCCAAGCAGCGGGCCGAAAATGACACCAATGTTAATGGCTGTATACCGTAAATTAAACACAAACAACCGAATACTTGATGGGGTGACATCAGATAAGAGTGCCTTAGATGTTGGTTCAAACAGTGCCCGGCACAGTCCGTTTAAAGCGTTCATGATAAAGAAGACCCAAATGGCATCTGCAAATGCAAAGCCAACAAAGACAAGTGTCCAACCGAAGATTGATAGAAGCATGACCTTTTTTCTTCCGATACGATCAGAAATATATCCACCGTAAAAACTCGCAACGATCCCAATCAGAGAGCTAACGGCAATGATTAATCCAGCAGAAGAAGCTGAGGCGCCTTTGACTTGTGTTAAATAAACGGCCAAAAAAGGAATGCTCATGGACGTCGCCATTCGGCCAAATATGGTGCCGATGATGATCGTCCAACTAAGCGGATGTAGCGTACGTAAGTTATTTTTCATGCTGTTTCTCCCCTGAGTTTGTAAGATGTTCCAATCATACATGAAAAATTGTGCAAATTAAATACACAATTTGATGGAGGGGACATCCGCCATATGGCAGAGAAGCTTGATTAGTTCGTATTTGAAGACGCGTGCTTTTTTATTCCGGTGCTTTTATGACACTGATTCGTGCGGTCATTTGACCCCATTTAATCAAGGTCGATCGCGACGATTTGCTGCAAGGACAGGTTGAGAACATCTTCATCATTGATGATTTTTATGCGCTGCGTTTCATAATGAATGGCTTTTACCCAGCCCCAAAACTGCTCTTTCCTACCTTCTACGGCGTATGTCACGCAAATCGCTTGATCCTCGGTAATCGACTGTGTGATCAAAAAATTCATTTCCTCCAGTTGATCGGTGCTCAGCGGGAGAGGGATGTATTCTTTTTTCTTCCGTTTTTGAGCAAGCAGCTGCTCCCGGTGCTCTGGAAGCATCATTCGGCTTGATTCCCACATGAGGTTGTATCCAGGTGTTAATTTATTGGGATTCATGGCTGTTCGCCTCCGTTATTTGTAATGTCCGCCAATTTTTTCGGCGCGGTGATACGCCTGCCCTGCGCTTGTCAGTGACGAAGCGTGCAGCAGGGCAGCAGGCCCATACTTTATGTGGATTGCATCAAATACTTTGCTGAGTTTGTCTTTTTGAACATGATGATCAAATAAATTTAGCTGATACTGACTGTCAGACTGCAGCTGTGAGAGAGTAATACCGACACTTCGAATGGGCTGACCATCCCAGTGCTGCTGGCATAACTGAATGGCTGCGTCTGCAATATCTCTCCCGTACTGTGTAGGCGAATGAAGCTTAGTTTGTCTATGAAATCCGGTCGGGTGAGAAAAATCAGCGCCTCTCACGCCAACAGACACCGTTTGACCAAGATAATGCTTAAAGCGTGCACGTCTTGCCACTTCTTCGCTCAATTCAAGAAGAGCGACTTTGATATCCTCAAAAGACGCATAATCATGTGGGAGAGTCATATGATGTCCCACCGCTTTTTGTTCATTATGTGTGTGAATGGTAACCGGAGAGGGATCATGCCCTAATGCTGTTCGCTGCAAAAGCTCTCCGTTGATTCCCCAGCGTTTTTTAAGCCGGTCTAACGGATAAGCAGCAAGCGTCCCAATGGTACTGATGCCCATTCGTTTTAAATGGTGCTCCATTCGTTTACCAACGCCAAATAATTTTCCAATCGGAAGCGGCCATAAATCAGCCGCAACACTGTCTTCGCGAAGTTCATAAATGCCAGATGTGTTTTTTTTAGCAAAATGGTCACAGGCCATTTTGGCGAGCACTTTATTAGGACCGATGCCAACACGTGCGTAAATACCCGTCTGGTTCATAATGGTTGTTTGTATATTTTGAGCGATCTCACGGGGAGAACCGAGTAGTGTCAGACTACCTGTAATATCGAGAAATTGTTCATCAATTGAATACGGTTCGACAAGATCTGTGTATTGTT
Organism: Bacillus sp. MM09(2025); assembly: GCF_050496725.1. Classification (NCBI taxonomy): domain Bacteria; kingdom Bacillati; phylum Bacillota; class Bacilli; order Caryophanales; family Bacillaceae; genus Bacillus; species Bacillus sp. MM09(2025). The sequence continues at coordinate 227,869 of NZ_JBNWEN010000003.1, forward strand.
CAAGCAGCTCTGTGATCATGACAGAGATATCAAGATAGCGCTGCATACGGGGGCGTACGACGACAGCTTCGGGGCATTTCTCCTGTGCTTCCCATAATCTTGATGCATTTTGTACGCCCCGTTTTTTAGCAAGCGGGCAGGCAGCAAGTACGACCCCGCTCCGCCGCTCAGGATCTCCAGAGACGATGAGCGGTACATCCTTCAAGTGGGGAGCCTCCACTTTTTCGACTGACGCATAAAACGATTGCATATCCACAAGCAGAATGGCTCGTTCATTCATTATTTTCACCTCTTAGAACGTATGTTCTGTATTTATTGTAACCGTCAAGAGGCGAAATTGATACTGGTAAATCATTCAAAGAAAAGAGTGTAAAACCATATAAAAAAGACGAAGTGTCTTCCACTTCGTCTCATTTGATCAAACATATTTTTAAGCATGTGCTAAATTGTAAGATGTTTGGAGCGGCTCAGAACGCAAACGATAGGCCGTCAGTTTTTTCTTAGGCTTATGAGTAAATTGCCGCACCACATCCACGTGGTCATCGTAATGATACAGATAAAGGGTCACATCATGCTTGCCAAGCTTTGTTTGCATAGTAAGCGGCGCAGGCCCTTCCTGCGGACGAAGAAAGCGTTCTTCATCACCAGGATAAATATAATAGCGTTCAATAAAGATCGCATCATTAAAATGTTGAATAATTTCAGATGCTTGCTGATCATCGAGCGGACGATCTTCAAACATGATCGTTGTTTGATCACTTGTTACTTTTGCATGCACTGCATAACGGCTAAAAAGGCGTTCCACAACACCAGAAGGCAGCGAAGTGACAAGAAGCTTTAAAAGACTAAACACAACAAGTGAAGTAACAATCCAAACCAATATCATCATCTCCAATAAACATTTGTTACATTTCCTATATGAACCATCTTAACATACCAAAAGAATGAAACTTTCGCACAAAAAGTGAACTTTTTGAAATAAGTGTGAAGATTTAAAAGGAGATGACCGCGAAAGAACGAAGAATCAACAAAGCTGAAAGGAAAAAGGCTGACACGTGATCTTTACAAACAATAAATCGGACAGGTACACTATTGAAACAACAGTTTTTTGTGAAAAAAGAGAGCGGTAAGTTAAAAATGAAAAGGGGCGAGGTCATCATGATACGTCAAGTGAAGCCGTCAGATTTTTACGCCGTCACATCCGTCATTCAAAGCTGGTGGGGAGGTAGAGATTTGCGCGCAAAATTGCCGAAGCTATTTTTTGAACATTTTCAGCAAACAAGTTTTGTCGTCGTTGAAAAAGGTGAACTGATAGGCTTTTTAGTCGGTTTTTTATCGCAATCTCATTCAGATGAAGCCTACATTCATTTTGTAGGTGTACATCCAGACCATCGGAAATTAAAGATAGGAAAAATCCTATATCAAGCCTTTTATGATGTGGCAAAACAGGAAGGAAGAACAACCATTAAAGCGGTAACAGCCCCTGTAAATAAAGTATCGATTGCCTATCATGCAAAATTGGGCTTTCAAATTGAAAAAGGGGACAAAACTGTAGAAGGAATCTCCGTGTTTTCAGACTATGATGGAATAAATGAAGATCGTGTTTTATTTGTGAAAAAATTAGAGGCAATGCAATGATTGTCAATTTAGATCAAACAATAAGTGATGTAGCAAAGCAGATCTTACATATTCAACTAGCTGCATACCAACAAGAAGCTGAGCAAATTGGCTATGCCGATCTCCCACCATTAAAAGAGACCATTCAAGATGTAATGAAAGCAAAAGAGCAATTTATTGGTTTTGAGCAAAAGGGAATCTTACTAGGTGTTGCCTCTTATGAAGAGCAGAAAGATTATTTGATCATTAGTCGATTGGCTGTACATCCAACAGCGCTAAAGCAGGGTATTGGAACAAGACTTATGTCCACAATTATGGAGAAAAATGTCCCTATAGAACTGACCACAGGGCAAAAAAACACCCCTGCAAAAAAGCTGTATGAAAAGTTAGGGTTTCTTGAAACAGGTGTGATTCATGTTGCAAAAGAGCTCACCTTATCAAAAATGACATGGACACCGAGGCGAAAGGTTGAGGTTGTCGAATTCAAAAAAGAGTGGCATGAAGAATTCCATCAAGAAAAGCAGCAACTCAAGCAAATCATTCAAAAGAGCTGGATAGAAGGACATCATATTGGTAGTACGTCAGTTGAAGGACTTGTTGCCAAACCAATTATTGATATCTTAATAGAAGTAAGTCATATAAAAGAGATCGATAGAAAAAGAGAGAGCTTTGAACATCTTGGATATCAAGCGCTAGGTGAAAATGGCATAAAAGGGAGACGTTTTTTTCAAAAGGGTGGCTTGAATCGTACGCATCATGTCCATGTTTATGAGAGAAATCACCCTGATGTGAAAAGGCATTTATTGTTTCGAGATTACTTAAGGGCCCATCCAGAACGAGCTGTAGCGTATGCGTCTGTCAAGGAACAATTAGCAAAACAGTATCCGGAAGATATACAAAGCTATATGGCAGGAAAGAATGAAATCATAAAAGAAATAGAAAATGAGGCATATCACTGGGATAGAGAAGGAAGAGAGGGAGCTCTTTAAATAAGCTACCTCTTTTCCTCGTTAATTAGGAAGCTGAACATTGCCTTTTACAATATAGGCCTGTGAAGCAGCAGTAGATGGAAGAGCGGGTAATTTATCCTTTACAATGACCCCGCGGATATCTGTGATTCGAACAGGAAGAGATTTAGACCCCATATTAAATCCAAGGAAATGGTTGTAGTCTGTCTTTTCCATGTTCACCCATTGTCCATCTTTGTAATATTCCATTTTCATAATCGGATATTTATGATTGCGCACTTGAATCGCAGCCCACCACTCACTGCTGCCTTCTTTTATTCTGTAAGCTACATTTCCGCTAATCGGTGCTTTTATAATTTTCCAACTAATTGGGATTTTTCCATCTGCCATATTACCGATTTTGGCAAAGGCATTAGGAGAAAGATCAAGAGCTCCTTTTGCTCCTTCTGGATATTTATCGGTTACATACACAACGGTTTTTCCTTTTGGACCCTTTACTTCAAGGTAAGCGCCTGCAAGTGCCGCATTTACCCCTTTATAGTTATAGTCATGAGGATTTAAAGCCGTAATTTCCATGTCAGATGGAATAGGATCTAATAATGCAGCGCCCCCTGAGTAACCAGATCCCGTATAAGTCGCATAGCTTTCTCGTACTTCATCAAGGACAGATGACGCTTTCATGTTTGGCACAGCGAAACTCAACATAAATATCAGTGCCCCGATGAAGCAGAGAGATAATCTTTTTTTCACGATCTAAAACCTCCTGTTTATTCTTTTGAAATTGGTAGCGTCATCAGTATAATTCTAAAAAACAAGAAGCGAAAAGAGTCAATAGATAGATATAATCCTAGTGAGAAGAGCGTGTATTTCAAAGAATATGATTTTCGGATTTAGTCGTGTAGTCGTGTGTCATGTTTTATGGTGTTTTATGTGTTACAATGTAAGCATCAATTTAAAAAGGATGTTCTCCATGTATATTCACATCACAGAACTGGCTAAAACATATATAAAAAAACAGCAAATAGAAAACGAAACTAAGGAATTACTGCTTCGCTACGATTCAGAAGGTTGTGGCTGTGCAGTGAGTGGCGTACCAATGCTTTGGTTAACAAGTGAAAGAACAGGTGAATGGGAACAACTTAAAAATAGCCAACATTTAAAACTATATACACACATTGCACAGAAGGTATTTTTTGATGAGGAAATGACCATCGATTTTAATAAAAAAGCCAATACATTGATGCTGAAAAGTCCTCAGCAAATACTCAGTCCAAGAATGGGCATACTTGTAAAGTAAGGTGGAAACGTAGTGGATCAGAAGCTTAGAGTGATACAAAACACGGCACAAAATAAAACATGGGTGTCGTTTTTAAATAACAATCATCCCTATACCCTTTTGCACTGGTCAATAGGTGGAATGGATTCGGTGAAAAAGGATGTTTGGCTTCTTCAGGATGAAGTCACATTTGAAACGGAAGAGTTTCCAACACTCGAATTAGCTGTCAATTGGATCAAAGAGAATATGGAACAGATAACAGATGTATTATAAAAGCCCTTTTTGACAAAAGGGCTTTTTTCGTGTCTTCATCATCTCACCAAGAAGCTGAGAATGTCTAATCTGTAAAATGATCATTTGAAACGAAAAACCCCCATTTTATAACAAGCAATTCGACAAAATGAGAAAAATAGACATGAAAAAATCGTGAATATACATGCCGAAAAATAGGCAATGGAAGCGGTTATTGCGGGATACCGAAAACTTTGCGAAAAATGACATTTCATATTTCTTCCATTCGAGGAAATGTGATAGAATACAACATGTATCGTATATGAGAAGGGAGGTGCTAAAGTGAATTGAAGCTCAAGCTGTCATCGCCTCAGGTTGGAATCAAAATAAACGAATGGTATAGGCAGATTTGCGGATTTCATGTCATGAAAGCAGAGAAGCTGAAGGCCGAGATCGAGCAGGAAATTCTGGAGATGGAGCAAGATCAAAACTTGTTGCTGTTTTACCAGCTGATGGATTTTCGCCATAAGGTGATGCTTGAATATTTTGAACCGGCAAAGAAAGCCTCAAATGATGAAGAAATTAAAAACCTGCTAGAAACGATCGAACATTCGCAAACGAAATTAACGGACATGCTTGAATACTATGTTCATTTTTTCACAGGAATGTTTGAGTTTGAACAGCAAAACTATTTAAGTGCCATTGCCTATTACCGTTCAGCAGAAAAAAAGCTCAATCTCATATCAGATGATATAGAAAGAGCAGAATTTTACTTTAAATTAGCTGAAATATACTACCACATGAAACAAACCCACTTTTCGATGCACTATGCCTTGCAAGCGTTAAATACGTACTCTGCCTACAGAACGTACACGCTGAGAATCATCCACTGTGAATTTGTCATCGGTGCAAACTATGATGATTTGAAATGCTATGAACATGCATTGCCCTACTTTAAAAATGCTCTAAATCGAGCACGCTCAATTGGAAACCCTCGAGTCATAGGTTCGGCCCTTTTCAACTTAGGTAACTGTTATTACCAAATGAACAACCTTGCGGAAGCAAGCCGTTATCTGAAAGACTCTCTTGAAGTGTTTGAAAAGGAGAATTTAACCCATCTTAATCGCTCTCTAGACCCACTATTTATGCTCACCCAAATCCTGTTTAAACAAAAACAAATAGAAGAGTCGTTAACCCTCTATCAAAAAGGTATTATGAAAGCCTGTGAATTAGAAGATGAAATTTACATCTGCAAATTTCAGTTCTTAAAAGCATTATACGTTGATGCAGAAATAACGATCATAGACGATACATTAGACCTGCTTGAGGACAAGCGCTTATACCCAGACATTGAGGAATTGGCACTTGATGCAGCTCATTATTACAATGAGCTTGGGCTGTATGAAGCATCGACACGGTTTTACGAACGGAAGATTCAAGCCATATCAAAAATTCAAAATGGGGGTCATTTATATGAAAACGAGTTTGATAGTTCTTTTATTGGCAGCAACTGCAGGATTATCGGTCATGAGTCAGCAGCAATCGGAAGAGAGTCATATGGAACTGGCGGGCAGACACCATACAACAGTGGTGACTATCGCATAAGTTAGCTCAAAAAGAGGAGACGAACCACTGTTCAATCTCCTCTTTTATCTTCATTTGATGCAAATTGTTGAAGGAATGCTTGAACTTCTTGTTCGTAAGCTTCTTTATTTTCACTAAAAGACATCGCATGCGCCCCGTGCGGCGCTATAAATAGCTGTTTATCACCTTTTTTTCGAGCATATAGCTGCTGACTCTGCTCGCATGGAATATAGTCATCATGAAGACTATGGATAAAAAGCACAGGTTCTCTCACCTGATCGATCACATCAAGCGGTGACACTTGCCGAATGCTGTATCCATCCCGCCATTTTAACACTCGATCACTTAGTGGAAGAATCCATTGCCCTGAAAGACGAAAATCTGTTTTTAATCGATAGAGAAGCTGATCCTCAAAAGAAGCAAAAGGACAGTCAGCTATGTAAAAATTGGCGCTTGCTTCCGACTTTGCAGCATATAACAAAGTCGTGACTGCCCCCATCGATTCTCCATGTATGCCGATCAAGGCATTTTCTCCGAGTCTTTGTCTGAGCCACTTTACGACCTTCGCTAAATCTTCTTTTTCGTAGTATCCATAACTCGTGGTTTTTCCGCCGCTCATTCCATGTCTTCTATGATCATAAAGCATCACATTCCATCCAAGGTTTTGGAATAATTTCATATACTTAACGGAATTGATTAAACTAACCGTAACGCCATGACAAAGTACAATGGTGCGTGTTGTATGTGGATGTGAGTGCGGCACAAAATAGCCATGAAGATCATAACCAAATGCTGAAGGAATACACACTTTCTCTTTGTTAAGCTGTTGAAACGCTTCATGATGATAATGCCCTTCATCTGATTCCCGTTTGATGAGCTCTTCATCTGTTAGTTTTCGAATATACATCATTTTATTGGTGAAAAAAATGCCGATTGCAATGAGCGGACATAATATGAAGGCAAGTATAGCGATCCATTTTTTCATCTAGCTGATTCTTCCTTTCCGAGGTTTTTTCTATGACGATCATACCACATGTTGGGTGAATGGCGTGACTCTTGCTCAGGAAATAAAACGGATGATACACTTAGAGGAAAAAGGAGAGAGGCACAATGAAAAAGAACAATGATCCAGCGAAATTAAAGGACGGCATAAACGAGGATCTCAAACAGCAGCTCCTTCAAATGAAGCAGAATCTGGCCGCCGAGACAGAAAAAAGAGAAGAACAAAAACGACAAGACCTCCTTCGGCAGCAGAAAGAAAAAGAAAAAAACAAAAGCTTCTCCGAGCTGCTAGATGAAAGTCATTTGGACTGGAGAAAATATAAAAGCTAAAAAAGGGAGCACTGATGCTTCTTTTTTTTATGTCATCAGCTTAGTGAGATAGATCATAATCAAGATTTAAAATGATTTAACACTAACCTTTAGGTAAGTACCTGTACTGAAAGTGCATACTTACATCTTTTCTTTATTCAATTTACTATTAAGATATAAATAAGATTTAAGGAGGACACATTGATGAAAACTCTTGTAATTATTGCACATCCGAATATAACAACTTCCGTTATGAATAAACGGTGGTTAGAAGAGCTTAAAAAATATCCAGAAAAATATACTATTCATGAATTGTATAAAGTCTATCCTAATGGAGCTATTGACGTGGAAAAAGAACAAAAAATGGTTGAATCACACGGTCAACTTATTTTTCAATTTCCTATACATTGGTTTAATTGTCCGCCACTACTAAAAAAATGGCTTGACGATGTATTAACTTATGGATGGGCTTATGGCTCAAATGGAGGGGATAAATTAAAGAATCGTAAAATTGCTTTAGGTGTAACGGCAGGAATCAAAAAAGAAGATTATACTATAAACGGGAGATATACATATACCCTTGAACAAATATTAGTTCCATTTAAAACAACATTCCTGTATTGTAGTGCAGATTATCGTTCGCACTTTGCGTGTTATGGTAAAGAAAATACGCCGGGCGGAAATGAAGAAGAAGAAAATGATTTTAGTACAAGTGAAATGGAAAAAAGCACTCAGGATTATTTGAATTTTATTGAAAGCATGTAATAGGTAGATTTATAAAAACTAAAAAAAGAAGTATTTCTCCATATAGGGGGATACTTCTTTTTATTCAATCAAATGAACTAGCTGCTCAGCACGTCCTATGAAGCAGGAGAACGATTCTTTTCCCCCCATTCGCACATCATATTTAGTAACGGAACAAGAGAAAGACCACGTTCAGACAAAGAATATTCAACTTTTGGAGGTATTTGAGGAAATTCTGTCCTTATAATAAGATCTTCTGCCTCCAACTCTTTTAGCATGATGCTTAGTGTTTTGAATGAAATGGAACCTATGCTTCGCTTTAGCTCATTATGACGCATCACTTTATTTTCAGACAGCCAATATATAATGATTATTTTATATTTACCTGCAATTAGGGACAAGGTATATCCAAATCCAGTGTCTTTTAATTCAACACCAGTCGGAACGCAGGTTTTGTTAACACTGTTATTTTCTAGTTCATTCATGATATTCTCCTTTCATACTTATTTTCGTTTTCTATTTATATACCAATTGAAAACACCTTTTGTTCAGCGATTCTTTTATATTTGAAGACGAACGCCTCTGATAAGCAATAATGGGTTCAATTTCTTAGCAATCGCTTGATCAATATTTCACATCAGATGATTTTTAGAAGCTCATTCATCTAATGTGACTATTTCGTCTTTCTTCTTTACCTTATTAAACAAAAAAGCTGGTAAACGGAGTCTATACGCTGAAAAGAAGACAAAGGGCTAAAAAAGGTTATTTTAGCCTTTTGTCAACATTTTCTAATAGATCACATCAGGTGACCTCTTCTTTTATCTCATTTCAACCGGTGCGCCTCGTACACAGATGGTTTTGTATAGTAAGTCAATGCTTTTACTTCTTGGTCATTTAAAGAACGTGCATTGGCCGCTGCCGCATTTTCTTTTAATTGTTCCACCGAGCTTGCGCCAAATACAACGGAACTGACCGCAGAATTCTTAAGCAAATATTGAATGGACAGCTCTGTGAGTGATAGGTCATAAGCGACTTTCTTTAAAGAAGGAATAACCTGCTGTAGCTCGTCAAATGAATATTGAAGATAGCCGTTTTTTTGAATTGATGGACTTGCTTGTGAAAGTGGTTTTTCGGTTAAAAGCCCTTTTGCTAAAGGTCCTCTTGCCACGACACTAATGCCTTGTTCCTCAAGAAGAGAGAACCATTCCTCTGGACGGCGGTCGAGTAAACTATATTGCATCATTACACTGACGATGTTCGATTTTTTGGCGTATTCTTTAATGACGTTCGGACGGATAGAAGAGATGCCATAATAGCGAATAACGCCTTCTTCCACTAATTCTTCAAAAGCCTCAATCGTCTCATCAATAGGATCGTTGATCGTGCCTCCGTGCAATTGGTATAAATCAATATAATCTGTTTGCAGCCGCTTGAGGCTTTGCTTTACGGCTTCTTTTATGTACGCCTTTGAAGGGTCCCAGTTCCAGCCGGATTTACCTTTTTCAAAGCGGTTCCCGCCTTTTGTGGCCAAAATTAAATCTTGCCGCCTGTTTTTAATCGCTTCCCCGACAATTTCCTCATTTGTTCCAAAATCATATAAATCGGCTGTATCCAAATAGTTAATTCCAAGATCAATCGCTTCATCTAGTAAAGAGAACGCTTTTCCTTTTTCTGTTCCTAGGGACATACATCCTAGAGCCGCTTCGCTCACCAAAAGATCCGATGTACCAATTCGTCTTTTTTTCAATTCCATCACACTCCTATTCCTTCACATTAAGTGAAAAAAATCTGGAATTCAAGCTAGGTGACTTCAAGTGGCGCATTGAAGCAAGCATCCGCATTTCGCTTCTCTTAAATCATCTATGTTAAAATGAATGAAGTAAAAAGTGAAAGTAGAACGAGGAGCTGACAAAATTGAAGGACTTTGAAGAAAAAACATTATCGACTAAAGAATTATACAACGGAAAAATCATTGATTTGGTTCTTGAAGATGTAGAATTGCCAAACGGAAAACAAGGCAAACGCGAAATCATCAAACATCCTGGTGCAGTAGCCGTCATTGCTCGGACAGACGAAAATAAAATCATCTTGGTCAAGCAATACCGTAAAGCACTAGAGAGAGCCATCGTTGAAATTCCGGCTGGTAAATTAGAGCCAGGGGAAGAGCCGGCACATACAGCACTGCGAGAATTAGAAGAAGAAACAGGATACACCACTCAGAAGCTTCAAAAGCTGACGGCCTTTTATACATCACCAGGTTTTGCAGATGAAATTGTCCACATGTATCTTGCAGATCAGCTAGTTCCGCTTGAAGAAAAAAGAGAGCTGGACGAAGATGAATTTGTTGAAGTGATGGAAGTTTCATTAGAAGAAGCCTTGCACCTCGTTGAAAAGCAGCATATTTATGATGCAAAAACAGCCTATGCCATTCAGTACTTACAACTGCAAGAGGTACTTAAGTCAACAAAATGAGGGAGTTTTTTGCAGACATCCATATTCATATTGGCAGAACAAGAACAGGCAGAGCTGTTAAAATTACAGGTGCAAGGTCACTGACTATTGACCAAATTCTCATTGAAGCAACGCAAAGTAAAGGGATGGGGATGATTGGTGTGATTGATGCACAATCTCCAGAAGTTCTAGAAGAATTAATAGAAGGTGTAGAGGAAGGCAAGTACACTGAACTAAGTGATGGCGGTCTCTCATTTGGACAGACCGTCCTGCTTTTAGGCAGCGAATTAGAAATTAACGATAACCATTCAAAAGGTCCGATTCACGTGCTTGCATTTATGCCCACACTGCGCAAAATGACTGAGTTCTCCGCATGGCTCGCGCTTCATATGAAAAATGTGCATTTAAGTTCACAGCGCCTCTATGTGGATGGGAAAACACTTCAGCATAAGGTCAAGGAACTAGGAGGCTTATTTATTCCTGCTCATATTTTCACCCCGCATAAAAGCTTATTTGGCAAAGGAGTCAGCACGTCTTTAACGGAAGTATTCGATCCGGACCTCATTGATGCTGTTGAACTAGGACTTAGCTGTGATACGTCAATGGCGTCCCAGTTAAGCGAATTGAACCGTTATCCCTTTTTAACGAATTCAGACGCTCATTCTTTAGGGAAAATCGCGCGAGAATATACAAAAATCCGCATGGACCATGCCTCTTTTGCCGAATTTAAACTAGCCCTTGAAGGGAAAGAGGGGAGAGCCATCACAGGAAATTATGGGCTCGCCCCGCGGCTTGGGAAGTACTATCATACAACCTGCGAGAAGTGCGGAGTAAGACCTTACGCGCTAGATCAAGAAAAGTGCCACGCATGCGGACATACACGGATGACAAAAGGAGTGAGTGAGCGTTTAAAGGAGCTTGCTGACCAAGAAAGTGACAATGGAACAAGACCTCCTTATGTTCACCAGCTTCCGCTTCAATTTATTCCGGGTGTTGGAGCCAAAACGCTGGAGAAGCTAAAAGCCGTGTTTCACACAGAGATGAATATCCTTCATCAAGCTACAGAACAAGAACTAAAAGCTGTCCTGCCAGAAAAAACAGCCAATTACATCATCAAAGCAAGAAAAGGTGAAGTCGAACTGATCGCTGGCGGGGGCGGCGTGTACGGTAAGGTGGATATCAATCATGAATCAAGTTAACTGGACATGTGAAACGTTTGAAGAATTGACAAAAGAGGATCTTTACCTAATCTTAATGGAAAGAGTCAATGTATTTGTTGTTGAACAAACATGCCCTTACCCTGAAATTGATCAACGGGACCAAGAAGCGCTTCATCTGATGGCAAAAGAGGATGGCACGATTGTGGCTTATTGCCGAATTTTCCAAAGTGGAATCATATACGAAGAGGCATCCATTGGCCGCGTTCTTGTGACGCAAGCAGGCCGAAAAAAGGGCTATGGAAAAATGCTGCTCAGCAAGGCTTTGGAAAAGCTGAGTGAATTAGGTGAAACAAGTGTCAAAATTCAGGCGCAGGCCTACTTGAAGTCGTTTTACGAACCCTTTGGATTTAAGGCCGTTTCTGATTGTTATGAGGAAGATGGAATTCCGCATCTTGATATGGTGAAAACAGAAAGATAGGCGTGTATACGTCTATCTTTTTTATGTCACATCGTGTATCATAACGTCAACGAAAGGGGTTTTGCCAAATGGGAAAAAGCCATGCAAAGAAAAAACGAGAACATATTGAAAGGCAGCACAGCCGAAACCCGGAACTGTCGAGAGGAAACATTCCGCACTTTAGTACACATGAAAGAAAGACAAAAACAAAACAAGAAGCCTTGCAACACATGATGAATAAACATAAAAGAAGGAATGCTTATGATCACTATCAAGAGGATCATAAGCATTTTTATTTTGCTTTTTTGTGACAACCAGTTCAAATGGAAAAATTTTTAAAAATAGGACAAACGATCGTTTCTTTTTGTCTGAAAATGTAGTTAAATGACAAAAAGATGAAAGGGAGAGTGAGTATTGTGAACATCAAGTCAATTGGAGCAGGGCTTTGTATGGCAAGTATGATGCTGGCATCGGTCACATTCGGCGCCTCACATATTTCTGCAAAGGAGCAAGCGAAAAAAGAGTACATGATCGGCTTTTCTTCTTCCGTTCAAGATCATACACAAAAACAGCTTGTTGAAGAAGCTGGTGGACATGTAAAAGAATCCATAGAGCAAATAGATATGATGAAAGTTTCCTTGAATGAGGCATCGAAAGAGAAACTAAATCGGGCAAAAGAAGTGACCTTCATTGAGGAGGACCAAAAGGCAAAAACAAACGGTCAAACGATTCCATATGGCATCAAAAGCATCAAAGCACAAAAGGTACATAAACGGGGATACGCTGGACAAAATGTCAAAGTAGCTGTTCTTGACAGCGGCATTGATGGCAAACATGAAGATCTACATGTCACTGGGGGAGTCAGCTTTGTTCCAACAGAGTCAGATCCGCTTGTTGACCCGCATGAACATGGGACGCATGTGACGGGCACAATTGCAGCGTTAGATAATAAGGTAGGTGTCGTTGGTGTTGCGCCAAAAGCTTCTATCTATGCGGTCAAGGTGGCAGATGAAAATGGTGACGGCTACTATAGCTGGATCATTAAAGGAATTGAATGGGCCATTGAGAATGACATGGATATCATCAATATTAGTATGGGTGGAGCAAGTGAATCTGAAGCGCTGAAAGAAGCGGTAGATCGAGCATATGACAAGGGTATTCTCATTGTGGCTTCTGCTGGGAATGCAGGAAGTTATGGCTCTCTCAACACGGTTGATTATCCAGCCAAATACAGCTCAGTAATAGCGGTTGCTTCTGTTGACCAAAGAAAACAAAGAGCCTTTGATTCATCTGTCGGCGAAGAAGTGGAAGTTTCAGCACCGGGCGTTTCAACGCTCAGCACTATTCCTCATAATGAATATGGCTACAAGAGCGGAACATCCATGGCATCACCGCATGTAGCAGGAGCTGCGGCTGTCATTCTATCAAAACATCCGAATCTGACAAACGATGAAGTGCGCGAGAGACTTTCAAAAACGGCTGCACAGCTTGGAGACCCTTTTTACTATGGTGCTGGGCTTGTGAACGTACAAAAAGCGGCACGATAAATGAGAAGAGAGAGCAGTGTTAGGCTGCTTTCTCTTTTTTCTTTCAATAAAACTGTCATGTTTCGTAATCTCTCTCATAGAATCTAGTAACCTTTACTATTTGGGAGGAAGACGCATGCGGAAAAAGTCTTGGAAGGAACATCTTCTTCAGCACGTAAAAGACCATCTATCAATTTATTTGTTTGTCTTTGTACTCTTTTTAATGGGCGTGATCTTTGGGGCCATCATCGTCAATAGTATGACAATTAGTCAGAAAGAGGATTTATTCTATTATTTAAATCAATTTTTTGGTCAGCTGACAAATGAGAAAGCTGCAGAATCAAAAGAAATGTTTTTGCAAAGCTTCTTGCATCATATGAAATATTTAGGTCTTATGTGGATACTAGGAATATCTATCATTGGCCTGCCGCTCATCTTTCTCATGATCTTTTTAAAAGGAATTGTCGTTGGGTTTACAGTTGGTTTTCTAGTAAATCAAATGGGACTGAGTGGCTTTTTCCTTTCGTTCGTATCGGTTCTTCCGCAAAACATATTACTTATTCCAGCCTATTTAGTGATTGGGACATGTGCGATTGCGTTTTCCATCCGTCTCATTGGTCAGCTGTTTATGAAAAAAACCATCAGTCAAGCACCTGTGCAGTGGTTCGCCCGGTATGCATCTATTCTACTGATGATTTTAGCACTTGCTGCACTTTCGTCCTTTTTTGAATCGTACGTCTCCTTCATGCTCATGAAAAAGCTGGCAGGTGTTCTTTTCTCATGATTTTATAATTGTTATTAAATAATAATCAATTTATTTATCAATTTAAAATGATTATAGTTGGCTCCCAGCACATCATTTGATATAATGGTCAAGTAATGTGGCGTAGGAGGGAAAGTCAATGGAAAATCGGATTGATCGAATTAAGAAACAGCTTCATTCTTCCAGCTATAAGCTCACGCCACAGCGTGAAGCAACAGTAAGAGTACTGCTTGAGAATGAAGAAGACCATTTAAGTGCAGAAGATGTATACCTCCTCGTAAAAGAGAAGTCTCCTGAAATTGGTCTTGCTACTGTTTATCGAACGTTAGAATTGCTAACTGAACTGAAAGTTGTTGATAAAATTAACTTTGGAGACGGCGTTTCGCGATATGATCTTCGCAAAGAAGGAGCCGCTCACTTCCATCATCATCTTGTCTGCATGGAATGCGGGACAGTCGATGAGATAGAAGATGATTTATTAGAAGATGTTGAAGAGATTATTGAACGTGACTGGAAATTTAAAATTAAGGATCATAGATTGACATTCCATGGTATTTGCCACCGGTGTCATGATGATGAATCCGGCAAATAATCCGAATTGGAACCTTTTCATTTAAGATGAAGAGGTTTTTTGCATTTTCGCTGTATATTCCTTGTCCCACCTGGCATATGCTGAAGTAATGAGAAGCTGAGAAAGGACATGAGAATCATGCGAAAATGGCTCAAAACAACAGGTGAAGTGATGAAGGTATTTATCTTGTTCACTGGTTTTACCGTCCTGTTCTATTATGCTATGATATGGATAAATTCAGAATATGAAAGCTACCATCGTTATGATAAACCAGAGGGTGCAGCAATTAAAGTGATGGAAATGGATCAGCCGAATCAAGACAACTGGCAAGACCGATTGATTTATTTTTATCAAAACGGGGAGTAGAAATCATTGAACGATCAATTATCCGACTTTATTCATTTTATGACAGTAGAGAGAGGACTCTCTGAAAATACCATTGTTTCTTATAAACGAGATTTACAGAACTACTTGTCTTTTTTAATGACACATGAGCAGCTGACGGATATAAAAGATGTTACGCGCCTGCATATCATTCATTATTTAAAGCAGCTAAAAGAGGAAGGGAAATCGAGCAAAACGTCAGTGCGGCATCTCTCCTCGATCCGGTCCTTCCACCAATTTCTGCTCCGGGAAAAAGTGACAACAGATGATCCGTCATGGAACATTGAAACGCAAAAAACAGAGCGGAAATTACCGAAAGTTCTATCACTAGGGGAAGTCGAAAAATTGCTTGATACACCAAATCAGCACACTCCATTTGACTACCGTGACAAAGCGATGCTCGAACTCTTATATGCAACAGGCATTCGCGTCAGTGAAATGCTGGATTTGACCCTTGCCGATGTACACCTCACAATGGGCTTTATCCGTTGTTTCGGTAAAGGAAGAAAAGAGCGGATTGTGCCAATTGGTGAAGCAGCTGCAAGTGCGATTGAAGAATATCTCGAAAAGGGAAGAAGCAAGCTGTTAAAAAAACAGCCGGCAGATGCCTTATTCCTCAATCATCACGGGAAAAAAATGTCGCGGCAAGGTTTCTGGAAGAATTTGAAAAAAAGAGCTCTCGAAGCAGGGATTCAAAAGGAACTCACACCCCATACACTCAGGCATTCATTTGCAACACATCTGCTTGAAAACGGTGCCGACCTAAGAGCTGTGCAGGAGATGCTTGGGCATGCTGATATCTCGACAACACAAATTTATACACATGTGACGAAAACAAGATTGAAAGATGTGTATCACAAATTCCATCCAAGGGCATAAGTAAAGCATGGCACGGTGAACGTGTGTCATGCTTTTTCATGTTTGCACCGTTTATGGTTGTCAACCGGCTTGTAAACGGTTTATACTTGAGATGTCAGACCTCTCTTTTTGAAAGGTTAAAAGACAAGAATATTGAAGGAGGCGCTTTTTAATGCCTGATTATCAGTATAAACGCATTTTCCTCGTCGTAATGGATTCAGTAGGAATTGGGGAAGCACCTGATGCTGCTGAATTTAATGATGTAGGTGCAGATACACTAGGACATATTGCTGAAAAAATGAACGGGCTTCATATGCCAAATATGGCGAAGCTTGGGCTGAGTCATATTAAAGAAATCAAAGGAATTCCAGCGGATGAGAAACCACTTGCGTATTATGGAAAAATGCAAGAGGCATCAAATGGGAAAGATACAATGACTGGACACTGGGAAATAATGGGTCTTTACATAGACACACCGTTCAGAGTTTTTCCAGACGGATTCCCAGATGAACTACTAAATGAACTAAAAGAAAAAACAGGCAGAGGCATTATTGGAAATAAACCTGCGTCTGGTACTGAAATTTTAGACGAGCTTGGCGAAGAGCACATGAAAACAGGCGATCTAATCGTTTATACATCTGCGGATTCTGTGCTGCAAATTGCTGCGCACGAAGAAGTGGTGCCATTAGATGAACTTTATCGTATTTGTGAAATTGCACGTGAGCTCACATTAGATGAAAAATATATGGTTGGCCGCATTATCGCTCGTCCATTTGTCGGGGAGCCTGGTGCGTTTGTCAGAACACCAAACCGTCATGACTATGCTTTAAAACCATTTGACCGAACAGTGATGAATGAGATGAAAGATGATGGGCTCGATGTGATTGCGATCGGCAAAATCTCTGATATTTATGATGGCGAAGGAATCACCTCTTCTCTCAGAACAAAGTCGAACATGGACGGAATGGACAAGCTGGTCGATACACTTAAAACAGACTTTACAGGACTCAGCTTTTTAAACCTTGTTGATTTTGATGCCCTTTACGGACATAGAAGAGATCCAGAGGGTTACGGAAAAGCACTAGAGGAATTTGACGCCCGTCTTCCTGAAGTGTTTGACCTGTTAAAAGAGGATGATCTTTTAGTGATTACAGCAGATCATGGAAATGACCCAGTTCATCACGGAACAGATCATACAAGAGAATACGTTCCGCTCATTGCTTACAGCAAAAAGCATCAAGGAGCAAATGAACTGCCAACTTCAAAAACCTTTGCTGATCTTGGAGCAACGGTCGCAGACAATTTCAAAACAACGATGCCAAAATACGGCACAAGCTTTTTATCTAAACTCAAATAGGGGGAAATCTCGTGGGAGCACAGTTTTCAGAAGCGGCGGCATACATTAAACAAGCATCGACATACGTACCAACAGTTGGATTAATCTTAGGTTCAGGGCTTGGCATTTTAGCAGATGAGATTGAAAATCCAATCAAATTGAAATATGAAGATATTCCTGGATTCCCTGTTTCAACAGTAGAGGGTCACGCAGGACAGCTCGTCATCGGGACGCTGAAAGGCACTGTCGTATGTGCGATGCAAGGACGTTTTCACTTCTATGAAGGATATGATATGAAGCAAGTAACGTTTCCAGTTCGTGTGATGAAAGAAATTGGCATTGAGACTTGCATTGTGACAAATGCAGCCGGCGGTGTGAATACTTCATTTCATCCAGGCGATCTCATGCTGATTACAGATCATATCAATATGATGGGGACCAATCCATTAATTGGACCAAATGACAGTCAAGGCGTTCGTTTCCCTGATATGTCTGCCCCATACGATAAAGATTTGCTCGCACTTGCAGAAGAAACAGCTCAGCGCTTAGGCATATCTGTACAGCAAGGTGTTTATGCAGGGATGACAGGTCCTTCATATGAAACACCGGCTGAAGTTCGTTTCCTTAGAACACTTGGCGCAGATGCTGTAGGCATGTCGACGGTCCCAGAGGTGATTGTTGCGCGTCATGCAGGAATTAAAGTGCTAGGTATTTCATGCATTTCTAATGCGGCATCGGGTATTTTAGATCAGCCGCTGTCTCATGATGAAGTCATTGAAGTAACGGAAAAAGTGAAAACGAGTTTCCTTGAATTAGTAAAAGACATTGTCAAACAACTCTCATAGTATGTTTTAAGAAGCCTTCTGTTTACCAACAGAAGGCTTTTTTTATGGCAATCATACGATCTCTGAATAAAACTGCCTCGATGAGGAAAAAATAGAAAGGATTACGATAATGGAGGTCTGCCACTTGAAACGTCATATATGTGCATTGTTTATTTTAATGATCCTTATCTCAATGGTTTCACCATCAGCGATAGCAAAAGAAAAGATTGAAAAACCAGAAGAAAAACAAACATCAGAATTGGTGCACGAAGCCAAATCAGCCATCTTAATAGAACGTGACACGGGAAAAATGCTTTACAACAAAAACAGCGAGGAAAAGCTGGCACCCGCAAGTATGACCAAAATCATGACGATGCTTCTCATCATGGAAGCCATTGATCAAGGAAAACTGAAAATGACTGACAAGGTAAGAACAAGTGACTATGCAGCTTCAATGGGAGGGTCACAAATCTTCCTTGAACCTGGAGAAGAAATGACTGTGAAAGAAATGCTGAAAGGCATTGCGATTGCGTCTGGAAATGATGCTTCAGTTGCCATGGCAGAGCATATTGCAGGATCTGAAGAACAGTTTGTGGAGCAAATGAACAAAAAGGCAAAAGAACTCGGCCTCACCTCTACGGTCTTTCAAAACCCAACAGGACTTCCTGAAAAAGACCATTACAGTACAGCTCATGATATGGCAAAAATGGCAAAAGAGCTGTTGAAATATGATCAAATCACAAAATTCACAGGTGTTTACGAAGACTATCTCCGTCAAAACACGGATAAAAAATTCTGGCTTGTGAATACGAACCGTTTGATTAAATTTTATCCAGGTGTCGATGGGTTGAAAACAGGTTTTACAGGTGAAGCCAAATATTGTTTGACCGCAACCGCTAAAAAAGGAAACATGCGCGTCATTGCTGTTGTCTTTGGCGCAAGTACACCGAAAGACAGAAACGCTCAAGTGGTCAAAATGTTAGATTATGCATTTAGTCAATACACCACACACCCGCTTTACAAACGAGGACAAGATGTAGCCGAAATCAAGGTAAGCAAAGGGACAAAGAAAAAAATTCAGCTTGTCACCTCTGAACCAATCTCCCTTTTAACGAAAAAAGGCGAAAATGTGGATCAGATTAAAAAAGAAATCAAACTGTCTCAGGATGTTACGGCCCCATTCTCAAAAGGAACGGAACTTGGAACCATTGTCTTGAAAAAAGACGGAAAAGTGCTGCATGAAAGCCCTGTACAAGCCAAAGAAGGAATGGAAAAAGCGGGCGTTTGGACGTTCTTCAAACGAGCGATGGCTGAATTTGTGAAATGGAAATAAAATGTGAAAGGCTGCTGAAACAGGCAGTCTTTTTGCTATGAGGAAGAAGAAAAGAACATCTAAATGTGACGAATGGTCACTAGTTTTGTCATGGTGAAGGATTTAATTGATAAAAAAGAGAAACAATCTTTATCCGAAATTAGAGCAAGGAGGAATAAAAAGATGAGCCTTGATATTCATTTTCAAGTAAAAGAGAGCGTACTTTGCATTCGATTAACAGGAGAGCTCGATCATCACTCCGCAGAAACATTGAGACAAAAGGTGACGAATTATTTGGAAACAGAGGACATTCGCCACATTGTGCTGAATTTGGCTGATTTAACGTTTATGGACAGCTCAGGTCTCGGAGTGATTTTAGGAAGATATAAAGAAATTAAGCAGCTTGGCGGAGAAATGGTCGTCTGTGCTATTTCGCCGGCAGTGAACCGGTTATTTGATATGTCTGGCTTATTTAAAATCATCCGTATGGAGCCTTCAGAGCAAACGGCATTGCAAACATTGGGGGTGGCATCATGAGGAATGAAATGAATTTGACCTTCTCTGCTTTAAGTCAAAATGAATCCTTTGCGAGGGTGACAGTCGCGGCGTTTATCGCCCAGCTTGATCCGACATTAGATGAATTAACAGAAATCAAAACCGTTGTGTCAGAGGCGGTGACAAACTCCATTATCCATGGCTATGATGGGAATCCAGATGGCAAGGTGCATATCGAAGTCACACTGGATGACCATGTTGTGTACCTTACCATCCGTGACGAAGGTATGGGCATTACAGATCTTGAGGAAGCAAGACAGCCGCTTTTCACGACAAAACCAGACTTAGAACGCTCTGGAATGGGCTTTACCATTATGGAGAATTTTATGGATGATGTCATGATCGACTCATCTCCAGAAATGGGCACAACCATCCGATTAACAAAGCATCTATCAAAAAGCAAAGCGCTTTGTAATTAAAGGAGCTGCTCATATGGATGTGGAGGTAAAAAAGCAAGCAAAAAAAGCCCAGCTGTCAAATGATGAAGTTAAAGAGCTCATCAAAAAAAGCCAAGACGGTGATCAGCAAGCAAGAGACCTCCTCGTAGAAAAAAACATGCGTCTTGTTTGGTCCGTTGTTCAGCGCTTTTTAAATAGAGGATATGAACCAGATGATTTGTTTCAAATTGGCTGTATTGGACTGCTAAAATCTGTTGATAAATTTGATTTGTCATATGATGTGAAGTTTTCGACCTACGCTGTCCCAATGATCATTGGTGAAATCCAGCGATTCATTCGGGATGATGGAACAGTCAAAGTCAGCCGGTCACTAAAGGAACTCGGAAATAAAATCCGGCGGGCAAGAGATGAATTGTCTAAGTCTCACGGGAGAATGCCAACCGTTCAGGAAATAGCCGAATATCTTGATATCACACCAGAGGATGTTGTCCTCGCCCAAGAAGCGGTCCGAACGCCGTCGTCGATTCATGAAACGGTGTATGAAAATGACGGGGATCCGATTACATTACTTGATCAAATTGCCGATCATTCAGAAGAAAGATGGTTTGATAAAATCGCGCTGAAAGAAGCGATCAAGGAATTAGAAGAACGAGAAAAACTCATAGTGTACTTAAGATATTATAAAGATCAAACACAATCTGAAGTAGCGGAGAGGCTCGGCATTTCACAAGTACAAGTCTCGCGGCTCGAAAAGAAAATTTTAAAGCAAATTCAAATGCAAATGGATCAAAAAGAGAGCTAGCCAATTTGGCTGGCTTTTTTCGTGTGGTAATTACCGGTAAATCAAGTTCTCTCGGTATGAGAACCATTTTTCACCACATACTATTTTTAACCCATCGTATAGGAAGTGACTTGGATGGACGGACAAATCTTTCTTCGGCTGCGCCATCGCATTAAGACCGGTAATGATCAGCTCATTTATTTAGAAGATATCGCCCAAATCACTGGTGATGAGTTTGCTGTGCAAAAGCTTAGCAAGATGCCGATATATCATGTCAGTAAAAAAGATCGTCACATCGCCGTTCTTGATATCATGCATGTGGTCAAAACGATCAAAAAATCATGGCCAGATATCGACATTCAAACCGTCGGAGGCGCTGAAGCCATTGTTGAAATTGATACAGGCAAACGCCAGCTTTCTCCCGTTTTATTTGTGTTCGTGTGGCTCTTATTATTTGTTGGAGCGGCGCTAGCCATTATGAATTTCCACGAGGATGTCAGTATGCGGCTTGTTCACATTCGTCTATATGAAATGATCACAGGTCAAACGGTTGAGCATCCTTATTTACTGCAAATTCCATATAGCTTCGGACTAGGCTTTGGCATGATCTTATTTTTCAATCATGTATTTAAAAAGCGTTTAAATGAAGAACCAAGTCCGCTCGAAGTGGAGATGTTTAAATATCAGCTCGATCTCGATCATTATGTCGCCCTTAAAGAAAATAAAGAGACAATGAAAGATATCCATGATCGGTAAGTGGCTTTTTGTCGCGTTAGTTGGACTTGGCGGCGGTTTAACGGTAGGAGCAGGATTTGTGGCATTTCTCACAGTACTTGGCATCATCCCTCGTTTAATGCAATTAACGAAAACGCAGCGCTTCATACAAGGATACGAGGCAGCTGTCATCACCGGGGCGGTCGTTGGCGGCTGGGCAACCTTGAGCGAGCTGCATTTGCATTTATCCAAATGGCTGGCGCTCCCAATCGGTCTATTAGCTGGCATTTTCGTCGGCATGCTTGCAGCTGCGCTGACTGAAGTATTAAATGTGCTTCCTATATTAACGAAAAGAATTGGAATGGACGGGAAAATTGTTTTGCTTCTCATGGCCATTGTCTTAGGTAAAGTATTTGGTTCACTATTCCATTGGCTTATTTATATTTAAAAATTTGGAGGGAACAACCGTGTCGAGTTTAAAAGAGAACTATCCATCTAAGGTGAAAACGTATCAGCCTAAACCTCCTTATGTCCTCAACTGCATCAAGGCTTTTCTTGTTGGTGGATTGATCTGTGCCATAGGTGAGGGGCTGCAAAATTTCTATATTCACTTTTTTGATTTTAATGAAAAAACAGCAGGGAACCCAACAGTGGCGACCCTCATTTTAATTTCTTCTATATTAACTGGTATCGGTATTTACGATAGAATCGGCCAGTTTGCTGGAGCGGGATCGGCTGTTCCGGTGACAGGATTTGCAAACAGTATGACAAGCGCTGCCCTTGAGCATAAAAGTGAAGGGCTTGTTTTAGGGGTTGCCACCAATATGTTTAAGCTCGCTGGGAACGTCATTGTATTTGGTGTCGTCTCGGCATATGTCGTAGGGATCATTCGATACGTCTTGGAAAAGATGTTTTCGTAGGAGGAATGAAACATGAAACTAACAGGTAAACAATCTTGGGTTTTTGAGCACAAGCTTTACGTCAATGCAGAGGGAACAGCTGCAGGGCCGAAAGAAAAAGAAGGGCCAATTGGTCATTTAATTGATAAAACGTATGACGAAATGCATTGTGATCAAAAGAACTGGGAAATGGCTGAAAGAAAACTGATGGAAGATGCGATATCCAGTGCTTTATCAAAAGCAAATTTGCAAAAAAGCGATATTGATCTATTGCTGGCAGGAGATTTACTCAATCAAAACGTCACAGCAAACTATGTGGCAAGAGAACTGAAAATCCCGTTTCTGTGTTTGTTTGGGGCATGTTCAACCTCAATGGAATCGGTTGCCATTGCGTCAGCACTCATTGATGGCGGTTTTGCCAATAGAGCCATTGCAGCGACAAGCAGTCATAATGCAACGGCAGAACGCCAATTTCGTAATCCAACAGAATACGGCGGACAAAAACCAGATACAGCCACAAGTACCGTCACTGGGAGCGGGGCCGTTATTATTAGCCAGGAGACCTCTCCAATTCAAATTACAAGCGCTACAGTAGGCAGGGTGATGGATCTTGGAATTACAGATCCATTTGACATGGGATCGGCCATGGCTCCGGCAGCGGCAGATACCATCAAGCAGCATTTAGAAGACCTTGGAAGAACGGTGGACGATTACGATCTGATTTTAACAGGGGATTTATCTGGTATTGGTTCACCCATTTTAAAGGATCTTCTGAAGGAAGAAGGCATTCAGCTTGGGAGGAAGCATGATGATTGCGGTTTAATCATCTATACACCCGATCAAAATGTATTCGCTGGTGGGAGCGGCTGTGCTTGTTCAGCTGTTGTGACATTTAGTCACATTTTTCAAGAAATGAAAGCAGGAAATCTGCAAAGAGTACTCGTTGTGGCAACCGGAGCGCTTCTTAGTCCAATGATGGTTCAGCAAAAAGAGACCATTCCAACCATTGCGCACGGTGTCGTATTTGAGCGTGCAGGAGGAGAGAGCTAATGGATTATCTTATCGCTTTTGTTGCAGGCGGACTTATTTGCGTCATTGGCCAGCTTTTACTAGACGTACTCAAACTTACGCCTGCACATGTCATGACCATTTTTGTTGTGGCGGGTACCATCTTAGACGGTTTCGGTATTTATGATAAATTTATTGAATTTGCGGGTGCGGGCGCAACCGTACCAATCGTCAGCTTTGGGCATAGCTTGCTTCATGGAGCGATGCATCAGGCAGATGTACACGGGTTCATCGGAATCGGGATCGGTATTTTTGAATTAACTTCTGCTGGAATTTCAGCTGCGATTTTATTCTCATTTATTATCGCTCTTATCTTTAAACCGAAAGGATAACCTAATATGGCGCAAAGACGGAAAGTCATTTTAGTGACAGACGGAGATATATATGCTGCCAAAACCATTGAGCTTGCTGCTAAAAATGTCGGTGGGCGATGTATTTCCAGCTCAAAAGGAAATCCAAGCAAACGAACAGGACCTGAACTTGTGCAGATGATTTTAAAAACGCCGAATGATCCAGTGTTTGTCATGTTTGATGATTCTGGCCTGACAGGTGAAGGAACAGGGGAGATAGCGATGAAGCATGTGGCGCGTCATCCTGAAATTGAAGTCATTGGGGCGATCGCCGTTGCATCCAAAACGCATCAAGCTGAATGGACAAAGGTTCATGTTTCCATTGACCGGGAGGGTGAACTGACAGAATACGGTGTCGACAAGCATGGTCTTCCTGAGATGGAACCTCATAAAATGAGCGGAGATACCGTGTATTGTCTTGATTCGCTCGATCTTCCGTTTGTTGTTGGAATTGGAGATATTGGCAAAATGGGACGGAAAGATGATCTGAGCAAAGGATCTCCAATTACAATGAAAGCGGTTGAATTAATTTTAGAAAGGAGTGGTTTCCATGAAGAAAGACAAGGTGAACGTGTACCGAGATCCGAAGAAAAATGAAGATTACTTTAAAGAAAATGTCGGAATGGGTCTCAGTTTTGACCTTGGCGTGCGAAAAATTTATATACACGATCAGGAAATCCAACTTTACTATGTAAATGGACTATGTGACACACAGTATGTCATCTACTTATTAAAAGAGCTAGTTGAAATCAATGACAACGAACCTGAATCTGATGACATGGCCCGTGTGATTGAGAATCGTCTTGTCAATCAGCAGGTCTCAAAGGTTGAAACACTTGATGAAGCGGTAGACCAAGTGCTGTCGGGCCTTGTGGCAGTTGTAGTTGAAGGTGAAAACTACGCATTTATCATTGATGTCAGAAGCTATCCTGGCAGAATGCCAGAGGAGCCGGATACAGAAAAGGTTGTCCGGGGCGCAAGAGACGGTTTTGTTGAAAACATTATTGTCAATACAGCACTCATACGAAGACGGGTGCGAGATGAAAAACTGAGATACAAAATGCTCAAAGTAGGCGAACGTTCGAAAGCGGATGTATGTGTTTGCTACATTGAAGATATTGCGGACCCAGATCTTGTCGATATCATAGAGAAAGAAGTGTCAGGAATCAAAGTCGACGGGCTGACGATGTCTGATAAAACAATTGAAGAATTCATTATTAAACAAGGATACAATCCCTTTCCCCTTGTACGTTACACCGAGCGTCCAGATGTCGCCGCTAACCATATACTAGAAGGGCATGTCATCATCATCACGGATACATCTCCTAGTGTCATCATTACGCCAACCACCATTTTTCACCACGTTCAACATGCAGAAGAATACCGCCAAGCACCTGCAGTTGGTACGTTCCTAAGATGGGTACGCTTTTTAGGCATTTTATGTTCAACGTTTCTTTTACCGATTTGGTTTCTGTTTATCCTTGAACCAAGTCTTCTGCCAGATAATTTAAGCTATATTGGCTTTAACAAACCGTCCCATATTCCTGTGATTTTACAAGTGTTTCTAGCTGATTTTGGAGTGGAATTTTTAAGGATGGCTGCGATTCATACGCCAACTGCATTGTCGACCGCCATGGGGCTGATTGCGGCTGTTTTAATTGGACAAATTGCCATTGATGTCGGTTTATTTACACCAGAGGTCATTTTATACGTCTCACTAGCGGCAATTGGTACATTTACTACCCCAAGCTATGAGCTGAGTGTCGCCAATAAGATTGTACGACTCATCATATTAGCGCTCGTGGCGATCTTTAAGCTGAATGGACTCATCATTGGTTTTACGTTGTTACTCATCTACTTAACATCCATTCGTTCATTGCAGACGCCTTATATGTGGCCATTTCTTCCTTTTAACGGGAAGGCTTTGTGGCAAGTGCTGATTCGGACGTCTGTTCCTGGCTCAAAAGTAAGGCCAAGCATTGTTCACCCTCAAAACAGATCAAAAATTCCGCCAAATTCTTAACGCTCATTGAAAGTGGCTGAAGATTGTGATATTGTATTTTTAACTTTGAGAAACGGCAAAAAGGCAGCTCACGCAGCTGTCTTTTTTCAGCCGAGGCGGAGAAAGAGGGAATGACATTGTATTTACACGGCACTTGCAGACAAAATGAACTCGGTCATTTAGAAATTGGTGGTGTTGATGCCGTTTCTTTAGCTGAAACGTATGGGACACCACTTTATGTATATGATGTGGCTTTAATACGGGAGCGTGCAAAAAGCTTTCAAAAAGCATTTATAGAAGAAGAGTTAAAAGCGCAGGTAGCATATGCGAGTAAAGCATTTTCCTCCATCGCAATGTTTCAGCTTGCTAAGGAAGAAGGATTATCTCTTGATGTCGTATCAGGCGGGGAGCTTCACACAGCCATTTGCGCCGGGTTTCCGGTAGAAAAAATTCATTTTCATGGCAACAATAAAAGCAGAGATGAATTAAAAATGGCGTTAGAGCAAGAGATCGGCTGTATCGTCGTAGATAATTTTTACGAAATGAAGCTCATTGAAGAGCTTGGTCAAGAGCTGTCAAAAAAGGTGAAAGTGCTGCTGCGTATCACACCAGGTGTCGAAGCGCATACGCATGATTACATTACAACTGGTCAAGAGGATTCCAAATTTGGTTTTGACCTTCACAATGGACAAGCAGATGAAGCGGTGAAACAAGTGCTTGGATCAGAAGTGATCGAACTTTTAGGCGTACATTGCCATATTGGTTCACAAATATTTGATACAGCTGGTTTTGTCCTTGCAGCAGACAAAATCTTTTTGAAGTTGGATGAATGGAGAGAATCATTTGGTTTTATTTCGACTGTGTTAAACTTAGGCGGCGGCTTTGGCATCCGTTATACAGAAGAAGATGAACCACTTCCTGCGACAGAATACGTCGAGAAAATTATCCAAGCTGTAAAAGAGAACGTGACACGCTATGAGTTTGATATGCCGGAGATTTGGATTGAGCCAGGTCGCTCTCTAGTTGGAGATGCAGGAACAACGCTTTATACGATCGGTTCATCAAAACACGTACCTGGCATTCGCGATTATGTTGCGGTAGATGGGGGAATGAGTGACAACATTCGTCCAGCTTTATATCAAGCGAAATATGAAGCGGCAAGTGCCAACAAAATGAGCCAATCGCATGATCAAACGGTTTCCATTGCAGGGAAATGCTGTGAAAGTGGAGATATGCTTATTTGGGATATCGATCTGCCAGAGTTATCACAAGGAGACTTATTAGCGGTCTTTTGTACCGGAGCTTACGGCTACAGTATGTCAAATAATTATAACCGTATCCCGCGCCCGGCTGTTGTATTTGTAGAAGACGGGGAAGCGCAGCTTGTGGTTGAACGCGAAACATATGCGGATATTGTCAAACTTGATTTACCTTATCAATCAAAAGTAAAATCATCTACTTAAAAAAAGCTGCCTGATGTACAGGC
The DNA here is from genome assembly GCF_050496725.1 of Bacillus sp. MM09(2025). Lineage (NCBI taxonomy): Bacteria > Bacillati > Bacillota > Bacilli > Caryophanales > Bacillaceae > Bacillus > Bacillus sp. MM09(2025). Next base: position 255,495 of record NZ_JBNWEN010000003.1, read on the forward strand.
AGCTTTTTATGATGGCTTATTTTCCTCCAGTAAATACAGAGACGATCGCGTTCCAAATGGAGACAAAGAAATCCCAAATCTTTTGAAGTAGGTTTTTCCCTTCATCTGATTCTATGAATTTCGTAATCTTGTCTTTTGCTTTATCGATTTGAGACCCTACTTGGTTCCAATCGATATTGATGTTCTTCATTTTATCGAATAGTGAAATAAGTTGATCCTTTTGCTCTTGCGTTAGATTTAAGTTTAAATCAGAAGCAGCCTGATCCACTTTTTCTTCTACTTCTTTTGTTGTTTTAGGGACACCATTTTTCGCAATGTCATCCTTAATTTTTGCGATAAGGGCAGAAGCATTGTCTTTCCCGATGGAGTCACCCAATTTAGATGTTGTCACAAGCTCTTCGTTTGCTACCTGCTTCACATCTTCTGGAATGGCTTTGTCGCTAGACACTTCATAGGCCTTTAATAAACCCGTCAGTGCGGCTGTACCAGAAACTTCAAACGGTGCAGTCACAACAACTTTGGCATCCTTGACACCGGCTGTCATTAAAGCATTTAAATACATCTCATCTGTAATGGTCTTGATGTTATGAGTATCCACAGTCAGACCAGTACCTGATTTTTCTATGGTGATCGATGAAGATGATAATGCTCTCGTTCCGATAGAAGAACGGGGGATATACTTTCCTAAATATTCATGCTCTTCTTTATTGGTTACTTCAATTTTTGTCGCATTTTCAGGTGGATTCAACTCGTCAAGCACCTTCTGGCGATCAGCCGGAGTTAAGTCTTGCCCAAGTGTGACGATGACATCGCCGACAGCTGCATCCGCTAAGCTGACTTTTGGCGCACCAATGAGGAAAAGGAGCGCTGCCATCATACTAAGCATTGATTTTTTAAACATGTTGACCTCCTTCAAGTCGAAAGGGTTCCTCTTTCAAGAGAAACTCATCTTTTGAGTACACGTAAAGAAATGTACTCCATCATATAGACGTAACAAATCGATTCGACGTTTCAATTTTCTTTTTAAGATGTTTTCCTTTTCCAAAAAATAAAGACATGTTGCTCATTCTGTCACCAATTTAATAGGAAAAAAGGATCAAGCTCTTCTATTGTATCAATCCTAAGAAAAGAGGTAAATCACAATCAAAGAGCAGAGGATGTTTAACATGGCCAAAAATGTGCTATAATGAGCGTTGTTTAACCTGAAAGGAGAATGTGAAAAATGGCGAAAAAAGGATACATACAACTAACGAATGGTAAGAAACTTGAGTTTGAACTATACCCAGAGGCTGCTCCTGGTACAGTAGCAAACTTTGGAAAATTAGCGAATGAAGGCTTCTACGATGGACTGAAATTCCACCGCGTCATCCCTGGTTTCGTAAGCCAAGGCGGCGATCCAAACGGTAATGGAACTGGTGGTCCTGGTTACACAATTAAATGTGAAACAGAAGGGAATCCACATCAACATGAAAGAGGTTCATTATCAATGGCGCATGCTGGTAAAGACACGGGCGGCAGCCAATTCTTTATCGTCCATGACCCGCAGCCGCACTTAAACGGTGTTCACACTGTTTTTGGCAAAGTAACATCTGGTATCGAGGCTGTTCTAGATATGGAACAAGGCCAAGGAATGGAAAAAGTCGAAGTTTTCGATGCTTAATCCTTAATCCAAAACACCGCTTAAATGCGGTGTTTTTTATTATCAATCTGATTTTACGGTTATTTGTTCCGTGAGGCGGTAGGTGATGAACCAATATAAAAGGGTAATGGCGCTGACAGAGGCGCCAAATAAACATACTCCGCCCCAGCCATTGTTTGCGTATATACTGGTGGAAGCAATGGAACCAGTCGCACTGCCGATGGAGTAAAAAATCATATAAGCAGCAGTGAGCCGGCTTCTCGCCTGAGGCAGCACTGTGAAAATCATGCTTTGGTTGGTCACATGTACAGCTTGTACAGATAGGTCAAGAATGATAATACCGATGATTAATAAAATGAGTGAATATTCTGTGAAATAGATAAAAAACCATGAAATGAGTAATAGGACAAGAGCTATAAAAGTTGTTAATTGTCCTAAGCCTCGATCAGCAAGCCGTCCAGCCCGGGCAGCGCCTAATGCCCCGGCAACTCCGGCAAGACCAAATGAACCGATCGCCGTATGTGAAAGATTGTGTGGCGAGCTGCTGAGAGGCAGCACGAGTGAAGTCCACAACGTACCAAACACGATAAAGATCAGAAAACCCAGTATGCCTCGGATGCGAAGAATTCGTTCTTGTCTGAACAATATAAACATTGAAGCGAGCAGCTTCATATAGGATATAGATGCTCTCTTGCTGTGAGCACGCGGGAGATACCGGTATAACACGCCGGTTATAATGAGCATCATAACGGCAGACACGAGATAGACTGACCTCCAGCCAGCGAGATCGGTTAGTACACCAGCAAACGTTCGTGCGAGAAGAATACCAATCACAATGCCACTTTGAACCAAGCCCACGATACGGCCTCGTTCTTCAGGGGCAGCCCATGTCGCTGCGAACGCTACGAGTACCTGAGTGACCACAGCAAGCATGCCGACGGCAGCCAGCCCTATGAACAGGACGGTGGCAGTAGGGGCGATGCCGACTAGAATCAGAGATAACACGAATACTAGCATCTGAGCCATGATGAGCCGCCTTTGATTAAACAGATCACCAAGTGGTACGATCAGTAGCAGTCCTAGTGCATAACAAAGTTGAGTAATCGTAATGACCATGCCAATGGATGAATAGGTGATACCAAACTCGGATGCGAGAGAGTCTAATAACGGTTGTGCAAAGTATATGTTTGCAACTGCCATCCCGCAGGCTGACGCAAACAGCAGAGCCATATAGCGAGTCATCGCTTGTTTCGGTTTGTTTTGTAAATGAGCCGTTTCCAAATCAAGATGTTCAATGGGAGTGTTTTTTCTTTCACCATGCATGTCATCGTCTCCTTTTGTACTAAAAAGTATAATATACCGATCAGTATATTATGATTCCTGTTAAGGATAACCAACAAAACATTTTAAAGTCAATACTTTCATTTTGAAAGAGGAAGGCAATTTGACAATCGTACATCGATAAAATAAAATTATAATGTACCGATTGGTAATCAAATAGAGAATAATATCAAAAAATAGATGCCTGACTTTGTGAAGAAATTTTAATGTTGAAATGAGGAATTACTGATGGTTCGACAACGGGAATTTGACAAGGAAAAAGCGTTGGATGAGGCAATGGTGCTTTTTTGGGAAAAAGGGTATAGGGCCACTACATTAAGCGATTTGACTGAAAAAATGGGAATACAGCGGCCAAGTTTATACTCAGCGTTTGGAGATAAAGAGGAATTATTTGAGGCTGCATTACGCAAATACACAAAGCAGCATGCTGCCCATATTCGAACAAAACTTCAAAACAATCTTTCTGTCAAGGAAGCATTTCATGCATTATTTGCAGATTTAGTAGAAGAGGAATATAGAGATGGTCCGAGTAAAGGGTGTTTTTGCATCAATACAATAGTGGAACTTGCGCCACACGAAGAGAAATTTGAAATTCTGACAAGAGAGCATCAGATGTATCTTTCCGTCATTTTCGAAGAAAGAATTATTCAAGGTATTCGCTCGGGTGAGCTCAAAAGCAGCCTGAATGCGAAAGCTTTAGCACAAACACTGGTCGTTTCTTTCATAGGACTGACCGTTCTCATGAAATCTCGTCCAGAGCGTTCATTTGTAGATCATTCTGTAGCGACGATACTTTCCATATTAAAATAAAATGGACAACATGCTATGGCATCCTCCTTCAATAAGAGTGATAGCGTATTTTGAACTAAATATCAAAATACGCTTTTTCTTTTAGGACAGTGATGGACAAAATTCGATTTTGTGATATGATAAGAGAACAAACATTCGTATTTGTGGGTGTCACCACATTGTCAGTACAAATCAAAAAAGCGTGGTCATGCTGAAAGAAAGCAGGAGATAATTTGAAACCATTAACAAAAGAAGAAAAAAATCAAATGATGATTGCCATTCAGCGTTATTTTGCCGAAGAACGAGAAGAAGAAATTGGTGAATTAGCAGCCATCAATATACTAGAATTTATCACAAAAAATCTTGGAAGCTACTATTATAATCAAGGGGTTCGTGACAGCCGAAACATCGCTGTTCAGAGATCACAATTGTTAGAGGAAGATTTATTCGCACTCGAAAAAAGATGATCATCAATGATGTGTGCTTTGCTAACTGATAAAGAGGAAAGAGACCCCCTTAATAAAGAACGCATATTCGTAACATATGTAATGATGAAAAGGTGGAACCAAAGGTCCATCTCAATCGTTATATAAGTAACCATTAATGGAAATCAGCTTTTTTGGTTTTATTTCATCAAAAGAAGGAATAAAACATACAAATAGGCGAAGTGCAGATGATGGAGGTTCTAAATATGGGGAAAATTAAATTGAAAATAGCCATTTTATTTGTTTTACTGCTTTTTTTAGGCGCAGGTTATTTATACATGAATGGCATGAAAATTGAAGATGTGCCAACAGCCATTGGTGAAAGCTTAACAAATAATGATAAAGATTATACCATCTATGAATATACCATTACGAAAATTGACGGAGATGAATATTACGGTCAAGCAAAAAACGGCACGAAAATCATTTTTAATGGAAAGAAATTCGAAGATGATGTGGCCGACTTGAAGAAAGGCGATCGTATTAAAGCCTACTTTAGTAATGAAAAAAGAATAGATGGTCTTATAAAAGTAGTAAAAGTCGTTAATTAACAAGTCTCCTTTCCTATAAGGAGGCTTTTTTTTGTGAAAAATCTTGATTGTTGCATTTGCCAACAAGGATCGCTATAATATCCCCTAAGGACAGCTGAATATCGATTGTATCCTTCGGGGCAGGGTGAAAATCCCGACCGACGGTAATAAAGCAAATGCTTTACAGCCCGTGACCCGTTAATTTATTAACGGTTGATTCAGTGAAAAGCTGAAGCCGACAGTGAAAGTCTGGATGGGAGAAGGATAAAGAAAGCTATGAACGAAAAATATTTGTTGATCATAGTTTTATTTCTAATGCAAAAAAGCCAAAGCCCCGGAATTTTTTCCGGGGCTTTCTGTATGTACATGTAGTGAATAGACCGGCATGCAGTGTTTATTAGGTGATCCCTCATCTACCTTGTATGGACCATAAAAAGCGACGAAGGTGCTCAATCGATCACATGTCCCTAACATCGCTTTTTTAAAAAGTGAGAAATACAAATGAAAAGAAAGGGAGGATCACATGTTTACGGGGATAATTGAAGAAGTAGGCACCGTTCAGTCATTAAGCAAAAAGTCAGCAGATGCCATGGAAATTGTCATTCAGTGTAGCCGTGTGCTAGAAGATGTTCACCTTGGAGACAGTATAGCGATCAATGGTGTATGTCTTACAGTCACAAGCTTTACAAAAGCACAGTTCGCAGCAGATGTGATGCCAGAGACGGTCAAAGCGACATCACTGGATCAGCTGACATCAGGCAGTCCAGTGAATTTAGAGCGGGCCATGTCCTCGAATGGACGGTTCGGCGGTCATTTTGTCTCAGGCCATGTTGACGGGACGGCAGTCATTACCCGAATAGAAAAGAAAAGTAATGCCATTTACTATGATTTAGAGATGGACAAGACCCTCACAGATATGCTCACGCAAAAGGGTTCGATCGCAATAGATGGTGTCAGCTTAACCATTTTCGATTTGCAAGATTCACACGTCACAGTCTCTATTATTCCTCATACGCTTGAAGGAACTATTTTCCCGACTAAATCTATGGGAGATACTGTGAATATAGAGTGTGACATGATCGGTAAATACATCTATCGCTTTTTAACAAAAGAACAAGGCGAAAAGCAGCCATCTCGATTGACCCCATCATTTTTAAAAGAGCACGGATTCTAGGAGGCGATTGTATGTATCATTCAGTAGAAGAAGCAGTAAACGCTCTAAAAGAAGGAGAAATCATTATCGTTGTGGATGATGAAGACAGAGAAAACGAAGGAGATTTTGTGGCACTTGCTGAGCATGCCACGCCTGAAGTGATTAACTTTATGGCTTTACATGGAAGAGGCCTCATTTGTACACCAGTTCAAGCGTCGATTGCTAAACATCTGAACCTGCATCCAATGGTAGAACAAAATACAGATGCACACCATACAGCTTTTACTGTGAGCATCGATCATGTGACAACGACGACTGGTATTAGTGCTTTTGAGCGCTCTATGACCATGCTTGCCATGTTAAATAAAGACGCAACACCAGAAGAATTTGCCCGCCCAGGTCATGTATTTCCGCTCATTGCAAAAGAAGGCGGCGTACTAGAAAGACCAGGTCATACAGAGGCAGCAGTAGATCTTGCGAAACTGGCAGGTTCAGAGCCAGCGGGTGTCATATGTGAAATTATGAATGTAGATGGCTCAATGGCGCGGGTTCCAGAACTAAAAGAAATCCAAAAACAGCACGGTTTAAAAATGCTGACAATAGAAGCATTACAGACCTATTTAAATCATAAAGAAACAGCTTCTATCGAAACAAAATAAAAAATCACAAAAAAGGATGATCAACATATGAATACAATACAAGGGCATGTAGTAGCAGAAGGACTAAAATTTGCAATTGTCGTCGCGAGATTTAATGACTTTATTACAAGTAAACTGCTTGACGGAGCAGAAGATACATTGCTCAGACACGGAGCAAACGGTGACGATATTGATGTTGTGTGGGTACCGGGTGCTTTTGAAATTCCGTACATGGCAAAAAAACTAGCTGAAACAGAGAAATACGATGCTGTCATTACACTTGGAACTGTAATCAGGGGCGCAACAACTCACTATGATTATGTTTGTAATGAAGCCGCTAAAGGAATTGCTCAAAGTGCCATGTCAACAGGTGTACCGATTATCTTCGGTGTACTAACAACAGAATCCATTGAACAAGCCATCGAAAGAGCCGGAACAAAAGCTGGAAATAAAGGCAGCGAATCGGCTGCAGCTGCCATTGAAATGGCGAATCTCAATCGTACCTTTCGTTAATTTAGTGAAAAAGAGTTTAAAAACGGTATAAAAATGTTTATAATGTGTGATGAGCAAATGATTCGTGAGACATTTGCTGGACATAAGGATAATTTGAATATTGAGGGGTATATATGTTAATTCGTTATAAGAGGTCTTTTGAAAAAATTGCCATGGGGCTACTTTCCTTCATGCCGGGTGAGAAAGACGTCAAACAGCTTCAGCAGACGATGAAGTCTTATGAAATGGATGAAAATCGGCAGCTGTTCCTTTGGAAAGATGGCGAGGATATCGTAGGTGCCATTGGTGTGTTGAAAACAGACGACCAAGTACAAATCGAGCATATTAGTGTGAATCCATCCCATCGTGATCAAGGAATCGGCAAGGAAATGGTTTTAGCCGTGGAAGAGGTATTCAAAACCAAAACACTCATTCCAAATGAATTAACGCAAGGCTTCTTTCATAAGTGTCACAGCGAAACAAACTAAATATCACACATGTAAAAGCAGAGGCTACAGTCCTCTGCTTTTTTTACGCTCGATTTGCTTTTTTCGTTCAAGTAATACATCTGTCCGGTCGCGCAGTCTATGTTTTTCGATCAAAAATGTGTGGGATAAGTTGCTCTCCTGGCCAAAGGTCAGTCCTTCTTTTTGAGCCATTTCTTGGCATAGAAACAGAAGCGCTTCATCTTTAATCGGGAGCATCACACTTTCGTATGACATGTCTTCAGCCATTTTCTTCTTCAGCGTTCTCAGAAGTATGAGAAACGCCTCATCATCCAGACCGAGGTTCGATAATACCGGCCGGTTTGCTTCCAGCAAGTGGAGGCTATTTGAAATGAGCCGTTTTGAACCTTTTCCATTTCCCCGTCTTTGATGATACAAAGCAACGGCAAGCTGAATGAAGCCAACCCAATATTCTTTGCGCTGCTCAGGCGGGTCTTCCTTCCAATATTCCTCAAGAATTTCATGACACTCAAAATAATCTCTTGTCGTATGAAATTCATGTAAAAAAGCCACGTACGCTTCAGGATACACAGTGGTCATCTCCTTTTCCACTCTCAGTCTAACATATTGAAAAGAAAAGAAGAAAGAGCGCCCTTCGTGAAAGGACGCTCTGTTTCTTTAATAAACCCAAGCCGCGCCAACGATGATCAGCAAGATGAAAAGCACGACAATAAGCGCGAAACCTCCGCCAAAGTTATAGCCATCTCCCATAATGATACGGCCTCCTTTTTCATCAGTTCTGTTTACAATGGTATTCTATGTATAAATGCCCTGAGTGGTATGGGCGAATCCAATGTTTTTCTTATTTTGCCTAGGACATCATGGTCGAAATTATATTGGACGAGAGCTTTATCCTGTCTTATACTAAAGGTTAGCCGGTGAAACGGTACTTAGAAGACAGTAGAAATGGTGAGAAAAAATGCTGGAATATCAGGTGAAAATAGATTCGTTTGAAGGTCCTTTGGATTTGCTTTTACATTTAATCAACCGGTTGGAAATTGATATTTATGATATTCCCGTTGCTAAAATTACGGAGCAGTATTTATTATATGTCCACACCATGAGGGAGCTTGAACTTGATGTGGCAAGTGAATATTTGGTGATGGCTGCAACCCTCCTGAGTATTAAAAGCAGAATGCTCCTTCCGAAACAAGAGGAAGAGCTATTTGATGAAGACCTGCTTGAAGAGGAAGAGGACCCTCGAGAAGAACTGATTGGTAAACTCATTGAATACCGAAAGTATAAAGATGCAGCACAAGAACTAAAGGAACGCGAGGAAGAAAGGCAAAATGCCTTTACAAAACCCCCGAGTGATTTAAGCGAATTTGCAAAAGAATCGGAAGCGAAGGACACAAACTTGCATGTCACGGTGTATGATATGTTAGGTGCGTTCCAAAAGGTATTGAACCGAAAAAAAATAACGAAACCAGCACCATCTAGGATTACAAGACAAGAAATTCCGATTGAAGACAAAATGAATGAGATTATGAACCATTTAAGAAAAACGAAAAAGCGCACCAATTTCATGACTCTATTTCAACATGATCAAAAGGAGCACCTTGTCGTGACGTTTCTTGCTGTTCTTGAATTGATGAAAAGTCATCAAATCATGTTAGAGCAGGAAGGAAACTTTGAAGACATTTATATAATAGGGAGTGAAACGATTCATGACGCTTGATATCGTGAATTGGAAAGCCATCATAGAAGCGCTGCTTTATGCAGCAGGTGACGAAGGCTTAACAAAAAAACAGCTCATGTCTGTTCTTGAAGTAGAAGAGGCAGCGTTACTCGACATGATGTCTGCCGTAAAGGAAGAATATCAAAAACAAGAACGAGGAATTGAGCTCATTGAATATGCAGATTCTTATATGCTGTTGACGAAAAAAGAATACAGCATTTATTTGAAAAAATTAGTCGAGACCCCATCCAAAGGTTTGTCTCAAGCAGCCCTTGAAGTACTCGCAATCGTTTCTTATAAACAGCCGATCACACGCAGTGAGGTAGAAGAAATTAGAGGAGTCAAATCAGAGCGGGTGCTTCATAGTTTAGTAGCCAAAGCGCTGCTCTGTGAAGTTGGACGTGCTGATGGACCTGGGCGAGCAATTCTTTATGGGACAACACCGACCTTTTTAGAGCAGTTTGGCTTAAAGGCATTGGATGAATTACCGCCGCTTCCAGAGAATGTAGAAGCAGATGGTGTACAAGAAGAAGCTGATCTATTTTTTGAAAACTTCAATCAAACATTTGAAGAGATAAAATAGTTCAAAAGAATGAAAAAGGTATGATAAAATATAAAAAAGATTTTAGGTCTAACATCTATTGATGTCAGATAAAATGGTCATAAAGCCATGAGGGGAAGGTAAACACAAAACAAATGGCACATATGAATGTAAAGGCTCAAGTTGATCAAGCAGGCGTCTTTTTATCAAAGGTTGCAACTGAAATGAATGGTTTTCTGAATGAAGCTACCTTATCAAGTATGAAACGATTAAACCCTGAAGCGGAAGCCTATTATTGTGACATATTGAATACATTACGGAAGCTTGCAGTGTACAGTGAGGATGCAGCGGCAGTTTGCAGGAAAATCAGCCAGCAGCAGACATTCCCGCAGCAAGCCGCGCAGCAGACGCTTCACCGTATTTATCATCGATGTATTGAAGAGTTTTTCACGCCGAAAAAGGATACATGGTATGAAGACAGCCGTTCCGCGTATACAGGAAAGAGCAGCATTGTTTTCCACCATGAAGTATCCGCTGAGATCAAACGATTATTTTCTTCATTAGAAAAAGATTTTTTAGCGATGAGGGAAGAGCTAGAATATACGACATCTCATCAGCAAATGAAAATGGTATAGCAAGAGGAAAAAGCGTCTCTACATATAGAGACGCTTTTTTTTATGGACGAGGCATCATAACTTTTTCAGCCGCGCATACACTTGTACAAAACGGACAAGGACGTGAATGAACATGCCCTATTTAAAAATTGGAACAGCAGTCCTTCTTCTATTTACACTCTTACTGCCCTTTTCCTCACATGCCAAAGCAGATATGTCATTATCGGTGAGTGCAAGAAGCGCCATTTTAATAGATGGACAGTCAGGCAGAGTCCTATTTGGAAAGGACGAGCATGAAAAAAGAAGAATCGCCAGTATTACAAAAATAATGACGGCGGTATTAGCCATTGAATCAGGGAAAATGAAAGACACCGTCAAAGTATCAAAGCGCGCGATTCAAGCAGAGGGCTCATCGATTTATTTAAAAGAAGGGCAGAAGGTGAGCCTAGAAGACTTGACATACGGGCTTATGCTGCGTTCTGGAAATGATGCAGCTGTTGCCATTGCAGAGCATGTGGGCGGCAGCTTAGAAGGATTTATTTTTATGATGAATCAAAAAGCATCTGAACTAGGAATGGAGAATACGAATTTTCAAAATCCGCATGGACTGGATGATCATAAACATCATTATTCATCAGCCTATGACATGGCCATCTTAACAAAATACGCCATGGAGCATAAACAATATCAAAAAATTGCGGGCACGACTTTCTATAAAGCAAAAACGATGGAGGGCTATTGGAAAAATAAAAACAAGCTCCTTACTGGTTTATATCAATATTCTACTGGAGGGAAAACGGGATATACGAAGCTTGCGAAACGCACACTTGTCTCTACAGCTGCAAAAGGAGATGCGGCGCTGATCGCTGTGACCATTAATGCGCCAGATGATTGGAAGGATCATATCTCTATGTTTGAATATGCATTTGATCACTATAAAACGTACGTACTTGCTGAAAAAGGAAGACTCGCTTCATTAAAGGGAACCTTTTACGAAAAAAAGGCATTTATCAAACGTGATGTGGACTATTTTTTAAATGAAGATGAGAAAAAGCTAGTAGAAATTGAAACGGAAATGCTTACTCCTCAAAAAAAGTGGAAAAAAAACGCCGAAGCCATCCCGGATGTGGTAGGGCAAATGACGTTTTTACTAGATGGTCAGGTGATCGAGCAAGTACCGATTTTTTATGAAAATAAACGAAATCGAATGCCACAAAAAAGCTTTCAAGAAATGTTTAAGTCTGTCTTTCAGACATCTATAGGCGGATCTTCATGGTCAATCTAATTTGGGTATTCCTCACTGTCATCGGTCTTGTGTATGCGATGTTCAACGGAACGATGGAGGAAGTAAACGAAGCTGTATTTAAGGGATCAAAGGAAGCAGTGACCATTTCAATTGGTCTGATTAGTGTCCTCGTTTTTTGGCTCGGGCTGATGAAGATTGCAGAAGAGGCAGGTTTGTTAAATTTCTTTAGTAAATTGTGCCGTCCCTTTATTTCAAAGCTATTTCCGGAAATTCCGCCTAACCATCCTGCGATGGGATATATTTTGTCCAATCTGATGGCGAATTTCTTTGGTCTTGGGAATGCCGCTACACCGCTTGGAATTAAGGCGATGGAGCAGATGAAAGCATTAAACGGCGGGAAAAATGAAGCAAGCCGGTCCATGATTACATTTTTAGCGGTCAACACATCCTCTATCACACTCGTGCCAACAACCGTCATTGCGATTAGAATGACCTATGGTGCAGATCAGCCAACAGACATTGTAGGGCCAACCATTTTGGCGACACTCATTTCAGGCATTGGTGCCATTCTCATTGATCGCTATTTCCACTATCGCAGAAGCAGGCGGGGGTGATCTCGTGTCATTTATTAACTGGCTGTCACTTGCTTTGATCCCACTGATCATCGCAGGAATTTTAATTGCGGGAACCATTAAAAAGGTACCGACCTATGAAACATTTGTCGAGGGCGGGAAAGAGGGTATTCAAATTGCCTTTTCAATCATTCCTTATTTAGTCGGCATGCTCGTGGCTATTACGATATTCCGCGCGTCTGGTGCGCTTGAATTTGTCATGGGCCTGTTAAAACCCGTGTTTACAGCGATCGGCTTCCCGGCAGAAGTAGTGCCGCTTGCGTTTATTCGTCCGATATCTGGCACAGCTGCACTTGGGATGACATCAGACCTCATTGCGACATATGGACCAGATTCTTTTATCGGACAGCTCGCAGCTGTCATGCAAGGGTCAACTGATACCACTCTCTACGTTTTAACGGTCTATTTTGGGGCAGTCGGTATTAAAAAAATGGGAGATGCGCTGAAAGTAGGTTTGTTAGCGGACCTCATTGGAATCATTGCATCTGTCATCATTGTCAGTTTGTTATTTAGCGGCGCCTAAAGAGGCGCTTTTTTGTCTTTCAATGGATGGGAAATTGCTTTTTAGCTGAAATTAAACAGACGAATCGCTTATTTTTCCACGAATGCTTGTTTGTTTTAAGTCAAGCAAGTAAGATAGTACATGAGGTGAAAGACAAAATGGAACGTTTACAGAAAGTAATTGCACATGCCGGCGTCGCTTCAAGACGAAAGGCAGAAGAATTAATTAAAGAAGGTCGAGTTACCGTTAATGGTCAAACAGTGACAGAGCTCGGAGTAAAAGTGGGCTCTTCAGATAAAATTGAAGTCAACGGATTAAAGCTTGAAAGAGAAGAACCGGTTTACTTTATGCTTTATAAACCGCGCGGCGTCATTTCAGCTGCCGAGGATGATAAAGGACGTAAGGTGGTCACAGATTTCTTTGATGACATCCCGCAGCGCCTTTATCCAATCGGCCGGTTAGATTATGATACGAGCGGTTTGATTTTAATTACAAATGACGGGGAATTTGCCCATAAGCTCATGCATCCGAAATATGAAATTGATAAAACATATGCAGCGAAGCTAAAAGGAATCCCATCAAAGGAATTGCTGAGAAAGCTAGAAAAAGGGATCATGTTAGATCATAAAAAAACTGCACCTGCCCGTGCGAAAATGCTTTCGATTGATAAGCGAAAGCAGACATCTATTGTTCAATTAACCATTCATGAAGGCAGAAACAGACAAGTGCGCCGCATGTTTGAAGCGATCGGTCATGATGTGCTAAAGCTAAAAAGAGAGCAATATGCGTTCCTTCATATTGAAGGCATGAGACCGGGAGACCGCAGAGAATTGTCTCCACATGAAGTGAAGCGTCTGAGAGCGATTGCGGATCACGGAAAAAGCGCTTTTTAATTTTCACATAAACTTCAAAAAATGAAGAAGCATCAAAAGAAGGAGAATGCTATAATTTACCTGAATGTCTATGGGGAAGGGGTACTTCAGATGAAAAAAAGACGGTTTTTCATACGGACGGGCATTCTCCTCGTGATGCTTGCTGCATTATGTTATACCATGTATAACTCAGTATTTGCCAAACAGGATCGGGTGAAAGAGGGAGCTATTGCGCCAAACTTTGTCCTTCAATCTGTGGATGGGGAACGGATTGAACTAAAGGACTTAAAAGGCAAAGGCGTCTTTCTTAATTTTTGGGGGACCTGGTGTGGTCCGTGTAAACAAGAATTCCCTTACATGGCAAATCAATATGAAGTGTTCAAGGATCGCGGTGTGGAAATTGTTGCAGTGAATGTTGGGGAATCCAATATTGCCGTGAAAAATTTTATGGAATCCTATGGCGTGAATTTTCCTGTTGCCATGGACAAAGATCGTCAAGTGACAGAGGCATATGATATTACGCCGCTGCCAACCACATTTTTAATTAATCCTGAAGGCAAGGTAATCAAAGTCATAAAGGGAACCATGACAGAACGCAATGTCTATGAATATATGAATTTGATTAAACCAAAGGGGTCATAGAATGAAAGAGGTAAAATGCGAGTGTGGACATATTAATCCAATCGGTACTGTTTTATGTGAATCCTGCGGGAATCCTATTGCGGCTAAAGAGAAAAACTCTTCAAAGCTGCTTGATATGAGATACGACGGCAGTGCGAGACGCTCGCAAACATACAACAAAACGATTGTTGATAAAGTATGGAACTTTTTTTCTTCCGTTAAGGTGGGTGTGTGGCTGATTGTCATTACACTGCTTGCTTCCTCATTAGGAACGATTTTTCCGCAGGAGCGATTTATTCAGCCAGGTGCATCTGCTTCCACTTACTATGAAGAGCAATATGGGTCGTTTGGCAAGCTGTATTACACACTTGGATTCCATGATCTTTATAATTCTTGGTGGTTTTTAGCTCTAGTTGCATCCATCGGAATCTCCCTTGTCATTTGCAGTCTCGACCGGGTTATTCCTCTTTATCGAGCACTCAAAAACCAAGGGGTTATCAAAAAAGAAGGCTTTATGAGAAGACAGCGTCTGTTCAGTGAGACAGACAAAACGTTAGATCAGCATACATATGAAGGCATCATGAAAGCAATGAAACAAAAGCGTTACCGAGTACGAGAAGAAAACGGACATATTTTAGCGGAAAAAGGTCGCTTCTCACGCTGGGGCCCTTACGTCAATCACATTGGATTAATCATCTTTCTCATTGGATCAATGCTCCGGTTTGTCCCAGGCATGTATGTGGATGAAACGCTGTGGGTTAGAGAGGGTGAAACTGCCCCAATTCCAGGCACAGATGGTCAATATTTTTTGAAAAATAATGCGTTTTCAATTGACCGCTATGAAACTGAAAATGAAAAAGAAGTGTTTGAGAATGCGATTGAAAGAGCTGGCGACGGTCAAGTAGTGAAAAGTTATAAAACCGATGCCACTTTATACAAACGTGAAGGGGAAGTTGTGTTTGGTGAAAAGCCCAAGCTGAAGCAGGTATCAGAACACGATATTAAAGTGAACGAACCGCTCAAGTTTGATCATTTCTCATTATATCAAGTGGATTTTAAACAAAATGAACTCGATCAAATGGTCTTTCAGCTGATTCGTAAAGATACTGAAAAATCTTTCGGAACAGTGAAGATTAATCTGCTGGAGCCTAAGTCAGAATATGATCTTGGTAGCGGTTACAAAGTCAAAGTGATGAGCTATCTCCCTGATTTTTATTTTGACGATGATGGAACGCCAAGTACGAAAACAAGGAATCCGAATAATCCTGCTTTCGTGTTTGAAATGGTTTCTCCTGAAAAGCCTAAAGGTGAAAAAAGCTTTGTGGCGATTCAAGAGACAGTTGAGGGTTCTGATAACAACCTATATAAAATGAAGTTTGATCGAGTGGAAACCAAAAACGTCACGGGATTGACGGTGAGAAAAGATTTAACTCTTGGGGTGCTCATCGTAGGCGGGATCATCTTCATGATTGGTGTCGTGCAGGGGATGTATTGGCAGCATAGAAGAATTTGGCTGTCTGCAAAGGATGGAAAAGTATTCGTGGCAGGACACACAAACAAAAACTGGTTTGGCTTAAAGTCTGATCTTGGTGTGATCCTAAGTGACAGTGGCATCAAACAGCCAGTTGATCAAAAAGAACTGCCTGATACAACAAGTATCAGCAAAAGCAAGGGGGAAGGATTAGATGGCAGCAGTCAGTGAAAACCTGTTATTTGCAGCTTTTCTATTGTATTTAGCGGCAGTTCCTTTTTTTGGTGGTGCCATTAAAGGAAAAAAGAAAGTTGATGGACCGCGCAAAAATAAGGCGGCACTTATCGGTATTACGCTCACCATCATCGGTTTTTTAAGTCAATTTGGCTACTTTATTTCAAGATGGATGGCGTCTGGTCATGCACCAGTCAGTAATTTGTTTGAATTCACAACGGCTTTTGGCATGATGCTTGTGCTCGCATTCATCATTTTATATTTTGTGTATCAAGTGTCGGTACTTGGTTTATTTACACTTCCAATCGCTTTATTGATTATTGCCTATGCAAGCATGTTCCCATCTGATATATCACCGCTAATTCCTTCATTACAAAGTAATTGGCTTTATATTCACGTGACAACAGCAGCACTAGGGCAAGCTATTTTAGCGATCAGCTTTGTGGCGGGTGTCATCTTCTTATTAAAGCATGTCGATCAAACTAAACCAGGTAAGAAGACATTTGGTTTAGAGCTTGTCATGTTTATGATTGTTGTGACACTTGCATTTATCGCAGTCACGTCCATCTTTAGAATGACAGGATACGAAGCGAAATTTAATTGGGTCGATAAAAATAAAGAGGAAAGTGTGATGGTCTATGAGCTGCCAGCTCTAGTTGGACCTCATAAAGGAGAGCTTGTGACGCAAGATCGTTTGGAACCGTTTGTTGATTTGCCGCCTGTTTTTTTAGGAAGAAAGGTCAATACGGTGTTATGGTCATTCGGCACGGGGCTGATCTTGTATGGGCTGATTCGGTTGATCATTCGCAAACGACTGAGCGCTCTACTTCAACCGCTCGTGAAACAGGTGAACCTAGATTTAGTCGATGAAATTGGATACAGGGCTGTTTCCATTGGTTTCCCTGTATTTGCGTTAGGCGGACTCATTTTTGCAATGATCTGGGCGCAAATTGCATGGACTCGGTTCTGGGGCTGGGACCCGAAGGAAGTATGGGCATTGATTACGTTTCTCTTTTATGCAGCCTACCTTCATCTTCGCTTATCCAGGGGCTGGCATGGCGAAAAGTCCGCTTGGTTAGCTGTCATCGGATTCGCCATCATTATGTTTAATCTCATCTTTGTCAATCTCGTGATTGCAGGGCTTCATTCTTACGCGTAATCACATGAAAAAGGCCAACTTTTTATGAATCGATTCGGCTTTTTGTTAAAATGAATGTAACAACGGAGAAAGCAGGAGGATTGTCTAATGGAACACACAACTCAAACGAAAATATTAGTCGTAGATGATGAGGCAAGAATTCGCCGCCTTTTAAAAATGTATTTAGAACGTGAAAATTATGAAATAGATGAAGCTGAAAATGGAGATGAGGCCATTCAAAAAGGACTCCAAACAGATTATGACCTCATTTTGCTCGATTTAATGATGCCTGGCACAGATGGGATCGAAGTGTGTAATCAAATTCGAGACAAAAAAGCAACTCCAATCATTATGCTGACGGCAAAAGGAGAAGAAGCCAACCGCGTGCAAGGGTTTGAAGCAGGAACGGATGACTACATCGTCAAACCTTTTAGCCCGCGTGAAGTTGTTTTACGTGTGAAGGCATTGCTCAGAAGATCTTCTCAAACGTCTTATCTCAATACTGGGACAACAACAAAAGATGTACTTGTGTTTTCTCATCTTTCAATTGACCACGATGCGCATAGAGTGACAGCTGATGGCAAAGAAGTCAGTCTCACGCCGAAGGAATATGAGCTTTTATATTTCCTTGCGAAAACACCGGATAAGGTTTATGACAGAGAGAAGCTGTTAAAAGAAGTATGGCAGTATGAATTCTTTGGAGACTTGAGAACAGTTGATACCCACGTCAAACGACTACGGGAAAAGCTGAATAAAGTGTCACCAGAAGCTGCGAAAAAAATCGTGACGGTATGGGGTGTCGGTTACAAATTTGAGGTCGGCGCTGAATGAAACTGTGGAAAAGTGTCGTTGGAAAGCTATGGTTAACCATTCTCTTCCTCGTCCTCATCGTTTTATCTATTTTAACCGTGCTTCTTTTAGAGTTCATTGAAAATTATCATGTAGAAGAAGCAAAGTCAGATTTAACGCAAATGGCAAATAAAGTGGCGGTCATTTTAGAAAGCCATGACGATCAATCACTTGCAAGATCGATTACATCAGAGCTTGCTGACAAATTGACGAGTATTGCGATTATCCAAGAGGACGGGCTAGAGTGGTACTCGTCTGAAAAAGACGGGAAGCTTCCTGCGATTACAAAGAAACAAATTGAAGCAGACAGTGATTTGAATCAAGCGCTAAAAAATCGTAAAAAAATCAGTAAACGTGCAGAACCAAATGCAGGCAATCATAAAGATGAACGAATTGTCGTCGGTGTTCCATTTGAGGCAAACGGGAAAAAAGGCATGGTCTTTCTTTCTCAATCATTACTCGCTGTAGAGCAAACAACAAAACATACGACGCGTTATATCTTCCTAGCAGCTGGAATTGCCATTGTTCTGACCACTATATTCGCTTTCTTCTTATCAACACGTGTCACCTATCCGCTTAGAAAGATGAAAGAGGGAGCACAGGATCTGGCGAAAGGGAAATTTGATACAAAGATTCCTATATTAACGCAAGACGAAATTGGAGAACTGGCCATCGCCTTTAATCAAATGGGCAAGCAGCTTAAATTTCATATCACAGCCTTAAATCAAGAAAAAGAGCATCTGTCCAATATTTTAAGCAGTATGGCCGATGGTGTCATCACCATCAATATTGATGGGACGATCCTTATGACGAATCCTCCTGCAGAACGATTCTTGCAGGCATGGTATTACGAGCAAAATATGAAGATCAAAGATGGAGATGAACTGCCTCCAGAAGCGCGAGAACTGTTTCATACAGCCGTCAGCACGGAAAAAGAGCAAATGATCGAAGTCACGCTGCAAGGGCGTACTTGGGTTCTTCTCATGTCTCCGCTTTATAATCAGCAGGACGTTAGGGGAGCAGTTGCGGTCCTTCGTGATATGACAGAGGAACGAAGACTTGATAAGCTGAGAAAAGACTTCATTGCCAATGTCAGTCATGAACTTCGTACTCCGATTGCTATGCTGCAAGGATATAGTGAGGCGATTGTAGATGATATTGCAGGCTCAGAAGAGGAAAAGAAAGAGATTGCGCAAATTATTTACGACGAATCGCTTCGAATGGGACGTCTTGTGAACGATCTTCTAGACCTAGCGAGAATGGAAGCTGGCCATATTACACTGAATCTTGAATCAACGGATACAGAAGAGCTGATCGAGAAGATTTACCGCAAATTTCTCGGTATTGCAAAAGAAAAGCAAGTTGATCTCACATATGACATTCAAGTGGATGAACCCCACTTTGTACTCGATCCAGATAAGATTGAGCAGGTGTTTACGAATCTTATTGATAACGCCATTCGTCATACACCAGAGGGCGGAGAGGTTCACTTCTCGGTTCAATCGGTGGAAAGCGGTCTGAAAATGGATGTAAAAGATTCAGGAAGCGGAATCCCAGAAGAGGATCTGCCATTTATTTTCGAACGTTTCTATAAAGCGGATAAGGCAAGAACAAGAGGGCGTTCTGGTACCGGACTTGGTCTTGCGATTGTGAAGAACATCGTAGAAGCGCATCAAGGCTCCATTCATGCACATAGCAAAGCGGGTACAGGTACACACTTTACCTTTTATATTCCGAGAAAAAAGCAGGAACTCGTCTAATCCTGACGAAGAATCTTGTTACATGAGAAACACTTCTTTTCGAAAGAAAAAGAAGTGTTTTTTTTATTTTCATATTTTTAAGGAGAAGTTAAACAAAAAGCCCTTTCAAAATTGTCGAACTTGTAATATATTTGTCATAAAGTTGTAATGTAACGTTTTGTAAGAGTCACTCGACAAAAATAAGTGAACGGAGGGGTTTCCTATGCATGAAACCTTTCAAAAAATATATGATTCGTACCATCAAGATTTGTACCAGTTTTTATTTTATATGGTTAAAGATAAAAATCAGGCAGAGGATCTCGTTCAGGAGGTTTACATCCGGGTACTTCACTCATATAAAACTTTTGAAGGAAGAAGCAGCGAGAAAACATGGCTGTTTTCGATTGCAAGGCATGTGGCAATTGATTGGTTTCGCAAACAGCAAACCATTAGACAACGGGTACTCGGCACGTTTGATTGGGATAAGCAGGATGTAAAGGACCCAGACTTGCTCCCAGACGAACTGGCTGTGCAGGATGAAAATGTAAAAGAAATCTATGCCGCACTTGATCAGTGCACGATTGATCAACGAGCTGTCATCATTTTAAGATTTATCCAGGGCTACTCAATCATGGAGACGGCAAAGGCGCTAAAGTTCTCGGAAAGCAAAGTCAAAACAACGCAGCACCGAGGCCTGAAAGTGCTCCGAAAACATATGGAGCTTTTGAAGGAGGAGCTAGTGAATGAAAACGAACAGGTCCGATTGGAGCGAAGAACGAATCAAGGTGTTACTAAGTCAGCTTCCAAAGGTGGAGGACAACCGTTCATCTAAGCAAATATACCAGAAGATGCTGATGGCAAGCGGGCAGAAAAAGAAAAGTGCCAAATGGATCGGTCCAGCGGTCGCAACCGTTGTGGTTTTATTTATGGCGTTTTTAATTTCTCCTCATTTATTTCAGCCGGCTGCTCAAGATCATCAACAGCAAATGAAAATGGATTCAAGTGCTGACAAAAGTCAGGTGAACGCCACATTAGAGGCGGTCAAGCAGACTGATGGGCCCTCACACGTTGTTTCTTATAAGCAGCAGCAAAAGTATATGACCATTGCATACATAGATGAATCGACCTCTCAAGTGGTTCCAATTAGTATTGAAAAAGAGGATGGGTATGATCATTTGCAGGATATGGTGAACGCATATGAACAGGTGCAGCTGCCTGAAATGACAAAGCCCCTTCAATCTTATATGGATATGGTGGACCTTCGCGAAAAAGGAGATACACTTATTTTTCAATTAAAAAGTGATTTGTCCCTTGATACGTTAAAAGAAGCCAACCGGTTTAAGGATATGGTAAAAGAAACGCTAAAATGGAGCAAATATAAGCAGGTGCAAGTCAAGACAGCCAAAGGGTCTCATCTTCAACTGGCAAATGGAAGCGTTGGAGCAATATCGATTGAAAAACAAACAAAGCACGCTTATTATGTTTTAGAGAATAAGAGCGGGACTTTTTTGGTGCCGTCAAAAGCGCATTATTCATCGTATGAAGATGCGGTAGAAGCCATGAAGCGTACAAGCGATGCAGGACTTGATCCATTAATTAAAGACGAACCGATTAAAGAAGTGACGTCTAAAGGAAAACATGTGACCATTACGTTTGGAGCAACAGCGCGATTATCGGACTCAAATGATCATATTTTACTCATTGAAGGTCTGCTGCTCTCAGCAAAAGATTTTGGTTTTACAGAGGTTACCATTCAACAGGCAGGAACAGATCAAGTGGGGCCGTATGAATTAGAAGAACCGATAGAGGTGCCAGCTCTGCCGAATCCAGTTGTCATAAAAGACCGTTAAAGGACGCGAGAAATTGCGTTCTTTTTTGATGTATAGAAAATAGCTTCCTTGCTGTATACTAAGCTGTCATAAAAAGAACCTCAAAGAAGGGGAGTCACTGATGAAAAGGTATTGCTTCATATGTGCCAGCTGTTTTTTGATGATCTTTTCGCCTTTTGCTCATGCACAGGAAACAAGCGAATGGGTGGAGCCGATAAAAGGAGAAGTCACGGATTTGTTTGGGACAAGAGGCGGCTCGCACATGGGATTAGATATAGCTGCGCCAGAAGGAGAATCCATCTTTGCTGCAAGTGAAGGTGTGGTCTCGCGTTCGTATGTATCTGCTACATATGGCGAGGTTGTGTTTATCCAGCATCCAAATGGATATGAAACCGTCTATGCACATCTACATGAGCGTTTTGTTAAAAAGGGTGACCATGTAGAAGCAGGACAGCCAATTGGCATTATCGGCAACACAGGGGCGTCTAGAGGCACTCATTTGCATTTTGAGGTGCACAGGGGTCATTGGTCAGCCAGCAAAGAAGATGCGGTAGATCCACTCACAATCATTGCGATGGATCGCTTCCAAGAGCCGGCTCTACATGTAAACGGACAAGAGAACAATACATATCTCATTAAACAAGGAGATACCCTTTGGTCGATTGCAAAGGCGCATGAGATGACTGTGGAACAATTGAAAAAGATCAATGAGCTGTCCACTCATCTCATCCGAACGGGAGATCGTTTAATGATTTCAAAACAATAAACCTCATGCATTTGCATGAGGTTTATCATGATTTTTTATAGGTCGATCAGGTGCACAGAAAGTATATCTTGCACTTCGGTTAATTTTTTGACAATTTCGTCCTCGAGATGCTTGTCGAAAGAAAGCATCATGATGGCTTCGCCGCCTTTTTCTTTACGTCCTACCTGCATTGTCGCAATGTTGACATCATGGTCGCCTAAAATTTGTCCAACCTTTCCAATCACACCAGGTGCATCAGTATGCTGGATGTAGACAAGGTGTCCATCTGGATAAAAATCAATATTAAATCCATTAATGGAAACAACGCGTTCTCCTAAATGCGGGATATAGGTTGCTTTTAGAGTAAAGGTTGAAAGGTCGCCTTTGACTTCAATAGAAATGCTGTTTTCGTAACCAGATTCGCTGGAAGAAATCTTTTCACTAAAGCTAATGCCGCGTTCTTTTGCCACCATTCCAGCATTGACTTCATTTACAGTCGAATCAACACGCTCTTTTAAAAAGCCTGACAGGAGACTTTTTGTAATAAAGGATGTTTCGAGTTTTGAAATAGAGCCTTCGTAAGAGATGCCTACTTCTTTTACCGGTTCTCTCATTGATTGAGAGACAAGACGTCCGAGCTTTCCTGCAAACTGATGATAAGGCTGAATTTTTTTGAACTCATCTTTTGTCATCGCTGGTAGATTAATAGATGACATAACAGGGAGTCCTTTTGCAAATTGAAGTACTTCTTCAGATACTTGTGCCGCTACATTTAATTGTGCTTCTTTCGTCGATGCGCCAAGATGCGGAGTTGCAATGACGAGCGGATGATCTACAAGCGGATTATCAGTAGGAGGTTCTACCTCAAATACATCGAGTGCAGCTCCTGCAACATGGCCGCTTTCAAGCGCTTCAAGAAGGTCACGCTCATCAATAATACCACCGCGTGCACAGTTCACTAGGCGGACGCCTTTTTTCGTTTTTGCAATTGTTTCTTTATTGAGAAGCCCTCTTGTTTCTTTTGTTAACGGGGTATGTACAGTGATGATATCTGATACTTCGAGTACTTCATCAAGTGACTTGGCATTGACACCGATTTTTTCTGCACGTTCCTTTGTCAGAAATGGGTCAAATACGTTGACTGTCATGCCAAATGCTCTTGCGCGCTGGGCAATTTCGCTTCCGATTCTGCCAAGTCCAACAATCCCAAGAGATTTTCCATAAAGCTCAGCACCAACATATGCACCTCTGTTCCATTCTTTTGATTTCACAGAAATGTTAGCTTGTGGAATATGACGCATGAGTGAAGAGATCATCGCAAATGTATGCTCAGCTGTGGAGATCGTATTACCGTTTGGTGCATTGATCACAATGACGCCATGCTTGGTTGCTTCATCAATATCAATATTGTCTACTCCCACACCGGCACGGCCGACAATTTTTAATGAAGTCATTTTTTCATAAAGCTCTTTGGTCACTTTCGTCGCACTTCTGACAAGTAAAGCATCAAATGTGTGTAATTCATCTTCTGCTTCTGCTACATTTTTTTGGACAATTTCAACAAAATCTGATTCTAAAAGTGGTAAAAGACCGTCATTGCTCATTTTATCTGAGACTAATACTCGAAACATCGTAAGATTTCCTCCTAAAATAAACGTCATAAATATCTGATAATTTACCATATTCCTTTTCACTGTGTCAATCAAATTAAAGCAGTAAAGCGAAAAAGAAAACACGAACATTTCTTGGTGTCTTTATCAAGAATGGACACCTTTAAACAAAAGATAACCAATTTTTTCGCATTTGTCATTATAATTTTTAAGTTTTTTGCGATTTCTTAAAACTGATGAAATTGCTCAGGATTTTTATCTGTACAAATGCTCATATATCATATATAATGATGTCGAATTGAATAATGATCAATCTTCGGGGCAGGGTGCAATTCCCTACCGGCGGTGATGAGCATAGTCTCTAAGCCCGCGAGCCTTTTTTGGCAGGATTCGGTGTGATTCCGAAGCCGACAGTATAGTCTGGATGGGAGAAGATGGAGGTTCGTAAACGTTGAAAACTTGGTTTTTCACACGTTTATTTGTCTAGCCTAAATTCCCCGCTCCTGTTTTCGTGAGCGGTTTTTTTGTGGCTGAAATTGAACAATCCTCTTTTCGAAAGATTTGATCGAAAAGGAGAGAGAATATTGAATCAAAGTAAAGTAAAACGTTTAGTCGTCACCAGTATGCTTAGCAGTATTTCGTTCGTGTTAATTTTATTGGATTTCCCTTTCCCAGGGCTTCCAGCGTATTTGAAAATTGATTTCAGCGATATCCCAGCGATTATTGCGATTTTAATTTATGGGCCAGGTGCAGGAATTGCCGTTGAGGCATTAAAAAATGTTCTGCATTATCTCATTCAAGGCAGTATGTCCGGCGTTCCAGTTGGGCAAGTCGCGAACTTCATTGCAGGCACACTATTCATCTTACCAGTCGCCTTTATGTTCAAAAAAATTAAATCAGCAAAAGGAATGGCTTGGTCAATGATCATGGGTACATTACTTATGACTGTGATGATGAGCATTTTAAATTACTTCTTATTCCTGCCAGCTTACACATGGTTTTTAAACGCACCAGAACTATCAGATCATGCGCTCAAGACGACCATTACAGCAGGGATTTTACCTTTTAACTTTATTAAAGGAATCATCATTACCATCGTATTTAGCTTCATTTTTGTGAAAATGCGTCCATGGTTTGAAAATAAACGCCGACTTCAAAATAGTTAATATAAAAAAAGCCCCTGCATAAGGGGCTTTTATACTATTCATGCTTAAGTGGGTCACCCTCGAAAGATTCGTCCGCAACTTTGATTGAGTCAGTTGGACATCCTTCAAATGCATCAAGCATATCTTCTTCAAGTACTTCTGGAACTTCTACAGTCCCTTGGTTGTCGTCAAGCGTAACAAATGCAATGCCTTCATCATCATAATCATAAATGTCTGGAGCAGCTGCACCGCATGCGCCGCAAGCAATACATGTGTCTTTGTCTACAATTGTATATTTTGCCATGTTAAAAAAATACCTCCCAAATAGTTCGATGGAACACATGGTTTAACCTTTTTAGTTTCATCGATAAAAAACGATTTCCTCAAACCTTATTGTAATGATTTTAAATTCACATTTCAACTGTAAAGTGATTGAGAATGCTTATCACATAAGGGTTTGTTCATAACTTTCCCCTATAAATTGAGTTTAAACATTTCTTCTTGTATGAAATCTGTTAAAATAAAGGGAGAAAATATTCGAATTTTGTCAGGAAGACAGGTGCTTTGATGAATGACTCTTCATTATTTGGATGTCATGTTAATGGACAGCGTATATAAATTGAACGGCGAACGCTCCATTAGTGCTGTCTACCATCTTTTTAAAGGAAAAAAATCATCACAAACCATACAGGACGCCAGCTTGTTTGAGCTTTCCAGGTACTTCGGCTGTTACCCGGGGTTTACGAGGGATCAGCTGAATCGTTCTGCTTTAAAGCTTGAAGAGAAGCACTACATTAGAAAAACCGATGAGACACTCAGCATCACTGAAGCAGGGAAGCAAATGCTGCACCAGCATTTTTCTGAAAAACCGATGCCTGCTTATTTTCATGGTGCCAAATGCCATGATAAAGCAAAGATGCTATGGATGAGGCTCTCTTTACTTGTACAAGTGCTTTCTCACCATATGGCTGGATCGCATCAATATGTTCCAATACAAAGAGATGTCTCGGTTCAAAGCTGGACGAAGTCTTTTTTGAAGCAGCATCAGCAGAAAAGCAAGCTTTCAGAAGATCTGCATCATGAAATGGAACACCTCCTAATCAACCTAAGTGATCAAGAGGCACTGATTTTTGTTTACTCATTGACCTCAAATGAACGAATCGGGCGTACGTATCAGCAAATGGCGGAGTGGATGAAAGAAGATGTGTGGTATGTGTACATGCTTTTTTGGAATGTACTCCATTATTTTATTCAATCTGCCCAAAAAGGTGAGGCGCCGATTTTGCAGCAGCTCGTAGGTGACCTTGAATTCAAACGCGTGTTAACAACTTCTACTCACAAAACACTTGAGCTTGTCCAAAAAGGATTTGATATTGAACAAATTGCTCACATTCGTTCATTAAAAAAGGCAACGATTGAAGATCATATCGTGGAGCTGTCGATACATGAGCCAAGCTTTTCAATAGATCCCTATGTGAGTATAAAAGAGCAGCGGGAGATCCTTGCTGTAGCCAGAGAGCTGCAAACAAATAAAATGAAGCTGATTAAAGAAAAACTCGAGCATCCATTTACTTATTTTCAAATACGATTGGCACTGACAAGGATGGTGAAAGCAAATGGATAAGCTTCATCAGACGCTCATGCGATACTTTGGCCATGACACATTTAAAGCAGGTCAAGAGGACATTATTCGAAGTGTACTGCAACAAAAAGATACGGTTGCCATGCTGCCTACTGGTGGAGGGAAGTCACTTTGCTATCAAATTCCCGGTTATATGACAGACGGGTTGGTTCTGATTATTTCGCCGCTTTTATCGCTTATGGAGGACCAAGTCGAACGAATGAAAATGCGCGGAGAAAAACGAGTGGCGGCGCTTAATAGCACATTGTCTTTTCAGGAGAAGCGACATATCATTCGGCATTTGCCATCATATAAATTTTTATTTGTCGCACCTGAGGCATTAATGTCAGAAGTGCTGCTTGAACAGCTCAAATCGATGCGTATTGGTCTGTTTGTCGTCGATGAAGCGCATTGTATATCAGAATGGGGGCATGATTTCCGTCCCGAATATTCGAAGCTTGGAGAATGGAGAGAAGCGTTAGGTCATCCTGTGGCTTTAGCTCTTACAGCTACAGCAACGAAACAAACGCTAAAAGATACTGTGCAAACGCTAAGATTACAGCATCCAGACTTTCATATTCATTCTGTCAACCGTCCGAACATTGCCTTAGTCAAAGAAGTGCACGAATCGAAAGAAGCAAAAGAGAAACGGGCCATTGAGCTTGCGGATTTTCTGCAAGGACCAGGCATTATTTATTGCCCAACCCGGCAAATGACAGAAGAGCTTGCTCTCTGTATGAAACAAAAAACCAATCAGCGTGTTGAGTTTTATCATGGCGGAATGGATGCAGGAGACCGTATGCTCATTCAGCAGCAATTTATCAGCGGTCAGCTTGATCTCATTTGCTGTACGAGTGCTTTTGGCATGGGAATCGATAAAGCGAATATCCGATTTGTCATTCATATGAGCCCTCCGCAATCGATTGAAGCATTTATGCAAGAGATTGGAAGAGCGGGAAGGGACGGGAAAAACAGTGTGAGCATTCTTTTATATACAGAAGAGGATGCAGATATTCAGCAACACTTGATCCAAGCAGAAGGATTTGACGAGCCAGAAATTGATTTCTATTTAGCCCAACTGACACAAATGCAGACAAATGATGAAAAAAAATTACGTGAACGATTGATGGAAACAGGGCTTCAGGAGACGCGTGCAAGAATGCTGACGCATTATTACATGATGCATGAGTCCGAACAGCGCCTGGCAATCCTTATGAATCTAAAAGAAAAATTACAGGACAGACAAACAGAAAAGCTGAGAAAAGTGTGGCAATTTAAAGAGCTGATCATGGATCATGACTGCTTTAGACAATCTCTGTTATCATATTTTCACGAACAGCTTGATCAAACAGAGCGCGAATCCTCTGATTATTGCTGCTCTTTTTGCGGGCTGAACCTGTCTGATTATGAAAAAAAAGAACAATCATTGGAGCTGAATGAAATGAAACACTGGAAGACTGTGCTGGATCGTATGTTTCATCTGCCAAAAGAGGCGCAGCATTGATTGAACAACATCGCCGAATCATTGAAAAATTAACCGATCGACAAGTCGTAGAACAGCTGTATTTCACTCAGTTGCTCATGCTTATCGTTTCTTTTTTACTAGGCATATTTATGTTCGATCAATGGACGGAATTTACAGCCCTTTGGCAGATTCGTGATATGCGCATTCTGACATATGGAATTGGCGGTGCTTTGCTCGTCATTATTGTGGATGCAATTGTCATGAAGGTGTTTCCTGCTCATATGTATGATGATGGCGGTTTAAATGAAAAGATGTTCAAAAACCGAAGCATCCCGCATATTGTTTGGTTAGCACTTCTCATTGCCTTTTCAGAGGAAATACTATTTCGCGGAATTGTTCAACAGCAATTTGGACTTGAGATTGCCAGCATCGTGTTTGCGCTACTTCACTTTCGCTATTTATCAAAAATACTCTTGTTTATCCTCGTGGTTTCCATTAGTATTTTTTTAGGACTTTTATACGAGTGGACGGGGAATTTGTTTGTTCCTGTTATGACACATTTTGTCATTGACTTAGTCTTTGCTTGTCAAATTCGTTTGAAATATAAGGGGAGGGATGAACATGGAAGAAATGTCGAGAATGCAGAGAAAGAAGGCGCAGCTGACAAACAATCATGACGACAATGTAGAGGAAATTCTTGAAGAAAAAGTACATCCTTCTGATGACTCTCACTTTCCTACGCGAGAAGACTTTCATGAATATAAGAAGCAGCGTACGAAAAAAGTGCGCAATCCTTTGTTTACGACATTGGCTATTATTTTTCCAATCATCGTCATCACTGTTTTCTTTCTATTGATCTACTACACTTCAAAGGAAATTAACGATAATAACAATCAAGGAGTATACATTGATAAAACCTCAAGTGCTGACACAGACCCAGTTCCGTCAGCACTAGCCGAAACAAAAAATGACGCAACCGCTGATAAAGCGGATGCGTCTGATGAAGAGAAGAAAAAGAAAGATGAAGAAAAAGAAAAGCAGCGATCAAAAGAAAAAGCAGAGCAAAAGAAAAAAGAAAAAGCTGCTAAAGAGAGAAAAGAGCGCGAAAAAGCCGCAGCTGCGAAAAAGCGTGAACAGCAGCAGCTAGCTCTCCAAAAACAGCAAGAAGAGAAAAAACGAAAAGAAGCCGAAGAGAAAAAGAAGCAGGAAGAAAAGCCAATCCGTGTCGTGCAGCACACTGTTGGACCAGAGGAAAACCTGTATCGAATTTCGATGAAATATTACAAAAGCCGATCAGGTGAAGAGAAAATAAAAGCCTACAATCATTTAAATGGGAACAGTGTATACAGTGGTCAAGTGCTCAACATTCCATTGGAAAACTAATTACCTGACATGAACGAATGAAAAAGCACATACATATGTAGAAAAAAGGGACAGGGTGTATGTGATGACGTTGCACGCAATCAGCCGCTATATGGATCAGCCGACACTGAAAATGATGGAAACATTGATCAAAAGAAAGCACAAATATGAGGGCTTTGCCAAGCAGTGCAAAAGGTGGCAATGGACAGCCCTTTTGTCACTGGCGATTCTTTTGTTTTATTTTGTGATAACGGCAAATAAGGGAGGCTCTCTTCAGCCAGAAGCGATGATTGCAACACTGCTCGGTCATGAGGTTTTTCTATTTTGGATAATGGCTGAGGTGTTTGCTTTTTATGCTTCTTATTATTATAAGAAAAAAGAAGAAAAGGCTGAGGATGAATATCATCGCCTCAGATGTGAGATTATACAAAAAAGCACAGACTTATGGCCGCAATCAGACCAGTGGAAAGAGCGTGAAGCGGTTTTTCACTATATGCAGCAGCAATATGACATTAATCTCTATTATGAAAGTAAATAAATGTGTAAAAAGACGTTTTAATAGTTGAAACGTCTTTTTTCATTCAAGCGTCTTATGAACGACACATATGCAAGGGAGCCATTTATGATGAAATATGCCATCGGATTTACTGCCGCCATTGCGGCTGTTACAACAGGTGTGTGTGTAACGGCAAAAATGGTGAAAACGGCAAAACAAAACAACATCAAAAAGCATTACTTTACAATAGAAGCACTTCAATCAGATCGACCAGCAGTGATTTTCTTTATTTCTGATACACACCGGCGGCTGATTAGTGACTCATTATTAGCGGAAGTCACACAAGAAAAACCGGATGTTATTATGATAGGCGGGGACTTAGCAGAAAAAGGTGTACCCTACGCCAGAATTGAAGAAAATGTGAAACGTTTATCAAGAATTGCACCCGTTTATTTTATTTGGGGAAATAATGATCACGAGCTGCACCAGCAAAAGCTTAAAGAGATTCTTCATGCTTGCGATGTGACGACTCTGCAAAATGAAACAGCTGTGTGGGATTTCGAAGGCCAGCCAATCAAAATTGGAGGCATCGACGATATTCGGCTTGAAAAGGCGGATTATGAAGCGATACGGCCTGAGTTTGTAAAAGATGACGTAAATATTCTCTTATCACACAACCCAGATATACATCATTTAATGAGTGAAGATGAGGGGATCGACCTTGTTCTGAGCGGTCATACGCATGGAGGTCAGATCAGAATTGGGAAATTTGGTCCGTATGAAAAAGGAAGAACAGGTCAGGTCAAAGGCGCATTTTTTCTCATTAGTAATGGCTATGGAACAACAAAGATTCCAATGCGTCTCGGGGCAGAACCAGAAACTCATCTGATCTATTTAATGCCTGTCAAAACGCGATGACTTGCTGCGCCCTCAGTATTTTCCATAAAAGTCACCGGAAGCATAGCTTCATGCTTGTCTTCCGTCTTGACACAGTGTAAACTGAATACAAAATTAAGAACCTATGACTCATCATCTCATATACTACAGTATGATGTGTGTTTAGAAGAGGCAGGAGGGAACGTTATGCGACTGGAGCGTCTGAATTATAATAAAATCAAAATTTTTCTCACACTAGATGACCTGACAGACCGGGGTCTTACGAAAGAAGACCTTTGGAAAGATTCGTTCAAAGTCCATCAACTGTTTAAAGACATGATGAACGAAGCGAATCAGGAGCTCGGTTTTGAAGCGAGTGGACCGATTGCTGTTGAAGTATTTTCACTTCAGGCGCAGGGGATGGTCGTCATTGTCACAAAGAGTCAGCAGGATGAGGATGATGATGAAGAGTTTGATGAAGATTACATTGAGATGCAAGTCAAGCTCGACGAGAGTCATCATGTGCTCTATCAATTTGCCTCGTTTGAAGATGTGATTCAACTGTCCCATAGTTTAAGTCGTATTGGACTTTTAGGGGGTACAGTTTACCATTATGAAGGTCAATATTTTCTCAGCCTAGATGATTTTGAAGAACTGTCTGCTGATACCGTCATTTCCATTTTAGCGGAGTTCGGTTCTCCTACGACATTAACGATCCATCGGCTAAAAGAATACGGAAAAGTGATCATGCAAGATGATGCAGTGAAAACGATTCAAATGTATTTTTAATCACTTTTTTCTATTATATTTAATACTGTTGTGATGAAACAACAGTATTTTTTTATATCCTTTTTATATTTATAAACGCTGATATTTTATTTTGATAAAAAACGTTTTTTACCTTTGCTTTACCAGTACGAAGGTGTATACTATTGCTTGAAAGGGAGCAGTAGATCATGAAAGATTTCTAGGGGGTTTATTTTAATGGCAGCCGATCAAAACGCCGCTCATAACGCAGAAGATAAGCTAGATGTTTTAAAGTCAACTCAAACCGTCATACATAAAGCGCTAGACAAATTAGGGTATCCGCAAGAAGTGTATGAATTGCTGAAGGAGCCAATTCGTCTATTAACTGTGAAAATTCCAGTACGAATGGATGATGGATCAGTGAAAATTTTCACTGGTTACCGTGCGCAGCACAATGATGCTGTCGGACCGACAAAAGGCGGTATTCGTTTCCACCCGAACGTTACTGAAAAAGAAGTAAAAGCGCTTTCAATTTGGATGAGTTTAAAATGTGGTATTGTGGATCTTCCTTATGGCGGAGGAAAAGGCGGTATTATCTGTGATCCAAGAGAAATGTCATTTAGGGAGCTTGAAAAACTAAGCCGCGGCTATGTTCGTGCAATCAGTCAAATCGTTGGTCCAACGAAAGATGTACCAGCACCAGATGTGTTTACAAACTCTCAGATTATGGCATGGATGATGGACGAATATTCTAGAATGGATGAATTTAACTCGCCAGGATTTATTACAGGAAAACCAATTGTGCTT
Source organism: Bacillus sp. MM09(2025) (assembly GCF_050496725.1). NCBI lineage: Bacteria > Bacillati > Bacillota > Bacilli > Caryophanales > Bacillaceae > Bacillus > Bacillus sp. MM09(2025). Next base: position 287,908 of record NZ_JBNWEN010000003.1, read on the forward strand.
GGAGGATCACACGGACGTGATACTGCAACAGCAAAAGGTGTGACGATCTGCATCAAAGAAGCGGCGAAGAAAAAAGGAATTGACATTAACGGAGCACGTGTTGTCGTACAGGGATTCGGAAATGCAGGAAGCTACTTGGCTAAATTCATGTATGATGCCGGAGCGAAAATCGTAGGGATTTCAGATGCTTACGGCGGGTTATACGATGAAGATGGTCTTGATATTGACTACTTGCTTGACCGACGTGACAGCTTTGGAACCGTTACTAAATTATTTAACGATACCATCACAAACAAAGAGCTGCTTGAGCTCGATTGTGATATCTTAGTACCTGCAGCCATTGAGAACCAGATCACTGAAGATAACGCGGCAAACATTAAAGCTAAAATTGTCGTAGAAGCAGCAAATGGTCCAACGACACTTGAAGGAACCAAAATTCTTTCAGATCGTGGAGTACTGCTTGTCCCAGACGTACTTGCGAGTGCGGGTGGTGTAACGGTTTCTTACTTTGAATGGGTGCAGAATAACCAAGGGTTCTACTGGACTGAAGAGGAAGTCGAAACTCGTTTAGAAGATATGATGGTGAAATCATTTAATAATATTTATGAAATGGCGCAAAATCGCCGCATCGATATGCGTCTTGCTGCATATATGGTCGGCGTACGTAAAATGGCTGAAGCTTCTCGATTCAGAGGCTGGATTTAAGCGGCTCATTTGCATCGTGCCTTAAAATCTCCTATCCTTAAATAGGAGATTTTTTTATGGAATGGAACAACTCATAAACAGCTAGCAATTGTTATTGCATTGAAACGACAGGAGTGGAACAAATGAAACAAGAAAAAGCGATCATAATAGGAGGCGGCCCATGCGGGCTATCAGCTGCCATCGCATTCAAGCAAATTGGAATTGATGCACTTGTCATTGAAAAGGGGAATGTCGTCAACAGTATTTATCATTACCCAACACATCAAACCTTTTTTAGTTCAAGTGAAAAGCTTGAGATTGGTGATGTCGCTTTTATTACTGAAAATCGCAAGCCCGTTCGTATCCAGGCACTGTCTTATTATCGAGAAGTAGTCAGACGAAAAAGCCTGCGTGTACATGCTTTTGAAAAAGTGAACGCTGTGACGAAAAAAGACGGTCATTTTACCGTGAGCACATCAAAAGACGACTATGTATGTGATTATGTCGTGATTGCTACTGGCTACTATGATCATCCAAACTATATGAACGTTAAAGGAGAAGACCTTCCACATGTGTATCATTATTTTAAAGAAGGACACCCATACTTTGATAAAGATGTAACGGTGATCGGCGGGAAAAACTCGAGTGTCGATGCTGCGCTAGAACTTGTGAAATGTGGAAGCAGAGTCACTGTACTTTATCGAGGCACTGAATATTCATCTAGCATCAAACCTTGGATTTTGCCAGAGTTTGAAGCGCTTGTGCGGAATGGAACGATTCGAATGGAGTTTGGAGCGCAGGTGAAGGAAATCACAGAAGAAGAAGTGATTTTTACTAACCAGCAAGAGCAAACAGAGCGAGTGAAAAGTGATTATGTTTTTGCCATGACAGGCTATCATCCAGATCATTCTTTCTTAGAAAAAATGGGTGTGACAATTGATCAAGAATCAGGTCGTCCAGCATTTGATGAAGAGACGATGGAGACAAATGTAGAAGGTATTTTCATCGCAGGAGTGATTGCAGCTGGAAACAATGCCAATGAAATTTTCATTGAAAATGGAAGATTTCATGGGGGGCTTATTGCAGAAGAAATCAACAAAAGAATGAACGGATAAATAAAGAACTGGATCCTTCTAAGGGATTCGGTTCTTTTTGATATAAAATGGGATTATATAGAAAGTAATTTTCATAAAAATGGGCTCGAGTCATATAAAAAAAGGGTAAATCATGGTACGATAATGAAGGATAATGTAGGGAAAGAGGTCTGGTTATGATCGCAATCATCTCAGCAGGATTAGCTCCCGGCATCGCACTTTTAAGTTATTTTTATTTGAAAGATCAATACGACAATGAGCCGGTTCACATGGTCATCAGATCTTTTATGCTAGGCGTTATTCTTGTGTTTCCAACCATGTTTATTCAATATGTCCTTCAAGAGGAGCATATCGCAACGAACCCTATCTTGATTTCATTTGTGACGTCGGGCTTCTTAGAGGAATCTTTAAAATGGTTTATTTTAATGGTCAGCGTCTATGCGCATGCCCAATTTGACGAACACTATGATGGGATTGTATATGGAACAAGTGTCTCACTTGGTTTCGCAACACTTGAAAATATTCTTTATTTAGTCGGTCACGGGGTTGAATATGCGTTTACCCGTGCTTTATTACCCGTCTCAAGTCATGCTTTATTCGGTGTTGTGATGGGGTTTTATATTGGCAAAGCCCGCTTTTCTGAAAAAAAGGAGCAGCGCAAATGGCTGATCCTTTCTTTAACGCTTCCTGTGCTTTTTCACGGCCTTTATGATTTCATATTGTTAGGGATGGAAAATTGGGGATATATCATGCTGCCATTCATGATTTTTTTATGGTGGTTTGGCCTGCGAAAAGCAAAAAAGGCTCGTTCCGTGAAAATGGTGCAGATTTAATGTGGAAAAACGTCCTATCAGTTGATAGGGCGTTTTTTTGTCTTTTCAACCAATTCTCTCCTGTGATGAATGTATAAAAATAGGGATCGGAAGAAATATATATTCAAACATCAAAAGTACAGGAGGATCAAATATGGACAAAGCTCGTTTCATGAAACAAATCGTCCTTATCTTCTCAATCGTTCTACTCGCAACCTCACTGATGACAGCTGAAAAAAGTGAAGCCTTCACCAGTCAAGTTATCCAGCGAGGTGCAACAGGAGAAGATGTTGTCGAGCTGCAAGCACGGCTCCAATACAATGGCTTTTATAATGGCAAAATTGATGGTGTATATGGCTGGGGGACGTACTGGGCCGTACGCAACTTTCAAAGCCAATATGGTGTAAAGAAAGTAGACGGACTTGTAGGTAAACAAACAAAAAACCTATTAGTTCAAAAGACAAAATACTATAAAGACTTTGTTCAGCAGCAGCTGCAAAAGGGGAATGAGTTTACCCATTATGGCGGGAAGCCTCTTGATCAGCAAACAAAAGCTCCTGCGAAAAGAAGCTCACAAAAAAAGACAGCTCAAGGCGCAAAAGAGAATCAAAAAAGTCAAAGCGGAGCATCTGGAAAGTCTGCGAAACAGTCAGGCAATCAGCAAGCAACTCAAACACCGAAACAAACGGCAGCCAACATGCCAGGTGGTTTTTCTAGTAATGATATTCAGCTCTTATCACAAGCGGTTTATAGCGAAGCAAGGGGCGAGCCGTATGAAGGACAGGTGGCGATCGCTGCCGTTATCTTAAACCGATTGAACCACCCGACTTTTCCAAATACAATCGCAGGTGTTATTTTTGAACCGCTTGCGTTTACAGCTGTGGCGGATGGCCAATTTTATATGTCACCAAATGAAACTGCAAAAAAAGCTGTGTTTGATGCCATTAACGGCTGGGACCCTTCTGAGAGTGCCGTCTACTACTTTAATCCTGATACAGCAACAAGTCCATGGATTTGGGGAAGACCACAAATTAAACGCATCGGGAAACATATTTTCTGCGAATAAAAAGAGGTGTAAATAAATGATCAGAGGAATATTGATTGCCATTTTAGGAATTGCTGTCATCTCAACAGGTTATTGGGGCTATAAAGAGCATCAAGAAAAAGACGCAGTGCTACTGCACGCAGAGAACAACTATCAGAGGGCATTCCACGATTTAACGTTCCAAGTGGATCAGCTGCACGACAAACTTGGGGCAACGCTTGCGATGAACAGCCAATCGTCGATTTCACCAGCACTTGCAGATGTATGGAGAATGTCATCAGAAGCACATAACAATGTGAGTCAGCTTCCGCTCACATTAATGCCTTTTAACAAAACGGAAGAATTTTTGGCGAATGTCGGAGACTTTAGCTACAAATCATCAGTCAAATCCTTATCAGATGAACCATTAAACAAAAATACGCACAAAACCATTACGTCTTTATATCAACAAGCATCTGATATTCAAAACGAACTGAGACAAGTGCAGCATCTCGTCCTCAACAAAAATTTAAAATGGATGGATGTTGAAATGGCACTTGCTGATGGTGACCGAAAGAATGATAACACCATCATTGACGGATTGAAAACAGTAGAGAGAAATGCAGATGCATTTGCAGATGTCGATCTCGGACCGACAAATGTGTCCACAGAAGCAGAAACACGCGGCTACAATCATTTAAAAGGTAAAAAAATTTCAAAGAAAGAAGCGATACGCATTGCCCAGCAATTCACACCTGATCATAATCAACATTTTAAGGTGAGAAAAAGCGGAAGCAAAACCAATCGAGATGTGTACAGCTTATCGATGTCAGATCCTGATAGTAAAGCGAATTTCTATTTAGACTTGACTGAAAAAGGAGGACACCCAGTTTACCTTCTTCAAAATCGAGACGTGAAAAAACAGAAAATCAGTTTAAATCAAGCATCAGAAAAAGCACTCAGCTTCTTAAAGAAGCAAGGATTTGATGCAGAGTCGTTCCATTTAGATGAAAGTGCGCAATTTGATAATATCGGTGTATTTACCTATGTTCCTCTTCAAAAAAATGTACTACTTTATCCAGATAGTATACGCATGAAGGTCGCATTAGACGATGGTGAAGTGGTTGGATTTTCAGCGAAAGACTATTTAACGAATCATAAAACAAGAGACATCAAAGCACCTAAAATCTCACAAAAAGAAGCGAAGAAAACGCTCAATCAGCATGTGAAAATCGAAGATGCTCATATAGCGATTGTTCAAAACGATATGTCAGAGGAAGTTTTATGCTATGAGTTCCTTGGGACGATAAAAAATGATACGTATCGAATGTTCATTAATGCAGATACTGGAAAAGAAGAGCGAGTAGATAAACTAAAAAATGCAGAACCTGTATATAAAGACCTATAAAAAAGAGAGCAAGGAAAAGGCGAATAAGCCTTTTCCTTTTGTTTTATACATGGTTTAATATAGGAGAGGATATGATTTCACAGATGAAAAGAGTGATGAGGAATGTTACAAATAGGGGATGCAATCACAATTGAATATGTCAATGAGAACAAAGAAGTGAAAACTGCAAAATCGAAAGTTTTGGAAAATAATAACGGTGATATTTGCATTAATTATCCAGCTGATAAAGAAACAGGACGCACAATCTATTTAAACCAGCAAACAGAAATCACCGTTTTCTTTTTCGATGAAAATCAAGTTCCATACAAATGCACAAGCGAAGTCATCGGCAAGAGGAAAGAAGATATTCCGATGATCGTCATTTCCATTCCGCCAAAAGAAGAAATGATTCGGCTTCAGCGTAGAGAATATCTGAGAGTCGATACAATGGTCAAAGCCTCGATTACGCAAACGGATGAAGAACCCTTTGACACGTTTATTGTCAATATGAGTGCTGGCGGCTTAGCCATTGCTGTTCCTGAAGGTGTCTCAATGAAAGAATACGGAGAAGTGATCACAGAGTTTGAACTTCCGCTGAAAGAGCCTGTCAAAATTAAAGCGGTTGCAGAGATGAGCCGAGTCTATCAAGATGAGCAGACTGGCAAAACAAGAGCGATCATGGAGTTTTCTGAGATCACAAATGATCAGCAGCAGCACATTATGAAGTACTGCTTCCAGCAGCAGCTTTTAACACGTGTGAAAAAAGCATAAGAATAAAGGATGTTAAAAGCTTCCATACTAGAGGTAATAGAATCTAGCGTGGAGGCTTTTTGTATGAAGACAATGGAAAGATGGTTATTGAAAGCGGTGCTCATTCAGCTTGTCTTATTATTAGCCGTTCAGATCACACTTCATTTGACAAAAGGAGAACTATTTTTGTCAAAAGTCGTGCAATACGAGGGTGTAAATAACATGAGCATTGAAGATTGGATCGAGACGTTTAAGCAGAAGGATTGATAGAAAATTCCCCCGTTTGACCGGTGATCGTGTTACAATTCATAAGGGAGATTCAATCAAGGAGAGGTATTATGAAAAAGAAATTATCTATCGCAATTGACGGTCCTGCAGCAGCAGGAAAAAGCACTGTGGCAAAAATTGTCGCAGCAAAAAAATCTTATATTTATATCGATACAGGTGCCATGTACCGCGCGATTACGCTTGCGGCACTTCACCATGGTGTAGATCTTGAAGACGAGCAGGCGCTTGATGCACTACTGAAGAAAACAGTGATTGAACTTGTCTCAACAGGCGAGGGTCAAAAAGTGCATCTAGACAATACCGATGTGACAGAGGAGATCCGCACAGACCGCGTGAGCAACCAAGTATCGGTTGTCGCAAAGCACAGAGCTGTTCGTGAAGAAATGGTCCGCAGGCAGCAAGAGCTTGGTAAAAAAGGCGGTGTCGTGATGGACGGAAGAGACATAGGTACGCACGTTCTTCCTGATGCCGAAGTGAAAATTTTCTTGCTTGCATCTGTAGAAGAAAGAGCAAAACGCCGCTTTGAAGAGAATCAGAAAAAAGGCTACGATGTCAATTATGATCAGCTGATCGAAGAGATTGCAAGACGTGACAAGCTTGACTCTGAGCGCGAAGTTTCACCGCTTAAGAAAGCGGATGACGCCATTGAAATTGACACCACTTCTCTTTCCATTCAAGAGGTAGCAGGTAAAATTTTAGATGCAGCAGACCGCGTGGAGAAACAGTAAGAAATTTTAGAAAACTTTTATAAGTTAGAGGTTTATCTCTTGACAAACAAGGTCTTTTATTAGAAGTTTATACTAATACTATTTTTATTGATCATTCAAGCAATTCTGTTGATTTGAATGTTTCTATAATACATACTCGGCTGGCAATCATCATGCTTAAGACACATATTCACCCAGTCGTTTTAACTAAGCTGTGTAGGTTTGGACCAAGGAGGTTATCGAAATGACAGAGGAAATGAATCAAATCGATGTTCAGGTACCAGAGGTTGGAGATGTAGTGAAAGGGATTGTTTCTAAAGTTGAGGACAAGCATGTCAATGTAGATATCGTCAATGTGAAACAGCCTGGGATCATCCCAATCAGTGAATTATCAAGTCTTCACGTTGAAAAAGCATCAGATGTCGTGAAAGATGGCGACGAATTAGAGCTTAAAGTAACAAAAGTCGAAGACGATGCTTTGATTTTATCGAAACGTGCTGTTGATGCAGACCGCGCTTGGGAAGACCTAGAGAAAAAGTTTGAAACAAAAGAAGTATTTGAAGCTGAAGTAAAAGACGTTGTAAAAGGTGGTCTTGTCGTAGATATTGGTGTGCGTGGATTTATTCCTGCATCTCTTGTAGAAGCGCACTATGTTGAGGACTTTTCAGACTACAAAGGTAAAACACTCTCACTTGTCGTGGTAGAACTTGACCGCGAAAAAAATCGTGTAATTCTCTCGCACCGTGCAGTAGTGGAGCAAGAGCAATTAGACAAAAAGCAAGACTTCTTGCAAAAACTTGAGGTAGGCAGTGTGATTGATGGTAAAGTGCAGCGCCTTACTGATTTTGGTGCATTTGTAGACATTGGCGGCATTGATGGATTGGTTCACATTTCTCAACTATCCCATTCGCATGTTGAAAAGCCATCTGACGTAGTGGAAGAAGGCCAGGAAGTCCAGGTCAAAGTACTTGCTGTTGATCGTGATAACGAGCGTATCTCACTATCTATTAAAGAAACATTACCAGGACCTTGGAGCCAGATTGGCGAAAAGGTAAAACAAGGTGATGTGCTTGAAGGAACTGTCCAACGTCTTGTGAGCTTTGGTGCATTTGTTGAAATTCTGCCAGGCGTCGAAGGACTTGTGCATATTTCCCAAATCTCTCATAAACATATCGGTACACCACATGAAGTCCTTGAAGAAGGGCAGACTGTGAAAGTAAAAGTGCTTGATGTGAATGAAGATGAAGAGCGCATTTCACTAAGCATCCGTGATTTAGAAGAAAATCCTGAAAAACAAATCGAAGAGAATTATCGTCAATATCAGGCGAAAGAAGAAAACACAAGCGGATTCCAGCTTGGTGACCTGATCGGCGATAAGCTCAATAAATTAAAATAATTTGGTGATCAAAATTGACGCGAGCAGAAAGAAAGAAACAGCATATTGAACATGCCTTGTCCACTGGGCAGCATGCAGAAACAGGTTTAAAAGATGTTTCCTTCGTTCACGTTGGTTTACCAGATCTTGCGACATCACAAATTGATACACATACAACAATTGGCGGACTGACTTTCGGTTCGCCAATTTTTATCAATGCAATGACTGGCGGGGGCGGAAAATCGACCTATGAGATAAATCGCTCTTTATCAATCGCAGCGAAGGAAACCAATATTCCGGTGGCAGTTGGATCACAAATGGCTGCACTGAAAGATAAAGAGGAAAGACGTACGTATGAAGTTGTTCGAAAAGTGAATCCAAATGGTAGTGTCTTTGCGAACTTAGGCAGTGAGGCAACGATTGAGCAAGCGAAGGAAGCCGTTGAGATGCTGGAGGCCAATATGCTCCAGATTCATTTAAATGTGATTCAAGAGATTGTCATGCCTGAGGGAGACCGTGATTTCAGGGGGGCACTTGAGCGCATCGCAGCCATTAATGAATCAGTTGGTGTGCCAGTTGTCGTCAAAGAAGTTGGATTTGGCATGAGCAAGGATACGGCCAAAAAGTTATTTCATGCTGGGGTTGCCGCCGTTGATGTAGGCGGATTTGGTGGCACGAACTTTTCTAAGATCGAAAATCTTCGCCGCCAAAAAGCACTTCATTATTTTAATCAATGGGGGATTCCAACTGCAGCGAGTCTTGCTGAAGTACATTCAAGTTTTCCAGACCAAACGGTTTTAGCCTCGGGAGGTATACAAGACGCCCTTGATGTCACAAAATCAATTGCTCTTGGCGCATCCGCTGCTGGTCTAGCTGGTTTTTTCTTAAAATCACTGACTGACGGAGGGGAGAGCGGCCTCATCGGTGATATCATAGATCTTCAAGAAGATGTGAAGATGATGATGACAGTCCTTGGCGTGAAGACCATTGAAGAGCTGCGACAAACCCAGATTGTCATTTCAGGTGAAACGAGTCATTGGCTCAAAGAAAGAGGTATCGACACAACGTACTATAGTTTAAGATCAAATAAGAAAAAGGACTAAAAGCAAGTTTAGCCCTTCATCAACTAAGGCATGTGGTCATCGCATGCTTTTTTTATTGATTTCTTTTTCGCGCGCTATCTGGACTTTCTAATGCTGTTGCCCCTTTATGATGAATGGATTGATCACGGTCAGATTCCACTCTTTTTGATGCCTTTAAGCGTTTTTCCTGTCTATCTTTTCCCATCATGCATCCCTCCTCAACCATTAGGGTGTCACCTCTTATTTATTTCATACGATGCCCAAAGCGATCCCTTACGTTTAAAATTTGGGGATTTTCCCATAATGTAATTGAGGTGATGAGACGTTGGAGTCTTTGTACTATTATTGGTCCATATGGTTCGTTTGGATTATCGTGACATTTATTATGGAAAAAAGCTTATGGCGCAATGTGCTAGGCGTCTTTGTCCTTGTTCATATTATATGTAGTCATTTCATGATATCTATATTTGATATGAGCCTGAATGCGGGGTACTTAATGACCTTTTTATATGCATGTGCGTGTTTTGTTTTATTCCGGTCTGGGCATCAAATAATGAGAATCATACAATTAGGTTCTATGGTGAGCGCATATGCCTTTTTTATGATTTTTGCATTATATGACCCGGTTTGGTTCACGCTAATAAAAGTGGATTGGGTCGTATTTGCCTTGCTGATCTTGATGTCTTTGACATATGGACATCATTTCACAGAACGAGTCACCTTATGGATGATGGCTGTATGTCTTGGCGAAGCCCTTTATGCGCTCACGATTCACCGCCTGACATCATCGATTGTCATAGGAGATCTCTCTTTTCTGTCCCTTGTTGTTCAAGGGTCCATCTTCTTATTAGGTGTCGATCAGCTTGAAAAACTCTTAAACGCCCGTTCATCAAGAAAACCAGTAAAAGGGGCTGCAAAATCAACATGACGGATTATACGTTTCCTGTGATTATTGGTGTCATCTTTGGGATGGCGGCAAGGCTTTATATGTTAAGAACAGATTACCGGCAATACCCAACATATATACATGGACAAGTGATTCACATTGCGCTTGGTTTTATTGCTTCAGGACTTGGTGCGATCATTATGCCTGCACTCATTCAGGAGGAATTTACGGCGATTACCTTTCTCACGCTGGCAGCCACACAATTCCGAGATGTCCGCAATATGGAAAGAAATACGTTAACTCAAATGGATTCATATGAGCTAGTCTCAAGAGGAAGTACATATATAGAAGGCATTGCCATTGCCTTTGAAAGCCGAAATTATATTGCGATTCTCACGGCACTGATTACGACCACAGCTTGTATTTTCTTCTCGCTCGTTATTGGGACAGTGGTCGGTATTCTTTGTTTTTTCTTGGCAAAGCTATTAATGTCTGGCAGCCAATTAAAGGATATCGTCAACATACAAAAAGGAGAGCTTCGCTTTGATGGGGCAGGGCTTTATGTGAACGATATTTACATCATGAATATCGGACTGCCTGAAAAGCAAAAGCTCATTTTGGAGCATGGGATGGGCTTTGTTTTGACACCAAAAAATTTCAACGCAGCCACAACGATTGCCAACCTTGGGCAGCGGCAGGCCATTTTATTTGATTTATCCAATGTACTTGGTGTGTATCGCGACTCTGGTGAACCATCACTCTGTCCGCTCGCAAAGCGTGATTTGAATAACGGTACACTTGGTGTGTTCATTTTACCGCAATGGTATCGAGAAGATCTCGCTGTCCGTGTATTAGAAGAAGTACCCATTTTAGAAAATGCCATCAGAATGCCGACAGAGTTCATAAAAAAGAAAGTGAGGTAATAGGGCATGGCGAACACCATTGAACAATTTATACTCGCTGTGGCTACAACAAATAAAGAGCGGGTCATGGGCGGAACAGCCGTTTTTTTCTGCGAAAATAAAGAAGAACTCGACATGTACGCCATGAATTTAGAGGCCATTTTAGATGGAATTGCACACGGAATTGGAGAAGATCTTTACTTGATTGTCAAACATTTTTAAGTTATTCATTGTGGTCTGATTAAAAATTGATATAATATATAAGTTGAACCCTTCATGTTTGAAGGGTTTATTTCATAAAACTGAATGAAAATTTTAAATCCCGGTTGAAACATGATGATGAACATATTGAATCGCGGCTGGATTGAAAGGAAGGGTACTATGGGTAAACCTGTCGTAGCCATTGTTGGAAGGCCCAACGTTGGAAAATCTACAATTTTTAATCGAATCGCAGGCGAAAGAATATCGATTGTAGAAGACACACCTGGTGTAACAAGAGATCGTATTTATAGCTCTGCTGAATGGTTAAATTATGACTTTAACTTAATAGATACTGGTGGAATTGATATTGGAGATGAGCCATTTTTAGCGCAAATTCGCCATCAAGCAGAAATTGCAATGGATGAAGCGGATGTTATCATCTTTATGGTGAATGGCCGAGATGGTGTGACATCTGCGGATGAAGAAGTCGCAAAAATTTTATATCGCACGAAAAAGCCAGTTGTACTTGCTGTCAATAAACTGGACAACCCTGAAATGAGAAGTGATGTGTATGACTTTTATGCACTAGGATTTGGCGATCCATTTCCGATTTCTGGAACGCACGGATTAGGCCTTGGTGATCTTCTTGATGCAGTTGCAGAACACTTTAAGAACTTACCAGATACGCAGTATGATGAACAAGTTGTCCAGTTCTGCTTAATCGGTCGCCCGAATGTAGGGAAATCTTCTTTAGTGAATGCGATGCTCGGAGAAGACCGAGTCATTGTCAGCAACATCGCTGGTACAACAAGAGATGCTGTCGATACGATGTTTACGTACAATCAGCGTGACTTTGTCATTGTTGATACAGCAGGTATGAGAAAAAAAGGAAAAGTATACGAAACAACAGAAAAATACAGTGTGCTTCGTGCATTAAAAGCCATTGATCGTTCTGATGTTGTCGCTGTTGTTCTTGATGGTGAAGAAGGCATTATTGAGCAGGATAAACGTATTGCAGGCTATGCACACGAAGCTGGTAAAGCCGTTGTAATCGTTGTGAACAAATGGGACGCTGTTGAAAAAGATGAGCGTACGATGAAGGAATTTGAGCAAAACATTCGTGAGCATTTTCAATTCCTAGATTATGCTCCTGTCTTGTTTATGTCTGCTCTCACGAAAAAGAGAATTCATACGTTAATGCCGTCCATTATTACAGCTAGTGAAAATCATGCGATGCGCGTTCAAACGAATATTTTAAACGATATCATCATGGATGCAGTAGCCATGAATCCAACGCCGACTCATAATGGACAGCGCCTGAAAATTTATTATGCGACACAGGTGGCAATTAAGCCTCCGTCCTTTGTTGTGTTTGTAAACGATCCAGAGCTTATGCACTTTTCTTATGAACGTTTCCTAGAAAACCGCATTCGAGATGCGTTTGGTTTTGAAGGAACACCGATTAAAATATTTGCGAGAGCGAGAAAATAAAAAGGGTGAGCAGAATGAAGAAAATTTCAGTACTTGGAGCAGGAAGCTGGGGAACAGCTCTTGCTCTTGTATTAGCTGATAATCATCATGATGTACACATGTGGGGACATAGACAAGAGCTCATTGACCAAATCAATGAGAAACATGAAAATCATGATTACTTGCCAAATGTCGCACTGCCAGCGTCTATCCAGGCGACGACAGACATGAAGCAGGCGTTAGAGGGGACAGACGCTATTATTGTTGCTGTGCCAACAAAGGCCATTCGTGAAGTATTGAAGCAGGCAAATGAGCTGATTACGTCGAAAGTGCCGTTTGTCCATGTAAGTAAAGGAATTGAACCAGATACACTTCTCAGAATATCTCAAATGATTGAACAAGAAGTCCCGGATGAGAAAAGAGAAGCTGTCATCGTCTTATCAGGACCGAGCCATGCTGAGGAAGTAGGCTTGCGTCATCCGACAACTGTCACTGTCTCATCAGAAAATATTGAAGCGGCTCAATTTGTTCAAGATTTGTTCATGAACAACAACTTTAGAGTATACACAAACCCTGATGTGATTGGTGTAGAAATTGGCGGCGCACTGAAAAATATCATTGCTCTTGCGGCAGGGATCACAGACGGGCTTGGATATGGTGACAATGCAAAAGCGGCGCTCATCACTAGAGGACTCGCTGAAATCGCACGTCTCGGTACAAAAATGGGAGGGAATCCTCTGACATTTGCCGGCTTAACGGGCGTTGGAGATTTGATCGTGACATGTACAAGTGTTCATTCACGTAACTGGCGCTGCGGAAATTTGCTTGGTAAAGGGTATAAGCTTGAAGAAGTGCTTGAAAAAATGGGGATGGTTGTCGAAGGCGTCCGTACAACAAAAGGCGCTTATCAGCTCTCCAAAGAATACAAAGTCAGCATGCCGATTACAGAGGCACTTTACCACGTCCTGTTTGAAGGGAAAAAGGTCGACGATGCTGTAGAATCATTGATGGCACGTGTGAAAACACATGAAATGGAAGACCTTGTGAACATGTTTGAAAATCAAACAAAATAAATGGAAGACTGAACTTAGGCATGTAGAGGATGCAAGAAGGGGAAGACTTGCATAACATAGCAATGAAGTTTGAATAGAGCTTTGCCTCTACAGAATGAGGAAAAATAGTCGACCTAATGACTGAAGCGAAGTCCCCCTCTTTGCTTCAGTTTTTTTATGCGCTTTTTTCTGAATGATTGGAAAAATGATTGATATTTACCTTATTTTTGGTTTAGAATGAAATATAAACGCTTACAATTTGTTCGTTTTAAAGGGGGACAGGCACGATGAGTTTTGCTTTAATCAAGATGTGGTTTGCACTTGGTTCGATGGGGCTCATGTTTTTAGCTGTAGTTACCATTTATTTCAGTCGATTTAAGCTGAAAAGCCGGTTTCTTAAAATAACAGCCTCGACCGTCGCATACAGCTTGATGCTGATATCAGGTATCATTGTGTTTTTAGTTGTATTTAGCGGGCCGGTCAATGAATAAAGAAAAAGGAAGAATGTGATGATCAAAGCAAAAGTCAGTGTCACGTTGTTAGCATTTATATTACTCACAGGATGTCTGTATCCAGAAAATCGCAAAACTGAAAACCGTGTGCCGTACGTAGAGCAGCTGCAAAGCGTTCAGACAGCGATTGAGGAATTTCAAAAAGCAACAAATGGTCTTTTGCCGATTGAAACGAAAGAAGCAGACACGCCGGTTTATCAGAAGTACGTCATCGACTTTAAGCGCTTGTCACCAAGATATTTACACGATGTACCGTCTACTTCCTTTGAAGGCGGGGGGGAATATATTTATGTCCTCACAGACGTCGAAAAAACCCCAACTGTGAAACTGCTTGATGTCAAAATGACGCAAACCATCAGTGAATTACGGCTTAGAATCAAAATATATCAAGATGAACATACATATCCGCCATACGGCAAAGTAGTATCAAACAATTTATATACGTTAAATGAAAAAAAGCTAGGCTTAAAATCACCGCCTACGGTCATGAGTCCTGTGACAGGGAATTCCCTCCCATTACTGATTTCATCAAATGGCGAAATCTATGTGGACTACCGCAGTGATTTTGCTCATATTTTGAAGAATACGAAACAAAAGCTGAAACCAGGTGAAAACATTCAAGATGTCTATTGGCAGGAAACCCCGTTTGTACCCGCGTTTTCTGTTCCTTATACCATAAACAAAAAAGGTGAGCCTGACTTTTTAGAAAAAAAGACGTCATAAACAAGAATGAACCTTTTTCCTCTGCATATAAATGAGGAGAAAGGTTTTTTTATGGCTAAACATACTCTCAAAACAAAAAAGGTGTCATATTCAAATAGGACAACGTCATACACATATATTGTCCAGACACCTTTCAAGCAAGTTTGATTGAAGAATAGAGTATTTTATTTGAAAACGAGGATAGCAAGTCCGGGAGGGGATCACTTGGAAAAAGTCGATATTTTCAAGGATATCGCTGAACGAACAGGAGGCGATATATATTTAGGAGTCGTTGGCGCTGTTCGTACAGGGAAATCTACGTTTATTAAAAAGTTTATGGAGCTCGTGGTGCTCCCGAATATCAATAATGAGGCAGATCGTGCAAGAGCACAGGATGAATTGCCGCAAAGCGCAGCAGGAAAAACCATTATGACCACTGAGCCAAAATTTGTACCGAATCAAGCGGCATCGATTCATGTGAGTGACGGCCTTGATGTCAACATCAGGCTTGTCGATTGTGTAGGATACACAGTCCCTGGTGCGCGCGGGTATGAAGATGAAAATGGTCCAAGAATGATCAACACGCCGTGGTATGAAGAGCCAATCCCGTTCCATGAAGCAGCGGAAATTGGTACACGCAAGGTCATTCAAGAGCATTCAACCATCGGTGTTGTGATTACAACGGATGGTTCCATTGGGGAAATCCCAAGACATGATTATATTGAATCTGAAGAACGTGTGATTGATGAGCTCAAAGAGGTTGGAAAGCCGTTTATTATGGTGATCAACTCTGTGAGACCCTATCATCCTGAAACAGAAGCGCTCCGGCAGGAGCTCAGCCAAAAATATGATATTCCAGTACTCGCCATGAGTGTAGAAAGTATGAGAGAGCAAGACGTCCTTAGTGTACTTCGTGAAGCATTATATGAATTCCCAGTCCTAGAGGTGAATGTGAACCTTCCAAGCTGGGTCATGGTGCTGAAAGAAGATCATTGGCTGAGAGAAAGCTATCAGGACTCAGTGAAGGAAACCGTAAAGGATATTAAAAGATTAAGAGATGTTGACCGTGTTGTTGGCCAGTTCAGTGAATTTGACTTTATTGAAAGAGCGGGCTTAGCAGGGATTGAAATGGGTCAAGGGATTGCGGAGATTGACCTGTACGCCCCGGATGATCTATATGATCATATTCTAAAAGAAGTGGTTGGTGTAGAAATTAGAGGGAAAGACCATCTTCTAGAGCTCATGCAAGATTTTGCACATGCGAAGACAGAATATGATCAAGTATCAGATGCCTTAAAAATGGTGAAGCAGACGGGATACGGAATTGCGGCTCCGGCCTTGTCAGATATGAGTTTAGATGAGCCAGAAATCATCAGACAGGGCTCAAGATTCGGCGTAAGACTAAAGGCGGTTGCGCCATCTATTCATATGATTAAAGTAGATGTAGAAAGTGAATTTGCACCGATTATCGGAACAGAGAAACAAAGTGAAGAACTCGTCCGCTACTTAATGCAAGACTTTGAAGATGATCCGCTTTCGATTTGGAATTCAGATATATTTGGACGCTCACTCAGCTCCCTTGTCAGAGAAGGCATTCAGGCAAAGCTGTCGCTGATGCCAGAAAATGCAAGATATAAACTGAAAGAAACACTTGAAAGAATCATCAACGAAGGATCAGGCGGTTTGATCGCGATTATTCTATAGCATGTGAGACCTCTCATTGACAGGGGTCTTTTTTTGCGTATGGAATGAGTCATAAAAAGACAATTGTATAAAGATTAGTCAGATTCAGGCTGAAATTAGGAATATTCGTTCGCAAAAGTGCCCTTAATCCTTGACGAATAAGGATTCTTCCCTTTAAAATGCTTGATATGGTATTTCATATGTGTTAATCTACTTACAGAAAATCTTCACTTTGTTGGACAAACATTCCTTCAAAGAGTCGTTTTCTAATGAAAAGCCATGTATACCGCTTTCTAGACGCTCTTTTTTTCAAAAAAAGTGTATAGAAAGAAGATGAATTGTGAAGAAATGATAACAATCTATTGAATGCATATTTTTGGGAGGAGGTGAAAGGCATGAACAAGACAGAACTTATTAACGCGGTTGCTGAAGCAAGCGAGTTATCTAAAAAAGACGCGACAAAAGCAGTTGATTCTGTTTTTGATACAATTTTAGATGCACTTAAAAATGGTGACAAAATCCAACTTATCGGTTTTGGTAACTTTGAAGTACGTGAGCGTTCAGCTCGTAAAGGACGTAACCCACAAACTGGTGCAGAGATCGAAATCCCTGCAAGCAAAGTACCTGCTTTCAAACCAGGTAAAGCACTTAAAGACGCGGTGGCAGGTAAATAATCGTTATGTGTAATGATCCTATTGCAGGAGTTATACATATACAGTTTCACACTGGTCTAGAAAAGCCCCTTTCATAAGGGGCTTTTCCTTTTGAAACAAAAGGTTCGTTTAGAACGCTCTCCTTTGCTTTTAGGATCTGAAGTGTGCTAGAATCTGATTGAAATGTAATCGCCTTTGGAGGATATAATACATGAGTGAAATAAATAAAGAACTAATCGAACACGCAGTACGCGATATATTAAAAGCCATCGGAGAAGATCCAGATCGTGAAGGACTTCTTGATACCCCTAAACGAGTAGCAAAAATGTATGAAGAAGTGTTCTCGGGATTAAATGAAGATCCAAAAGAACATTTTAAAACCATTTTTGGTGAAGACCACGAAGAACTCGTTCTTGTAAAAGATATTGCTTTCCATTCAATGTGTGAACACCACCTAGTACCTTTTTACGGAAAAGCTCATGTCGCTTATATTCCGCGCGGCGGAAAAGTGACAGGACTTAGCAAGCTTGCAAGAGCTGTAGAGGCTGTTGCCAAACGCCCGCAGCTTCAGGAACGCATCACATCAACCATTGCAGATAGTATGGTGGAAACACTCAATCCGCATGGCGTGATGATTGTCGTTGAAGCAGAGCATATGTGTATGACGATGCGCGGAGTGAAAAAGCCAGGCGCAAAAACAGTAACTTCAGCAGTACGCGGTACATTTGCAAATGATGCAGCGGCAAGAGCAGAAGTGCTTTCCTTTATTAAAAACGACTAATTCAATAGATGGAAGGTGAACAGGTTGAGTGAAAATAAAGCATCTGATTTTGTAGTGATTAAAGCCAATGAAAATGGTGTAAATGTCATCGGCCTAACTAGAGGCTCTGATACAAGATTTCACCATTCCGAAAAGCTCGATAAAGGTGAAGTCATCATTGCACAATTTACTGAGCATACGTCAGCAATCAAAGTAAGAGGCGATGCTGTCATTCAAACAAGCTTCGGGGAAATTCAAAGCGAAGCAAAGAAATAAATACTTGAGTGCACTTGATAGCATAAAAGTGAGAGCTGATATGGTATAATAAATCTCTATACAATGTGCAGGGCTACATATGAAACTGTAATTTTTGGGACAAGGGTGATATCTTTGCAAGACATCTACGGAATTTTATCTAATCTAAATATAAAATTAAATAAAAAGCTTTCTCATCCTTATTTGGCGAAACATTTACGTGCGCCACTCATCGATGAAGATAAGCTCCTTCTTTTTCATGCAATGTTTGATGAAGCTCAAATTGATGCAGAGAAAAAAGAAAATTATATTTTAACGGCGATGCTCGTGCAAATTGCCCTTGATACCCATGACGAAGTCACAACTGCTGCAGCGATCAAACAAGACGAATTCAAAAATCGTCAGCTGACTATCCTGGCAGGAGACTATTTCAGCGGTCTCTACTATTCTCTTCTCTCTGACATGAAAGACATCTACATGATTCGCACCCTCGCAACGGCGATCAAAGAAATCAATGAACATAAAATTAGACTGTATGATCGATCCATTCAAGATGCAGCGCACTTTTACAAAAGTGTAGCAACGGTTGAGTCTGCGTTATTCCAAAGGGTTTCTGAGCATTTTCAATTAACGCATTGGAATGAGATTGCAAGTCGTTTCCTTGTTTATAAACGTTTCATGAAACAAGCAGAAGACGACAAACATTTAAAACTTTTTTTGAACGATAGCTATACGGACGCCTATACATGTTTTGACAACTTTGAGAATGAAGGCTATGAAAAGGCCAAACGATCAATCAAGGAGCATCTTGTTTCATCTCCGGTCGTTCAAAAAGAGCTATTAAATCGCCTGGATCATATGAAAAATGAACCTGCGTATCATCAGAAAGTGGAAGAAGGGTAAGTCATGCAGCAATCAAAAGAACAGCGAGTACACGGTGTATTTGAAAAAATTTATAAAAACTATGATCAAATGAACTCTGTCATCAGCTTTAAGCAGCATAAAAAGTGGCGCGATAAGACAATGAAACTGATGAATGTTCAAAAAGGAGCCAAAGCATTAGACGTATGCTGCGGAACAGCCGATTGGACCATTGCGCTTGCTGATGCTGTTGGAGACAAAGGTGAAGTCAAAGGCCTTGATTTTAGTAAAAATATGCTGAGTGTTGGAGAAACGAAGGTGAAAACTGGGGGCTATAATCAAATTGAATTGCTTCACGGCAATGCGATGGAGCTTCCTTTTGAGGACAACACATTTGATTATGTCACGATCGGTTTTGGCCTACGGAACGTGCCTGATTACTTGACGGTGCTAAAAGAAATGACAAGAGTCGTGAAGCCTGGTGGAATGGTTGTCTGTCTAGAGACATCGCAACCTGAAATGATTGGGTTTAAACAAGGCTACTATGTCTATTTCAAATACATCATGCCGCTCTTCGGTAAACTGTTTGCCAAAAGCTATCAGGAGTATTCATGGCTTCAAGAATCAGCCAAAGCGTTCCCTGGCATGAAAGAACTGGCGGCTCTTTTCGAAGAGGCGGGTCTGTCTGATGTCTCGTATCATCCATTTACAGGCGGTGTAGCAGCAACACATATCGGAAAGAAGCTTTGAATAAACGATATTTGGGTGAAAATAATGAAACTAAAAGCAATGATCTCTTTTTTAAATCATGATATCGATATTATTGAAAAAGAGCTTGAACAAACAGTTCGCTCTGATTATGCATTATTAAGTGAAGCAGGTCTTCATTTGCTGCAAGCGGGCGGAAAACGAATCCGCCCCGTTTTTGTTCTCCTTTCAGGCATGTTTGGCGACTATGACATTAATAAAATTAAATATGTTGCCGTTGCGCTTGAGCTCATTCATATGGCATCGCTCGTTCACGATGATGTCATTGATGATGCAGAGCTGAGAAGAGGCAAGCCAACGATTAAGGCAAAATGGGACAATCGAATTGCCATGTACACAGGAGATTATATGTTTGCAAGATCGCTTGAGTATATGACAAAGATCAATCACCCAATGGCGCATGAAATTTTGTCAAAGATGGTTGTCGAGCTCTGTCTTGGTGAAATCGAGCAAGTGAAAGACAAATACAATATGGAACAAAACCTGCGTACATATTTAAGAAGAATCAAACGAAAAACAGCCTTGCTTATTGCAGGTAGCTGTCAGTTAGGTGCGATAGCAGCAGGTACAGATGAGAAAACACATAAAGCCCTTTACTGGTTTGGCTACTATGTCGGGATGTCCTATCAGATCATTGATGATGTGCTTGATTTCACATCAACTGAAGAAGAGCTTGGTAAGCCTGTTGGAGGAGACCTTTTACAAGGAAATGTCACACTCCCAGTCTTATATGCACTGAAGAATCCTACACTCGAAGGCCAATTAAAGCTGATTAATAGTGAAACAACAGAAATGCAGCTAAAGCCTGTAATTGAACATCTCAAACAAACAGATGCGATCGACCGCTCGATTCGAGTGAGTGAAATGTATTTGAAAAAGGCATTCGAACAGCTGGACAAACTTCCTCGAGGACGAGCAAGAACGTCACTCGCTTCCATTGCCAAATATATTGGAAAACGAAAATTCTAATCAACATATTGTTGATTGGTTTTTTTGTGAAATTTTTTGTCAAAAATTGATTATTGTATAAAAAAATGATACGATCACTTTGTAACAATGTAAGCCTATACATACATAAACGACGGGGTGGAGAACGTATATGGACAAAACATTTCTTATGGTCAAACCTGATGGTGTGGAAAGACAATTAATCGGTGAAATTGTGTCAAGATTCGAAAAAAAGGGGCTTCAGCTTGTTGGAGCAAAACTAATGAGTATTCCAAAAGAAGTAGCAGAAACACATTACGGAGAGCATAAAGAAAAACCATTCTTCGGGGAATTGGTTGACTTTATTACGTCAGGACCAGTATTTGCAATGGTATGGCAAGGTGAGCAGGTAGTAGATGTCACAAGACAGATTATCGGCAAAACAAACCCGAAGGAAGCGCTTCCGGGCACGATAAGAGGAGACTATGGATTGACGGTTGGGAAAAACATTATCCATGGCTCAGACTCACCAGAAAGTGCTGAAAGAGAAATCAACTTATTCTTCAAACAAGAAGAACTCACAAACTGGGATCAAACCATCTCAAGTTGGATTTATTAAAACTCAAGCCAAGGTGTTCATCAAATGAGCACCTTGGCTTTTTTATATGAATATTTCTATACGAAATTTCGCATGAGAAGATACAAATTTTCGATAAAAACAGCTATACTAGGACAAAGATAGATGAGACAGGAGAGGACTTTGATGGATCAATATCAAGTATTTGTCGGGAAATGGAAAAAACTAACTGGGGTGGATCTGAATTTATATAAAGAAGCGCAAATGAAACGAAGATTAACGTCACTTTATGATAAAAAAGGATATAGAGATTTTGAAGCGTTCGCGGCTGCCCTTGAAAAGGATAGAGCACTATTAGATGAGACGATGGATCGAATGACGATCAATGTGTCAGAATTTTACCGAAATTATCAGCGCTGGGAAGTGCTTGATCAAAAAATTCTTCCGCTGCTTTCGAAAAACAGTGGGACCCTAAAAATATGGAGTGCAGCATGTTCGACAGGAGAGGAGCCATATACACTCTCAATGCTGCTATCAAGTCACCCACTTGTAAAGGACTTCCAAATTATTGCGACTGATATTGATGATAAAGTGTTGCAATCAGCTCAAAAAGGAAGATATCATGAACGATCACTGCAAGAGGTGCCAGAACAAATCAAGCAAAAATATTTCACAAAAGAAGATTCTTCATTTTACACGGTGAAAGATGAAGTGAGAAAGCACATTCAATTTAAAAAGCACAACCTTTTAGCAGACCCTTATGAAAAACAGCTTGATCTTATCGTATGCCGAAATGTCCTTATCTACTTTACAGAAGAGGCAAAAGAAGAGATTTACATGAAAATGAGCAGCAGTTTAAAGCCAAATGGCGTATTATTTGTTGGTTCAACTGAACAAATTTTTCACCCAGAAAAGTTTGGACTGACATCTGCTGATACTTTCTTTTATCAAAAGAAGGGTATGTAGCTGACTTTTTAGTAGTAAGTGTGTTATTATAGTTTTACTTAAAAGCGTTAATGCGATGAAGGGAGATCGAGTCATGAGATACTTAACAGCAGGTGAATCACATGGTCCACAATTGACCACAATTATTGAAGGCGTTCCAGCGGGACTTTACATAGAGCAGGATGACATCAATTATGAATTGGCTAGAAGACAAAAAGGTCACGGCCGCGGCAGAAGAATGCAGATTGAAAAAGACCAAGCGAAAGTGTTAAGCGGTGTTCGCCACGGGAAAACATTAGGTTCTCCGATTGCACTTGTCGTTGAAAACAACGACTGGAAGCATTGGACAAAGGTGATGGGGGCAGAGCCGATCACAGAAGAAGAAGAGAGTGAAATGAAGCGTCAAATTTCACGCCCTAGACCAGGACATGCGGATTTAAATGGTGCGATTAAATACGGACATCGTGATATGCGAAACGTATTAGAGCGTTCATCAGCCCGTGAGACTACCGTTCGCGTAGCAGCAGGCGCAGTCGCTAAACAAATCCTGGCTCATTTAGGGATCAAGGTAGCTGGTCACGTTCTTGAAATTGGCGGAGTGAAAGCAGCTCAAACGGCATATGAATCAATTGAAGATTTGCAAAAGGTAACGGAAGAGTCACCTGTTCGCTGCTACGACAGTGAAGCAGGTCAAAAAATGATGGATGCCATTGATGAAGCGAAGAAAAACGGTGATTCCATTGGTGGAATTGTGGAAGTCATCGTTGAAGGAATGCCGGTTGGAGTCGGAAGCTATGTTCACTATGACCGCAAATTAGACAGCAAGCTTGCAGGTGCTGTTCTGAGTATTAACGCTTTTAAAGGGGTCGAATTTGGTATCGGCTTCGAGGCTGCTTCTAAAAATGGCAGTGAGGTCCATGATGAAATCATCTGGGATGAAGAAAAAGGCTATACGAGAAAAACAAATCGCTTAGGTGGTCTTGAAGGCGGAATGTCAACTGGAATGCCAATTGTCGTAAGAGGGGTCATGAAACCAATCCCAACGCTTTACAAACCGCTTCAAAGCGTTGACATTGAAACAAAGGAACCTTTCTCCGCAAGCATTGAGCGTTCTGACAGCTGTGCTGTTCCTGCCGCAAGTGTTGTCGCAGAAGCAGTCGTGGCTTGGGAAATCGCCAATGCTGTAGTTGAGCAGTTTGGCCTTGATCAAATTGACCGCATTAAAGAAAATGTTGACAAAATGCGCCAGCTTCAGAGGGAATTTTAATGAAAACACTGGAAGTTAAGACGTCCTCAGCCACTTATCCTGTATATATCGGTGATGGGATTAAACGCAATATCGTCGACTTGATAACTTCCACGGGACATTCCTATACGAAGCTCTTAATCGTGACAGATACAGCGGTTGATGTCATTTACGGTGATGAAATGGTTCGATTACTTAAGCAGAAGTGGTCTGTGCATAAAGTGGTTGTGCCAAGCGGAGAGCAGTCGAAATCTTTTGCTGAGTTTGAGCATATTCATACGAAGGCCATTCAATTTCAGCTGGATCGCTCCTCGTGCATCATTGCGCTTGGAGGCGGCGTAATTGGAGATTTGGCTGGCTTTGTTGCTGCTAGTTATATGAGAGGTATTGATTTTATCCAAGTTCCGACGACGCTACTGGCGCATGACAGTGCAGTTGGCGGAAAAACAGGGATTAACCACCCGCTCGGTAAAAATTTAATTGGTGCCTTTCATCAGCCGAAAGCCGTGATCTATGATACGAGCATGCTTGAGACACTATCTCAAACTGAAATGAGGTCAGGCTTTGCTGAGGTCATCAAACATGCCCTCATTTCAAGTGAAGACTTTTTATCAGAGCTGATGTCTATTCGTTCTTTGGCGGAATGTTCAAAGAGCGAGCTGGCACATATACTGTATCAAGGGATTAAAGTCAAAGCGTCGATTGTTCAAAAAGACGAAAGAGAACAAGGCGTGCGTGCATTTTTGAATTTAGGTCATACACTTGGGCATGCCATTGAAGCAGAGTATGGATACGGCGTTATTACGCACGGAGATGCTATTGCAATCGGCATGCAGTTTGCGCTATATGTGAGCGAAAAGAAGCTGGGACTCAGCCTCAATCGTACGAAACTAAAAGAGTGGATGAAAGAACTCGGATTTCCGGTACAAGTCACTCAAGATATTTCCACGAAAACATTTGTTGACCGGATGATTGGTGATAAAAAGGCAAGAGGCGGAACCGTTCAATTTGTTTTATTAAAACAGGTTGGAGATGCTGTCTTGCAGTCTTTCACAAAAGATGATCTGCATCAATGGCTCGAAGAATGGAAACGGGAGGAGGGATGTCTATGATGTTTCGCGGGATACGTGGGGCTACAACAGTGAAAGAAGATACAGAAACAGAAGTATTAAATAAAACGAAACAGCTGCTAGAAGCGATAATTTCAAGAAATCAAGTAGATCCAGAACGTGTCGTGCAGATCTTAATTTCAGCTACACAAGATATTCACTCCGTTTTTCCGGCAAAAGCCCTTCGTCAGTTTGAAGGGTGGACGTATGTGCCTGTTACTTGTATGCAGGAGCTGGACATTCAAGGCGGTTTAAAACATTGTATTCGTGTGTTAATGACGGTCCAAACAGACACAAAGCAGGAAGATGTGCAGCATGTGTACTTGGAAGAAGCTGTGACGCTTCGCCCTGATTTACAGTTGACAAAAAACAAGGAATTATAATACGATATGAACAGCCGAAGTTTACACACAGGTGTAAACGGCATTGCAAGTTTAGAGAAGATGAGAATGAGACTAGGGTAGTTGAGATGAGTAGAGTTGAGCAGAGATACGATACTTCTATTTAATCATACTGCCTAAAAGAGCACCCCTCTTTTAGGCTTATTTCGTATACTCATACAAACCCTCTATATGTCCCCTCATTCTCCTTAATCCCATTTAAGGAGTGTGCTTATGAATTCCCAATCAAATTTGACCCGATTTTTAAGGGACAGCGAGTCCCACAAAACGATCCCGATTGTTGAAACCATTACAGTTGATACGCTCTCACCGATTCAAATTGTCGAAAAACTCAAGGCAGATATTGTGTATTTACTAGAAAGCAAAGATGAGTCTTCTAGCTGGTCGAGATATTCCTTCATCGGATTGCATCCTTTTTTAACCTTACACGATGACCAAAACGAATATATTGCACGTGATGCGGCAGGGCAAGAGGTCATGAAAAAGCAAGAACTAAAAGACTTATTAGACTGGATGAAAGAGCAATATCAAATCAAGACACCAGACGTTGACATCCCGTTTACAGGCGGGGCAGTTGGGTACTTAAGTTACGATCTTATTCCAAGCATTGAACCTTCTGTCAGGCCTCACCGAAGCGCATCTACGACAGACAATTGTACTTTATTTGTTTGCCAAACGATGATTGCCTTTGATCATGAAACGAATCATGTTCATTTTATCCAATACACCCAGCTAACCGGAAATGAAACAGAACACGAAAAAATACAAGCTTACAAGGAAAATCAAAAGCAGCTTGAACAGATGATTCACAAACTCCATACAAGGGTCGATATGAAAGAACTGATTTTATCAGGGAATATGAATGAATCACCGTCTTTTGAACATGTGACATCAACCTATGAAAAAGAGCAATTTTTACAGGACGTAGAAAAAATCAAAGAATACATTCGAGCGGGTGATATTTTTCAAGGCGTACTCTCACAGCGATTTGATATCCCAGTGTCAGTGAGTTCATTTGAATTATACCGTGTGCTGCGCATTGTAAATCCATCTCCATACATGTATTTTATGAAATTAAAAGACCGTGATTTAGTCGGAAGCTCACCAGAACGATTAATTCATGCCAAAAATAGGCACTTAGAAATTCATCCTATCGCAGGCACTAGAAAAAGAGGAGCAACAAAAGAAGAGGACGCCGCACTGGCAAGAGAGCTGCTAGAAGATGAGAAAGAAAAAGCAGAACATTACATGTTAGTAGATCTAGCCAGAAATGATGTCGGCCGCGTAGCGGAATACGGCAGCGTGTCCGTACCGACCTTTACAAAAGTTGTGAACTTTTCACATGTTATGCACATCATCTCCATAGTGACAGGGAAGCTAAAGCAGGATACACACCCAGTTGATGCACTCATGTCCGCATTTCCAGCAGGCACATTAACAGGGGCACCGAAAATAAGAGCGATGCAATTATTAAATGAAATGGAGCCTGAGCCAAGGGAAACATATGGCGGCTGTATTGCCTATATTGGATTCGACGGTAATATCGACTCTTGTATTACCATTCGCACCATGAGCGTGAAAGATCAGACCGCTTCCATACAAGCAGGCGCTGGCATTGTCGCAGATTCTGTTCCAGAAAATGAATGGGAAGAGACATGTAACAAGGCAGGAGCGCTTCTGAGGGCCATTCAGCTTGCTGAACATATTTTCTCAGAAAAGGAGAGTGTGCAGAATGAATCAGCGACTATCAGCTCTTGTTAACGGAGGCTTCCTATCAGAAAATGAAGCACATAGACTAATGCATGATATGATGAGCGGCTCTTTAACAGATGCTGAAGTCGCTGCAAGTCTATCGATTTTAGCACATAGAGGAGAAACCGCTGAAGAAATGACGGGCTTTGTGAAGGCCATGCGGCAAAAAGCAGAACCAGCGGAAAGGTTACTTGATGTCGTTGACACATGCGGCACAGGAGGCGATGGACTCTCTACATTTAATATATCAACTGCAGCTGCTATTGTAGCTTCCGCCGCTGGTGCTAAAATCGCAAAACACGGAAATCGTTCAGTCTCTTCTAAAAGCGGAAGTGCCGACGTGCTAGAGTGTCTTGGGATTCACATTCAATCCACGCCAGAAGAAACAAGAAAACAAATACAAGAGAAAAACATGGGCTTTTTATTTGCGCCACTGTACCACTCATCTATGAAACAAGTAGCAGCAGTCCGCAAGCAGCTTGGCTTCCGGACGGTATTTAATCTATTAGGGCCGCTTTGCCACCCGCTGCAAGCCAAAAAGCAAATCATCGGTGTGTATGCAAAGGAAAAGGCAAAATTAATGGCAGAAGCCCTTGCCCCATTAGAACCAGAGCATGTCCTGTTTGTATGCGGGGAAGACGGGCTGGATGAATTAACGATTACAGCAAATTCATATGTGATTGAACTTAAAAAAGGTGCCATGACAGAATATACGCTAAACCCAGAAGACTTTGGATTGGAAAAAGGATACTTATCAGATATTCAGGTCCAATCACCGGAAGAGAGTGCGAAATTGATTCAGAATATATTGAATCATCAAACAGGAGGGGCACCGCTTCATATTACAGCTCTGAATGCCGGAGCGGCTTTATATGTCGCAGGCAAGTCAGAAAGCCTCATGGCAGGAACATTAAAAGCATTAGAAACGATTAAAAACGGAGCAGCCAAAGAACAATTGGCTCGTTTAAAACAAAAAACGAAAGAGGAAGAGATCTATGCTTAATGAAATCATTGCACGCAAAAAAGAACATATCCAAACGTTGCAGCTACCTCATGATGGACACTATGAAAGACGATCATTTAAAGAAGCACTCATGAATCCTCACCGTTCGATTGGGTTGATTGCTGAGGTGAAAAAGGCATCTCCTTCCAAAGGAATCATTCAGCCGAATTTTGATCCTCTGCAAACAGCAAAAGCATACGAAAAATCGAATGCTGACTGCTTATCAGTCTTAACAGATGAACCATTTTTTCAAGGGAAAAACGAGTATCTTTCCTACATTAAAGAACACGTCGCACGTCCAATTTTAAGAAAAGACTTTATCATCGATTCAATACAAATAGAAGAGTCGAGACGTATCGGTGCAGATGCCATTTTATTAATTGGAGAAGTACTTGAACCGCAACAGCTGCATGAGCTCTATGCTGAAGCAAAGGAAAAAGGACTAGATATCCTTGTCGAAGTTCACGCAGAAGATACACTGGAACATATCTTAAATATATTCACCCCCGAAATCATTGGCGTGAATAACCGAAATTTAAAGACATTTAAAACAACAGTTGAGCAAACAAAAGAGATTGCACCACTTGTACCAAAGGATGTCTTATTAGTAAGTGAAAGCGGTATTCAGACATTTGATGATCTAACCTTTGTCAAAAAACATGGAGCGAGTGCTGTCCTTGTAGGTGAATCATTAATGAGAGAACCCTCACAAGAAAAAGCCGTTCAGACGTTATTTGGAGAATGACACGATGAAACCTTTTTTAAAATATTGCGGGGCGGTCTCACTAGAAGATGTAGAATGCATTGCCCAATCTCAAGCAGATGCGATCGGATTTATTTTTGCTCCAAGTAAAAGACAAGTCGATCCAGATCAAGTGAAACAATGGCTCATGAAGTCGCAGTGCGAGAAAGAGATTACTGGTGTCTTTGTAAATGAAAAAATCCAAAAAGTGTGTGACATCACTAAACATATTCCTTTAGATATCGTGCAGCTGCATGGAGATGAAACACGAGAGGATGCAAAACAAATAAAACAACAAACAGGGGCGGTAGTGTGGAAAGTCTTTCATCACGATCCCAATATAAAAGAAACACTTGATCAAATGACGGCATTTGCGCCGTTTGTCGATGGCTTTCTCATTGATGCGAAAGTAAAAGGGATGAGAGGCGGTTCTGGCACAGCTTTTGCTTGGGAAGCGGTACCTGTATACAATCAGCAAGCAAAACGACTGGGGAAAACATGCATCATTGCAGGCGGGATAACACCTGAAACGCTGTCAGAGCTGCTTGCC
Source organism: Bacillus sp. MM09(2025) (assembly GCF_050496725.1). Taxonomy (NCBI): domain Bacteria; kingdom Bacillati; phylum Bacillota; class Bacilli; order Caryophanales; family Bacillaceae; genus Bacillus; species Bacillus sp. MM09(2025). Next base: position 317,068 of record NZ_JBNWEN010000003.1, read on the forward strand.
TATGGCCCAAAAGCGATCGATCTTTCAAGCGGTATAGAAGAAAACGGGAAGAAAAGCAGCGCTAAGATCAAAGCGCTCGAAGAAAGGATGTTAAACGATGTACGCATATCCAAATGAGCTTGGCAGATATGGAGAATTTGGAGGGAAATTTGTTCCCGAGACACTCATGCAGCCACTCAAAGAAATAGAACAAGCATTTAACGAATTAAAAGAAGACCCCGCTTTTAAGCAAGAATATCTTTCTCTATTGCAAAACTACTCAGGCAGACCGACTGCGCTGACATATGCTGATCAATTATCTGCATACCTCGGCGGCGCAAAAATCTATTTAAAAAGAGAAGATTTAAACCATACAGGTGCTCATAAAATCAACAATGCACTTGGTCAGGCACTGCTTGCAAAAAAAATGGGGAAATCAAACATCATCGCGGAAACAGGCGCTGGACAGCACGGAGTAGCAGCTGCAACGGTGGCCGCAAAGTTTGGATTATCGTGCACGGTATTTATGGGAAAAGAGGATGTGGAGAGACAATCTCTCAATGTATTCCGAATGAAGCTCCTTGGCGCTGAAGTCATACCTGTCACAAGTGGAAACGGCACATTAAAAGATGCAACGAACGAAGCGATTCGTTATTGGGTCCAGCACTGTAGTGATCATTTCTATATGATAGGTTCAGTTGTAGGACCTCACCCGTATCCCCAAATCGTCAGTGAGTTCCAGATGGTGATTGGTGATGAAGCAAAAGAGCAGATGCTTAAAAAAGAAGGCAGGCTTCCACATAAAGTCATTGCTTGTGTCGGCGGCGGAAGTAATGCGATTGGAATGTACCGAGCGTTTTTGGATGATGAGATTGATTTGATTGGTGTAGAAGCGGCTGGAAAAGGGGTCGATACCCCGCTTCATGCAGCAACCATTACAAAGGGGACAAAAGGAGTCATTCATGGATCTTTGACCTATTTAATCCAAGACGAATTTGGCCAAATTATTGAGCCCTATTCCATTTCAGCTGGTTTAGATTATCCCGGGATCGGACCAGAGCACGCCTATTTACATGCGAGCGGACGCGTTCAATATGTAAGTGCTACAGATCAAGAAGCACTGGATGCACTAAAGCTGCTGACAGAAAAGGAAGGAATTCTGCCAGCGATTGAATCAGCACACGCTTTAGCCAAGGCATTTGAGATGAGCAGGACGATGAGTGAAGATGAAATCATCCTTGTCTGCCTGTCAGGAAGAGGAGATAAGGATGTGCATACATTAATGAATGTGCTTGAAAGTGAGGGCAAAACCAAATGATCACATTTCAATTAGAGCAAGGCGAGAAATTATTCATCCCATTTATTACGGCAGGAGACCCGTCAGAAGAAATCACGATCGATTTAGCTTTGTCTCTTCAAGCAGCCGGTGCACATGCGATTGAGCTAGGTGTTCCTTATTCCGATCCGCTAGCAGACGGTCCTGTCATTCAAAGAGCCTCCAAAAGAGCTCTAAATCATGGCATGAATATCGTAAAAGCGATAGAATTAGCAGGGAAGATGAAAAAAAACGGTGTAAAAATTCCTGTAATTCTATTTACGTATTATAATCCTGTGTTACAATTAGACACAGAATACTTTTTCGCTTTACTGCGCAAAAATCATATTTCGGGACTCTTAACACCCGACTTGCCTTTTGAAGAAAGCAGTGAGCTGCAAAAGAACTGTCAAACACATGACATTTCATATATTTCGCTCGTTGCACCAACCAGTAAGGAACGATTAGTAAATATTGTAGAGCAGGCAGAAGGTTTTGTGTATTGTGTTTCATCTCTTGGTGTAACAGGTGTCAGACAAACCTTTGACGAATCGATTACTGATTTTATTCAACAAGTGAAACAGCTGAGTCACATACCGGTTGCGGTCGGTTTTGGTATCTCAACAAGAGAGCAGGTAGACTCAATGAATAAACTGAGTGACGGTGTCGTGGTAGGCAGTGCACTTGTGAAAAAAATTGAAGAACTTCAAGATCAATTGTTAGCAAATGATACACGTCAAGGCGCTTTAAGAGAATTTGAAACCTATGCAAAAACATTTAGTCCCCTCTATTCATTCAAATGAGGTGAAACTTTTGCAAATCAAAGATCAATTAAAACAACTAAAACCGTATCAACCTGGGAAACCAATTGAAGAGGTCAAAAAAGAATATCAATTAGACAAAATTGTGAAATTGGCTTCAAATGAAAACCCTTTTGGATGTTCCACGCATGCAAGAGAGGCGATACAAGCTGAACTCGAACATTTAGCGATTTATCCAGATGGATACAGCGCAAGTTTAAGGACAGAGCTTGCTGAGTTTCTTCAAGTAAATGAAAAACAATTAATATTCGGGAATGGCTCAGATGAACTTGTGCAAATTATTGCTAGGGCATTCCTTGACCAACATACAAATACCGTCATCCCAGCTCCGTCTTTTCCGCAATATCGTCACAATGCAATCATTGAGCGGGCAGAGATTCGAGAGGTGCCGCTTTTAGACGGAGGAGCTCACGATCTAAAGGGCATGCTTGATGCGATTGATGAGAATACGAAGGTTGTCTGGGTATGTAACCCGAATAACCCGACAGGAAATCATTTGTCAGAATCTGAGCTTGTGGCGTTTTTAGATCAAGTACCAGCTCATGTGCTTGTAGTACTAGATGAAGCATATGTCGAATACGTTCGTGCGGAAGACTTTCCGAACAGCTTATCTTTATTACACAACTATCAAAATGTCATCGTACTCCGTACGTTTTCTAAAGCGTATGGACTGGCCGCGCTTCGAGTAGGCTATGGCATTGCATCAGAAGAGTTGATTACTGCGATTGAACCAGCGAGAGAGCCGTTTAATACGAGTCGTATTGCTCAGGCAGCAGCTCGTGCAGCGATAAAAGATCAAGACTTCATTCAATCATGCAGACAAAAAAATGAAGCAGGGCTCAAGCAATATCAAGATTTTGCTGACCGTTTTGGACTATTTATTTATCCGTCTCAAACAAACTTCGTGCTGATTGATTTTAAAAGAGATGCAGATGAATTATTCAATGCATTATTGGAAAAAGGCTACATTGTTAGGTCTGGTAAAGCACTTGGTTTTCCAACGTCTTTACGTATTACGGTCGGGACAATGGAGCAAAATGCAGAAATTCTAAGTACACTTGCTGATTTATTGCAAAGCATTCGTGCGTAGCATAACCATAAAGTCATATCCTTTTACAGGATATGGCTTTCATTGTACCAACCTCATACATATAAGCTGTTGAAATGGCTTTTTTAATTTTCGCGAAAAAACAGGTGATGAACATGAATGATGCAAATGAAACAATATTAATCGCTGGACTTGGTTTAATTGGAGGTTCCATCGCACTGTCGATTAAAAAAGAGTATCCTCATAAAAAAATTGTTGGATATGATGTGTCCAAAGAACAAATGGTTGCAGCAACAAAGCTGGGTATCATTGATTTAGCAGCTGATTCATTTGCGGCAGGTTTGGCTGAATCTGCGACTATTATTTTGGCAACACCCGTTCAGCAAACAGTCAAGATGCTTCGTGATATTGCAAACTCTGGAATTGAGAGAGAGCTCACAATCACCGATGTCGGCAGCACAAAGCAAAAGGTCGTCCATTTTGCAGAAAAAACGCTTCCTAAGCACTATCAATTTATTGGTGGACATCCAATGGCAGGCTCTCACAAGTCAGGTGTCATAGCAGCGAAAGACTTTTTATTTGAAAATGCGTTCTACATTTTAACCCCGGCAAAGGAAACAAACCGAGAGGCTGTTGATCGTTTGAAGGACTTGTTAAAGGGGACAAATGCTCATTTTATTGAGATGACCCCAGAAGAACATGATGGTGTAACAAGTGTGATTAGTCATTTCCCTCATATTGTTGCAGCCAGCCTTGTGCATCAAGCACATCATTTTGAAGAACAATTCCCACTCGTCAAACGGTTTGCTGCTGGAGGCTTTCGTGACATTACACGTATTGCGTCAAGCAACCCTGCAATGTGGCGAGATATCCTTCTGCACAACAAAAACAAGATTTTAGACCGGTTCCATGAATGGAAAAAAGAGATCGACCGCATTGAGACCTTTGTACAGCAAGAAGACGCTGAAGGCTTGTTCTCTTATTTTCAAGAGGCAAAGGAATATCGTGATGGACTTCCTCTGAGGAAAAAGGGTGCCATTCCAGCTTTTTATGACCTTTATGTGGATGTACCAGATCACCCTGGGGTCATTTCGGAGATTACAGGGCATTTAGCAAATGAAAACATCAGTATTACGAATATCCGTATTATTGAAACGCGGGAAGACATTAATGGGATTTTACGCATTAGTTTTCAAACAGAAAACGACCGTAAACGTGCAGAGATCTGTATAAAAAATAGAGCGAATTACGATACATTTTATGCTGACTGAGGTGACAAAGATGAAAATTCATAAACATGCTCCTATGAATGGAGTCATTCATATTCCAGGTGATAAATCCATTTCTCATCGATCAGTGATGTTTGGAGCAATTGCTGATGGGACGACAGTGGTGAAAAACTTTCTCCCTGGAGCCGATTGTTTAAGTACGATTGATTGTTTTAGAAAGATGGGCGTTGAAATTGAACAAAAAGGGACCGATGTTGTGATCCATGGAAAGGGACTGAAAGAGCTCAAGGAGCCGTCTGACGTCCTCGATGTCGGGAATTCTGGTACAACCATTCGATTAATGATGGGAATATTAGCTGGTTGCGAGTTTCACAGTACACTGATCGGTGATGAGAGTATTGCTAAAAGACCAATGAAGCGAGTAACAGGTCCACTTAAACAACTAGGAGCGAAAATAGATGGCAGAGCAAACGGCGAGTATACGCCACTGTCTATTCGTGGCGGCCATTTAAAAGGTATCTCATATGAGTCTCCGGTGGCAAGTGCGCAAATTAAGTCCGCTGTCCTTTTAGCAGGGCTTCAAGCAGAGGGCACAACGACATTAACTGAACCACATAAATCAAGAGATCATACAGAAAGAATGCTCTCCATGTTTGGTGTGAAACTAGATGAAGATGAACAAAGTGTTTCCATTGAAGGCGGTCAAGCATTAAAAGCAACAGATATATTTGTTCCTGGAGACATCTCCTCAGCTGCATTTTTCCTTGTTGCTGGATCGATTGTTCCTAACAGCCGAATTGTGTTAAAAAATGTCGGGCTAAACAAAACAAGAACGGGCATTATTGATGTTCTGAAACAAATGGGTGCGAATCTTGAGATCAATGAAGTAGATGCAAAAGGTGGAGAACCATATGGTGATTTAACGATCTCGACCTCTTCATTAAAAGGGATTGAAATTTCTGGTGATGTGATTTCAAGACTTATCGACGAGATTCCAATTATAGCGCTTCTAGCGACACAAGCAGAAGGAACAACGATCATTAAAGATGCTGCTGAGTTAAAAGTAAAAGAGACCAATCGAATTGATACAGTCGTGTCAGAACTTAAAAAACTCGGTGCTGATATTGAAGCAACAGATGATGGTATGAAGATTCATGGTAAAACCACGCTTCAAGGCGGCGCAGTCGTGTCAAGCTACGGAGATCACCGAATCGGGATGATGCTTGGGATTGCTGCATGTATCACAAAGCAAGCGGTTGAGATTGAAGATACAGATGCTGTACGCGTTTCATACCCGAATTTCTTTGAACATATTGAATACTTAACAAAAACAGTCTGAGGATGTCCTCAGGCTTTTTCTTTCCTTAGGCATATTTGTAAGGAATATAGCATAGCTTGTCTCAAGATGAAACCTGGAAAAAATTCATTTTATTTGATCAAAAAATGAATTTCAGGCGTTTTTAGTTTACAAAACTTCCGTTTCGTAAAGGATGAAATGAAAAACAGTCTTTAAAACACAAAAATGTGTTCATTTTAAAAGTGCAACATATTTGCTGGATGAGTACCTGTCGATTATGATATGAAGTAACAATAGTTTAGGTTTTTGGAAAACAGAAAGGAACGGTTTGATTTGAATAGTTCATTACAAGAAGCCATAAAATTAGTTGAGGCGGGTGAGACTGAAAAAGGACTTCAAACGCTTGCTAAGGCAGAAAAGCATTTGAATGATGAAGAAAAGGCGCAGGCAGCTCAGTTATATTATGATTGGGGAGATATCGATAAAGCGAGAAATCTCATCAGTGATTTACATGATTTATATCCAGAGGAAACAGGGTTAACATGTTTTTATGCAGAACTTCTGATTGACTCTGATGAAGAAGAAAAGGCGATTTCGGTATTAGAGACGATTCCTGAAGATGATGATGCGTATCCAGAGAGCCTACTGTTAATGGCAGATTTGTATCAAATGCAAGGACTATTTGAAGTCAGTGAACAAAAGCTCTTAAAAGCAAAAGAGCTGCTCCCAAATGAAGCCATTATTGATTTTGCATTAGGTGAATTGTATTTTTCACAAGGTCTTTCAAAGAAAGCGGCCGACTATTTCTACAAGGTTGCAGATCAACAACATGAGGTTGGCGGCGTCAATGTTTATCAGAGGCTTGCTGAATCACTCAGCACAGCTGGAGAATTTGAAGATGCGCTTGAATGGTACGAAAAGGCAGTGAAAGGTCAAACAGATCCGAATACACTTTTTGGCTACGGATTTACAGCGATGAGGGCTGGCCAAACGAAAACAGCCATTCAGCAGCTTTCAGAACTAAAAGATATTGATCCATCTTATTCGTCTCTATATATGCCTTTAGCGAAAAGTTATGAGGAAGAAGGACTATATCACGAGGCTTTAGAGGTAGTAAAAGAGGGTATTAAAATTGATGAGTATAACAAAGAATTATATTTATATGGTGCAAAGATTGACTTGAAAAATGGGGATTCAGAAGATGCGAAAAAGCTGCTTCAAGAAGCACTTGCTCTTGATCCGGGATATATTGAAGCGATTCAAACATTGCTCGCGATCTATTTAAATGAAGAGCTTTTTGATGAAATTTTGGATGTCATTAAAGAGGTTAAAAGCTTTGGGGAAGATGATCCAAAATGGAATTGGTATGCTGCATCAGCATCTGTTGGACGAGAGGAATATAAAGAAGCAGCTGAGTACTTCAAGCTGGCTCTGCCTGATTTTGATGAGGAACGTGACTTTTTATATGAATACGCATCGTTCCTTTTAGAAGAAGGCAGACAAAAAGAAGCATTGCCGCTATTACGCAAAGTTCTTCAGAAAGATGGCACGAATGAAGAAATCGAAGAAACGATTTTAAGAATTGAAGACGAAATTTCCTTATAGTTTGCAGGAATGAAGAACTGGTTTGTTGAATAATTCATGTATAGCAATTTAATTTACGATAGAGGAGGGAATAACATGCAGACCCCTGTTTCTGTCAATGAAAAGAAGGAATTCATCCGGTGGTTTTTAAACCATTATCAGTTAAAGCGAAGAGAGTGTGTTTGGATATTAAATTATTTAATGAGTCACGACTCTTTGATGGAAAAGGTTCATTTTGTAGAGCAAGCAGAATTTTGCCCAAGGGGAATCATTATGTCAACACACTGTGTGGATGAAGTTCCCTTTAGATTTTATAAAGAAAACATCATGACGACAGATGCTGAAAAGTCATTTCATGATATTCGTTTGAATAAACAGCAAGATTTGTTTATTCAATTGAATTTCCGTTCTGCTTATCGCTCTCCGGAATATGCAGCTGTGCTTGAAACAAATCCTCATATTCCAAAGGATCTTTATGAGAACGAAAAGGATAAGGATCTTGCGGAGAAAGTGCTTGAACACTCGATCGCAACTTTCCAAAAAGAACGGCTTATGAAAGAGATAGATGAAGCACTTGACCGTCATGATCAAGAAACATTTAATAAGTTAGCAAGAGAATTAAGCCTATTGTCATAAACTGAACGAATAAGCCTTGCCCTATCCAGGCAGGGCTTATGTCATGAAAGAGGGGAAATTGATGAAGTTTCAAGCGGAGGATGCGGATCGCTTTTTGCAATCTAAAGATTACATTGATACCGCTATCATTCCATTAGTTGGAATAGATGCGAATCAAATCAAACAAACCGTATCTTTAGGGGAGTTTACCATTCTTGTAGCAGAGGAACTTGAAAGGCAGCTGAAAGGGCGGGTCTTTCTTTTTCCACCACATACATATGTAGAAATCAATGACCGAAAACTAGAAGACATCTTCACGATGAAGCGGTCGCTAGAAGATCATTTTCAGCATGTCGTGTTAATCTCATCTGATCACCAATGGAAAGAGCATGCGGCGGTTAGTGAATCACTATTTTTGTTAAAGCCGGTTCCGCTCGAGCATTTAAAGGTAGAATTAAAGCAAAAAATTGTACAAGACAGTGTAGAACAAATTTTGAACTTTTTGTTACAAAAGTGGAACCCTTCATAAAAACCCTTACATTTGCATTGTACATAGCTTTTTAGGCTGTTGACCTTGTGAATAGATTGATATATTATGAGGGTGTCCTAGTTTTATGAAATTTTTTCTAATTCAGTTATAAAGTAGCTGACGACCTGAGGGGGGGAGAAAAAAATGAGCGAGAAGAGACATGGAGTGTCCAGGCGTCAATTTTTGAATTACACGTTGACCGGCGTGGGGGGATTTATGGCCGCTGGAATGCTCATGCCTATGGTTCGCTTTGCGCTTGACCCTGTGCTAAAAGGAACAGAGGATCAGGATATGGTTCAAGTTGTCAGTGTAGATGAACTGACGAAGGAACCGAAGCGCTTTGACTTTAAAATTGATCAAGTAGATGCATGGTATGAGTCAAAGGAATCTAGGTCAGCATGGGTGTACAAAGAAGGGGATGAAATTGTCGCTTTATCGCCAATCTGTAAACATTTAGGATGTACAGTGAACTGGAACAGTGATCCGAAAAATCCAAACAAATTTTTCTGCCCATGCCACTATGGGCTGTACGACAAGGATGGTACAAACGTACCCGGAACTCCGCCACTTGCACCGCTTGACCATTATAAGCAGCAAGTGAAGGACGGATACCTCTATCTTGGAAAAGCTGTGCCGAAAGGGGAAGGGTAACGATGCTTAACAAGATTTATGATTGGGTAGATGAGCGGCTAGACATTACACCAATATGGAGAGATATTGCGGATCATGAGGTGCCAGAGCATGTCAATCCAGCACATCATTTCTCCGCTTTTGTGTACTGTTTTGGCGGTTTAACGTTTTTTGTGACAGTCATTCAAGTCCTTTCGGGCATGTTTTTAACGATGTATTATGTGCCAGATATTAAAAACGCCTGGGAATCTGTCTATTATTTACAAAATGAAGTGGCATTTGGTCAGATTGTCAGAGGGATGCACCACTGGGGTGCGAGTTTAGTTATTGTCATGATGTTTTTACATACGCTAAGGGTCTTTTTCCAAGGGGCGTATAAAAAGCCTAGAGAGCTCAACTGGATTGTTGGTGTGCTCATTTTCTTTGTGATGCTTGGACTTGGTTTTACAGGTTATCTCTTGCCATGGGATATGAAGGCGCTATTTGCGACGAAGGTTGGTCTTCAAATTGCAGAAGCGACACCTTTCATTGGTAAAGAGATCAAAACGCTGCTTGCAGGTCATCCTGACATTGTAGGGGCACAAACGCTGACGAGATTTTTCGCTATTCATGTCTTTTTCTTGCCAGCGGCATTATTTGGGCTGATGGCTGCCCACTTTATTATGATTCGTAAGCAAGGAATTTCTGGACCGCTATAAAAAAGTTGCGTTTGATGAATGTTCAATGAGGAGGGGATGACTTTGCATAGGGGAAAAGGGATGAAGTTTGTCGGAGACTCTAGAATTCCGGCAGAAAGAAAACCTAACATACCTAAAGACTATTCCGAATATCCGGGAAAAACAGAAGCCTTTTGGCCGAACTTTCTTTTAAAGGAATGGCTTGTAGGTGCCGTTTTTTTAATTGGATTTCTTGTCCTAACTGTGGTTCATGCACCTCCGCTTGAGCGGATGGCTGATCCAACAGATACCGGCTATATTCCGCTGCCAGACTGGTATTTCTTATTCTTGTACCAGTTATTAAAATATGAATTTGCTGCAGGCGGCTATACGGTAGTTGGTGCGATGATTATGCCTGGGATTGCGTTTGGTGCACTGTTGCTCGCACCATTTCTTGATTCTGGTCCTGAACGCAGACCGTATAGAAGACCGGTTGCAGTGGGGATGATGATCCTTGCAGTCGGCGCAGCAACATATTTAACGTGGGAGTCTGTTGCTACTCATGATTGGGAAGCAGCGGCAAAGCAAGGTGAAATTAAGAAAGAAGCAGAAATTGACACCTCAGCGGAAGAGTATAAAATTTATCAGGAGCAGACATGTATCTCCTGTCATGGGGATAACATGCAGGGCGGAGCAGCCGGACCGTCACTTGTTGACAACGGTCTTGCACCTGAGGAGATCGCTAAGATTGCTGTTGAAGGAAAAGGCAACATGCCTAAGGGTATCTTTAAAGGCAGCGATGAAGAACTTGAAAAGCTGTCTAAATATTTATCTGAGGTCAAATCTAAATAATTCAGTTGTTTAAATGCAAGTACAAGGATATACTCAAAAGAGAAAAAGCTGGCGCTGTCAGCTTTTTTCTGATTTTAATAGATCGTGAGTGAAGAGACATATGAGATGGATTCAATATCTGCTAGCCACGCGCTACATGCTTGTGTTAGTCTTGATGATCAATTTCCTTGGCACTGTGTACGGCTACTATTGGTATATTCCACAGCTTGTAGAGACGCCGGCTATCTTTTTAGCTTTTGTTCCAGACAGTCCAACGGCAAGCTTTTTCTTTTTATTTGTTCTACTTGCGTTTTTGATGAAACGAAACGCTCCTTATTTTGAAGCACTTGCCCTTGTGACCTTAATTAAGTACGGGTTATGGGCTGTAGGCATGAATATCTTTGTCCTTTTATCTGTGGATGACTTTCCGTGGGAAGGGTACATGCTGATTGGGTCCCACTTTGCGATGGCGGTTCAAGCTGTATTGTTTGCACCGTATTATCGTTTTAAAATGCGTCATTTGGTGGTAGCTGGCATATGGATTTTACATAATGATGTGATTGATTATGTATTTGGTATGATGCCGCGTTATTCTATGCTGTCTGCCTATACAAACGAGATCGGCTACGTCACGTTTTGGTTGAGCATTGCCGTTCTTCTTGTTTCATATTATCTCGTCCTATCGAAAAAATCGATCAAGCTTGAACTCCCTTAACAATATTGGTCTAACCTTGTCCTTTTCTTCATACGCTGTATGGAGAAGGGCTAGGAGGGACTTGCATGAAACGAAAGCCAATCGCGATGATTCTATTATTTTTTCTCGTATTACAGCCATCTGTTGCCAAAGGCGAGGAAACAGCCGCTAGTGTGCTGCAAGAATTAACGGAACTATCAGATTCAATCTTTCAACTAACGAGACAAGCTAAATATGATGAGGCGTTACAGGTCGCATTGTATGTTGAAAAGACATTTAAAGCTGAGAATTGGCGCGGAACTCTGACAAATACTCAGATTCGGCAAATTACAGTTGGCTATCAAGATATCATAAAAGGGCTGCCGCAGGAAGAATTGAATGAGCGCGAAAAGCTTCGTTATGCCTCTCAGTTTAGAATGCTGCTCGATGCGATCCAGTCAGATTCTGAGCCGCTTTGGGGTTCGCTGGAGAAGCCCATTATGGGGTCTTTTCCTACGTTGAAAAAAGAAGTGAAGGATCCGGAGTCGACGACGTTTTATGAAACTTGGAATGAGCTGGTTTCTTTATACGATATGATCTATCCGAGTTTAACCATTGATGTTTCGCCTGAAAAGCTGCAAACGATTAAGCAGCATATGGAAGTGATTGAGCAAGGTGAATTTTTAAAAGCATCAAGTGGGACAAAGCTTGAGCGCCTTACGAAGCTTGAAGAGGATTTATCGAGTGTATTTGCCCACGTTGATCAAGATGAGGCTGACCCATCGCTTTTATGGGTCATTTTAACAACGGGAAGTATCATTTTATTAACATTAACGTATGTTGGATTTAGGAAATACCGTGCTGAAAAAGAGAAGAAGCAAAAGCGACAAGCTGATTATCCGAAATCATAAAAAAGAAGCACCATTTTTGGGCTTCTTTTTTTAATGCGGATTGAGCGGCTTTTTGTGTTCATCTAATGTGAAGCCTTCACCAAGCACATCATGCACGTCACTGACGGATACAAACGCATGAGGATCGACTGAGGTCACGACGCTTTTAAGATGGACAAGCTCGTTTTTCGGGACGACGCAATAAAGAACGTTGCGCTCCTGTTTTGTATAGGAACCGACCCCTTTTAAAATGGTGACACCCCGCTCCATTTCCTCTGTGATTTTCTTTTGAATGATGTCATCTTTTTCAGATATGATCATGGCGCCTTTGGCTGCGTAAGCGCCTTCTTGCATGAAGTCAATGACCTTCGCAGCAACAAATACTGCGACGAGTGTATACATGGCTTCTTTGTAATTTAAATAAGTAAGAGAAATCGTAATGACGCAAGCGTCGAAGATGAACATTGTTCGTCCCATAGCCACCTGATAATGCTTGTTGATGAGTCTTGCGATGATGTCAACACCGCCGGTAGTACCGCCGAACTTAAAGATGATCCCGAGGCCTGTTCCGATAAACACGCCAGCAAAGAGCGCGGCTAGGGCCAAATCGTGCTGGAGAGGCATATGTATTTGAAAGCGCTGGAAAATGGCAAGAAAGACAGAAAGACTGACGGTTCCTACAATTGTATAAGTAAACATGGTTCTGCCGAGCATTTTCCAGCCGATAAAAAAGATCGGAATGTTTAAGACAAGGTTTGAAATGGATGGGTCAATGTGGAATAGAAAATATAAAAGCAGTGTAATACCTGTAAATCCGCCTTCCGCCAAATTGTTCTGCATATTAAAATGAACAAGACCGAAAGAAAAAATCGCAGATCCTATTAAAATAAATACGATATTTTTAAGACGAATTTCTTTTAGCAAGAGACCACTCCTTTTTTTGCTTAGACAGCGATAATATTATATGGTATGGGAGAGAAACAAGCAAACTGAGTTTTAAACATTTGTCAAATATTTATGATTTCGCTAACATGTAAGAGATGGATAGGAGGATGAGCTTCATGACGAATGAAAAAACGCTGCGTCACGTGCAGCAAGAAGTAGATGATTACATAGGACAATTTAAAGAAGGTTACTTCAGCCCGCTTGCTATGATGGCCCGTCTAACAGAAGAATTAGGTGAGCTAGCAAGAGAGGTTAACCATTACTATGGAGAAAAGCCGAAAAAAACAACGGAAACGGAAAAAAGCATGGAAGAAGAAATTGGCGATGTTTTGTTTGTATTAACATGTCTCGCTAATTCACTAGATATATCACTAGAGGAAGCACATGATCGTGTGATGCATAAATTCAATACAAGAGACAAAGACCGCTGGACGAAAAAAGAAGGGAAGTAGAGACGATGACGAACCAAACCATCAAAGTAGTAATCGCTGGAGCAAGAGGAAGAATGGGGATAGAAGCTGTGAAGCTGGCAGAAGAAACGAGCCATTTTGAGCTTGTGGCAGCCCTTGATCACGCGCACGAAGGAAAAAAATTATCTGATGTGATTCATACGACATCTGAGGCGCCAATTTATACAGATATTGATGTGTGTCTTTCAGAGACAGCACCTGATGTATTAATTGATTTGACGACACCAGAAATTGGGAAAGTACATACTAAAAAGGCACTTGAACATGGCGTGCGTCCAGTCGTCGGGACCACTGGATTTTCTGAAGCTGACCTGAAAGAGCTCCAGCAATTAACAGAAGAAAAGGGCATAGGCTGCATTATTGCGCCAAACTTTGCTGTCGGTGCGGTCTTAATGATGAAGTTTGCCAAAATGGCAGCGAATTATTTTCCTGACGTTGAAATCATTGAGCTTCACCATGATAAAAAACTAGATGCCCCGAGCGGTACTGGGCTTAAAACAGCTGAAATGATTGCAGAAGTCAGGGAAAGCAAAAAGCAAGGACATCCAGAAGAGAAAGAATTAATCGAAGGTGCACGAGGTGCAGATTATGACGGTATCCGTCTGCACAGCGTAAGACTTCCGGGTATGATCGCACATCAAGAAGTACTGTTTGGAATGGACGGACAGACGCTTACCATTCGTCATGATTCTTATAACCGTGCCTCGTTTATGTCAGGTGTAAAGCTTTCAGTTGAACAAGTCATGCACATTGATCAGCTCGTCTATGGTTTAGAAAATATCATCGACTAATAAGGAGTGGATTCCTGATGAACATTGCTTTAATCGCTCACGATAAGAAAAAAAGTGACATGATCCAATTTGCTATTGCGTACCGTGATATATTGGCAAATCATACACTTTACGCAACAGGGACAACAGGTTTGAGAGTGAAAGAAGCGACGGGGCTTCCCATTCATCGTTTTCAGTCAGGACCACTTGGGGGAGATCAGCAGATTGGTGCTTTAATTGCTGATAATGCAATGGACCTTGTGCTCTTTTTTAGAGACCCGCTTACAGCGCAGCCGCATGAACCAGATGTATCTGCACTCATTCGGCTTTGCGATGTGTATACCATTCCACTTGCCACCAATATGGGGACGGCTGAAATTTTAGTCAGGAATTTAAATAAAGGTACGTTTGATTTTCGAGATGTAGCAAAAAACGGAGGAACAAATGAAACGACTTGATATCCTTGCATTCGGAGCCCATAGCGATGATGTAGAGATCGGTATGGGCGGAACGATTGCAAAATACGTAAAAAAAGGGGCACGTGTCGGGATTTGCGACTTGACCCAGGCTGAATTATCCTCGAATGGAACGGTAGAGAGCCGTAAAGAGGAAGCGAAAGCGGCTGCCGCCATTTTAGGCGTGTCAACGCGAATCCAGCTCACACTGCCAGACAGAGGGCTTTATTTAAATGACGAAGCAATGAAAGACATTGCGGGCGTGATTCGTACATACAAACCAAAACTAATTTTTGCTCCGCATCACCAAGATCGGCATCCAGATCATGGTCATGCGGGTTCACTTGTAGAAGAGGCTGCTTTTTCGGCAGGGATACATAAATTTGAAGATTCATACAAGCAGCCAGCGCATAAAATAAGTCAAATGTATTATTACATGATTAATGGCCATCATCGTCCAGATTTTGTGATTGATATTTCTGAGGAAATGCATCAAAAGATTGATAGCCTGCATGCGTATCGAAGCCAATTTGTGAAATCGGCGAATTCAGTTGAGACACCTCTTGTGAACGGGTATATTGATTTTGTCAAAATGAGAGAGTCTATGTATGGAAGAGAAGTCAATAAAGCTTATGCAGAAGGGTTTATCACAAAGAAACCACTTTTGATCGATGACGACTTACTTGGGGGGTAATTATGAAAAAACTGAAGGTCGGAATCACTTGTTATCCAAGTGTCGGCGGCTCTGGCATTATTGCGACGGAACTTGGAAAACGTTTAGCTGAAAAAGGGCACGATGTTCATTTCATTACCTCAAGTATTCCGTTTAGGCTCAATAAAGTGTATCCGAATATTTATTTTCATGAGGTGGATGTCAATCAATACGCTGTTTTCCAATATCCGCCTTATGACCTTGCATTAGCAAGTAAATTGGCAGAAGTCGCAAGACGAGAGAAGCTTGATATTATTCACGCGCACTATGCGGTGCCTCACGCCGTCTGTGCGTACTTAGCGAAGCAAATGATGGGACACTCTGTAAAAGTCGTCACGACGCTTCATGGGACGGATATTACGGTATTAGGCTATGATCCATCACTAAAGGAAGTCATTCGCTTTGCGATCGAATCATCAGATCGGGTAACGGCGGTGTCGCATTCATTAGCTGCGCAGACGTACGACCTCATCAAACCAAATAAAAAGATCGAAACAATCCATAATTTCGTCGATGAGCGTGTATACTTGCGTGAAGATCACGATGTGCTGAAGAGACACTATGGTCTTTTACATGATGAAAAGGTCGTCATCCATGTATCGAATTTCCGCAAGGTGAAGCGGGTGCATGATGTCATTCATGTGTTTAAAAAAATCTCTGAACAGGTGAATGCAAAACTGCTGCTCATTGGGGACGGTCCAGAAAAATCGGTTGTTTGCGAACTCGTGAAAAAGCTAGGGCTGACAGACCGCGTGTTATTTTTAGGGAAGCAAGAGAAAGTAGAAGAGCTGTATTCCATCAGTGATTTGAAGCTGCTTCTATCTGAGAAAGAGAGCTTCGGACTTGTGCTTCTTGAGGCAATGGCATGTGGTGTCCCGTGTATTGGGACTGATGTTGGCGGGATTCCAGAAGTCATTACACATGGGGAAACAGGTTTCCTTGTCCCGCTCGGCGATATAGAAGCGGCAGCTAAACACGCAGTCTCTATACTGAAAGACAAAGCGCTTCATGAGCAAGTGTCGGCGGCGGCCCAGTCTAGCGTTCAAGCCCATTTCTCTTCTGAAAAAATTGTGAGTGAATATGAAGAGCTTTACCTAGAATTGATCGAAGGTGATGATGAACATGAATGAACCATTCACACATGCGATCCCTATTTTACATACACTGCACGAACATGGGCATCAGGCTTACTTTGTCGGCGGAGCAGTGAGAGATGTCCTTTTAGGCAGGGAAATCGGCGATATCGATATAGCAACGGATGCAACGCCTGATACGGTCGAGTCTTTATTTGAAAAAACAGTTGATGTTGGCAAAGAGCATGGCACTGTCATTGTGTTACATGATGGGATTAGCTATGAGGTGACAACGTTTCGAACTGAATCAGAATATGAAGATTTTCGCAGACCGAAAGAAGTGGCGTTTATCACATCCTTGAAGGAAGATCTTTTAAGAAGAGATTTAACGATCAATGCGATGGCCATGGATATAAATGGGGAGATCATTGACCATGTAGGGGGCAAACAGGATATTGAGCGGAAACGAATTCAAACCGTAGGAGATCCTGCGTGCCGCTTTCAAGAAGATGCGCTTCGGATGATGAGAGCGGTCCGTTTTTTAAGCCAGCTTGGTTTTGAGCTCGCTGCAGAAACGGCTGAGGCAATGGAAAAAGATAAGCATCTCCTTGCCAACATATCCGTTGAACGCAAAAAGATTGAAATGGAAAAGCTTTTAAAAGGACGTTATTGTGAGCGGGCGATCAAAGTGCTCATTTCTACCAAATTGTATGAAGAATTGCCGGGTCTCAAAAAGGATCGTCTACAAGAATCTTTTCAGTCATTTCCGTATTATTTACTGGATGGACTGGAAGAAGTATGGGGAGCTGTTATCCATTTGTTTGGCTTAGATGAAGAGGAGGCTGTGCTCTTCTTAAAAGAATGGAAGCTGTCAACAAAGCTATTAAAAGACGCGGTGGCCATTAGCCGATACGTCGATTGTGACTGGGATGCGGAGAAGATGTTCGAGGCTGGTGAACACGTGCTCTTATCTAGCTTGAAGATCACACAGCTAAAACACGAGCGCCGCATTTTCTTTGACGAGCTGGAGGCTGCGAAGCGTTCTTATGATGCACTGCCGATTAAAACGCTTCAAGACCTCGCTGTTTCAGGTAAAGATTTAATGGCCTTTCGGCAAAAGACATCAGGAAAATGGATCGCAGAAGAGCTTAATTTGGTGAAAAATGCCGTTCTGCACAATCATTTGGAAAACCGAAAAGAAGCCATAGAGGAGTGGCTTACAGCATGCGATCAGCAATTAGAAAACGATTAATCGAACTATTTACAGCATCTAGTCAGGACTTTGTTTCAAGTCAGCAAATATGTGATGAGCTTGGCTGTTCTCGAACGGCTGTCTGGAAGCATATAGAGGACCTTAGAAAAGAGGGCTATGAGGTAGAAGCCGTCAGAAGAAAAGGATATCGCCTGTTACGTAAACCGGACAAAATTAGTGAGGACGAAATTCTGTTTGGTCTCGACACAGAGAGCTTTGGCAGACACATTTATTTTCAGAAAGAAGTCGCTTCCACACAGCTGATTGCCCATGATCTTGTAAATGAAGGTGCGCCCCACGGCACGCTCGTTGTCAGTGATCATCAGACAAACGGGAAAGGCCGCCTTCAAAGAACGTGGCATTCACCAAATGGGACAGGCATTTGGATGAGTCTCATTCTACGCCCTGAAATTCCGCTGCACAAAGCGCCGCAGATGACGCTTTTGGCATCTGTAGCCATCGCAGAAGCTATTGCAGAGCAAACAGGACTCAGCCCCTCTATTAAATGGCCAAATGATATTTTGCTAAACGGGAAAAAAGTCGTTGGTATTTTGACTGAATTAAAAGCAGAGGCGGATCAGGTTCATGCTGTGATTATTGGACCGGGCATTAATGTGAATCAAACGGCAGATGACTTTCCGGATGAACTAAAGGATGTCGCTACGAGCATGCGAATGGAACTGAATGAAAAAGTGGACCGTGCTGCGCTCATCCAACAGATCATGTTCACATTTGAAAAAAGGTATGCTGATTATATGAACCATGGATTTGCGCCCATTAAACAATTATGGGAATCGTTTGCGATGACGATCGGTCAGCATATTGTGGCCCGTACCGTCAATGGGCAATACACTGGAAAAGCGCTCGGAATCAATGAAGAAGGTGTTTTATTGCTTGAAACGGAGGAAGGGATCCAAAAAATCTACTCCGCAGACATCGAGATCAAGTCAACTTAAGTGGAACACCCGGCACATTTTTGATATACTTCGTGTGGGCAGTATCTGAAAAGAGCTGTACCTGTTAGAAACAAAAATTTGATAAATTTCTGCCTTGATCCTAAGGGACTTGGACAGAGGGATGATTCGCCGCGCATGAGAGATCAAAACATGTGATGTGAGGCAAGCCATCTCCTCTCCAGAATGAGGAGGAACAAATGAAGACAAAGCTAGATTTTTTCAAAATGAAAGAACAAAATGAACCGATTGTAATGCTGACAGCATACGACTATCCATCTGCAAAGCAAGCAGAAAAAGCGGAAGTCGACATGATCTTAGTCGGTGATTCACTTGGGATGGTTGTACTTGGATTAGATTCGACAGTACAAGTCACGATCGATGACATGATTCATCACACAAAAGCAGTGAAAAGAGGCGCAAAAGACACATTTATTGTGACGGATATGCCATTTATGTCTTACCATTATTCATTAGCAGAAACATTGAAAAACGCAGCACGCATCATGCAAGAAAGCGGTGCGGATGCCTTAAAGCTAGAAGGTGGAGATGGAGTATTTGAATCCATTCAAGCCCTTACAAGAGGCGGAATTCCTGTCGTCAGTCATTTAGGCCTCACACCTCAGTCAGTTGGAGTACTTGGCGGGTATAAAGTGCAAGGAAAAGACCACGAAAGTGCGCAGAAATTGATAGAAGACAGCTTAAAATGTGAGGAAGCTGGTGCGATTGCACTTGTGCTTGAATGCGTACCTGGTGAACTGACAAAACGAATTACCGACATGCTGAAGATTCCTGTCATCGGGATTGGTGCAGGGGCTGAGGCAGACGGACAAGTTCTCGTTTACCATGATGTGGTAGGATACGGCGTGTCTAGGACACCTAAGTTTGTGAAACAATACGCGCAAATTGATACTGTATTAGAAGAAGCGCTTATTCAATATACAAAAGAAGTAAAAGCACACACATTTCCAGAAGACAAGCATACATTTCATATCAAAGAAGAAGTCCTTGATGGTTTATATGGGGGTATCAAAAAATGAACGTTGTCACCCATATTCACGAGTTGAAGGAATTGATCAAGCTGCATCAAGAAAAACAGCATTCCATCGGCTTTGTCCCAACGATGGGCTTTCTTCATGAAGGACATCTGACGCTTGCGAAAGAAGCAAGGGATCAAAATGACATTGTGGTAATGAGTATTTTTGTCAATCCCTTGCAATTTGGACCGAACGAAGACTTTGAATCCTATCCAAGGGATATGGAAAGAGATCAGCGCCTTGCAGAAGAAGCAGGGGTAGATATTTTATTTACACCTGATGTGAAAGAAATGTATCCAAATGAACCATCGATCACGATGACGGTTCAAAAGCGGACTGATGTCTTATGCGGGAAAAAACGTCCAGGACATTTCAACGGTGTTGTTACTGTGCTTACAAAACTATTTCATCTTGTAGCACCAACAAATGTATACTTTGGTCTAAAGGATGCACAGCAAGTCGCTGTGATCGATGCGATGATCAAGGATTTCTTCTTTGATCTTCACCTCGTCTCAGTGCCGACAGTTAGGGAAGAAGACGGTTTAGCGAAAAGTTCAAGAAATGTGTACTTGTCTGATAAAGAAAGACAAGAAGCTCCTGCTTTGTACCGCGCATTGAAAAAAGGACAGTCAGCGGTTGAAAAAGGTGAACGTGACGTCAGTCGCATTTATCAGTTGGTAGAAGAGGAAATTCTTCAAACTAGCGGGGAAATTGATTATATCGAGATTTACTCTTATCCAGAGCTTGAGCCGCTTCAGCAGTTAGCAGGTCAGGTCATCATTGCGATTGCGGTGAAATTCTCACGGGCAAGAGTGATTGATAATGTGATATTCCATGTTCCTGAAAGCGGTGAAAAGCATGTATAGAACCTTTATGACTTCTAAACTTCATAAAGCGACAGTAACAGAAGCAAACTTACATTATGTAGGAAGCATCACCATTGACGAAGATTTACTTGATGCGGCAGGTATGATGGCAAATGAGAAAGTACAGATTGTCAATAATCATAATGGCGCGAGACTTGAAACATATATTATTCCCGGTGAAAGAAAGAGCGGTGTCATTTGTCTAAATGGCGCAGCAGCAAGATTGGTTCAGCCGGGGGATGAAGTGATTATTATTGCTTATGGGATGCTTTCAGAAGAAGAAGCAAAGACACATACACCAAAAGTGGTCGTGTTAAATAAAGAAAATCAAATTGAACAAATGATTGGGCAAGAGCCTGCGAGAACGATTTTATAACGTATGCTCCAATGAAACAGAACAGTTTAAGCAAAGAAGCTGTTCTGTTTCAGCTATTTTTGCCCAGAGCGTGTTTCACTTTGAGTGGAACGAGGAATTGAGGTGTCCATTTTATGGCCGATCAAAGGTTTGTTGTCGTTGATATTGAAACCACCGGAAATTCACCTAAGAAGGGTGATAAAATCATTCAAATTGCTGCGGTGGTCATTGAAAATGGACAAATTGTCGAACGGTATTCAAAATATGTGAACCCGGGAAAAACGATCCCTGGATTTATTGAACAGCTGACAGGCATTCAGCAGCATATGGTAGACGATGCAGTGTTTTTTGAGGACATTGCCCAAGAGGTGTATGATCTCATTCAAGGCGCTTATTTTGTTGCGCACAATGTTCATTTTGACTTGAACTTTTTAAATGATGAACTAAAAGCATGCGGGAAAAATGAGCTGGATGTGCTAGCGATTGATACAGTTGAAATTTCTAGAATTCTTTATCCAGAGCTTGAAGGCTATAAGCTCACTGAATTAAGTGAAGAGCTCATGCTTCCACATGACCATCCGCACAGGGCGGATAGTGATGCGGAAGTTACTGCCATGTTATTTTTAACCTTACTCCATCAATTAACACATACACCGTCAAATGTGCTTAAGCAGCTGCGCAGATTATCCTCTTATCTCTTAAGTGATATTGGATTTTTAATCCAGCAGCTTGAAATGAGTGATGCCAGCCGTGAAGATTCTTTGGTAGAAGTAGGCTCTTTTGCTGTTAAAGATGTCACCAATTCTGAAAAGGATACGACAGATTCAGTAGGGGAAGACGATGAACAGCTGTTTGAGGAGATAAAAAAGAAGCTTCCCCAAACGGTGGAAGGCTATGAAGTAAGAGAAGGCCAGCTCAAGATGATGAATAAAGTAAGAGATGTGTTTCATGAAAGAGCTTATGCTTTAATTGAAGCGGCACCAGGTATTGGAAAAACGCTGGCATACCTCATACCAGCCGCATTAGAAGCAAAAAAATCAGGAAAACCTGTCATTATTAGTACATATTCCATTCTTTTGCAGCAGCAAATGCTTCAGCGTGATGTGCCGATTTTAAATCAATTGCTTCCGTTTGAGCCAGCAGCCTGTGTATTCAAAGGCCGGGCGCATTATATTTGCTTAGATAAGTTTGAGCATGTGCTGCATGAGGAAGATGATAACTATGATGTGGTCTTAACGAAGGCGCAAATATTAATGTGGCTCCTTGTGACAGAAACGGGTGATTTATCTGAACTAAATTTACCTTCAGGAGCTGCCAATATAAGAGACCGGATATCGTGTGTGCACATGCCATTTACATCGAAAAAGCGCCGCTTTAAGGAATATTGCTTTTATGAGCGTGCAAAAAGAAGGGCGAAAACAGCTGATTTAATTTTAACGAATCATCGCTTGCTCTTATCACAAACGGAAGCATCATCTATCTTTCAGCATGCAGACGTATATGTGATTGACGAGGCTCACCAATTTGAGAAAACAGCCAATGAAACGCTAGGGGATAGTGCGTCGTATATCCAGCTTCATGCGAAATTAACACAGCTTGGCTCATTACAGGGCGGTCTGTTAAAGAAGCTGAAAAAGAGATTTCACGGTGCCGGCTTACGAACTGACACCTTTATCGAAATGGATGAGTATCTTCAGCAGCTTCAAATGGAAAGTGACGCCTTCTTTAGTACCGTTCATTCTTTTGTGAAAAGGACAAAACCAAAAGCAGACATCAATCGTCTCATTCATAGAGTACGTCATCAGTCGAAGCATGCGCAGTGGAAACGGATTAAAGAGACGGCAAGTAAGCTTTGTTCCTTGTTAATTGCTTGTGAAAAGCTGTATGAACAGCAAAAAAGCGAGCTTGTTCAAAAAAGTGATCAGCTGACAGAACACTTTGCGTTTGAAGCAGAGGAATACGATCAAGTGATGTCGTTTATGCATACATTTTGCAGTACGCTGTACCGGTTCATTTTTGAACCGAAAAACGATGAAACGGTTTGGATTGAGATCGATGCAAAGGGTGCCAAAAATGCTGTCTTTATGCATGCACAGCCGTTAGATACCGGCGAGCTTTTAGCGGATCGATTTTTTATGAACAAAAAAAGTGTTGTCCTCACATCAGGGACACTCACAATTAATGGTCGTTTTGATTATTGCTTAGAACGATTTGGTCTGCAGGATTTTTATCCGCATCTTGTACAGATTGAGTCACCGTTTGAACTTGAAAAACAGCTCAAGGTGATTGTACCAGCTGATATGCCGCCGATTACGAACCGTGATGAGCGTGACTATGTAAAGCAAGCAGTACGGTACATTAAGATAATGGAAAAGCAGCAACAAGCTAAAATATTGGTGTTGTTTAATTCACATGAGATGTTAAAAGCAGTGTATGATGAACTGAAAACAGAAGGGATGCAAGCCGCCCTTTTTGCCCAAGGTCTGACGGGCGGTAGTCCTGTTAAATTAACGAAGATGTTCAAATTAGCAAAACATGCAATTTTACTTGGTACGGGTAGTTTTTGGGAAGGTGTCGATTTTCCTGGATCAGAGCTGACAACAGTTATTATGGCACGTCTTCCGTTTCGGCCGCCTGATTCACCGCTCATTGAAGCAAAATGTGATGCCGCTAAAAAACAGGGGAAGAACCCGTTTAAAGCCGTTGCTCTCCCAGAAGCTGTGTTAACCTTTAAACAAGGTGCAGGACGCTTGCTGCGCTCTGAAAAGGACATAGGGACATTGCTCATTTTAGACCGCCGAGTGAAAACCGCGTCATATGGAAAGCTATTTTTAGAATCACTCCCTCATGCGCCAGTCCACGAGATGTCAAAAGAATCACTTGAGGCGTATATAGAGAAACTCAAAAACGAAAAGCCGCTGTCATAAGCGGCCTTTAGCTGGTGTGGGTTTGGAGTTAATTTATCGTAACGGCTTTTTGTGTTCCGTTGTAAAAATAGTATCGGTTCCCGTGCCGAAAAGTATGACTAACAATATTTACGTACCGAGGAGGAATTAGAAGTGGAAAGTAAAATAGAGGTACTTTCAACTGTTCACATTAAGCATTCAGAAGACCTGTATAAAATTGTTGACTTATTGAACAGAACGCTTAAAAGAGAAGATCTCATGTTTGGATTGGCATTAGATCAAGAAGATCAAAATCAAGCGATATTTACAATATATCGCACATAGGGGAAGCTTGACATGAAAAAAATAGTCTGGATCATCTCATCCATTGCGGCTCTCGTTTTGCTCATTGGTATCATCAGCTTTACGTGGATTTATCAGATTGCCATGGGACAAAAAGAACAAGGTCATGAGGCGGCGATTGAACGAGCAAAAAAACAAGCAAACATCGTACAAGTGGAGCAAGTAGAAACTTTTGTTGGAAAAGAAAAACAATTTATTGTTGAAGGGAAAAACAAACAAAACGAAACAACCTATGTTTGGGTACCTGCCAGCAAAAAAGAAAAAGTGATCGCAAAAAAAGCAAAAGAAGGCATTAGCTCAAATCAAGCAGTACAAGCCGTTCAAAAGGAGAACACGGTCTCTAAGCTAAAGGACGTTCAATTAGCAAGAGAAGATGACGTACTCCTTTGGGAAGTGACGTACTTAAATGAAAACAATCAATACAGCTTTAGCTATGTCGATTTCTCGACAGGACACGTGGAAAAAAATGTAACGCCGTAGTTTCTCCTGTCTTGCGTTGACCATGCTGATTTAGAACGGTTATAATAAAATGTATGAAAAAAGAATCACACCTATCGAAAAGGTGAGCTTCTTTCTGGCTTTGGAGGGAATTATGTTGAAAACAACGATTAATCAAGTGTTCAAACATGTCGATGAAGATGTAACCATCGGCGCATGGATTGCCAATAAACGTTCAAGCGGTAAAATTGCATTCTTGCAGCTGCGTGACGGGACAGGCTTTATTCAAGGAGTCGTAGTAAAAGCAGAAGTGGAAGAGGAAGTCTTTAAGCTTGCGAAATCAGTTACTCAAGAAACATCTGTCTATGTGACAGGACAAGTAACAAAAGACGAGCGTTCACCTCTTGGTTTTGAATTGCAAGTGAAATCCATTGAAGTGATTCACGAAGCAACTGACTACCCGATTACACCAAAAGAGCATGGAACAGAATTCTTAATGGATCACCGTCATTTATGGCTTCGTTCTAAAAAGCAGCATGCTATTATGAAAATTCGTAATGAAATCATTCGTGCTACATATGAATTCTTCCATCAAGAAGGCTTCGTGAAAGTAGACCCGCCAATTTTAACTGGAAGTGCACCTGAGGGTACAACGGAGCTGTTTGCAACGAAATATTTTGATGAAGATGCGTACCTTTCTCAAAGTGGACAGCTTTACATGGAAGCTGCGGCAATGGCACTCGGAAAAGTATTCTCATTCGGTCCAACATTTAGAGCTGAAAAATCTAAAACAAAACGTCATTTAATTGAGTTTTGGATGATCGAGCCTGAGATGGCTTTTGTCGAATTTAATGAAAATCTTGAGTATCAAGAAAATTATGTGACTCATGTGGTTCAAAGTGTACTTGAAAACTGTAAAGTGGAACTGCATACACTTGGCCGTGATACAGCAAAATTAGAAAATATCAAAGCACCATTCCCGCGCATCACTTACGATGAAGCAATTAAATTCTTGCAAGAAAAAGGATTTGACGATATTGAATGGGGAGATGACTTCGGCGCGCCTCACGAAACAGCGATCGCTGAAAGCTACGATAAACCGGTGTTTATCACTCATTATCCAACATCATTAAAACCATTTTACATGCAGCCTGCACCAGATCGTGATGATGTCGTTCTTTGTGCAGACTTGATTGCACCAGAAGGCTACGGAGAGATCATTGGCGGTTCTGAGCGTGTCCATGATCTAGAGCTGCTTGAAGCAAGATTGAAAGAACATGGCCTAGATCAAGAAACTTATAAATGGTACACAGAATTAAGACAATATGGTTCTGTACCGCATTCAGGTTTTGGTCTTGGACTTGAACGTACAGTTGCTTGGATTAGTGGAGCGCCGCATGTGCGTGAAACCATTCCTTTCCCAAGATTATTAAACCGTTTATATCCTTAAGTCGTGAAAGCCTCCAACATATGGAGGCTTTTTCAAACGTTTATTGAAGGGGCACGTGAAATAAAACGTGATATACTTAAAGTGAAGAGGTGTATCCGATGAATAGGCAGCAATTTATTAATATGCAGCAAATGGGCTCGACTAGTTTGCCTAATTTGCTGATTGCTCATTATGAGCAGTTAGGACTGAATGAATCACAAATGATGGTGATGCTTAAGATTAAAATGAATGAAGAACAAGGTGTGTTCTTTCAAACATTTGAAGAGCTATCCCATGGCATGACCATTTCAGCTGAAGAGTGTGCGTATATGGTTCAGCATTTAATTCAAAAAGGATTTATTTCGATTCAGCCGTTTGAAGACGGGTCTGGTATTCAGCATGACCGTTACTCAGTTGAGCCTTTATGGGGCGTGCTGTATGACTTTCTAGAGGCAAAACAAGCGAAGGAAGGTCAAAAACTTCATGTACAGGCTGAAAAGTCTTTATATGCTTTATTTGAAGATGAATTTGGCAGACCACTGTCCCCTCTTGAAGGAGAAACACTCTCGATTTGGATGGATCAAGACCATCATGATGCTGAAATGATCCGCCTAGCATTAAGAGAAGCGGTTTTATCAGGAAAATTAAATTTCCGTTATATCGACCGAATTCTGTTTGAGTGGAAAAAGAAAGGGCTGAAAACAGCGGAAGAAGCAAAAGAGCATAGCCAGCATTTCCGTTCTCAGCAAAAAGCGCCACCTTCAAAAGAAGAGACGTCAACATATAAGCGACAAGTTCCTTTTTATAATTGGCTGGAACAATAACCAATAAAGGAGAAGTCATGTTATCAAAAAAACAAATCAATGAATGTTTAGATATTATAGGAGATATGTTTCCAGAAGCTGAGTGTGAGCTTGTTCATTCCAATCCATTTGAACTTGTGATCGCTGTAGCACTTTCTGCGCAGTGTACAGACGTGCTTGTCAACAAAGTGACCAAAACGTTATTTCAAAAATATAAAACACCAGAAGACTATTTAAGTGTACCGCTTGAAGAATTGCAGCAAGATATTCGTTCGATTGGCCTTTATCGAAATAAAGCCAAAAACATTCAAAAGTTGAGCAAAATGCTGATTGAAGAATATGGCGGCGAGGTGCCAAAAGATCGGGACGAACTTGTGAAGCTTCCTGGGGTGGGCCGGAAAACAGCAAATGTCGTCGTTTCGGTCGCTTTTGGGGTGCCGGCAATTGCAGTGGATACACATGTGGAACGTGTCAGCAAGCGACTTGGAATCTGCCGCTGGAAGGATTCAGTTCTGGAAGTAGAACAAACTTTAATGAAAAAAGTGCCAGAAGAAGATTGGTCTGTGACGCATCACCGCCTAATCTTTTTTGGTAGATATCACTGCAAGGCGCAGCGTCCGCAGTGCGAATCTTGTCCGCTTCTTGATATGTGTAGAGAAGGGCAGAAAAGGCTGAAAAAAGGATTGGTGAAGCTGGCATGAGCGGGGCAGTTGTTTTTTCCGCATATGTCGAAAAATTAAAAGAGAAAAAGGTAGAGATGAAAGGCGATCGAGTAAACATCCTTAGAGAGCATCCACTCGCATATGATCTATCATCAGAACTTTTAACAGATGAACTTCCATGGCAGAAAACAGAAGAATTTGTTCCTGTGATGTTCGAACTGTGGAATGAATTAAAAGAAAAAATGCTTCCTCGTTTTCAAACAAGAAAGTCACGGTGTGAAGAAGAGGATATGCTGCAAGGGATTGTCAGTATGATTGCCGTGTTTTACTGGATCAAAGGGGAGAGACTTCAAACGCTTGATTGGGAACATATTAAGCAAGAGACATTTCCTGTTGCTCCTATTAATTGGACAGAACGTTTAGAGTTCATTTTGCTAAAACCGACTCAATATCACTGCTTTATTCAACTAGACGAGTTATACACAGAACTAAAAAAGCAGTATGGAAAATATGAAGCACTTAAAAAGATTAGACAAAACCGTTAAAAAAAGCACTTGCCATATAGGCAAGTGCTTTTCATTATTCATTTTCTTTTCGATTAGGAGAAGTTGATTGCGAATTTGAGCTTTGAGAGCTGGTTTTCGCATCATCTTTCTTTTTATCTTTATTGTCAGTTTGTGAGTTGCCGTTCCCATTTGTACTGTCTGAGCCATTATCGGAAGAACCATTATTTCCGTTTTCCGTATTTCCGCCTTGATCCTGATCCTTATCTTTGTCTTGATCTTTTTGATCATCTGGCTTTTGCTCATCAGTGCCTGGGGGTTGATTTTTGTTATCGTCAGTCTGGTCTGTCTGCTCGTCGTCAGGCTGCTGAGGTTCTTCTTCTTCTTTGTTCTCATCATCTGCTTTTTCTTCCTCATCTTCATCATCCTTGATGGTGAGGAAAGTAGAAGCTGTTTTACTTGTAACATCCTCAACAGTGGCTGTCACTTGGAATTTATAAGTAGAGCCAGGCTTCACATCAGAGATAACCGCTTCTTTAGCAGAACTGTTTTGAATCTCTTTATAGCCGCCGTTATCAACCGCTTGTTTTACATTAAATGTAGCATCTGCGTCGTCATCATAGCCCCAAGTCAGTGTGATGGATTTTTTCTCTTCATCATACACTGCTTTTAAGTCAGAAGGCTTATCTGCTTCTTTTTTCTCATATGTGTCAGACACTTTTGTCGGAACCGTTCCTTTTACAAAGTATTCTGTTGTCTTTTTATCGCTCGGTGTATTTGGTCCGGCTAATTTCGCTGGATCCGATCCTTTTTCAACCGTAGCTTCAACGACACTGTCTGGTTTTTCAAATGAGCCGCTTCCATCATCAATTTGAGAAATTAATCGCTGGAAGACGATTTTGGCAACACGCTGCTCATAATCTGTGAGCCACATTTTGCCGTCCGCATCTTTTGAGTTACCGATCCCAGTCCAAACGGCTGCTGTATATTGCGGCGTATAACCAACAAACCACGAATCTTTCGCACCGCCAGAAGGTATATTGTATTTATTGATATCATCTTGTGTAAAGTTCGTTGTACCTGTTTTACCAGCTACTTGAACGTTCGGTACTTGTGCAAGTGTCCCAGTTCCAGATTGGACAGCAGTTTTTAGCATATCTGTGACCATAAATGCTGTGTAATCACTCATAGCCGCTTTGGAATCTGGCGTAAGGTCAAGCTTTGTACCGTCATTAAATTCAACAGATGTGACAGCATGCGGTTCATTATAGTATCCGTTATTACCGAATGCACTAAAGGCTCCAGCCATCTTCAGGGAGGAGACACCATCGTCAAATCCACCGATTGAGTAAGACTCTGGAATGTCAGACGGTAAGTCCATACCTAAGTTATTAGCGAATTTAACGGCATTGTCTGTGCCAGCTTCTTGGAAAGCCTTTAGGGCAGGGATGTTTCTTGATTGTGCCAAAGCACTTCTCATCGACATTTTCCCTAAATGTCTTCTGTCAAAGTTATTAATCGGTGTACCGTTTGAGTACGTATATGGCGCATCATCAATTTGCTGATACGTTGACCATTTTTTGTTTTCAATGACAGGACCGTAATCTAAAATTGGTTTTATCGTTGAACCTGGCTGACGTTTTGCATCTGTCGCATAGTTAAAGCCGCCAGCTGGTACATCACGTCCACCGCCAATAGCTCGGATTTCACCATTTTTCGTATCAAGCAGGGTGACACCCGCCTGCATACCTTTCGTAAAACCAACTGAATCCCCATTGATAATATCATCTAAGTGATCCTGAGCTTTTCGATCAAGTGATGTATAGATTTTTAGTCCATCTGTTGATACATCCACTTTGGCTTTTTTCTGTACTTCTTCCATGACTTCTTCAATGTAAGCAGAATACTTACTTGAGTTCTGGCTCTTATATTTATCAGCAGGGACTACGGTCTTTTTGACAGGGGTTGCTTTTGCAACTTCATAGTCTTTCTCTGAAATATAGCCTTGTTTTTTCATGAGTCCTAATACGATATTACGGCGTTTTTCCGCTGCCTCAGGATTTTTCACTGGGTTATAAGCAGAAGGGCTCTGCGGCATACCAGCAAGTGTGGCAGCCTGTGCAACAGTTAGTTTATTTAAATCTGTCACGCCGAAAAATTGTTCAGCCGCTTTCCCAACACCATAGGCATAAGGCGAGAAGAAAATACGGTTTAAATACATTTCTAAAATTTCATCTTTAGAGTACTTTTGCTCAAGCTGAATCGAGAGCCATACTTCCTGTACTTTACGTTTTAACGTTTTTTGATTGTTAAGTAGAGTGTTTTTCACAACTTGCTGTGTAATTGTACTTCCACCTTCAGCTCCAAAACCGTCCTCGACGTTTGCGACAAGGGCACCGCCAATACGGATTGGGTCAATCCCGTGGTGTTTATAAAAACGTGCATCTTCCGTTGCAATAAATGCTTCTTTTACCACATCAGGTATATCTTTAATCGAGACATACGTTCTTTTTTCCGCACCGACTTCTGCAAACACTTTCTTGTCTATGTCATAAAGCTTTGAAGAATACGGTGTTTTGAGCTTACTATCATCAATTGAAGGAGCGCTTGATGCAAAAACGGCAAAAGTTGTGATTCCGGCCACTACACATAGGAGACCGATCACGAGTAAAGATAAAAATATTTTTTTAAATAGACCTGCTTTCTTTTTGCCTTTTTTGTTCTTTTGCTTCTTATTGTTTTCTTGACTTGCTTTACGTCGCTGTTCACGACTTGTAAATTGATCAGACATCACATCTCAACCTTTCGTGTTAAACCTTTTTCGAACGTCATTGTTACTCACTTTCATCCGAAAAATGAAGTGTCTCCACTACTTTAATATAATCAATTCTTGGCGAATATCCAAGTGTCATTAAGTGGCCTGCTTCCACTAATTCGTCTTTACTAATGGATTTTCGGCCGTTTAGCTTCTGCCGCTCCCAAAAGAAAAAGAGATCTGAAGCGGGCAAATAATAAACGGAGCCAAATGCGGATATAATAACGAAACAAATACCGCCTTGCTTTTCAACCTGTTTCATATGCTCAATTTGATGGTCGTGGAAATTTTTGAGCGGAAACGAGGTGGCGCTTTTGGTTTCCTTTGCTTCAAAATCGATATAGCGCCCTTTGTACACTCCATTATAGTCTGTTGTGGATGATTGTTTAAAGTAGGCTTCTTTGATCACAGCAGCGCTTCTTTTTGGATAATCCACATTCACAATTTGAACGGGGGTAGGCTTTTTATGAATGACTGCGATCCCGTTTACCAAATAGTACTGGTTGGTTTCATTTAAGTCAGCCTCAAGCGTCATCCCGCGGTTACTATAAGAGGATTCGCCGCTGATTCTTTTTTTTGTCCCAATTGGTTGAATGGGCTGATACGATTTTCCGTTTGGATACCGAATCATCAAGTTTCAGCCTCCTTTTAATGCATTTTGTATTGGAGAGATACCTATGTTGTCACAAAAAGAGCACATCATCACTCAGCATATATTGCGTGAAACGAAAGTGAAAAATAAAGACAACCTGACGAGGACAAATGCTTACAAGCGCTTTTATGACCGTCATCCAGAGATGAAATGGTCGCTGCTTGCTTCCTTTGTCTCGAGAAATGCTGGATGGTCTATGACGGATCTAAAGGGCGAGCTCTTCCATCCAGGTTTAACAGATCAAGAGGGGCACCTTTTTTTCACAGCATATGAAAGAGCGAATTGGCTGATCTTTGCGGATGCTTACCCTCAGCTTCTTTTGTATGAATGGTCTAAGCGGTGCGGCAAACCCTTGTTTCATCTGCTTCCGTATTTTTCTGTATCTCGTTTTATGAGCACTGAGTGGGAGCGATTTTGGTTAAAGCGTGACACAGAGCGCCTGCTTTATGCACTCATCATAAATGAACAATATACTATACAATCTCCTATTATACAAAATCCTCTTCTGAAAAAGAATGTTTTTCACTCGATTCAATATCTGTTCAGCGAGTGGGGACATTTTCAAACCGTTGTTTTTCCAACGGTGGACGGGCATTTGTACGGGTTAACCATACGGAAGTTTTCCCACGTAAAGGAGCGTATTACATTAGGGAAAAAACTAGCGAAACTATTATTTCGGGCCGATTTATTTTCGGATTTTTATCATTTTTTGCATACTGTTCCGCATACCGGATCACGGTTTGATTTTGAGCCGTTTTTAGGGATCGCTAGGAGGTCAACACCTTTTCTTCGAACTGTTTATCCAGTGATGACACATTCATTAGACGATCAAAGAGAAGATTGGTTTCAAAAGAAATTGAGCCCATCTTTGTTTGATGCAGAGACGCTGCCAAAACAAATTGAGCTGACCGACTGGTATTTTCATAAAAAAAGACAGCTTCGTTTTCTTTTCTCATTAGAGCACTATTTTTTGCATAAATAAAAAGCAGGGGGTACCTGCTTTTTTTACGTGGATGGTCGATTAGGACCGCCGAGCTTTTTATCAAGCTGATCTGTACTGTTTTCTTTCCCTTTTGGTTTTTGCTGCTTTTTCATGAAATCTACCTCCTTTGTCCTTAGAATTTACACAATCGGACGCAATCATACAAAGAAGGACAAGCATATGTCGAAAAGGAAGAAATAGCGCTCATCTACACTTAGATTGGCGATTTGCTTCTAGTTTTGTCATGTGTGAAGGAGGGTGTGAAAGAAAAGAGAATGTAACGAGAGACGATAAAGGAGGAATCTGATGATGAGCGAATTTGTATCAAAAGAATCCATTTTGCAGTTATTAGAGGAAATCGAGCGAAAAATTGATGCGGTGGAACAAGAGCTGTCTCTTGCTGTGAACGAAACAACACGTGCAGCCATAGAAGAGCAAGAGCAAATGATAGACCGGCTTGAATCGGAAGTAAAGGACTGTGAAGTGAAGATTCACGCAGCTGAGTATCAACTGGCGGCAAGACCGGCATACCACGCAGGGTAGCTTTCTATTTGAGCAATAAGTAAACGTTTGATAGGATGGTTCATAGAGGTGAACACTTTGGATAATCAAACATTACTTAAACATACACAAGAGCTGAGAATATGGATCGAAGAGGCGTATGAGCAGTACCAAAAGGGAAAGGCTGAAGAGGAATACCCCGTTTATGATTTTCACACAGAAATTCAGCCAGCCGTTGAGACGTTTGATCAGAAAATGGAAGAGTGGCTCACTGCTGCGAT
Organism: Bacillus sp. MM09(2025); assembly: GCF_050496725.1. NCBI lineage: Bacteria > Bacillati > Bacillota > Bacilli > Caryophanales > Bacillaceae > Bacillus > Bacillus sp. MM09(2025). Next base: position 350,367 of record NZ_JBNWEN010000003.1, read on the forward strand.
CTCGTTTATTCATCTGGCGAAACCTAGATATTTACACGAAGAACAGCTTGAAGCCGTCAAAGAAAATGGGAAAGAGGTTGTCCTGCAATCTTATTTTGGCAAACAGCATGCACCCCGTGTGAAAAATTTAGTTGAGTCAGTGATTTACACACTGAACCTTTTAATAGAAGAAATTAACAAGCGCAGCTGAAGACATCGCTGCGTTTTTCTTATGGCTGCTTTAGGCACATCTTCTGTTCTTCATCATAATATATGAGTGACAAGACTATGTGTTGAGAGCGAGAGGAGCGAGATATATGATCCCTTATTCAAACCAGCAGCCTTATGAATTCAATCCATTCAATCAAGGGCCTTTTCCGTATCCAGAAATGCAGCAGCAGCCTCCGCAGCCTCCAGAATATTTCATGCCGCCACATCAAGGTGGCATGAGCCAGGCATCACCTGCTGTCTATCAGCCGCCTTATGGATACCAAGAAAATGGGCCGCCTTATCAGCCGCCCGAAGCGATCAATCAACCCCAGATGCAGCCACCAGGCATGATGCACATGCAGCAGCCTATGAACCCTTATCCTTTGCCCAGACCGCAAAAACAGCAATCATCTCAATTTAAAAGTGTGCTATCGCAATTCAAAAAAACGAATGGACAATTCGACTTTAACAAAATGTTTGATACAGCTGGGCAAATGATGAGTACGATGAATCAAGTAGGCTCATTAGCGAAAGGATTTACGAGCATTTTTAAAGCATAGTGAAAACCCAATAGAAGGATCTATTGGGCTCTTTGCTTTGGTGCCGTTACACGAAGTGTTTGATCTTTCCACACGCTTTTCATGTTCGTTTCATCTATTTTTGCCGGCATTAAAATGGTTTTTGTAAAGCTCGAATACGAGGAAGTTGTATCCGTTTTGATTGTTTCTTGCACGGATAAGTGTAAATATTGGGCTTTTACTTCTAGCGCGATATCGCCTTCAACAAAATGGTCGGGAAATTGGATTGCGATATACACAAACTGCTCATCCTCTGTCACATCGGTCGTAATCGATGCAAGTGAATGCGATGTGGTCATGAGCGCCTCCGCACTATTTAATATCTCATGAAACGGGGAGGATGCGAAAAATTGTTCAATCGCTTCATAGAGAATATCTTCATTTGCCAGCAATTCATGTTTCTTTTCGCCTTCATGTTCCATTTGAATCACCTCTCATCTACAGCCTATGCAGAAAGGACTCAGGCGGTTATCAATTGATGAGAGGAAAAAATTATGATTAAATAGTGTTGAATGAAGCAAGGTGTATGAGCGTATCGTTTCATACACGGAATAGATCTAGAAGCAAAGCTTGAAGGGAGCAATTGACATTGCTGAAAAAATTATTCGGTTTCGGGAAAAACCAAGATGATGTAAAGGAAGAAATCATTTATTCTCCAGCTGATGGAGAGTTAATGGATATGACGGATGTACCAGACCCTGTTTTTTCTCAAAAGATGATGGGAGACGGCGTAGCAGTGAAACCAAAAAGTGGTACGATTGTGTCACCAGTAGAGGGTGAAATCATCCAGCTCTTCCATACAAAACATGCAATTGGCATTCGAACACTCTCAGGGCTTGAGCTTCTGATTCATATCGGACTTGAAACAGTGGGATTAAATGGTGAAGGATTTGAAGCGCACATCAAAGAGGGAGATAAAGTGAAGATCGGTGACCCTCTCATTACGTGTGATTTAGAACTGATTGAAGAGAAAGCGTCAAGCACAGTGACACCGATTGTCATTATGAATGGTGACTTGATCGAGCATCTCGAAAAAGAACCAAAGGGATCTGTTGAAAAACAGACATCTAAGCTTTTTACCGTTAAATTAAAATAATCAGGACAAAAAAACTACCCAATTGCATGAGGGTAGTTTTTTTGATGACATTAATCTTCCATCGGAACCCAGCCTTGACTCGCTTCCATAACAGACCACAATCCTTCTGGGATCAAATACTGATCTTTTTGGCTTCGTTTAATGACAGTTTCAATCTCGCTTTCTCTGCCTTCTTTAATCTTCTTTGCCCAATCTAGATCGACGATCAGTTCACGTGCGACAGCGATAAGCGGAATTCCTTGGTTATAGGCATTTAGTGCATCTTCGGCTGTAATCACGCTGCCTACGCCGATGAGCGGAAGTGTATCGCCGCAGCGATTCTTTAGCAGCTCCATCCGAGTCTTATCCGTATCTGCACCGCGTCTTGCTTTAGAGTCAATCTCCATTAAAGAGATATGCAAATAATCAAGGTTTTTAGTTTTAAGAACATCGACTAAGGTAAACGTCTCTGTCATCGTTAAACCAGGTGTTTCTGGTTCTTCAGGGGATAATCGATATCCAAAGATAAACGGTTTTGTCGCATGTCTTTCGATTGCCTCTTTCACTGCATCCACAACAGCGATAGGGAAAGCTAGACGCTTTTCTTCATTTCCTCCCCACTGATCTGTCCGCTGATTGCTATGCGGAGAGTAAAATTGCTGTAATAAATAACCGTTTGCACCGTGGATTTCCACGCCGTCAAATCCTGCTTCGACCGCTCGTCTTGCTGCTTCTTTAAAAGAGTCAATGATATGGACAATTTCCTCTTCTTTTAAAGCGCGTGCAATCTGATTTCCATCTTTAAATACATCACTTGGCGCAACCACATCACCATTTGGAACTAAGTGAGGGAGAGCCTGAGAGCCGCCGTGATGAATTTGAATGATGGCTTTTGTTCCCTTTGCCTGAATCGCAGAAGCTAGTTTTTTCAGACCAGGTATATCTTCATCTCTTGCGATAGAAGGCTGTCCTTCAAATGCCTTACCATCTGGAGTCACGTTCGCACATGCTGTGATCACCATGCCCATCTCACTAGATCTAGCTGTAATGAAATCAATTTCCTCTTTAGAAATGGTGCCATCCTCGTGAGAACCGAAGTGTGTCATTGGCGCAACGACTAACCGGCCATTAATAGACGCACCTCCTGGAAACGTAAATGGTTCAAATAAAGGCTTAAATTCGTTTTTCACTCTCATCATCTTCTTCCTTGATAAAATCATTTCACTATAGAAGTGTAATAGATACTGTTACAACACTTCAAAGTATTTGCTCATAAGCTGCGCATCAAAAAATTGCCGCCTAGTCATGCAAACAAATATTCGGTACACTATGTAAGAGAGGTGATGCGATATGAAAAAGAAAACAATGAACGAACTCATAGAAGAATTAAAAAAAGATGAACAGGTAGAACATTGGCATGAAATTGAAGCGAAGCCCGCACAGACCTCTCCAGTGCCTGAAAGAGTGAACGAAAAGCTGAAAAAGGCGCTTGAGAAACGAGGCGTGAGTGAACTCTACATTCATCAAAAGGAAGCCTTTGAACGTGTGATGGACGAGGAGCATGTTGTAACTGTCACACCAACAGCTTCAGGTAAAACACTTTGCTACAATCTGCCTGTCCTTCAGTCGATCGTAGAAGATCAGACAAGCCGCTCCCTTTATTTATTCCCAACAAAAGCGCTCGCACAAGACCAAAAGAGTGAACTTAACGAGATCATCCACGAGATGGATGTTCCGATTCATAGTGAAACATATGACGGGGATACCTCACCCGCCATTCGGCAGCGAGTTAGACAAGCAGGACATATTGTCATCACAAACCCGGATATGCTGCATTCAGCCATTTTGCCTCATCATACGAAATGGGTCAGCTTGTTTGAGAATTTGAAGTATATTGTCATAGACGAGCTTCATACATATCGAGGCGTATTTGGCAGTCATGTAGCCAATGTGATTCGCAGGTTAAAACGAATTTGTGCATTTTATGGAAGTGATCCGATTTTCATTTGTACGTCCGCAACGATTGCGAATCCAAAAGAGCTTGCGCAGCAGCTAACGGGAAGCAAGATGCATTTGATTGAGCGAAACGGGGCACCTAGCGGTAAAAAGAATTTTGTGTTTTACAACCCGCCAGTTGTGAATAAACCACTAAATATTAGACAAAGTGCCGCCACTGTCGTCAATCAGCTGGCTAAAACTTTTTTAAAGGAAAAAATCCAAACGATTGTTTTTGCTAGAAGCAGAGTAAGAGTAGAAGTGATTTTAAGTCATATTCAAGAGCTAGTGAAAAAAGAAATCGGTCCAAAATCAATTCGTGGATATCGTGGAGGCTATTTACCAAAAGAGCGGCGCGTGATTGAAAAAGGATTGAGAGAAGGAGATATTCTAGGTGTCGTCAGTACGAACGCACTAGAATTAGGTGTGGACATAGGTCAGCTCAAGGTCTGTATCATGACCGGGTATCCTGGCAGTGTAGCGAGTACATGGCAGCAGGCAGGCCGTGCTGGAAGGCGTCATGAGGAAGCACTCATTATCATGGTGGCAAGCTCCTCACCCCTTGACCAATATATTGTCAGACACCCAGAATATTTCTTTAATAGACCACCTGAAGCTGCCAGAATTAACCCTGAAAACCTCATTATCTTAGTGGATCATTTAAAATGTGCATCCTATGAGCTTCCGTTTCGGGAGGATGAACAGTTTGGCGGCATGGACGTAGAAGAGATTTTGCAATACTTACATGAGGAAGGCGTTCTCCATTTTAGCGGGAACCGGTATTATTGGTCAGATCAATCGTTCCCAGCGCATGGCATCAGCCTCCGGTCTGCAAGCCAGGAAAATGTCGTAATTGTGGATCAATCAGATGTGGCGAATGTTCGGATTATTGGCGAGATGGACCGTTTCAGTGCGATGACGCTACTTCATGATGAAGCCATTTATTTACACGAAGGGGTTCAGTATCAAGTGGAAAAGCTAGATTACGAGCATCTGAAGGCTTATGTGAAACAAGTAGATGTAGAATACTATACAGATGCGAATTTAGCCGTCCAACTTAAGGTGCTTGAAATCGATCAGACGACAGAGAAGGAAGCTGTATCTGTTCACTACGGTGATGTGACCGTTAACGCAATGCCGACGATTTTTAAAAAAATCCGTCTGAGTACCGGTGAAAATATCGGATCTGGACCGATTCACTTACCGGAAGAAGAAATTCATACGAGTGCTGCTTGGTTTGAATTACATGAGGCAGAGCGGAGATTTGAAGAGAAAACTCTTGAACAGCTGCTTCTAGGCATTGCAAATGTTCTTCAGCACATTGTACCTGCTTTTGTGATGTGTGACCGTTCTGATATTCATGTGGTTTCACAAATTAAAGCGGCACATACCGGAAAACCGACGGTCTTTTTATATGACCATTACCCTGGCGGAATCGGCTTAAGTAAGGAAGTACAAGCTCGCTTCGATGAAATAGCAGGCGCAGCCATTCAGCTCATTGAGCGGTGCCGCTGTGACAATGGCTGTCCATCCTGCATTGGCATGGAAATGAAAGAGGTCAACGGAAAAAGCAGCATCGTTGAATTGATGTCCGTATTTTAAGGGAAAGGAGGGGACACCTGCTCATGTCTTTAAAAGGGAAATTAAACAGAATGAAAAAGCATCTATCGCACAATCAGACACATGAAAACCGGCAGAAAACATCGGAAGGAATACCTCAGCCTGTGACTTCAGAAAATATCCCATTTTTAAGAGAATGGGAAGCATTAGGTGTGTCTCCTTATCATTTTGAGGAGTCCTTTTGTCTGATTCGCGAAGTTACCTACTCATTAGATCATCAGCATGGGCGCTATTCGTTTCCGGAACTGCCGAAAATCATTGAGCAATGGAACGAAAGCGGCATCCAGCATTCGCTATCGGCTAAAGGGTACGAGCCGCACGAGCTGTTTTTCTTTGATACAGAAACAACAGGATTATCTGGCGGTACGGGAAATATGATCTTCTTGCTTGGACACGCACGTGTCTTTTCGGGCAAAGTGGTGGTGAAACAGCACCTGCTCACCAATCCAGGAAATGAAGCGGCTCTTTACAAAAGCTTTCTGGATGAAGTAAACGTAGAATCGTTAGTTACATATAATGGTAAATCATTCGATTGGCCGCAAGTGAAAACGAGACATACGCTTTTACGAGGTCAAATCCCTGCACTTCCTGAATACGGCCATTTTGATCTTCTGCACGGATCTAGACGATTGTGGAAGCATAAATATGAACGAATGGCGCTATCTGTTGTGGAAAAAGAAGAGCTGCACGTGCAGCGTGAAAACGACACGCCGGGGTTTTTGGCACCGATGATTTATTTTCATTTTTTAAAGGAACAAAACCCGAAGCTGATTGAAGGAATCTTGACTCATAATGAACTAGACGTCTTATCGTTAATCAGCCTCTACATTCACCTATCCAAAAAAATACTATCTGAGGATGCGGTAAAGGAACACAATGAGAAATATGCGCTCGCTAGGTGGCATCTTGCTCATCGTGATGTACAGGAAGCAACGAAGCATTTGCAGGAATTAACGAATGCTGACTTTGAGCATGCGAATCAGGCATCTTATGATCTTTCCTTGCAATATAAACGACAAAACGAGTGGGATCAAGCGGTTCAAATTTGGGAGAAATTATTTGCATCAAGTGATGTCCATTTAGCATTAAAAGCGGGTATAGAGCTTGCGAAGTATCAAGAACATCGTGAAAAAGATGCAAGATCAGCTCTATCTGTCACTGAATCGTTATTATCTTTTTCTACGTTAAGTCAGCGAGAAACTGAAGAACTTGAAAAGCGAAAAAAACGGCTTTTGAGAAAAGCTGGGCAATAAACATTATTGCCCGGGAAAGCGCAAAACATGACAACGTTCGGCTCTCGACCGAAAATGAAAATTGTTTAGCACTTTTATTGTAGAAAAGTCACGAATCCTGTAAAATAACGTTAGATATTGAATGAGGAGCGTAGAGCATGTATAAGGGTCTTTTCTACTTGTTTTTTCTTGTTGTCATTTTGGTCGCTTTTGTGTTTTCAAACTATAAGGATGTTTTCCTTGCAAACTTTTAAAATAGGTTAATGCATTAGTACATGTACACCTCTTAATTCATACATTATTAATGTAAGAAAATTAAGGAGAGGGGAATGCTACATGTACCATCATCATCATTGCCAGCCTAATGTTACACAGCCAATTGTTCATCCGACGAATCATTGCTGTACACACAGTGATTCAACAACAATTGTGCCGCATATCCATCCGCAACATGTGACAAATGTTCACCATCAAAATTTCAAACATGTTCACTACTTCCCGCATACGTTTTCTCAGGTGGACCCGGCAACACATCAACACTTTAACTGCGGTGGACCTTGCTGTAACAGATAAAGTGGAATGGGACTTTTATAAGTCCCTTTTTTTAAAAGCAGGTGAAAAAATGAAAATTATTGCTGTCACAGGGTACAAGCCATTTGAGCTTGGGATATTCAAACAAGACGAGCCTGCACTTCAATACATAAAAGCGGAGCTTCAAAAAAGGCTGACAGCTTTAATTGAAGATGGCCTCGAGTGGGTTCTCATATCAGGCCAGCTTGGTGCAGAAATCTGGACGGCCGAAGTAGTATTTGAGCTTCAAGAGGAGTATCCAGCGTTAAAACTTGCCGTCATTACGCCATTTTATGAACAGGAAGAGCGCTGGAATGAACAAAACAAAGAGTTGTATGAAGGAATTCTTGCACAGGCCGATTTTGTAGAAAGTGTCACGCATAGACCGTATGAAAGTCCGGCACAATTTAAACAAAAGAACCGTTTTTTTATTGAAAAAACAGATGGACTCCTCGCCCTTTATGATCCGGAGCATGATGGCTCGCCAAAGTACATGATCAAAGAAGCGGAAAACTATACCGATTACCCTATTATGTACATCACAATGGATGATTTGAGAGCGCAAGTTGAGGCGGAAGATCCGTTTTTTGACTAAAAGCAAGAGAAAATTTGACAACGTCACGTATTTCTGAAAAAATATACTATGAATTCACGATATGAGGTGAAAAAGATGCTTGCTGATAAAGTAAAGCTTTCTGCGAAAGAAATTTTAGAAAAAGAATTTAAAACTGGTGTCAGAGGATACAAACAAGAAGAAGTCGATAAATTTTTAGATATGGTCATTAAAGACTATGAGACCTTCAACCAAGAAATCGAAAAGCTTCAACAAGAAAACCTCCATTTGTCAAAACAGCTTGAAGAAGCCGTTGAGCAAGGGAAAAGACAGCCTGCACAGTCTAATACAACAAACTTTGATATTTTAAAAAGACTATCTAACCTTGAGAAACACGTTTTCGGAAGCAAACTTTATGATTGAGCCTTGCTGAAAAAGCTTGTGCCTCATGTCATTGTCGTTTATAATAACGCATGTTGATTAACGTTCGGGTAATCGCTGCAATGCGTTTAGACATTGCAGAGGAAAGTCCATGCTCGCACGGTGCTGAGATGCCCGTAGTGTTCGTGCCTGGCGAAAAAATAAGCCAGGGCAGCCTGGGAAAGGCTGACGGCAGGAAAAATGCCTACGTCCTTTTAGGATATGGCAAAGTATCCTTGAAAGTGCCACAGTGACGAAGTCTCACTAGAAATGGTGAGAGTGGAACGCGGTAAACCCCTCGAGCGAGAAACCCAAACTTGGTAGGGGAACTTTCTCAAAGGAACCAAACGGAGAGAAGGACAGAGTATTCTGTAGATAGATGATTACCACCTGAGTACGAGGCATTTGCCGTTTGCAGTACAATGGAACAAAACATGGCTTACAGAACGTTATATCCGTTATTATAAACATGATGAAAACAAAGCTCTCCTATTTCAACATATGGAGAGCTTTTATCTTGGAATACATAAAAGGACGAGAAAACAGGTGATAAATCAATGAAAACCTATACACTTATCGCAACTGCTCCAATGGGGATTGAAGCGATTGTTGCAAAAGAAGTAAGAGACCTTGGCTATGAATGCACAGTAGACAACGGAAAAGTGATTTTCGAAGGGGACGCACTTGCGATTTGCCGTGCGAACCTTTGGCTGCGTACAGCAGACCGAATAAAGGTACAAGTCGCTGAATTTTCGGCAAAAACATTCGATGAGCTGTTTGAACGCACAAAGGCGATTGACTGGGCCGCTTTTTTACCGAAAAACAGCACGTTCCCTGTCATCGGTAAATCTGTGAAATCACAGCTTGCCAGTGTGCCGGATTGTCAGCGTATCGTCAAAAAGGCGATTGCGCAAAAGCTCATCTCCTCTTACAACATACAGTCTGAATGGCTTGAAGAAACAGGACCCGAGTATAAAATTGAGGTTGCCCTTTTAAAAGATAAAGCTGTGCTCACGCTTGATACATCTGGTGTAGGTCTTCATAAACGGGGGTACCGCATGGATCAAGGCGGAGCACCTATTAAAGAAACCCTTGCGGCTGCACTCGTGCTATTAACGAATTGGACACCTGACCGTCCGTTTGTTGATCCTTTCTGCGGATCAGGAACAATCGCTATTGAAGCGGCCATGATTGGACAAAATATTGCCCCAGGATTTAACCGGGATTTTGCATCCGAGTCATGGGAATGGATTGGTGAAGACGTATGGAACAAAGCGCGTCACGAAGTGGAAGAAAAGGCAAACTATGATCAGCCGCTCCACATTATTGCAAGTGATATCGATCACCGGATGATAGACATTGCAAAAATGAATGCGGAAGAAGCTGGACTAAGTGAATTGATTGAGTTTAAACAAATGCAAGTGAAAGACTTTCAAACAAAAGAAGATTACGGTGTGATTGTCGGAAATCCGCCTTATGGAGAACGACTCAGTGATAAACCAGCTGTTGAAAAAATGTATCAAGGAATGGGCGAAGCATTTAAAAGCCTAGACACATGGTCCATTTACATCTTAACGTCACACGAACAGTTCGAAGAGTGCTTTGGTAGAAAAGCAACGAAAAAGAGAAAACTGTTTAATGGTTTTATTAAAACAGACTATTACCAATATTGGGGAAAACGCCCGCCTAGAAAACAGACAACTGAATCATAAAAAATGGTCACACCTACAGAAGGTGTGGCTTTTTTTATCGCAGAAAGGTATAAACCTTCACGGGACGGAATAAACTGAACTTGATTTTAAAAAAAGAGGTGTCTCCATGATACAATATGATCAATTTCAGTTAATCCAAAAAGCACTCGCTTCGACTGCTCAAGAAATTAAAGGGCAAGAAGGTGGACAATCTGCTCAGCTGACTGCAGCCATCGAAGATTTAGCGCTTGCTCAGGCTTACATAGAGCGATCTGAGCATGCATTTTTAATGAAGGAAACCTACCAACATCGTTTGCGGTCATAAAAAAGATTGTCATTCCCCAGCATAAATGTTACTATAGAATGTCTGAATGATTCAAAAGTTGGGGGTTGAAGCAGGTGACAGCATCTCGTTTGCCTTTTTCATTATCAAAAGAACATAATTTTTACGAAGAACTGGGCAACTGGATTGGTGATGTGTTCTATGACATTTTGCCAGAAAAGGGCTTTGATCTTCGAGATGAACAAATATTCATGGCTTTTCAACTAGAAAGAGCCTTTAAAGAAAAAAGTGTGATGTTTGCCGAAGCTGGGGTAGGCACAGGCAAAACCATCGTTTATCTATTATTTGCGGTCACATATGCAAGGTATACAGGGAAACCTGCGATTATTGCATGTGCAGACGAAACGTTAATTGAACAGCTAGTGAAACAAGAGGGTGATATCTATAAAATTGCCAATCACCTTGATATTCAAATAGATGCGAGATTAAGTAAATCGCATGATCAATATTTATGCTTAAAGAAATTAGAGAAAACCATGCAGCGTGAAGATGATGAGAAGTGGCTCGATATTTATGAAACGCTTCCTTCGTTTGTTCATGAATCACATGGGATGCAGAATTTTTATCCGTATGGTGATCGAAAAGAGTACCCAGAGCTATCCAATGATGAATGGTCACGCATTGGCTATGATTCGTTTCAGGACTGCTTGACGTGCGATATGCGTCATCGCTGTGGTTTGAATTTATCAAGAGATCATTACCGGAAAGCAACAGACCTCATCATCTGTTCTCATGATTTTTATATGGAGCATGTGTGGACGAAGGAATCCCGCAAACGCGAGGGTCAGCTTCCGCTGCTTCCAGAACATAGCTCTGTTGTATTTGATGAGGGGCACCTTCTTGAATTTGCCGCACAAAAAGCACTGACATACCGAGTGAAGCAATCAATGCTGGAAACCTTTTTAGAGCGCCTGCTTCAAAACGATATACGCGAAGAGTTTGCCGAGCTCGTTGAAGATGCACTAGCTACAAACGATGAGTTCTTTTATCTCTTAAAAACACATGCCAAAGAAATCAAGGGCTCACATCGACTTGAAATTGGCCGGGTGGATGAGGTGAAGCGTTCTGCAAGTGAATTGTGTGATTTACTTGAAAAAATCGGAGAAGCACTCGTATTTGAATCAGAGATGTATACAATCGATCAATACGAATTGTCTGTTGTAGAAGAGTACATTGAACAAATGGCGTATTCTCTGTCGCTTTATCAAAAAAATGCGATTAGCTGGCTTGAAAAGCAGGAATTAGATACGACATTTGTTGTGATGCCAAAGACTGTCGCAGAGGTACTTGGTGAAAAGGTATTCTCGCAAAAAAGACCATACATTTTCTCTTCTGCTACATTGTCTGAAAATCAATCCTTTGATTATTTAGCTGAAAGTCTTGGGATAAAAGACTACTTATCAATGAGTGTCGCTTCGCCGTATGATTACGATGAACAAATGAAGATTTATTTCCACGGGATTCAGCAGCTTCAAGAGCAAGAAGTAAAAGGACAGCAAGTGATCACTCAGCTGAAAGATAATGGAGGACGGTCTCTCATTTTGTTCCCTTCATTTGATGAACTTCATTTCTTTAGAAAGCAGCTTGAAGCATCGGATGAATCACTGCCTTTCGACGTGTACTTTGAGGGAGACGAGGAAATCAGTACGATTGTTCAAAAGTTTCAAGCGGATGAGACATCTGTGTTATGCTCTGTTCACCTTTGGGAAGGGCTGGATATTCCAGGACAATCATTAACAAATGTGATCATCTGGGGACTTCCTTACCCGCCTCATGATCCGGTATTTGAGGCGAAACGGAATGAAGCAAAGGATGCTCGTGCTGAAGTCGACCTTCCGTATATGCTGCTGCGTTTACGACAAGGTATTGGAAGACTGATTCGGACAAGCCAAGATGCAGGAACCATTCATATTTACTTTGACCGTAAGGAAGATACAGAGCTTCAAAGTAAAATTGAATCCGTTCTGCCAGTAAAGCCAATCATCACATCTTAAATAATATATAACGAAAAAAGAGAGGAGGATACCATCTGCGTATCCTCCTTTTTCATTGACAAAAGAACATTCCTTGAAGTAGCCTTGAAACGTACATACATATTTTATCGATTGGGGGAACAAACGTATGAGTCTTGAAGCACAAGAGAAAGCGTTTTATCAATTACTAGGAAAAATCGCCCACTATACGGAGGCGCTCCATTTACTTTATTGGGACTCTAGAACACAGGCGCCTAAAAAAAGCGCCGATTTCAGAGCTGAAACGATCGGTCAATTATCAAGTGATATTTTTAATATGAAGACTTCTGATGAAATGAGAGATCTTCTTGATGCATTAAATAAACACCGAGATGAGCTGTCAAAAGATACACAAAAGGCGCTCGAATTATCACAAAAAGAGTATGATGAAAACAGCAAAATTCCGAAAGAAGAATTTAAAGAATACTCGATTTTACAATCAAAAGCAGAGCATGTCTGGGTTGAAGCAAGGGAGAAATCAGACTTTTCACTCTTTGCTCCATACTTAAAACAGCTCATTGATTTTAACAAGCGTTTTATTCAATATTGGGGCGTGAAACAAACGCCATATGATGTGCTGCTCAATAACTATGAGCCAGATATGACGGTTGAACAGCTCGATCAAAAGTTTGGTGCACTTCGTGATGCCATTGTTCCTCTCGTGAAAAAAATCGAAGCCTCTCCTCATAAACCGGATACTTCATTTTTATCGAAAAGCTTTCCGATCGACAAACAAAAGGAACTGAGTCTTTTCTTCTTAAAAGAATTAGGCTATGACTTTGATGCAGGACGTCTGGATACAACGGTTCATCCGTTTGCTGTGACATTGAGCAGAGGGGACGTTCGTGTGACGACCCGTTATGATGAGCATGATTTTCGGATGGCGATCTTTGGCACCATTCATGAGTGTGGTCATGCCATCTATGAGCAAAACATTGATGAGGCGCTGAGCGGAACATTATTATGTGATGGCACATCAATGGGGATCCATGAATCACAGTCTCTTTTCTTTGAGAATTTTATTGGCAGACATGAAGACTTCTGGAAAACGTATTATCAAAAGCTTCAAGAAGCGTCTCCTGAGCAATTTAAAGATGTCTCTTTAGAAGACTTTGTGCATGCAGTGAATGAATCGAAGCCAACTTATATTCGAATTGAAGCAGATGAGCTTACATACCCGCTTCACATTATCATCCGCTATGAAATTGAAAAAGCGATATTCAATGAAGAAGTGGCGGTTGAAGACCTGCCTGCACTGTGGAATAAAAAATATAAAGCATATCTTGGCATTACGCCTCCTAATGATGCACTCGGCATCTTGCAGGATGTTCACTGGTCTGATGGTAGCTTTGGATATTTCCCTTCATATGCCCTTGGTTATATGTATGCGGCGCAACTAAAGCACCAAATGATCAAAGATTTACCGAATTTTGATGAGCTGATTCAAAACGGGTCTTTTGCACCAATAAAAGAATGGCTCACAACACATGTTCACCAGCATGGAAAACGCAAAAAGCCTTCTGAAATCATTCAAGATGCAACTGGTGAGGAATTAAATGTACAATATTTAATCGATTATTTAACTGATAAATATACGAAACTGTATTTATCTTAAATAAAAGGCACCCTTTGCTCAGAAGGGTGCTTTTTTGATGCTTGAATATTCTAAAAACGAACGTTTTGATCTGATTTATTATTTAAGTTCGGTATTTTTCTAGAAAAGTGCTTTCCAAGCGTCTGAAATCTTGTTATAATTTGAACACTATAACACTCATATAATCGCGTGATGATGGCACGCAAGTTTCTACCGGACACCGATACCGTCCGACTATGAGTGAGCAAATGAAACAGCTCTTGTTTGAGCTGAAGATCCGTGGATCGTTTTCGCATTGCTTGCTCCTCATGGACAGCAATGCTTTTTTTATGCGAAAAATAAAAATGTTTGCCAATATGCTGGGAGGAAGAATGATGGAATTGTTACGTCAAAAAATTGAGAACGAAGGAATCGTTCTGTCAAATCAAGTGTTAAAGGTAGATGCCTTTTTAAATCATCAAATTGATCCTGTCTTAATGCATGAGATCGGGCAAGAGTTTGCTAGATTATTCAAGCATGATGGCATTACAAAAATTATCACAATCGAATCTTCGGGCATTGCACCTGCTGTGATGGCTGGACTAGCTCTTCAAGTACCCGTTGTCTTTGCTCGAAAACGTCAATCACTCACACTAACAGAAAACCTATTAACAGCGAATGTGTACTCTTTTACAAAAAAAGTAGAAAGCACGATCGCTGTCTCAAATACGCATCTCGGTGAAAAAGATTGTGTATTAATCATTGATGACTTTTTGGCGAACGGTGAAGCCGCTAAAGGACTTGCCGCAATCGCAAAGCAGGCGAAGGCAAAAGTAGCCGGATTTGGCATTGTCATTGAAAAGTCATTTCAGCCAGGAAGAGATGCGCTTGTTCAAATGGGCTACCGCGTCGAATCCCTTGCACGTATTGAATCACTTGAGGAAGGGAAAGTCACGTTTGTACGAGAGGTACAATCATGAGTACAGCTAAAAAAGCCAAAACACTCTCGCTAGGGATTCAGCATGTGCTGGCGATGTACGCAGGTGCCGTTCTTGTACCACTCATTGTGGGAGATGCACTCGGCCTCACACCTGCACAACTGACTTACTTAATCTCAGCAGATATTTTCATGTGCGGGGCCGCCACGCTCCTTCAAGTTTGGAAAAATCGTTTCTTTGGTATCGGTCTGCCTGTTGTATTAGGCTGTACATTTACTGCGGTTTCTCCTATGATTGCGATTGGCTCTAAATACGGGATTTCGTCTATCTATGGAAGTATTATCGCTTCGGGGTGTATCATCATTCTGCTTTCCTTTTTCTTTGGGAAGCTTGTGAAA
The DNA here is from genome assembly GCF_050496725.1 of Bacillus sp. MM09(2025). Classification (NCBI taxonomy): domain Bacteria; kingdom Bacillati; phylum Bacillota; class Bacilli; order Caryophanales; family Bacillaceae; genus Bacillus; species Bacillus sp. MM09(2025). The sequence goes on from NZ_JBNWEN010000003.1 coordinate 365,554, forward strand.
TTTTTCCCGCCTGTCGTGACAGGGTCTGTCGTAAGCGGTATTGATTGGGTACAACAAAGGTTTGCATGAAAAAAGAGCCGTACGATAGGCTCTAGTCTATAGACAAGTTGTTCATCAATTGATTTACTGCTTTATTAGTTTGATCGATAGCTTCATCCGATGGCTTGTTTCTTGAATAAACTGTTATGCTATATCCTCCTTTAGAGAACTTCGAAACACTATCTGCCTCATCAATTTCTAAAGAATCTAGAGTATTCTCAATAAACTTTCGTACACGTATGTAACTCGACTTTATAAAATCACTTACAGAAATTTCGCTATGTATGGACTCTGTCACCATATTCACCTCCTCTTAGTCTATGATACCACACTTTGCTATGTATGTAATTTGTATTTTATTAAATTTTTGTTTCCCATAAAACATATCTTTTATTCTAAGTACATCAATTTTAATAAAAGCTGATCTTTTGCTATAATAAGCATAGCTCTAAAATACAGTAATAAGTTAGGTGTATGTGATGCGTAATAAACACATCTTTGAACAAAATAGAAATAAAAATCCACTCAAACAAAAAGATAGCGCCACCAATAAGGCCGAACTTATAAAGAAAATGAAGTTGAGCATGTTCATATTGGGAATTTTAAAGTTTTAATAATTAGTAGCAGGGACAGGAAAAAATTTACAGATTGGTTAAGGTTGCATGGATTGCAAGTAGAGTGGATGGACGGTTTCAACAAATTAAAGGATACTAAAAATATGATGATCAGTGCTGATGTAGTGTTTGCGTGCGCTGACAGTGCTTCTCATGACATAATAAATCGTGTTTCCGATCAAGGGAATGATCCCAAGTATCAAGTATTGTTTAATCCGAATGAAGACATAATAATCTTAAGAACCATTTACGCCAAACATCAATTAGGGTTAGATAAGATAGGAGGAGATAGTGATGAAGAAGTTTAAATTTAAAAAATTTGGAATAGATTTAGAGATGAATTATGGAATCAACAATGAAGATGAGAATGCTCGTAATATGAATGAATTGATCACAGTTTCTGGGGAATCATTTAAAATTAATAGAGCTTACAAAACACAGCCTAACGAGTTTATGCATGTTAAAAATGACTGTGTACTTACATTCGAAATAGGATGGGCTACTTTAAAGATAACGCCAAAGAAATTTAAGTTGAAAGACGTTGAAGGTAATGTATATCCTTATTACTTCACCAAGCAAGAAGACGAAGCATATCTTTTAGATAAAGAAACGAATAAAATTCATTTTGATGTTAAAAACTGCGACCGTTACCATTTGATATTCACATCACTTGAAAACAATGAAATATTAATTAATGTTGATAATATATAAGGATGTAAGGTGTTTACTTACATCCTTTTTTTGTTTGAATGAAAGCACAATGTCCATAACCTGAGCTTGATTAACTAAAGCAATGAGTCTAATTAAATTCTCTCTTTTGCGGTATACCGAAAACTTTTAAAATGGGCACCTCGACTTTACATATGTTGTAAATATCGTGTTAAAATTATACAAAGGAATTGTTTACAAGGGGGTAACGGGATGACAAGGTTAATTGCCTCTCAAGAGGTAGGAAACATGTTGAACACTTGGAATCTTGCCATACAAAAAGGGGATTTATCAGCAGCTATTGAAATGCAAGATGACATAGACAAAGCAATCGAATCAATGGAAGAAAATCAAGATATTCTTTTGTACTATCAACTATTGAGCTTTAGACTTAAGCTGAAACTTCAGAATATTAGCAGAAATTTAGACAAGCCGTTCTTTGAGAGAAACGCTCCAGACGAAAAAGAAGAAAAAACAAATAAACTCATGTCATATTACTTCTATTTCTATAATGGGATATATCATGACTACTTGCAAGATTATGATAAGGCATTAAGTTTTTTCAGAATAGCCGAAAAGAAGTTGGCTTATGTTGATGATGAGATAGAAAAAGCTGAATTTCATTATAAATTAGCTGTTCTATTTTATGATTTGAAAATGACTTTCTTATCTAAATATCATGCTCAAATCGCTTCAGATACTTTTAATGCACATGAAACCTATGTCAAAAGACAAATCAATTGTAGGATGCTACATGCGCTGAACTTAATAGATCAATTTAAATATGATGATGCAAGTGTCCTCTTTAATGAAGCAGAGGAAATGATTAAGAATATAGGCGATAATCACTTAATCATACACCTGTATTACAATATGGGATTTTTGGAAAGTAAGAAAGGCAATTACTCAGATGCCACTGAACTATATAGGCATACCTTAAGCTATAGTGAAATCGACAAAAATGATTTATTGAAATTGAGATGTTTGTACGAATTATCTAGAGTTGCAATATTAACTCAAAGTAAAGAAGCGATAGAATTAATTGATCATGGCTATAGCTTATCTGAACAAGTTGAGCATGAAATTTTTATGGTTAAATTTAAATTATTGAAAGAGCTTGTTTATGATGTTTCTGAGAGCCAAATAAATAATATCAGTACCTTGTGCTCAGATCTTGAAGGAAAAGGTGTATGGGTTGATTTAGAGGAAATCTTGGTTGATGTGGCGAAATATTTAGAAAGAAGAGGCTTGCTGCAACAATCATTGGATTACTATAAAAGAGCCTTACGTGCAAGCCAGTATGTAGGAAAAGGAGTGAATTAAATGAAGAAGTCAATTTTTATAACATTATCAATAGTTGTAATGGCACTAGGTACACTTTTCTTTACAAATGGTTTGATTCAACCTTTGCAAGATGATGTCCAGACAGTCGCATCAAGAGGAAGCTCTGGTGGTTAAAATTGGATAAAATAGATTAAAGTATAAGACTCCTTATGGTATTCTAGTAAAAGAATATTCCATAAAGGAGTCTTTTTTATTATGAAAATATTAGACGCTCCCTCTCTTGTATCAGCTGTTGAGAAAAGGTCAAAGGCATATGAACAGCTTCGAGAAGAAATAACAGATTTAAAAAAGGCATTACAAAGTGTTGCCAATCTCGGTGATGATTTCACAGGTAAAGGTGCAGACAATATCAAAGCTTTTTATAATGATCTTGCACTATACACAGACACTTATCTTGATTTTATTGATATGCAAAAGGCTTTTTTAGATGGAGTCAAAGGAAAGCTTGATGATGAATCATTAGGCGGTAGTACATTTATTGATGAGCACTTTTTAGACGCTCAACTGAAACAAGGCATTCAGAACAATAAAGACATGGTTGAAGAACAAAAGGAAGCCCTTACGGCTATTTTCGATGATATTAGTGATTTGATTGAATTACAGACATTTTCCAGCAAAGAGGTAGATGAGCATTTAGATGATGCGGACAACAAAAGGAAAGAGGCAATTGATGCTTTACATAAAATAGATCATGCCCTAAAAACAGAATACGAAAAATCAGAAGCGATTGAGAAACATCTTGCAACTTTTTATGCAAAAATGATGGCTGCTACAGGAAAAGGGAAAAATGCGCAGCCAATGTATTACGATGCAAAAGCATTTCATGAGACAGATGTGTACAAGAATCATGATAAAATCGATGCACAGGTGAAAGCATATTTAAAGGTGAAAAAAGAAGAAAAAGAGAAACGAAGAATCAAAGAATTAAAGGAAAAACTCAACGATCCTTCGTGTATATCAGAAGAGAAATACTTTGAGATTGTAGACGAAATTGGATATGAAAGTCTTTCTTACGATCAAAAAATGTATTACAGCCAGCTTCTCCAGATCAAAGCGCAGGAAGAAGCATCAGAGGGGTTCGTTGATGTTGTAAAAGGTGCAGCAGTTGGTCTGTATGATGTGGCCAAAGATACAGTAGTTGGCATCTACGATCTTGTGACAGATCCTGGAGGTGCCGTTGAATCGGTCGTAACGGCTGTTTCCCATCCAATTGAAACATCGAAAGCGATTGGAAAGTCGATTTCGGACTCATTCCAAAAAGAAGTCATCGATGGTAATGCATATTCTCGATCACACTGGTTTGCCTATGCGACTGGTTCTCTAGCAGAGATTGTCTTTGGTTCTAAAGGTGCAGGAGCCATTACAAAAACGGGGACAACAGCGGCCAAAACAACGGTGAAGAAAGGCCTTGAACAAGGAGCAAAATCATTAGACAGAGTTTCTATTCCGAATCTATTGCCATACTCACCAAAATTTCAACTGGCTGGTGGCCCGAAGCTGCCGTATAACGTGTTTGACGGAGAAAATCTCAAAAATAAACTCCTCTCTATGGCAAAGCGTCTAGACAACAATTCAGGATATGGAATCTCTAAGACAGGCAGACGTTTACCAGCACCAAAATCACCACCGACTGTTGTCAGTTACGGAGAACACTATGTGAGATGGAAACGTAAAAAAGTGTTAAAACCAAATGTTGTGTATACAACAAAACAAGGGTATACCTACACAACCGATCACTACGGAAGGATTGTCAAAGTTGAAGCAAGTGATTTAAAATACGGAGAGGTCAAAAGAAACCAATACGCCCAATCCAATTCAGGAAAGCCAGATCGATTACTGGATGATGATGGAGGACATTTAATTGCGTCAATTTTTAAAGGTTCAGGGGATATTGATAACCTGCTTCCGATGAATTCACAGATTAATCGTAGTGGTGGGAAATGGTACAACATGGAGCAAGAATGGTTGGCTGCACTAAAAGAGATTCCACCTAAACATGTAGAGGTAAGTATTGAGCCTATTTATCAGGGTGATTTGTTAAGACCTGATAGTTTTTTTGTGGAATATAAAATCGGAAAAAGTTATGTTCAAGAATTTATCAAGAATCAACCTGGAGGTTAAAGATAATGGAATCGATAGAACACTATTATAAAAAAATAGCAGAATCAATTGATGAAATAATACCGTGTGATTGGGATAAAGTTTGGATGTATGCAGAAATATTAGATGATTCAGCTGGAATTACATTTTGTTTCAACGAGACTAATAGTGAAGAGTATGTTTATGGACATGAAATTCCACTTAAATATAATGTAAGTAAATCAACATACATTCATTTATTATACGAACTCAGTAAAACTTTTGAAGAATTGAAAAAAGCATATATACAAAATGATTTAGGTGCTTGGACAACAGCTACCCTCCAATTAGATAAAACAGGGAATTTCTCGATTGATTATGGATATGAAGATATTTTATCTATAGGGCTTTATGGTATCCAGAGAAGAGCCGTATGGGAGTATAAAACGTTCGGGTTTTTACCAGAAGACGAGAAAGATAAAGAAGCTGTGCTGAATTATCTTAAAAATAAAGAAGAAAACAACTAACACACTGCCCTCCAATAAAGGAGGGTTTTTAAATACCAATATTTACATCGAACAAAAGTTCTTAAAACACATTGATAAAGAACGTTTGTTCTGTTACTATTTAATCATTCAAGAAGGAGTGATTAAATGCTTAGAGACAGAGGTACGATTAAATGGACAGCTATGATGTTACCTGAGCATGTTGCACGACTTAAACACGATCTAGCAGAAACGAAAAAAACAGATAAACCAATTATAGATGAACAGCAAGCAGAAGAATTTGAAGCAACAATTGCTTACGCCATGAGTGTTAACAAGGCATTGAATTTTTCAATTTTTGATTCAGGAGTTGTCAATCAACTTAAAGGTTTCACACAATACATCAATTACGAAAAGAAGATGCTACATATAAAGGATATGTCAGATGATATACACTTTGTTTTGTTAGATGACATAGTGGGTGTTTCTTATGATTGATTACACCAAGTTTCCACGTCACAAGATACTGTGTGTAGACATGAAATCTTTTTATGCTTCCATTTCAGCAGTTATGATGGGGTTAGATCCACTAGAGTGTTATTTAGCTGTAGTGGGCAACACAGAGAGACAGGGGAGTGTCGTGTTAGCAGCAAGCCCTAAACTCAAGCAAGATTTCAAAATTAAAACTGGCTCAAGGCTATTTGAAATTCCGAATGATTCAAGAATTCATATTGTTAATCCCAAAATGGACACTTTTATAAACGTTTCAACAAAAATCACACAATTGTTTTATCGCTATGTGCCAGAATGTGATGTTCACACTTACTCCATAGATGAATCCTTTTTAAAAGTTGATGGTGTTATGAGAATGTGGAACAGTGTTGAAGAAATAGCAGAGCATATACAGGATGCTATCATGCGGGAATTTGGCTTACCTTGTACAATTGGAATTGGTGATAATATGCTGATCAGCAAACTTGCTTTGGATTTAGAAAGTAAGAAAGCACCGAACGGTATAGTTAGATGGAGATATGAAGACATTCCAGAGAAGCTATGGCCAGTTAGACCAATCTCTAAAATGTGGGGAATTGGGAGACGAATGGAACAAAACTTGAATCGAATGGGCATATACACAGTTGGTGCATTAGCTAAATATTCACTTGAATCCTTAGAAAAGAAATTCGGAGTAATGGGGAATCAGATTTATCACCATGCTTGGGGTATAGACTTATCTGAGATAGGTGCCCCATTGTTACAAGGTCAAGTTAGTTTCGGAAAAAGTCAGATACTACTCAGAGACTACACGACAAAAGAAGAAATCAAAGCAGTGATTCTCGAAATATGTGAAGAGGTTGCTAAAAGAACACGAGATCATAATAAAGTGGGGAGAACGATTAGCTTAGGTATAGGTTACAGCAAAGAGGAATATGGCGGAGGTTTTCACAGGAGTAAAACAATTGAAAGTCCAACCAATATCACTATGGACATATATCAGACGTGTATGGAGTTGTTTAACACGTTTTATCAACATAAGACTGTTAGAAGTATATCAGTAACATTAAGTAAAATTGAAGAAGATACTAATCAGCAGCTAACTTTATTTGATGAAAGAGGATTGGAGAAAAAAAGACAGCTCGGCTATGTCATGGATGGTATAAGAAATAAATACGGATCGAAATCGCTGCTTCGGGCAGTTTCATATACTAAAGGTGGTACGGCATTGTATAGAGCTAGTTTAACAGGTGGTCATCAAAGTTAATGTTGAAATAAAAATTGAATTGAGATAAAATTAGATGAGGATAAAAGTGGATAGCTTCATATTTTTCACCTCCTTTGAGGTGGAACGAGCTTGGGCTACTGGCATAGCCTAGGCTAAACAAAAACAGACATTTCCACAACTGTCCACGTTCATGAGATGTCTGTTTTTGCAACTAGAAAGAAGCTTGGATGGTGCCGTATCATGGCGATAACAATAAGGCCTACAAGAGGGCTGGCTAATCATTAGATAGTTTTTAAGGATAGACTTTCCCTTTTACCGTCCAAAGCTCAAGGGGAGTCTATTTTTTATTTAGCTAAAAAAACGAAAAAAATACCCCTGCTCAAATGAGGAGGGGCTTTGTTTATTTAATCCTAATGGCAATAAATTTTGAAATAAATGAAGAATAAACTGTTGATGTTCCAGGAGTTGTTTCAAAAGCTCTATACACTTTTTCTTCATCTTTAATTAAGTCTCCATTAACAAGTCCGTCTGTGGAACCGAACGAGAAAACTTCAGGTATTGTACCCTTTAACCCTTCGCTCGTACTCCCATAAATAACGTTACTCATCAATATGTTTTCACCAGTTTTATTCTTACCTCCTAATCCTAAATAGGTTAGACAGGAAATTGGCGGAATAACAGAATAATCATTCTTTATATCAGTCACATATAATCTTCTGCCTCCTCCTATACTACTTGAAGCAAATACACAGGAACTCCACTCATGTTCATCTGCGAAAGTTACGGGAACACCTATGTAATTCAATGTAGATGGTAGTGTAAGCGACAGAGAATAGTCAGTCAAGAAGATAAGTCTGTCCTTATTGCAGCTGTAATAAAGTTCGATTGGCTGATTAGGAAGGATTTCTGATTGATAAGTTATCGCTACAGCTTTCCATGTATCACTATTTTTTGAAAATATTCCAGCAACACCAGAAGATCCAGGCAGATACCTACCTGATAATCTCATTGAGAAAAATCGTGAATTTGTATTTGAAAATGTCGTGGATGAGCCTGCAGTTGTACTGGCAATATCTCTAATCTGAAAATAAATTTCCTTCTTTCCATTCTCACCATTTGAAAACATCACATCATAATCAGTTGATGGACGACTAGAGATATTTTGCCATCCTGATTCGAGCATGATTTGCTTTAGCTTGCTATATAAATCTTTCTTTAAAACAGTTATTTTATTGAAAATTGTATCAGACATTAATTCTTCATCCCCTTAGTCCAACTATGCTCTAAAGGTGTTTGTCTAGGGGCATTCATGGACGATCCACCTAAAACGAAACCTTTTCTAATATCAGTTTTCTTCTTAGCTGATTTAATTGCAAAGGGATCTGAAACAATAATCTGTTTTTCGAAATTCGAGTCTCTTAATCCTACAACAGGCGCAGGTGGAACAATCTTAACTTTAGTGTATGACGGCTTCCTCTGGCCAAATAAAGTTGAGCTCATTACAAATCCTTTTAGCTTATCCATTATTCCACCTCAATTCCAATGTAGTTTGAGGGAAAAGAAGTTGTTCTGTTAGTCGTGTAGTAAGTATAGAACACCTTATATTTTTTCTTTGTATTCGAGTCAATGTAAACATCTCCATCTAACAGGGCAGTGTCTTTTATAGCATACAGTCCGTCTAAATAACCTCTCACACCTTCTAGGGTATCACCGAAAGCAATTGGGCTTATGAACATAGTGCCAAAAATGTTGGTTATGTTATCGCTCATAAAGGTGCTTAATAAATAAGAAGCTGCTTGAGGATAATCTGCTTGATCGTCTATTAATGCTTTTCCAGTAGTCAATGGGTTGGCTGAAGTGGCATAAAGGCAATTAACATTCTTAGCTGTTTTACCATAATTAGTAGGCTTCCCAAAATAGCATATGCTGGCATTAGACCTTAAGATAGTGGGAGGAACAACAGTGAAAACTATCCGATCTCTATTTACTGAATAATACAAAGTCAAATCAGTTTCTGGGTTGAGCGTTGCTGCAGTTGTTATAAAAACAATGTTCCAAGCTTCATTTCTTTTGAAAGTTCCAGGATTCATCGGAGTAATAGATGGTGCGTACTCCTTACATAGTCTGAAGGAAAAGTAGGCGTAATCGGTTGTTGAAAAATTTGTAGAAGCGGAAGGGGAAGTAACTGCACTAGCAAAGGGACGAATATTAAAATAGATGCTTTCTTTACCAGTCTCACCTGTAGAATACATAACATCAAAATCTGTACCAGGATTCGATGTAACATTAGTCCATCCAGCATCAATTAATAAGGATAGAATTCGATTATAAAGATTCTTTTTTTTTATGGTTTCCTTCTTGAACACACTCATAATTAATATCCTGTGACTTCGATTGCTAAAGCAGCAGAACCAAATGTATTGCTGGAGAATACGCCTGGAACAACCACGAAGTATTGCCTTGAGCCGTCTTCTATAATGCTTCCATGCAACACGTTATCATTTGGCAACCCATAAATTCCAGTTAGTTTACCACGAGTACCTTCACTAGCGTTTCCATAGTAGAATTCGGAAAGCATATACAAGCCTTGAGTATTTGGATTCTTTGGTGAAAGATTCACTATGATTGGTCTAACTGTAGCGCTAGTTGCAGGAGCGATGTTGACTGGTGAATTTGAAATAAGTAGGTTGCTTGCAACATCTGCTCTTGAGGTAGTTGCAAAAATCAATCCTCTGCTATCTGGTTCATCTGCATAGATTTCGTCAGGAATGCCAATGTAATTAAGTACACAACCTAATCCTGTTGCGGAAGGACTTTCAATGACTATAATCAATCTATTTTTGTTAACGTTAAGACGATATGTCATCGTAGTGTCTTTCGATAGTGTGCCCGAACTAGGGGCTACCATGAAATACTTCCACGGCTCGCTAGGTCTACCTACAGTGCCAGCAGCACCATTTGAACCAGGGGTGTATGATTCAACTAATCTTAACGAAGCTGTGCAATAATCGGTTGAGATGATTGAGTTTTTGTCTGTGATATCAGTTGCTCTCATCTGAAATACAAGTTTTTTATCTCCTGATTCTCCAGTAGAATAAAAGACATCATAATCAGAAGTGGCGTTAGAGGATTTGTTTTCCCAGCCAGCATTAATTAAAGAGTTTTTAATCACTGAGTAGAGATCACTCTTAAGACAAGTTCCTGTTGTAAATATGTATCCCATAAATAACCTCCTATAGTAAGTTTGTTGTTTTGATTTTTAATGTTACTTGAGCATTGTTCTGGCTGTGATTGATTAATTGAACATGTATTTTTTGCGTTCCATCTTTATCCTGACAAGGAATGTTTGCGATATCATAGATTGAATCTGATTTCAAACTCTGATAAACAACGTCACCATTTGAAGATTTGTCAAAAACAGACACGGATATTAAATTCTTGTTCTCATCTTTTGCGTAAATGGTTCTAATATCATATTTATCAAACCACGCATCTAGTGAGAGTGTTTTTGTTTCACTAGGCAGCAATGCAACAGTATCATTAATCTCGTTTAACGTAGGCACTCCACCTCGTCCTCCTGACATTGCAATAAAGACAATATGGTCTTCAACTGGGATTTCTTTAATAAATTCAATGGATTTATTCGATTTTTCAATGTAATCCATCTGATTTGATTGAAGAACACCGTTTTTGTAAACCATCATTGTGTCATTGTTGTTTTCGTATTCTGGTACATTAAACAACTTAGCTGGGGTAGAACGATCATTAGGCAATGATTCATAACGATATTTAATCCCACCGCTATTAATAGAAGTGATCGTGATTTTCTTTCCAGTTTCATCTACTGCCAGTTTCGTATATCCTCCAGCAATCAACTCATAGTTCCCTGTGATTTTCTTCATGCCAATAAAAACTGAATTACTTTCTACAGGTACATAATTCAGTCTTTCAGTACCTTCGTTATATGCAAGAACTTTATTGTTTCCGATGCTAGATTCATCAACTAAAACTGTGCCCAGCAGAGCAGGATCGTGCAAGTTTGTATGAGTGTGATTAGTATTAGCCTTGAAATTTAATGACTCATTAATTTTATCGCTTGACCATGTAGACACCTTATCAACGTTATTGTCATTTATAGCAGTTGATTGGCCATTTGCTATGCTTGAAACTCTTCCTTTTTCATCGACAGTGACAGTGGGATTAACATATGTTCCAGCTTCAACACCATTCTTGGCCAATTGAGGAAGAGAAGCCGTTCCTGTCAAGTCACCACTTAATGTAATTCCGCCCTTAACTGTCGATGTGGCATCATTAATAGTCGAAGCTCCACCTGCATACACCCAAACATCTCCGCTATAAATATACTGCGTTTTACTTCCACCGTGGTTTGAATCACTTTTTACAAAAATCCAATATCCACGTTGAGGAGAAGGGAAAGCTTGCATAGCTGCTGGGTATGTATCAAACTCACCTTTAAATTGAACTCCAGTAGTGATTCCATTAATCTGATCCTGGATATTACCTGTTACGCCTAATAGGCTATTAATTTCATCGATTGATACAACTTGACCAGAAAGTGATTTTGCGAAGTCGACAATATCATCGCCATCAGCATCGTATATTAATTTTTGCATATCTCCTGAAGCCACTTTTGAGTTGCCATACATCAGGTTGCCGTTTTGCTCAGTAAATTTATCAATCACTTGCTTGTTGCTGTGTACATGACTTTTTATCTCAAGTTGATCAATAGAATCATTAACTGTTCTGATGGCTTCTGCTGTAGTTTTTAACCTGTTTTCGACATTGCCTGTTAACCCTTGTAAGTAAGCAATTTCTTTAGGTTTAACATTTCCAATGGAAGTTGTTTCAGGTAATTGGACTACGCCCTCAAATACAGGACTATCAATAGGAGCTTTTTTGAAGTCCATTTCCTCAATAGCTGTTTGTACGTTATCAGATTCAATTGAATCAGTAGGGGTGAACACGACCGAAGAAGCGTCACCGCCTGATCCACCACCTTGCGGAGCATCAACAAATATTAGCCCAGTACCACTTGGATTTATCTTAATCCACTTGTTCGCATACCCTTCATACGAAGCAGGCGTGTCTATCAGGTCAAGAAAACTTAATTCTGTATCACCGACAGATGATCCACTAACAAGCTCAAATTGTCCATTTTTATAAATATAGAGAGTTGGCTTATTAGATTGGGATTCATCATTTAAAACAGCGTAGATAGCGCCTTCTTGACCATTAGATAACTTAGTTCTATTCTCTACAACTAAAACAGCTTCTTTGCCAGCTAAATGCTGTATGGTCTGTAAGATTAAATTCAAATTATCACCTCATTTCTATCCAAAACATCTCACCATGATTTCGAACAAATTCGTATCAACTGGGTTATTAAAGGTTATTTTGTTTTTATCAGTTTTTACATAAGAGGAAGGAGAGCACTCAACTCCTCCAACAATAACTGCAAGTTGATCTTTAGTCGGGTCGTAATCTGGAACTACAATATACGAGATTGTTTGGTCGTTCTCGTCAGGCGTATATTCAAAAGACCATTTCAGTGATATTCCGTTGTTTAACCTGGGATTAAAAAAACTCATGTGTGAGCACCAGCAAAGTTATACTGAATTCCTTTTTCTTTGATTACAAAGCTAAAGATAGGAGTGTCAATATGATCCATTGAAAAGCCATCCCCAGACCTGATGAAAATGGGTTCTCCGTGATTTATAGAAACAGTGCAATCTTGGTCATTGCGAAATTGAAATTTATAAAACTGTGTCGGTCTATTCGAACCTTTTGATTCTGGAGGGACAATATCGAAGTTCTCAATGTTTGTTGACTCTAGTTTTAAAGAGCCTTTGTATCCAGATCCTAATCGCATAATTTAACCTCCATTAAAAATGAAAAAAAGAGAGGGATTACCCCTCTCACATTTGTTTAATCATATCTTTTAAAACTTGAAGAAATGCTTTAGCATCTTCTTTTTCCATCCTTAAAATGTCTTCGTTGCCCAAGCCTTCAGAGAGTGAAATCTTGAGAACGGGGAAGATGGCTGGTTCACTTTCTTCATCAGCTTGGGGAACTTCAACTTCGTCTAACAACAGAGTTAGAACTTTCTCCTCACCCTCAGCATTAATGTGGGCTTCACTGAATTTATTCGGGTATGGCGAATACTTAATGTTGACTGTATTCATTATTTTCTAGGCTCGTCATATTCTAAAGCTTGATCACTGTCAGACACTCCTTTAGTAGTTGGGTCATCTACAATACCGACAATGGATAAGAATGTGAGAAGTGCGTTAAATTTCACAGTTAGATCATCGCCAAATCCTGTTAAGTCATAACCGAATGCTTCAGCGATCATTTGAACGAATAAAAGGGTGGCTGAGAGGATTGACACCCAAAATGTTTTCTTTTTTAAACGTACTTTCCAGTTGATTTTCATTACATCAAGCTCCTTATTTATTAATTCCGAAATGGTATAGCAAATATGCTCCGATTATCGTTGTAGCTACTGAGGGAAGAATCTTATAAAAAATATCTTTGGTAAACTGCGAGGGATCTATCTTTCTTGTTGAATCACTTCGTTCAAGAGTTTCAACCCGTGTATCTAATTTTTCATAAGATTTATTGAGGTTTTTTAAATTATTACTCATTTCAATGAGTGTTGAAGTTAACTCTTTCGATTGCTTTTGAGATTCTTTATTAAATTCAAGTTGTTGTTCGCATATCATTTCAATTCTGTTGAGTGTATTTGTTTTATCTTCTAGCTTAACAATTTGAATTGCTTGCTGATTTGATTTTTCTTCAAGCAAGCTTATACGAACATGAACGTCATTACTTTCCATTTGACACCAGCCTTAGAGAAGGAGGTGATTTTAGTTCACCTCCTTGAAGTTGATTTTCATAAATTCTCATGGATATTTGTAAATCCACAAAAATCTATATTAATTTAGTTATACTTTGCTTCCATACTGACCTGAAATATAAGCTCGTTTACCTTTATGGATTACTTCCCAGTATCCTTTAGGGTTGTTAGAACCTTTTACAGATCCTGAGATTTCAATTGTTTTTCCTAGTCCGATGGTGTCTAAATTCTTGGCTGAATTGCGATCAGGCTTATCCATAATAATAGCTGCATTTGATACGCCGATAATTTTAATTTTGCCTGCTGATTTAATTGCAGAGCTTTTAGTAGTCTGTTTTGGCTTTGAAGCTTTCTTAGCAGGAGTAGCTGTTTTAACTGCGCCTGTTACTTCAACATACTTATCAGAAGCAGTAATGTAATAAGTCGTACCCTTAGAGTTTTTCACTTTATATTGATATGCCGTGTCAACTTTTACTTTTTCGACAACAATAGGAAAGCCAACACCTTTATTAACAGTACCTACAACATCTTTATCATCCCATGAAGCTTTAGCATAAAATCGAAGACCGTCTACTTTAGATTTTAGAGAGCTACTTGCTTTAGAAGAGTTAGACATGGAGGGAGTTGGGGAAGAGGGGGCTTTAGACTTAGTTAACAACTCTTTGATCTTAGCAAGAGTTGCTTTACCAGCGATTCCATCTACTGCAAGCTTGTTTGCTTTTTGGAATGCCTTCACCGCAATTGCAGTTTCATCACCAAAGTGAGAATCAGCGCCATATTTCGATAGCTTATAACCGAGTTTAATAAGGTTAGATTGAATTTCTTTAACTTTTGCACCTTTATCACCAAGACCATAAGCCTCGACTAACTCAAGGTCATTTTTGTTTGATGGTTTAGGTGTTGGAATAGTTACAGTTTTACCTGTTAAAGCTTTATTAACATCACTGACAAATTGAACCCATGCACTAGGGTTGTTAGTGTAATAACGGTGGCAGTCTTTCCATCCTACTACTTGATGGTGTGTCCAGAGATTTTCAGATTTGAGTCCATAGGTTTTGAGAAGGGAAGCAGCTAATTCTACAGTTGTTTTATAAGTTGTAGCATCAGGTTTGCCAGTCCAATCAGGATGTGTCATCTCAATACCAATGGTGCAGTTGTTAGGGTAAGAACTTAAATTTCGAAGTGCGCTTGCTGTATAAACATTAGAACCAACATGATAGGCCAGCTCACTGTTCGGCAAACATTGAATTACTTTTGTGCCTTCTACAATGTAATGTGCTGATCCAAAGCCCGATGTACCACTCTTTCTATTGTTGAAGAAGTTGCGGTTGCCTTCAGCGGATGACCTTGGATTAGCAACCCAGTGAATTACAACAGCTTTTACACCTTTCAAAGCCGTTTGAGGTCTGGAGTATTTGTTGGGAGTCAACAAACTTTGTGTAATATTCAAATTAAATTCCTCCAATTGATTTTTTGAGCACAAAAAGAGAGCAGGGGATAACCCAACTCTCTCGTTCTCACACATGCTCTGTTTTTCTCTGTTATGTATTGAATATATTCCTATAAAATCATAGTTTTATTTTAATAAAGCGGCTTTAAGTTCACGCATCTCTTGTTGCATCTTTTCGGTTTCACGTCTCATAAGAGCCATCTCTAGGAATTGGCATTCATCAGCACGAATCCCCCACATGTATCCACCTTTTACGACTTCAATTGTTTCTCCAGTGAATTCACCTGTTTTAGGGTCTACCTTGTTCACATATTCAGAATTCCACTTGTCATAACAAAGTAATCCAATTTCAGTTGCATCTAAGCCGTGCTTTTTAAACACCTCATCGATTTTCTGAGCAATGACACCGATATGCCATCTTGCAGAACTTCCTTTTTCACTTACTGCATCTTTAAACTTAAATCTACAGAAATCAACTTCAGACCATGCATCTAACCATTCGTCAGGAATATCAGTGATGTTTTGCTTGTATCTCTCATCAGAAGTGTTGATTGTTCCATTTGAAGCATAGATGTTAGCCCATCGTCTTGAAGGAGCACCTAATGATTGAGAAGCATCAGTGTCAGGTCGCAAGTTTGCACGAAGGTTCATAATGTTATTTCCCATATCACCGTATATGAAAGGAGAGGCATTGCCATCATTTCCATAATCAATCCATAATAATCGATCTTGGTTACTATTAGGCATTGCTTTATTTCCGATGATAATAGAGTTGTTGCCAGTATAGTTGATACCAGCTTCAGTACCTACAACAACGTTTCGACTACCATTTGCACCATTTAGAAGTGTTCTAGCACCGATAGAAACGTTTGCTTCACCATCTGTTTTATTTTGATGAGCGTACGTCCCAATAACAGTATTTAGAGTGTGGGAAGCATTCTTATTTCCGTTTGATCTTTGTCCAGCTTGATGCCCGATGAAAATATTTCTAGTGCCAAATACGTCATACCCCATAGCGTTATTACCGATAACAATGTTCTTTTGACCAGTCTGGTTATACTTCATTGCGTTTCTACCAATGCCAATGTTTTCTTTACCAGCAAGGTTGTTAGCTAATGCAAATGCGCCAATAGCAGTACATCTTTCAGTCGTATAAGATCTTGCAAGAGCTTGATATCCAATTGCAGTATTATGGATACCTCTAACCAATTGAAGCAGAGCGTTACGGCCAACACCAGTATTACCTAGTACTTGAGATGAGGAAGTAGCTGCGGGAAAGCCTCCTCCTTCATTGACAATGACAGCGCCTTGAGGAGCAGGGTATCCAGTAGGCTGAATCAATTTTTCAACTTCAGGGTTCATTTGTTTCAAGATGTAAGAATCTGTTCCTGAAATGTTCCAAATGTTGTTTAAATCCTTCTCATTTAGCCACAGCTCATGTCTTGACACGATTGGATCTTTAATACCAGCCCATTTTAAAGAGTTGTTTCCGATAGCTGTTGTACGACTATAATAAGTTCCTTGTGCTAAAGTACTTCCACCGACTGAAACGTTTGAGTATTGCGTTTGGTTGTTCATCTGAGATAGGAAGCCAATAGCTGTATTTTGCTTACCAGAAGTAAGATTTTTTAGAGACTCTTCTCCTGTAGATGTGTTTCCGTAAGCGTCTAAAGTGATTTTGTATCCCGAGTTTTTTCCGTAGAATTCATTAAGAATAGGTAGAGGTGTAGAGGTAAGAGGGAACAGGCGTTGATCTCTTTTTTGACTCGGGGGAGCAGTTGCGTTGAAGGCTTCTCTTTCTTTGACAATGAGGAATGCGCCGCTACCAAAGTAATTACCTTTTAGGTCTGCATGATCAGCTAAATAAGTGCCTGGTGGTACGAAAATCGGATACTCATTATTAGACAATGCTTCTGCAGCAAGAAAGGCTGGAGTGTCATCTGTTTCACCATCTCCAACTGCTCCTAGCCATTTAACATTTATCCCACGTTGATTTAGTTCTTTTTTGATTGTGTCCACAACACTTCCAGTATCACCTGCAAGCTCACCAATGTCTCCAATTAAATCAGCCATTTCTTTTAGCTTATCAGTAGTTGTTGTAGACAGGTTTGTTACCGAATCTAGAATTCCATCAAATTTGGCTTTAATTTCAGGTGCGGTATATCCAACACCGTCAGATTTCAGCAATTCAATGGCCATTGGTACATATTCACCAGTAGCAGGATCTGGCATTCTAAAACCCATTAATTAATTCCTCCTTTATGTGTATCAATCAGGTTTATACCATATCTGTCCTGTTTCTGGAGCTGCGTTAGAAATAACAACTCTTTTCTTTGTAGGACTTAAACTCTCATCTTGATACCAAATATAATTTAAACTGTGCGGCTCATAAGCACTCAAAAGAATATTGAATCCTTCATAGACTTCTGAAACACCAATATCAACCCATTCAAATCCATCCCAGCGATAAACTGTTTTTATGTTCTTAACAGCGACTGTCCAACCAACTTGAGGATTCGGATATTCAACAATTAAATCAGAGTAGTTATTGACAGATGGGTAGTATTTTTTCTTCGTTTCTTCAACGACACGCTCGTATTGCGAAGTAATTTGACGGCACCAAGTAGTTATTTCTATACAACGCTTAATGACTCGTTCACACTCTAAAATTCTTTCATTCATGCGAATGATACAGTCTTCTGCTTCATCAATTAAACCTTGAAGTGTCTCAACTACTGTATTACCTGACCGTCTAACCCAAATGCGTGCCGCAGGGAAGAAGTGGGCACCTTCGCCAACGTATTTAACTTGCAATTCTTTTCCTTCGTTAGAGGCATTAAAAAAGACAACTCCCATCATGTAATCAACACGATAACAGTCATCTTCTAATTCACCATCTTCAATTTCTTTCCACTCTTTGTTTCCGCCAGTGATAACAACTCTATTTTCACGATTAGGATTTTCAGTTAAAAATATCCGCCCATTTAAAATAGAGTGGGTTTCATCATAGCTCATATAAGGATCATCGTAAGTGTCTTTTCGTTTGTGGTATAAGATCGGATCATTATAAAGTTTTGGGAAATCCATATAGAATCACTCCTTTCCTATAGATTTCTATATGCTTCGAAGAAGTATGTGACTCCTTGTTTGTTGCCTTTAAAAGTTGAATCAGAACCAGTAATAAACCCCATATTTGCAAGTCGTCCGTTTGTATTATCGGGAAGGTTGTTTATTCCTTTAAAATAGATATTTGATCCGAAAATTTCCTCCACATAGCCGCCACTAGTGCTCACAATAGCTAATGAGGGATCACTTTGAACAGTTGACCTAACTTTGACTAGAGTGGGAGTGAAGGGGAGAGAGATCATTCTGTTTTGAACCCCGTTGCCAATGTATGTACCGACAAAACTTACTTGTTGAAGATTGGTTAGCTTAATCTTTCCGTTAGCATCTAATACAGCAACTCCATTTGGCGTATCTTTATCTGTCTTCAGAATGAAGTCTTGGTCTGTATACTCACCTAATTTAGATGCGCTGCCTGATATAGATGCTGATATTACACCGTTATCATCTCTAACAGGTATAGTGTTGGGTTCTTCGTTTAGAGCAGGAGTTATACCATTTAAGGAGTCTGCGTTACCAGCAGATTGAACAATCCACTTTTCGCCATCATACAATTCAGATTTATTAGTTGTAGGATCAATCCAGAGAGTGTTGACATCTGGACTAGAAGGCTTTTCAGGCGTAGAAATCTGGCGTATTCCGTTTACTTTACCTTTAACCTCAACAGTATTAGATGGTCGGTAAGGATTCTCACTCGGTGATTGTGGTTGAACTATATCAGATAACAAAACACCATTTGTACTAATCGAGGTTTCAACGTTTCTGTATGCCTGTACACCAAAGGTGAAATATTTCGTAGGTACTTGCGATGTGAAGGTAGCTATGCGTTTATCATATCTAACAGAAATTCGTTGCTCCTTGGCTAACGAAGCGCCAAACAAGTAGGTGTCTGAAGATGTATCAGGATAACAATGTACGATGAAACCGTCTATATTGTACTTATCTTCATCAGACCTTGGATAATTCCAGGAGACCGAAATATCGACAGATCCATTTTCATTCACTTTGTGAGTCACAGATTTCATTCCGATGGTTGGAGGGGAGGGAGGAGTGGAAATACGGTCATTACGTGCATTGTAGTTAGTAGTAAGTCGATCATAGTCGATTTTGCGAGTGTTGAATTCAGTCGAAGCTTTTTTATTTCTATATAGCATATCTGACCATTCTTGCTCAATACTTTTTGGTTTTTTCCCATTTGTGAGTGTTACAGAAATAGTGGAATCATCAAAATTCAAACTCATCCCAGCTAAAGTGGCTCTGTACTCAGTGCCGAACTCTTTGTTTTGAATTCTAATTATGTCTCCTAAAGAAATTCTATCCCAATAATCTTTTTCACTTACTGCATTATATAGGTTAACTATGTTTGTTTTGATGTCGATAGGAGGTGATCTTCGTTTCTCTAACTCTTCGTAACTTTTTTCATATAGTTCCGTTTCATCAAAAATGTTGTCGTTAGTCCATTCGCCTTTATGAATAAACGGAATCAACTCGTTGAAAAGCGTTTCGCCTAAAAATGTGGGCATATCTAATCGATTTTTCAGTGTAGCAATTTCACTGTTCAATAAATTGATTTTTGCTTCAATTTGTGCAATTTCACTTTTTTTAGAATCGACTTGACTCAATTTTAAATCTCTTTGTTTGATTAAATCCTTAGTATCACCATTGGTTTCTTTAACCACTTCAATTCGATCCAAAATTTGTTGCAATTCTAAATTTTTTAGCACATAAAGCTCATTTTCTTGGGTTGTCTTATTGGATTCGGCCTGTTTTTTTTCATTCAACAAAGTTTTAAATTCTTCAGCTTCCTTATTTACCATATCATTATAGTCTAACAAAGCATGGCACAACTCATTACTCATGTAATCACTATTCTTAATTACATTCCTATTTTCATCACGTTGAAAGGGACTTAAAAAGAAACTGAAATCGTCTAGATATGCTTGCCCTGTTGGATTAACCGAATTAATTACGATCCCATCTTTTCCTGATACATGAAGCCTTGTCACGACTTCCTCCATACTGCGTGTGTCTGTCATATCAATCATAAAGTTGTGGGAAGAAATTTTAACGCCTTTATACTTTGAGATTTCATCACTTTTGTAAAATGAGACTGTGTTTTTGATAGTATCAAAAACTGGTGTTGCATCAAAAGTTTCGCAGATATTCTTTAAAAAATCATACCTTGATGTCATTGAGCTGATTGAAAACGAACGCCTTTTTTCGTTGAAAGCATTATCGATTTCACCTACAGTCCAACCTGTTTCGTTTAAACAAACTTCGCCAATCTCTTTTAAATTTTTAGAAATGCCTTCGTACTGCATGATCTTGGGTTTGTGAAGCATGTAAGGAGTTAGTTGGCAATTAATCTGAATATCATCTTTCTCTTGGCTACTGGAATCGGTAATACTGTCAATTACGTAGTATTCTGTACGGTTCAAGAAAGTTGCTTTAACTAGGTACCATTCCTTGATTAGCTTAGTGACGTGATTTGTTTTAATCTCATCACCATACCTAGCTTTAAGAGGCATGGTAAAGGTTAAGTCGTTAATTGCAGCATGGTTCAAGTTTACAGATGCATTAGAGAAATCCACTATATTAGCTATTTTCTTTTTATTCGTTTTACATAATTCCAGTTTAAGTTTACCTGGTTTGAAAGTGAATTCTCCTAAATTCAACGGAAGTTTCACCTCCTAGAAATATTTAAAGCGATAATTAAATCTAATCAAACAAGATCCTTCGACTTTAATTCGATTTTGCCCCTTGCCAAGCACAATAAAATTTTCATTAGATTGTTCATAGCATTCATAGCCAGAAAAACTCGATTCCAATATTTCTTTAACAGAATCAACTTTTATAATTTCTTTATCAATTAATTCATTAAAGGAAAACGGGTTTCTATAAGAACTGAGATTTGTGATTTTAATATCTCCATTGCCTATCTTTTTAATTTCCATTGAAAGGGGTATATCTAGATCGCCTTTATTGTCTAATTTTATAATATTATCTTGATGTCTCGAAGGGTCTATCCAGGGGGAAGATATCTTAACTCCGAATTTAAAAGGGAGTACCTTCATAGTTAGCCGAACATACCCATCTTCAGAACAGTTATGAACCAGATCAATCGGATTAACAGGCATTGCATAATAAATAATGTCTAGATTTGAGCTAAAGGAGAGAGGGGAGTAATCTGTAACACTTAACCAACTTGCAATTTCTCTGAGCTTCTTTTGAGTCAAATTTCTATTTTTATAGAAACCCTCTTTAATATTCTGATCTACG
Source organism: Bacillus sp. MM09(2025) (assembly GCF_050496725.1). Classification (NCBI taxonomy): domain Bacteria; kingdom Bacillati; phylum Bacillota; class Bacilli; order Caryophanales; family Bacillaceae; genus Bacillus; species Bacillus sp. MM09(2025). The sequence continues at coordinate 387,272 of NZ_JBNWEN010000003.1, forward strand.
TAAAAATTCAGTGAAATCTCGTATGGTTCATAGGTAACGCTGTCAACGATAGGCTCGGATCGACCTTTGATAAAAGTCTCGTTAACGGTCTTTCCTGCTAGAAAGTTTTCTTCTTGTAAACCACCGTCAGTATTCACATTCGCTACACCCATGTCTGTTGACCTTATGTGGTTAAAAATAAAATATTGACTTTCTCTAATCATATAATCACCTTTTAAAACGAAGTAAGAGCCTAGAGACTAGACTCTTTATAAACTTCCATAATTCTGTTTGGTATAGTTAGTGATTTTCTTTATTACAGTATCAGAAAACTTATCTACTGTATTCTGGTCACCATACATGTTTTCAATGTGGAAATGCAGTTCACCAATATTACCTACGTTATTGTCTGTACTGTTTACAGACGGTTGAGGAGCTTTTGTAAGCTTTGTGATCGCACTAGGAATAATGCTAATAGCAGATGCAGCACTTTTAACAATATTCGCACCAGCCATTTTAACTTCGGTAGGAACAGCGGACATAATGGAATTCAGCTTTTGTCCAGAACCCCATTTAGGAGTAAACGGCACATCATTTTGACTGATGTCTCTAACTGTTTCGACTGCTTTAAGCATATTAACTGAGTCTTGTTTATTGAGGACGATTTCTCCATCATCTACAACTGCAAGCGCTCCTTGAGCTGGTACTTTACCAACTGATCCACCAGTCTTAAAACGAGCGATTTTTTGTCCAGTAGTATTGCCCTTAACGACAACACCGAGAGCATTTGAAGCCTCTTTAAGCTTATCAATCAAATTATTAGAAATAGACTTACCGATTGACTCCATATTTGAATTGATGAATTTAGTAAACTCAGAAAGCTGTTTATTGATATCACTAATCTTACCGTTCATCAATTTACCTTCTAAATCCTTAAATCCACGCTCATCATTTACAAGATCATCATATTTAGTGTTGATTGATTTTTCGTCTTTTTCAAGTTGATCTTGTAGTGCTTCTTTACGCTTGGAGTTTTCACGATCTTTGAGGAATTGGTCTAAATCAAGCTGTTCTTTTTGCATCTGTTCAGTAAGTTCTTTTACCTTCGACTTACCAAACTCAGAGTCGTCTAACGCATATTGATTTATCTGATCCAAAAGCTTTTGAATGCTTTCCTGACGATCTTTTAAATCCTTTTGGAACTTGGCTTCATCATCTTCCTTATCAATGCCATCAATGATATCTTGAGTAGCTTTACGATGAGCTTCAAGCTCGATATCTCGCATTTTCTCATACATCTCTTTGTAGATAGAGACAACTTCATCTGCAAGTGACTTGTAAATATCTTTGATGCTTTTTTTTGTTTGGTGTAGCTCTAAGTTGAAATCCTTTTGCTTATCTTTCCAAGTTGAAATTTCATCTGATATTTGCTTTTGGATTTCAGGGAAACCCTTAGCTGCTTTCTTTTGTTTCTCCAAATCTTTTATGTACTTTGCAGCTTCTTTTTGTTGTTGCTGTATCAGCTTGATTTGCTGACTATAGTACTTAACTTTATCTTTGTCTTCTTCAGTTGTTTGGATCTTAATGTCGACATTCTTAAGCTTTGATTCAGTCTTTTTGACTGACTTATCAATGTTATTAAGAATTTGATCGGTTTTAGATTGAACAATAGTAGCCTGTAACTCATAAACCTGATCTTTGATGCTGATGAGATCAAGTTTAGCTTGTTTTAATTCTTCACGTAATTGATCACGTTGAGCAGCGTTTAATTGTTTATTTTGCTTTAGCTCTTTGTTGATCCAATTAACTTTTTGATTCTGAATTTTTTGTTGCGCTTCAACTGCTTTACGTTGCTCATTTGTATATTTTCTAAACTGAGCACTATCATTGAGATAGCGACTTGCTTTAGATTGGTTTTGAGCAACTTTCAATTCTAAATCAGATTTGCGTTTTTCAAATTCATCAAGTTTTGACTGAACGATTTCATATTGTAGGTCTTGAATTTGGTCTTTGACAGAAGATAGGTCGCCTTCAAGTCCAAGTAAGTCAGATTTAGCTTGTGAAATAGCTTGTTGACGTTCAGCTTCTGAGCTAGACAAGTCAGAGCCAATTTGTTGCATATATGCTTCTGGATCAATCGCTTTACCGTTTTTCTCAATCTGCATATGAAGATGAGTACCAGTAGAACGACCAGTACTTCCCATCTTACCAAGAGTTTGACCAGCTTGAACCTTTTGGCCAGACTTAACATTAAGCCCTTTTTGCATATGCATATACTTAGCAACTGTGCCATCATCTTGTTGTACAACTACCCAATAACCAGCTGATTTAGAGTATGCGGCAGTAAGTACTTTACCTGATTTTAGAGACTTGATAGGAGTTCCAGATTTAGCGGCTAAGTCTAAACCTTTATGAGGAGCAGAACGCAATCCTTTTTCTTGCTGACCAAAGTGAGATGTTCTTCTCATGGAGTCGTAGTAGCTTGCAGCTGAACCTCCACTAGAAGATAGTGAACCGCCCATTTGTTTAAAGTAGTTATTCACTTTCTTAACGTAATTCTGGGTTTCTTTAAATGGAGGAATGCCTCCATATTTAGTTACATTACCAGGCCCCGCATTGTATGCGGCTAACGCTTTTTCAATCGATCCAAACTTATCAAGCATTTGCTTAAAATACTTGGTACCGCCCATTACGTTTTGATAAGGATCTTTTGAATTTTTAACTCCAAGACCTCTAGCTGTAGCTGGCATAAGTTGCATTAATCCTGTTGCTCCAACTGATGAACGAGCATTTGGATTGAAGTTTGATTCTTGTTTAATGACCGCAGCAATTAATGCAGCTGGAACATTGTATTTCGATGCAGCCTGATTGATAATATTTGAGTACTTACCAGAGTAAGAACCACCTGAAGCAGAATATGAAGAGCTAGAAGGGGAGTAGGATGAAGAAGAGTCGACAATACCCGTTTGAGCAATGTAGCCAGATTTAATTTGCTCTTTAAGTAGCTTAATCTGACTCTTAAGAAGCTTTTCTTTTCGTTCTAACGCCTTGATTTCCTTCTTAATTGAATCACGATATTTCTGTGACCACTTAGGATAGTCATTTGTTTTTCTGTTTTGTTCTTCAATTTGCTTATTGACTCGCTCTAATGCTTCTTTATATTTATCTGCAACGTAGATTGAATCTTTCGTTGATTTTGAAGCCTTGTCAGCCGAATCCGACATTGTTTCAAAAGACGTTCCTGTTTCATTTAAAGATGCTTGAGTTAATTCCGAAAGTTTATCTAATTCTTCCAGTTGATCAGTGATACCAGATAATTCACCAAGATCTCTTTGAGCCGCCTTGAATTGTTCAATTGCGAGCTGATCTTGCTTACCATTAGTCATTTTCAATGAATCTTCTTTTAACTTTTCTAACTCTGCCTTTTTTCGCAATGCATCTTGAACAGTTTTAATTGCTGTGATTTCAGATTTGTAATACCCGATTTTCTTACTTAAAGCATTCGCTTGATTCAATAACTCTTGTTTTACGGAAGTTTGCATATCTGCATATGCTTTAACTTTAGCATTTCTTAGCTTGATTACTGCATCACGATTTATTTTCACAATCCCGTTTTCTATTGAAATCGCACCAGCTAGATCTTTTTCCTTTTGAATAAGTTTCATTGCTTCTGATGCAGAAATAGACTTACCTTCAGCCATCTTTTCCAATAAGCCGTTAAGAGGGGAAACCTGATCAGCTAAATCATCGTAGACATCGCCTTGCAAAGCTTCCATTGCTGCTGTAGCTTGACCAGATTGCAGTAATTGATCTAAAACATCTACTGTAGCTTCAATATCGCCTTTAACTTCTTTAAGCTTATCAGATAGATTCCCAACTGATTCACCTAGCTCATCTACACCTTCACCATTTTCATTCCAGGTGACTTTCGCTGAATCACCAGCATTTTTAGCCTGATCTAATGAATCTTTTAGAGTAGAGTAGGAGAGGTTCAAGTTGTCTACTTTTACTTTTCCATCCGAAAACTCAGTAATAAGTGATTTCAGTGGATCCACTTGCTTATCAAATTCTGAACCATTGCCATTGTTTAAAGATTTTTGAAGAGAATCCATGATGACAGCTACTTGCTGTGAAAAACTCTTAAGTTGCTCAGGACTTAATTTACTGAAATCCATTGTATTCAGGATGTCAGTTATGGACTTTTTAATATTAGGGTTAATATCAATGGAATTAAACGCACTGATTACATCTAATACTGAAGCCTGAATTTCAGCATTTGCGCTTACTATTGATTGTTTCGCACGCAAGGCTTCACGTTCGTATTTGTATCCTTCTTTTACGTAATCATCATCATTAGCAAAGGGGTTTTCGAAGATTCTTGTAATCCAACTTGAACCTTCTTTATAGTTATCAGCTAAAACTTTATTTGCTTCCATTTCTTTGTTCAAATCTTTTAGCTTTTTAATTTGATCTTCAAAGTTGGAAGTTGCATTATCCTTTAAATCACGCTTGTTAAAGGCAGCCATTTCTTCAGTATATTTGATTGCCTCTTTTAAGGCCTCATTATTCTTGATGATGGCATTGCCTTGAGCGTCATATCCTTCAACAAGGTTAGGAAATGTTGCTGCTAACTGTTGTGAAACTGATAGGTATTCTTGTTCTTTTTCAGGTGTTAGTTGGTTGTTTTCTTTAGCTTTACGAAGTTCTTTATACTTATCAATTAGCCCTTGAGTAGCTTCTTTATTTGTAGTCCAAGCCTCTACAGAAGTTTTCTGTGCTGTTTCAAATTCCTCTTGAGCTTTTTTAGCATCAGCATAAGTGCTAACAAGCTTTTCGATTACAAATCCAAGTGCGGCAAAAGCGGCAATAGGAAGGGCAGTACCAGCTAAGAATATACCTGCGGATCTTGCTGCTTTACCTAATGCTGCAAACGAATGCGATAAGATGTTAGTAGTAGCTGTTGTAGTTGCTGCCTTTAGAGAATATGTTTGCAGATTCGCAGGTATTTCTCTTAAGGTGTTTATAATCTTAACACCACTTTGCATTGACGTGCTTCTTAATGCAGATGAGAACAATAATGTGGCAACGGTAGCTGTTGCGAAAGCAGGAGCAAGGAAGCCGATATTTTTAACTAAGCCAGTGGTCAATCCCATGAAATTTCCTAGAGCTTCTGTAGAAGCGATCAGACCATCTGAAATGAAGGCATCACTTGCGGCAACAGCAAATTCAGTTACCGTATTTTGAAGTCTGTTTATTCTTGCTTGTAAACTATCAGCATACTTTTCTTGTTCTTTCCAGGCCGAACCCATTGAGTTTGCAGATGTGTTTGCTGCATCTTGATAAATTGAGTAGTTATTCAATAGGGCGTTAAATCTAGATAGTTGATAAATACCCGCAACACCAATCGATGTGTTTTGCTTTTGGGCATCAGATAAGCTATCCCATTTTTCTGCCACTTCGCCAATTAACTGACTTGATGTTTTCGCTTCACCAGCTGCTGTTTGCACAGAGATACCAATTTGGTCTAAGGCTTTAATAGAGCTTCTATTGTTACCAATTCTTGCGAAAATGGTCTTTAATGAGTTACCTACTATATTTCCACTTTCACGTGTGGTGCTCCCGATGGCCGCTGTATAGCCGATTAAGTCATTCAATTCAACACCGAATGTAGCAGCGGTACTTCCTGCTTTTCTTATCGAGTTAGCCATGTCAAGTGTGGAAATTGCAAAGTTGTTATCAACTTCATTGAGCTTATCAGCGATGGAAATTGACTCTTTTGCCGATACGTTGTAATTGAGCATGGCCGCAGTAAGAGTGTTTACAGTATCAGTCGCAGTTAAATCTGAAATGTTCTGCAAAACTTGTGCAGTTTTGGTTAAATCGGAAAGCTCATCTGCCTGAAAACCCATTCGACCAAAACTTCCCGTAATTTCTAGCACATCTGAGACTTTGTTTGATAAATCGTTGCTTAAATCTAAAGAAGTTTGAAGGAGCTCATTGAATTTATAATCTGGCAAATCCATGACTCTACGGATATTTGTCATTAGAGTGTCGATTTCGATTGCTTGCTGGGTTATATTTTTTAAAGCTGTAATAGCTCCATAAAATATAGAACCTGAAAGCAAATATGCTGGAATACGACTAAAAGCATCGCCCAATTGTTGTCCAAACGATGTAGCTCTTTGGGTTGAGTTTTGTATCGAAGATGAAAGCTCTCTAAACTGCATATTGAGGTCTTTAATTCTTGAAGATAGAGCAGGGGTTTTAGAAGTGAGCTGAGTAACAGCAATAAGGTATTCTTGAATCTGTGCCTTACTCTGATTACTTAAGTTATTGCCATACTTACTCGTTAAATTGTTTGCATTTAACTGAGCTTGCCTTTGGTATAGTGCAATCGTCTGCTTTAGCTCGTTATTCTTTGCTACAACAGATGACTTGTCATCCAATGTGCGAATTTTTTGTTTGAGAGAGTCAATTTGAGCTGAAGATTGAGCAAGGTTGATTTTACGGCCGAGAGAGGAGAGGGTAGTATCAGATAGAATACCTTGCTCACGAAGTCTCTGCAGAGAGACATTCAACGCTTCAATATCTTTTCTTTTTTTCTCGAAATTTGTGGAAACAGTTGAGTTTTTTACATTTCCTTTTTCATCGAGATTGTATGTATAATCCTTGTAACCATCACGATTTTTCTGAGTAGAACCAGTAACTTTACCTTGAGCATTCAGTCTGTCAGTATTCTTTACAACCTGACCTAACTTTTGTTGTGCGGAGGCTAAATTATTTGTTTCTTTGGTTTGCTCTTTAATTTTCTCAGTTGTTCTCTGAATAATTTCACCACTACGCTTATGCTCCTGAGTGACCTTTGTGACATTACCGTTAAGGTGTTGTGTTATCTTAGTTGTTTCTTTTACAGTGTCGTTGTAATTTTTTAAATTGGACTGATATTTGTCAAATGCAGAAGTAAACTCTTTTAGAGTCTTTAGGGTGTCGTTGTCAATGTTTGTTTTTAATTCGAGGACATTTAGCTTAGATTGAATTTGTTTTATTTGTTTATTAAGATTTTCAGTTGTCTGTGAAGAGGTATCTGCTACTGGAGTAACAAATATTTTCAGTTGTTCGCTCAATTACTCACATCCTTTCTAACCTATAGAAGAGGGGAAGAGGAATCAAAAAGGACTCCATCGATTGAGGAGTCCTTTCTAAGATTTACACTTCTTCGGATTCGTTCACTTCATAGTTCAACTCATATGCTTCGAGTTTTAGAGTTTCTCCATGTCAGTTTA